>NZ_CP022753.1:2456860-3685291 GCF_002263495.1 Nocardiopsis gilva YIM 90087 | reverse complement strand
AAAGCCGGTGCGCTACCAGCCGCTCACCGACGAGCAGTACACCGCTGGTGCGATCGACGCGGGCATGCCGGAGGCGTTCGCCCACGTGATGGCCACCGTCGGCCAGGCCACGCGCGAGGGCTACCTGAACAGCGTCTCCGACGCCGTCGAGCGGCTCTCCGGCCGCAAGGCCCCTGCGCTTGCCGACTACCTGACCGCCAACCGGCAGACCCTGCTCGGCGCCTGACGAGCTGAGGGAGGGGGTGGGTGCCCCCATGTCGGGAAGCGCGGGGGCATCCACCCCCTCCCACATTCGCGTGATCAGTGACCGCCCCGGACAAGACAAGGCCGCGGGTTCGGATCCGTACGGGACGACGGCGACGGGGCCTCGGGCCGGGTGACGCGGAGGGTGCCGCGGGCCAGCCACCACACCGTGTCGGCGGTGGTCAGGCGTTCGGGACGGTGCGTGACGATCACGACGGTCCCGGGGAACTCGGCGATCATCCGGTCGACCGCGTCGGCGGCGTGCGCGTCGAGGTGGGAGTCCGCCTCGTCGAGGAGGAGCAGGCGCGGCCGCCTGAGCAGGGCACGGGCCAGGGCCACCCGCTGTAGCTGACCTGCGGACAGCCCGCCGCCGTTCTCGCGGACCGGTGTTTGCAGCCCCAGGGGCAGTTCGGCGATCAGGGCGTCCAGGCCGCTGGCACGGACGGCCTCGTGGAAGCGCTTGCCATCGGCCTTCGGGTCGGCGTAGCGGACGTTCGAGCCGATCGTGCCGCGCAGCAGCGGCAGGTGGGGGCCCGCGAGACCGATCGCGGATCGGACGGACGACGCGCGGCATTCGTTGATGTCGGCGCCGTCCAGCAGCACCCGGCCGCCGTCCGGTGGCGTCAGCCCGGCGAGCACCGACAGCAGTGTGGACTTGCCGCTGCCGTTGGGGCCGGTGACCGCGACGACGCCGCCCGCCGGGACGTGCGCCGTGACCGGTGTGAACACCCCCTCCACACGCACCCCTTCCAGGTGGAGCGCGCCGCCTCCCTCCGGAAGATCGGGCGCGTCGCCTCCGGGCAGGCCGCGCCGGGGCCGGGCGAGTTCGGTGCGGATCTGCTGCATGGCGACCGCGCACGCGGATCGGTACTGGCTCACTCGGGTCAGTTCGCGCAGCGGGGTGACCATGATGCCGACGACGGCGATCGCCGCCGTCGCGGCGGCCGGGCCGACACCTGCCACGGCGGCGGCCACCAGCACCGCCGCCGTGGCCGACAAGGTGGTCGCCTCGCCGATAGCGCGCACGGTGCCGACCGCGCGGGCGCGGCGGACCTGTGCCTCGGCCAGCCGCCGGGAGCGGCGGGACAGGATCCGCCGCTCCCCGCGCTCCCGTCCGAACGCCTGGACCACGAGGTTCTTGCCGACACGCTCCACCACATGGGAGGCGACCCGGGCCTGCCGCCGCCGGGCCGCGCGGTGCGAGGCGCGCAGCCACGGCGACAGGGCGGCCGTGGCACCCAGCCCGCAGGCGGAGACCGCGGCCACGGCGATGGCGACGGACGGTGCGATCACCGCGAACGCCACCAGGCAGCCCACCAGCAGCGGGACGGCCACGGCGAGCTTGGCCAGACCCAGGCTCGCCCAGCGGCGCAGCGCGCTGAGGTTGCCCATCATGCGCAGCGACGCGCCGCCGGTGGAGCGCCCCCGGCCGGCCTGCCGCTCGGGGGCGGAGGTGGCCTGGCGGAACAGGGCGGTGCGCACGGCGGACACCCAGGACTGGCCGAGGCGCTCGGCCAGGACCCGCTCGGCGAAGATCAGGGCGGCGGAGAGCAGCACCAGCCCGGCGATCCAGGGCAGCAGGGAGGGGAGGGGTGAGGCCCCGGCGCCCGGCCCGGTCGCGCCACCGGCGAGCCGTCCGACGAGCGTGGACCAGGCGATCGCGGCGGCCGCCTGACCGAAACCGACGGCGACCAGGGCGGCGAAGCTCCAGCGCCGGTTCCCGGAGAGCAACCGGGGCGGCTCCACTGCGTTCCGGGACCGGGCCCCGGCCCGATCCTTGGTCTGCTCGTGGTGGTGCTCCGGGGTGCGGTGCGCCGCCGGGGCGTCGGGTCGGCTTCGTGTCCGACCCTGGAGTTCGTCCTCGGATCGCTCGTCCGCCCGGTGCCCGGTCGGCTCTTCGGAGCCGCCGAGATGGTCGGCTGTCACGCGGACCACTCCGCCACGGCGCTCACGACCGGGCGGGATGCCAGGTGGGCGGCGACGGAGGGGGCGGCGAGGTCGGCCAGGCCGTAGACCGGTACGTCGAGCAGCTGCGCGGCCTCGCGCACCGCCAATGGGGAGGCGGTGAACCTGCCGCCGACCGCGAGCACCGGCAGCCCGGCCGCGCGCAGCCGCTCACGGCCGTACAGCGCGCCCGCCGCGTCACCGGCGGCGAACACCCAACCGTCCACCAGCCCCCGCAGCGCATCGCGCCGCAGCAGCTCGGCGGTCTCGGGCTGCATGAGCCCGTCGGCGACCTCCAGCACGATGGCGTCGGCCCCGGCCATGGTCAGCCGCCCGTGCAGGTCCCGGGCGGTTCGCACGATCCGGTCGACCGGGACGCGGTAGGTGGTGGCCAGCCCGGCGTCGGTGAAGTCGAGGGTGGTGATGGCGCCGGAGTCGTGGAACATCCACCGGTCGCCGCCCGCCCCGGTGCCGGTGATCTTGGCGGCGCCCACCCTGTACCCCGCTGCGGTCAGCCCGCGCACCAGAGTGGCGCCGGTGGTGGTCTTCCCGGCGTTCATCGAGGTGCCCACGACCGCGATGGTGGGGACGGTGCGCAGCGCGGAGGGCGCCTCCGGGGCGGCGAGGTCGGCCATGTTGATCGGCTCTCCGCGGACGTCGGCGGCCAGCCCGACCGGTTCCAGGCAGGTCGGCGCGGCGATGTCGGCGTGCGAGCTGACCATCACCGAGGCGATGCCCCCGGCCGCGACCAGGTGGCAGGGGCCCAGGTCCTGGGGCGGTTCGGCCTCGAACTGGTCGGGTGCGTAGCGCGCCCCGTAGGCGACCAGCACCTCGTCGCCGGGGAAGAGGTGGCGGCGCCTGCCCTGGGCCGACTCCAGGCGGGTGTGCTTGCCGATTTCGGTGACGGTCGCGACGACGAGGTCCCCGTACCTCGGGCGCACGCCGGGCCCGGTGCGGACCCGCGCGGGGCGGTCCGCGTCGAGCGCGCGGGCCGTGTACGAGACCTTCAGCGCGGCGCGCCGGGTGTCGGAGAGCTCAAGGATCGAGGAGGCGGGCATGAGAATCGTGTCTCCTGTTGTCGGTGGGGGCGGCGGTCCGCCGGGAACGGTTGAGATCCTCCAACCCCCCGATGAGCCGAGCCTGAACCGATCATGAGAAAACCTTCATCCGGCCCGTCGCGCCCGCCACCCCCGCGCCGGTCCACCACCAGAGCGCCGGACCGACGCCCGACACGTCCGCCCGCCGCCCGTCACGCCACCAGCCGGTAGCCCATCCCGCGCACCGTCTCGATGCGCTCACCGCCGATCTTCTTGCGCAGCGACCGGATGTACACGTCGACCACGTTGGACCCCGGGTCGTAGTCGTAGCCCCACACCTGGGAGAGGATCTGCTGGCGGGTGAGGACCTGGCCGTGGTGCCGGAGGAACAGCTCCAGCAGCGCGAACTCGCGCGCCGTGAGGTCGATGGTTCCGGAGTCGGTGGAGGCCCGGCGGGTGCGGAGGTCCAGGGTGAGGTCCCTGACACGCAGCACGGTAAGCTCGGTGCCGCGCTCGCTCCGCATCCGCAGCCGGACACGGGCGAGCAGCTCCTCGAAGCGGAACGGCTTGGTCATGTAGTCGTCCGCGCCGATCTCCAGGCCGGTAACGGTGTCGCTGACGCCGTCGCGCGCGGTCAGGATGACCACCGGCAGGCCCGAGCCCATCTCGCGCAAGCTGCGCAGCACGGTGAAACCGTCCTGGTCGGGCAGCCCCAGGTCGAGCACCATGAGGTCGAAGTCCCCGGTGAGCGCGTAGTCGACGGCGTCGCGTCCGGTGGTGACCACGGTGGTCGCGAAGCCGTTCGCGGTCAGGCCCTTGCGGACGAAGGAGGAGATCCGCTCCTCGTCCTCGGCGATCAGGATCCGGCTCACGGTTGCGCGCTCCTCACGTCGGCAGGGAAGGCCAGAGTGAACACCGCCCCCGCGCCGGGGGCGGACCGTACGTCCACGGTGCCATGGTGGGCGTCGGTGATGGCCCGGACGATAGCCAGGCCCAGCCCCGCACCGGGGCGGTCCCCCCTGCCGGTGTCGCCCCGGGCGAACCGCTCGAAGATGCGCTCCTGCTCCTCGGCGGCGATGCCGGGGCCGGAATCGCCCACCCAGAACGTCACGGTGGACCCGTCATCGGACACCTTCGAGCCGATGTGGATCTCGTCGCCGGGAACGGTGTGCCGCACGGCGTTGGACGCGAGCTGCACCATGGCCTGGGTGACGCGCTGCGGGTCGAGGTGCACCGTGCCCTCGCCGATCTCGTCCAGCCGCCAGGCGCGGTCGCCCAGCGCCCGCACCTTGGCGTCCACGTCGCTGGTCAGCTCGGCGACGGGGACCCGCAGCGGGTGCAGGAAGTCGGGTCGCTGCGCCTTGGCGAGCAGGAGCAGGTCCTCGACGATGCGGGCCATGCGGTCGAGCTCGTCGGTGACCAGCCGGACCACCTCGCGCCGCTCTTCGGGGCCGTCGCCCATGACCTCCAGGTGGCCGCGGACGATGGTGATGGGGGTGCGCAGCTCGTGGCTGGCGTCGTCGACGAAGCGCCGTTGGGCGGAGAACGCGTCCTCCAGGCGGTCGAGCATGGCGTTGAACTGCTCGGCGAGCGCCGCCACGTCGTCGTTGCCGGGCACCGCGATGCGCCGGGTGAGGTCCTCCTCGGTGATCTGCGCGGCGGTCTGCCGGACCAGCCGGATCGGAGCGAGGATCTGCCCCGCCACCCACCACGCCGCCGCGCCGGTGAGCACCAGGCCCGCCAGGCTGACCAGGACGAGGGTCCGCACGGTGCGGTTGACACCGGCCATGTCGGCGTCGACGAAGTAGCCGATGACGAACCAGCCGCCGGGGTTCGCCGCGGTGCCGCTGCCGGGCGGTTCGACCCGCAGCTTCTCCCAGCGCAGCAGCCCCTCAGGGGTCTCGATGACGCCGCGCGCGTTGGGGCTGTCGAGGATCTTGCGGCGCGCGGCGCGGTCGGCGGAGACGTCGAACAGCGGCTCCTGGCCCTGCCGGACTCGGCCGGTGGGCACGGTGGCCCCGGCCGCCTTGTCCACGTAGCCGAAGATGATCTCGTTTCGGTCCGGGTGCTGGCCGCTCAGGTGCGTCCGGAACAGGGTGTCGACGTCGGCGAACCGCCGCCCGGTGGAGGGGTCGGTGCCGATCGCGGCGAACTCCTGGAACTCGTCGGCCTCCTGGGTGAGGGCGCGGTCGACGCGGTCGTCGACCTCGGCGCGCAGCGCCTGCCAGGTGACCACGTTCACCAGGAGCAGGACAGTGGTCATGAGCAGCAGCACCCAGGCCATGATGCGCGCCCGTGCGGGGAGCGCACGGGTCTGGACGGCGTCGGCCTCCTCCCGGGACAGCGTGAGGGTGTCCTCGGGTGAGGCCGGGGGCGGGGCGGCGTCTCCGGGAGCGGTGCCGCCGACGGGGTCGGTGGCGTCCCCTTCGGCGGGGCGGGCGCCGCGGCCGTCAGTCGTCATCGTCGTCCCTTTGGTCGTCACCGTCGTCATCGTCATCGGTGACGGCCGGGGGCGGGTCGACCACGTCGTCGTCATCGTCATCGTCGTCGCACCGGCAGGGGGAGTCGGTCGGCTCGGGACTCGGGGAGGGGCGGACGTCGGGGGACGGCCGCTCCGAGGGGGAGGCGTTCGGATCGACGGACTCGCCCACGACGACCTCGCGGGGAGGACGCGGGTCCGGTTCCTGTCGCCCTGTTCCCCAGGCCAGGGCGGCCGACGCGACGAGAACGGCTGCCAGTAGCCCGACCAGGGCATTGCGGTACAGGGGTCTCATGCTCGCCGATCATGCCTGACGAGACGGTGGCCGACATGAAACGGGGATGAAGAATTCTTCATCCGGGCGCCCCCGCCAGGTCGGCGAACCCGCGGTCGTGGATGCGCCCCGCCGCGCGACCTCACCGTCGAACCGGGCGGGGAGGAACGGGATCGGCGCTGTCGCTCCCGCACCCACACCACCGCGCACCTGCACTTACGACTTCACTGCACTAACCCAAGGCATGTGCTTTCGATGTGTGGGTTACGGTAGCTCAGCGTGGCGGCAACGGTTGCGCCCCGTGTCCGATAATCGACTGCGACTGCACCACGACCCCGTGTGGTGGCGGGCCGACGGTCCGCCGCCGAATCAGGAGGAGCACCCGATGACAACGGTGGAAACCGATGTGTTGATCGTGGGTAGCGGGCCCGCGGGCGCCAGCGCCGCCCTCGCCCTGAGCACCTACGGCGTCGACAACATCCTGGTGACCCGTTACGGGCGGCTGGCCGATACGCCCCGGGCGCACATCACCAACCAGCGGACCATGGAGGTGTTGCGCGATCTGGGCGTCGAGCAGGACGTGGCCGCCAAGGCCACGCCGCAACACCTCATGGGCAACACGGTGTTCTGCACTGCCCTCGCCGGCGAGGAGCTCGGCCGCGTGCGCTCCTGGGGCAACGACCCGCTCGTCCAGGCCGAACACGAGCTCGCCAGCCCCACCCGCATGTGCGACATGCCCCAGCACCTGCTGGAGCCGGTGCTGGTCAACGCCGCCGTCGAGCGCGGCACCCGGCTGCGCTTCCACACCGTCTACACGTCCTTCGAACAGGACGACCACGGGGTGACGGCCACCGTCGACGACCGCCTGCGCGGCGACACCTACCGGATCCGCGCCAAGTACCTGATCGGCGCGGACGGCGGACGAAGCCGCGTCGCCGAGCACGCCGCGCTGCCGATGAGCGGTCGGATGGGCGTCGCGGGCAGCATCAACATCGTGTTCCGGGCGGACCTGTCCAAGTACGTGGCGCACCGCCCCAGCACCCTGTACTGGGTGCTGGCGCCCGGCGCGACCGTCGGCGGCATCGGCGCGGGCCTGGTCCGCTGCGTGCGCCCGTGGAACGAGTGGCTGATCGTGTGGGGGTACGACGTGGCGGGTGAGCCGCCGGACCTCACCGAGGACTACGCCCGCGCGGTCGTGCGCAAGCTGGTGGGGGACGACGACATCCCGGTGACCATCACCTCCAGCTCCGCCTGGACGGTCAACGAGATGTACGCCGAGAGGTACTCCAACGGGCGGGTGTTCTGCGCCGGGGACGCCACCCACCGGCACCCGCCGTCCAACGGACTGGGCTCCAACACCTCCATCCAGGACTCCTACAACCTGGCCTGGAAGCTGAAGCTGGTCCTGTACGGCACCGCCGCACCGTCCCTCCTGGACAGCTACGACGCCGAGCGCGCCCCCATCGGCAAGCAGATCGTCGAACGCGCCAACAAGTCCATTGTCGAGACCGCCCCCATCTTCGAGGCGCTGGACGGCCTGGCCCCGCAGACACCCGAGCAGCTGCTCCGCAACATCGCCGCCCGCAAGTCCGACACCCCTGAGGCCGCCGACCAGCGCGCCCGGCTGCGCGAGGCGATCGCGCGCAAGGTGTATGAGTTCAACGCGCACGGCGTGGACCTCAACCACCGCTACACCTCAGCCGCCATCATCCCCGACGGTACGCCCGACCCGGGCTTCGACCGCGACCCCGAGCTGCACTACCAACCCACCACCCGGCCCGGTGCCAAGCTCCCGCACGCCTGGCTCACCGCGGGGACGCGCAACCTGTCCACCCTCGACCTGGGCGGGCAGGGCCGATTCACCCTGATCACCGGCATCGGCGGCGAGTGCTGGACGGACGCGGCCCGCCTGGCCGGCAAGGAGTTCGGCCTGGACATCGCCACCGCGGTCATCGGCCCCGGCCAGGACTATGAGGACCCGTACGGCGACTGGGCCCGGCTGCGCGGAATCACCGACTCCGGCGCCCTGCTGGTCCGTCCGGACAACCACGTGGCCTTCCGCTCCTTCGACACCGCCGAGGACGCGGCCGGGATTCTCGCTCGCGTGCTGGGGCGCCTGCTGGGGTGGGAGCGGCCCGAGGGCACGCTCACCTGATGCCGGACTAGGGTCGAATCGTGCGCACACCGCTCGACGACCGCGACGTCCTCGTTCTTGATGGCGGGCTGGCCACGCGGCTGGAGGACCTCGGCTGCGACCTGAGCGACGAACTCTGGTCGGCCCGCCTGCTCATGGACGATCCCGACCTGATCCGGCGGGCGCATGGCGACTTCTTCGCGGCGGGCGCCGATGTCGCCATCACCGCCAGCTACCAGGCCAGCGTCCCGGCGCTCACCCGGCGCGGGCTGAGCGTAGGGGAGGCCGCCGACCTCATCCGCCGGTCCGTGGCGCTCGCCGCCGAGGCCCGGGACGACCACGGTGCCGGACAGGTGGCGGCGAGCGTCGGCCCGTACGGCGCCTACCTCGCCAACGGTGCCGAGTACGCCGGCGCCTACGACCTCGACGAGGACGGCCTGGCCGCCTGGCACCGCGACCGGTGGCACATCCTCGCCGACAGCGGAGCCGACCTGCTGGCCTGCGAGACCATCCCCTCCTACGCCGAAGCCCGTGCCCTGGCCCGCCTGCTCGCCGAGACGCCGGAGGTCCGCGCCTGGGTCAGCTTCTCCTGCCGCGACGGCGGGCACATCAGCGACGGCACACCTCTGGCCGACTGCGCGGCACTCTTCTCCGGCCTCGACGCGGTGATCGCCGTCGGCGCCAACTGCACCGCGCCCCGCTATATCCCCTCCCTGATCCGGGAAGCGGCGACCAGCGGCACCGCCGTGGTCGTCTACCCCAACTCGGGGGAGACCTGGGACGCCGAGAACCGCCGCTGGACCGGGTGGAGCGACCCCGTGGGCTTCGGCGCCGAGGCCCGCGACTGGCACGCGGCCGGTGCGCGCCTCGTCGGCGGCTGCTGCCGCACCACGCCCGACCACATCCGGGAGATCCGCGCTCACCTCGGCTGATCCGCCGGTCTGCGCGGACCTGGGCCGACGAGGACGACGCGAGGATCCGGGCCATTGACTTTCAGTTAGTCTAGCGTCCAAACTAATCAGCGCATGTGCCGGATATGGTTGGAGAGAGTGCGGGCTGGGAGGGCCGAATGACGCTCGTCGCCGGGGTGGACTCCTCCACCCAGGGCACCAAGGTCGTGGTGCGCCGGGCCGACACCGGAGCGCTGGTCCGCGAGGGGCGAGCCAAGCATCCCGAAGGAACCGAGATCGACCCCGAGCACTGGTGGACCGCCCTGCTCAGCGCCGCCGAGAGCGGCCTGCTCGACGGGGTCGCGGCCATCGGCGTCGCCGCACAGCAACACGGCATGGTGGCCCTCGACGGCGACGGGCGCGTGGTGCGCCCCGCACTGCTGTGGAACGACACCCGTTCCGCCACCGCCGCAGCCGACCTGGTCACCGAACTCGGCGGCCCGAAAGCCTGGGCCGAAGCGGTGGGAACCGTTCCGGTCGCGAGCCTGACCGTGACGAAGCTGCGCTGGCTCGCCGAACACGAACCGGACAACAGCCGACGCGTCGAGCGGGTCCTGCTCCCGCATGACTGGCTGACCTGGCGACTCACCGGCTGCGGGGAGGCGGTCACCGACCGCGGCGACGCCTCCGGAACCGGCTACTACGCGCCCGACCGCGGAGAGTACTGCCCCGACCTGCTCCGCCTCGCGTTCGGCCGCGAGGTCGGGACGCCGCGCGTCGCCGCGCCGTTCGAGCCCGGCCCCGCCGTCGACGCCACCGGCCTCCCGCCGATCGGCGTCGTGTCGGCGGGCACCGGCGACAACATGGCCGCCGCGCTGGGCCTCGACGTGCGGCCCGGGGATGTCGTCGTCTCGCTGGGCACCTCCGGCACGGCCTTCGCCGCCACCGACGCCGCCACCGCCGACCCCTCCGGCCAGGTCGCCGGGTTCGCCGACGCCACCGGACGCTTCCTGCCGCTCGTATGCACCCTCAACGCCGCCCGCGCCCTCACCGCCGGTGCCGCGATGCTCGGCGTCGGCCTGGAGGAGTTCGACGCCCTGGCGCGATCCGCCCCCGCCGGCGCCCAGGGACTGACCTTCCTGCCCTACCTGGACGGCGAACGCACCCCCAACCTCCCTGACGCCACCGGCCGTATCGACGGCATGACCCGCGCCAACCTCGCTCCGCCCAATATCGCGCGGGCCGTCGTCGAGGGGATGCTGTGCGGGCTCGCCGACGCGGTCGACGCGTTGGCCGGGGAAGGGGTGCCCGTCCGGCGCATCCTGCTCATCGGCGGCGGAGCGCGCTCCCGCGCCGTACGGACCATCGCCCCGCAGATCTTCGGCCGTACCGTCACCGTCCCCGAACCGGGGGAGTACGTCGCCGACGGCGCCGCCCGGCAGGCGGCGTGGGCACTCGCGGGAACCGCACCGGCCTGGGAGCCCCGCCTCGCCGAAGACCATGAGGCCGCCCCCGTCCCCGAAGTCCGCGACCGGTACGCGGCGGCGCGGGAGTCACTGCGGTCGGCCGTGGCGTGACAGGACCTCCGATACAGCCCATCGGAAACCCCAGGGGACAGGGAAACGAGCCCACATGACCGACCACCAGCCCACGCCCGAGGACCGGTTCAGCTTCGGCCTGTGGACGGTCGGCTGGCGTGGAGTGAACACCTTCGGGGAGGCCATACGGCCCCCGCTCGACGCCGTCGACGCGGTCCACCGGCTGGCCGACCTGGGAGCCTATGGCGTCACCTTCCACGACGACGACCTCATCCCGCCCGGATCGCCTCCCGCCGACCGGGACGGCATCCTCAAGCGCTTCCGCGCGGCCCTGGACGCGACGGGGATGGTCGTGCCCATGGTGACCACCAACCTCTTCTCCCACCCGGTCTTCCGCGACGGCGGCTTCACCTCCAACCGCCGCGACGTGCGCCGCTACGCGCTGCGCAAGGTCATCCGCAACATCGACCTCGCCGCCGAACTGGGGGCGCGGACGTATGTCTGCTGGGGCGGCCAGGACGGCGCGGAGACCGAGGCGGGCAAGGACGACCGCGCGGCACTGGACCGGCTGCGGGAGGCGTTCGACATCCTGTGCGGCTACGTCCGCGACCAGGGGTACGACCTGCGCTTCGCGATCGAGCCCAAGCCGAACGAACCGCGCGGCGACGTCCTGCTGCCGACCGTCGGCCACGCGCTCGCCTTCATCACCGAGCTGGCACACCCGGACATGGTGGGCGTCAACCCCGAGGTGGGCCACGAGCAGATGGCCGGGCTCAACTTCACGCACGCCCTCGCTCAGGCGCTGTGGCACGGCAAGCTGTTCCACATCGACCTCAACGGGCAGCGCGGGGTGAAGTACGACCAGGACCTCCGCTTCGGCGCCGGCGACCTGAAAGAGGCCTTCTTCCTGGTCGACCTGCTGGAACGGTCCGGCTACGACGGCCCCCGCCACTTCGACTTCAAGCCCCCGCGCACCGAGGACATGGACGGCGTGTGGGCCTCGGTCGCCGGGTGCATGCGCAACTACCTGATCCTCAAGGAGAAGGCCGCGGCCTTCCGCGCCGATCCGGAAGTCGCGGCGGCACTGGAGGCATCCCACGTCGGCGAGCTGGATCGCCCCACACTCGGACCCGGAGAGTCGGTCACCGACCTGCTGTCCGAGGAACTGGACCTGGACGCGGCCGGGCCACGCGGGTACCACTTCGAACGCCTCGACCAGCTCGCCCTGGACCACCTCCTCGGCGTGCGCTGATCCGCGCCTCCTGGCGAATCGTGGTGCGTCGATTGGCGACTGCCCTGCTGCGAGCCGAGAGCACGCCCCCGAACCCAAATCAAAATGAAACGAATTAATCACTGTTCGTAGCGAGTGGGTGGCGGGTAGGGAGTACCAGAGCGAACCATTCCTGACAGGGGGCAGTGATGGACATCGTGGTGCTCATCGGACGTGTTCTCTTCGTGATCATCTTCCTTACCTCGGCAGCCGGCCACCTCACCCAGCCCAAGGGGATGGCCGGTTACGCGCAGTCGAAGGGGGTTCCCGCACCCACGGCCGCGGTGTTCGTCAGCGGCATCGTGCTCGCCCTGGGCGGGCTCAGTGTCCTGCTCGGGATCTGGCCCGACCTCGGGGCGCTGCTGCTCGTGGTCTTCCTGGTCCCCACCGCGCTGCTCATGCACTCCTTCTGGCAGGAGAGCGAGGGTGAGGCGCGGCAGACGGAGATGATCCAGTTCAACAAGGACATCGGCCTGGCCGGTGCGGCGCTGATGCTGTTCGCCTTCTTCGCCGCCACGCCTGATCTCGGGCTGACGATCACCGGTCCGCTCTTCACCATCGTCTGACGGCGCTAGGCTCTCCCGGTGCACAAGGAGAGCCCGGACAACGATCTTCACACCACCAAGCTCGGCCAGCGCGTCGCCGCTGCGGCGCAGGAGGCGGTCGCTCGGCGCGGCTCTGTCTCGCCGGTCGACGTGCTGACCGGTATCGGCTGGCTGTCGGGAAACCAGGTGGACGCCTGGCATCAGGGCCGGATCGACCACCTCGAGCAGGCCGTCCAGGTGCCGCCGGACAAGCTCGCGCGTGCCGCGGCGCTGTTGCGCGCGTGGGCGCGGGAGCACGGCCTAAACGCCGAGGAGGCCTCCTACGCCGCCGCCACCCGCGACCGGCGGGAGCTGCGCTTCACCGCTGAGGGGGACCCGGCGCTGGAGCGGGCCTACCGGACGCACTGGCTCGCCCCTGATCTCACCGAGGCGCAGCGCAGGCGCATCGAGCAAAAGCGCGCCACGGCGCCAGATCTGATGGTCGTCGTGGCCGACGGGGACTGGTCCTGCGCCGAGTGCGGCGACGGCGGTGCCGATGGTGGCGACCTGTTCTTGCTGGAGGACGGCCAGCGGATCTGTCTGCTCTGCGCGGAGATGGACCACCTCGTCCTCCTGCCGTCCGGCAACGCCACGCTCACCCGCCGCGCGAAGAAGGCGAGCGGGCTGTCGGCGGTGACCGTCCGGTGGGACCGTCGTCGCAAGCGCTACCAGCGGCGCGGCATCCTCGTCGAAGCGACCGCGCTGGAGCGCGCCGAGGAGCAGTGCCTGGCGGACGAGGACCTGCGGGCACGGCGGCGGGAGCGCGACGCCGTCCGTCGGGCGGAACAGGACGTGGAGCTGGAGGCGCGCATCACCAAAGAGATCCTGTGCCAGTTCCCCGGTTGTCCGGAGGAGCGCGCGCAGCGCATCGCCCGGCACACCGCGACCCGCGGCAGCGGCCGCGTCGGCCGCTCGGCGGCCGGGCGGGAGGTCGAGCCGAAGGCGGTACGGCGCGCCGTCGTCGCGTCAGTGCGTCATGAGGAGACCGGCTACGACGCGATGCTGATGGCGGGCGTCGCCCGTGAGGAGGCCCGCGCGCGGATCGCCGACGACATCGACCGGGTCCTCGCCGGCTGGTCCTCACCCGCCTGAGCCCTGCCGTGCCTCGCGCCGGGGCGGGCCCGCCCCGGGACCTCTGGAGGGCCGAAGTACGACTTTCGGTAGTGGCCCGTGAGCGGCGTCGTCGGGCACTCTCGGAAGTACGGGGGTGCGGCCCAGTGGACGTGTGGAAGCGTGAGGGGAGCGCGAGATGCACGGATGGTACGAGGTGTTGGGCTCGTGGGGGCACGTTCTTATGGGCCTGAGCACGGTGGTGTTCTGGGCCCTGATCATCGTGGCCTTCGTTCTTCTGGTCCGATATGCCGTCCGGGAGGGGCACCGGGACGGAGAAGCGTGGCACAAGGCGGCGGAGCAGACGCTCGGCGAGCGGTTCGCGCGCGGTGAGATCGACGCTGAGGAGTACCAGGACCAGTTGCGGATGCTGCGTTCGGCGACGGGTCAGAGCCACTGACGCGGGCGGTGCCCCGCGCGGCGGGGCGAGGCACCGAAGCGCGTGTCACGCGCCGCCGAGGAGATTGCGGCCGAGGAAGTCGTTGCCGAATTTCCCGGTCGGGTCGTAGTCGTGCACCAGCCGCTGGAAGTCGGGCAGGCGCTCGTAGAGCGGGCGCAGCACCCGCGGCGGCGTGGTGAACAGCTTCCCCCAGTGGGGGCGCGCCTCGAAGGGTGCCAGCCGCTCCTCGACCAGCGCCATCACGGGCAGCACCGCCTCGGCGTCGGCGATCCAGGTGAAGTGGAACGCGACCGCGTCGCGGCGGTAGGCGGGGCTCATCCACAGCTCGTCGGCGGCGACCGTGCGGATCTCGCTGACCTGCACGACCGGCGCGATGCGGGCACGGATGGCGTCCAGCGCACGGAACGCCGCGACCGCGTGGCGGCGCGGCACGAGGTACTCCGCCTGCAGTTCCTCACCGCTGCTCGGGGTGACGTCGGGCCGGAAATGCGGCAGCCGCGCGAACCAGGGGCCGCGCACTCCCAGCTGCTCGGTGCAGTTGACCGCCGACAGTTCCACGATGGGGTGGCGGGGAGCGTCCGCGAGCCGCGCCCCGAACCGGTCCGGCCCCGGCGGCGCGGGATCGGGCGCCGTGGTGCCGGTGGCGCCCGTCGGCTCGGTGCCGTGACCGTCGACCTTGCGCTTGACCCACACCTGGTCGATCAGCGGCCCCCGCCAGGTGGTGAACAGGCTGACGCTGTAGCCGCTGGACGTGATCTCGGTGAGGTGGTCGTCCAGGGCCTCGGCCGGCAGCCCTTCGTAGACGTGCTGCCGCATGTCGAACGTCGGCCCGATGTCGAGGGTCATCCGGACAACGACGCCGAGGGCACCCAGACCGACGACCGCCCCGTTGAACCGGTCGTCCGGATCGTCGCTACGAAGAACGACGAGGTCGCCCTCGGCGGTGACCATCTCCATCTCGCGCACGGCCGTGGCGAGACCGCCGTTGGCGTCCCCCGAGCCGTGCGTCGCGGTCGCGCACGATCCGACCACCGAGATGTGCGGCAGCGAACCGAGGTTGTGCAGAGCGTAGCCCTTCTCGTGCAGCAGCCGCCCGAGCTCCGCGTAGCGCACGCCCGCACCGACGGTCACGGTCGAGCGCTCGCCGTCCACCTCGATCGTGGCGGGTAGGTCGTCGAGGCAGACCAGATCCCCGGGCCCGTCGGCGATGTCGCTGAACGAATGGGCGGACCCCAGGGCGCGCACCCTGGTACTGCGCGCGATGAGGTGCCGCAGCTGCTCGATCGACGCGGGAAAATGCATGCGCGCCGCGCGGAAGGTGATGTTTCCCGCCCAGTTCGTCCGCCGCCGGTCCATCCGGGTCCCCTTCCGCGCCGCGATTCGGCGTGGAGCCTAACAAGCCCGATTCCGTGCCGACAGGGCCTTCCGGCCCTCGCGGCACGGCGCGGATCGCCCGCTGCCGCCCCACCGGGCGCCGCCTCGGCAGATGGCCCGGGGCGGCCGGGTAGGGATAGCGGTGGGACCGACAACCTCCGTGTATGGACACCGGACAAGGGAGGACGCCATGACCACCCCTACCGACATCGCTCGGGCCGTGGTCCGCGAGGCCGGTCAGACGCTGGCGGAGCGGGCCGGGATCCGCATGGCGGACCGTCCCGAGCCGCTGTGGCAGCTGCTGGTGCTGGTGAACCTGCTCTCCGCGCGCATCTCCGCCGACATCGCGATCGCCGCGGCACGGGAACTCTACGCGGCCGGTGGCGCGACCCCGGCCGGGATGGCCGAACTCGACTGGCAGGACAGGGTGGACGCGCTGGGGCGCGGCCGCTATGTCCGCTACGACGAGAGCACCGCGACCCGGCTCGGCGAGTGCGCGCGGATCGTGCTCGACGAGTACAACGGCGACCTGCGCCGACTCGCGGATGAGGCGGGCGGCGATCGCCGCCCGCTCAGCACCGCACTGCGCCGCTTCCCCGGGATCGGCCCGACGGGCGCGACGATGTTCTGCCGCGAGGCCCAGGCGGTGTGGGCGTGGCTGTGCCCCTTCGCCGACGACCTCAGCCTGCGCGGCGCCGAACGCGTCGGGCTGCCCGCCTCGGAGCCGGAACTGGGCGGGCTGGTCCCCAAGCAGGACACCGCCGCTCTGGCTGCCGGGCTGGTGAGCATCGCCCGCGACGCCGACCTCGCCGAGCGGGTGCGCGGCGGCGCCGGGTGACCAGAGTCTCCAGGCGTGCGTCGATCCACCATTGTCGAATGGCTGGGGCCTTCCTCCCGCCACAGGCGCGGGAGGAGGCCCCAGCCGTGCTCGGTTCAGTCGCGGGCTACGGGTGGGCGGTGAGGTAGCCGCCCATCTTGCGGAAGTACTCGGTGGCCGCGTACTCCGTGCCGTCGTCGGTGCGCACGCGCTTGATCACCAGGGCGTGGTTGCGGCCGGTGCGGGCGTCGGCGCCTGCGACGATCGCCACACCGTCGCCTTCGGGGATGAAGATGCGCCCCGGCGTGCCGCCGTAGCGCTTCTGCGAGACGTCGGCCTCCAGAATCCGGATCCGCTCGCCCTTGTAGTGCGTAAAGGCGTTCGGATACGGGTCGCACTGGGCGCGCACGAGCCGATCCAGGTCCTCGGCCGGCCAGTTCCAGTCGATGCGGCTGTCCTCGATGGACCGTTTGTGGAAGAAGCTGGCCTGCGACGGGTCCTGCTTCTGCCAGTCGGTGCGGCCCGCGGCGATGAGGTCGAGCGCCTCGGTGACGATCGGTGTGATGAGGTCCACGGTCTTGGCGACGAGGTCGGCGGCGGTGTCCTTCGGGCCGACCTCGACCGCCAGCTGCTTGACGATGTCGCCCGCGTCGAGATCCTCGTTCATCAGGTGCGCGGTGACGCCGACCTCCTTCTCCCCGTTGATCAGCGCCCAGATGATGGGGGAGAAGCCCGCGTAGGCGGGCAGGAGGGAGTCGTGGACGTTGAGCGTGCCGCGCGGGGGGAGGTCGTAGACGCGCGGCGGAATCCAGGTCCGCCAGTTGTTGGCGACGATGATGTCGGGTTCGGCCTCCTTGAGCGCCTGCAGCAGCTCGTCGTCGTCGGGGCGGTCGCGGAGCAGCACGGGAACCCCGTGCTCCTCGGCGAGCTCGGCTACCGAATCACTCCAGATCCGCTCATAGGCGTGGTCGCTCTTGGGATGCGTGACGACCATGACGACCTCGTGATCGGACTCCAGAAGCGCCTGGAGCGTGCGGTGCCCCCAGGTCTGGTACCCGAACATGACGACCCGCATGGGGCCTCCTCCTTGTACAGGGATTGACGATCGTGACCAAGTTAAGCAAGACTCACCTAAGTAAGCAATGCCTTAGTTAGGTTAGGCTTCGTTCAGCAGTGTGTGTTGAGCCATGCCCGCACACTCCAAGACTCCGACCAACTGAGTGATACTCGCTCGAGTGATGGGACAGGTATGTCACTGGCAATTCCCGACGATGGGGTTCCGTTCTACGACCTCATCGGCATCGGTTTCGGCCCCTCGAACCTGGCGCTGGCGATCGCGGTCACGGAGCGCAACGAGAAGGCCTCCGACGCGAGGGCGAGCGAGCGAGTGAAGTCGTCGGCCCCGGACGGCCGAAGGCTCGAGTGGGCCGGCGGCGGAGCGAGCGAGGAGCCCGAGCGCGCAGACAGCAGGGCCGGGGACGGCCTCACCGCGCTCTTCCTCGAACGGCAGCCCCGCTTCGGCTGGCATCGGGGCATGCTGATCGACGACGCCACCATGCAGGTCTCCTTCCTCAAGGACCTGGTCACCCTGCGCAACCCGACCAGCGAGTTCAGCTTCCTGAACTACCTGCACAGCGCCGACCGGCTGGTCGACTTCATCAACCACAAGAACCTGTTCCCGCTGCGCGTGGAGTTCCACGACTACCTCGAATGGGCCGCGGCCAAGCTGTCCGACCTCGTCTCCTACAGCAGCGAGGTCCTCACCGTGCGCCCGGTGACCGTCGACGGCACGGTGGAGTACTTCGACGTCGTCGCCGTGCCCGCCGACCACGCCGCCCAGGAGCGCGAGGAGACCGTCTACCGCGCCCGCAACCTGGTGTTCGGCACCGGGCTGCGCCCCTCCCTCCCCGAGGGCGTCACCGCCTCCGAGCGCGTCTGGCACAACCGCGACCTGGTCCCCAACGTCGAGAAGCTCGCCGCGGACGACACCGAGGATCCCAAGCGCTTCGTCGTCGTCGGCGCCGGCCAGAGCGCCGCCGAGGCCACCGCCTACCTCCACCGGCGCTTCCCCACCTCCGAGGTCTACTCCGTCTTCTCCCGGTACGGCTACAGCCCCTCCGACGACTCCCCGTTCGCCAACCGCATCTTCGACCCGGCGGCCGTGGACGACTTCTACCAGGCGCCGGCCGAGACCAAGCGGCGGATCATGGACTACCACGGCAACACCAACTACTCCGTGGTCGACATCGAACTCATCGACGACCTCTACCGGCGCAGCTACCAGGAGAAGGTCCTCGGCCAGCAGCGGCTGCACATGCTCAATCTCACCCGGGTGACGGGCATCGCCGAGTCCGCGGGGGGCGTGCGCGCCACGCTCGAATCGGCCAGCACCGGCAAGGTCGACGTGCTCGACGCCGACATCGCCGTCTTCGCCACCGGCTACCGCCCGGCCTCCCCCGTCGGGCTGCTCGGCGACCTCGCCCGCGACTGCCTCCGCGACGACGAAGGGCGCCTGCGCGTCGACCGCGACTACCGGGTGGCGACCACCCCCGGCGTCAACGGCGGCCTCTACCTGCAGGGCGGCACCGAGCACACGCACGGCATCACCTCCTCGCTGCTCTCCAACGTGTCGATCCGCTCCGCGGACATCCTCCGGTCGGTCACCGAGCGCACTCCGGCCGCGCTTCCCCGGCAGCCGGAGGCGCTCGGGGCGACCGGCTGACCGGGGTCGATCGACCAACCCCCTGACCGTGCCCTGGGGCGCCCTCACTGCGGCCCAGGGCACCCTACTGACCCCGCTCGCACCCTGCACCGCACTGTTCGAAAGGTGGAACCGATGTCCCCCAAGCACGCCTTCGCGGCGCTGCTGCTCACGCTCGCCATGGCGCTGACCGCCTGTGGCGGCGGTGGCCAGGACGCGTCGTCGTCCGACGGCGACGCCTCCGGCGACGGCGCCTTCCCGGTCACGATCGAGCACAAGTACGGCAAGACCGAGATCACCTCCGAGCCGAAGAAGGTCGTCACCCTCGGCCTGTCCGACCAGGACGCCGTGCTCGCCCTGGGCGTGAAGCCGGTCGGCGCGGTCGACTGGTTCAAGGAGGACCCCTACGGCAAGTGGCCGTGGACCAAGGACCGCTGGGGCGATGACAAGCCCGAGATCGTCGGCGAGCGCGACGAGTACAACATGGAGAAGGTCGCGGAGCTTGAGCCGGACGTGATCATCGCCCAGTACTCCGGCATGCAGAAGGAGCAGTACGAGAAGCTCTCGAAGATCGCTCCGGTCGTCGCGCAGCCGAAGGATTACCCCGACTACGCGGCGCCCTGGCAGGAGATGTCCCGCCGGATCGGCAAGGCCCTGGGCAAGGAAGCCGAGATGGACAAGCTGATCAAGGACACCGACAAGAAGTTCGCCAAGGTCCGCGAGGAGCACCCGGAGTTCGCCGACGAGACCGTGATCGTCGCTGACAGCTTCGAGCCCGGTGTCTACTCCGCCTTCGCCAAGACCGACCCCAAGGCGATCTTCTTCAAGGAACTGGGCTTCAAGCTCTCCGACGACGTCGACAAGCTCGTCGAGAACAACATGAACGTCGCCGAGTTCGGCTCCGAGAAGCTCGACCTGCTCGACTCCGCCGACCGCGTGGTGTGGGTGACCTCCAGTGAGGAGGCCAACGACCGCATCAAGGGCGAGAAGCTCTACCAGCGCCTTGACGTGGTCAAGGACGGCAACGACCTGTTCATCCCGTATCAGGACCCGGACATCGGCGCCGCCTTCTCCTTCAACACCGTCCTGTCGATCCCCTACGCGGTCGACGAGACCGTCCCGCTGCTGACGGCTGACGACAAGTAGCGAATACCCCCACCGAAGTACCCGAAGTCACCGTAGCCGGAAAGGCGTCCCGATGGTGTTCGATGGTCAGCCCCTGACCAGTGCGCAGACCGGTGTCTGGCATGCCCAGCAGGTCGAGCCGGACAACCCTGTCTACAACATCGCATGGTGCGTGGAGATCCGCGGCCGTGTCGACCTCGACCGGCTCGCCGCCTCCGTCCGGCGCGCGGTCGCCGAGGCCGAGAGCGTGCACACGGTGTTCCCCACCGCCGACGGGACCGCCCCAACCGACGGTTCTGACGGGACCGACGGTACTCCGCGGCAGACCGCGGCGCCGGCCGACCCGGCGCCGCGGCTGCTGGACCTCAGCGCCGAGCCCGACCCCGAGGCCGCCGCGGACGCATGGATGCGCGCGGACCTCGACCGGGTCGCCGACCTCGAACACGGCCCGCTGTTCACCCAGGCGCTCATCCGCCTCAACGAGCAGCACGTCCGCTGGTACCAGCGCTACCACCACCTCGTGATGGACGCCTACGGCGGCACCTTGATCACGCGGAGGGCCGCCGCCCTCTACACCGCGTCCCTCACGGAGGACACGGACCGCATCGCCGCAACAAGCCCTGGGGAGGGAGAGCAGGCGGCGTCGGCCGCAGCGGGACCGGAGCTGAACGGCTACGGCCCCCTGGACCGGCTGAGAGCCGCCGACGCCGCCTACCTCACCTCGCCCGACCACGACGTCGACCGCGACTACTGGCACGCGCTGCTCGCTGACCGGCCCGAACCGGCGCGCCTGGTCGAGCGCTCCGACTACCAGATGCGCCGCTTCCTGCGTCGCACGGTCGACCTTCCACCGGCCCGCGCCCAGGCGCTGCGCACAGCGGCCGAGCAGAGCGGCACCCGGCTGTCGCGCGTCGCCATCGCCGCCGTCGCCGCCTACGTACACCGCGCGACCGGCACCCAGGACGTCATCCTCGGCCTGCCCGTCACCGCGCGCCTCGACGCCGCGACACGCGACGTGCCCGGCATGGCCTCCAACGTCCTTCCCCTGCGTCTGGCCGTGCGTCCCGAGACCACACCGGACGAGCTGGTGCGTGCCGTTGACGCGGCCGTCCGCGACACCGTCGCCCACAGCCGCTTCCGCGGCGAGGACCTTGCCCGCGAACTCGGCCTCACCGACGGCCTGCCGCAGCTCGTCGGGCCCACCATCAACGTCATGGGCTTCACCGGCAACGGGATGCGCTTCGGCGACCACGACGTCGAGCACCGCAGCCTGGCCTTGGGACCGGTCAACGACCTCTCGATCGCCGTCAACGAGCAGGCCGACGGCCCGGGCCTGACCATCAGCCTCGACGCCGACGTCGCCGTGTGCGGCGCCGAGGAGCTGGCCGGGCACGAGTACCGGCTGCTCGCCGTGCTCGACGCGATGGCCGCGCAGCCGGAGCGCCCCATCGGGGCCATCGAGCTGCTGCCCGAAGCCGAGCGCCGACGGCTGCTGGAGGACCTCGGGGCCGACCCGCGCGAGGTCGAGGAGGTCACCTGGCCCGGCGCCGTCGAACGCCAGGCCGCCCGCACCCCCGACAACATCGCCGTGGTGTGCGAAGCCGACCGCCTCACCTACGCCGAGCTGGACGCCGCCGCCAACCGCCTCGCCCACCTCCTGCGTGAGCGCGGCGTGTGCGACGAGGACGTCGTCGCCGTGGCGCTGCCCCGATCGACCGACCTCGTCGTCGCCCTGCTCGCGGTCATGAAGGCGGGCGCCGCCTACCTGCCGATCGACCTGGACCACCCGCGCGAGCGCATCGCCTACATGCTGTCGGACGCCAGCGCGCGGCTCACCATCACCACCTCCGGCCTCACCGGCGACCTGCCCGGACCGGCGGACCTCCCGGAGCCGGCCGACCTGACGGCACCGGCCACCCTCCTCCTCGACACGGCCGACACCTCCGGCTACGAGCACGCCGCGCCGCCCGCCACCCCCCACCTGCACCAGGCCGCCTACGTCATCTACACCTCGGGCTCCACCGGCCGCCCCAAGGGCGTGGTTGTCTCGCACGAGGGCATCGGCAGCCTGATCGCCACTGCGGTCGACCGCCTCGGCGTCGACGCGACCAGTCGCGTCATCCAGTTCGCCTCCGTCGGTTTCGACGTGGCGGTGTGGGACCTGACCATGGCACTGGGTGTGGGTGGCCGCAGCGTCATCGTGCCCGCCGAGCGCCGCGTCGCCGGGGCCGAACTCACCGACTACATCGCCGAGCAGCGCGGCACACACATGATCCTGCCGCCGTCCCTGGTGGCCGCGCTGCCCCCCGAGTGCGAGCTGCCCGAGGGCGCGGTGCTGGTCGTCGGCACCGAGACCGTCCCCACCGAGCTGATCGCCCGCTGGTCGCAGCGGCTGCGCGTCGTCGCCGCCTACGGGCTCACCGAGGCCACGGTCAACTCCACCCTGTGGGTCGTGGGCATGGGGGCTGACGCCGCCGACCCCGGTGACCGCGACGCGAAGGTGAGCGAGCGAGCGGAGCCGTCGATGCCGAGGCGCGAAGCGCCCGACGCGTCGGCGGCGGAGACGAGCGAGGAGCCTGAGCGCGCCGAAAGCAGGGTCCCCATCGGCGTCCCCGACCCCAACACCCGCTGCTACATCCTCGACTCCGCGCTGCGCCCGGTCGACGTCGGCGTCGAGGGCGAGCTCTACGTCGCCGGACGCGGCCTGGCCCGCGGCTACCTCGGCCGCCAGGCGCTGAGCGCCGAACGCTTCGTCGCCGACCCCTACGGCGAACCCGGGGCGCGCATGTACCGCACCGGGGACCGCGCCCGCTGGCGCCCCGACGGCAACATCGACTTCCTCGGCCGTACCGACGCCCAGGTGAAGATCCGCGGCTACCGGATCGAACCCGGCGAGGTCGAGAGCACTCTCATGGCCCACCCCGAGGTCGCCCAGGCCGCCGTGGTCATCCGCGAGGACCAGCGCGGCGCCAAGCGCCTCGTCGCCTACGCCGTGGGTGCGGCGGGCGCCGGTGACCTGCGCGCCCACGCCGCCGCGGCGCTGCCGGAGTACATGGTGCCCTCGGCGGTGGTCACGCTGGACGGCCCGCTGCCGCTGACCCCCAACGGCAAGCTCGACAAGAAGGCGCTGCCCGAGCCCGACTGGCACGCGCTCGTCGGCGACGCCGCCCCCACCACGCCCACCGAGCGGGCGCTGGCCGACCTGTTCGCCGAGGTGCTCGGCCTGGAAGCCGTGGGCATCCACGACGGCTTCTTCGAGCTGGGCGGCGACAGCATCATCGCCATCCGCCTCGTCAACGAGGCCCGGCGTGCCGGGTTCGCCATCACACCGCGCGACGTCTTCTCGCGCCGCACGGTGGCAGCACTGGCCGACACCGTCGACGCCGCCGCGGCGAACGGGGACGCGCCGGTCGCAGCCGCCGCCACGCCGGTCGAACTCGACGACGCGGCGCTGCCGGTGTCCCCGCTGCAGGAAGGCTTCTACTTCCACGCGGTCTTCGACGAGGGCGCCGCCGACATCTACGCCGTGCAGGAGGTGCTCGACCTCGCCGGAGACGTGGACGCCGCCGCGCTGCGCGGCGCCCTGCAGGGCGTGCTCGACCGTCACCCGCTGCTGCGGGCCGGGTTCCACCGCCTGCCCGACGGCCGCGTCGTCCAGCGCGTGGCCGAGCGGGTCGACCTGCCTTGGCAGGAGATCGACCGCACCGGCGCGAACGCGTCGGACGCCCGGCTCGACGACCTGCTGGAGCGGGACCGCGCCGAGCGCTTCGACCTGGAGCGGCCCCCGCTGCTGCGGGCCATGCTGATCCGCACCGGAGACGGCGCGGAAGCTGGCGGGTGCAAGCTGGTCCTCACCCTGCACCACATCATCGCCGACGCCTGGTCGGTCGGGATCATGCTGCGCGACCTGCGCGTCGGCTACGCCGACGGGCACCTGCCGGAGCCCACCGGCCACCGCGCCTACCTGTCCTGGCTGGCCGGCCGCGACCACGGGGCCGCCCGCGAGGCCTGGCAGGCCGCGCTGGCCGGAGTGGACGAGCCGACCCGGTTCGTGGAGGCCCCCGAGGAGCGGGCGCCGCAGCCGGAAGTGGTGACCACCGCGCTGCCCGCACGCCTCACCGCCGACCTGACGGCGCGCGCGCGGGAGAACGGCCTGACCCTGAGCACCGTCGTGCACGGCGCCTGGGGCCTGATGCTGGGCGCGCTGACCGGGCGGTCGGACGTCGTGTTCGGCAGCACCGTGTCCGGGCGCACCGCCGATGTCGCGGGCATCGAGTCGATGGTCGGCCTGTTCATCAACACCCTGCCCATGCGGATGGGCTGGCGCCCCGGCGACACGATCGCCGACGCCCTCACCCGGCTGCACGACGAGCAGTCCGCGCTCCTCGACCACCACCACATCGGCCTGGCCGAGGTCCAGCGCATGGCCGGGCTCGGTGAGCTCTTCGACACCCTGGTGGTCGTCGAGAACCAGCCCGACGCCGATGCCGACGCAGGCACGGCCGCAGGCGCCGACCGGGCGCTGGACATCACCGGCATCGAGGTGCACGACGCGGTGCACTACCCCCTCGCGCTCATCGTGATGCCCGCCGGCGGCCACGCCGAGGGCGCGGACGGGGCCAAGGGCGAGCAGCGCCTCGAACTCCGCTTCAAGCACGACGCCGCCCGCCTGCCCGAACCCGTGGTGCGGCAACTGGCCGACCGCCTCGTGCGCGTCCTGACCGCCGTGGCCGCCGACCCCGCGCGGCCCATCGCCCGCCTCGACCTGCTCTCCGAACACGAGCACGACCTGCTGCGCGAGTTCAACGCGAGTACCCGCGACGACATCCCGGAGGGCACGCTCGCCGAACTGATCACCGCGCAGGCGACCAGCACACCCGAGGCGATCGCGGTCGTCGCCGATGACGACGCGGGCACGACCCTCACCTACGCGGAACTCGACCAGCGGGCCGAAGCGCTCGCACGCCGACTCCGCGCACGCGGCGCCGGACCGGAACACGTCGTCGCGGTCGCCGTCCCGCGCTCCGCCGAACTGATGGTGGCCCTCCTGGGCGTCCTCAAGTCCGGCGCCGCCTACCTCCCCGTCGACCTGGACTACCCGGCCGACCGAGTGTCCTACATGCTCACCGACTCCGGCGCGCGGACGGTCATCACCGTCCCCGACTCCGCCGACCGCCTGCCGCACCTCGACGGCTTGGAGCCGCTCGTCCTGGGCCGGGCCGCCGACCAAGGGCCCCGATTCGGCGCCGACCGCCGCAGCGGTCCCCGCGTCGTCGGCGCGTCCGGAGGCAGCGGAGCCGATTCCCGGTACTGCCCAGCCCTCGTCGAGCGCGAACGGCGTCCGTCCGGCGTCGGTGCCAAGCGCGGCCGCCGTCTCGGCCGACGACCGTTTCGACGTCGAGGGCACGCGTGCCTCCGCCCCCGATGCGGGTGCCCGCGCCGACGACGGTGGGGCGCTCGACAGCCCAGGCGCCGACAGTGCCACAGGGGCCGCTGGTGCCGCCGCGACGGTCCCCGCGTCGTCGGCGCGATCGGAGGAAGTGGAGCCGCTTTCCGGCGCCGTTGAGCCCTTGTCGAGCGCGGACGGCGTCCGTCGTCGTGATGTCGATGGCAAGGGGGCTTCTGCGGCCGATGTGGATACCCGCGGCGACCGCGGTGGGGCGCTCGACGGTCTGGGCGCCGGATATGCTACCGGGTCCGCTGCGGACGGCGTTCGTCCCGCTTCGGCGTCCGGTGCGGCTGACAACCGTCCCGGGGCCGACGGCACGCGAGCCTCCGCAGCCGATGCGGGGAGCACCGCCGCGCAGGCCGCCCCGGATGACCCCGCCTACCTCATCTACACCTCCGGCTCCACCGGCCGCCCCAAGGGGGTCGCCGTCACCCACCGGGCGATCGTCAACCGGTTGGCCTGGATGCAGGACCAGTACGGCCTCACCGCCGACGACCGCGTGCTGCAGAAGACCCCCTCCAGCTTCGACGTCTCGGTGTGGGAGTTCTTCTGGGCGCTGTGCGAGGGGGCCGCCGTCGTGCTCGCCCGACCCGACGGCCACCGCGATCCCGCCTACCTGGCCGACCTGATCCGACTCCGGGGCATCACGACCCTGCACTTCGTGCCCTCCATGCTGGAGGCGTTCCTCCGCGCCGACGAGGTCACCGCAGACCCGGGGTGGGCGTCGAGCCTGCTGCGCGTCTTCAGCAGTGGTGAGGCGCTGGGCACCGACGCCGCGGCCCGCTGGGACGCGCTCACGGGCGTCCCGCTGCACAACCTCTACGGCCCCACCGAGGCGGCCGTCGACGTCACCTGGTACCCGTTCTCCACCCAGGAGGACGCCGCCGTCCCGGACCCCCTCTCCTCGGTCCCCATCGGCTGGCCGGTGTCCAACACCCGCCTGCACGTCCTCGACGCCTGCCTGCGGCCGGTGCCTCCGGGCGTCCCCGGGGAGCTGTACCTCGCCGGGGTCCAGCTGGCGCGTGGCTACCACCGGCGCCCCGAGCTGACCGCCGACCGGTTCGTCGCCGACCCCTTCGGCGCCCCCGGCGACCGCATGTACCGCACCGGGGACCTGGTCCGCCGGCGTGCCGACGGCGCCTTGGAATACCTCGGGCGCACCGACCGGCAGATCAAGATCCGCGGCAACCGCATCGAGCCCGGGGAGATCGAAGCCGCGCTCACCTCTACCACCGGCGTCGCCCGGGCGGCGGTGGTCGCCCGCGACGGCATGCTCGTCGCCTACGTCATCCCCGGCCGCGGACACGACGACCTCGATCCCGAGCTGCTGCGCGCCGACCTGTCCGACCGGCTGGCCGCGCCGATGGTGCCCAGTGCGTTCGTCATCCTCGACGACCTCCCGCTCACGCCGAGCGGCAAGCTGGACGCCGCCGCGCTGCCCGCTCCCGCCGCTGCCGCGCCCACGTCCTCGCGCGGCCCGCGCGACGACCGCGAGCGCCTGCTGTGCGCGAGCTTCGCCGACGTCCTCGGGCTGCCCGAGGTCGGTATCGACGACGACTTCTTCATCCTCGGCGGCGACAGCATCTCCTCCATCGGCGTCTCCAGCAAGGCACGGGCCGCCGGACTGGAGATCAGCCCGCGCGACGTATTCCGGCACACGACCCCGGCCGCGCTCGCCGCCGCGGTGGCGGCGGAGGGGGCCGCCCCGGAGACCGGCGCGGACGACGCCCTGAGCCTGTCCGCTTTCGCGCTCACCCCCGAGGAGACCGCCCGGGTCGAAGAACTCAGCCCCGCCCCGGTCGAGGACATCTGGCCGCTCTCGCCCCTGCAGGAGGGCCTGTACTTCCACGCCAGCTACGACGAGGGCGCCCTCGACGTCTACATGTCCCAGGAGGCCCTCGACTTCGACCGGCGCCTGGACGCCGACCGGCTGCGTGCCGCCTGCGCGGCGCTGCTGGCCCGCAACCCCAGCCTGCGCGCGGGCTTCACCAGCGACGGCGTGCCGCGGCCGGTGCAGTTCATCGCCGCCGCACCCGAGGTTCCGCTGACCGAGGTCGACCTGTCCGGTCTCCCCGAGGACGAGCGGGCCTCGTGTCTGGCCGACCTGATGGACCACGACCGCCGCGAGCGCTTCGACCTGGCCCGGCCGCCGCTGTGCCGCCTGCGCCTCATCCGGCTCGCCGACGGTCGGGACCGGCTCCTGATCACCCACCACCTCGTGCTGTGGGACGGCTGGTCCGCCTGGCTGTTCCTGGAGCAGCTGTTCACGCTCTATGAGCGGGCGGGCGACGACACCGGGCTGTCCGTCCCCGGCTCCTACCGCGACTACCTGGCCTGGCTGGAACGCCAGGACGCCGAAGCCGCCGCCGCGGCGTGGCGCGAAGCGCTGGCCGGGCTGGAGGAGCCCACGCTCGTCGCCGCCGACGACCGCGGCCGCGAGCCGGTCATCCCCGCCGACGTCGACACGTGGCTGTCGGAGGAGCTGACCGAGCGGCTGCGCGAGCAGGCCCGCGGTAACGGCCTCACCCTCAACACGCTGCTCAACGCCGCCTGGGGACTGGTGCTGGCCTCCATGCTCGGCCGCGACGACGTCGTTTTCGGCACGGCGGTGGCCGGGCGGCCGGTAGAGGTGCCCAACGTCGAGAGCGTCATCGGCATGTTCCTCAACACCGTGCCGACGCGTCTCACCTTCGACGCCCGCGAGTCCGTGCTCGACCTGCTGCGCCGCGCCCAGTCCGAGCGCGCCGCGCTGATGCCCCACGAGTACGTGGGCCTCGGCGACATCCAGCGCGAGGCCGGTCACCGCAAGCTGTTCGACACGCTGTTCGTGCTGCGCAACGCCGACGGCGACGAGCGCCAGGCGGGGCTGCGCCGCCGCCACGGCATCACCGGTGTGTCCAACGTGGACGGCACGCACTTCCCGCTGACCCTCATCGTCACGCCCGGCGAGCGCCGCCTGCGCATCACCCTGGCCGCGCGCCCCGACCTGTTCGACACCTACGCGGCCACCGCCGTGCTGTCCCGGTTCACCACGGCGCTGGAGAACCTGGCGGCCGACCTCACCGCCCCCCTCGCCGCGGTCGACGCGCTGCCCGCGGCCGAGCGCCGCGCCCTGGAACAGGAGTGGGACTCCACGCGGCGGCCCCTGCCCGACGACACCGTCGCCGACATGCTCGCCCACCAGGCCCGGCGCACGCCCGACGCCACCGCGCTGGTGGCGGGGGAGCGGGCGCTCACCTACGCCGAGCTGGACGCCCACGTCAACCGGCTGGCACGGCTGCTGCTGGCACGCGGCGCCGGCCCCGAGCGCGTGGTCGCGCTGGCGCTGCCCCGCTCGATCGAGATGGTGGTCGCGCTGTTCGCGGTGCTGCGCACCGGAGCCGCCTACCTGCCGCTGGACCTCGACCACCCGGCCGACCGGCTCACCCTCATGCTGGAGGACACCGGCCCGCTGTGCCTGCTGTCCACGTCCGCTGTGGCCCCCGGCCTGGCCGAGGCTGAGGTACCAGCAGTGCTCATCGACGACCCGGACGTCCGGGCCGAGCTGGACGCGCTGCCCGGCACCGGGGTCACCGACGACGAGCGGCCGGAGTTCGCCCACGGTCGGCCCGGGCGGATGGACCACCCGGCCTACGTCATCTACACATCCGGCTCCACCGGCCGCCCCAAGGGCGTCGTCACGCCCTACCGGGGGCTGACCAACATGCAGCTCAACCACCAGGAGGCCATCTTCGGCCCGGCCATTGCCGCAGCAGTGTCCCCTGCGCGCTCGGGCTCCTCACTCGACTCCGCCGCCGATGCGAGTCAGCCTTCGGCTGTCGGCATCGACGGCTCCGCTCGCTCGAACGCCCTCGCGTCGGCGGGGCGACGTCTCCGCATCGCCCACACCGTGTCCTTCGCCTTCGACATGTCCTGGGAGGAGCTGCTGTGGCTCGTCGAAGGACACGAGGTGCACGTGTGCGACGAGGAGCTGCGCCGCGACGCCGAGGCCCTGGTGGCCTACTGCGACGCCCACCGCATCGATGTCGTCAACGTGACGCCGACCTATGCCCAGCTGCTCATCGAGGAGGGGCTGCTGGAACAGGACGAGCAGCCCGATAGCGGCGCCACCGGAGGGCGCCACCGCCCGTCGCTGGTGCTGCTCGGCGGGGAAGCGGTCTCCGACGCCGTGTGGTCGCGGCTGCGCGACACCGAGGGCACCTACGGCTACAACCTCTACGGCCCCACCGAGTACACCATCAACACCCTCGGCGGCTCCACGTTCGACAGCGCGACACCGACCGTCGGATGCCCCATCTGGAACACCCGCGGCTACGTGCTCGACTCCCGACTGCGGCCCGTCCCGCCCGGGAGCCCCGGCGAGCTGTACATCGCCGGGGTCGGCCTGGCGCGCGGCTACCACGACCGGCACGGGTTGACCGCCGAGCGGTTCGTCGCCGACCCCTTCGGTGAACCCGGCGACCGTATGTACCGCACCGGCGACCTCGTGCGCCGCCGCCCCGACGGCAACCTGGACTTCCTCGGCCGCACCGACGACCAGGTGAAGATCCGCGGGCACCGCGTCGAGCCGAGCGAGGTCGCCGCGGAGCTGGAGGTCCACCCCGGTGTGCGGCAGGCCGCCGTGATCGCCGACGCCTCCGGGCCCGGCGGCAACAAGCGGCTCATCGGCTACGCCGTGTGCGACGAGGAACTCCTCGCCGAACTGCGCGACCACCTCAAGGCGCGGCTGCCCGACTACATGGTCCCGGCCGCCCTTGTCGCGGTCGACGCCCTGCCCCTGACCGTGAACGGCAAGCTCGACGTGCGGGCCCTGCCCGCCCCCGCGTTCACGGCGGCACAGGAGAGCCGTCCGCCCCGTACGCCGGAGGAGCGGGAGCTGTGCGCGCTGTTCGCGGAGGCCCTCGGAGTCGAGCGCGTCGGGATCGACGACGACTTCTTCGACCGCGGCGGCCACTCGCTGCTGGCCACCCGGCTGATCGCCCGGGCCCGCACCGCGCTGGGGGCGGAACTGGCCATCCGCGACCTGTTCGAGGCGCCGACCGTCGCCGAGCTGGTGCGCCGCGCCCAGGGGGACGGCAGCGAGGAGCGTATGGCCCCCCGGCCCGAGCTGGTCGCCGCCGAGCGCCCGGCCGAGCTCCCGCTCTCGCACGCCCAGCAGCGACTGTGGGTCATCCAGCAGCTGGAGGGCACGTCGGCTGCCTACAACTTCCCGCTGGTGCTGCGGATGCGCGGTGGCCTCGACATCGACGCCTGGTGCGCCGCCCTGGGCGACGTCGTGGCGCGGCACGAGGCGCTGCGCACACTCATCGGCGAGCGGGACGGGGTGCCGTTCCAGCGGATCGTCCCCGCGGATCAGGCCCGACCGGAGATCGTGGCGCGCTCCGCCCACGAGGACGAGGTGGAGGAGATCGTCCGCGACGCCGTCGCACGCCCCTTCGGCCTCACCCGCGAGCTGCCGCTGCGCGTGACCATCGCCGAGCTCGGGCCCGAGGACCACGTAGTCGTGCTGCTCCTGCACCACATCACCACCGACGAGTGGTCCGACCGCCCGTTCCTGCGCGACCTCGCCACCGCCTACGCCGCCCGGCGGGACGGCGGCGCCCCCGACTGGGAGCCGCTGCCCGTCCAGTACGCGGACTACGCGCTGTGGCAGCGCCGCCTGCTCGGCGACGCCGCGGACCCGGACAGCCGCGCCGCCCGCCAGCTCGGCCACTGGGCCCGCGCGCTGGACGGCGCGCCCGAGGAGATCGAACTGCCCCTCGACCGGGCGCGTCCGGCCCGCCCCACCTTCGCGGGGGCCGACCTCGACCTGGAGCTCGACCCCGCCACCTGCCGGGCCCTGCGAACGCTCGCCCAGCAGACCGGCGCCAGCATGTTCATGCTGCTGCACGCGGCGGTCGCCACGCTGCTGCACCGCATGGGGGCGGGGGAGGACATCCCGCTGGGAGCCCCCATCGCGGGACGCACCGACGAGGCCCTCGACGACCTGGTCGGGTTCTTCGTCAACACGCTGGTGCTGCGCACCGACGTCTCCGGTGACCCGAGCTTCAGCGAGCTCGTGGCGCGCGTGAAGGACACCGACCTCACCGCCTTCTCGCACGCCGACGTGCCCTTCGAGGCGGTCGTGGAACGGCTCAACCCGGTGCGGACCCCGGCCCGCAACCCGCTGTTCCAGGTCATGGTCGGCTACCACGCACGCTCCGGCGACCTGCTGGAACTGCCCGGCCTGCGGGTCGAGGGCGTGCCCTACGAGACGCGCACCGCCAAGTTCGACCTCGTGTTCAGCTTCACCGAGTACATGGAAACGGCGGCGGAGGCGACCGACACGGACGCCGCCGACGGCAGCCGCATCTCGTGCCGGATCGAGTACGCGACCGAGCTGTTCGACGCCGCCACCGTCACCCGGCTCGGCGACCGCCTGTCCCGTCTGATCGGTGCGGTGGCCACCGCACCGGAGGCACCGGTCAGTGCCGTCGACATCCTCGCCGAGGACGAGCGGCGCCTGGTGCTGGAGGACTTCAACGCCACCCGGCGGACGGTCGAGGAGCTGTCCGTCCCCGGCCTGTTCGCCCGGCGCGCCGCCGAGCAGCCCGAGGCCGTCGCCGTGGTCGACCGGGGGCGCGAGGTCACCTACGCCGCGCTCGACGCCCGCGCCGATGAGATCGCGCGGCTGCTGCGGCGGCGCGGCGTCGGCCCGGAGAGCATTGTCGGCGTCGCGGTCCCCCGCACCGCCGACATGATCGCCACCGTGCTGGGCACGCTCCGGCTCGGTGCCGCGTTCCTGCCGCTCGACCTGTCCCACCCGGGCGACCGACTGTCCTACATGATCGGCGACTCCGGCGCGCGCATCGTCGTGGGCACCGAGAGCACGGCCGGCAAGATCCCCGAGGTCGCGGGCGTGGCCACGCTGCTGCTCGACGCTCCGGACATCATCGCCGAGCAGGCCGCCGTCGGCAGTGCGGCTGAACCGACCACCGGCGTCACCTCGCTGGACCAGGCCGCCTACATCATCTACACCTCCGGATCTACCGGCCGCCCCAAGGGCGTGGTGGTCTCCCACGAGGGCATCGGCAGCCTGGTCGCCACCGCGGTTGACCAGATGGGACTGCGCCCCGATAGCACGGTGCTGCAGTTCGCCTCCATCGGCTTCGACGTCTTCGCGTTCGAGCTGTCCATGGCGCTGTGCTACGGCGGGCGCCTGGTGCTCATCCCCGAGGAGGCACGCGTGGCGGGGGCCGCGCTCACCGACTTCCTCGCCGAGCAGGGCATCACGCACATGATCCTGCCGCCGTCGCTGGTGTCGGCGCTGCCCGCCGAATGCGAGCTGCCGGAAGGATCGACCATCCTCGTCGGCACCGAGACCGTGCCGCCGGACCTGTTCGACCGCTGGGCGGGGAGGGTCAACCTGATCGCGGCCTACGGGCTGACCGAGGCCACGGTCAACTCCACCCTGTGGGTGCCCGAGCCGGACCATGGCCCGACCGCCCGCGTCCCCATCGGCATCCCCGACCCCAACACCCGGTGCTACGTGCTCGACGCCGGACTGCGCCCGGTACCGCCCGGCGTGATCGGTGAGCTGTACGTGTCCGGCCGCGGCCTGGCCCGCGGCTACCTCGCCCGGCACGGGCTGACCGCCGAGCGGTTCGTCGCCGACCCGTTCGGCCCGCCCGGGTCGCGGATGTACCGCACCGGTGACCGGGCGCGCTGGCGGACCGACGGGAACCTCGACTTCCTCGGCCGTGTCGACGACCAGGTGAAGATCCGCGGCTTCCGCATCGAGCCCGGCGAGATCATCGCCGCCCTCGCCTCCCACCCGCGGGTGGCGCAGGCGGCGGTCATCGCCGACCGCGCGGGCGACATCGTGCGGCTCGTCGCCTACGCCGTCCCGGCCGATACCGGCGGCGCACCGCTGGACCCGGCCGAACTGCGCGCGCACGTGGCAGGGCTGGTGCCCGAGTACATGGTTCCGGCCATCGTCGTGCCACTGGACGGCCCGCTGCCGCTGACGCCCAATGGCAAGCTGGACAAGAAGGCGCTGCCGGAACCGGACTGGAGCCACCTGGCCGGGGACACGCGGCCTTCGACGCCCGAGCAGCGCCTGCTGGCGCGGCTCTTCGGCGAGATCCTCGACCTCGACCGGCTGGGCATCGAGGAGATCGGTGTCCACGACGACTTCTTCATGCTCGGTGGACACTCGATGTCGTCGATGCGGCTGCTCGGCCGCATCCGCTCGGAGTTCGGCGCCGAACTGACCATCCGGGACGTCTTCGACGCCCCGACCGTGGCCGGTATCGTGGAGAAGCTCGTCGGCGCCGAAGCGGCCCGGCCCGAACTGCGGGAACGGGAGCGTCCCGACGAGCTGCCGCTCGCCCCTGCCCAGCGGTGGCGGTGGTCGCGGTACCGCGCGCTGCCCGCCTACGACCACGCGCTGGTGCTGCGCGCGCCCGACGGACTGGACGCGGAGGTGCTCTCCGCCGCGCTGCGCGATGTGGTGGAGCGCCATGAGCCGCTGCGCACGGTGTTCGTCGAGCGGGACGGCGCCGTGTACCAGCGCACGGTCGAGCCCCCCGAGCTGGTCGTGGAACAGTGCGACGATGTGGAGAAGCAGCTCGCCCGCCGTGCCCACGCGCAGCCCGATCTGGCCGCAGAGCCCCCCATGCGGGCGCGGCTCCTGGTGCCAGGCGAGGGCGAGGGCCAGCAGGCGCTGCTGCTGACCCTGCACTACCTCGGCGTCGACGAGTGGTCGGTGGTGCCGCTGCTGCGCGACCTGAACACGGCCTACGCGGCGCGGCTGCGGGGCGGCGCACCGGCCTGGGAGCCCCTGCCGGTCAGCTACGGCGACTACACCAAGTGGGCGCACGAGGTGCTCGGTGACCCCGCCGACCCGCAGAGCCTCGCATCCCGCCAGCTCGACTACTGGCGCCGCACCCTGCGAGGCGTCCCCACCGAGCTGCCCCTGCCCGCCGATCGCGCACGTACTGGCACGCGCAGTGGGCGGGGCGAGGTCGTCGAATTCGTCCTCGACGAGCGGATCCACGCGGCCGTCGACGAGCTCGCCCACGCGACGCGGACGAGCATGTTCATGGTCCTGCAGTCGGCCCTGGCGACGGTGCTCACCGGCCATGGGGCCGGGTCGGACCTGCCGATCGGCACCCTGGTGGCCGGGCGCACCGACGACAAGCTGGCGGACCTGGTCGGCTGCTTCTTCAACACCCTGGTGCTGCGGACCGACACCACCGGCGACCCGGCCTTCACCGACCTCCTGGCGCGCGTCCGCGAGACCACGCTCAGCGCGCTCGACCGCCAGGACACCCCGCTGGAGGACGTGGCGCGCGAGCTCGGGTGGGAGGGGCCGCAGGTGCTGGTCATCCACCACGAGCAGGCCGAGCGAACGCAGCTGGAGGGCGAGCTCGGCACACTCGACGCGGTGGCGACGGGTACGGCACCCGCCGACCTGACGCTGAGCTTCTACGAGCCGCGGGGGAGCGGGGCCGTGCACTGCGGCCTCATCTACGCCACGGACCTGTTCGACCGGGCCACTGCCGAGCGCCTGGTCAACGACCTGCTAGCCGTACTGGAGGGGGCGGCGGCCGACCCCGGCCTGTCTCTCTCGGACATCCTGAGGAGGAACCAATCATGAGCAACCCGTTCGACGACGCCGAGGGCCGCTTCCTGGTCCTGGTCAACGACGAGGGACAGCACTCCCTGTGGCCGTCCTTCGCCGAGGTCCCGGCCGGATGGACGACCGTCTTCGGGGAGGACACGCGCGACGCCTGCCTGGCCTACGTCGAGGAGAACTGGACCGACCTGCGCCCCAAGAGCCTCGTCGAGGCCATGGGGAGCTGAAGGGCGCTCGACGCTGCTCCTTCATCGACGACGTGCCCGCCCCGCAGCGCATCGCGGGGCGGGCACGCCCGTGTCGGCATGAGGAAAGGAGGGATCGTTTCCCGCGCTGTGGTGTAAACCCGCGAGGGCGACAGCAGTGAGGGGCCGGGCCGACCCAGCAGACCCAGGCCCCGATCCGCCGTCGATCGATGTCAGATCAACGTCCGCGCAGCTCGCGGTAGCGCGCGACGAGATCGGCGGTGGAGGCGTCCAGTCCGCTCACCTCGGCGCCGTCGGTCAGGGCGGGCTCGACGCGCTTGGCCAGCATCTTGCCGAGCTCGACACCCCACTGGTCGAAACTGTTGATGCCCCACACCGCGCCCTGCACGAAGACCTTGTGCTCATAGAGCGCGATGAGCTGGCCGAGTACCGATGGGGTCAGCTCGGAGACCAGGATGGTCGTGGTGGGGCGGTTGCCGTGGAAGGTGCGGTGGGGAACCAGCTCCGCCGCCACCCCCTCGGCCGCGACCTCCTCGGCCGTCTTCCCGAACGCCAGCGCCTGCCCCTGGGCGAACAGGTTGCTCATCAGCAGATCGTGCTGGGCGGCCAGCTCGGGGCTGAGCTCGGCCGAGGGGCGGGCGAAGCCGATGAGGTCGGCCGGGACCATCTTCGTCCCCTGGTGCAGCAGCTGGTAGTAGGCGTGCTGGCCGTTGGTGCCCGGCGTGCCCCAGACCACCGGGCCGGTCTGCCAGGAGACCGGTCGCCCGGAGCGGTCGGTGGCCTTGCCGTTGGACTCCATGTCGAGCTGCTGCAGGTAGGCCGTGAAACGCGACAGGTAGTGGCTGTAGGGGAGTACGGCGTGCGACTGGGCGTCGAAGAAGGCGCCGTACCAGATCCCGAGCAGGCCGAGCAGCAGCGGCGCGTTCGCCTCGATCGGGGCGGTGCGGAAGTGCTCGTCCATCAGCCGGAAGCCGTCGAGCATCTCGCGGAAGCGGTCCGGGCCGATCGCGACCATCAGCGACAGCCCGATCGCCGAGTCGTAGGAGTAGCGGCCGCCCACCCAGTCCCAGAACTCGAACATGTTGGCGGTGTCGATGCCGAACTCGGCGACCTTCTCCGCGTTCGTGGATACCGCCACGAAGTGCTTGGCAACGGCGGAGGCGTCACCGCCGAGGGCGTCGAGCAGCCACGTCCGCGCGGAGGTGGCGTTCGTGATGGTCTCGATGGTGGTGAAGGTCTTGGACGCGATGATGAACAGCGTCTGCTCGGGGTCGGCGCCGCGCAGCGCTTCGTGCAGGTCGGAGCCGTCGACGTTGGAGACGAAACGGACGTCGGTCGCACGCGCGGTGAACGGGAGCAGCGCCTCATAGGCCATGGCCGGGCCGAGGTCGGATCCGCCGATGCCGATGTTGACGACGCGCGTGATGCGCTTGCCGGTGTGGCCCGTCCACGCACCCGAGCGGACGCGTTCGGCGAAGTCGGACATCCGGTCCAGCACGGCGTGCACGTCCGGGACGACGTTGTGCCCGTCGACCTCGATCACAGCGTCGCGGGGGGCGCGCAGCGCGGTGTGCAGTACGGCGCGGTGCTCGGTGAAGTTGATCTTGTCGCCGCGGAACATCGCGTCGCGCAGCTCGGTCACCCCGGTGGAGGTCGCGAGCTCGCGCAGCAGACGCAGGGTCTCGTCGGTGACGATGTTCTTCGAGTAGTCGAGGTGGAGGTCGCCGACCCGCAGGCCGTAGCGTCCGGCCCGCCCGGGATCGGCGGCGAACAGGTCCCGTAGGTGCGTGTCGCCCAGCTTCTCGCGGTGCTCGGCCAGCGCGTTCCACTCCGCACGCTGGTCGAGGCGCGTGCTTTCGGCAGGGGTTGTCTCCGGCATGGCTCCGCTCCTTGTCCTGGGCACGTGAATCAAAATGCCTCCGCCCGGTGTGTACCACACATTGGCCTAGACCAGACCCCAGTGTGTCCAGAAGCGGCCCAGGTCACACGCCTACCCCTCCGTCTCCGTATCCACATCCCGGCGGTTGTCCGCCCAGACCTCCCACAGGGCCGCGTAACGCCCGCCCGCCGCGACGAGCTCGTCGTGGGTTCCCGTTTCCACGACCCGTCCGGCGTCCAACACCACCACCCGGTCGGCGCTGGCCGCCTGGGTGAGGCGGTGGGCCACGATGAGGGCGGTGCGCCCCTCCAGCGCGCGAGCGGCCGACTCCTCCAGCTCGCGGGCGCCGGCACTGCCCGCGTCGGCGGTGGCCTCGTCGAGGATCGCGATCGGCGGGTCGGTCAGCACCAGCCGGACCAGTGCCAGCTGCTGGGCCTGCGCCACGGTCAACCGGTGCCCGCCGTCGCCGACCACCGTCGACAGGCCCTCGGGAAGGGCATCGACCCAGGTCAGAGCGCCGACTCGGGCCAGAGCTTCGCGCAGTTCCCCATCCGTGGCGCCGGGCCGGGCCAGGCGCAGGTCGTCGCGCAGCGGACCGGCGAACACGTGCACCTCCTGGCTGATCAGAGCGACGGTGGAGCGGATGGACGCGGGGCCGAGCTCGTCGATACCCACCCCGCCGAGCGCGATCGCTCCCGAGGTGGGACGGTGGATGCCCGCGATCAGCTTGGCCAGGGTGGTCTTGCCCGCACCGCTGGCCCCCACCAGCGCGACCCGTTCCCGCGCGCTGATGTGCAGGTCCACGTCGTGCAGGATGTCGTGGCCGGGCTTGTAGGCATGGCCGAGCCCCGCCACCTTCACCGAGGCATCGACCGGCACGACGGGCCGCTCGGCCGCGGCCTCGTCGGTGCCACGCGACACGCCGGGTCGCCCCTCCAGGGCGTCGTCGGTCTCGCCCGGGAGATCGGCCACCCCGATGATCCGGGCCAGGCTCGCCCCGGCCTTCTGCGCGTCGTCCAGGAGGACGAGGGCCGCGTTGATCGGGTTGAAGAGGCTGTGGAAGTACAGCGCCGCCGCGGTCGCCGTACCGATGCTCGCCGAACCGTTGTTGACGAGCAGGAAACCAGTGGCCAGGACACCACCCAGGCCGATGTACTCGGCCAGGTTGAGCCGGGCGAAGAAGCCGGTCACCAGCCGGATGCCGCGCAGGGACAGGTCGACGGCGCCCTGCGAGCGCTGGGAGACCCGCTCCACGTGGTCATCGGTGAGCCGGAAGGCCCGCACGGTCCGCGCGCCGCCGACGGTGTCGAGAAGCTGCTGCTGCTGGGCGCCGATGGCGACGCGCTGGGCGGCGTAGAGGGGGACGGCGCGGCGCAGGTACCAGCGCACGGTCAGCAGCTGGATGGGGGCGGCCAGGAGCGCTGCCACGAGGAACCGCCAGTCGAGCACGGCGAGCGCGCCCAGCGTCAGGGTGATGGTCAGCAGTGACCGACCCAGCTCGGGCAGTGCCTCACGCACCGACTTGGCGACCTCGGCCACATCACTGGTCACGCGCGCGGTCAGGTCCCCGGAGCCGGCCTGCTCCACCTGTTCGAGGGGCAGGTGCAGCGCCTTGTCGATGAACCGCTCGCGCAGCGTGGCGAGCATGCCCTCGCCGAGTCGCGCCACCAGGGTCAGCCCCACCGAGGTCGCCGCCCCTCGCGCGAGCGCGACGACGGCGAGCAGCACCACCGGCACGGTGATGGCCCCGACCCCGCCCTTCTCGGCGACGATGTCGACGATGTGCCCCAGCAGCGGCGCGGTGAGCAGTCCGATGCCGGTGGCCCCGACCATCGCCAGGAACGCGCTTACGGCGATGACCCGGTTGCGTCGGAGCAACCCGCCCACCACCGCGGCGGTCCGCTTCCCGGTGGCGGTGGGCAGCAGCTCCCGTGCCGGATCAGACGTTGCGGTCATCGGGGATCCCTCTGCGGTCGTTGGTGGTCAGAGTGGTGGCGGTGGGGGACATGGGGTTCTCGGCGCCACGATGTCGCGCGCCGGGGTGTCCCGCTGGTGCTGGCTGCGGCCGGGCTCACGTGAGCACTGCCGAGCGGTAGGCGGGGTCGGTGTGCAGGAGTTCGGTGTGCGTGCCCGCGGCGGTCACGGTGCCGCCGTCGATCACCACCACGCGGTCGGTCGCCGCGAGCAGTGCCGGGCTGGTCGTGACCAGCACGGTCGTGCGTCCCCGGCGGACCTCGGCGATCTCGGAGGCGACGCGGGACTCGGTGACCGCGTCGACGGCCGTGGTCGGGTCGTGGACCACCAGCACCGGCGGATCGGCGGCGAGCGCCCGGGCGAGGGCGACGCGCTGGCGCTGGCCACCGGAGAGGGAGCGGCCGCGCTCGGTGATTGTCGTGTCGACGCCGTGCGGCAGGGTGCTGGCGACTTCGTCGGCGGCAGCCGCGGTCAGTGCCCGCCCGACCCCCGCGCTCATCGCCGCGCTCGGATCGGTGTCCTCCGCCTTCTCCTCCGCCGCTCCGGAGACGGCCGCTGTCACGTTCTCCCACAGCGTGCCTTCGAACAGGTCGGCGTCGTGCGCGGCGACCAGGATCGCGGCGCGTACGTCGCTGGGGTGGAGTCCCGACAGCTCCACGCCGTCGAGTTCGATCGAGCCCGTCGCCGGGTCGGCGTCGCGTCCCAGGCACTCCAACAGGGCCGCGGCGGCGGCCGGGTCGGGGGCGACCACACCGGTCAGGCGTCCGGGGGCGATGTCCAGATCCACGTCGTGCAGCGCGCCGTGCGTGACGCCCTTCAGCCGCAGGCGGCCGGTGACCTCCTGCGGCAGTCGGCCGTCACCGGCCGCCACCGCCGGGGGCGCCGCCAGAACCGAGGCCACCCGCTCGGCCGAAGCGCGGCCCTGGGCCAGCATTCCGTTCACCCACGAGAAGATCTGGAACGGACCGAGGAGGAACTGCGCCAGGCCGACCGCCGCGACCAGGTCGCCGATGCTGATGGATCCGCCGATCGCCAGGTGGCCGCCGACCAGGGCGACGAGTGCGATGAACCCTCCGGTGAGGGCGAAGAGCGCCCCGTCGTGCCCGGCCTGGGCGCGCGTGGCGCGCAGCGTGGCGGCCAGAGAGTTCCGGCTCGCCTCCCGGTAGCGGGTCACCGCCGCGTTCTCCGCACCGATCCCCTTGAGGACCCGCAACCCGGACACCAGGTCGGCCGCGGTCCCGGAGGCGTGTGCGGCACGCTCCTGCTCCACGCCGCTGCGGCGCTCCAGCGGACGACCGATCACGTGCGCGAGCCACAGCAGGGGAGGGGTTCCCAGGAGAACGAGCAGACCCAGCGGGGTCGAGATCACCAGCAGTGCGACGGCGCTGACCAACAGCCCGGCCACCCCGGCGACGCCGAACGGCACCGCGCCGTTGACCCGGCCGACGCGCTTGGCGTCCTCGGTCGCGATGTTGACCAGCGCACCGGGCAACCGCCCGGCCTCGGCACCGCCCTGGGGATCGAGAACCCGCTCACCCAGCTCGATCCGCAGCCGGTGCGCCGCCTGTTCCGACGCCCGCTCGGCACCGCGCGCGGCGAACCGGTAGCTGTAGGAGAGCACCGTGAACAGCACCGCCAGGATCACCAGCCAGCGGACGAGCGCGGCGACCGACCCCGTCGACACCGCCTCGTCGATCAGCACACCGATGACGACCGGGACCAGCGCCTCGCACGCCTGGTGCGAAGCGGCGAGCACGGATGCCCCGGTGATCAACCGCCGCTGCCCGGAAACCGCGCGCAGCACCACGCGACGCCCCGTCCAACTCGCTGCGGAGCCGCCCGCCCCTTCGGCAGGCTCTTCTGCGCGCACCACTCCACTTACCTCCGACGGGTCGCCCGGCACGGTTAGCAATCGGTTAGGTAAGGCTAGTCTAAGATCGCACTTCACGCATTCATCGGACTCCCAGATCTACGGCGCGTGAGTGCGCGGGTTCGGGGCGTCGCGTGATGCCCTCTGCGCCGCTCTGCCGCCGCTCGGCGCCATCGACGCATCGCGACGCGATGTCACAGGGCTGAGCTGGAAAGACTCCGTCGCTGTGGGCGGCTGGAACGGGCTGACGCTGAGGGCGCCGTGTCGCGGCCGGTACCCGTGGGCACGACGGGCGCGGTCTCCGCCGTCCGTGAACCTTCCCTCGACGCGGTGGTGGCCGAGGGTGTCGCCCACTACTCCTTCCCCTGTGGCCGCATGGCTCCCTCGGTCGGCCACCGTGACATCACGGAGCAGGAGTCGCTCGGGCGTCGGCTCCACATCCCGGGAGCGACCAGCGATCGTCCGTTCCTCGGCGGTGATGGGATATCCCATTAGTCCTTGTTCGCGTGATATTCGGCATTTATTCAGAACGTTGATCCCCACCCGCGATCTCCGTTAGCATCGCGGTTCGGTTAGCCTCACCTTAGGAACAATTCGGGACTGCGTCGCCCATTCAGGAGGTCGCCGGTGTCGGTCACCGCTCGCTCGCAGGAGAGGAGCGTCGCCGACCCCGATGAGCGGACGGAGCGGCGTTCCCGTGATCCGATCGTGCGCCGTCTCGGGATACCGGTGGCGCTCGCGGCGCTGGGGTGCGTCGCCCTGCTCAGCATCTGGGTGGGGACCAGCGACATTCCCTTAGCCACGGTCTGGGAGCTGCTGTGGCACCCTGACGGATCCCGCGAGGCCGTCATCGTGCACGACTACCGGATCCCCCGGACGATTCTCGGTGCGCTGGTGGGGATCGCCCTGGGGCTTTCCGGCGCGTTGATGCAGGCGCTCACCCGCAACCCGCTGGCCGATCCCGGGATTCTCGGGGTGAGCCTGGGCGCCTCGACCGGGGTGGTCGTGGCGATCGCGTTCTTCGGGGTCTCGGCGGTCACCGGATATGTGTGGTTCGCCTTCGCCGGTGCCGTGGTGGCGTCCGTCGTCGTCTACGCCATCGGGTCGACCGGGGGGCGGGCGGCGACGCCGGACCGGTTGGTGTTGGCCGGGGCGGCGATCACCGCCGTGCTGTACGCCTTCAACAGCGCCATGCTGCTGATCAACCCGCGGGCGTTCGACGAGTTCCGGTTCTGGAACGTCGGGTCGCTCGCCGGCCGCTACTTCAACGTCCTGCTGCCCGTCGCGCCCTTCATCATCGTGGGTACGGTCATCGCGCTGGCCCTCGCGCGGCCGCTCAACGCCCTGGCGCTCGGCGACCAGATGGGCAGTGCCCTGGGCGTCCGCATCAGGCGCACCCGCGTACTCGGCGCCGTCGCGGTCATGCTCCTGTGCGGGGCCGCCACCGCCGCCGCCGGGCCGATCACGTTCGTCGGGCTGGCCGTCCCGCATGTGGCCCGGCTGATCGTCGGCCCCGACCAGCGCTGGGTGCTGGCCTACTCCCTGCTGCTCGCCCCGATTCTGCTCCTCGGATCCGACGTCGTGGGCCGCGTGCTCGGCGCGCCGGGCGAGCTGCAGGTCGGCATCGTCACCGCCTTCATCGGAGCTCCCGTGTTCATCGCCCTGTGCCGTCGTCGCCGGTTGGCCGCGCTGTGACCGCGCCGCAGGGGCGCGCGCCCCACAACCGGTCGGTCGCCACCATGGGTCCTCCCGCCCGCATCCCGCGCGCCCGCGCCGAATCCGCCGGAACGCCGACCGGGTATGCCCCACTGCGTACCCGGGGCGAGAGGGTCGCGCTGCGCGTCCATGTCCGGACGGTCGTGGCGTGCGCGGTGCTGGCCGCCGGACTCCTCGGGATGGCCGTCCTCGCCCTCACCGTCGGCGACTTCCCCCTCAGCCCGTCCGAGGTCGTCTCTGTCCTGGCCGGTCAAGGTAGTCCCGGCCACGAGTTCATCGTCTTCACGCTGCGCATGCCGCGCCTGCTCACCGCGCTGTTCGTCGGCGCGTCCCTGGCGGTCAGCGGCGCCATTTTGCAGCGGCTGTCGGGCAACCCCTTGGGCAGCCCGGACATCATCGGCTTCACCAACGGCGCGGCCACCGGTGCGCTCATCGTCATCGTGCTGGTGAGCGGAAGCATGCTCCAGGTCGCGCTGGGCGCCCTGGTCGGCGGCGTGGTCACCGCCGTGATCATCTACCTGCTGGCGTTCACCCGCGGCGTGCGCGGCAGCCGGTTCATCCTCGTGGGCATCGGCATCGCCGCCATGGCGCTGGCCGCCAACTCCTACCTGATCACCCGGGCCAGCCTGACGGACGCCCTGGCCGCCCAGGCCTGGCTGGTCGGCAGCATCAACAAGGTCGGGACCGAGCAGGCGGTGGCGGTCGGCCTGGCGCTGGCGGTCCTCCTCCCGGTCGCCGTCTACCACGGCCGCGCCCTGTCCCTGCTCGGCATGGGCGATGACGCGGCCAAGGCACTCGGCGTCGGTGTGGAGCGCAGCAGGCTGGTGCTCATCGCGGTGAGCGTGGTGCTGGCCGCGATCGCGACCGCCGCGACCGGGCCGATCCTCTTCGTGGCGCTGGCCGCCCCGCAGCTGGCCCAACGCCTCACCGGGTCACCGGGTCCCGGCCTGATTCCGGCTGCCCTCATGGGTGCGCTGTTGCTGCTGGTGGGCGACTTCGCGGTGCAGCGGCTCTTCAGCACCGCGGCCCTTCCGGTCGGTACCGCGACCGGCCTCATCGGCGGGCTCTACCTCATCTGGCTGCTCATCGCCGAGTGGCGGCGGGGCCGGGGCTGACACCGCGATCCGGCGGGTGTCTCCGGGGCGGCTCTGGTCCCCGGAGACACCGTGGTGTGCTCGGTGGGCGATCGACGCCCGTCAGACCAGGCCGCGCGCGACGCGCTGGCGGATCGCCGTGTCGAAGTGCTCGGCGAACGTGTTGCCCGGGCACTCGGTCGGAAGCCAGTCGCGGTGGCGTGACACGCCCTGCTGGGTGGCCTTCTTCCCGTTCACCGGGTTGACGTACTCGACCTCCTCCACCGGGTCCACGCCGGTGATCCAGCACAGGGCGCGCAGCGTGTGCACCAGGCTGTCCTGGGCCTTCTGGGTGGGCATCCGGTCGGTGAAGTCACCGAGCATACAGATCCCGATGTTGCCGGAGTTGAACTGGTAGACGTGGCCCGCGGTCACCGCCTCCGCCCGCCCGGGCAGCGGGATCGTACGGAAGATCGGCATCAGGTCGCTTCCGGACCAGCGCCCCTCGTAGACCGTGCCGTCGGGGTCGATGAGCAGGTGGTAGCCGATGTCGCCCCACCCGTTCTCCACCGCGTGGAGGTGGTAGATCGCCCGCACGTTGGCGGCGGCGCCGTCGTCCCCGATCTCCCAGGCGCTGTGGTGCACCGTGATGGCCTGGACCGGGTAGTACGCGGTCGGCCACTCCTCCTCGCCCTCGTCGTTGAACCGCAGCGACTCGTCGGCGCCCCACCCCGCCCGGGTGCGGTACTTGACCAGCAGGCCGCCCTTGGGATCGGTGTCGGTGTCGTCGTAGAGTTCGCCCACGGGCCTGCCGCCCATACGCACTTTGCCCCCGTCGTGCAGGTTCATCGCAACACACTCGGCACGGTCCGTGCCCTCCGCGCTGATCTCGTATCCGGTGCATCCAGCGGGGACCGGCGTGAGGGCCGCCGGGGTGGCCGGCCTGTCGTCACGCCCGTCTCCGTGGAAGTGCAGCGACCGCCATTCGGTCAGGCCATCGGGGGCCTCGAAGCGGATCGCGGCGCTGCGCGGCGCGTTCTCGCCAGAACGGACCGCGACGTAGTCGAAGCCGGCCTCCGGCCGCACCATGCGGGGTGTGGTGGTGCTCGCGGTGGACCGCTCGGTCAGGGTCTGGGGAACGCCGCGCTCACCGGGCGTGGTGCCCGGTGTCGGGGCCGACTCGGTCGGGGTGGACCGGTTCGCGGCCGCCGTGCTGCCGAGCGTCGCCATGGCGACTCCGGCCGTGGTACTCGCCGCGAGGAAGTTGCGCCGTCGCACAAGGTCTCCATTCCAGGGGTGGTGTCGCCACCCGTCGTGGGGATCGGGTCCGTGGCCCCGGAGGCGCCAGTGGGACCCGCGTGGATGGATTTCCGGATGACGACCGTACGGCACCCGGTCCGCGGCGGAGACCAGATTGTGGGGCGTGTCCATGACGATTCGGTAATGGCACACATGCGGCGGCGCGGGCGGAATGGACGGTTTGGAACCGGGAGTGCCGACCGTCGGATCGACGCCGCTTGGGTTCTCACGCGTCCACGCCGAGGTCCGTGTCGTCCCCTACGGTCGGGGACGGCGGACGCGGCTCGGTCAGGGGCATGAGCATGTCCCGGGACAGCTCCTCGCCGTTGCGGAAGACGACGACCTCGTCGCCGGAGATCTCGTAGCGGAAGGGGCCGCTCTCGGCGACGTACCCGTTATCGGTCACCTCGGCGGGTACGAGCGTCCCGCTCTCCGGCTCGGCATAGTACTCCCCGTAGTAGAAGAGGCGGCCGCTTTCGGTCCGGCACAGCGTGATCAGCTTGTCCGCGGACATGAACGCCTCGACGAGGGTGCCTTCCTCGGGCTGCGGGAAGAGTCGGGCGATGCGGGCCGGGCAGTCGGATTCGTCCGGCGCCGAGGAGGCGCGCTCGTCATCGCCGCCCGGCGTCGGGGCCGGTGCCGCGGGCCGCGCCGCCCCCGCCCCGGAGTTCGCGGGTTCGTCGCCCTGGTGCGCACAGCCGTACAGGAGCAGGAGGAGCAGGGGCGGCACGAGCAGTCCGAGGAGACCGGCGGAGGTGAGGTTCCGGCGGACCCGTCCGACGAACGAGGAGTCGGTGATCGACGCGTGGCGCTCATGGCGCCCGTGCCGCAGCTCCGCCAGCTCTGGCGTGTCGAATCCGGAGAGGATTCCCGGTTCCGTCGCGTCCTGTGGCCCGGAGGGGCACTCCCCGGGGACGTGGGGGAGGGGGGCTGTGTCCGGCCCCCTGCCGGCGGGTGGGGGGACGTCACCGCTGGCGGCGTCGGCGTCCGCCCACGGTTCTCGGGGACCGCCGGGGGTGCACGGGGTGGCGAGCAGATCGCCGTCGCGCCCCGGGGCGGGCTCCTCGCTCGTTTCACGGCCCGACGGCTCCGCCAGTGTCGATCGGATGCCGTGGGCGTCGTCGATCGGGCGGCCCTTCGGCGGTCGGCGGTTGCCGCAGTACCGGCAGGTGCCGTCCCGTGTGTCGTTGCCGCTGGCACAGACCTGACAGCGCCACGCACCGGCGGGCGGGGGCACCGCTCGCGGCTCCCCGTCGGCCGCCGGTTGCGGGGCGGTGGCCGTGCCGGATTCGGTCGTCGCGCCGGTCTTCCGTAGATCACCGCAGTTCAGGCATGTTCTACGGTCGAGGTTGTTGTAAAAGTCGCACCGTGGACACCACCACGTGGACTTCGCCATCGCGCCCTCCCTTTCCGCGCCCCTCCGAGGGGTGGCGGACGCGTCGGACGCGCAGAACAACGTGGTGGGGGACTGTGAGCGGCAGTCCCCGCATGTGCGGTCTCACTCGTCCGCCCGAGGCCCTGGCGCACCGGGGTCGTCCGTCGGACGCGCGGCCCCGATCGCACGGACGTGCGGGGAGCCGTTCGGCGGAGTCGTCTCTGACGCTGGGCACAGCGGGTTACATGGTTGTGGGGGTGCCTTCACCCAGCGTTGATCGCCCGGTGCGATCCGGCCACCTCTCCGAGTGACTGCCGCGACCCTATCGAATTCTGGAGAGCGAGTGAAAGAGGTCTCATCCGTCGTCGTTATGCGAATCAGCCGAATGCGGGCGGGAGTGCTCAGCCGGTCGGGCGGTGGGTCGAACGCGCCGTCCAGGACCAGGCCAGAATCCAGGTCACCAGGATGACGAGGAGCATCGCCCCGGGAACGTGAAGCTCCAGCATGAGGTGGCTGCCGAAGTACCCCTGGGCGAAACCGGCGCCGAAGGCGACGGCGCTCACGACAGCGGGCCACAGCGGGCCGTTGCCCGGACGCCAGAGCAGAGCCGCCGCGAGGATCTGGAGACCGCCGACCACGTGCACGATGATGGCTCCGACCCCATGGATGGGAAGGGCCGAGTCGTCCTGTACGAGGATGCGGCCGGCGCTGACGAACTCCACCACCAGCAGTGCAGCGTGCAGCAGCACGGTCACCCGCAGCCCCCACAGGAACGTCGTTGTCGGGGCGGTGCCGGCGGCGGTGGTGAGGCGGGTGTCGGACATGGCGGAAGCCTCCGTTGTGTCGTCCGCGGCCCGAGCGGGCGGCGTGGGAGGGATGGGGGAGCGGGGTGGAAACGGAGCGGTGAGCGGGGGCCTGGACGCGGGCGGCCGGATCGGCCCCGGGCTGATCCGGCCGGGCGGTGGGCGGTGCGCCGGTCGGCTTCGCGGCGCCTACTCCACGGTGACCGTGGTCTCCATCCCCTGCTCGCGGTGGTTGCCGATCGAGCAGTAGATGGTGTACTCGCCCGGCTCCAGGTCGACCGTCCCGCTGGCCTGCTCGCCCGGTCCGGCCTCGACCACCTTCTGGTCGCCGATCTCCTCGATCACGAGGTTGTGCTGCGCTTGGCCCACGTTGTCGAAGTCGAACTTGATCGTTCCGGCCGGGAGGGTGTCGGGAATGCCCGCGAAGGAGAACTCACTGGCCTTGACGGGAACCGTCTCGGCGGTGGTCTCGTCGTCGGGCGTCTCCTCTCCTGTGTCTTCTGTGTCGCCCGCCGTGCCGCCTCCCGTGTCCTGCTCTGTTTCCTGCTCTGTGGTGATGGTGTCCTCAGCGGTGGGCTCCTGTTCCTGGCCGCCGCAGGCGGCCAGACCGAGCAGGGCGGCGAGTGCTGCCGCGCTCAAGGCGAGACGGGACATAGGGGACCAGCTCCTTCGATATCGAGCGCCGGAAGCGCGCGTTTTCCTATCTGGAGACGATTGCGCTCTCGGTAAGGAACACGGTTGACGTGCCCGGTCAGTTCGATCTCGGCGCGAAACTACACATCGGAACTTTTTCCGAGTCAACTACCCGGATCTCGGTCAACCGATTCCCGGAGCCCGGGTGCGGTCCCCGAACCCGTCGGCAGCGGTCCGGTGCCGCATGGGCATACCCACCACGCTGGTCCCCTGGGTATGCCCGGCCTATCCCCGGTCGCCGTCGGGCGCCACCTCGGCCTGGTACTCGGTCCGTCCCAGCCCCGCGAACTCCTGTCGGCGGTGCGCGACCGTCTCGACCATCGCGAGATCGCGCGAGGCCGCGCTGAACTGCTGCCACCGCCGCGCCCGCGCATTGCCCATCGCGATCACCGGCAGGAACGGAGCCACGTCCACGCGTTCGATGCCGAGTGCGTCGGCGGTGGCGTCGCCGTGGAACAGCCGGGTCAGCGCCGCCAGCAGAGCGCGCGTGTGCGCCCGCTCCATCCCGAGGGACTGCCCGAGCGGCCCGTCGGTGAGCACGTCGAGCAGCGCGGCCACGAGTCGGCGCGCGTTGTCGTCCGGCTCGGCGTTGGTGGCGTCGATCGCCGACAGCAGCGCGTCAGCCGACGCGTGGTCGGTCACGGGCCGGTACCACTCCGGGTCCAGCCCGAGCAGGTGGGCGAGGAACGCCCAGTAGCGGTAGAGCTCGGCTTCCTCCTCGGCACTGGTCGCGATCCCCACCTTGCGCAGCGCCGCATACGGGATGACGGTGAAGTCGAGCCAGGTGCGGGCCGTGTCCGTCTGGTTGATCGGGATCCCCCAGGTGTCGGTGTCCCACCCCCGGCGCAGCGCGCCGGCGCGCACGCGGGCGTGCAGCAGCCGCACGTGCACGGTGTCGAGGTAACCCGGGGCGCCGCGCAGCAGCCCGCCGGGCAGGATCGCGTTGGTGCGCCACAGCCCGGTCTCGGCCAGGCGGCGCGCGGCCGTGACGGTCAGCTTCCCGGTGCCGGTGAGCACACGCGCGATCCCGGGCGCGCTGTAGGTGTGGACGAGGGACCCGAGCGCGAACGCGATCGTGCTCCAGAACGGGTCGACCGACAGGCTGGTGGTGTCACCCCGTCGCAGCATCTCGGCGTCGATCGGGAAGGGCGGCGTCTCGCTTTCCCGCAGCAGCGCCGCGATCGCCGGGGGCGCGGAGTCGAGCGCGCCCAGGCCGTGGCGGAGCCCGGCGTCCAGGGTCGCGCGCCCCTCCCGCCCCAGCGTGTCCAGTTCGGCGATCGCGGCGTCGGCCACCGGGTCGCCGCGCCGCAGGCCGTGGGAAACGAGGCTGACGGCCTGGGAGTGGTGACGCTCGCGGGCGTCCTCCTCGCGAACGAGTCGGGCAGGGGCGGTCGGCACGGGCTCGTGCGGCATGCGGCAGGTCCTCCGTTGTCGGGAAGCGCGACAGGTGTGGTTACCGGGGGGTAGGACGTCGACCCGTGATCATTCCATGACGCGATCGGCGGCCGGACACCGGGTTTCCCCCGTCGCGGTGTGCGGGCCGCGGCGGGGGACGAGGCCGCCGCGGCCCGCCCGGCTACCCGACGTCCGGCACACCTCGGAAGGTCAGGTGCTCCGGCGGCTCCTGGACGCGTGCCAGATCCGCCTCCAGGACCGTCCGGGCGCCGTCCCGGAGGACCTCGCGGAATCCGGCGAACTTGTAGGTGACGTACATCTGCCGGTTGCGCCCGGTCTCGATGAAGTCGGCGCGCAGGCCGACGCCGTTGTCGCGCGCCAGCCACATCACGTGGTTGAGCAGCACGCTGCCCACACCCCGCGCCATCACCCGGCACGACATCAGCATCAGCCGCAGCCGCCAGTGCTCCACACCCTTCTCCACCAGTGCCAGGCCGATCTTTCCGTAGGGCCCGAAGCGGTCCTCCAGGTCGGCCACCAGCAGCAGGTGGTCGGGCGACGAGCGGAACGCGTCCAGCTCGTCATAGGAGAACGTGTGCCCGGTGGAGTTGAGCTGGTTGGTGCGCACGGTCAGCTCCTCGGCCCGCTTGAGGTCCTCCTCGTGGGCCGCGCTGACGGTGAACGTCATCCGCAGCGAGGCGAGGAAATCCTCGTTGGTGCCGACGAACTCCTGCTCGACCTGCTCCCGCTCGATACCGCTCTGGTACATCCGGCGGCGCAGGCGCGACTCGTCGGTGATGAAGCGCGGCACCAGCTCGGGCCGCTCCAGCGCCTCCTCCAGCTCGGTGACCTCAACGCACACCACCTCCGGGTGGGTGAACTCCACCTCCGCCAGCTCGAACGGCTGGTCGTCGACGAAGGCCATCGCGTCGATGCCCAGGTTGAGCCGCTGGGCGATGGTGGCGATACTCGACGACTTCGGGTTCCAGCCGATCTGCGGGTACAGGAAGTACTCGCTGAGCCCGAACGCGGTGAGCCGCTCCATCGCCGCGTCGGGGTCGTTGCGGCTGGCGATCGAGTTGAGGATGCCGCGACCGTCAAGGGTCCGGATCGCCTCAACGACCTCCGGGCGCGGGATGACCTGGCCGTCCTCCAGCAGAGTGCCGTCCCAGACGGTGTTGTCGAGGTCCCAGACCACGCACTTGACGCGCCCCTGGCGGGGCTTGGCGGGGGCGTGGGCGCCGCCTGCTCCCGCCGAGGCGGTGCCGACGACCGGTTCGGTTTGGTTGGTGGACATCTCAGCGGTCCTCCGATCCGGACAGGGAGGGGGTCGCACGCGCAGCCGCCTGCTGGAATGCCTCTTCGGCGATCGTGAGCTGCTGAATCTGCGAGCTCCCCTCGATGATCTCCATGATCTTGGCGTCCCGGTAGTAGCGGCCCACCGCCGCACCGCCGCCGCAGCCACTGGCCCCGTGGATCTGCACCGCGTCGGAGGCCGCGCTCATGGCCGCTGTCGACGCGAAGTACTTGGCCATCCACGTGGCCATCACCGTCTTGGGGCTCGCCTCGTCCTTGAGGGTCCCGGCGCGCTGGCACAGCAGGCGGCCGGCCTCCAGGTTGGTCACCATGTCGCTCAGCATCCGCCGGATGAGCTGGTGCTCCCGCAGCGGTACCGCGCCCGCCACGCGTCGCGCGGTGTAGTCGGCGCAGGCGTCGACGCACGCCTGCAAGATCCCCACGCATCCGCTGGCCACGCTGTAGCGCCCGATGTCGAGGGCGCCGGTGCCCACAAGCGACAGGCCCATGCCTTCCGGGCCGAGCAGCGCGTCCGGGCCCACCTCGCAGTCGCGGAACTCCAGCTCGGCGAGCATGCTGCCGCGGGTCCCCATGATGTCGGTCAGCGGTCGGACGCACAGCCCGGGCGTGGCGCGGTCGACCAGGAACGCCGACATGCCGGTAGGGGCTTTGGCGAACACCAGGTAGACGTCGGCGATCTGCCCGCAGGTGATCCACTTCTTCGTGCCGTTGATCAGGAACCCGTCGTCGGTGCGGGCCGCCGTGGTGGCGATCCGCCCGGCGTCGCTGCCCGCCTCGGGTTCGGTCAGGCAGAACGCGCCCAGTCTGTCGCCGCTGGCCAGTCCGGGGAGCCGGGCCGCTTTCTGCTCGGCGGTGCCCCAGCGGTGCACCGCGAAGGCCACCATGCTGTGCACCGTGAGCAGGCTGCGCACCGAGGAGCAGGCGCGCCCGACCTCCTCGTGCAGGGCGCCGAACGTCACCCGGTCCATCCCGGGGCCGCCCGCCTCGGCGGGCAGGATGGCGCCCAGGTAGCCTTCCGCGGCCAGGCGCTTGATCAGCTCCGACGGGATGCGCTGTTCCCGGTCGAACTCCTCGGCGTGCGGGACGATCTCGCCATCGGCGAACGCCCGAAAACGTTCTCGGGTGCGGGCGAGGGTCGCGAGGGTATCGGCCACTCCCCTCACCCCTTCGCCGCGACGTCACGGCCCGAGACGCGCTCGACGAGTGCGGCCATGGCGTCCACGGTGCGGAAGCCGTCGAGGGCGAGCTCCTCGTTGGGGATGCTGAGCTGGAAGTTGCTCTCGATGAACAGCACCAGCTCCATCGCGAACAGGGAGTTGACGAAGCCGAGGCGGAAGATGTCCTCGTCGTCGCGGAGGTCCAGGTCGGGGTAGCGGCCGAGGATGAACTCGCGGAGGGCGGCCTTGATCTGCTCTGTCGTCATCGTTGCTCCCGTTTTCAGCTCTGGTAGGTGAAGAAACCCTGGCCCGACTTGCGGCCGTGCAGGCCGGCGTCGACCATGCGGCGCAGCAGGGGGCACGGGCGGTACTTGCTGTCGTTGAAGTCCTCGTAGAGCACCTCGAGGCTGTGCAGGATGGTGTCCACGCCGATCAGGTCCGCGGTCTGCAGCGGCCCCATGGCGTGCCCGAAGCACCGCTCGAACAGCCGGTCGATCTCCGCCGGTTCGGCGACCTTCTCCTGCACCAGGTAGATCGCCTCGTTGATGGTGGGCATCAGCACCCGGTTGGAGACGAAGCCGGGGGAGTCGTTGACCACGATCGCCTCCTTGCCCATCGTCGACAGCAGCTCCTTGGCGGTGTCGAGCGTGGCGGTGGAGGTGTGGTGGCCCATGATCACCTCGACCGAGGGCTTCAGCGGGACGGGGTTCATGAAGTGCATCCCGATGACCTGGGACGGTCGCGACGTCAGCGACCCGAGACGGGTGATGGATGTGCACGAGGTGTTGGCGGCGAAGCACACATCGGCCCGGCACACCGTGTCCAGGACGGGGTAGAGGTCCAACTTCTGCTCCCACTTCTCGGTGATGTTCTCGACGACGAAGTCCACCGGGGCGAGGGCGTCGTACTCGACCGAGTACTCGACCTTCCCCGCGGTGGTCATCGCTGGCTCCGCGCCGGGCCTGGCCAGCAGGCGGCTGAGCCGGGTGTTGCGCGCCAGCTCGGCGGCGGCCTGGTCCAGGATCTCCTCACTCACGTCGACCATGACGACGTCATGACCGCTTTGCACGAGGCTCTGGGCCGTGCCGACTCCCATCACTCCGGAGCCGACGATTCCGACCAGCGACATGCGGACACTCCTTTCTCTCGGTTCACTCGGGGTTCTCGGGTCTTCTCGGCGGCGCCGCGCGCCGCCGGCCCCCTCGCCCCTAGTCGATCCAGTGCCGTCGGCTCTGGAAGGGGTAGGTGGGCAGCGGGATCCGGCGACCGGGTCCGTCGGGGTGCAGCCCGGCCCAGTCGATCCGGAAACCGGCCAGCCACAGTCGGCCGGCCAGCTCGTACAGCGCGAAGCGGGCGCCCTCCGCGCGGCACAGGTCAGGGGAGAACGCGGGGATGACCCCCGGCGCCGCGGAGGCGGCGCCGACCTCGATGACGACGCCGTCGGGCTCGACCGCCGCGCAGTGATCGTCGGTGGGCCACGGGCCGCCGGCGCGCAGGCACTCCAGCGCGTCGGACATCGTGAGCGTCCCGGCGAGGCACCCGGCCGCAAGGCGCCCGACGCCCTGCCCCGTCACCAGCCGCGGCGTCACCCCGAGCGCGGTGATCGTCCGGCCGAGGGCGTAGTGGGCGACGAACGTGGCGACCTCCGGGCCGGTGCCCGGCGCTTCCTCATGCCCCGCGCACGCGCGCAGGGTCGCCTCGCACTCCTCGGCCGCCGCGCCGTAGGCGGGGTCGACCGCGCGGAGTTCGGCGGTGAGGTCGCTCAGGGCGTCGTCGTCGGGCAGGCGCACCACGCCCTCGCCCTCGGCGCCCGCCCCCGCCTCGGCGGAGGTCCGGGCCGGATCGTCGGCACCGAGCGCCGCGATGGCCTCGGGCACGCCGCGGCAGACGACGAACCTGCGGTGCGCGAAGGGCGTGCGGCCGGTCTGCAGGGTGTGGGCGACGTCCCGCAGGTCCAGGTCGGGTCGGCGCTGCAGGTGTGCGCGCAGCCGTGCGACGGCCGCCTCCAGCGCCTCGGGCGTCTGCGCTGACACCGGCAGCAGGTGCGGCGCGCCCGCGTGCGGACGCGGTCGCTCCGGCGGCTCCGGCGCCTCCTGCAGGATGGCGTGGGCGTTGGTGCCGCCGATGCCGAAACTGTTCACCGCAGCGCGCCGCGGACTGCCGCAGCGGCGCTCCCACGGCGCGGCCGTGGTCTGCATCCGGAACGGGCTGTCCGGCGCGGCCAGGAGCGCGTTGGGTTCGGTGTGCTCGATCGTCGGCAGCAGGGTGCGGTGGTGCAGCATCAGCGCCGTCTTGATCAGGCTGGCGATCCCCGAGGCGTGCTCCAGATGGCCCATGTTGGGCTTCAGCGCGCCGATGGGGCACGAGCGCGGCGCGTGTGCCGGGGCGTAGACCTGGGCCAGGGCGCTCAGCTCGATCGTGTCGATCACCATGACGCCCAGCCCGAGCGCCTCGATGTAGTCGACCTCCCCGGCCGCCACCCCGGCGTTGGCCAGCGCCTCGGCGGCCACCCGCGCCTTGCCGCCCCGCCCGGGTGCGGCGTACCCGGCGCGGGCACCGCCGTCGCAGTTGACGGCGGTGCCCAGGACGGCCGCGTAGACGTGGTCGCCGTCGGCGTGCGCGTCGGCGAGCCGCTTCAGCGCCACCACGCCCAGCCCGTTGCCGATCACGGTGCCCCGCGAGTCGGCGTCGAAGCTGCGGCACGACCCGTCGGGGGACTGGGTGCCGACCTCGTCGTAGCGGTACCCCGTGGCCTGCGGCGTGTGGATCGCCACGCCCCCGGCCAGGGCCAGATCCGTCTCGTAGCCCAGCAGGCTCTGGCACGCCAGGTGCACCGAGGTCAGCGCCGAGGAGCTGAACGTCTGCACGGCGATGCTGGGACCGCGCAGGTCGAGCTTGTACGACACCATCGAGCACAGCGAGTCCCGGTCGTTGCCGACCGCGTACAGCATCCGCTCGGACTCGCGCCGCAGCTCCGGCGCGACGTCCACGCCCCGCTGTCCGCTCAGCCGCGCCAGGTAGGAGGGGAAGCCGCACCCGGCGAACAGGCCGACGGGCATGCTCGGCCCCATCGGGTCGTGCCCGGCGTCCTCCATGGCTTCCCACACGCACTCCAGGAACAGCCGGTTCTGCGGGTCCATCGCGGCGGCCTCGTCGGCCGTGAAGCCGAAGAACTCGGCGTCGAAGTACTCCGCTCCGGCCACATCGGCCGTCACCGGAACGAACGCGGGGTCCGCCACGGCCTCGGGGGCCAGGGCACGGCGCTCCTGGTCGGTGAGCGGTCGGATCGACCGCACTCCGGCCGCCAGGTTGTCCCACAGGGCGCCCACGGAGTCGGCGCCGGGGAAGCGCCCGGACAGCCCCACGATCGCCACGGCGGAGTCGAGGTCGATACTCATGCGAGGACCTCCCTTCGCGCGGTCCGACCCAGGAGGGAGGCGGCCGTCGCCGTCACCGCGGGCTCACCGGCTCCGCTCTGCTCAGGGTCTGCTGCCGAGTGGAGGCCCGCTGGTCCCGCGAGCGCACGGGGGCCGGGCGTACGCCGCGTGCCCGGACCGTGTTGGCATCGGTCCTCCGTCGGGGCGGCGTGCCGTGGGCGCGGTTCGGCGGCGTTCGGTGCCGCTACCCCCCGCCGACGGCCACTGCCGTGGCGTGACACCGGCATTAGGACGCCTCCCCCCGGTTCGCGCGGCGCAGCAGGCGCTGGCGGCGCATCCGGCCGCGTTCGGCATCGGCGTCCAGCTCCTCCGTGGCGGTCGCGCCGTCGGGCGGGTCGCCCTCGACGAGACCGGCGAGGCCGCGCACCGTCGGTGCCTCCAGCAGAGCCGCCGCAGACAGCCGCACGCCCGTCTCCTTCTCGATCGCGGCCACGATGGCCAGGCCGACCAGGGAGTTGCCGCCGAGGTCGAGGAACGGGTCGTCGATCCCCACCCGGTCGATACCGAGGCGGTCCTGCCACAGGCCGGCGACGCGCTCCTCGGTCGGGGTGCGCGGGGCGACGTAGGGCGTGCGCAGCTGCGGCCGCGGATAGCGCTGCAGCGGGACGGCGCTCTCCCCGGGCAGTTCCGCCAGGCCCGCCCACTGTTCCGCGGCCGCCTCCATGGCCTGCGGGATGACCAGGGCCTGGGCCGTGTCGGCCGCGAGGATCCGTGGCAGCAGGTCGTGGCCCTCGTCGAAGGTGATCCCGTAGCGCTCGCGCAGCTGCTCGACGGCCGCGAGTCCCTCGGGGCGGTCGGCGAGCACGGCCGCCTGCCAGGTGTCCCAGCGCCACGGACCCCAGTCGATCGCCACCACCCGGCATCCCGGCGGTGCCGCCTGGGCGTAGGCGTCGAGGAACGCGTTGGCCGCGCAGTAGTCGCTCTCGCCCAAGCCGCCGAGGATGGCGGTGGCCGAGGAGTACAGCGCGATGAAGTCGGGCGGCTGCTCCTGCTCCGCCAGAGCCTCGGCCAGCGCGAGGGTGCCGGCGACCTTGGGCCGCAGCACCCGGTCCATCTGCTCGGTCGTCTTGGCCTGGACCAGGCCTTCTCCGGGCACACCGGCGGCGTGGACGACGCCGTGTACGGTTCCGAAGCGCTCGCGGGCGGCGGCCACGACGGACCGGGCCTGGTCGGGGTCGGCGACGTCGGCGGCCAGCGCCACCACCTCGGCACCGGCCGCTTCCAGGTCACAGATGCCCTGGAGCCTGCGGCGCACCTCCGGCGGTGTGTCCTCGGAGGCCAGCAGCTCCGGCCAGTGGTCGCGCGCGGGCAGCGGTGTGCGGCCGACCAGGGTCAGCCGGGCGGCCACCGTGCGCGCCAGGTGTTCGGCCAGGGCGAGCCCCAGCCCGCCCAGCCCGCCGGTGATCAGGTAGCTGCCGCGCTCGCGCCACACCTCGCCGGGCTCGGCGGCCGGGACGGGCGTGTGCTTCCACCCCCGGGTCCACCGGCGGCGGCCCCGATAGGCGATGACCTCGGCGGAGTCGGCGAGCGCGACCTCCCGGCCCAGGCGCTGGGCCGACTCCGGGATGTCCCACGGCTCGCACAGGTCGAGGTCGACCACCCGCGCGCGGACGCTCGGGTACTCCAGGTCGATGGAGCGGCACACGCCGAGCGCGGTCGCGCGCTCCGGGTGGCGGCCGTCGTCGCCGGTCACCGCCAGGGCGTTGGCCGTCAACGCGACGAGCTCCACCGGCGCGCCCGGCATGGTCCGCCCCAGCGCCTGGGCGAGGAACACCAGGCTGTGCGGTCCTGCCGCCATCGCGGCGGGGGCACCCGCCCGGCCGGTCCGCTGCTCGCGCAGGGACCAGGCGTGCACGATCCGGCGCACCGGGCCGTGCCGCTCGGTGACCTCCCGCACCAGGTCGGCATAGGCCTCGGCCGAGCCGGGGTCGATGGACAGCGGTGCGGGGGTGGGACCGGCACCGGTGGCCGCCTCCGTCCCCGGGGCGTCGCCAGTGCGGGGCTGGACCACGACCGGGGTGCCCGTGCCCGTCGACGTCAGCCACGCCGCCACGCCGTCACACACGCCGTCGGCGTCGGCGAACAGCAGCCACACCTCGGGCTCGGCCGGGCGCGGCGGGCGGGGAGCCGGGGTCTGCTCCCATACGGGGGAGTGGCACCAGTCGGCGAGGTCGGGCAGCTTGCCCTCGGGCCGGACCGCCGGGCGGGCAGGCGCGCCCCGGGGACGGTCCCCGCCGTCGACGGGGGACGGCCAGTAGCGGGTGTGCTGGAAGGCGTAGGTGGGCAGCGGCACGAGCCGACCGGCCGGGCCCCGGCTGTCCAGCTCGACCCCCTGCTCCCACAGCCGCCCGGCCGCGCGCAGCAGCACCTCCGCGTCGTCGTCGGGTTGGTGCTCGGGGCGCATCGAGGCGACCGTGGCGGCGCCGTCGCGCAGCACCTGCATCGCCAACCCGGACAGCGTCTGCCCCGGCCCCACCTCCACCAGGACCGGCGCGACGCCCTCGCCCACGGTCGCCAGACCGTCGGCGAACCGGACGGTCGAGCACGTGTGCGCGGCCCAGTAGCCCGGGTCGCGCGCCTCCGCGTCCGTGATCCAGACGCCGGTGAGGTTGGCGGCGAACGGAATCCGCGGGGCGGAGCGCGGCACGCCCCGCACGACCTCCTCCAACCGCTCGGCCACGGGAGCCAGCAGGTCGCAGTGGAAGGCGTGGGTGGTCCGCACCCGCTGACGGGCGACGCTGTTGAGTTGCGCCTCGAACTGGGCGACGTCCGCGGACGCGCCGCTCACCACCGTCATCGCCGGACCGTTCACCGCCGCCACCGACAGGCCGGGCCACAGCATGGCCCGGACCTGCTCCTCCGGCGCCGCCACCGCGACCATGGCGCCCGCGGCGGTCTCCTGGATCAGCCGGGCGCGCTCGGCGACCAGGTGCAGCGCGTCGTGCAGGGAGAACACGCCCGACAGGCAGGCCGCGACGTACTCGCCCAGGCTGTAGCCGATCAGCGCCGAGGGGCGTACCCCCTGGCTCATCCACAGCCGGGCCAGCGCGTACTCGGTCACGAACACGGCCGGGTGGGCGATATCGGTGCGGTGCAGCGGGGAGCTCGGGGCATCGGCCTGGGCACGGCCCATGAGGGCGCGCAGGTCCATGCCGCCGGGCGGCGACCCGGTGCCCTCGCGCTCCCCGGTGTCGGTGAAGACCAGGTCGCGGATGTCCCGGCCGAGCGGCGCCCGCAGGATCTCGGCGCACTCGTCCACCGCCGCGCTGAACGCCTCGAAGCGCTCGTAGAGGCCCCGCCCCATTCCGGCGTACTGGTCGCCGACGCCGGGGAACATGAACACCACCGGCGCCGCCGCTCGGGCCCGCACGCCGATGCCGACGCCGCCTTCCGCCTGCTGGGCCAGGTCGGCCAGGGCGGCGCGCGCGTCGCCGGTGTCGCGGACGACCAGGGCGCGGCGGTGGTCCAGCGCGCTGCGGCCGGTGCGCAGCGTGTGGGCGACATCGCCGATGGCGGGGGTGCTGCCGCCGCTCTCGGCGGAGCCCAGGTGATCGGCGAGTCGTCCGGCTGCCGCGGCGAGCGCGGAGTCCGAGGCCGCCGACAGAGTGAGCAGGTGCGGATGGTGCTGCTCGGCCTCGGACACAGCTGCGGACCCGGTGGAGGGCGCCTGTTCCAGTACCGCGTGGGCGTTGGTCCCCGACCACCCGAACGAGCTCACCCCGGCCACACGCGGGCCGCCGTCATCGGGCAGCGGCAGGGGGTCCTCGGGCAGCACCAGGGTGGCTGCGGCGTCCTTCACCGCCGGGATCGGCCGCTCCAGGTGCAGGTTGCGCGGGACCTCCCCGTGCTGGAGCACGAGCACCGCCTTGATCAGCCCGGCCATGCCCGCCGCGCCCAGCAGGTGGCCGACGTTGGTCTTGACCGCGCCCACGACCAGCGGCTGCCGTTCGGCGGGCCGCGGGCCGAACGCCTCGGCCAGGCCCTCGATCTCCAGGGAGTCGCCCAGCCGGGTACCCGAGCCGTGCGCCTCCACGTAGTCGACGTCGCCGGGCGCGGTCCCGGCCGTCGCCAGTGCCGCGCGGATCACCTCGGTCTGGGCCTGCTTGTTCGGTGCGGTGAGCCCGTTGCTGCGGCCGTCCTGGTTGACCGCGGAGCCGCGCAGCACCGCCAGCACGCGGTGGCCGTTGGCGCGCGCGGAGCTGAGCCGCTCCAGGACCACGACGCCGCAGCCCTCGCCCATGAGAAAGCCGTCGGCCGTCTCGTCGAAGGTCTTGCAGCGCCCGTCGGCGGCGAGCATGCGCATCCGGCACGCCTGGACCATTCCGTCGGGGTGCGCCAGCGCGCTGACGCCCGCGGCCAGGGCGAGGTCGCACTCGCCCTGGCGCAGGGCCTGGGCGGCCAGGTGCAGGCCGACCAGCGAGGACGAGCACGCGGTGTCCACGCTGAGCGTCGGCCCCCGCAGGTCCAGCAGGTAGGACAGGCGTCCAGCGGCCACGCTGGGTGCCGCGCCGATCCCGAAGTTCGGGTCGTCCAGGCACGCGCGCCCGTCCTGATCGAGCTGGAGCTGGGAGTACTGTCCGGTGTCCATCATGCCGAGGAACATGCCGGTGCGGCTGCCGCGCAGCCCGTCCACCGCGATCCCGGCGTGCTCCAGCGCCTCCCAGGCGACCTCCAGCACCAGCCGCTGCTGCGGGTCCATCCGCAGCGCCTCACCGGGCGATATGCCGAACAGGCCGGCGTCGAACCCGGCAGCGTCATCGTCGTCGAGGAACGCGCCGTGGCGGGTGTAGGCGCCGCCGGGACGGTCCGGGTCGGGGTCGAAGTAGGCGCTCGCGTCCCACCGCTCGCGCGGCACCTCGCGGGCCGCGTGGCGGCCGCCCGCCAGCAGGTCCCAGTAGCCGTCGGGGCCGTGTGCCCCGCCCGGGAAGCGGCAGCCGATGCCCACCACGCACACCGGGTCGGCAGCGTCGCCGCCGCCACCAGCGGCGGCGGTCGCGACCGGTCGCGGCGCCGTGGCCGCCTCGACCGCGGGCGGGGCGGAGTCGCCCTCCGGGGCGGTGAGGTAGGCGACCAGCGCGTCGATCGTGGGGTGTTCGTAGACCAGCGTGGGAGGCAGCGGGCGCTGCAGCCACTCCTCCAGCTCGCCCGAGAGGCTCACGGCGTCGGCCGAGGCCATGCCGTAGCTCTGCCATGTGTCGCGTGGGTCCACGTCCCGCGGTGGGATGCCGCTGAGGTCGGCGACCCGTTCGGTCAGCCAGGCCCGGATCCGCGCCGCGTCCGGCGGCGGTGTCGGGCCGGTGGTGTCGTCGGCCATGGTTGCTAGACCTCCTCCTGGACGCGGGTGAGCGCGGTGGTGCGGGCGGAGTCGAACGTGCCGTCGAGGACGGCGTCGCGGCAGGCGAAACGCTGCACCTTGCCGCTGGAGGTGAGGGGGATGCTGCCGGGCCGCAGGGCCAGGACGCGGCCGAGCTGCACGCCGTGCTCGGCACCGACCGCCTCCCGCACGATCTTGGCCAGCCGGTCCTCGCTCATCCCGTCATCGGGGTCGACCTCGACGACGGCGACGATCTCCTCGCGGGTGCCGTCGTCGATGGGGAACACCGCGCACGCGTGGGTGTCCAACGCCGGGTCGCTCTCGCGGATGGTGAGTTCGAGGTCCTGGGCGTAGAGGTTGCGGCCGTCGACGATGAGCACGTCCTTGATCCGGCCGGTGATGTAGAGCAGGCCGTCGTGGAGGAAGCCGAGGTCGCCGGTGCGCAGATAGGTGCGCTCGGGGGCCTCGGCGAGCGTGGCACCGAACGTCTCGGCGGTGCGCTCGGGGTCGTTGTAGTAGCCGCTGCCGACGTTGGGGCCGCTGAGCCAGATCTCCCCGACGCGGCCGGGAGGACAGGGGCGGGCGGTGGCGGGGTCGACGATCACCAGGTCGACGCCGGGGACCACCGGGCCGCACGCCACCAGGGTGCGCGACCCCGGCGCGCCGGGCGGGACGGGGACGACGTCGTGGCGCGCGAGCGCCTCGGTGTCGCAGACGAGCGTCTGCGCCCCCGTATCCGCCGGTCCGCCGCTGACCAGCAGGGTGGCCTCGGCCAGGCCGTAGCAGGGGAAGAAGGCGGTGGTGCGGAATCCGCACGGCTCGAAGGTCCGGGAGAACCGCTCGATGGTGGTGGGGCGGATGGGTTCGGCGCCGCTCAGCGCCAGGCGAAGGCCGGAGAGGTCGAGGTCGGCGCGCTGGCGTTCGTTGACCCGGCGCGCACACAGCTCGTATCCGAAGTCGGGGGCGACCGTGCCGGTCGCCGACAGCTTCGATATCGCCGACAGCCAGGAGGCGGGCCGCTGGATGAACTCCAACGGCGACATGAGCCAGGCGGGGAAGCCGTCGTAGAGGGGTGTCAGCGCACCGGCGACCAGGCCGGTGTCGTGGTGCATGGGCAACCAGCTGACCAGCGCTTGCTCTGGGTCGAGGCGGAGAGTACGGCTGATCTGGTCGAGGTTGTGCAGGGCGGCGGAGTGGGTGATCACCGTGCCCTTGGGCGCGCCGGTCGATCCTGAGGAGAACTGCAGGTAGGCGGCGTCCTCTGGGCGGGGCCGGGGCGGCCGCCAGTCGTCGGGGTCGGCGGTGAGCCGGTCGGTGGCCAGCGGGGTGATGGCGGTGGCGTGCGCACCGCTGTCCGCGCCGAGGGGAACGGCCAGCCGTGCGAGCAGGCCGCTGGTGGACAGCAGCAGGGAGGTCCCGGCCGAGGCGGCGATGGCGGCGATCCGGGCGACCGCCTGGCCGGTCTTGCGGGTGTTGGGTGGGGGGACCGGCGCGGGGATGAGCCCGGCATACAGGCAGCCGTAGAAGGCGGTGATGAAGTCCAGGCCCGGCTCATAGAGAAGCAGCGCCCGGTCCCCGGGCTGTGCGAGAGGGCGCAGGCCGGCCGCGATGACGCGCGCGGCGGCGTCCAGGCCCTGATAGGTGATGTCCGCGGTGATATCGCCCTCGGACAGAAAGCCGAAGGCAGTCGTCTCGGGCCGCGTCTCGGCGCGGTTCCGGCACAGGTCATACAGCGTCGTTGATGCGAGCATGGCCGTTACTCCGTCAGAAGTGAATATGCAGCAGGGGGTGCGCCGTTCATTCGCGTGCCGCCTTCTCAGCGAGGGTGATCGAGAAGTGCGGCCGCGCAGGCCCACGGAAATCAAACGCGAGCGGTAACAGGAAAGTACCTGTCAGTGATGTGTTTTTCCAGGGGCCTGCAAGATCATCCGCGAGAGATTTGTTAAATGCGTGTAACGCTCGGAGTGGTCCCCATGTACGCCCAGCTCAAGATGGTAGTGAAGATATTAATAAGTGCTCTGGACTAACCCGGGTGGCCAGATGGAACAAGATCAATATTTGAATCTTTTGCAGTGTCGGTGGCTGGATTGGCGGGAATTCGCCCAAGCTTCATCAAAGCCATATGCAGTGGCGTTCGTCACGCGCGGTCGAAAGTTCTATTCGTTGGCTTGCCGCTTGCCTAGAGGGGTGGTGGCTCTTGATCATTCATTTGATGGAAAACGGTCCAATGGAAAACGTCGGGACCTCGTTTATCCGTGGAGTACCGGCGCCCGTTGCCGCCCCTGTGTCGCGGTCCGCGCCGGTGGCTCCCCTCCCGGCGCATGTCGGCCGACCACCGCTCGGCTCGTCTCTGCGCTGTGACCCGCGGCATATGCGAGACTGCCGCCATGGCAGCCACGAACTCCTACATGGTCGACCTCGGTACCCCCGCTCCGGACTTCACGCTCCCCGCTGTCGGCGGGGGCACGGTGTCGCTCGGCGACTTCGACGGCGCCCCGGCCCTGGTCGTGATGTTCCTGTCCAACCACTGCCCCTACGTGCGCAGGATCGAGCAGGGCATCGGAACGGTGACCGCCGAGAACCGGGACCGGGGCGTCGCCGCCGTCGCGATCTGCAGCAACGACGTCGTCAACTACCCCGACGACGCCGCCGGCCACCTCGCCGAGCAGGCCGAGCGCGCCGGGCTCACCTTCCCCTACCTCGTCGACGAGACCCAGGAGGTCGCCCTGGCCTACCGCGCGGCCTGCACCCCCGACTTCTTCGTCTACGACGCCCAGCGCCGCCTGGCCTACCGCGGCGAGTTCGACGCCGCCCGTCCCGGCAACGACCTCCCGGCCGACGGCGCGAGCCTGCGGGCCGCACTGGACGCGCTGCTGGCGGGCAAGCCGGTGCCCGAACCGCAGACACCGAGCCTCGGCTGCGGCATCAAATGGAAGCCCGGAAACGACCCGGACGAGCGGTAGACACTCTGTTGGGATCGACTTGCAGGCCCACCAAGTAAGCCGCGAGAACGAAGGCGACCGCGCACAGCCCCACTGATCGAGGTCCGATTCCCCGGCCGTCCTCGCGGATACGAGTGCGGCTCGGATGACGCCCGCCCACAGTGGTAGGGCGGAAGCGAGAGCCGACGCCACGCGCGCACTAGCCTGCCCCGGTCGAGAGGGGACGGGATGCGTTCAGTGGACAGGCGTGGCGCGCACGCCGATGTGCACATCGAGGCGGGGTCGGGCGGGGTGTGGGACCTGGTCACCGATATCGAGCTGCCGATGGCCACCTGGCGCTACACGCTCACTCGGAGAACGGAGGTACCCGGTTGAGCCAGTCCGTCCGCCTCGGCCCCGCGCCGTCCGGGATCGACCTCGCCGTTGAGCGCGACCCCGAGAACGAGGAGCGGATCGTGGCCTACCGACTCGACCAGCTGCGCTCCGCCATGGAGGCGAACCTCGGCGGCATCCAGGAGTTGGCGGAGGGAACCGGGAGCTGACCCCGGCCCCGCAGGCGGGACCGCTGTTCCCCGGTCACGGCAGGCCGGACAGAGTGAAGCCGACCGGTGCGGAGGGTGGTGCACCGGTCGGCCGGGGACGCTGTTGGGAGCGGCGGACCCGAGGAGGGAGAACGAGGAGGGGGCCTCCCCGGGAGCGCCTCAGCCCATCAGCGGGTGAGCAGGTTCAGGTTCCACTGGTTCAGGATCGGGTTGAGCGGCTGGAAGTACGTGGTGCCGCCCCAGGTGCAGTTGCCCGAGCCGCCAGAGGTGACGCCCTGCGCCTGGGTACCGCTGACCCAGGAGCCGCCCGAGTCGCCGCCTTCGGCGCAGACGTTGGTGCGGGTCAGGCCGCGCACCGTGCCCTCGGGGTAGCGCACCGTCTGGTTCTTGGACTGGATGGTGCCGCAGTGCCAGCCGGTGGTCTGGCCGGAACGGCAGACGGAAGCGCCGACCGAGGCCTCGGCCGAACCGGTGACGTCCACCGTGCCACCCGAGTAGTCGTTGATCTGCGGGACCGCAGTGAAGCTGGAGTTGGTCACCCGCACGAAGCCGGAGTCCTGGCCGGGGAAGTTGGACTGGACCACGGTGCCGATCTGGGTGCTGTTGTTGGGCCGCTCCCAGGTGGAGCTGCCCGCGTCACCGCAGTGGCCGGCCGTGACATACCCGCCCACGACCGGGATGCCCACGGAGCAGACGTACCACGAACCGCCGTCTTGGAAGTAGTACGGGTTTCCGCCGATGAGGTCGGCGTAGGTCCGCGGGTTCTCGGAGCTCTCCTCGATCTTCACCGCGTCGGCGTCCACTCCGGCGTCGGCGATGAAGTCCTCGGCTTCGGCGGCCTCGCCCTTGGCGACGGTCACGACCACGGCGTCGCTGGCCGGATCCACGCGCCACCCGGCGATGGCAGCGTCGGCGGCCTCTTCGCTGTCGTCGAGCGCGTCCATGACCCTGTCGAGTTCGGCCTCGCCGTGTTCGACGACCTCGGCCTCGGCACCGGCGGCCTTGACCTTCTTCACCGCTTTGGTGTCGGTCACCTGGACGGTGAGTTCCTGGTCCTCGATGTCGAAGAGGGCGCCGCCGAAGTCGTCGCCGAGGGCCTTGCGCAGCTTCTTTTCGACGGCCTGCGCTTCGGTCTCGGATTCGATGAGATCGACGGCTCCGGCTTTGGTGAGGCCGAGGTCGCGCTGCATCGCGTCGAGCTGTTCGGGGGAGGCGACCGGCGGCTCAGGAGCGGCGTGCGCCGCCGGTGCCACGGCGAACGTCAGCCCAAGGGCCAGGACGGTTCCGCCGATGGTGCGGACTGTGGGGGATGTTGACAATTTTCTGCCCTTTCATAAGGGGGAAATCATTCGGAAACCGAGCCCCGGATTGCCAGGGCAGAGCCCGGATTCCTGGTCGCAGCGGACCTTGTGGGACGCGCGGCGACCGGTGCTGTTCAGCAGAAACCTGGTGAACAGTCGGGAAATCTAGAACATCTTGCGACGAAAGCGCTAGGGGTGGAGAAAGTTACGCAAATGAGCGCATTTGGAGGATGGGACGAAAGATGATCACCGGACGTGACTATTCGGACAATGATCGATCAATCGAACTGGGCAAATACGTGCCGCGTGATCACGGTCTGTTCGGGTGTCAACGTTCGGTCTAGATCGCACGTCGGAGGCGTTGGCCGGATACGGCCAATGTGGCTTGCCGAGGTTTAGGGCGTGCGAAGCCGTTAGCTATTCAGGGGACAAACCGCGACCTCCTGGGCCCATGAGAGCCGCACCCTTGCATGCGATGCTGACGCCATGCGAGGTCCCCGAAGCCCGTCGCGCCGGTGGCCCGACGCCGCCAAGCGTTCGACCAGCGTGGGACTGATGCTGGTCGTACTGGAGTGACCGCCGATACGGTGTTCCATCTCGGCGGCTATGGACGGTGGATTGTGATGGGATCCATCCGCCGCCTCGGTGGTCGTCCGCTCATGCTGTAAAATTGGGTGACCGGTCCACCACTGCTCTCCCTGGGGGTCACATGGCTATCCCGTTGCCGCAGTCGTCGGGCACACGACGTGAGGGCCCGGGTGTCGAACTCACCCGCAGGCTGCTGGAGTACCTGTTGTCCGGTGAGGTGAGGCCGGGGCAGCGCATTCCGTCGGAGCGCCAGTTGGCCGAAGCGTTGTCGGCCGGCCGGTCCACGGTGCGCGAGGCCATCAAGTCCCTGAGCCTGCTGGGCCTGCTGGAACAGCGGGTCGGGGACGGGACCTACCTGAGCCGGTCGAGTTCGGACCTGCTGCCCCAGGTGATCGAGTGGGGCCTGTTGCTGGGCGAGAAACGCCTGGACGATCTCCTCGAAGCCCGCTACTACCTGGAAGTGCAGCTGACCGGGTGGGCGGCGGAGCGTCGGACCGAGGAGCAGCTGGAGGAGCTGCGTGCGATCGCCGAGAAGATGCGCAGTGCCAGTGACGACTTCGAGGCCTATGTCGAGGCCGACATCGCCTTCCACCGCCAGCTGGCCGAGATGAGCGGGAACACCACGCTGGCCAGCGTGCTCAGTAGCGTGCGCTCGCTGCTGCGGGCATGGGCCTCCCGCGTCATCCGCACCGCCGGGGAGACCGAGACCTCCCTGGCCATGCACGAACCGATCCTGCAGGCTGTCGAGCGGGGGGATGCGGAGGCGGCGCGGGCGGCGATGACCGCGCACATGGACCGGGCCACGCGGCGGCTGCAGGCGAGCATGCCCGACGAGGAAGACGAGACCGACAAGAGCGCCTGACCCCCAGCTCTCGGCCTCGCCCGCCGCCATGCGTTCGGTGAAGAGGGGACGAGAAGCGCGGGGAGAGGGCGGCGGTCGGTGCCACGGCCGATGAAGAGCCGCGCCACGGGCGCCTCCGGCCCGGCCCCTTGGGGCCGGAGGCGCCCGCACGGCGATCCTTCTCAGAAGCCGTCTCTCCCCGCACCCGTGGCTCCCCTGGTTCCCCGCTACGAGCGGAAGGGAACCTTTACCGCAGACCTCGCATCGGCCGAGGACTGGGTGGCGTCGACGATCTCGGCGACCCGGTAGCCGTCCTCGAACGTCGCGGCGACGGACTCGGTGAGTTCGCCCGAGGCCAGGCCGAGGATGTCGTGGGCTTGGTGGGCGAAGCACTCGTTCCAGCCGAGGGGATGCGAGCCCTGCAGGCCGCCGGGGAGCCAGAAGCCCTCGATCGGGTGCTCGGGCCGCGCCACCGGCCCCGTTGCCGTCGGTGCCGCGACCCGACAGGTGGAGCACGATCCCCGTCAGCCTGTGAGCCCGCCGAAGGGGACCGTGCGAATGCGCCACTCGCCGTCGTCCATCAGCCAGAAGAGCAGGTCGTCGGCGGTGTCACCCTCGACCTCATCGGAATAGACGAGGTCGACGGTGGCGATCGGGGTCTCGCCCCGCGTGTCGGTGCCCATCTCAATCCCACCGATCTTCGCGACGTCGGCGCCGACGAAACCCTCGGCGTAGGTGGGGAAGGCGGGCTCGCACTCCTCTTCCATGGTGGCGGCCTGCGTGTTCATCGTGGTGAGCGTCACCGAGGCGTGCGCCTCCTCGTCGATGAGCGCGCAGCCCACCTCGCCGTCGCCGGTGCGCAGCGCTTCAAGAAAGTCCTCGGCCGCGGTGCGGGCCGCCGCCTTGTTCTCGTCCTCGACGCCGGTCTCCGGCTGCGAATCAGGCCGAGAATCGGCGGGCTTCTCCGTGGCCTTGTCGGAATCGCCGCCGCAGGCGGTGAGCGCCAAGATCAACATGAGCGCGCAGGGCGCGAGTCTTCTCATCCGGATCGCTTTCGAATCGGGGGCGGGCCGTGTCGGCCACAGCTGAGCCCTGCCTACAGATACCGCACCCGCGGCCTCACCACCGAACCGGGGCGATGTGGGCCCGATGATGAGGACATTGCCGGATTCGGTTGGTCGGCCCCCAGGCCGTGGCCGCCTGGGGGCCGTCACCGTCTCAGCTACCGTCCTTCAGCCTTCAGTGCGCTGTCGTAGCGTTCACGGCTGGCGGCGATGTGGGGGTGGTTCTCCTCCGCCCAGTCGATCAGGGGAGACAGTCGCTCGCACAGCGTGGACCCGGCCTCCGTCAGGGCGTAGTCGACCCGGGGCGGTGTCTGGGGGGTCACCGTGCGCGTGACCAGGCCGTCGCGTTCCAGGTTCCGCAGCGTCAGCGTCAGCATCCGCTGGGAGACGGTGTCGATCCTGCGACGCAGTTCCGAATAGCGGAGGGGGCCGTCCCCCAGCATCGTGATCACCAGAACGCTCCACCTGTCCCCGATGCGGTCGAGGACATCGCGGACATTGCAGCGCCCCCCATGCCCCGGGACCTGGTGGGAAACATCGGTGTTCGTTAGGAACACGGATTTTCCGTCTTTCGTCAAGTGCGTGGTGTCACTCATCATGGTCCTCGCATCTTTGGATTCCTGATCAAGAATATGGGAGGCGTGCGTGCTGATCGCTGCCATGGTCCTGGCCATTCTCCTCGCCGTGGCGGTGCTGGCCGTCGGTGTACCAAAGGCGCTGGCGCTGAAAACTGCTGTGGACCAGACGGTCGGCCTCGGGCTCGACCTGCGGATAATGCGGCTGACCGGGGTGTTCGAAGTCCTCGGAGGCGTCGGCCTGATCGTCGGGATCGCGGGGGAGTGGTTGGGAATCGCGTGGGCCGTATGGCTCGGTGTCGCCGCCACGGTGGGTCTGGTGGTGCTCATGGTTCTGGCGCTCGGTTTCCACGTCACCAAGCGGGATCCCGTGCAGCGGATGGCGCCCTCGGCGGTCTTGCTGGTGCTCTCGGCCGCCGCTTTGATCACCCGGCTCATGGCGATGTGACTCCGTGCCTCCAGTTCTGTGTCAACCATCCGGATCGGCGCAGGATAAGCGCCGTAGACAATCGGGGTGTGAGACACGGCACATTGAGTTGATCTCGCGCGTGTGTTGCCCTTGAACCCGGATTCCAGGAGGTTATTAAAAATGCCTGGGCAGCGGGGTTCAATGGCATCTTCGGCTGGTGTTCCAGGGTGATTGCGCTGGTGTTTTGACGCTGGATCGGAGAAGGTCGAATGTCTCGCCGTGCGCTTTCACGGAGCTAATGATCGTTGAATCGTCATCCGGATGGCGGCGCTTGCATCGCAGCCGATCATGGCCACCTATTGCCAACACGGGGTCCGAATACTGGAGCGGAAGATGAGACACGACCACGGGGAGAAGAACGATGTCTTATCAGTTTTCCTTTCAAAGAAATGCCGATACGGGGGCCACTCCTTCCGCGTCCGACATCGGACTCGGTGTGGCGCCCTTCGCCGACGCACCACCCTGGACGTCCTTCCGCACGATCGCTGACCTCCTCGTCCACGCCGCCGAGCACTGGCCGCGTGCCGGGGTCCGATACCCCGCGGCCGACGCCCCGGGCGAGTCCGTCCACCAGTCCTACCCCGCCCTCCTCACCGAGGCCTCCCGCCTGCTGGGCGGACTGCGCGCCGCCGGCCTGCGCCCCCGCGACAACGTCGTCCTCCTGCTGGAGCGGCCCGACGACTACGTCCCCGCCTTCTGGGCGTGTGTGCTCGGCGGCTTCGTCCCCTGCCCGCTGCGCCCGCAGGGCGCCGACACCGCCCGGTGGACCGAGCAGCTGCGGCACGTCGACGCGCTCCTAGAGCAGCCCCTGTGGCTGACCACCAAGGGCCTGCGCGACGACCTGCCCCAGGCGCCCGGCGTCGCGGAGCTGACCGTGCGCTGCCTGGAGGAGCTTTCGGCAGCCACTCCGGAAAGCGCATACCACCGCGCGGATCGTGACGACACCGCCCTGCTCATGCTCACGTCCGGCTCGACCGGCCACCCCAAGGCCGTGCGGCTCTCGCACGCCAACCTGCTGGCCGCCCTGCCCGCGAAGGCGGAGCGCCTGGGGACCACGGCGCGCGACACCCCGATGAACTGGATCTCCTTCGACCACATCTCCGCCATCGAGATGCACCTGCTCCCGATGAGCGTCGGCGCCACCCAGCTCCAGGTCGCCCCTGAGGCCGTCCTCGGCGACCCGCTGCGCTTCCTTCTCCTCGCCGACGCCCACCGGATCACCCTCACCTTCACCCCCAACTTCCTCTTCGCCCAGATCAACCGTGCGCTGGACCGGCAGGACGACGACTTCACCCTCGACCTGTCCGCGCTGCGCCGCATCATCTCCGGCGGCGAGGCCACCGTCTGCGCCACGGTGCGGGCGTTCCTCGACCGGCTCGCCCCCTTCGGGCTGGACCGCGGTGTCGTCGCCCCGGGGTTCGGGATGACCGAGACCTGCGCCGGAAGCGTCTTCTCCCTCGACTTCCCCGACGCCGACGAGGGCCAGGAGTTCGCCTCCCTCGGCCACGCCGTCGCGGGGCTGGAGATGCGTGTCGTCGGAGACGACGAGGAGCCGCTGCCCGACGGCGCGGAGGGCGAGCTGCACGTACGCGGCCCGATGGTCTTCGGCGGCTACCTCAACAACGAGGAGGCGACGTGCGCGGCCTTCGCCCCGGGCGGGTGGTTCCGCACCGGCGACCGCGGCCGACTCGACGACGGGCGGCTGACCCTGGTCGGCCGCAGCAAGGACAGCATCATCGTCAACGGCGTCAACTATTTCAGCCACGACCTGGAGACGGTGCTGGAGCGCCTCGACGGGGTGGAGAAGTCGTATGTCGCCGCGTTCCCCATCCGCCCACCGGGCAGCGACACCGAGCAGCTCGCCATCCTCTTCTCCCCGCACGGCATCCCGCTGCGGCGCGAGGCCGACGCGGCGGCGGAGGAGGGCGAGGCCGAGCTCTACCGCCTGCTCGTCGCCATCCGCAGCAGCGCCGTGATGCACTGGGGGTTCCGCCCCTCGCTCATCCTCCCGCTGCCCACGTCGGCGATCCCCAAGACGAGCCTCGGCAAGATTCAACGCTCCCAGCTGCGCAAACGCCTGGAAGCCGGGGAGTTCGCCGAGGCCGAGGCCAGCGTCGCCGACCTCATCACCCGCCAGCTCGGCGGCTACACGGCCCCGAGTAATGACGCCGAGATCGCGCTCGCCGAGATCTACGCCGAGATGTTCGACGCCCACCCGGCCGAGATCAGCGCCACGGCGAGCTTCTTCGACCTCGGCGGCACGTCGCTGGACATCCTCCGGTTGAAGAGCCACATCGAGCGCACCTTCGGCCTGAGCGACGTCCCCGTCGTGCAGATCCTGCGCGCCCCGACCATCCGCGAGCTGGCCGTGCGGGTCGGTTGCACCGAGGTCCCCGAGGGCGCGTCAGGCGCTCAGGGCGGGAACGCGGCCTACGACCCGCTGGTGCCCCTGCAGCTCAGCGGGGACAAGACCCCGCTGTTCTGCGTGCACCCCGGAGTCGGCGAGGTCCTGGTGTTCGTCAACCTCGCCAAGTACTTCGTCAACGAACGCCCCTTCTACGCGCTGCGCGCCCGCGGCTTCGGCGCGGGCGAGGACTACTTCTCCACCTTCGACGAGATGGTCGAGTGCTACGTCACCGCCATCCGCGCCGAACAGCCCACCGGTCCGTACGCCATCGCCGGGTACTCCTACGGCGGGATCGTCGCCTTCGAGATCGCCAAGGCGCTGGAGTCCCAGGGCGAGCGGGTCGACTTCGTGGGGATCTTCAACCTTCCGCCGCACGTTCAGGACCGCATGCACGAGCTCGACTTCGTCGAGGGCGCGGTCAACCTGGCGTTCTTCCTGTCGCTGATCACCAAGGAGCAGTCCCTCGAACTGCCGGGGCTGCTGCGCGACGGCCTCACCCGCCGGCAGCAGCTGGAGTACCTCATCGATATCGCGCCCCCGAGGCGGCTCGCCGAACTCGACCTCGATGTCGAGAAGTTCGGCAACTGGGTCGATCTCGCCCAGTCGCTGGTGCGGCTGGGCGCGACCTATGAGCCCAGCGGTGACGTGCGGTCGCTCAGCGTCTTCTACGCCATCCCGCTGCGCGGGACCAAGGAGGACTGGCTGAACAACCAGCTCCGCGTCTGGGACGACTTCGCGCGGGAGGAGAACCGCTACATCGATGTCCCCGGTGAGCACTACACCCTCATGGGGCCCGAGCACGTCGCCTCGTTCCAGGCGATTCTGCGCGATGAGCTGGACCGGACGCTGAACGGGGGCTGACCACCCCGACGCAATAACCGATGATCCTATGATTCTGGGGTCGCCGGTCCCGGCCCCTCCGGGAACCGGGACCGGCGACCCCACAGTCCGGCGACGCAGGAGGCGCACGTGCCCACGACGAAGAAGATCCTCATCACCGGGGCGACCGGCCAGGTGGCCCGCGAAGTGGCCGAGAGCCTGGCGCATGACAACGAGGTGTGGTGCCTGGCCCGGTTCAGCGACCCCGACGTCGAACACGAGCTCCTGGCACGCGGCATCCGCACCTGGCGGTGGGACATGGCCACCGACACACTCGACGGCCTCCCCGACGACTTCACCCACGTACTGCACGCCGCCGCCCACCGCGGCGACGGCACCGACTTCGACGCCGCCCTGGAAATCAATTGCGCGGCCACCGGGCGGCTCATGACCCACTGCCGCCGCGCCACGGCCTTCCTCTACGTCTCCACCGGCGCGATCTACGCCCGTCAGGAGCTCGACCACCCGCACACCGAGACCGACCCCCTGGGCGGCCAGACGCCCTGGCTGCCCACCTACGCCGTGGGCAAGCTCGCCGTGGAGGGCACCGTCCGCGCGTTCGCCACGACGCTCGGCCTGCCCACCACCATCGCCCGGCTCAACGTCGCCTACGGCCCGCACGGCCACGGCGGCGTCCCCATCCTGCTGTTCCGCCGCCTGCTCGCCGGAGAACCGATCGAGGTCCCCCGCGACGGCCAGAACTACTGCAACCCCATCCACACCGACGACATCACCCGGCAGGTCCCGCTGCTGTGGGACGCGGCCACCGCCCCCGCCCGCGTCGTGAACTGGGGCGGCGACGACATCGTCGGCGTCCAGGACATGCTCACCCACCTCGCCGACATCACCGGCACCAAGGCGCGGTTCGAATCCAGCGACGTCACCCGCGGCACACACGCCTTCGACAACACCCGGCGCCGCGCCCTGATCGGCGACTGCCAGGTCGACTGGCGCAGCGGCCTGCGGCGCACCCTCGAGGCCCACCTGCCGGACATCACCGTCACCCCCGCGAACGGCTGACCGCCGCTGACCACCGCCCCGCACCTCGCCCGTCCGACCCGGATCGCCCCCACCCGCCCCCAAGGAAGGCCAGCGTGTCCACCAACACCGATCTCATCCGCACCTCCTATGCTGCGTTCCAGCGCGGCGACATCGACGCCGCACTGTCCGTGTTCCACCCCGACGTCACCTGGACCCACCCCGACGGCATGGCGGACTACGGCCTCGGCGGCACGAAGAAGGGCCTCGACGAGGTGCGGGCGTTCATGGCCCGCGCACGCACCGTCTTCAGCGAACTCCGCCAGGAACCCTGGGAGTTCCTGGAATCCGGCGACCGGGTCGTGGTGCTCGGCGTCCTGCACATGCGCGGCGCCCGCAGCGGCGTGTCGGGCACGGTCCGGATGGTGCACTCCTGGCGGGTGGCCGACGGCAAGGTGACGCACTTCGAGGACCTCCACGACACCCACGACGTGCGCCGCATCGTCGAGCCGTCCGGATCTCCGCGCCGCGCACCGCTCGACTCGCCCGGCCAGATCATCGAGGCCGGACTCGGGTTCTGGTCGGCCAGGGTGCTGCAGACCGCCGTCGAACTGGGACTGTTCACCGAGCTGGCCGCCGGACCACTGGAGGCCGAACAGCTGCGCGCCCGCCTCGGCCTGCACGGGCGCGGCCTGCGCGACTTCCTGGACACCCTGGTCTCCCTGGGACTGCTGGAGCGTGAGGACGGCCGCTACCGCAACCTGCCGTCCACCGACACCTTCCTGGACCGGGCCAAGACCGACTCCTACATCGGCGGGCTGCTGGAGGTCGCCTCCCAACAGTGGTACGAACCCTGGGGGCGCCTGAGCGAGGCGCTGCGCAGCGGAGAGCCCCAGGACAATGTCAACGGGGGGATGGGCGACCCCTTCGAGGCGCTCTACGCCGACCCTGAGCGCACCCGCCTCTTCCAGCGCGCCATGACGGGCGGCTCAACCGGCAGCATCGCCGCCATCATCGACAAGATCCCGTGGAGCCGGTACCGCACCGTCGCCGACATCGGCTGCGCCGAAGGAGCGCTGATCAGCCGCCTCCTGCGGCGGCACGGGCACCTCACCGGTACCGGCTTCGACCTGGCGGCGGTGGCACCGTACTTCGACGAGACGGCCACCGAAACCGGGGTCGGCGACCGCATGTCCTTCCAGCCGGGCGACTTCTTCACCGACCCGCTGCCCCAGGCCGACGTCATCGTGCTCGGCCACACCCTCCACGACTGGGACCTGGACACCAAGCGCATGCTGCTCCGCAAGGCCTACGAGGCGCTGCCGGAGGGCGGGCGCGTCGTGGTCTACGAGGCACTCATCGACGACGAGCGCCGACACAACACCTTCGCGCTGCTGATGAGCCTGCACATGCTCGTGGAAAGCCCCGGCGGATTCGACTACACCGGCGCCGACTGCCTCGGCTGGATGGCCGAGGCCGGATTCCGCGACTGCTACGTCGAACACCTGGCCGGACCCGAATCCATGGCCGTGGGCACCAAGTGAGGCCGAGCACCACCGCGAACCCCAACGTGAACGCGACGACGCCGCCGGACACCACGTCAAGGAGGACAGCAGTTGCCCGCTGAGCAGACCGACCAGGTGGAGCAGCCTGAGCAGGCCCAGCGGCAGGGGCAGGCGGAGCCGTCGGAGGCCGCCGTCCGCCTGCTGGAGATGCACGAGCAGCTCATCCACGCCCGCGCGCTGCAGATCGCCGCGGAGCTGAGGATCGGCGACCTCCTCGCCGACGGCCCCCGCACCGCCGCCGACCTCGCCACAGCCACCGACACCCACACCGACGCGCTGTACCGCATGCTGCGCATGCTCGCCGCCCGCGGGGTGTTCACCGAGACCGACCCCGGCTGCTTCGCCCTCACCGACCTGGGCGCGCCGCTGCGCTCCGACCACCCCTACAGCGTCCACGCCACGCTGGCATTCGGCGGAGCCACTGCCCAGGTGTTCCTGGACTCCCTGCACAGCGTGCGCACCGGGGAGGCGACCTTCCCCACGACGTTCGGCACGTCCTTCTTCGACTACCTGGCCGGCCACCCCGAGCACGGTGACCTCTTCAACGCCGCCATGCGGGAGATGAGCCGGCCGATGCTCCGCGCCGTGCTCGACGCCTACGACTTCTCCTATGCCCGCCGAATCGTCGACGTGGGCGGCGGTAACGGCTCCCTGCTCAGCGCCATCCTGCGCAGCACCCCCGACAGCCGGGGCGTGGTTTTCGATGCCCCGCACGTCGCCGAGGCCGCCCAGGAGAAGCTCCGCGCCGAAGGCCTCGCCGACCGCTGCAGCGTCGTCGGCGGCGATTTCTTCCACACGGCCCCGGAGGACGGCGACCTGTACCTGCTGAAGTGGATCCTCCACGACTGGCCCGACGACCAGGCCGCCACGATCCTGCGCGGATGCCGCAACGCCATGGCCCCCGACGGCCGGGTCCTGATCATCGAGCAGGTGATCCCGCCTGGCGACACCCCCCACCCCGGCAAGACCATGGACTTCTCCATGCTCACCCTGGTCAACGGCCGCGAACGAACCGAGGAGCAGTTCGCGACCCTCCTCGCCGACGCCGACCTGCGCCTGCATCGGATCGTCCCGACTGCCTCGCCCCTCAGCCTCATCGAGGCCGTCTCGGCCTGAGCCGTCGGACCCGTCAGGAGGTCCCGCTCGAACGCCCGCCCCGGCCCCGGGGCGGGCGCAGCGCTCCCGGGGCCACGACGGTCGGGGCACGGTCCGGAAGCGGCCAGCCGCGAATGATCCCGGGCTCCTCCGGGCAAAGGGCCGGGCAGCACGGTCGTCGATCGTGACCGGAAGCGCGACCTATCGGGGGAATCAGAGATGCTTGGTCGTTTCGCGCTGGCCACCGCCACCGCCGCCATGGCCGCAGCGGTAGCACTGCCCATGCCCGCCTATGCCGCGGAGGGACGGCTGGTCTGGGTCACGAACACGGGGCAGACGAAGAGCATCAGCAATCCTCCGGATGGCAGGTGCATCCAGGTCGGGGAGCCGGCCTTCCCGGTGTTCCCGGCCCGCGTGGTGCACAACAGGACGGACACGGCGGCGGTGGCCTACTCTGACCTCTCCTGCCAGAGGGACGTCCAGTCGCTGCCCCCGGGTTCGTCGTCCCGAGAGAACATCGTCGCCTCGGTGAAATTCGGCCCGGTCCCATAAAGCCGGCACCCGCCGGGACGGTGCTGGTCGCCCCGGCGGAACGACCGGAACCCGCTGGCCCTCGGCGCTCGCGAGCGCGCCGTAGCCTGCGAGGCCACCGCTCGACGCTGGTGGTCCCACCTGGGCCAGCCGCTCAGTCGGTGCCGAGCCACAGGTCAGGGCCGAACACCTCGTAGTGCACGGCCGCGGCGGATACTCCGGTGGCGAGGAGCTGGGCACGCACGTCGCGCATGAAGGGCAGCGGGCCGCACAGGTACGCCTCGGCGTCGCGGGGAACGGTGACGCCGCCGAGGTCCATCCGTCCGGGCCGCGCCGCGGGGCCGCCGGAGGCGTCCTCGTACCAGAACACGTGCTCAGCACGGGGGATTCGCTCGATCAGAGTCTCGGCCTCGACGCGCAGGGCGTGGGTGCGCTCCGACCGGTCGGCGTGTAGGAGGAGAACGCGGCGCTGTGATTCGGTCTCGGCCAGATGGTGCAGCATCGCCGTGATCGGTGTGCATCCGATCCCGGCGGAGGCGAGGACCACCGGCCCTTCGCCGTCTTCCAGCCGGAGGTCGCCGAAGGGGGCGGACAGCGTCAGCTCGTCGCCCTCGCGGACGGTGTCGTGCAGCAGGTTCGACACCTCGCCCGGCGGGGGCGCATCGTCCCGCATGCGCTTGACGGTGATCCGCCGCAGCCCCGCGCCCGTGCCGCCGGACAGCGAGTACTGGCGCAGCTGGTGCGTGCCGTCGGGGAGGAGGACGCGGACGCTGACGTACTGGCCGGGGCGCGCCGCCGGGACGGGGGCGTCACCCACGGGGCGGAGCGTGCAGGAGACCACGTCGGGGGTCTCCTGCGTGCGTCGGACGACGGTCCACTGGCGCCACGTGCGCCCGTCCTCGGCACCGGCCTCGGCGTAGATGCGCGCCTCCTGGGCGATGAGCGCGCCGGCCATCAGCCAGTACACGTCGTCCCAGGCGGCAGCGACCTCGGGCGTCACCGCATCGCCGAGCACGTCGGCGATCGCGCCGAACAGGTACTTGTGCACGATGATGTACTGGTCGTCGGTGACGCCCACGGCGGTGTGCTTGTGCGCGATGCGGGAGAGCAGGGCGTCGGGGCGCTCCAGCGGGTTGTCCAGGAGCGCGGTGGCGAAGCCCGCGATGGAGGCGGCCAGCGCTCGGCGCTGCTCCCCGCTGGCCTGGTTGCCCCGGTTGAACAGCCCGTCCAGCAGGTCGGGGCGCTCGGCGAACATCGTCGAGTAGAAGCGGTCGGTGATGGCGTCGAGCGACGCGCCGATGACCGGCAGGGTGGCCTGTACGACCTTCGCGGATTCCGCGGACAGCATGCGACCTCCAAGGGAGTGAAGGGGGAGCGAGACTCCTTTAACTGGAGTTTCAGATGCATATTAAGTCCGGAGGCCCAACCCGCCGCACCGGGGCGCAGTATCCGATGACTCAGCAGGTCACACGCGAGATTCGGGCGCCGTTTCCTCGGGTGTCGATCCCCGGTCGGACGCCCGGAGCGTGGCCAGCACCGCCCCGGCGGGAGAGGCCACGAGAGAATCCACCGTCACGGGATCGAGCGACGCGAAGAACGCCTCCTGGGCCCTGCGCAGCGCGGTCCGCAGCCGACACGCAGAGCGCAGCGGGCACGGCGGGTCGTCCTCACAACCGACGACGTCCCCCGCACCCTCCAACTCCCGCGCGATCCACCCGACCGACGCCCGGTGCCCGGCATCGGTCAACCGCAGCCCACCACCGCGCCCCCGACGGGCCTCCACCAACCCCATGTCACTTAACCGCGCGACCGCCTTGGCCGCGTGGGTATAGGGCATCGCGACCATGCCCGCGACGTCCCGGGTGGTCAGCAGCTCGTCCTCCGCGACGGCCAGCCGCATCACGATGCGGAGCGAGAGATCGGTGAAAGCGGTCAGGCGCATGCCTCCACGTTAGGCGGAGCCGACCGTCGGCGCGGATGCCGATGCTGTAGTCAACCGTCGGACGGATTCGGATCCCCCATGGGAGGGAAGCGCGCCAGGGCGGAACGGCAGACGATGGGCCGTATCCGGCCGCATCAAGGCGGCCGGAGCTGGAGCGAGGAAACGACCGCCGGGGGACGATGTGCCGACCTCGAACACTGCCGCCGACCATGCCGCTGTCCGACCACCGCGCTGGGCCCTCTGGACCGCCTATGCGGTGCCGCTGTGCCTGCTGCCCTCGTCGCTGTGGCGCCTGCACCTGGCGGCGATGCCGGGCGGCTGGTACCCGGTCATGTTGAGCGTGACCGAGGTGGGGCTCGGGCTGCTGACGCTGGGTCTGGTGTACCCGTGGGGAGAAGGGGTGCCGCGGTGGGTCCCGCTGGTGGGCGGTCGGCGTATCCCGGTCATGGCGGCGGTGGTGCCCGCTGTACTCGGCACGCTCGCTGTCGCCTTGATCACCGGCTACGGCCTGCTCAATTGGCTCTTCCACTTCGTGACGCCGGAGCAGGCGCGCGCGGTGAGCCCCGATCTCATGGGCTCCTCCACGCCCTTCGACGCTGAGCCTCCCGGAGGATGGCTGGCTGCGGCCTATGCCCCAACGCTGGCGTGGGGACCGCTGTTGGCGGCCGTCACCTTCGCCTACTACCGGCGCCGCGTATACGCCTTCAGTGCCGCGGACAATAGATAGGCTGCCGATGACAATTCCTCGGTCCTCGTGAGGTGGGGTTCATGCGTGATGGCGACGATCTCGGCGGTGACGGGCAGGAAAACGACGCCGCCACCGATCCCGATCTCGCATCCGCTTCCGCGGAGAACACCGTAGATTCCCCCTCTGATCAGCGAGTCCGCAACACCATCGACACCAACAGCGGTCTGGGAATCCAAGCGCACACGATCCTCAACCTCAACGCCACCATCGGCGGTCAGCCGGGGCCATCGCTCAGTCCCCAGGTGGACTACCGGATTCCCGCTCCGCCCCTGTACATCAATCAGTGTGCGGTTTTGGAGCGCATTCGGTGCATCATCGACAACGGCGGTTCCGTGGCGACGGTGGTCACGCTCTGGGGCCGTGGAGGGATTGGCACCACCGCCCTTGGCCGAAAAGTCGCGAAGGTCGTTCACGACGAGGAACCGCAGCGTTTTCCCGGTGGCTATTACCAGGTCGAACCCGGACGCCAAGGGATTCCGGAATCGATCAGTCGACTCCTGCGGGACATGGGGGACACGGATGACGAGATTCCCGCCTCCCTCGACAAACGGGCGAAGCGGTTGCGGGACAGGATCGATGCCCGAGACGCCGTCGCGATCCTCATTGACGGTCCCGACAGCCTCGCCCAAATCCGCCCCTTCGTTCCGGTCAGCCCCGGCAGCCTCGCGATCATCGCGTCGTCCCGTGTCTTCGACCCCCTCTACGACGGCGATCCGGACACGGCGACGTTCCGACACATCGACGAAAGGGAGATCCAGCTCGGCCCGCTGTCCAGCTCCCATTCGCTCGAACTCCTTAGCGCCAGAGCGCAGGTGGAATGGGGGACGCGGCAGGAGCGAAGCATGGCGCGGGCGATTGCCGAGTTCCTTGGTGGAACGCCCGACGTCCTCGTTCGCATCGGTACCCGGATTCGTCACGCGGAACATCACCACAGCGGGTCCGGACTCGCGGTCATCCATGAGGAAATCCTCGGCACCCACCCACGCGAGGACGGGGACATGGCGCCCGACCATGGCGCTCTGCTCGACGGCCTCCCCGCCGACGCGCGCCGCTTCTGTGTCCAGTTGGCCTGGCACCCCGACGCTGACTTCGGGCTCGGAGCCGCTACACGGGTCTCCGGTCGGGACGTAGCCGAGACACGACGGTTGCTGGCTGGCCTGGTCGCTGACGACATCCTGGAGAACGTTCCGCCGCCCCCGGCTCGTGCGAACGCCGATAGCCCGGCAGATGAGCCCCGCTACCGATTCCGGTCCGACCGGACGGTCAAGATTGCCCGTCGCGTCGCCACCGAGGGCTCCGATGTCGTCGCGGACCTGCTCGCCTACTACCTCGAGCTCGCCTTGACCGCGCACCGTGTGCTGCTGCCCGGCCGGTGGCTCCACAAGGACTTGGATGGCCAGGGAATCACCCCGCCGCCGGATGGCGTCGTGTTCGAGAGCAAGGACGAGGCGCGTCGACGCCTCAGAACCGAACGTGCGGCTGTCAAGGCGATGGCTGTCCTTGCGGCTCGCGAGGGGCGCTTCCGCGAGGGGTTCCAGCTGTGTGAAGCGCTGTGGGCCTTCTGGTTCCTCGGCGGCCACTTCGATGACGTGGTCGACACGCATACCGCCCTCATCAATGCGGTCGCACCGACGTCCGAGCTTCCGCCGGCCCGGCTTTCCCGCATATACGTGCAGCGCTCCATCGCCTACCGGCGGGACGCCGAGTACGATCGGGCGCTCGCGGATGCCGAGACCGGACTTGACCTCGCCAGGGCCGCGCGTCCGGAACACCCGCTGGCTCTGCTCACCGCCCTGGAGGCGGTCGGCGACGTGTACCAGGAACGGAAGGAGTTCGCCCGTGCGGGCGCGTTCCTCGCCGATGTCCTGGAGACCGCCGAGTCCCTCACCCCATCGCCGGAAAACCAGCGGGCCGTCTACAACGCGGCGTGCAAGCTGGGCCAGGCACGAATGAGTGAAGGGCGCTTCGACGAGGCCGGAGAGCTACTGGACCGGGCATGGACGCTCGTGTCCCAACAACCGGTCAGGGACGTCCAGAACGAGGCGCGTATCCGGACCCGCAAGGGCGACCTGGCACAGCTGACCAGGAACACCACGCTCGCGATGGACCACTGGAACGCCGCCATCGGTCTCCACCGCGAGCTGGGAGACTCCCGCCGGATGGCCGACGTCCACGTCAAGCGCGCCGAGGCCCTGCGGCGAACCGCTCCCGACGCGGCTCGTAGCGAACTGCGGACGGCGATCGGGCTCTACCGGGAAGCCGGTGCGGAGCAGCAGGCACAGGACACGATCCGGCGCCTGGCCGACATGATCTGAGGCCGTTGGGCCGGAGCACGCTGAGGCTGACACCGCCTTCGCCCCCCGCCGGTCACGTCGCCTCCCGGGTTTCCGGGACGACCCGCATCACCACCTGGTGCTGCCCGACGCCCACCTTGACCGAACTGGAAACAATCTCCCCACGAAGGTGCGTGTGGACACGCCAGAACGCGGATGCGAACACGAGGGGATCGATCCCACCCGAATCGGTTTCCGAGCTGAGGCGGTAACGTTTGTTTCCGCGCGTTGCGACGAGGCATTCGCCCGGCGCTGTCATGACAGCGAACCGTGCGTTGGGGTGGGCGGAAAAAACCCGCGAAATCCGTTCCCAGGGATCAACGGGATTATCGTGATGCCGGGGCTCGTATCCACCAGCGCCGCACACCAGAATGTCGGCGGAATCGAGCCAGTGCGAGTCCGGCTCGTCCGCGCTGGCGACCACGTGCGGACGCTGGAGGACCCGGTGGCCGCCACTCACTAGAGCGGCGGGACGGCGCTCCACCCGCACCTCCATGTCGTCGCCTTCGGCCGACACGACCAGGGGCACCAATCCGCCCACGTCCGGCCAGGTGCGCACGTACGGCGTGGGGCGCTCGGGCGGAACGATCCGGACCCGGTGGCGGGGTTCAGGGAGTCCCAGGAGCCGGTAGAAGGCGGCGCGCAGGACGTCGCCCGACTGTCCAGGGAGGGAGCTGAGCATCCGCGTGGAGGCGTCGAAGCGGCCGGGGGTGTGGACGGCGGCGTCCTCCATTAGCTGGTCGAGCAGCGAACGACGGTGCGTGAGCCGACGCGCGGTGCGGCCGAACTCCGCGATGGGGGAGTCTTCCGCGAGTTCCTCGTCGGGGAATGTGCCCAGCATGGTGTGTGTGCCGATCGCCGCCCCATAGAAGGTCACCGACCCGTGGTCTCCGATGATGTGGTCGGCCGCCGCCACGGCGGCCTGCCAGCCGTGGCGGGGTGGCAGGACCCGCAGCCCCGCGCGCTCGCAGGAGGCCAGCCAATACCGAACCTGCCATGGACCGTGCCCGTGCCAGGTATTCGGGTGGGCGGCGAAGGCGACGCGGTACTCGTCGACGGGAAGTTCCTCCAGCAGCTCGCTCAACAGCTCAGGTCGGCGCCCAAGCAGGGACGACGGTCCCCAGGTCGAGCTGACCAGAACCAAGCGGCGTTCGCCGACGTCGAGCGACTTGCGGTACTCCGATCTCCAGCGGCGACCCTCGAGGATCCGGTCATAGGTGGGATCGCCCGCGACGACGGCCGCATCGACCGCCTGGGGGCAGGCCTCGCGCAACCGGTCGAGCTGCTCGGGATGCGAGAGCACGAGCATCGAGGGAACCAGCTGCCCGTTGCGGATCAGGGTCGCCGAAGAAAGCCCGAACACGCCCTGCGGCGTGGCGGTTTCCGGTTTCCGGTTTCCGGTTTCCGGTTTCCGGTTTCCGGTTTCCGGTTTCCGGTTTCCGGTTTCGGTTTCCATCAGTTTATTGTACCCAGCCCCGTGGGAAACGACAGCCAAAGGCGCTTTGATTGCATGCATGTCATCGCCGAAGCTCGCTGAAATCGCGAGATCGAATTCTTCTTCGATGGCCTGTTCCCATGGGGCGACCACAACGCCGAGATCGTTCAGGTATTCGGTCACGCCTTCGCGGAAGTTCGACGTCCGAGCACGCGTGAAGACGATCTGAATACGCGGATCCGACTCCAGGAGCGGGAGGATGTCGAGCAAGCGGGTCATCGACGTCACCGTGTGGGCCACGACGAGCACCCGGCGGCAGTCCGGAAGCGTCGACCAGCTGCCTGACGCCTCCCCGATCGGCACTCGCAGCCGTTCATCGACCGACAAGGCACCCTCCCGATTCCCATCAACGCGACGGCACAGCGTATCTAACCCATTGTGTGGAACAGCGGCACGGCTCTCCCGCCCTACTTGGAACAAGCGCTGGCACTACACAGGGTATTGATCTACGACTCTCGCGTTCCACATGGAGGTCGATTACAGAGAGTTTGTTAATGAATACGTTTGGGCATGTCCAGCAGAGATGCCCTGGGAAAGGGGGACACCAATGGCAGGGGCGACTGTCGATGTGGTCATCGTCGGCAACGGCGTTCTCGGGCTGTCGATCGCCTACGAGGCCGCGCTCCGCGACCCCAGCCTGCGCATCGTGGTGATCGGCCCCAACGCGCGGCCGACTGCGGCGACCACGGCGGCCGGAGCCATGCTCAACTGCTTCGCGGAGGTCACGAGTGCCACCGACGAGCACCCTGCTTCCCGGGCCAAGTTCGCTATCGCCCGCGATGCCCTCGACGCCTGGCCCGCGTGGCTTGAGCGTCTCGACGATGATGGCGACGGTTCCGCTTCGGCGACGTGGCTACCGGGCACTCTGCTGTTGCTCGTCGCGCGGTCGACATCCCACACCACCAAGAACTTCGAAGCCGTTCACGCCGCCCTGAAGCAGTACAGCGAACCGCACCAGGAACTCGATCCGCAGGACCTCGACGAAGTGCGGGCCGCCCCGCACGAACCCCCCATCCGCGCCATCTACCTGGAGCGGGAAGGAGTGGTTGACGCACGTGCTGTTGTGGCCTCTCTGGAGACCGCGGTCAGGCGTCGCGGGCTCGTGATCCGCGATGACACCGTCGCGGGCCTGGTCGAAGCAAACGGTCGGGTGACCGGAGTCCGCCTGTCGACGGGGGAGACGGTCGCTGCGGGAGCGGTCGTGCTCGCTGCGGGTACCGGTACGCAACGCTGTATCGAGCATCTTCCCGCCGGTACGGTTCAGCCGCTGTTCCTCGGCACCGGATTTGCGGCCGAAACGCGTCGTCAGCGCGGAGCCGGATTCGGCCACGTGGTCCGCACCGCTCTCCGTGCAGGAAGCTGCGGTATCCATGTCGTCCCGTTAGGGGACAGACGCGAGTACATCGGAGCCACGAGCGTCGTCCACCTCGATCCCCCGGAGGGCCCGGGGCTCGGCATCGCCCAGGCCATGCTCCAGTTCGCCGTGGACAAGTTTGACCGGCGGCTGGGTTTCTCCCAGATGCTGCGCTACCACTACGGCCATCGGCCCGTCCCGCTCGACACCTATCCGCTCATCGGCCGCACTCCGGTGTCAGGCCTGCTGTTCGCCACCGGAACCTACCGGGACGGCTTCCACTGCTCACCGGTGATCGCCCGGCACATGGCCACCCTCTTGACAGCATCGGACACCGAACCGGGGCCGTTCGACCACTTCCTTCCTGGTCGTGTCCCGATCGAAACGCTCGACGTCGGTGCGGCGGTGGCACGCTACGCCGAGGAGGAAGCGTCCACAACCATCGACTTCGGGGCGCACACGCCCTATTTCACTGGAGTCGACGCCGGTGAGCGCGTGTACAGGCAGGCGGCGCGCGACGCCCTCGATCGGCTGGGTACGCCGATCGGTCTGAGGCCGGAGATCCTTGGTGCCGTGATCGACGCCGACGATCACCAGATGGCGAAGCTCTCCGAAAGCCTGCGCGCCCTTCGGGAACGGTCTCCGGAACGAGTGTGAGGCCTCCTCCAGGCCGGGGTCAGGCCGGTGCGCTGTTGACCAGCGTCCTCAGGTGGTGGTCGAGGGTGTCGAGGGCGGTTTCGGGCGTGAGATGGCCGACGAGGACGTGGGCGGTCAGGCCGTCGGCGAGGGCGATCAGCGCGCGGGCGGCTGCCTGCGGGTCGTTGGTTCCGGTGGACTCGCCGATCAGCCGAGTGAGCATCTGCTGCAGGTCGGCATAGCTGGACCTGAGGACGGCGGCCAGCGAGGGGCTGACGGCGGCCTGGGCGACGAAAGTGAGCCAGACGCGGGCCTCGGCGCGGTGCTCCTCGCGCAGCAGGGCGATCTCGGTGACCGCGTGGCCCAATGCGGTTCCCGCCGACTGCGCCGGGCTTTCGGTGGTCCGGGCTCGGATCCGGGCGGTGAGCCGCTCGCCGATGTGGCCGAGTGCGAATACGAGCATCTCCTCCTTGGTGCCGAAGCAGCGCTGCACCGCCCCCATGGAGACGCCCGCGCGGTTGGCGACGTCCCGCAGGGTCACCCCTTCCACGCCGCGTTCGTCGGCCAGTCGGCACACCGCATCGGCGATCTGGCGGCGGCGGCCGTCGTGGTCCACCTGGCGGGGCATGAAGATCCTCCTCATCCGGTTGCGATGCGGTTGCATCGGTACGGGCTAGTATAGCGATGCAATCGCATCGGAAACGGATGGAGACATGGACCGGACAACAGGAACATGGTGGTCGGCGACAGCGGGGGAGCAGGCCGCGGCGGTGCGCAGCGGCGGCGCGTCGGCTGCGGAGATCGTCGAGAGCCAACTCGCCCGCATCGCCGAGGTCGACCCCGCCGTGAACGCTGTCACCCAGCTGCTGGCTGACCGAGCCCGCGAAACAGCGGCCGAACTGGACCGCCAGCGCTCCCGGGGCGAGGACCCGGGGCCGCTCGCCGGGGCCTGCTTCACCGTTAAGGAGAGCATCGCCATCGAAGGCGTGCCCACCACGCACGGAGCGTCGCACTTCGCCAACGCCGTGGCGGCGGCCGACGCGCCGCCCGTGGCGCGGCTGCGTGCGGCCGGAGCGATTCCCATCGCGCACAGCAACATGCCTACGCTCACCCTGGCCGGAATGCACACCCGCAGTGAGCTCTTCGGCGACACGGCCAACCCGTGGGACCCCGGCCGCACACCGGGCGGCTCCAGTGGGGGCGACGCGGCGGCGGTGGCCTGTGGGATGGCGGGCCTTGGACTCGGCAACGATGCGGGCGGCTCGGTGCGCATCCCGGCCTCCTTCTGCGGGGTCGCCGCACTGAAGCCCACCTACGGCCGGTTCGCCGCCGACCACCGCATGGGCCCGGAGGATCCCCCGTTCGGAGCCCAGGTGTGCGTGGTGGACGGGCCCATCGCGCGGTCCGTCGCGGACCTGCGGCTCGCCTTCGAGGCCTTGGCGGGTGCCGACCCGGCGGATCCGCGCGCCGTGCCGGTGCCGCTGCGCGGTGCGCCGCTGGAGCACCCCGTGCGCGTCGCGGTGGTCGCCGACCCGGGCGGCCGGGGCGTGCACCCGGAGGTGCGGCGCGCGGTGGACCGAGCGGCCGACGCGCTGCGGGATGCCGGCTACGCGGTCGAGGAGGTGGCCGACGTGCCGCGGCTGGAGGAGGCGCTCGCGGCCTACGGCAGCATGCTGATGACCGAGTTCGCCCCGTCCTGGCCGGTGGTGAAGACGCTGCTCGGCGAGGGCGGACACCGCTACATCGAGATGTCGACGGCCAAGGAGGGGCCGGTGGACGCGGCCGAGTACCAGCGCCTGACCGGCGTGCACCTCAGCCTCCGGCGGGCCTGGGCGCGGTTCCTCGACGAGTACCCGCTCGTGCTCGGCCCGGTGTTCACCGAGCCGCCCGTCCCGCCCGGCCTGGAGTCCCGCGACGAAGCCGGGCACGAACGCGTGAGTACGGCCATGCGGCTGTGCTCCGCGACGAGCTTCGTCGGAGTCCCGGCGGTGGCGGTGCCGACCGGGCTCGCCGCGGGGCTGCCCACCGGCGTGCAGCTGATCGGTCGCCCCTACCGCGAGGACGTGTGCCTGGACGCGGCGGCGGCCGTCGAAGAACGGCTGGGAGTGCTCACGCCGACCAGTCCCGCCGCATAGCGGCGGCGAGCGGGGCTGCCCTGTCTCCGGTGCGGGGGCGTTGGCCGGCCAAGGGGCGGTCAGGCCCATGTCGTCGTGGGCGAAGGCGACCAGGACCTGCACGATGAGGTCGCCGGGTCCGCGAGTCTTCCAACCGGCCGTCCCGGATACCGGAGCACGGCCCCAATGGTCGGTGCGCCTGAGTATCCGTACTCAGGCCCCGGCGCTGGCGCCCTGGAAGTATCGTCCCATGACCACGAACTCCCCATCGGTCCCCACTACGACCCGATCACGTCCTTCCTGGGGCGCCGACCTGCTGGTAGCTGTCCTCATGTTCCTCTTGGAAGCCGGCGCCGTGGTGGTGATCGGGTACATCGCCCTCATTGCCGGTTTGGGCGAAGCGCTGAACGGTGCCGCCGGGGGCTCGGGTTCCGAGGGGTTGACGCGGCAGGACAGCGCCCTGATCGCCCTCGGTGTCCTGGGCCTGCTCGCGGCGGGCGCCGCCGTCCTGTTCTTCCGGGGGCGGTGGCGGATCGCGGGGGTCACCCAGGTCCTGGTCGCGATGGCGCTGGTGGTCGTTGTGGTGGGCGGCGCGGTAGCGACGCACCGGCCCGAGAGTCCGGCCCCTGGGCACGGTGATGAGTACACCGGCCCCGGCGGCCAGTGCCGTAGCGGTGGGGACAGCGAGGAGTGCCAGGGGAGCGGAGGATGAGGTGACCTTCGGGTCGCCGGGGCTTCGCGCGGGGTGCGCTGCAGACGGACCTGCCTCCGACGATGCGGCCACACGACCTTCGCCACGCGTGGGTGAGCGACCTCCTGGCGGGCGCTACCCCGATCAATGAGGTCTCCCGGTGGGTCGGTTACGACTTCGTGACGACTACGCGGCGTATCTATGGGCACGAGGTGCCGAGCTCCTTCAGCAGGGGACTGGCGTTCCTCGCCAACCGCTACGAGCGGTTGATCGCCGGGCAGGACCCGGCAGTTGCTGACTCTAGCTGGCTCAGCGCCGATGAGGACGCCGCCGAGCACGAGGTTCCGGGTCTCGCGGCCTAGTGTCCGGAATCGGGTTCCAAGCGGACCACAATGGACTTGGATGTCGGTGTGTTGGAGACATCGGCGGTGGAGTCCAGTGGGACTAGCACGTTGGTCTCCGGGTAGTAGGCGGCCGCGCATCCCCTGGTCGTGGGGTATTCGACGACCTTGAAGTGGGGGGCGCGGCGGTCGATGCCGTCCTCCCACTCGCTGACCACGTCGACGTACTGGCCGCCCGTGACGCCGAGTTCGGCGCAGTCATCGGGGTTGATGAGCACTACCCGTCGGCCGTCGAGGATGCCGCGGTAGCGGTCGTCGAGTCCGTAGATCGTGGTGTTGAACTGGTCGTGCGAGCGCAGGGTCTGGAGCAGCAGCCGTCCCTCCGGGACCTCCGGGGCGGTGATGGGGTTGACGCTGAAGTTGGCCTTGCCGGTGGCTGTCGGGAACTCGCGCTCATCGCGGGGCGCGTGGGGGAGGGCGAAGCCGCCCGGGTGGCGGGCTCGCTCGTTGAAGCTGTCGAAGCCCGGGACCACGTGTTCGATTCGGTCGCGGATGCGGTCGTAGGCGGCGGTGAAGTCCTCCCACGGGACCGCGTCGTCCGCTCCCAGGACGCGGCGGGCCAGGCCGCAGATGATCGCGACCTCAGAGCGCATCTCCGCAGACAGCGGGGCCACCTTGCCCCGGGAGGCGTGCACCATGCCCATCGAGTCCTCGACGGTCACGAACTGGTCCCCACCCTTCTGCGCGTCTCTGTCGGTGCGGCCCAGCGTGGGCAGAATCAGCGCACGCGTGCCGGTGATGACGTGCGAGCGGTTGAGCTTGGTTGACACGTGCACGGTCAGCCGACAGCGCCGCATCGCGTCCTCGGTGACGTGCGTGTCCGGCGTGGCCGACACGAAGTTGCCGCCCACAGCGAAGAACACCTTCACCTGCCCATCCCGCATCGCGCGGATGGTGTCCACCGTGTCGAACCCGGGCTCGCGCGGCGGCTCGAAGTCGAACTCCTTGGCCAGCGCGTCCAGGAACTCCGGGGCGGGGCGCTCGAAGATCCCCATGGTGCGGTCGCCCTGGACGTTGCTGTGCCCGCGCACCGGGCACACCCCGGCGCCGGGGCGTCCCACGTTGCCGCGCAGCAGCAGGAAGTTCACGATCTCGCGGATGGTGGGGACCGCGTGCTTGTGCTGGGTGAGGCCCATCGCCCAGCACACCACGATGCGCTTCGACGCCAGCACCATGGCCAGTGCCTCGTCGATCTGCTCCCGCGACAGCCCGGAGGCCCGGGACACGTCGGCCCAGAAGGTCTCCTCGTCCGCCTCCAGCAGCCGCTCGGCGAACTCCTCGAAGCCGTGGGTGTGATCCGCGATGAACGTCCGGTCGATCACGTCCGTGCCGCCGGCACGTTCGCTCCCGACGCCCTGCTCGGCGATCTGCAGCAGCAGGCGGTTGAAAGCGCTGAACAGCGCGAGGTCCCCGCCCACCCGGATCTGCAGGAAGTGGTCGGTGAGCTGGGTGCCGCGCCCGATCAGGCCGCGGGCGGCCTGCGGGTTCTTGAACCGCTGCATCCCGGCTTCCGGCAGCGGGTTGACCGTCATGATCCGCGCGCCCGCCCGCTTCGCCTTCTCCAGTGCGGTGAGCATGCGCGGGTGGTTGCTGCCCGGGTTCTGACCCGCGACGATGATCAGATCGGCCTGATAGATGTCGTCCAGGAGCACGCTGCCCTTGCCGATGCCGAGCGTCTCGGTCAGCGCGAAGCCCGAGGACTCGTGGCACATGTTCGAGCAGTCCGGCAGGTTGTTGGTGCCGAACCGGCGGGCGAAGAGCTGATAGAGGAACGCCGCCTCGTTGCTCGTGCGCCCGGAGGTATAGAAGGCGGCCCCGTCGGGAGAGTCCAGCGCGCCGAGCTCGTCGGCGACCAGCCCGAGGGCCTCGTCCCATCCGATCGGCTCGTAGTGGTCGGCGCCGTCAGCCAGGTACATGGGTTCGGTGAGGCGGCCCTGCTGGCCCAGCCAGTAGCCGGATCGCTCAGCGAGGTCGGCGACCGTGTGGCGGGCGAAGAACTCCCGCGTGACCGCGCGGCGGGTGGACTCCTCCGCGACCGCTTTGGCGCCGTTCTCGCAGAACTCCGCCGGGTGGCGGTGGTCGGGCTCAGGCCACGCGCAGCCGGGGCAGTCGAACCCCTGCTTCTGGTTGACGCTGACGAGGGTGAGCAGGCCGCGCTTGGCCCCGGACTGCTCACCGACGACCCGCAGGCTGTTCACGATGGCGGGGATACCGACGGCCTCGCGCTGAGGATCCTCGACCCGAGGGTCGTCCTGGCGCGGGTCCTCGCTCGGTGCGGTGGACATGGGCGGCTCATCCCTCTTCTGCGAACACGCTGCCGATGACGGTGTCTCTCCCTTCATTCTGGCACTCCTGGCGGCTGATGGCCCGCCATCACCTCCTGGGGACGGCAGCACGGCGGTGGTGACCACGCTCACATGACGCGCGAGGGGCTGGTGTGGTAACGTCACAACCAGGTTGCAGTCTTGATTTCGCCTGATCGCATGTGATCGCCCGCGGAGTTTTTGACAAGCGGGCGTTTTTCTTTTCTGAAGGAGAAGGTTCGCAGCACCTGCAGAACCGCAAAGTGCGGGTCTGGAACTGATCTTCAGAAGGTAGGAGATCGCGCATGTCGCAGGGAACCGTCAAGTGGTTCAACGGCGAAAAGGGCTATGGTTTCATCCAGCAGGACGCCGGTGGCCCCGACGTTTTCGTGCACTACAGCAACATTCTCGGCAACGGCTTCCGTAACCTGGAAGAGAACCAGCGTGTCGAGTTCGACATCACCCAGGGCCCGAAGGGCCCGCAGGCGGAGAACGTCCAGGGCCTCTAAGCCTGCCTTGCGTTACTCATAAGTCTTGCGGTGGGGGCCGTCCGGGGAACCGGGCGGCCCCCGCGTGCGTTCTGGGGCCGACGACACCTCAGCCAGAGGAACGGATGAGAGTGAGCGGCACCTGAGGCGCGGGTGCAGCCAGTGACCCTGGCGCCCAACCGTTTGGATCGATCCGCGTGCGGTTACGATTCGGGACATGACCGCTGAAGTACGCACCGAACGCCTCATCATCCGCGACTGGGATATCTCCGACGCGGATGCTGCCTTGGGCATCTACGGTGCCGAGGAAGTCGCCCGGTGGCTGACCCCCCAGATGCATGCCGTGCGCGACTCCGCCGCGATGCGGTCGGTTCTGCACGCCTGGATCGAGGCCCAGCCCAACCTCATTCCGCCCGCGGGCCGCTGGGCGATCGTCCGTGCCGACGATGGAGAACTCATCGGCGGACTCTCCCTGCGACAGCTGCCGCCCTATGACGAGGATTTCGAGCTCAGCTGGCAGCTCCGCCCCGATGCCTGGGGCAACGGTTACGCCACCGAGGCCAGCCAGGCGATCATCGCGTGGGCGTTCGACCAGGGCATCGAGGAACTCTTCGCCGTCGCCCGCCCCGACAACGACCGGGCCATCGCCACCGCCCGGCGGCTCGGCATGGAATGGGTCGGTGAGACCGACAAGTACTACGACCGCCGCCTGCAGGTCTTTCGCATCCGCCCCGCGAGCGCCTAGCGCGGAGACCAGCCCGGAAACGCGTGGGTGTGCGGCCGATACGGAATCTGCCGTCGCCCCCTGCGCTGGACGCCCCCCGGGCCGGACCGCGTGACGTGCGTACGCGTGATCACGAGGAATGACAGAAGAGGATCTCTTGAGCACCTCCGAGCGCGACCTCACGCGCCTGCTGACCGGCATGGAACCTGAACTTCGCCCCGGTCGCTACGTCTTCACCCACGCCGAGCGGGTTCCCGAGGGCCTCCACCCGGTCGTCACCGTTGCCGAGGACGAAGCCCTCACCATCGTCTGTGCCCAGGAGGAGGCCGACGCGGCGGGCCTGCCGTACGACTACGTGGCCGCGTGGGTCACGCTGCGCATCCACTCCGCCCTGGATGCCGTCGGCCTCACCGCCGCGGTGTCCAGCGTCCTGGCAGAGGCCGACATGTCGTGCAACGTTATCGCCGGCTACTACCACGACCACCTCTTCGTCTCCCACGACGACGGTCCTCAGGCCGTGGACCTCCTCCGATCCCTTGCCGCCCGCTCGGGAAACGGCACGGTGAAGCGGTGAACCCTCCCTACGGGTTCTCAGGGGCGATCAACCGCTCGTAGAGCGGTTCCAGCTCGCGTGCCAGCGCCCTCTCGTCGTCACCCGGCGGGTCCGTCGTGAGGACGACCGGCTGTGGCGGCCCCTGGCGCATCGGCCGCGCGGGCAGCTCTGGTGCGGACCAGAAGTCAGTGGCGGTTTCCGGAAGCGGAGGCAGAGCCGGATGCGTGGGGCAGGCGAGATCCTCGAAGGGGGCAGTCCCCGCGTCCGATCGACCCTCCGGTGTCACGGCCGCGTGCGCGTGCCGGCGCAGCTCGGAGAGGAACGCGCCGCGTTCCTTGCCGAGCCAGGCCAGCAGCAGGAACGGGTCGGAATCCAGCGAATCGGCCAGCACGTACAGCGCCGCCGCCACATGCTTGCACGGGTAGCCCCAGTCGGGGCAGCAGCACGTCAACGTCAGGTTGCCCAGCCCACGCGGGAACATGGCGATTCCGAGGATCTCGAAGACCCGCTCGACCTCCGGTGGCAGGTCGCCCGCCAGCAGCCGGGCGCGGAACAGCGGTTGCCCGGCCAGCGCCGCGATCACCGTCGACCACCGCTCCTCATCCAGCGTCGGCAGGATCAGGCTGACCCGGTACGGACGGGCACGCGACCCCTGCACCTTCGCCAGCACCTCGCCCGGCGCGACCTTGACGTCCCGCACCGCGCCCCGGGCCGCGTAGCCGCGTCCGCGTTCCAGCCGTCCGGCCTCGGCGCCGGACTCCACGGCCTCGACGAACCGGTTCGACCACCACGACCGGCCTCCACCGGCTCCGCCGGTACGGCCGAGTTCCCCATCGCCCCTGCTCATCGGGCCACCGCCTCCGGAGCCAGCCGGATCACCTCGCGCAGCTGCTCGGTAGACAGCTCGGTCAGCCAGTCCTCACCTGTGGCGATCACGCCCTGAGCCAGCGCCTTCTTGCGCTCGATCATCTCGTCCACACGCTCCTCCAGCGTCCCGACGCAGACCAGCTTGCGCACCTGCACGTCACGCCGCTGCCCGATTCGGAAGGCGCGGTCGGTGGCCTGGTCCTCCACCGCCGGATTCCACCACCGGTCGATGTGCACGACCTGGTTGGCCGCCGTCAGGTTCAACCCGGTACCGGCCGCCTTCAGCGACAGCAGGAACACCATCGGCTCGGTGGAGGTCTGGAAGCGCTCCATCATCTCCTCCCGCCGGGCACGCGGCGTGCCGCCGTGGAGCCACAGCACCTCCCGGCCCAACCGCGCCGCCAGGTAGGGCGACCACCGGTCGCCCAGCGCCGTGTACTGCGTGAAACACAGCGCCTTGTCCCCCTCGGCCAGCGCCTCCGACAGCAGCCCCGCCAACCGCTCCAGCTTTCCCGAACGCCCGGCCAGTTCCGACCCGTCGCCGAGGAACTGCGCCGGATGGTTGCAGATCTGCTTGAGCCGCGCCATCGTCGCCAGCACCAGCCCCTTGCGCTGGATGCCGTCCGCGCCGTCGATCCGCTCGGTCATATCGTCGACCGCCGCCTTGTACAGCGACGCCTGCTCGGGCGTGAGCGTGCACCACGTGCGCATCTCGTGCTTCTCGGGCAGGTCCGAGATGATCGACCGGTCGGTCTTGAGCCGCCGCAGGATGAACGGTCCGGTCATCCGCTTCAGCAGCGCGGTGCTCTCACCTCCACCGACGGATCCCGCCTCGGACGCCTCGCGCTCCACCCGACCGGCGATCCCCTGCCGAAACGCCGCCTCCGAGCCCAGCAGGCCCGGATTTGCGAACTCCATGATCGACCACAGCTCGCCGAGATTGTTCTCCACCGGAGTACCCGTCAACGCGATCCGGCAGTCGGCGTTCAGGCCGCGCACCGCCCGCGCCTGCCGGGTCCCGCTGTTCTTGATCGCCTGCGCCTCGTCGCACACCACGCGATGCCACGGCATCGCGGCCAGCTCGTCGGCGTCGCGCAGCACCACACCGTAGGTGGTCACGATCAGATCGGAGACACCGACGATCCGGGCCAGCGCGTTCCCGTGCGGTCGGCTCGGATCGTGGTGGATGTGCACCCGAAGATCCGGTGCGAAGCGTGCGGCTTCCCGCTGCCAGTTGCCGACCAGCGACACCGGACAGATAAGCAGTGTCGGGCCGGGCGCCGGCGTCTCGCTGGTCGTCTCCTCCGCCCTCTCCTGGGTGAGCAGGGCCAGCAGCTGCACGGTCTTACCCAGCCCCATGTCGTCGGCGAGGATCGCGCCCAGGCCGAGGGAGCCGAGGAAGCGCAGCCAGGCGGCGCCGCGCTGCTGGTAGGGGCGGAGCGACCCGTCGAAGTCGGCGGGCGTGGACATCGGGGTGAGCCGCTGCTCCGTCGCCCCGCTGAGCAGGGCACCGAGCGCGCCGTCGGCATCGACATCGGTGACCGGCAGCGGCGCCGCGTCCGGCGCCATTGCCGCGCGCAGCGCCTCGTCGCGGCGCATGGTGCCGTTGCCCCGGCGGCGCAGGAAGTCCAACGCGGTGCGCAGATGCGCCGGGTCGACTTCCACCCAGCGGCCGCGCAGTCGGATCAGCGGCTGCTTGAGGCGGGCGAGCTGGGCGAGCTCCTCGAGGTCCACGGTTTCGTCGCCGAGTACCGCATCGAAGGAGAAGTCCACCAGGTCGGTGGGGCTGATCCCGCCGCGGCCGGGGGATGGCTGCTGCTCCCGGGCGGTCAACCTGAGCCCGAGCGCCCCGCGTCCCGTCCACTCTGGCAGCACGACGGCGAATCCGGCCGCGCTCAGGCGAGGGGCGACATCGCGGATGAAGGCGTAGGCGCCGCCGGTCCCCATGGTGATCGCGGACGGCGCGAGCTCGCGCAGTGCGCTGTGTACCGCAGGGTAGTGCCGTGCCGCCCGGGACAGGTCGCGCAGGACAGTGGATTCGACGTCATCGGGGAGCCACGTGCTGCCCTCGCCCAGCCACAGGTCGGCGAGCGACAGCTGCAGGCTCGGGTCGGCGTCGGACTGCACCCAGAACTCCACGCGCCACACCTCGCCGCCGGGTGCGGGTCGACCGGAGACCGCACCCGTGCCGGCGTCGCTGTCGTCCTGGGACGCGCCGCTCTTCGGTGCCGCGGCCTCCTCGCTGTCGTTCCGTTCCGGTTCGATCAGCCGGAACAGGAGCCGCGCGCGGCCGCGCGGCCGTTGAGCGGCGTGGTGCCAATCCCGCAGCTGTGCCGCGAGCGCCGCGGTTTCCGCGGCTGGCTGATATGCGCCGTCCTGGTTCGTCAGCGCCGTCGTCAGCGCTGAGCGCCCGCGCCGCTGGCCGGGCCCGAGCGAGCCGAGCCGATCGCGTGCGGTGGCGTCCAGCAGGTCGTGCAGAGCGGCGAGGACCAGCTCTCCCGCCCCTGTCCCCTCGGGGTCCAGATGCGCGCGGGCGACCGGCGGGAGCGCGCCGATGAGGGCGGTGAGGTGCCGCGTGCCAGGCCCGGAGAGCACCGGCCGCCACCGGGCGCGGGGCGGGTCACCGATGATCCGGGGGAGGACCCGGCCTTCGGAAGCGAGACGCGCCGCGAACTCGTGCACCGCGATGAGATGGTGCAGCCCAGGGCCGAGGGCGAGGTCGCCCATGCTCTGGGCCGTGGGGGAGCCTGTGTGGGCCTTCGACGCCCTCATCAGCCCGGTGAGCATCCTCGCTGCCGTGGCCGGGGGAATACGCACGCCCGCGATCCGCCACCGTCGGAGTCGGGGCGCGGAGACCGTGGGCGCGCTGGCGACCGGACCGAGCGCGGGGGAGGGGAGGGGGTGTGTGGGTGAACCGGGGAGAAGGAGGTCCACCTCCGCCGCCGATGCCGCTCTGGCGTCGGGCGCCCCGGTTAGCGAGGTGATCGCCGCCCGCAGTCTGGCCTCTGCCGCCGCATAGGGGTGGGGCCGGATAGTCGCCCGGGAGACCGTCCGGGCGGGGAGCGTGGCGTCCTCGCCCCACAGGACCAGGGAACCGGCGCCATCCGCCGTCCCGTCGCCGGCCGCACTCTCCCAGAGCCCGTGCAGGACCAGCACCTCGGTCTCCCCCTTGATCTCCATGGCACCTGAGGCCCCGACCGACGTCTCGGCCGCGCCCCGAACCGCGACCTTACCGGGCCGGTGGCCCGGGCTGACGCCCATCCCACCACGCGCCCGTGACATGCGGGCTTCTCGGATACACAGAGAAACCCCTGTTGGCCGGGGACTCCGGCCAACAGGGATGAATCTACAATGTAAAAGTGGCCACGTGGTCCATCTACTGACTAGCCATGGGGGGCACCGGGCGGCCGCCCGGGCCCTTCCCTCTCAGGCGCCGGACAGCTCCAGTTCCAGCACGTGGGATACCAGGTCGACCATCACACCCTTGACCGACTCGCGCTCCCTCGCGTCGCAGAGCATCACCGGCACGTTGCCGTCCAGGTCCAAGGCGACCCGCACGTCGTCGGGCGTATGGGACTTGTGCCCGTCGAAGCAGTTCACCGCCACCACGAACGGCAGCTGTCGCTGCTCGCAGAAGTCGATCGACTCGAAGCAGTCCGCCAGTCGCCGCGTGTCGGCCAGCACGATCGCGCCTAGGGCCCCCTCCGCCAGTTCGTCCCACATGAAGGCGAAGCGCCCCTGCCCGGGGGTGCCGAACATGTAGATGACGGTGCGCTCGTCCAGCGTGATCCGCCCGAAGTCGAGCGCGACCGTGGTCGTGTTCTTGGCCTCGACCCCCTGGAGATCGTCGACACCGATGCTCTCCTCGGTCATCACCTCCTCGGTGTGCAGCGACTCGACCTCGCTGAGCGCGGCCACGAGCGTGGTCTTACCGGCTCCGAAGCCGCCAGCGACGAGGATCTTCAGGGTGTCGGGAACGATTCCCCCGTTGTCGGACATGATGTGTCCCCCTTCACAGCGCGCGGATGCGCTCGATGACGGATCGCAGAGTCTCAGCATCGGGCCGGTGCAGCTGCCACGGCGAGACGTGCACCATGACGTGCCCGCGGTCGAGCAGGTCGGATATGAGGATTCGCAGGACCCCGAGCGGCAGGTCGGTGTGCGCGGCGATCTCGGCGACCGAGACGGGGCGCGCGCACTCGCGCATGATCGACAGGTGTTCCGGCTCCAGCTCGGCGGGTTCCATCGCGGGGACCGCGACCACCTGGGAGGTCATGGCGAAGTCGGAGCGGGAGGGGCGGGTACGGCCTCCGGTCAGTGAGAAGGGCCTGATCAGCCGCCCGTCGTCGGCGGCCGCCGGGCCGTTGTCATCCACCTCCATGGCGTTCACGCACCCAGGTCGTTCTCAGCCGCTCCCGGTCGGAGACCCGATGAACGGGGCAGCGCGGACAGGTAGGGGCCGACCTGGCGGACGAGCCGGTTGATCTCGTAGGCGACCTGCCCGATGTCGCAGTTGGAGTCGGCGACCAGGCTCAGGTGCGCGCCGTACCCGGCGGCCAGCACGAAGAGGAAGACGCTGTCCATCTCCACGATGGTCTGACGGACCTCCTCCGCCCCCAGCTGCTTGCGCGCTCCCTTGGCCAGGCTGGAAAAGCCGGAGGTGATCGCGGCGACGCGTTCAGCGCGGTCGCGGTCGATGTCGGCGGATCCGGAGAGCAACAGCCCATCGGCGGAGACCAGGACCGCCTCGCGGGCACCCGCGACCCGCTTCACCAGATCGGTCAGCAGCCAGTCCAGGTGCGTGGACGCGGTCGGTGGAGTGGTGGTCGCCTCGTTCATCGACTCTCCTCGGTGTTGTTCATGTCGTCTCCGGTTCCGCGGTCAGAGCGCCTGCCCTCACGGGTACCCGTTTGGAGGGCGCTCATCATGTCGCGGATCTCCTCCAGCGGACGCGTCGCGTCCGCTGCCTCGGTCGTCGGTGCCTCGGTCGATGGAGCGGGGAGGGAGTGGCCTTGGCGCCGGGACGTGCGGATGCGCCGTGGCAGCCCCTTGTAGGTGTCGCCGGTGGGGGCGGCAGGGGGCGGCGTGTGGTCCGCGGTCGCGGTGTCCAAGGTCGTGGAAGTTCCCGAAGCCTCGGGGACGGGGGAGAGTGCCGGTGATGCGGAGGGTGTCGACGGCCGTGTGGGGTCGGTCGTGGGCGATGGCTGGTCGGTGGCGGTGCTCGTTTCAGCGCGTCCTCGCCGAGGGCCGTCGGCCCGCGTCGTTGCCGTCGGGGCCGTGTCTGGTCCGGGGGACGGGGTGGCATCGGCGTGCTGGTTGGCCCCCGCCTCGCTGTCGGCGATGACCTGCGGCGGCAGCACGACGATGGCCTGCGTCCCGTTGTAGGGGGAGGGCCGCAGCGTGACCTTCAGGCCGTGTCGGTCGGCGATGGTCGCGATGACGAACAGCCCGAGCTGGGAGTCCTCGCGCATGTCGGCCAGGTCGAAGTCCGGGGGTGCGGCGAGGAGCTCATTGGCGCGGGCGTAGCGGTCCGGCGGCATGCCGAGTCCGCGGTCCTCGACCTCCAGGGCGTAGGCCCCGTTGGCGAGGGACTCGCCGCGCACGGTGACGCTGGTGTGCGGTGGAGAGAAGGAGGAGGCGTTCTCCAGGAGCTCGGCGAGGAGCCGGACGAGGTCGCGTCCGGCCTCCCCCTGCAGGGCCACGTTGGGAATGGGCAGCAGCCGGACGCGCTGGTAGTCCTCGATCTCACTGGAGGCGGCCCGCGCGGTGTCCTGGAGGGGGACGGGGTCGGCCGGGCGGGTGTGGCGGGTGGTGGTGCCGCCTGTCAGCAGCATCAGGTTCTCGGCGTTGCGCCGCAGCTGGGTGCTGAGGTGGTCGATCCGGAACAGCGATTCCAGGACATCGGGGTCGGTCTCGGAGTGTTCCAGGGTGTCCAGCAGGCCCAGCTGGCGGTGCACGAGGGTCTGGGTGCGGCGGGCGACGTTGCGGAACAGGTTGCGGACGCCGCCGCGCAGTCGGCTCTCCTCGACCGCGGCGGTGACGGCGGCGTGCTGGGCGGTGTTGAACGCCTCGGTGACCTGCCCGATCTCGTCGTTCTTCAGCACGGGGATGTCGGGGGCCTCGGCCTCGACGTCGACCGGCTGTCCGGCGCGCAGCCGGGTGGTGATGGTCGGCAGCCGGCTGTCGGCGTAGTCGAGGGTGGCCTCGCGCAGGCTCTGCATGCGGAAGGCGAGGCGTCGGGTGAAGCGCAGCGAGAGCAGGAGCGAGGCGAGGACGGCGATGAGGGACACCGTGCTCAGGGCGATGGCCCGCCACAGCAGCGAGGCGGCACCGCCGCGGATGTCGCTGAGGACGGCTTCGGTGCGGTTCTCCTCGACCCGCTGGAAGTCGATGTCCACGGCCTCCTTGGCGCCCTTCCAGGACTGGCCGTTGACCGGGACCGGGGCGGTGCGCTCCGGGGCGGTGGCGACGACCTTGTCCTCCAGGGACCGCACGGTGCGGAAGAACGCGCTGTCGGCCAGGTCGTCGAAGATCGCGCGTTCGCTGTCACTGAGGTCGGGGGTGATCTGGGAGTACAGGTAGCGCTGGGCACCGACGGCGGAGGCGAACGCGGCGTGGTCGTCGGTGGTCCACTTCTCCGCGGCGTGGGCGTAGGTGAGCAGGGCGTCCTCGCGCGCCAGGTGCTCGCGGGCGCGCAGCAGGGAGGTGAGGCTGTGCGTGTTGTGGGCGAGGTGGCCCTCGACGAGTTCGGCTTGGGCGTCCCAGATGCGCAGGGCCTGTTCGATGGCGTCGTCGTAGTAGCCGGCGGCCTCGGCGCGGCCGGGAGGGTCCTCGTCCAGGGTGGTGCGGTGCTCGTTGAGCCCGTCGAGGGTCGTGTTGAAGCGTTCGACACGTGCTCCGGCCGGGGCGGGGGCGTCCTCGTCGACGGAGGCGCGGAATGCGTCGATGGTCTCGTTCGTCTGGGTGCGGATGCGCGCCATGGTGTCGTAGCGGGGCGTCCGGCTCTCGGCGCGGGCCCCCGCGATGTACTCCATGGTGTAGCGGCGCTCGGTCTGCAGCTCGGCGATGACGTCGAGGACCGGGGTACCCACGTCTTCGGTGAAGGTGGCGGTGGCGCGCAGTTCGAGCATGTCCTGGACGAGGACGGTGGTGAAGACGGCCCACAGTGCGAGCAGGGCGGCGCTGGGCAGGAGGGACAGGGCGATCAGCCGCGCCCGGAGGGATTGGCGCTGCTCAGTGGGCATGGGGGTGCTCATCGTGGGTGCAGGTGGGGGCGTTCGGGGCGGTTCGGGGGAGTGGCGCCCGGCGGCGGGGGAGAACCTGGGCGGGATTTTCGGTCGGGGGTTTCGGTCGGGGACGGACGTGGAATCTGGGGATGGAGCTTCAAGGTGTGAGCGTCTTGAGCTAACCGGTGATCGGCGAATATCGCAAGCTATGCCGGGCGTGGGCATTCTGTGGCGTTTGCGTCATGGAAAGTGATTACTGCTGGTTGGAGCGGTGGAGAACTGGGGCATTCAAATAGTTTGTCCGATTTTTCGGAATTGTCGGATTCGTGTTCCCGGAATTGTTACCGTTTCACCACATTTGACCTGGCATCGTGATGGCTTGCCCGCGCCGACCGCCCGACGGTCGTCTCCCCCCGCACTTCCACCTGTCATTCATCGTTTCCCATGACCGAACTCCCCCGGGTATCCCCCCATCCCCGGATGTAAAGGACGCGCAGTGGCCAACGATTTCACCCGACCATCGACCCAGCGGAACCTGCTCAGCGCGACGACCGCCCTCGGCGTCGCCGGAGTGCTCCTGCTCTCGGCGTGCGGCGCCCCGCCCACCCCCGCCGAGGACGGCGACCGCGGCAAGGCCGCCACCGCGACGTCGGCCGAGGACTTCGGCGGTATGGACGCGCTCATCAAGGCGGCCAAAGAAGAGGGCGAGCTCAACGTCATCGCCCTGCCCCCCGACTGGGCCAACTACGGCGAGATGATCTCCACCTTCGAGGAGAAGTACGGGATCACCGTCAACTCGGCCTCGCCCGACTCCTCCAGCCAGGAGGAGATCAACGCCGCCGAGCAGAACGCGGGCACCGACCGCGCCCCCGACGTTTTCGACCTGGGACAGGCGGTGGCCCTGGCCAACGCCGACAAGCACTTCGCGTCCTACAAGGTCGGGAACTGGGACGACATCCCGGACAACCTCAGGGACGCCGACGGCCGCTACCTCGCCGACTACACCGGCTACATGTCGATCGGCTACAACGCGGACGAGGTGCCCGAGCCCACGAGCCTCACCGACCTGCTCGGCGACGACTACAAGGGCAAGGTCGCCCTCAACGGCGACCCCACCCAGGCCGGAGCCGCGTTCTCCGGCGTGGTCATGGCCGCACTGGCCAACGGCGGCAGCGCCGACGACATCGAACCGGGCGTCGAGTTCTTCAAGAAGCTGAACAAGGCGGGCAACTTCCTGCCGGTCGACCCGACCCCCGCCACCATCGCCTCCGGGGAGACCCCGGTGGTCATCGACTGGGACTACACCAACGCCCAGCAGACCATCGAGCTCAAGGACAAGGCCGACTGGAAGGTCGTCATCCCCAAGGACGCGGTCGTCAGCTCGTACTACTACCAGGCGATCAACACCGACGCCCCCAACCCGGCGGCGGCTCGCCTGTGGCAGGAGTTCGTCTACTCCGACGAGGGACAGAACATCTACCTCAACGGCTTCGCCCGCGCGGTGCGGATGGACGCCATGGACAAGGCCGGGACCCTGGACAAGGGCGCCAGCGCGAAGCTGCCCCCCGCACAGGGCGACCCGGTCGAACTGACCGAGAAGCAGATCGAGAAGGCCAACGGCATTCTCGGCGAGAAGTGGGCCGCGGCGGTCTCCTAGCCATCGCCGACCACCCGTGAGGCGGTGCCACCGCGCAGCAGCCCCTGATGCGGTGTCGGTCCGCAGCCATCCCACCGGATCGGCGCCGCATCGGAGTCCGCCCCCGTCGACCACGGGGACGTCCCCTCCGCCACGCGACGATGCGCCCTGGTCCAGAGGCTGGCCCTGGAAGCGAAGGGCGACCGACCCGCGGGCGCCGCCGCCTCCAGCGGGGGCTGATCCGCCTCAGGCGAATCCGCGTCGCCCGCCCCAGGCCACGGGAGACCGAAACCCTCTCCCCCCGACCCCGCACGGCCGGAGCAGATCCTCCGTCCCGATGCCCAGGTGAACGAGAAACGAAGAGACCCATTGAGTACCCTCAACGACCCTCCGCACGCGGGGGCACCGGAACCACCCGGCCCCGCGCGCACCCGCAGCCGGGCCGCGACCTGGCTGCGCACCGCACGCGACTACGCCGGAGCGGTGCCCTTCTTCGCCTTCGTCGCGGTCTTCCTGCTGTGGCCCACCGGGATCGTCGTCTCCGGCGCCCTCACCGGCGCTGACGGCACGTTCTCGCTGGAGAACGTCGCGGCGGTCACCGGATCGGTGCACCTGGCGGCCTTCGGCCGCTCGGTCTGGCTGTCCCTGATTACCGCCCTGATCGGCGCGATCGCCGGCGCCCTGCTCAGCTGGGCCATCTCCTCCGGGGCCGGAAGCGCCGGAGCCGAGAGTCGGCTGCGCCGCGTCGTGACCGCCTTCTCCGGCGTCCTCGCCCAGTTCGGCGGCGTCATGTTGGCCTTCGCGTTCCTGGCCACCGTCGGCCTGCAGGGGTGGCTCACCCTGATCCTGCGCGACGTCCTCGGCCTCGACCTGTTCGCCGCCGGCAACTGGCTCTATGACATGCCCGGACTCGTGCTGGTCTACTGCTACTTCCAGATCCCACTGATGACCATCGTCTTCCTCCCGGCCCTCGATGGCCTGCGCAAACAGTGGCGCGAGGCCAACGAGAGCCTCGGCGGCTCCGCCTGGCACTACTGGCGCTACGTCGCCGGCCCCATCCTCGCCCCCGCGTTCGCCGGATCGTTCCTGCTGCTCTTCGCCAACGCCTTCTCCTCCTTCGCCACGGCGGCGGCGCTGGTGTCCCAGGGCGGGCCGATCGTGACGCTGCAGATCCGCAACGCGCTGACCAGCGAGGTCATCCTCGGCCAGGCCGACATCGGCTACGCCCTGGCGTTCGGGATGGTCGTGGTCGTCGCCGTTGTCATGTCCCTGTACGCACTGCTGCAAAGGCGGACCGCACGATGGCTGCGCTGACCCCGACCCCGGCTCCCGCACAGCCCGACGGGGCCGCCCCCGCCCGACGGCGCCGCGGCGGGACCGCCCTGCTGCGCTGGACCATCCTGCTGGTCATCGGCGCCTACCTGCTGTTTCCCCTGCTGGCCATGCTGGAGTTCTCGACGCGCGGTCCAGACGGGCGCACCGCCGAGGCGTGGCTGGCGATCGGCGAGGACCGCCAGCTGCTGACGGCCATCGCCACATCGCTGCAGCTGGCCGCCCTGACCGTGGTGGGAATGCTGGTGCTGCTGCTCCCCACCATGGTGCTGGTGCAACTGCGCCTGCCGCGGCTGCACCGCCTCCTGGAGTTCGTCTGCCTGCTGCCGCTGACCATCCCCGCGATCGTCATCGTCGTGGGCCTCGGCCCCATCTACGCCTGGGTCGGCTACCTCATCGGCGACACCCCGCTCACTCTGTCCTTTGTCTACATCGTCCTGGTGCTGCCCTACGCCTACCGGGCGCTGGACGCGGGGCTGCGCGCCTTCGACCTCAAGACACTGGCCGAGGCCGCCCAGAGCCTCGGGGCGTCGTGGTGGTCGGTGATGCTGCGCGTGGTGGTGCCCAACATGCGCGCCGCCATCCTGTCGGCCGCGCTGATCTCGGTGGCCCTGGTGCTCGGCGAGTTCACGATCGCCTCCCTGCTCAACTACCCGACGCTGCAGGTGCAGGTGAACAACATCGGCAAACGCGACGCCGCCCTGTCGGTGGCGGTCTCGCTGGCCGCTCTGATGTTCGGATTCCTCCTGCTGCTGGCGCTGTCGTTCGCCGGGCGCCGACGCAAGGGCGGCGAATGAGGAGCCTGAGCGCGCGGACAGCACCGGCGCATGCGAACGAGGGAGGGGCGCTGTTGCGGGCGACACCGGCAACCCGGGGAGAGAACGTGTCCACGCGATCGACGGAAAGAGAAGAGACGACGATGACGACGGCTGCGGACGCGTCCGAGCGGACCGGGGCGCGGGGCGTTCCGGTCGAGTTGACGGGGCTGGTGCGCTCCTTCTCCGGAGTGCGCGCGCTGGACGGCTTCGACCTGCACATGGCGCCGGGAGAGCTGGTGGCGCTACTCGGTCCCTCGGGGTGCGGAAAGACCACCGCCATGCGGGTGCTGGCCGGGCTGGAGCGCGCCGATGCGGGCTCGGTGCACGTGGGTGGCCAGGACATTACCCACCTGTCCGCGAACCGCCGCGACATGGGGATGGTCTTCCAGGCCTACAGCCTGTTCCCCAACATGACAGCGGTGGACAACGTGGCCTTCGGCCTGCGGCTGCGCGGTCGCGGCACCGGCGAGCGCCGGGCACGGGCGGGCGAACTGCTGGAACTGGTAGGCCTGTCGGCCCACGCCGCGCGCTACCCGCACCAGCTGTCGGGCGGCCAGCAGCAGCGCGTGGCGATCGCCCGGGCGCTGGCCATCGAGCCGCGGGTACTACTGCTCGACGAGCCGCTGTCGGCACTGGACGCGAAGGTCCGCGCTCAGCTGCGCGACGAGATCCGGCGCATCCAGCTGGAGGTGGGGACCACGACCTTGTTCGTCACCCATGACCAGGAGGAGGCCCTGGCCATGGCCGACCGGGTGGGCGTGATGCGTGCCGGGCGGCTGGAGCAGATCGCCGACCCCGGCACGATCTACGCGCGTCCCACCACCGAGTTCGTGGCCGACTTCGTGGGGCTGACCAACCGCGTACCGGGGCGCGCGGCCGACGGCTACGCGGAGGTGCTGGGTGGGCGCGTCCCACTGCTGGAGGGGTCGGCCGTAGGGGAGGAGGTGACCGTGCTCCTGCGCCCCGAGGCGCTGGAGCTGGCCGTCGACGCGACGGCGACGGCGCGCGTCGTCGCGTCGAGCTTCCTGGGGTCGCTGGCCCGGGTACAGGTGCGCCTGGCTGATGGCCGTCTGGTGGTGGCGCAGGTGGCCGGTTCCCTGATCGCCGACCTGACGCCCGGGACAGCGGTGGCGCTCACGCCCCGGCCGGTCCCGGCGCTGGCTGCGACGCCATAACCGGCACAGCCGCTCGGCCCCCAATCACTTCAAGAAATCCACGTAAAGGAAGTGGTGTGGATTCCGCTCCACACCACTTCACTACACCGGAGCCGCTGCGCCACGTCCTCTGCTCCCACATGCGGACACGCCCCTGACCGGCCGCTTCCGGTTGCCGGGCCGCTCAGGCCAGCGTCCGGAAGTGGGTGATCAGCCGCCGATCACCGTCGAGCAGGTGGAATGCCAGGCCCGGCGGGGCACTGTGGTCGGTACGGCCGGTTCCGCCGTCGCCGGCCTCCCACGGCAGGCGCAGGGTGGAATTGATGCCGGGCGCGCCGACCTGCGGGCGACCGGCGAAGGTCGTGGACACAGCGGTGTGCGCGTGCCCCGTCAGGACCGCGACGACGTCGGGGAACTCCTCGATCACGGTCGCCAGCGGAGCGCCGTCGCGCAGCCCCATGTCGTCGATGCCGGGGTGGCCGAGCGTCGCTGGAGGATGGTGGAGGGCGATGAAGACGGGTGATCCCGCTGGCGCGGACGCCAGCCGCGCGCGCAGCCAGGTGACACCGTCCGCCCGCAGCTCACCGTGAGGCTCACCGGGGACGGTGACGTCGAGCAGCACGAACAACATGTCGCCGACCTGGCGCACCTGATGCAGGGGTGCTCCGGGCTGGTCGGGAAAAGCGAGGGCGGACCGGGGGAGCAGCGCCGATTCCCGAAGCGCGTCGCGGTCGTCGTGGTTGCCCGGGCAGATGAGCACGGGGGCGGACTGGCCCAGCAGCTTCGCCACGAGCGCGTATTCCTCGGCCGCCCCGTGATCGGCGACGTCGCCGCTGAGCAGGATGGCGTCCACCGGGCGCGTCAGGGCGGTCAGGTGGTCCAACACGCGGCCGAATCGTCGGCGGCTGCGCTCCGTGGTGTCGATGTGGGGGTCGCTCACATGGGCGATCACGAACATGGCGCGCTCCTTCGCAGGTGGAGAGGCAGACCGAGGCGTGCTCCCGATGGGGCATCCCGGTTGACGATAGTGACGCGGCGGCGCCCCTGTCGCTGGCTTCACGGGATCGCCGCCCCGCGCTGCTGCGGGCGGCCCCCGTCGTAGGTCGGCCGCTGGAGCATGGGCCCGTCCGGTGGGCGTGTGCGAGCCTGGGCACATGTCGGATTCGTCGCCGCGGGAGGGCGGCGGTCGCGGCCGTGACTGCGGGACGCCGGTGATCACGCCGGCCACGCTCGATGACGCCGAGGCTGTGGGAGAGATCCACGCGACGGCGTGGCGCGTGGCTTACCGGGGCCTGTTCGCACCCGAGTACCTCGCCGCGATGGCCCGCCAGCAGCGAACCAAGTGGCTGCCGGTGATCGCGGGACTGGGGGGCAGCGGCGACGTTCTCCTGGTGGCCCGCATCGACGGCAGGGCTTTGGCGTTCGGCTACGCCGGGCCGTCGCCGACGCGTACGGGGGTGGCCGAGATCTTCGCGTTCTACAGCCACCCCGACGCGTGGGGGAGCGGCCTGGCTGGGCAGCTGATGGATGCCGTGCTCGCGCACTTGTCCGCCGCGGGATTCCGGCACGTCCACGCCTGGACGCTGCGGGACACGCCGCAGTCTCACCGTTTCTATTCGAAGTGCGGGTTTCGTGCGTCGGGTGTGCATCGGCGCCGGGTCATGGGGGACGGGTATCCGCACGAGCATGTGGAGTACGAGGTCTTCGTGTCGCCGTCTCCGTAGTGCGGGAGGGTGTCCGGCGGTGAGGAGGCCGGTTTCGGGCGTGCGGCGTAGCGGCACCTCCTTGGAAATCCCTTATAAATCTACATTGTAAAGGCGCCTGTACTGGTCACTACCAGAACCACGCCAAGATAAATGGAGCGGCTACGCCGCACCCTTCTCCTTAAGCGCCCAAAGGACGGTTGCATGCCCCAGGAACGAACCTGGCGAATCGGGACGAACGGCCCATGGTTGACTGTCTCCGGAGAGACGCGCCAGCCGCGAGGAGCTGTCCTGATCCTCCATGGCGGCGACGTCACCAGCACCGTGCCGACCACCCCCTGGGAAGGCGCCGTACTGCGGATGATCCCGTTCGCGTGGGCGCTGCGCCGTGCCTGGTCCGACTCCGGCCTGCTCGTGCTGCGGTTGCGGCTACGCGTGCGGGGCTGGAACGGCACCGCCGCTGACGCCGTGGTCGACACACGGCAGGCACTGGAGGAGATCGAGCGCCGCTTCGGGCCGATCCCGGTGGTCACCACCGGCCATTCGATGGGCGGGCGCGCCGTGCTCCAGGCCGCCGACGCCCAACGGGTGCGGGGCGTGCTGGGGCTTGCTCCCTGGATCTGCGACGGCGACCCCGTGGAGCCGCTGCGGGATCGGCACCTGCTCATCGCCCACGCCGACTTCGACATCACCACCAGCCCGGCCGACTCGCGTGCCTACGTGGACCGGGCCCGCGGTGTCGCGGCAAGCGCCGACTTCGTCCCCGTCCACGTGGACTCCCACCCCATGGTGCGGATCGGCCGGTGGAATGAGCTGGCCGTCGCCTTCACCGGCCGCGTCCTGGGATGGGCGGGTTCCCGCACAGCGGCCCGCTAGGGCCCCGGCAGGACAGCGGGGCAGCGCCGCCCGCCCGCGACCGCTCCGCTATCCCTCCGCCTGTCGCCGCGCCTCCTCCACGGCCTCGCCGAGGAGCCGTGCCGCCGCGTCCACACCGTCCACCAGAGCCGACGGGGCCGGATCCAGGTCGGAGCAGATCTTGTCGATGCCGCGCAGGTCGGCCAGGTCCAGCAGCCGCTTCTCGTTGGTCACCCAGGTCCCCCGGCCGGCCAGGATGGCGTGCGCGCTCTGTGCCGCGGCCGTGGCGATCGCTCCGGCCGTCTCGGTCACATGGCCCCGCTGGGCGTGTGCGGTTCGGGCGTAGGCGAGCGTCAGTTCGGCCTGGCCCCACCACCGGGCGGGCGCCGCGTGGCGCAGCGCCTCGGGGTACTCCGGTCGCGGCAGGTCACCGTGGAGGACGCGGTTGACCGCGAGTTCGGCGACGACGAGGTAGGTGGGGATCCCGGCGAGGTGGAAGGCGAGGAGTTCGACGTCGAAGCGTCCATGGCGGGCTTCGGCGATGCGGTGCTCCACGTCGTCGAGGTCGCGGTAGTGCACGTCGACGTGCCGGTCGTCGTAGGTGATCCAGGCGCCTCCGTTGAAGATCCCGCCGCCCCATGCGCCGATCTCGAAGACCTGCCCGTCCCAGCCGAGGGCGCGCAGGTGGTCGGGGTCGAAGTCGCGGCGGTAGTAGATGGCGAAGTCGAAGTCGCTGTCGGGGGTGTGGGTGCCGGTGGCGCGCGATCCGCCGAGGTGACGGCTTGGACGCCGGGGAGGCCGGCGAGGGCGGTGGTGATGTCGTGGGTGAGTTGGTCGTCACTGAGCCGCATGTCCGCAATCTAGCGGAGGGGCGCGACCGTATGCTGATCGGCGTGTTGAGAGAAGTTTCCGCGACGCGGTACGTGCTGCCGTTGCGCGAAGGTGGATCGTTGCCAGGTCTGGTCGAGGCTGATGACCTGGGCATGTACGTGGTGAAGTTCCGGGGTGCGGGGCAGGGGCGCAAGACGCTGGTCGCCGAGGTGGTCTCGGGTGAGCTGGGTCGGGCGTTGGGGTTGCCGGTTCCGGAGCTGGTGCTGGTGGAGTTCGACGCGGTGATCGGTCGCGGTGAGCCCGATCCGGAGGTGCAGGAGCTGCTGAAGGCCAGTGGTGGGCTGAACCTGGGGATGGACTTTCTGCCGGGGTCGCTGGGGTTCGATCCGCTGGCCTTTGAGGTGGACGCGGCGTTCGCCGGGCGGGTGCTGTGGTTCGACGCACTGGTCGGCAACGTGGATCGGACGTGGCGGAACCCGAACATGCTGGTGTGGCATGGTGCGCCGTACCTCATCGACCACGGGGCGACGCTGATCTTTCAGCACAACTGGCGGGGGTCGGACGGTGCTGTGGCGCGGGCCTATGACGCGTCGGAGCATGTGCTGCTTCCGGCGGGGCCGGATGTGGTGGCGGCGGATGCGGTGCTGGCGCCGTTGGTGACGGAGGAGCTGCTGTCGGAGGTGACGGCCCTGGTGCCGGATGAGTGGCTGGTGGAGGAGCCGGGGTTCGGTTCGGTGCAGGAGGTGCGTGAGGCGTTCGTTGCGCATTTGCTGGCGCGGGTGGCGGAGCGCGGCTGGTTGCCGGAGGTGGCCCGGTGACGCAGGTGGTGTTCGAGTACGCGCTGGTGCGGGTGGTTCCGCGGGTGGAGCGCGGTGAGCAGGTCAATGCGGGGGTGATCGTGTACTGCCAGGCGCGGGGGTTCTTGGCGGCGCGGTGTGCGTTGGATGAGGGTCGGTTGTCGGCGTTGGACGCCTCGGTGGATGTGGCGGGGGTGCGTCGGGCTCTGGATGCGGTGGAGGCGGTGTGCCAGGGCGGTGGTGCTGCGGGTGCGGCGGGGGGTGAGTCGGCGGGGCGGAGGTTCCGTTGGCTGACGTCGCCGCGCAGCACGATTGTGCAGCCGGGGCCGATTCACACCGGGTTGACCGATGATCCGGAGGGGGAGTTGGAGCGGTTGTTGGATTCGCTGGTGCGCTGATGTCGATGCGCTGAGTTCGGTAGCGCGGAGGTGTGGTGTGTCCCCGGTGGCCGGTTGTGGCCGCCGGGGACACGTGTGTTCGGGGCGGGTCAGGTGAACCAGTGGGCGGCGCCGGTGTGGGGGTCGGTGTAGGCGAGGGGGCGCTCGTTGTGGGTGAGGAGGTGGGTGTAGCCGGGGCGGGGGTCGGGTTCGGGGCGGTGATGTGGGGGAGGGCGGCGGGGGTTCTTGGGCGAGCCAGTGGACGTCGAGGGCGCGGATCTGTTCGGTGAAGCGGTGGCGTTCGTCGTCGGTCAGGTAGCTGAGGACGATGGTGTGGAAGACGACGACGGTGCTGGTGGCGGGGCTTGGGCGATGGCGTCGGGGAGGCGCTGGTTGAGGTCGCCTTGGATGAGGTGGGGCGGGTCGGCGCGGGCGATGGTGAGGGCGGCGTCGAGGCGTTTGGTGCGTTGGTGGTGTTCGGGCCAGATGAGGCTGTGGAGCCAGCGTGTGTCGTCGGGGTCGTTGATGTCGAGGGGTTGAGGTCGATGCCGATGCGTGCGGCGATGTCGAGGTGGGGGTGTGTGGGTGGGGTGGGGCCGGTGGCGGGTGCGGTGATGCGGAGGGGGAGTGGGGGTCGCCGGTGAGGTGGCCGTTGGTGTCGTAGGCGTAGCGGTCGGGGTAGAGGCAGAGGCCGGCGGAGGCGCCGACTTCGATGAGGGTGAGGGGTTGGGGAGGGCGGTGAGGAGGGGGTGGAGGGGTGCGCAGCGGGCGGGTTCGTTGGTTTGGGTGCGGCGGTGTTGCATGAGGGGGGCGATGTGGTGCCAGTTGTCGAGGAGGGTGCGGCGGAGTTGGGGGAAGGAGGTGGGGGTGCCGGTGAGGTGGCGGGTGGCGGCGAAGAGGAGGTTGGGCTGGTGGCAGCGCGGGGGAGGGTGTTGAGGAGGGCGAGGAGGGTGGGGTCGGCGGCGATGCCGTGGGCGAGTTCGGTGTAGAGGGGGAGGTGGTGGCTTCGTGGGTGGCGAAGTGGTGGTAGCGGGTGGCGATGGCGGTGGTGGTCATGGTGGGCCGTTTCCGGGGCAGGGGTAGCGGCTGGTGTGGGGTGGTTAGGGATGGTTTGTACCCGTGGTGTGACTGCTGCCAAACGCGGGGCGTGTGGGGCTGGAGGTGGGTGTTGGTGGTGTGTGGGGTTTGTCGGTGGGGGTGGTTACGGTGGCGGCGCTTGGCACGTGTTGTCGCGGGATTGGAGAGGGGTGGCGGGTGTGTTGATCGTCGCTGGTCATATCGAGGTGGATCCGGGGGAGCGGGCCGCGTACCTGGAGGGGTGCCGGGGCGTGGTGGAGCAGGCGCGGTCGGCGGCGGGGTGTTGGGACTTCGCGTTGTCACCGGACCTGGTGGAGCCGGGCCGGATCAATGTGTATGAGCGGTGGGAGCGTGCGGAGGATCTGGAGCGCTTCCGGGGGTCGGGGCCGACGTCGGAGCAGCAGGCGGCGATCGTGGGTGCGTCGGTGGCTCGCTATGTGATTTCCGCGGTTGAGGCCCCGTGAGGGGGGTTGACGACGAGGGCATGGGTGGCCTGCGGGTCTGGAGGTCGGGACTCGCAGGCCACTGGTGTGTTCGGGGTGGGGGTCAGTCGAGGGTGTCGGCGGGGCCGGCGGTCAGAGCGCGGTCGTTGCTGGGGATGGGGGCGCCGCGCGGTGGGATGTCGTCGGCGCGGGCGGGGTCGATGCGGGTGAGGGAGCCGTCGGCGGAGCGTTGGGCGATGGCGGTCATGGCGGCGATTGCGGAGTGGATTTGGCGCTGTTGGGCGTGGGGGCCGATGGCGCTGAGTTCGATGAGGACGCTGCCGCTGCCGCGCAGGCCGTAGGCGTTGCGGGCGATGCCCTGGTAGTTGCCGCCGGGGTAGGTGCTGACGTTGGCGGTGGGGTGGGAGGCGTTCATGGCCTGGGCGGCGGCGACGGAGACTTGGCGGGCGAGGTCGGTGGTGCGGGTGTCGACGTCGGGGTGGGTGGGCCACATGACGGAGGCGGTGATTTCGCGCCCGTGGGCGTCGGTGTAGCGGCCTTGCATGTGGTAGTCGACGACGATGTCGGGGTCGGCTTGGGCGTAGGTGCGTTGGACGGCGGCGGATTCGGGGACAGGGTTGTCGTCGGGGTGTAGGGCGGGGTCGTGGTAGCGGTTGGGGTCGTAGCCCTTGCCTTTGTGGCCGTATTCGGGGTCGGCGTGGGGGTCGTGGTTGTAGCGCCAGTTGAGTTCGGAGCCGTCGGGGTTGGCGCGGACGACGATGTCGATGGTGAGGCGGGAGCGGATCCAGCGGTGCCAGGGGTGGTGCCGGTGCCGATGTGGCGGAGGAATTCGAGGGCGGCGGGGGTGCCGAGGGGTTCGTCGCCGTGTTGCTGGGTGATGTAGAGGAGGCGTCGGGGCCGGTGCCGACGGTGGCGTTGTAGATGGGCCGGTTTTGGTTGGTGCGGCCGATTTCGGTGACGTCGATGTGGCCGTGGCTGCGGTTTTCGAGGCGGTGGAGGCGGCGGGTGAGTTCGGCGGTGCTGGGGCGGGGGTCGATGTGGTGGCCGGAGGTGGCCACGGTGGCGGGGGTGGGGTGGGGGTGTCGGCGTGTGCGGTGGGTGCGGGGGTGGTGGCCAGGGTGAGGGCGGCCAGGAGGGTGGTGAGTTTGTGTGTGGGGGTCATGGGGGGTCAGTGTGCCGGGGGTGGGCGGGGCTCAAGGACCAAAGGCCTGGTGTCGAGCGGTGGTGGGGGTGTGCGTGCAGGTCCGGGGCGTGGTGGGGAGTTGCCGTTGGGTGAGGAAACCGTGCACAGTAGGGCTCGTTCAGGTGACGTTCGTCGTTGTTGCGACGCGAGGGTGGCGGCCGGGTGGCGGCCCCCGTAGGTGGAGGAGTAGCCGGCATGCGGCAGTCGCGCTCGGATGGGGTGGCGCAGGCCCCGCGCTTTGAGGTGCTGGGGGATATCGCCTATCACCGTGCCAATACGGCGGCGCGCAGCAAGGTGTTTGCGCGTCGTGGTGCTGAGGGCGGCTGGGAGCATGTGGCGGCGGGTGAGTTCCTCAGTGAGGTGACGTCGCTGGCCAAGGGTCTGATCGCCGCGGGTGTGGGTGCGGGTGACCGGATCGTGGTGGTGTGTGGTGCCCGCTATGAGTGGGCGCTGGTGGCGTTCGCGGCGTGGGTGGTGCGCGCGGTGGTGGTGCCGGTGCCGTCGTCGGCGTCGGCGGAGCGGCTGCGTCATGTGTTGCGGGACTGCGGTCCGGCCGCGGTGGTGTTGGAGGATGGGCGCCATGCGGGCACGGTCGCGGGGATTTCGGCGGAGTTGACGGAGCTGGCGCGGACGTGGCGGTTGGATGAGGGGGGCTTGGAGGCGATCGCGCGTCCGGGCGCCTATATGGATCCCACGGCGGTGCGGTTTCGGCGGGAGGAGACGCGTCGGGGGGATCCGGCGGTGATCGCCTACCCGGTGGGGCGTGTGGTGCGGGCCCGTGGTGCGGTGTTGACGCACGGGAATGTGCTGGCGGCGGCCGAGGGTGTGGTGGGCCGGTTGGGCCCGGCGCTGGCGGATGTCGAGGAGGGGCGTGCGGCGGCGCTGCTGCAGCTGCCTCCTTCGGATGTGCATGGGGTGGCGGCGCTGGTGGCGTGCCTGGTGGGGCAGGTGCGGGTGGGCCTGTTGCCGCTGGGTGCGGGGTGGCTGCGTGCGGTGCGGGAGTTTCGGCCCACGGTGGTGGTGGCCACGCCGCGGTTGTTGGAGGCGGTGCACGCGGTTGAGCGGGCGCGGGCGCGGGAGACGAGCTGGGACAGTCTGAACGCGTATAACGCGGCCACGGATCTGGCGGTGGATTTCGACCGGGCCGAGCGCAAGGGCGCCTGGAAGCGGGTGTCGATGGCGATGTACGACTGGATGTATGCGCGGATCCGGGAGTCGTTGGGTGGCCGGGCGCAGTTCATCGTGTGTGCGGGGTGGCCGCTGAGCGAGAAGATGGACCGGTTTTACAGCGGTGCGGGGATCCCGGTGTACCAGGCGTTTGGGATCCCGGAGTCCGGTGGTGCGTTCGTGGTGAATGCTCCGGGGGAGCGTCGTGCGGGGGCGCAGGGGCGGCCGTTGCCGGGTGTTGAGGTGCGGTTGTCGCGTGAGGGTGAGCTGCATGTGCGCGGTGCGGGCGTGTTCGGTGGGTATTGGGGCGATGAGGCGGCCGGTCGTGCGGCGTTCCGCGATGGGTGGCTGGCCACGGGGTTCGTCGGTGAGATGGATGCCGAGGGGTATGTGAGGGTGGCGCAGCGCGTGCGCCCGCAGGCGACCTTGGAGGCGCCGCTGGCGCCGCCGGAGCCGCGCCCCTGGGGGCCGCGGGGCGGGGGTGCTGCGGTGGAGAGCGGTCCGATGTCGGCGGTGGAGCCGGAGGCGGCGGCGCCCGCGATGTCGGAGGCGCAGCCGGAGCCGACACCGGCGCCCGCCCCTGCCGCTCCGCCTGCGTCACCGGCGCAGGCTGCGGTTGGTGCGGCGGTGGACCAGGTGGCGGCGCTGGAGCAGCGGTTGCAGGCGCACCCGCTGGTGAGCCAGGTGATGCTGATCGGGCAGGGGCGGCCGTATGTCAGCGCGCTGATCACGCTGGTGCGTGACCAGTTGGAGTACTGGCGGCTGGTGAACAACCGGCCGTTGTCGATGGCGCCGGAGGAGATCGCGGCCGACCCGGAGCTGCTGAAGGAGATCCAGGCGATCGTGCATGAGGCGAACGGGACGGTGCCGCCGGGGTTGGCGGTGCGGGCGTTTCATGTGCTGGCTGAGGAGTTCACGCCGCAGAGCGGGTTGGTGCTGCCCTCGGGTGAGTTGCGGCGTGATGCGGTGCTGCGGGCGTTCGCTGAGGAGATCGACGGGTTGTACCGGAGTCCGGAGGCGGGCCCGCGCGAGTAGCGCGGTGGCGTGGGGTGCCCCGGCGCGGCCGGATGTGGCCGCGGTTCGTTTGTGGCGCCTTGCGCGCCAGCAGCCCGTTGGTGGGCTGGCCCGGTGCCGGTGCGGACCGTCCACGCGCCGGCACCGGCGCGTGCGGGGGTGTGTGTCCCCCCGGCCGCGGGTGCGCTCAGGCGTTGTTGAGGTAGGCGAGCACGGCGAGGACGCGGCGGCTGTCGTCGTTGGAGGGCGGCAGGTCGAGCTTGGTGAAGATGTTGTTGATGTGCTTGCTGACCGCTTTTTCGGTGATGAAGAGGCGTTGGGCGATGGCGGAGTTGGAGCGGCCTTCGGCCATTTCGCTGAGGACTTCGCGTTCGCGGGGGGTGAGGGCGGCGAGGGGGCCGTCTTCGCTGTGTTTGGCCAGCAGCTGGGAGATGACGGCGGGGTCCATGGCGGTGCCGCCGGCGGCGACGCGGCGGATGGCGTCGATGAACTGGCCGATGTCGAAGACGCGGTCTTTGAGCATGTAGCCCACGGCGCCGCCGTCGTCGGAGAGGAGTTCGCGGGCGTAGAGCTGTTCGACGTGCTGGGAGAGCACGAGGATGGGCAGCCCGGGGACGTGGCGTCTGGCTTCGATGGCGGCCTGGAGTCCTTCGTCGGTGAAGGTGGGGGGCAGGCGTACGTCGACGACGCCGACGTCGGGCCGGTGCTCCAGGAGGGCTTTGAGGAGGTCTGGGCCGTTGTCGACGGCGGCGACGACCTCGAATTCGTGGGCTTGCAGCAGCCGGATCAGTCCATCGCGGAGGAGGGCGAGGTCTTCGGCGATGACAACACGCACGGGAGCTCCATTGTGACGATAGTCGGCCCGCCTGCCGGGCTGACAATGCTTATCGTGCCATCGAATGCGTCGAGTCTGCGCCGGATGCCCTGCAGTCCGGTGCCTTTGGAGAGGTCGGCGCCGCCTTTTCCGTCGTCGCCGACGAGGAGGACGAGGCGGTCGCCGCCGTGGTTGATGCGGACCCAGGCGCGGGTGGCGCCGGAGTGTTTGGCGGCGTTGGTGAGGATTTCGGCGATGGCGAAGTAGGCGGCGGATTCGACGGGGGCGGCGAGGCGGCCGGGGAGGTCGATGTCGACGTCGATGGGCAGGTGGTGGGTGACGGCCAGGGCGCGGACGGCGCCTTGGAGTCCGCGTTCGACGAGGACGGGCGGGTGGATGCCGCGGACGAGGTCGCGGAGTTCGGTGAGGGCTTGGCGGGTGCTGTCGCGGGCTTCGGCGAGGAGTTGTTGGGCGGTGTGGGGGTCCTGGGCGAGCATTTGTTCGGCCATGCCGAGGCTCATGCCGAGGGCGACGAGGCGGGCTTGGGCGCCGTCGTGGAGGTCGCGTTCGATGCGGCGGACTTCGGAGGCTTGGGCGTCGATGGTTTCGGCGCGGGAGGTGGCCAGGTGGGCGACGCGTTGGGCGAGGCGGGCTTTTTCGTTGGGGGCGAGGAGCCAGCGGTTGAGGTGGGCGTAGCCGCTGACGCTGATGGGGGTGATGACCCAGTAGACGAGGGCGAGGAGGAGGGCGGGGAGCAGGGTGATGAGGGCGCCGGCCTGGTCGTGGGGTGGGGTGAGGTTGTAGTAGCCGCTGGGGGCGTCGTTCCACAGGACGGTGCTGTAGAGGGTGAGGTGGGCGGCTTGGGCGATGAGGAGGGCGGGCAGGGCGGCGATGACGGCGCCGAAGAGGCCGTTGACGAGGAGCCAGGTGAGGTCGCGCCAGGTGGCGGGGTCGGTGAGGATGGCGCCGGCGCGGCGGCCGACGCCGGTGGGGGGCAGTGGGTCGTAGGGGGAGGGGACGGGTCCGTCGGGCAGGAAGTGGCCGAGCATGGTGCGGTGGGTGTCGGCGTGGCCGCGGATGAGGGTGGTGAGCAGGACGATGAGGGGGACGCCGACCCAGATGAGGGAGAGGACGGTGGCCAGGGCGTAGAGGACGAGGAGGATGAGCCCGGTGGCGGCGTGGGCGACGAACAGCAGTGACCAGGCCAGCAGGTTGGTGCGGCTGGCGCGCCGGTAGTCGATGCCGGCCATGTGGGGTCCTCCCGGGTGTGGCTGGGTCGTGGGTGTCCTGCCTTCATTGTGGCGGAGGGGGTGGGGCTGGCAGGGGTGGTGGCTCCCCTTTGGGGCGGGTCAGAGGGGGTGTGTGGCCGTGCGGGGGGTGGGGTGCGGTGGTGCGGTTGTGGTACTGGTGGCGGGTGGTGTGGTGGTGTTTGTGCTGGTTGGGGGTGTTTTGCGGGGGTGGCGGTGATGCCGCGCGCTTTGCAAGAGGGTTTCAGTTTTTGAAATTTCTTGCTAGCTTCTGCGCAATCCTTCCGCCACGGGGGACGGCCGGCGGCGAGGACCATCCCCCCTGACCCCCCACCCCCAAGGAGGCACCATGCGTCCGATGCCCACCGCCGCGGCCGCGCTCGGCCTGGCCCTGGCCCTGTCGGCCTGCGGCGCCAACCCCGAGGGCGCCGCGGCGCCCGGCGCGGGCTCCGGAGAGATCACCTTCTGGGACACCTCGGACGCCACCACCGAGGCCCACGTCTTCCGCGGCCTCATCGAGGATTTCGAGGCCGCCCACCCCGACATCACCGTCCACTACGAGAACGTCCCCTTCGACGACGCCCAGGAGAAGTTCAAGACCGCCGCCCAGGCCGGCACCGGCGCCCCCGACGTGATGCGCGCCGACGTGGGGTGGGTGGCCGAACTGGCCGCCCTGGGCTACCTCGCCCCCCTGGACGACACCCCGGCCCTGCAGGAGCCCGAGGACTTCCTGCCCACCCCGCTGTCCAGTACCCGCCACGCGGGCGCCACCTATGCCGTCCCCCAGGTCACCGACTCCCTGGCGCTGCTGTACAACAAGGACCTGCTGGCCCAGGCCGGACACGAGGAACCCCCCGCCACCATGGAGGAGCTCAAACAGGTCGCCCTGGACGTCAACGACACCACCGACGCCACCGGCCTGTACCTGAACGCCGCCGACGGGTTCTTCCTGCTGCCCCACTACTACGCCCACGGCGGCAACCTGCTCGACGTCGAAAAGCAGGAGATCACCGTCAACGACGCCGCCGGCGTGGCCGCCCTGGAGGAGGTCCTCGACCTCATCGACTCCGGCGCCGCCGCCGATCCCGCCCTGACCGACACCTACGCCACCATGCAGACCGCCTTCAAAGACGGCGACGTCGCCATGATCTTCAACGGCCCCTGGTCCCTGGGCGAAATCCGCTCCGGCGACGCCTTCAGCGACGAGGCCGACAACCTGGGCGTGGCCCCCCTGCCCGCCGGGCCCGAGGGCCGGGGCGGCCCCACCGGCGGCCACGACTACGCCGTGTATGCCGGATCGGGCGAGCTGGACGCCTCGTACGCGTTCATCCGGTTCATGGCCTCGGCCGACAGCCAGGCCACCATCACCAAGGAACTGGGCCTGCTGCCCACCCGCGCCTCGGTCTACGAGCGCGAGGAGGTCGCCTCCCACCCCACCGTCCGCGACTTCGAGCCCGTCATCGACACCGCCCACCCCGGCATGTGGATCCCCGAAGGCGGCACCCTCTTCCAACCCTTCACCCAGCAGCTGCCCGCCGCCGTCTCCGGGCAGGCCACCGCACAAGAGGCCCTGGACGCCGTGGCCGCCGACTACCGCGCCGCCCTGGGATGGGACTGAACCGCACCATGACCACCACCCTGCCCACCGTTCGCGGGGCGGCGAGCCCCGCACCGCCCCGCCGCCCCCGCCGCGGCGGCTCGGGCCCGCTGCGCCGCGCCCTGGCCACCCACGCCTACGCCTGGATCCTGGCCGCCCCCGTGGTGATCGTCACCACCGTCATCATCGGCATCCCCTTCGCCCGCGGCCTGTACCTGTCGCTGACCAACGCCACCGAGGCCACCGTCGGGCGCACCATCGGGATGAACGAGATCCCCGCCACCTACACCTTCGTCGGCGCCGACAACTACCTCGCCATCCTGTCGGGGGAGACCGGCGCGTTCTGGCCCCGCCTGGCCTGGACCCTGGTGTGGACCGTGGTGTGCATCGGCGCCCACTACGGGCTGGGCCTGGGCCTGGCGCTGCTGCTCAACCGGCCGCTGCGCGGGCGCGCCGCCTACCGGGTGGCCATGGTGCTGCCCTGGGCGGTGCCCCCGTTCGTCACCGCCTTCACCTGGCGGTTCCTGTTCAACCAGGACTACGGGGTGTTCAACGCCGCCCTGCGGGGTGTGGGGCTGCCCGCCGTGGCCTGGCTGAACGACCCGCTGACGGCCAAGATCGCCGTCATCTGCGTCAACGTGTGGGTGGGCGTGCCGTTCATGATGCTGGCGCTGCTCGGCGGCCTGCAGTCCATCCCCGCCGAGCACTACGAGGCCGCGCGCGTGGACGGCGCCTCGGCCTGGCAGCGGTTCGTGCACATCACCCTGCCCGGGCTGCGCCCGGTCAGCGCCCCGGTGGTGCTGCTCGGCACGATCTGGACCTTCAACCAGTTCCCGGTGATCTACCTGGTCACCGGCGGCGGGCCCGGCGACAGCACCGAACTGCTGGTCACCTACGCCTACCGCATGGCCTTCGAGGGCATCCGCGACTACAGCGGCTCGGCCGCCTACGGCATGCTCATCCTCCTGCTGCTGGTGGCCATGGCCGTGGTCTACCAGCGGGCCCTACGACGCGGAGGCACCGCATGGTAACCGCCACCCCCCGCACCCGCGCGCCGCGGCGCGTGCGCTCCCGCGCCGCCTCGGCGGCCCTGCACGCCACCCTGCTGGCCGCCGCCACCACCGCCGTGCTGCCGGTGGCCTGGGTCGTGCTCACCTCACTCAAACCCCGCGGCGCCTGGCAGTCCAGCCGCATCGAGCTGTTCCACGACCCCTCCCTGGACAACTACGCCCACGTGCTGGGCTCCACCTCGTTTCTCACCTGGTTCGCCAACTCCCTCATCGTCGCCGGCGGCACCACCGCGGTGGCCCTGATCACCGCGGCCACCACCGGCTACGCACTGAGCCGGTTCCGCTTCCCGGGGATGCGGCCGCTGCTGTGGATGCTGCTGGTGACCCAGATGTTCCCCGTGGCGATCCTCATCGTCCCGCTGTACAACGTGCTCTCGACGCTGGGCCTGATCAACAGCCACCTGGGGCTGATCCTCACCTACCTGACCATCGCCGTGCCGTTCTCCGCCTGGATGCTGCGCGGCACCTTCGACACCATCCCCGTGGAGATCGACGAGGCCGGGCGGATGGACGGGCTCAGCCCGCTGGGCACGTTCTGGCGGCTCATCCTGCCGCTGGCCCGCCCCGGCCTGGCCGTTGTCGCGTTTTATGCGTTCATCACCGCCTGGGGCGAGGTGGCCTATGCCACCGCGTTCCTCACTACGGACGCCACCTCCACTCTGGCGGTGGGCCTGGGCCAGTTCGTCGGCCAGCAGAAGGCCGAATGGGGCATGCTCAGCGCGGCCTCCGTCCTCATCGCCGCGCCGGCCGCCGCGGTGTTCCTGGCCGTCCAGCGCCACCTGGTGGCCGGGCTGAGCGCTGGAAGCACCAAGTCGTGACCGATTGCGCCGCGCACCCCGCGCCCCGGGGGCGATCTCGGTAAGGTGCTGGCCTGATGAGCGCCACACTCACCGAGATCGCCGCCCAGGCCGGGGTCAGCGTCGCCACCGTCAGCCGCGTCCTCAACGGCCGGCCCGGCGTGTCGGCCCACAAGCAGCAGGCCGTGCTCACCGCGCTGGACGTGTGCGGATACGAGCGGCCCGGCCGGCTGCGGACGGGCAAGGCGGGGCTGATCGGGCTCATCGTGCCCGAACTGTCCAACCCGATCTTCCCCACCTTCGCCCAGTTCCTCGAATCCGGGCTCATCTCGCACGGGTACTCCAGCGTGCTGTGCACCCAGCAGCCCGGCGGCATCGCCGAGGACGACTACACCGAGCTGCTGCTGGAGCGCGGCGTGGCCGGGATCGTGTTCGTCTGCGGCCTGCACGCCGACGTGCGCGCCGACACCGAGCGCTACCAGCGGCTGCTGCGCCGCCGCCTGCCCATCGTGCTCATCAACGGCCACCGCGACGGCCTGGAGGCCCCCCTGGTGTCCACCGACGACGAGGCGGCCGTGCAGCTGGCCGTGCGCCACCTGGCCAGCCTGGGCCACCACCGCATCGGGCTGGCGCTGGGCCAGGAGCGCTACCTGCCCTCGATCGGCAAGAAAGCCGGATACCTGGCCGCCATGACCGAGATGTTGGGCCCCGGGGCGGTGCGCGCCGCCTGGATCCGCCACACCCTGTTCACCGTCGAAGGCGGGCACGCCGCCGCCCTGCGGCTGCTCGACGACGGGTGCACCGCGATCTGCTGCGGCAGCGACACCATGGCCATCGGCGCCATCCGCGCCGCCAAAGAACGCGGACTGGACATCCCCGGCGACGTGTCGGTCGTCGGCTATGACGACTCGGCCCTCATGGCCTACATCGACCCGCCCCTGACCACCGTGCGCCAGCCCGTGCGCGCCATGAGCCAGGCCGCCGTCACCTCCCTCATGGACGGCATCAACGGCGCCGAGGCCGCCCCGCGGCGGCTGTGCTTCCACCCCGAACTCGTCGTGCGCTCCAGCACCGGCCCCGCCCCACGGTGAGCCCGCAGGCCGGACGGGGCCCGCACCCCCGCCGGCGCGCCCCCGATAGGATGTCGGCCCACCAGCAGCGACACCACCCCCTGGGGAGCGCACCCATGGTCCCGACCCACCGCGCCCGCGCCGCGTCCGGCCCGCGGCGCGTGGCCGTGGTCACCGGCGCCGGCGGCGGCATCGGACGCGCCGTGGCGCTGCGCCTGGCCGCCGACGGCTACGCCGTCGTCCTGGCCGGGCGCCGCCTGTCCCGCCTGGAGGAGACCGCCCAGCAGGCCGGAGACGAGGCCGCTGTGCTGCCGGTGGCCACCGACGTGGCCGACCCCGATGCCGTGCGCGCCCTGTTCGCCCAGGTGCAAGACTCCTACGGGCGGTGTGACCTGCTGTTCAACAACGCCGGTGCCATGCCGGTCCCGGCGCCCGCCCACGAGGTCAGCGACGCGGCCTGGCGCCAGGCGGTCGACGTCAACCTCACCGGCGCCTTCTGGTGCGCACGCGCCGCCTTCGCCCTGATGAAGGACCAGGACCCCCAGGGCGGGCGCATCATCAACAACGGGTCCGTCTCCGCCCACGCGCCGCGCCCCCACTCGGTGGCCTACACCGCCACCAAGCACGCCGTGACCGGGCTGACCAAGGCGCTGAGCCTGGACCGGCGCCCCTACAACATCGCCTGCGGGCAGATCGACATCGGCAACGCGGCCACCGACCTGACCGCCACCATCGCCCAGGGCACCCTGCAGGCCGACGGCACCCGCGCCCCGGAGCCCACGTTCGACGTCGCCCACGTCGCCGACACCGTGGCGACCATGGCCGCCCTGCCGCTGGAGGCCAACATCCCCTTCCTCACCCTCACCGCCACCACCATGCCCTACCTCGGCCGCGGCTGACGCGGGTCTGGTGGCCCGCGGGGCGGTTCTCATTCCGCTCTTAGAATCACCGGCCAGTGTGGCCGGTATGGACACCACCACCCGCCCGGCCCCGCCCCCGCATCGGGGCGGCGCGGCCATCGGCGGCCACCGGCCCGCGGGCGCAGTTTCGGGCGGGCCGTCGGCGCCGCCGCCCTGGCCGCGGCCGCGCTGCTGATCGGCCACCGGCTGGTCCCTGAGCCGATCGGCACCTTCCTGGACACCGGCCTGCCCTGGCTGGGCGCCCCCATCGCCGTGCTGGCCGCCCTGGCCGCGGCGGCGCGCTCCGCAGCGGGCACCACGGCGGCCGTGGTCGCGCTCGCCTCCTGGGCGGCGGTGTTCGGGCCGGCGTTTGTGGCCGGAGGCGCCCCCGCCGCCCCCGCCGACCTCCGGGTGGCCTCGGTGAACCTGCGCGCCGACAACCCCGACCCGTGCACCGCCCTGCGCTCCCTGGCCGCGCAGGGCGCCGACCTCATCGCCGCCCAGGAGATGACCGGGGCGGCCAGCACGTGTCCCACCGGCCTGGAGTACCGCACCGCGGCCGGCACCGTGGGGCTGTGGAGCCGCTTCCCCCTGAGCCTCAGCGGCCCCGTCGATGTGGGGATCGGGTGGAAGCGGGCGCTGCGCGCCGAGGTCGCCACCCCCCAGGGGCCGGTCACGGTCTATGCCGCGCACCTGGCCTCCATCCGGCCCGGGCACAGTGCCCGCCGCAACGCCTCCCTGGCCCGGCTGGCCCGGGCCGCCACCGCCAGCCGCGCCGAGCGTGTCCTGGTGTTGGGCGACCTGAACACCGCCGGAACCGACCGGCGGATGGATGCCTTCGACGGTTTCACCGACGCCCAGCAGCAGGCGGGCAGCGGGCTGGGGTTCACCTGGCCCGCCGCGGTGCCGCTGGTGCGGCTCGACCACGCGCTGGGCCGCGGCCTGCGGGCGGTCGAGGCGGGGGTGCGGGAGGTTCCCGGCAGCGACCACCGCGCCGTCACCGCCTCCTACACGCTGTAACCCGCTGCCCCGGTGGCCGGGTCGGCGTCAGGGCCAGCGGACGTCGGTGGCGTTGGGCAGGGCGGAGACACGCGTCTCGGGGTGGGCGTTGAGCTCGTCGCGCAGCTGGGTCCAGGCCGCCTTGGCGGTGTTGTCCGTCGTGGCGCACCCGCTGCGCTGCTGGCAGGCCACGTACTGCGACAGCGACCCGGCGAACCGCACCGTGCCCGACCCCCGCTTGGCCCCCCACGAGCTGATGTGTGCCCACTGGCGCGCCTGGATCCCGTCGGTCCGGTAGATCTGCGGGATCGCGCGGATCGTCGGTGCGGCCCCGGCCGCCACGAAATACACGTCAGGCACCGTCCAGCCGTTGTTGCACCGCACTGATGCCGCCCCATAGGTGGGGCATCCCCCGGCGGCACCGGCCGCGTACAGGGTGCGGGAGGTGGCCGAGGTGAACGCGCGCACCCACCCGCGCCCCCAGCCGGGCGAGGACCAGCCGGGTTCGGCGTCCACAGCACCGGCGATGCTGACGGCGGGGTTCTCGGCCGCCGATGCGGCCTGCTGGACGATGCGCGCCCAGGCCCGGCCGGCACCGGCGCCGCCCACGCCGCCGTCGTCCTTGTTGTTGACACCCAGGGCCAGGGTGGCGGTGGCGCCGCGGGCGCGGCAGGAGGAGAACCCCCGCGCCCAGGCCGCGGCGGCATCGATGGCGCGGCTGGCGGGCACACGGGTGGCGGAGTTGCCGGCGGTCGTGCCGGGCGGGCGGAGTCGCCCACCGGATTCCTGGGTGCCGAAGAAGAGGATGCGCACCCCGCTGCGCCCAGTGGTGCCCGCGGTGCATCCGTCGCTGCGGGCCCGGTCGGTGTCGGCGGAGCCGCCGGACAGCGGCACGTAGCGGCTCACGGTGTGGCCGGGGTAGGCGGGGGCGGCGGCCGTTCCCAGCGAGAGGAGGGCCACGGTCGCGGTGGCGGCGGCCAGCCAGGCGAGGCTGGGGCGAGCGGACGGGACGGCGGACATCGGCTTCCCTCTCCAACGGCACTGGTGGTGGATCGAAGGCAGAGGACGGGTGACGCTCCCATTAAGCCCCAGGTGGAGGGCTCGAGGAGGGGAAGCGGCGTGTCTCGGCGGTTCTCCGACAAGCCCGGGTGAATCCACCCGATCCCGGCCGACCCAGCCACCCACCGGGCCGAGGGCCTCAGCGTGAATGCCGGGGCCGCGACGCCGCTTCGGCCTCGCGCAACACCTCAGCCAGACGGTCGCGGACCCGCGTCTGGGCGGCGATGCGCTCCTCCAACACACGCAGCCGGGCGCGGGCCACCGCCAGCTTGGCCGGGGCGGGCGGCGCCGCGGAGACATCGCCGTCCAGGCACTCCAGGAAGTGCCCGACATCGTCCAGGGTGAGCCCCGCTGCGACGAGGAAGGAGATGTTGCGGACCCGCCGTAGGGCACGCGCGTCGAAGACCCGGTAGCCGTTGTGCGCGCGGGTGCTGGTGATCAGCCCGGCCTGCTCGTAGTGGCGCACGGCCCGCGTCGATACCCCCGCCGCGTGGGCCAGCTCCCCGATGCGCAATCCCGGCCTCCTTGTCGATCTCCCGCCCGGCCCCATTGTCACCGGTACCGGGTGCCCCCGCGTGCACGCCCCAGGCGCCGGCACGACACGGCGGCCCGCACTGCGCGCCGAGCCGCACCAGGGGGTGAGCTGGACAGGGTGGAGCTGGGGGCTGCTGGTGGACCTGCTGGAGGAGGTTGGGCTGTCGGCGCTGCCCCAGGTGGACCGGGGGTGGCGCGAGCACACCTCCTAGACCGTCGTCGAGCTGGGGTGATGGCCGCGCAGATCCAGCACACCGCCCGGCTGCGCCTGAAGCGGGCCGGGTGGGCCAGTGGTGCGGGGGCGCGCGGCCGCAGTCACCGAGCGTCCTGCGGGGCGCCGGGCTGCTCAGCCCACGACCGCGCCCCCGTCCACGGGCAGCACCACACCGGTGACGAACGACGCCTGGGGGCCGATCAGCGCGCACAGCGCCCAGGCGACCTCCTCGGGGCGGCCGTGGCGACCCATCGGGGTGGCGGCGATCTGCCAGGCGCGGATCTCCTCGCGGCGCTGGGGCGACAGGCCGTTGTTCGCGCCGATGGGGGTGTCGATGGCGCCGGGTGCCACCGCGACCACGCGCACGCCGCGCGGCGCCACCTCCACCGCCCAACTGCGGGTGACCGCCTCCAGGGCCGCCTTGGAGGCGGCATACAGGCCGCTGCCCGCCCAGCCGCGCTGCCCTACCGCGGTGGAGACGTTGGCGACAACCCCGCCCGTGGCCTCCAGGTCGCCCAGGACCGCCTGAGCCAGCAGCATCGGCGAGATCAGGTTGGTGTCGAACAGGCGGACGGCTTCGGGGCGGGTGATGGTGCCCACTGGGCCGCCGCCGAGGATGGCGGCGTTGTTGACCAGGGCGTCGATGCGCCCCAGCCGGGTGCGGGCGGCCTGGGCGATGGCGTCGGGGGCGTCAGGGGCGGTGATGTCGGCCGGGAGGCAGACGATGCCGGGGTGGTTGTGGGCGGTGGCCTGAAGCGCGTCGTGTCGTCGGCCCACGGCCAGGACGCGGGCGCCCTGGTCGGCGGCGGCGCGTGCGGTGGCGCGGCCGATTCCTGATCCCGCGCCGGTGACGATGACGGTGGTGTCCTGCAGCTGGGTGGTGGACGTGTTCATGGGCGCAGTCGACAACGTTGACGCCAACGTCAGGGTCAAACCGGCCGGAGCGCGGCCGTGAGCGGGTGGCGAGGACACGGGCCGTCTGACGCGAACGGGCCCCGCAGCTGTGTGTGCTGCGGGGCCCGTTGCTGAAATTGCGGGGTCGGTACGGCGGTCGCCTCACGGCGTAGGGCACAACGCGGCTCCGAAGGCCGCCCGCCCACCGGGGTGGGACGGGCGCGGTATTCCGCGAAGGCAATGAATGGAGCCCGGGGGACACTTATTGACCGCACCGACCCGCACCCCCTCTAACAGGGGGTATCCCGATGATATTCCACCGGCCGGGGATATTTGTGCGGGGCCCGCCGCCCCCGTGGGCGGGCCCCGCCGGATCCCGCCTGCAGGCGGCGGGGAGGGGAGAGTGGGCGAGGCGCGCCCCGGGGGGCGGGTGGCCCGGACCCGCCGTCGCGGGCCACCCGCGCTGGTGCCCTCAAACGCCAGGGCACCAGGACATTGCGGCGCCAGGGCCGCAGAACGTGGGGACCGTGGGCATCGCCACAGTCCGGCGGGTCGTGCGCAGCGGGGTGGGATTCGGGGCGGGGCGGGGCCGGGATCCGCCGGCCCCGCCCGGGTGGTGGGCGCGGTCGCGCCCACCACCCGCAGGTCCCGCGCTTGTGTGTCGAGCGCGGAGCAGGGCAGGGAGCGGCGGAGTCCCCGCTGCCTCCCCCTGCCCCGTGGTGGAAGGTCGGCCCTATCCGTCCTAGGGCCGGTCTGCCACCACGCCACCCGCCCCGGTGGGGTGCCGCCGCCTGCGGCCGTGCGGGGTCCGCTGGAAGGGGAGCGGCGGACCCGCTGGGCGCCGGCCGCGCCGTGGGGCCGCGGCCCGGCGGCGTGCGGGGGAGAAGATCACATGCGTGATCATTTCCTTCGTCTCAGCCGCGCGCACCCGCTGAGCGTCGGTCGCACCCCCGCCGAGTGGCTGGATCGCCCTCCTCCTCGCGGAGGAGACAGCGCGGTGTGCGTGCCTTTAGAGTCGTTGCGCGCACCGCCCAGATGTTGCCTGCTCAGTAAAGGTGGACCAGTGATCCGCGTGGTGATCGTCGATGACGAGACCCTGATCCAGACGGGGCTGTCCATGATCCTGCGGTCAGGTGGGGACATCGAGGTGGTGGGGACCGGGGACGGGGTGCAGGCGGTCGGGCTCATCGAACGCACCCGCCCCGACGTCGTCCTGCTGGACATCCGCATGCCCAAAGTTGATGGGCTGAGTGTGCTGCGGCGCCTGCGCGCGCAGGCCGACCCGCCGGTGGTGGCGATGCTCACGACGTTCGACACCGACGAGTTCATCACGCGTGCGCTGCGGTCGGGCGCGGCCGGCTACCTCCTCAAGGACACCGACCCCGAGCAGCTGGTGCAGGCGGTGCGGCTGCTGGCCAGCGGCGGGACCACGTTCTCCGCGGCGGTGACCCACCGCATGGTCGACGCCCGCGCCGAGGCCGAGCGCCCGCTGCCGGCGTGGGTCGAGGGGTTGACCGCGCGTGAGCGCGACGTGCTGGGGCTGCTGGCCGAAGGGTGCTCCAACGCCGAGATCGCCGAGCGCCTCCACCTGGGGCTGGGCACGGTCAAGGACCACGTGAGTGTGCTGCTGGACAAGCTGGACGCCGCCAACCGGGTGCAGGCCGCCGTCATCGCGCACCGCGCCGGGCCGGTGGAGATGTGGGGTCGCGGGTGAGGATGCCCACGTGGGCGGCGCTGGGGCTGCCGGTGGTCGTGGCGGTGGTGGAGTCGCTGCTGCTGGTGGGCAGCGAGGGCCCGGTGCAGCTGGGCACCGCCCTGTTCGCGGCCGCGGTGCTTCCGCTGCGGCGCCGCTGGCCCTGGCCGGTTCTGCTGGCGACCCTTCCGGCGCTGTGGATCCCCTACCTGTGGTCGGCGTCCATCGTCGCGCTGTACACGGTGGCGCGCTATGACCGGCGCCGCTGGGCGGTGGCCGCGGGGATGGTGCTGGTCATCATCTTCGACATGGTGCCCTACCCCCTCAGCGAGATGCGGGAGTTCCTGGGCGGGGCCGATGTGTCGGAGGTGGTGCTGATCGCCGGGTACTCGGTGCTGACCGGGCTGGCCCCGGCCGCGCTGGGGCTGCTGGTGCGCACCCGCTCCGAGCTGGAGGAGCGGTTGTGCGAGCTGCAGCGCAGCCAGGCCAGTGAGCGCGAGCTCATGGCGGAGAAGGTGCTGGCCACCGAGCGTGCCCGGCTCGCCCGCGAGATGCATGACGTCGTCGCCCACCAGGTCAGTCTGATCAGCGTGCAGGCCGGGGCGTTGCAGGTCGCCGCGCACGACGCGGAGGTCACCGAGGCCGCCGCGGAGATCCGGCGGCGCAGTGTGGCCACGCTGGGCGAGCTGCGGCACATGGTCGCGGTCCTGCGCGCCTCGGGGGCGGGCTCCACGGGGTTGGCGCCCCAGCCGACCCTGGCCGACCTGCCCCGCCTCATCGCGGAGGCTGGGCCGCACATCACCGCCGACCTTTCGGTGCCCGACGAGGAGGGGCCGGCCTGGCCCGAGCCGCTGCAGCGGGCCGCGTTCCGCATCGTGCAGGAGGCGTTGACGAACGCGGGCAAGCACGCGCCGGGCGCGCCGGTGCGGGTGCGGTTGGGGGAGGACGAGGCCCGGTTGCGCATCGACGTCGACAACGACGCGCCCACGGCGCCGCCGCTGGAGCTGCCCTCCGGCGGGCACGGGCTGGCGGGGCTGCGGGAGCGGGCGCTGAGTCTGGGTGGCACCCTGCGGGCGGGCCCGACGCCGGGTGGGGGCTACCGGCTCACCGCGCAGCTGCCGCTGCGCCCGTGAGGACCGTCGCGCGCACGGCGCCGCGGGGTGGGGGCGGGAGGATTGGGGCGGCTGCGGCGCCTGGGGCACTGGGCGCGCATATCGCCCACGGGTGCCGATGTGGTGAATTCCCGGTCGGATTCTGTCGACTCGCGGCCGTCGGTTTCTCGTGCCTTGCCACGACCTGTGATGATTCCCTATGTGTGGCGTGAACTGATCGTGGAACTGTACCCCGAGGCGGAGTTGCCCGGACCGGCCGATGAGGCGATGCTGGCCGAGGTGGAGAAGGCGCTGGTGCTGCCGATGCCCTTCGAGCTGGGATCCCTGCTACGCGAATGCGACGGGGTGTACAACGCCTACGGCGACGCGATCGTGTGGCCGGTGGAGCGGCTGATCGAGGACAACCTCGCCATGCGCGCCGAACCCGACTACCTGGAGCTGTACGCGCCGTTCGACGAGATGATCTTCTTCGGCGACAGCGACATGGGCCCGCAGTTCGCCTACGTGCACACCGACTACGGGCCGGGCATCGTCGTGTGGGACCACGAGACCGACCGGCGGCGGCTGGCCGTGGTGTCGCTGCGCGACTACCTGGTGCGCTGCTTGACCCAGGGCAACGGCTGGCACCGGTAGCGGCGGGGCGGCCCCGCGCGGGCCGTGGAGTCCGCCGCGGGGCGCGCAGCGGAAAAATACCTCGCCCCGCCCCGCGGGGGCCTCTAGCATGCGCGGCGTGAATCACCGCATCGAACTCATCCGCAACGACCGCCTCACCGACACCGTCGACTACGCCTATGCCGCGGCCGTGCACGCCCCGCCGCGCACCATCTTCACCGCGGGCGCCTGCCCGCTGGACGCCGCGGGGGCCACCGTGGGCGTCGGCGACTACGCCGCCCAGGCCGACCAGGCGATGCGCAACCTCACCACCGCCCTGCAGGGCGCGGGCGCCCAGCTCGCCGATGTCGTCAAGACCACGGTGTATGTGGCCTCCGGCGAGCAGGCCGACCTGGTGGCGGCCTGGGACGTCGTGCGCGCGCACTTCGGGGAGCACGACGTCCCCGGCACCCTGCTGGGTGTGGCCGTCCTGGGCTACGACGACCAGCTCGTGGAGGTCGAGGCGGTGGCGGTGGCCCCCTGAGCGCTTCCCCGCCCGGCCGGTTGCCGGTTGTGGCCCGGCCGGGGCGGCCGGGCGGGGACAATAGTGGGCAGAGGGCGGGGGCGCGTGCCGCCGGGTGGCGCACATGACCGGCCCAATCTGTACATTCGTGCTATTTTGCGAAGGTCGTGCCGCCGCAGGGGCGCGCCGAGAACCGTCCGGGACCGGAAAGAGCAGATCAGGCATGTCGGAGCAGTCCATCGACACGCGGGTGCGCGTGCAAGGCGAACCGGTCGACTCCTATCCCGAGACGGCGCCCGAAGCCGCCCGGGGCAAGGTGCTGCGGATCACCGTCGTCGGCGACGACGTGCTGCACCGGCGCAACCGGGACGTCGACCCCGCCCAGTTCGGCACCCCGGAGCTCGCGGCGCTCATCGACGACATGTTCCGCACCATGTACGTGGCCGAGGGGGTGGGCCTGGCCGGCAACCAGGTCGGCGAGGACCTGCGGATCTTCGTCTACGACTGCCCCGATGACGACGGGGTGCGCCACGTCGGCCACGTCATCAACCCCGTGCTCGACGAGCGCGACCCCGACCAGACCCCGCTGGTGGTGGAGAACGAGGGCTGCCTGTCGGTGCCCGGCCCGCACGCCGAGCTGCCCCGCGCCGAGCACGCGGTGGTGCGCGGCTTCGACAAGGACGGCCGCCCCCTGGTGGTGGAGGGCACCGGCTACTTCGCCCGGTGCCTGCAGCACGAGACCGACCACACCTACGGCCGCCTCTACATCGACCGTCTGGCCGCACGCGCCCGCAAGAAGGTGCTCAAGCAGATGAACGAGATGGCCAACGACGTCTTCGCGCGGCGCGAAGCCAACGCCGCCCAGCTCACCGACTCCTCCTCCTGACCCCCGGCCGCCCGCCCCGGCCACGGGCGCCGGGCGGATGCGCCCGTTTCGCGGCGCCCACCCCCGCACAGCGGTAGCCTCACGCTCTGATGCACCGCACAGCGCGACCCGCAGGAGGCGCCCCGTGGCCGACACCTGGACCGCGATCGACTTCGAGACCGCCAACCAGGACCGGGGCAGCGCCTGCGCGGTCGGCCTGGTGCGGGTGGCCGACGGCGCGGTCGTGGACCGGTACAGCACCCTGATCCGCCCGCCGCGCCCCGTGGACTTCTTCACCCGCCACAACACCGCCGTCCACGGCATCACCGCCGCCGATGTCGCCGACGCGCCGCACTGGCCCGAGGTGCGCGCCCGCATCCTCGACTTCGCCGACGGCGGCGTGCTGGTCGCGCACAACGCGGCCTTCGACATGGGTGTGCTGCGCGGTGCCTGCGCCCACACCGGGCAGGGCTGGCCTGGGCTCGACTACGCCTGCACCCTGGCCCTGGCCCGGCGCACCTGGCAGGGCCTGCCCGACCACCGGCTGCCCACGGTCTGCGCCCACATCGGCCACCCGATCACCCGCCACCACCGGGCCGACGCCGACGCCGAGGCCGCCGCGCGCGTCGTCATCGCCGCCCTGGGCCACTTCGGCACCACCGCGCTGCGCGACCTGGCCCGCGCCGCCCGCCTGCGCCTGGGCCGCCTGGAGGCGCACCACGCCGCGCCGTCGGATGCGCCGAGGGCCGCTCCCCACCGGCCCCGCGCCCGCCGCGGCCGCCCAGGACCGCTTCGCCCGCTGGCAGGAGGCCAGCCGCGCCCCACTGCCCGAACCCGACCCCCACGCCGACCCCACCGGCCCGCTGTACGGGCGCACCGTGTGCGTCTCCGGCGACCTGGACGCCATGGACAAACCCGAGGCCTGGAAGCGCATCGCCGAGGCCGGTGGCCGACCCGCCAAGAACGTCACCCGCGCCACCGACGTCCTGGTCATCGGCGCCCACGACGGGACGGGCAAGACCAGCAAGCACCTCCGGGCCGAGGCCTACCGGGCCCGCGGCCAGCGCATCGACATCATCACCGAGGCCGAATTCCGCGCCCGCCTGGCCCTGGCCCACCCCTGACAGGGCCAGGCCGTTCCACCGATGCAGCCCCGGCCCCCTCGGCGTCGGCCCGACACCTCTGCGGCCGCCGCTCCCGCTGGAGCGCCCTACGGGGGCCGTGCGCGCCTGGGCCGTCCGGGAGGGCGTCGCCGACGCCGGACCTCTGCGCGCTTGATGCGGTGGCCCCCGGCCTTCCCAGGCGGTTCCTGGAGGCCCGGCGGGCGGGCATCGAGCGGCGCCTAGATCGGTGATGAGAGTCGGCTGGAGCGGCCCTGCCCAGCCCGGGCAGGTTTCCCGCCTCCCCTCCGTTGATCTCGGGGTTATCGACGGAATTCCCGCCAAAATTCCGTCGATAACGCCGAGATCAACGGAGGGAGCGGTGGTGTGGCGCGGTAAACGCACCGCCGGAGGCCTGCGGGCGCGCCGTCGCGCTCATGCGTCCGCTGCTCGCCTGGCACCACCGGCCAGGCCGAAGATCTCCCATCAACCATCTAGCGGTGGGTGGCGAGCTCGAACAGGGCGACCAGCTCGGTGGCGTACTGCTCCAGATCCACCTCCGGGTGCATGACCCACGTGGCCAGCGCCCCGGTCAGCGCCCGGCTGACGGTGGTGGCCAGCACCTGGGGGTCGAAGTCGCGGAACTCCCCGTCGCGCTGGCCCTGGCGCAGGATCGCGACCAGCTCACCGGTGATCGAATCGTCGGCGCCCAGGGAGGCGAAGCGCAGCGTCCCGTCCTCCCGGCGGTGGCTGCCGACGATGGTCATCACCGCGATCGAGCGCTTCCGGTGCGACCGCATGTAGTCCAGGGTCGCCGCGATGTAGACCCGCAGCCGGTCGCGGGCCCGGGACTCGGCCGCCAGCCGGGGCTCGATGAAGGCCCAGATGTCGGCGTAGATCTCGGCGACGATCTGGTCCAGCAGGTCGTCCTTGCCGTCGAAGTAGTAGGAGATGACACTCTTGCTGATCCGCGCGTTGTCGGCGATCTGAGCGAGCGACGCCTGCGCGTAGCCGACCTTGGCCACCGTCGTGATCGCGGCGTCGACGATCTGCCGCCGCCGCGCCTCCTCGATGATCGAATGGGGTTTGCGGGGGTTCGGGCTACTCTCGGGTCGCATGGCGTGACGCTAAGCCACCAGGGTCGGGGTCGGCAAGGCCCGCAGCAGCCCCCCGCCGGGTGTCCTGGTCGCCGGGCAGGGGCGGGCAGGCGAGCGCCGGTCACCGGTAGCCGTGGCGGCGCAGGAAGGCCAGCAGTTCCTCGGCGGCCTGCTCCGCCGTCAGCGGGCCCAGGACGGTGGGCGGGTCGCGGTCCTGGGCGGCGTTGGTCAGGGCCAGCAGCCGCTCGTGCGCCGTCGCGCCCGGGGAGGCGGCACCAGGCGGGTGCGCGGGCGGTAGGCGCGCACCCCCCGGACCCGCACGCCCGGGCGGCGGGGCGGTGCGGGCGCCGCCCGGGGACGGGGGCGTCGGCCGCCGCCAGCGCCCCGGCCAGCGGGGCGCGGCGCAGCCGCATCCCGCCCGCCTCCACCGAGCACACCGCGGGCACCGGGATCCGCAGCAGTTCGCGGCGGCCGCCGTCCAGTCGGCGCTCGCCGACCAGGGGGGCGCCGTCGACCGTGCCGGTTTGCGCCTCCAGCCGCACCAGACCCAGCGCCTGGGCCGCGCCCAGCTCGTGGGCCAGCAGCGCCGGCAGCGCCCCGGTGCCCCGGTGGGGGGACCCGGCCCCGCACAGCACCAGCGCGGGCGGCGCTGCGGCACTCTGCGTGATGGCCGCGGCCAGAACGGCGGCCAGTGCCTGCTCGTCTTCTGCGATCCCGGCCGCGGAGTCGGGGTCGCGCTCGGCGCCGTGGACGCGCAGTACGGCGGCCCCCAGCGCGAGGATCTCGCGCAGCACCGGCTCCACCTCGGCGGGCCCCGCGCTGACCACCAGCACCCGCCCCGACCAGGCCTCGGCCACCCGCAGCGCGTGCTCCACCGCCGCGGCCTCGCCTGGTGGCAGCTCGGCGCAGCGCGCGTCGACGCCGATGTCGCCGGTCAGCGCGTCGACGCGGGGCGGGGGTCGGTGGGACGCACGCACGCCACGACCAGCGGTCCGGCGCCGTCGCGCCGGTGCGCGGGGCCACGGCGCCCGTCGGGGCGCTCACCCGCGTCGGAAGACGACGCCGTGCCCGCCGTCGGGGTAGCTCCAGGAGATCGCGCCGTGCTGGTCGCAGACCATGTAGCAGGTGCCGCACTCGAAGCACTGCTCGTAGTTGAACAGGATGCCGCTGTCGGCGGTGGGGGTGAAGAGGTCGGCGGGGCAGGCGGTCACGCACGGTTGGGCCGGGCATGTGCGGCACACCTGGGTGTCGACGGTGATGTGCGGGCGTTCGCCCACGCGGAAGTGCACGGTGCCCATGCGGTCGGTGAAGGACAGGTCGTCCCAGCCCGCGGCGTCGTCGGCACGGGTGTGGGCGCGCTGGTGCGCGGCGGGGTCGGGGCTCATCGGAACACCCTCCAGGCTCTCCAGGCGTCGGCGGCCAGGTGGCGCAGCCGCACCCCGTTGCGGCGCGCCGAGCGGCGCAGGAGCGCGGCGATGCCGGGTTTGGGTTCGGGGTTGGTCACGGTGAACACGCCGTGGGCCAGGTCGGTGAGGAGGTGGGGGTAGCGGTGCTGCACCCGGTCGGACAGCACCAGGCCCGGGGCGCCGCGCAGGCGTTTATGGTCGGCCAGGACGAAGGTCGACTCCAGGTCGCGGCGGTAGGGGGCCAGGGCGCGGGCGGATACGTCGCCGGTGGCCAGGGCGTTGGCCGCCGCGCGTCCGGCGGCCAGTCCGGACCCGATGGCGAAGTTGACGCCCTCCAGCCAGATCCCGGCGGCCAGCGTCATCCCGGCGGCGTCCCCGGCGATGAGCAGGCCGTCGTCGACCAGGCGGGGCATGCGGTCGTAGCCGCCCTCGGGGATGAGGTGGGCGGAGTACTCCTCGACGGTTCCGCCGCGGAGGTAGGGGGCGATGGCGGGGTGGCGTTTGAGGTCGGTGAGGACCTCCTCGGGGCGGACGCCGGCCTGGGCCAGGCCGGTCAGGGAGAGTACGGCGCCCACCGCCACGGTGTCGGTGTTGGTGTAGAGGAACCCGCCGCCCGGGATGCCGCGGGTGTGGCCGAGCATCTCGATGTCGGCGCCGTCGGTGCCGCGCAGGCCGAATCGTTCGTCGATGGTGTCGCGGCCCAGGCCGATGACCTCCTTGACGCCGAGGGTGTGGTGGGCGGTGTCGGCGGCGGGCAGGAGCCCGGCCTGTTTGGCGAGGAAGGAGTTGACGCCGTCGCAGGCGATGACCACGCGGGCGGTCAGGTCGCCGGCGGGGCGGTCGGTGCGCACGCCAGTGAAGCTGCCGGTGGGGTCGCGCAGCAGGCCGGTGGCCACGGTGGAGGTCAGGAGGCGGGCTCCGGCGGCGACGGCTTTGTGGGCCAGCCAGGAGTCGAAGTCGGCGCGGTAGGCGGTCATGCCGTTGTGGGGCGGGGCGCCCCAGTCCTGGGCGCGCAGGTCCGCCGACAGGGCGCGCTGGGCGGTGAGCAGCATGGTGGAGCGGCGCACGACCCACCGCTGGACGGGGGCCTCGTCTCGCCAGTGGGGCAGGACGTCGTCGAGGACGCGTCCGTAGACCACGCCGCCGTAGACGTTCTTGGAGCCGGGGTAGGGGCCGCGTTCGAGCAGGGTGACGGAGCGTCCGGCGCGGGCGAGCTCGAGGGCGGCCGCGGCGCCGGCCGGGCCCGCGCCGACCACGACGGCGTCGAGGGGAGCATCGGGGTCGGGGGTGTGGGGCGGGGTCATGGGTCGGGGGCCTCCTCCCGCATGCGGCACTCCAGTGCCTCGAGCAGGGCGCGGGCGTCGGTGACCAGCCCGAGGTCGGCGCGGCGCGTCATGGGGCAGGCGGGGTCGGTGTTGACGCTGACGATGTGCCGGGGCGCGCCCAGGCCGCCGGTGTGCTGACTCGCCCCAGAGATCCCAAAGGCGATGTACAGTTCCGGGCCAATCATGGCGCCGGTAATGCCAATTTGACGGTCGGGGTCCATCCAACCGGCATCGGTGGCCACGCGGGTCGCCCCCGCTGAGGCGTCCAATCGGGCCGCGACCCGGACCAGGCGGTCGAACGTTCGGCGCGCCTCGTCCGCGACGGTGCCGCGCGGCACCAATCCGGCGCCTCCGCCGAGCACGCGGGCCGCCTCGCCCAGCTCCCGCGATTCGGGGCGGGGATCGGTGACGCCGAGGGACTGAGCGTCGCGGGCCGATGCGACCGGCAGTGCGATCGGCACCGGTTCGACGCTTCCTACCCCGTCGGCGGCGGGCGCAACCGTCCGTGCGCCCGGCAGGAGCGTGGCGACGGCCGGAGCCGGCGCGTCGGCGTCCACGATCACCCGCCCCTGCAGGCGCTCCAGCTCGGCGGCGACGACCCCGCTGACCGGGTCGAACCCCACCCGGATCGCCCCCGCCAGCAGGGCGCGCCCGCAGGCGGCGGCCAGGCGCGGCGCCAGATCGCGCCCGTCCGGCGAGGCCGGGCAGATGACCAGCGGGATGTCACGAACCGCGTCGACGAGCCCGCCCAGCAGCGCGGCGGGCCCGGCCCGCGCGCCGGTCTCGGCGTACCACGACCGCACGGCCACACCGCGCAGCTCCTCGGCGGCGTCGCGCGCCCCGGACCCCACCACCAGAGCGTGGCCGCGGGCCTCGGCGACCGCCTCATCGGCGCCGGCGGGCAGCGCCCCGTCCCGGGCGTGGACCACGGCCAGAGGCCGCCCGGCGGGCAGGGCGTGGGACGCGGATGGGTGGGCTGAGGACGTCATCAGTTCCTTCGCTGGGTCGTCGGGGATGCGGCCGGGGGCGGTGGCCGGTGGTGCGGGCACGAGCCAGTCGGCGCCGGGCCGGCGTCGCGTTGTGCCGGGTGGTGGGCGGGAGGCGATCGCCTCCCAGGCCGCGTGTGCTGAGGGTGGGCGCTTCCGCGCCCGCGGGCGGCGACGGCTGAGGCGTGCCGCCGCAGCGTTGCTGCGGGTTCCGGTCGCCCCCGGGCGTTGTTGTCGAGGACGGCTGTCCGTCCTGCGCCCGAGGCGGATACTGCACCGGCCCGGTCGGGGCCAACGCGGGGGACCGCGGGCCAGCGGCCGCGCTCACGGCCGAGGCCACCCAGCGCCCGCAGCGGGCAGGACCGGGGGGTCATAGGCCCACCGCCACGGCGTGGCCTTCGGCGACGGCCGCGTGCGCGCGGCGCGGGGCCAGGCAGTCGCCGACGCGGTGGACGGTGAAGGGGGAGCCGTGCAGGGCGTGCCACAGGTCGTCGTCGGGCCGCTGGTGCACGGCGCACACCACCCAGTCCACCTCCCGCGTCTCCTCGGCTCCCGTGGGGTGGTGCTGGAGACGCAGCAGCACCCCGCCCGCCGGGCCCGGCAGTTCCTCGGCGCCCATCGGCACCCGGTCGGTGCTCTGGCGGATCCCCAGTGCGTCCGCCTTCACGTTCCAGGTCTCCAGGTCGAGGGTGATCCCCAGGTCCTGGCCGACGACCAGGGCCGGGGTCATCACCTCCACCTCGCATCCCCGTTCGGCCAGTAGCTCGGCCACCGAGGTGGCCTGGTGGAAGCCCAGCTCGTCGACGACCACCACGCGCCCGGCCGGGTCCGCCCGCCCCTGGAGGACGTCGCGGACGTCCACCGCGCGCGCGTGCCCGTGGGCCCACCACGGTGCCGCGGGCACGGCGCCGGTCGCCAGGACCACCGCGTGCGGGCGCCGCGCCGCGAGCATCTGGGCATCGGCCTCGGTCCCGAGTTCGACATCGACGCCCAGGCGGCGGACGTGGGCGGCGAGGTTGCGGGTGAGGTCGAGGAACTCGGCGCGGCCGGGCGCCCGCGCGGCGATGGGCACCTGGCCGCCCAGCTGTCCCTCGCGCTCGATGAGGGTGACCCTATGGCCGCGCTCGGCGGCGCTGACCGCGGCCTGCAGGCCGCCCGGTCCACCGCCCACGACCAGCACGCGCCGCCCCGGTCGCCCCCACACGGCCCCGGTGGCCGGAAGGGAGACCGCGGCCGGGGCCGCCACCCCGCCGCTCTCACCGCGCGCACCGGCAGCCCCGGCGGCGCCCGCCGAGTCTGCCGGTGCCGCCTCGTGTCCCGCGTGCGGGTTCTCGATGCACCCCAGCCACCGGTTGAGCCCCATGCGCCCCACGCACTCCTGGTTGCACGACAGGCAGGTGCGGATCTCCTCGGCGTGGCCGGAGCGCGCCTTGGCGGCGAAGTCGGGGTCGGCGATCTGCCCGCGCACCACACCGACGAGGTCGGCGTGCCCGGCACCCAGGGCCCGGTCGGCCTGCAGCGGGTCCTTGAAGCGGCCCACCCCCACCACCGGGAGGCGCACCGCCGCGCGGATCGCGGTGGGGATGTAGGCGGCATAGCCCGGCGGGACGCGCATGCTCGCCTCGACCATGTGCAGGGTGTGGGTGGCCACCCCGATGGAGGTGTTGAGGTAGTCGACCTGGCCGGTGGCGTCCACCATCCGGGCCACCTCCACCGCCTCGTCGATGGTGGTGCCGCCCTCGATCAGCTCGTCCCCGCACAGGCGCACCCCCACGACCCGGTCCGGTCCCACGGCCGCGCGCACGGCGTCGATGAGGTGCAGCAGGAGCCGTGCGCGGTTGGGCAGTGGGCCGCCCCAGCGGTCGGTGCGGTGGTTGGTGGCCGGGGAGAGGAAGGCGCGGACGATGGAGGAGTGCGAGCACTGCAGCTCCACCCCGTCGAAACCGCCCGCCACACAGTGGGCGGCCACCTGGGCGTAGGCGTCGGTGATCTCGGTGATCTCGTGCTCCTCGACCGCCTTGGGCACCTCGCCGAACAGCGGGTCGGCGATCGGGCTGGGCGCCCACACCGGCAGCCGGGTGTACATGGAGCTGGCCTGCCCGCCGTTGTGGTTGAGCTGGGCCAGGATCGGCACGTCGTGGGCGTGGACGGCATCGGTGAGGCGCCGGTAGTCGTCGACGACGCCGGGCGCATAGCCCTCGATGAGTTTTTCGTAGGGGCGGTCGGTGGGGTGGGTGGAGTGCTCCTCGGTGATGATCAGCCCGGCCCCGCCCGCCGCGCGGGCGGCGTAGTAGGCCGCGTGCTGGGCGGTGGGGCGGCCGTTGTCGGCGTAGTTGGTCAGGTGGGCGCAGAACACGATGCGGTTGGCTACCGTCAGTGGGCCCAGGCGCAGCGGGGTGAACAGGTGGCGGTAGGTGCCGCGTCCGGCGGCGGGCCCGGGCGGGTTCATCGGCGCCTCCTCTCCTGCTCGTGGGCTCCTGGGCCGGGGTCACCGGGGCGCGGGGGCGGCCCGGTGGGGCGCCTTCTGGTGTGCGGGCGCGTCCAGGTCCAGCGCGCGGCGGCGCCCCTCCAGGACCGCTTCGAGCACGGTGCGCGGCGCCACGCAGTCCCCGGCGCGCGGCGTGCCGGGGCGCAGGGTGTACAGGGACTCCTCGGGCAGCCGGTGCCCGCAGTCGACCACCCCGGCGCAGCCGATCTCGCGCCGCTGGGCGGTCCACACGTCCTCCAGCACGACCCGCCCCCTTCGCGCCGCGCACAGCCGGGAGCGCGGGTGGCGGGCGACGCCGGCGCGCTGCAGCCGCGCGTTGGCGTCGGCCAGATCCCCGCACAGCGCCAGCCGCTCGCCCACGATGCGGGCGGGCGTCACGAGGTGGACGCCGCGTCCCAGGTCGGCCAGCCATTCGGAGGCCGCGACCGCCACCGGTCCGCCCACGGGGTCGTACAGGACCAGCGGCCCGTCGGCGGGCAGCAGGCTGCGGCGGACGAGCACGTCGGCGATATCCAGCCACACCGGCGCATCGTCCTCGTCGTGCCCGCCCGGGCCGGGGGTGTGGGGCAGGGCGGGCCCCTCGGCGGGGCGCGACCCCGTGGCCAGCACCACGTCGCGGCCCGCCTGGGCCGCCGCGTCCAGGTCGGCGACGCCGATGCTCCGCTGGAGCTCCACGCGCACGCCCAGGCGGCGGCACTCCCGCTCCCACCAGTCGACCAGCAGCCCCAGCCGCCGGCGGCTTGAGGCCGTGGCGCCGCTGTCGGGGGCGGTGGCCGTGCGCAGCATTCCGCCCAGGTGCCCGGCGCGTTCGGCCAGGGTGACCCGGTGTCCGCGCAGCGCCAGCACCCGGGCGCACTCCAGCCCCGCCGTGCCGCCGCCGACCACCAGCACTTCGCGTTGCGCGGGGGCTTCCCCGGCCACGGGCGGGTCCTGGCCCTCGTGCCCGCTGCGCGGCTCGGCGATGCACGACACCACCGGGTTGCGCGGGTCGCGGACCTGGCAGGCCTGGTTGCACAGCACACACGGGCGGATCCGCTCCACCGCCCCGGCGCGCGCCCAGGCCACCAGGTCCGGGTCGGCGATCTGGGCCCGGGTCATCTCCACCAGGTCGGCCACCCCCGCGGCCAGCGCCGAGCGCGCCTGGTCGGCGTCCACGACGCTGCCCTGCAGCACCACCGCGCACCGGCCGGCCGCCGCCGCGCGCATCGCCGCGCACAGCTCGCGGTTGAACCCCGGCGGGGTGTGCAGGTCGGGGCGGTAGGCGCGCGGCGCCAACGGGCCGCCGCGCACCACCGTCAGCAGATCCACCTCCCCGGCCAGCTCCGCCACCTGGACGGCCGCCGCCTCGGGGGTGACACCAGCCCAGGGGGCCAGCTCGTCGCACGACAGCCGCAGCGCCAGCACGCGCCCCGGCCCGATGGAGGACCGCACCGCCGCCAGCACCTCGCGGGTCAGCCGCAGCCGGTCGGCCCCGTATGCGTCGGTGCGGGTGTTGGTCAGCGCCGAGTGGAACTGGCGCAGCAGCGCCCAGGCGCCCGCGTCGACCTCCACCCCGTCGAGCCCGGCCTGCGCGGCCAGCGCGGCGGCGTCGCCGAAGCCCGCCACGACCTCGGCGATCTGCTCGCGTTCCATGGCCGCGGGCATCTCGCGGCTGATGACGTCGGCCACGGGCGAGGGCGCCCACAACACACGCTGGGAGTAGGCGCTGGAGCCCTGGGAGCCGGCGTGCCCGAGCCCGGCCAGCACCAGGGCGCGGTGGGCGTGGCAGGCCTCGGCCACCGCGGCCCACCCGTGGCGGCACGCGGCGGCCAGCGGGGCGCGCTCATAGGGGTGGTCGTCGGCGTGGACGGAGGCCGTCTCGGTGATGATCACCCCGGCCCCGCCGGCGGCGCGCCGCTCGTAGTAAGCGGTGTGGCGCGGTGACAGGGCGCGGCCGTCGCCGAGGTTGGTCGCGTGTGGGCCGAACACCACGCGCGCGGGTGCCCGGCGGCCGGCCAGCTCCACCGGGCCGGTCAGCTCCCGCATGCGCGACCACCGGGCGGCTCGGGCGTCGGGGGGACGTCGGCTAGGGGGTGCTCGGCGCACGGTGCGGCCGGCGGGCGGCGGCCGATGGTCACCGGCACGGGGCCCGGGGACGACCGGCCGTGGGGCCGAGAGGCGGGAGGGGCGCCCCTCGGCCCGGTCCGGTGCGAGTGGTCGGGGCTGGGGCGGGGCGTGCGGGCGGCGTCGACGCCGTTCAGGGCGTGGGCGCCGTGCCCTTTGACGCACTCGGGGTCGGGTCCCTGCAGCGGCAGCCCGGTGAAGAACTTGGCCGCCATGCACCCGCCCCGGCAGGCGTCGTAGGCGTCGCAGGAGGCGCAGGCCCCGCCGGTGTCGGGTCGGCGCAGCCGGGCGAACAGCTCCGAGGAGCGCCACACCCGGGTGAACCCGCCCGGGTCGCGCACCGACCCGGCCCAGAATTCCTCGTGGATGGCGAACGGGCAGGCATAGACGTCGCCGAGTGGGTCGATCAGGCACACCACGCGCCCGGCGCCGCACAGGTTGAGGCCGGGCAGGGCGTGGCCGTAGGCCGACAGGTGGAAGAACGAGTCGCCGGTGAGGACCCGCTGGCCGTGGTCCAGCAGCCAGTCGTACAGGGCACGCTGCTGGGCGGGGGTGGGGTGCAGCTCGTTCCACACGCGCGCCCCGCGGCCCGCCGGGCGCAGACGGGTGAGCCGCAGCGTGGCGCCGTAGCGGTCGGCCAGCCCCAGCAGGGCATCCAGCTGGTCGATGTTGTGCCGGGTGACCACCACCGAGAGTTTGACGCCGCCCGTGTCGGCCGCGGCCAGGTGGTCCAGGGCGCGCAGCGCGGTGGCATAGGAGCCGGGGCCGCGCACGGCGTCGTTGACCTCGGCGGTGGCGCCGTCCAGGGAGATCTGCACGTCGACGTAGTCGTTGGCGGCCAGGCGGCGTGCCACGGTGTCGGTGATCTTCACGCCGTTGGTGGAGAACTTGACGCCGACGTGGTGGGTGGTGGCGTAGTCGAGCAGCTCCCAGAAGTCGGGGCGGACGGTGGGTTCGCCGCCGCCGATGTTGACGTAGAAGACCTGCATGGCCGCCAGCTCGTCGATGACGGCCCTGGCTTCGGCGGTGGTCAGTTCGTGCGGGTCGCGCCGCCCGGAGCTGGACAGGCAGTGCACGCATGCCAGGTTGCAGGCGTAGGTGAGCTCCCAGGTCAGGCAGATGGGGGAGGACAGGCCGTGCTCGAAGTGGTCGACCAGGCGCGTGCCGGAGGCGGGCGGTGGGGGTGTCGCATGGGTCACGGGCGGTCCTTCGCGGGGGCAGGGGCGTGGGGACGTTCGATGACCATGTGGGTGGCGGCCAGCCGGGCCAGCGCGCGGGCGTAGCGGGGCAGTTCGGCCTCGGTGACGCCGGCCTGGGCGCAGGCCGCGCGGGCGCTGGGGTGGTCGGGCAGCCCGCGCACGACGTCCAGGAGCCGGGGGTCCTTCAGGAATGACAGGCGGCGGGTGCCGAAGTGGTAGAGCAGTGCGCCGAACGGTTCGGGGCGCACGGCGACCTGGGGGTGCACATCCCAGGCGCGGTCGAGGTCGAGGTCCGCGGGCTCGGGCATGGCCGGCATCCCTGGGGCTTCTAGTAGACGCCGCACATGCCGTCGATGGAGACGTCTTCCACGAGGAGTTCGTCGTCGACCAGGTCCTCGTAGTCGCCACTGGGACCGGTCTGCGGGTCGAGGGGTGCGGGGACGGGCATCGCGGGTTCGGGGCTCATCGTGTTCCCTTCGCCGACCGTGCGCGCCACAGCACGCACAAGCGTGTGATTCGCGCCACCACACGAAACGTTAACGGTATTCACGGCGGAACGGAAGAGAGCGCGAAACACCTGCCGAGTCCCCCCTGTGTGGATAGGTTGAGTCCATGGCTGCCGGGCCGCTTCCTGAGCCGACCGAGCGGGTTCCCGACTGGCTGGTTCGTGGGTTCACCGCCGACGAGTTCCTTCAGATGCGCGGCCTTCCCCCGCACACCGAGCTCATCGACGGCAGCCTCGTTTTCGCGAGTCCGCGGATGCAGTGGCACAGCTGGGTCGTCGAGCTGTTCAGTAAGGAACTCGACCGGCAGGCCCCTGAACACCTACGGGCGACCCGCGAGATGTCGGTGCGTATCGGCGAACGGCAGATGCCAGAACCGGACGTCATCGTTATCGCGGCCGAGGCGGTCGACCCCCAAGCGACCCACTATCTCGCGTCGGACGTCCTCCTCGCCGTTGAAGCGGTGTCTCCGGAATTCCGGGAGCGTGACCGCGAGACCAAGCCGCAGAAGTACGCCAGGGCGGGAATCCAGCACTACTGGCGGATCGAGCAGGAGGGTTCACGGGTTGTTGCCTACCTCTACGAACTCGATACCGTAACGGCCTGCTACGCGGTCTGGGGTATCCACCACGACCGGTTGAAGACATCGGCCCCCTACCCGATCGACATCGACCTCACCGCCGTCGGCCGACGCGGCGGGTGACCCGCACTCCACGGAAACTCGGTTGGCCGCGTCGAGCGGCTCAGGCACGATCAAGAGCCGTGACGACCGACGAATCCTTCATTCACGTCAACGGCCGCAGGCTCGCCTACCTCGACTTCGGCGGTGAGGGGCCGCCCCTGCTCGCGCTGCACGGGCATTTCTCGCGCGGGCGGATCTTCGCGCCACTGGCGCGCGCACTGAGCAGGCGCTACCGCGTGATCGCGCTCGACCAGCGTGCCCACGGGCGCTCTGACCACGGCGGAGACCTCCGCCCGGAGGCCTATGTCGCCGACGCGGCGGCACTCCTCCGCCAGCTGGGCCTGAGACAGGCCGCAGTGCTGGGGCACTCCATGGGCGGCGTGATCGCCTACCGGCTGGCCGCGCGCCACCGCGATCTGGTGGGGGCGCTGATCGTCGTCGACATAGGCACCGTCAACCAGGAGCCCGAGGTGCAGCCGGTCCTGGATGTGTCCGGATGGCCACGCCGTGCCGCCTCGCGCGACGCGCTCGCTGCGGCTATCGCGGCGCAGGGGGTGCCCGCGTGGTTCTTCATGGACAGCGCCGTCGAGTTCGACGACGGCTGGGGGCTGCTCTTCGACTACCAGGACATGATGGCCTCGCAGCAGTCGCTGATCGGTGACCACGGCGAGCACTGGTGCTCTGCCGCCCAACCTGCGCTGCTGCTGCGTGGGGGTGACAGCTTCATGCTCGCTGCCGACCGCGCCCGCACGATGGCCCGGGAGCGCCCCGACGTCGAGACCGTGGTGTTCCCCGGGTGCGGGCACTGGCTGTATGCCGAGGAGCCCGACCGCTTCGCCCGCGCCGTCGGAGACTTCCTGGATCGCCGTTACGCGGGCACGCGCTAACCACTCCTCGACACGCGTGTGCCCCCTCGGTGGCCGGGCGGTGCTTCCGACGGTGCCGCCGCCCCAGCGGGGATCCGCGCGGTTCAGGCGTCGGCGAAGTCCTCGCTCGTGGGCGGTTCGTCCTGGGAGGCGGCCAACCGGCCCTCGTCGGTGATCGCCCGCGACAGCAAGGTCGATCTTCTGTGTCTGGAGGAGTTCGGCTGCGAGAACCCGGGCGACAAGGGGCCCAAGCTGCTGTTGTAGATTTCCACGCAGAGGCAGGAACGCACGGTCGCCGCGGCCGCCACGAACTCCCCGTTCGCCGAGCGGGCGAAGACCGTCGGGGCCCGTCGGCTCTGCGCGGCCGCGTGCTTGCGCAGCACTGTGCCCGGGAGAATGCGGGCAGGCGCCGCGATCATGGGCGGCGGACGGCACGGTACGGAGGGTGCGGGGTGGCCGATTCCCTCGTCACCGAACCTTCCGGAGGATGCCCCGGCGTTCAGGCCGGGGGAATCCGGTTCCCCGCGTAGCGGGACAAGGAAAGCCGTCGTGCCGATAGGCCAGACGGCGCCTGTCGCACCCACCCGATACGTTGCAGGACATGGCGACACCGAAGAACACCGGAGATACCGGGCAGGCCCGGTACACCTACCGGCTTCGCGTGTCGGCCACCGCCCACACCGCCCTCATCGGTGAGTGGAACCGGTGCCGTTGGGTGTGGAACGAGTGCGTTGCCAAGTCCAAACAGGTGCACACGCACAACAAGGCCACCGGCCAGAAGGTGACATGCGGCCCGGCCCGGCTGGACACGATGCTGACCCAGGCCCGTCAGACGTCGGCGTGGCTGCGCGAGGGAAGCAGCGTCCCGCAGCAGCAGACCATCCGGGATTTCGCGAAATCCCGCGCCAAGGCCCTGAAGGACATCAAGGAACGCCTGCCCATGCGGCAGCGTGCGGGGATGCCCCGATGGAAGAAGAAGCGCCAATCCCTGCCGAGTCTGAACTACACCCGGCGCGGATTCCGTCTCAAGGACGGCCGTTTGCATCTGGCCGGGGGGATCGTTGTGCGGGTGGTGTGGTCGCGGGAACTGCCCGCTGAGGCGTCCAGCGTGCGCGTCTATCAGGACAACCTCGGCCACTGGTATGCCTCGTTCGTGGTTCCCGCCGAGGTCCAACCGATGCCGGAGACCGGGCGGGTGATCGGTGTGGACTGGGGTGTGAAGGAGACCGCGACCACCACGTCCGACGCCCACGACCTTCCGCACACCGGGCACGGCAAGACGGCGGCTGCGAAGCTGGCCCGATACCAGCGGTTGATGGCCCGCCGTAGACCCGCGAAGGGCAAGCCCGCTTCGAAGGGCTACCGGACGGCGAAGCGGCAGGCCGCGAAGCTGCACAGGAAGGTGGCGAGGCAGCGGCAGGACACCGGGCGCACATGGGCCAAGCGCGTCGTGCGCGACCACGACGCGATCGCGGTAGAGGACTTTCGTCCGAAGTTCCTGGCCAAGTCCACCATGGCGCGCAAGGCGGCTGACGCCGCCATTAGCGCCACGAAGAGGGCGCTGGTGGAGATGGGCCGCAAGCACAGGCGGGACGTCCGTCTCGTGCATCCCGCGCATACCACCATGGAGTGCGCGTCGTGCGCAGCGAGAACCAAGCACGCACTGCCTCTCTCAGAACGAACGTATGCCTGCACCGCGTGCGGGGCCGTGTCCCCGAGGGACAAGAACTCCGCGCGTGTGATGCTGGTCCGGGCTGGTCTGGCCCCGGCTAGTGCTGAGGGCGTAAGACCAGATCAGGCGCTGCCTGATCTGGCTGCCTGAGCTAGGAATCCCCGCTTGGCCCTGAAGGAGAGAATCCCCTCCCCTTCAGGCAGGGGAGCAGTCAAACCACACAGCGCAGCGGACCGCCGTTGTAGGTGACGGCATCGGCGAACGCGGCCAGCACGTCGGGCTCTTTGCCGTCGGCGTCGGCATAGGCGCGGTGCAGGTTGAGCACCACCCGCTCCGGATCGTGCCAGTCGGCGAACTCGCCCAGCTCAACGCCGTTGGCGGCCTCCAGCGGACTCAACCCCTCATTGCGTCCCCAGGCCGCCGTCTCCAGGATGAAGCGGTAGTAGCGGTCGTGGGCCGCCAGCACCGTGCGGAACGCCCCCTCCTCGAGCAGCCCCCCGTGCCCGGGGATGATGTGGTCGGCCTCGAAGTCCGACAGCCAGGCCACCGAGCGCCGCGCCCCCTCCAGCGACCCCATCAGCACCAGCGGGGTGACCTGGTGGAACACCAGGTCACCGGTGAACAGGACGCGCTCGTCCGGCAGCCAGGCGACCACGTCGCCCGGGGTGTGCGCCCGATAGCCGGGATGGCGCAGCTCGACCCGCCGCTCGCCCAGGTGCAGCGTCATCCCGTCGGTCAGGGTCAGGGTGGGCGTGCGCAGGCGCGCCCCGCTCCAGTCCGGGGTGGGCTGCCACACCGGGGGACAGCCCTTGATGAACGGGTCGGCGATCATGCCCGCACGGGTCGCCTCGTGGGCGATGACGGTCGTGTCCTCCGGCAGCAGATAGTTGCCGTAGGTGTGGTCGCCGTGCAGGTGTGTGTTGAGCGCGAAGCGCAGGGCCGCCCCGTCCACCGCGTGCCGTGCGGCCTGGAGGAAGCGCCGCGTGCGGTCGGCTGTGCAACAGGTGTCGATGACTAGGGCGTCGCCGCCGTCGTCACCGCGCACGACGCCCGCGTTGTTGATCCACCAGGAACCGTCCGGCTGCACCCACGCGTGCACGCCCGGCACGATCTCCACCAGGCCCGCGTTCGCCGCACTCATCGCCTCGACCTCCGCATCCGCGTCATGCTTCGGCGCTCACCCTCTCGCGGCGCCCGATGGGTGTCGAGTGGGGCAAGGGCGAATATCGGCCCCTGCCCGAAATAGGCATCACACCGTGGTGGCCGACTCCTGCTCAGCGCCGTCCCCGGCCCTGGCGGAAGCAGGGGCGGGGCGGCGCAGGCGGCGGTCCATCATGCCCGAGGCCAGGGCCACCACCAGACCGGCCACGGCCAGCCCCGCACCCAGCAGGTTGGGGGCGGTGTAGCCGTAGCCCGCGGCGATGACCAGCCCGCCCAGCCAGGCCCCGGCCGCGTTGGCGAGGTTGAGCGCGGAGTGGTTCAGCGCCGCGGCCAGCGACGGCGCGTCCTTGGCGGAGTCCATCAGACGGATCTGCAGGGAGGGCACCAGGGCGGTGCCGGTGACAGCGACCAGGAACACCATCACCACCGCCGCGATCTTGAACGGGGCCAGGGCGTGCAGGAGCAGCAGCGTCACCGCCATGCTGATCAGGCAGACATACATCGTGGGCAGCAGCGCCCGGTCGGCCGCGCGCCCACCGACGAGGTTGCCCACCGTCATGCCCACGCCGTAGACGGCCAGGATGACGGCCACGGCCGGGGCGCCGAAGCCCGCCACCTCGGTCATCATCGGGGAGATGTAGCTGTAGGCGGCGAACATGCCGCCGAAGCCCACCGCGCCGACCAGCAGCGTCATCCACACCTGCAGGCGGGCCAGGGCGCTCAGCTCGGAGCGGACCGAGGCGCCGGGCTGGGGGCGCTGGGCGGGCACCAGGCGGATGAGCAGGATGAGGGTGAGTACGCCGACGGCCGCGATCATCCCGTAGGTGCTGCGCCAGCCCAGGTGGTGGGAGGCGATCGTGGCCAGCGGCACCCCCACGATGTTGGCGACCGTCAGCCCCGCGATCATCAGTGCGAACGCCTGGGCGCGCTTGGTCACCGGCACCAGCGCGGCGGCCACCACCGATCCGACCCCGAAGAAGGTGCCGTGCGGCAGCGCGGTCAGGAACCGGGAGATGAGCAGCAGGTCGAAGGTGGGGGCCAGCGCCGAGGCGATGTTGCCCAGGGTGAACAGCGCCATCAGCGCGATGAGCAGCCGCTTGCGGTCGATACGGGCGCCCACGGCGGCCAGCAGCGGGGCGCCGATCACCACGCCGATGGCATATCCGGAGATCATGTACCCGGCCGTGGGGATCGACACCCCGAAGTAGTCGGCCACATCGGGCAGGATCCCCATGGCGACGAACTCGGTGGTGCCGATAGCGAATGCTCCGATAGCCAGAGCGAGCAGGGCGATAGGCACAGAGGCTCCTCAGCGGTTGCTGAATGGATTGCGTCGGGTCAAGGGGGGTGAGGCGACCGGCCGCCCAGCCAGCATCGGGTGCGGGCGAGCCGGAGACACTAGCGCCAACGCAATGCCCCGCCGCATCTCATTCCGGATCCGTCCGATTCGCTGTGTGATTGCGCTCTCGCCCCTGCGTGACCGCCGCCTCGGGCCGCGGCGGCCCGTCAGTCGGCGAACCGGTGGGCGTCGACTTCGGCCAGCAGGGCGGCGCGCCGGTCGGCGTCGATGAACGCGGCGTTGACGGAGTTGCGGGCCAGCGTGCGCACGTCCTCCTCGCCCAGCCCGAGGGCCGAGCGTACGCCGCGCATGTTGTCCTCGGCATAGCCGCCGAAGTAGGCGGGGTCGTCGGAGTTCACCGTCACCATGAGCCCGGCCTGCAGCATGCGGGGCAGCGGGTGGTCCTCCAGACGGTCCACGACGCGCAGCCGGACGTTGGAGAACGGGCACACCGTCAGCGGCATGCGCTCGCTGCGCAGCCGCTCGACCAGGGCCTCGTCCTCCATGCAGCGCACGCCGTGGTCCACGCGCTCGACCCCCAGCGCGTCCAGGGCCTGCCACACGTAGGCGGGCGGCCCCTCCTCGCCGGCGTGGGCGACCAGGTGCAGCCCGGCGTCGCGCGCCGTGGCGAACACCTCGCGGAACTTCTCCGGCGGGTTGCCCACTTCGGCGGAGTCCAGCCCGACCCCGCTGATCACATTGAAGTAGGGGCGCGCCTCCTCCAGCGTGCGCAGGGCTTCGTCGGCCGGGCGGTCCCGCAGGAAGCACAGGATCAGCCGTGTCGTCATCCCGTGGCGTTCCTCGGCGCTCTCCAGTGCGGCCGCGAGCCCGCGCACGACTACGTCCATCCCGACACCGCGCACGGCGTGGGCCTGGGGGTCGAAGAAGATCTCGGCGTGGCGCACCCCCTGGGCGGTAGCCCGGGCCAGGTAGGCATCGGCCAGATCGGTGAAGTCCCGCTCGGTGCGTAGCACCGCCATCAGCGCGTAGTACAGGTCGAGGAACGACTGCAGATCGCTGAAGGAGTAGGCGGCGCGCAGCTCGTCCACCGTGGCGTAGGGCAGCCGCACCCCGTTGCGCTCGGCCAGCTCGAAGGCCAGCTCGGGTTCGAGCGTCCCCTCGATGTGGATGTGCAGCTCGGCCTTGGGGATGGGGACGGGGGTGGACATGGGCGCGCCGCCTCGATTCTTCTCTGCTCGGTGGGTGGTCGGTACCCCGACATTCTTCCCGTCAGGAGGGGGCGGACGGCTCTGGTAGGGCCGGGGCGGGCCGCGTTGGGTCGGCCACAGTGCGGGCGGGGCGGCGGGGCGATAGATTGCGCGCCATGGACACCAGCGGGGGGACGGCGCCGGGCACGGGCGCCGTGGAGATCTACACCGACGGCGCCTGCAGCGGCAATCCGGGGCCCGGAGGGTGGGGCGTGGTGCTGCGCTACGGCGCCCACGAGAAGGAGCTCTACGGCGGCGAGGCCGAGACCACCAACAACCGGATGGAGCTGATGGCGGCGATCATGGCGCTGGAGGGCCTGACGCGCCCGGTCCCCGTCCACCTGCACACCGACAGCACCTATGTGCGCAACGGGATCACCAAGTGGATCCACGCCTGGAAGGGCCGGGGCTGGCAGACCGCCGACAAGAAGCCGGTGAAGAACGCCGATTTGTGGAAGCGCCTGGATGCGGCCGCCACCCGTTACGACATCGAATGGAGGTGGGTCAAGGGCCACAGCGGCGACCCGGGCAACGACCGCGCCGACGCCTTGGCGTGCCGGGGTCGGGACGAGGCCGCGGCGATGCCGGCGCCCTGACCGGGCCCGTGTCCTGCACGCGGGACCCGGCCGGGGTTCTGGTCGGCTCCGCGCGGTGGGACGGGGGTGGGGGCACGGACCCGTGGATTCCTACGTACCAGCGCGTTCCGCGTCTGGAGTTCGGCGCCACCGTGCTCCGGCCCGAACGGCTCGGGGGCACCCGGCTGGCGACCACGGGGTTCCCCATTGCCGCGAGTGATCACCGTCGGCCGGTGTGCGGGGACCGGGCCACCCGGGGCTCCGCCGTGGGCTGGCCCGGCGGCGCTCATCAGGCGGTCTGCCGCGTCGGCTTCTTCTTCCCCTTCTTTGCGGCTGTGAGGTGGCGGTCGACCAGACCCGAGATGACGCTCACGACCGTGCCGGGGTCCTCCAGCGGTGTCATGTGCCCGGCCCCGGGGATCTCGACCAGACCCTCGCAGTTGGGCAGGGCGGCGGCGATGCGGTGGGCGTGGGCGATCGGGGTGAGGCGGTCGCGTCCGCCGGCGACGACCGTGGTGGGGTACTCCAGTGCCCGAACCTCGCGTTCCACGTCGAGCTCGGCGAGCACTCGGCCCCAGTGAGCGCGCGGCAGAGACGGGCAGGCGTGGACGAGACGCGCGCAGAAGTCGACCATTCGCGGGTTGGCGTCGGGGGCCATCGTCACGTAGTGCAGCGCGGCCCGGGTGAGCGGCGTCATCGGCCCCAGGGGCAGAGGCGCGCCGAGGAGCAGGCGGTGCCCGGCCGTACCGAGGCGGGGGAAGCGCGCGGCGCCGGGCACGACGCGGGCGGAGGCCAGCAGGTCGGAGCATCCGGTGCTGATCAGCGCCGCGGCCGCGGCCCGTTCGCGCACCTCCGGCCGCTGGGCGGCGGCCATCAGCGTCATCCCGCCCATGCTGTGCCCGCCCAGCACGGCGCGCGTGCCCGCCGGGACCGTGGCGCGCAGCACCGCGCACAGGTCGTCGGCCAGGGCCGAGACACCGTAGGCGTGGCGGGAGGTCCGGGCGCTGCGGCCGTGGCCGCGCTGGTCGTACAGGACGACGCGGTAGGCGGGGCCGAGCGCGTTGACGACCGGGGCCCAGAACGGGATGGAACACGTCCAGCCGTGGCTGAGCACGATACTCGGCGCGTCGTCGGGGCCGTGCACCTCCACGTGCAGGCGGGTTCCGTCGGCGGAGCGGACGCTGAGGTCGCGGCGTGGAGTCGCCGGCGCCGTCCGAGCGGCCGAGGGGGCGGGGGAGGCCGGTCCGTTGTCCATGAGCATGGCGCCTTTCGTGGCTACCGACGAGTCACATCCAGTGCTGCCCGAGCCTAAACCATGACAATGGCCATTGGAAGGGATTTGGTCCGGTCGGACCTCCGGCCGCGCCCCGCCCCCGCGACACCACCCACGTGCGGTAACGTCGCGCCCACACGACCGACCGGCCGCTGCGGGCCGGCCACGATCCGACCGGGGACGACCACCACCGCCCATGAACGACGACGCCACCGCCTTCGCCGACATCCTCCACGCGCTTCCGCTCTACGCCCCGGTCGACGAACGACGGCGCGGACGCGTCAGCTCCACCACCGTCGACCCCGGCGCCACGCTGCCCACCAAGGTGGTGGTCGACTTCGGCTCCACCCCCGAGGGACCCGACAGCGGCCCCGACCTGGAGATCGCCACGCGCGCCTGGGAGGCCGGCACCGCCCCCGGCGAGCGGGAACTACGGGGATTCTGCGCCGAGCGCGACCTCATGGAGCGCCGCATGCGCGACCCCCTCAGCGCCCAGGCCATCGGGCCGCCCCCGGACGCCGCCTGGTCGCAGGCCCGCATCACCCTGGACGCCGACCCGTACACCTTCACCGTCCTGACCACCGCGCACACCTGGGTGGCCGCCACCGTCCTGCCCGGCCCGTTCCTGCTGCGGATCTTCACGCCCGCGCCCGGGCCGCACCCCACCCACCTGCGCCGCATCACCTCGGCGACCCAACTGGAGCCCCTCCGCGGCCGCGGCTGACCCCTGCGGCCGCGACGCGTCGCGCACAGGCTTCACCCGGCCACCGCCCCGCTCTAGAGTCGCCCCATGGCCATCCACGTCCTGGGCAGCCGCATCCTGCTGCGCCCCACCGACCTCGAACGCAGCCGCACCTTCTACCGCGACATCCTCGGCCTGGCCATCTACCGGGAGTTCGGCACCGGCGACGGCCAGCGCGGCACCGTGTTCTTCCTCGGCGGCGGCTTCCTGGAGCTGTCCGGGCACTCCGAGCGCCCGCCCGAACCCACCGCCACCCAGCTGTGGCTGCAGGTCCCCGACATCTGGGAGGCCCACCGCGCCCTGGTCGGACGCGGCGTGCCGATCGCGCGCGAGCCCACGCGCGAACCCTGGGGGCTGATCGAGATGCGCATCACCGACCCCGACGGGCTGGTCATCTTCATCGTCGAGGTCCCCGACGACCACCCGCTGCGCTACCGCCCCTGACACAGCCCCCGGGCCCCACCGCCCGGCTCTACTCGGCGCCCTCGTCGGCGCAGCCGCGCGCAGGCTCCAGGAGGTCGGGTGCCCCGGGCGCCCCACCCACGAGAAGATGGCGCGGCCCCGGCCCCTCCTGGCCGCACGCGTCATAGGGGTTGGACAGCACACAGCGCTCCAACGACAGGCAGCCGCAGCCGATGCAGCCGGTCAGGTCGTCGCGCAGCTTCTCCAACTGCCGGATGCGCGCATCGAGCTCGGTGCGCCACTGCTCCGACAGGCGCGCCCAGTCCTCGCGCGTGGGCGTGCGCTCCTCCGGCAGCGCTGCCAGCGCCTCGCGGATGCGGTTGAGCGGGATCCCCACCCGCTGCGACACCCGGATGAAGGCGACCCGGCGCAACGTGTCACGCCGATAGCGGCGCTGGTTGCCCGCCGTCCGGCGGCTGGTGATCAGGCCCTTGCGCTCATAGAAGTGCAGCGCGGAGACCGCGACGCCGCTGCGCTCGGCGACCTGGCCGACGGTCAACTCCTTGGCCTTCCACGACACCTGCGTCACGTTCACCATCCCGATCGTCGATCCTTAATCAAGGTTGACGTTACCGGGTGGCCCCGCGCCCCGGGGCCGCGGCCGCGGCCCCGTCCAGGGCCGCGCGGATGCGCGCGGCCAGCCGCGGCTCCACCGCGGAATGCCCGGCCTCCACCCACCCCAGGTGCGCGTGCGCCAGGGCCGCACGCAGCCGCTCAGCGCTGGCGGCACCCGCGGTGTCGCCGGTGCCCTGGACCACCGTGACCGGCGCCGTGACCGCCCCGGCCAGGCCCAACACCCCTTCGGTCGGCAGGAAGAACCCGTGCCGCGCGTAGTGCGCCTCCACCGCGGCACTCGCGACCAGGCCGGGCCCCAACCGGATCCGCGACGGGGCGAACCCGGCACCGCCCAGGGCGGCGTCGAAGGCGACCCAGTTGCGCACCGCCCTCGCGTGGTCGGGGTGGGCGGGATCGTGGATCCGGCGGGCGTAGGCGGCGGGGACATCGGCACGCTCGGCGGCGTCCAGCGGGGCGACGAACCGGTCCCACACCGCCGGGTCCACGCCCTGCCCGTCGAGCAGGTGCCGGTACTCCTCGCGCGCGCCGAGGAACAGCCCGCTGAGCACCAGCGCGCTCACGGCCCGCGGGGAGCGCGCCGCCAGCGCCAGGGCCAGCACCGTCCCCCACGAGGGGCCCAGCACCACCCACTGCTCCACGCCCAGGTGGGTGCGCAGCCGCTCCAGGTCGTCGACCAGGTGGCCGGTGGTGTTGGCCACCAGCCCGCCGCGCGGGCGCGAGGCGCCGCACCCGCGCTGGTCGACCTGGATGATGCGGAACCGCCGCGGGTCGGCCAGGGCGCGCTGCGCGCGGGTGCTGTGCCCGCCCGGCCCGCCGTGCAGGAGCAGCAGCGGCACACCGCCGGGCGAGCCCGACTCCCACCAGCGCAGGACATGGCCCGCGCCCACGGGCAGCCATCCGCTGCGCCGGGTCGGGGCCGCGGTCGCGGTCATGGCGTCACCGGCTCACTCGCGCCGGGGCGCCCGGCCGCGCAGGCGGCGCCCGCGCGGCCCCGGCAGGGCCAGGTGTCCGTCGGTGATCAGGTGGAACCGCTCCAGGCCGGGGCACTGCACCTGCACGACCGTCGTGCCGTGTTCGAGGACCGCCAGATCCCGGGCGGCGACGCGGTGCCCGGCGGCGGTGATCCGCCGCACGACCTCGGCGCGCTGCTGGGCCACCGGCGTCGCGGGCGCGACGGTCTCCGGCGGCAGCGGGCCCCACGGCGCGTCGTCGATGCGGTCGTCGATGGCCAGCCGCGCGCAGGCCAGCAGCCGGGGTGGTCGGCCAGCCGGGCGCGCGCGGCGGCGCCGGTGTCGAGGTCGCGGGCGCCCTGGGCGATGAGGTGGTCTTGGACCAGCTCGCCCAGGGCCCGCTCCACCGCGTTCTCACCCGACAGCGAGGCGCCGATCCCATAGCGCGCCCCGCCCCCGGGCAGCGGCGGGGCGTGGGCGAGCACGACGGGCAGGTCGATGTCGGTCGTCAGGTCCAGCAGCGTGATGGGGCCCTGCACGGTGTCGGTCGCCTGCTCCAGCCGCTGGCGGAGGAACGCCGGCAGGGCGGCGACCGGCAGGCGGGCGGGCATCGGCCCGCCGTCGTGCACGGTGCGCAGCAGGAACACCGAGAGCGCGTCGCGCTCGGCCCACTCGTTGAGGGCGTGCAGGAGGGCCTCGTCGCGGGTGGCGCCGATCGCGCAGCCGGTGTTGACGCTGTAGGAGAGCACCGGGCGGTAGTCGGCGGTGTCGCCGATGCGGGCGCGGTGGGCGGGCAGCGGCCCGGTGGGCAGTGGGTACCACGGCGCCCACAGGAACAGGGGGACGTCGATGGGGGAGCCGCCGTCGAGGGCGTCGTAGGGCAGGCAGGCCAGGCGTGGCCGGCCGCTGCCGTCGAGTCGGCCCATGGCGCGTTCCGCGCGCAGCGGTCCGGTGGACAGCTCGGCGAGGTCGCGCAGTTCCACGGGCAGGGTGGAAAGGATGCCGGGGCCGGTGAACGCGTGCTCCAGGGCTTCAAAAAGAGCGCCCACGCGGGCGGGGGCCGCGCAGCCTTTTCCGCTGCCCAGGCCATCAGGGATCAGGGTGCCCTCGGGGCCGTACAGCCGACAGCGCGCCGCGCTTGGGCCGGTGGCATCGAATTCGTGCAGGGCAGAGCGCCATCCCAGGTGCGAGATTTCTCGCCGGGCCTGTTTCTCGGCGTGTTCCAGCGGCAATTCGCGTTCCCGCGCACCGGCCCAGGGCTCGGTGTTGGCGGGGGCTGTTCCGGTTGGCGGGCCGACGCTGGCGGCCGGCCCCCCAACCGTGCTGATGGGATCAGGACTCAACGGTGTCCTGGTCGGTCTCTTCGTCCATTTCAGCGGCCTCGACGGCGATGTCCTCGACAACGTCAAGGTCGACGGCGTTGAACTTATACGCGCAGCCCATTGTCAACTCCTCGTCATTTCGACGTGAACGGGAAGATCGTTCAGAGGCATTTCTACATCCCTGCGCGCTACTTGTCACCATGTGCGTTTGTGGAATGTTGCGGGTATTTTGCGGCCAATCACGCGGGTATTTACTCCAGGTAATGAAATTGGTACGCAGCGTCGATGGGACTGTGGGGGAGAGCGCTTCCCCGGCCCCACGGCCCCCACCCTCACCCCCGCCTGGCACACTCCGGCTCATGACCACACCGGCGGAACACGAACCCGGCCTCCTCGACAGCGTCGAGGAGCTGGCCACCGGGGCCTGGGTCCTGGCCGCACTGGCCGCCGCGATGGACGCCGACCCCACGGCGCCGCTGAGCGAGGAACACGGCGCGGTCCTGGGCGCCGCCGGGTACGCCGAACGCACCGCGGACGGCTGGCGGCTGCGCCCCGAGCACCGCGCGGCCCTCGACGCCCTACCGGTCCCCCAGGCCCTGCCCGCCCAGATCGCCTGGATGCTGCGCCAGATGTCCGACGCGGCGGCCGGGCGCCCCGGCGGTGCCGAGGAGGAGAGCGACGCCGACCTCATCGCCGAGGGCGAGGCCTCCGGGCAGGCCGTCGGCGCCCTGCTGGACCGGCTCGTCGACCAGCTGCCCGACATCGGCGACCTCCTCGGGCGCCCGGGCCTGCGTGTCCTGGACGTGGGCACCGGCATCGGCGCCGTCGCCGCCACCGTCGTCACCCGCCTGCCCCACGCCCGCGCCGTCGGCCTGGACATCGCACCGCGCGCCCTGCGCCTGGCCGATGACCACCTCGCCACGCGGGGCGTGGGCGACCGCGTCGAGCTTCGCCACCGCGACGTCGCCGACCTCGCCGAGACCGGAGCCTATGACCTGGTGTGGCTGCCGCTGACCGTCCTCGCCCCCCAGGCGGCCGAGCGCGCCCTGCCCCGCGTGTGCGCCGCACTGCGCCCCGGCGGCCGGGTCATCGCCACGGCCGCACCCCGCGGCCGGAACGCCGCCACCGGCGGCGTGGGAGAGGCCGTCACCCGGTGGCGGCTGGCCCGCGCCGGGATCACCCCGTGGAGCCCCGCCGAACTCGCCCGGCGGCTGACCGCGACCGGACTGGACGACGTCCGCGAGATCGAACTCCCCCCGCCGGCCACCACCGTCGTCGTTGCCCGGCGCCCGGGCTGAACGCCGCCCGCCGCCGCACGCGCCGGTGGCCAGGGGGCCGTTAACCTAGGGAAACCACGGCGAGGCACAGGTGAGACAGGGAGACGATGTCGGCGACACGGCTACTGGTGCTGGGCGTGGTGCGCGCCCACGGAACGGCGCACGGCTATCTCGTCCGATCCGAGCTGGTCACCTGGGGCGCCGACGAGTGGGCCAACGTGAAATGGGGCTCGATCTACCACGCGCTCCGGCAGCTGGCCAAGGAGGGCCTGCTCACCGCCACGGAGGTGCCCGACTGGCCCGGGCGCACCGACTACGCGCTCACCGAGGCGGGCGACGCGGAGTTCCTGCGGCTCCTGCGCGATGCTCTACGCCAATCGGCCGACCGCCCCGATGTGCTGGGGGCCGGCGTGGCGTTCCTACCGGCGCTGCCCCGCGAGGAGGCGATCGCCCTGCTCACCGAGCGCCTGCGCGGTCTGGAGGCCGGGCGGGCCGAGGTCGACGACGCATTCGCCTACCCCGGCACCGGCGGCCTGCCGCTGCACGTGCGCGAACTCTTCGCGCTGTGGATGACGTCGATCACCGGCGGCATCGAGTGGACACGTGACCTGATCGCCCGGCTGGAGAGCGGCGAGTATGTCATGTCCGGCGAGGGCGCCGCGTACGGCGATCCGGGCAGCGCCCACCTGCCCGAGTTCATCCGCCCCGCGTCCCACGGCGCCGAGTAGCCCCGCCTCGCCGCACGGGCCGGGTTCTCCCCACCCCGTTACTCAAACTTGTATATGGCCGTCGGAGGGGGCTACGCTGGGCGCTCACTCAAATTTGAGTAAGGGGTTGTGGGGACGGAGCACAGCCCCGCCCGGGTGGGCGAACGACGCCACGATGAGCGAACTCAGGAGGCGAACATGACGATTCTGGTCACCGGCGCCACCGGCAACATCGGCCGGAACGTGGTCCAGGGGCTGGTCGAGAAGGGAGAGGGGCCGCGCGTCCGCGCGCTGACCCGCAACCCGCAGGCGGCGCGGTTGCCCGAGGGGGTGGACGTCGTTCAGGGCGACCTGCTGCGGCCCGACACGCTGACCCCCGCCCTGCAGGGCGTCGCCACGATGTTCCTCTTCCCCCTCGCCTACCGGGTTCCCACACCCGAGCTCCTCGACGACTACGCCTCCTCCGCGGGCGCCGTCGCCGCCGCCGAAAGGGCCGGAGTGCGCAGGCTCGTGGTCATGTCGGCCGAGGGCGAGCTGCTCGAGGCGGTGCAGCGGTCGACGATGGAGTGGACAATCGTCAACCCGGGCGAGTTCATGCTGAACAAGATCGACTACTGGGGCCACTCGATCCGCACCGAGGGCGCGGCCCGGTCCGCCTACCCCGACTCGCCGGGGTGCCCCATCCACGAGGCCGACATCGCCGACGTCATCACCGCCGTACTGCTCGGCGACGGGCACGCGAAGGCCGTCTATGAGCTGACCGGGCCCGAACTGCTCACCCCCGCCGAGCAGGTGCGGGCCATCGGCCAGGGTATCGGACGCGAACTGCGCTTCCAGGCCCTCAATCCGGAGGAGGGCCGCGCCGAACTGGTCGCACAGTGGGGCGAGATGGCCGCCGACCACTACATCGAATACCAGAAGGAGTGGGCCACCGCCCCGCCCACGGTGCTGCCCACCGTGGAAGAGATCACCGGGCACCCGGCCCGCACCCTGCGCGCGTGGGCCGCCGACCACGCCGCGTCCTTCCGCTGATGCCCACCGGTCCCGGCACCGCCGAAGGTGCCGGGACCCCGCCCCGCGCCATGCCACCACCCGCAACCACTTCGCCTATCGTGGCTCGCGGCCGGCAGCAGAGGACAACGCGGGGGACCGATGACACGCAATCCGCAACGACGTGCGGCGCTGTGCGACGCCGCCCTGGCGGTCCTGGCCCGCGACGGCGCGCGCGGGCTGACCTTCCGCGCCGTGGACACCCAGGCCCACGTGCCCACCGGCACGGCCTCCAACTACTTCGCCAGCCGCGACGACCTGCTCACCCAGGCCGGACGCCACGTCTACGTGCGCATGGCCCCCGACCCCCGCGAGGTCAGCGAGCACATGAGCGGGCCGCGCACCCGCGCCATGGTCACCGAACTGCTGCGGTGGACGCTGCGCCGCATCACCGACCAGCCCGACCTCTACCTCGCGCTGCTGGAGCTGCGCCTGGAGGCCACCCGCCGCCCCGAACTGCGCGCGGCGCTCACCCGCACCATCCGCGCCGACCTCGACGCCAACGTCCACGGCCACCTGGAGGCCGGACTGCCCGGCGACCGCACCACCGCCGTGCTGCTCTACCTGGCCATGAGCGGGCTGGTGATCGACCACCTCACCCTGCCCGGCGTCCTGGACGGCGAGGACGCCGACCAGCTGATCGCGGCGCTGGTCACCCGCCTCGTCCCCGAGGAGGACACGGCGGCCGCCTCCGAACGCTGAGTGCCGGGCGCCCTCCCCGAGGCCGGAGTCAGGAGGCCGGGGGCTCGGCCAGCTCGTCGAGGAGCCGGCCGATGAGCGCGCGGGAACGCGAGGGGGACAGGGCCTGGCGCCCCAGTTCGGCGAACGCCGCGTCGTAAACCGCGACCTCCTCGTCCTCCTCCAGATAGGCCGCGCCCATGCGGTACTCGATGTACACGAGCTCCCGGTCGCGCGGGTCGGGGAACTTCAGCGTCACGAACGACCCGTGCGACCCCGGATGCGCGCCCGAGGCGAAGGGCAGAACCTGCAGCCGGACCCCGGGGCGCTGGGCGTCGTCCAGCAGCCGCCGCAGCTGACCGCGCATGACCTCCACGCCGCCGACGGCCCGGCGCAGCACGCTCTCGTCGATGACGGCCCACATCCGCACGGCCGTGGCCTCCTCGGCCAGCCGCCGCTGCCGGGCCGCGTGGACCTCGACGCGCCGCCGCGCCTCCCCCTCGTCCACCGGCTGCGGTTCGCCGCGCAGCAGCGCCCGCGTGTACTCCTCGGTCTGGAGCAGGCCCGGGACGTGGTCGACCTGGTAGCAGCGGATCTCGCTGGCATCGGCCTCCAGGCCGATGTACGTGCTGAGCCAGGAGGGGATGTCCTTGGCGTAGCGCTGCCACCAGCCGCGCTTGCGCGCGGCCCGCGCCAGGTCGATGAAGTAGGCGCGCTCCTCCTCGGGCACCTTGTAGAGGTTGAGCATCATGGAGACCGTGCCGACCTCGGCCCTGACCTCGGCCTTCTCCAGGCGGGTGATGGTGACGGGGTTCTTGCCGACGTATTGGCCGACCTTCTCGCGGGGGATTCCGGCTTCGCGTCGCCTGTCGCGAAGGAAGCGGGCCAGGGTGCGGCGGGCTGCGGTGGGGCTGTTACGTGGCACGATGCACCTCCGAAGCTGGGGTCAGCTGGAATCAGAGTACATGCACTAGTGCTTTTTTAACGAGTTCACGCATACCTCTTGCGTGGCGATGAAGGGTCGGGCGATATTGGAACGGTAGCCCCGCATCACCGCACGTGTCCGGCGAACCAGGAAGGTGATGGGGAAAAGAACAGCCCTGACCGGGTGGTGGAGCACCCGGCCAGGGCATTTCAGTCCGACTCACCTGTCTCGACCAGGGAGTAGAACCGTGCACAACATAACAGGTCGCCCTGTTCCGGGCTGTCCTGGCATGTGCCGCCACGAGGCCGATCACCAGCTGACGTTCGCGGGCCGGCCGGCGAGCGTCGGCGTCCTGCGCGACTGGGTGGCGCGGCACCTGCGCCTCGGCCGCCACGACTACCCGGCCAGGCTCACCGACGACCTGGTGATCTGCGCGAGCGAGATGGGAACCAACGCCATCCGGCACTCGCGCTCGGGCCTTCCCGGCGGGGTCTTCACCGCCTCGATGTGGCAGGGCCCCGGCTGCGTCTGCCTGGAGGTCCGCGACATGGGCCCTCGGCCGGACACACCGAGCGTGCCGCACATCTCCGACTCCATGTCCGCGGACTTCACCTGCGAGTCCGGGCGCGGTCTGGGATTCGTCGCCGCACTGTGCGACGGCCGCTGCGGCTTCACGGTCCCACCCAACCCGCGCGGCCACACCGTCTGGTGCGAACTGCGCACCCCACTGGCCTGAGGTTCCCCGGAAGGATTTCCCATCGATCACCGCATGCCTGCCACAGGATGTCAGGTAGCGGCCCCTACAACAGCGGGGAGAGGACGGCGCGGCGGACACCACGGCCGCGCACACGCGCACCACCGAGGAGATGGGGACCACGATGCAGGGCAGCCTGACAGGAAAAGTCGCACTGGTGGCGGGGGCCACCCGGGGCGCGGGGCGGGCGATCGCCGTCGAGCTCGGCCGGTCGGGCGCGACCGTCTATGCCACCGGGCGCACCACGCGCGACCAGCGCTCGGAGATGAACCGGCCCGAAACCATCGAGGAGACCGCCGAGCTGGTCACCGCGGCGGGCGGGACCGGGATCCCCGTTCGGGTCGACCACCTGGAACGGGACGAGGTGCGCGCGTTGGTCGAGCGGATCGGCACCGAGCACGGCCGCCTCGACGTGCTCGTCAACGACATCTGGGGCGGCGACATCTTCTTGGCGTGGGACCGCCCGCTGTGGGAGCAGTCCTTGGACAAGGGGCTGCGCATGCTCCGCCTGGGAATCGACACCCACGCCATCACCAGCCACTACGCGCTCCCGCTGCTCATCGGCGAGCCGGGCGGACTCGTCGTCGAGATGACCGACGGCACCAGTGAGTTCAACGCGCACTACCGCGCGGACGTCGGCTTCTTCTACGACCTGGTCAAGGTGGCGGTTCAGCGCATGGCCCTGGCCCAAGCCGCCGAACTGCGCCCGCACGGCGCCACGGCGGTGGCCGTGACCCCCGGCTGGCTGCGCTCGGAAGCGATGCTCGACGGCTTCGGTGTCACCGAGGACACCTGGCGCGACGCACTGAGCAGCCAACCGCACTTCTGTATCTCCGAGTCCCCGGCCTTCGTCGGGCGCGCCATCGCCGCCTTGGCCGTCGACCCCGACGTCGCCCGCTGGAGCGGACAGACGCTGTCCAGCGGGCACCTCGCCCAGGTCTACGGCTTCACCGATACCGACGGATCACGCCCCGACGCCTGGCGCTACATCACCGAAGTGCAGACCACGGGCAAACCCGCCGACGCCACCGGCTACCGGTAGGCCCACCGGCCGACTCCCGTCGCGACCATCGCGACGTGCGGCGCGACGCCCCCGCGCCTCGGCCGTGGTGGCGGTGGACCGCGTCCGGTCCACCGCCACCACGGTTCCCGCCCACTCCCAGGGACACGGGGAGCCGTCGGGGCGCGGGGTGCGGATCAGGGCACCCGCGGCATCTCCCACCAGGTCTCGACCGGCCGCTCGGCCGCAGGCGGGGCCTCCCGCCGACCCACCACTACGGGGTCGGGCTCCTCGCTCTCCAGCAGCGACAGCAGGACCGGCGCGGTCACCAGCGGCACGGCACTGACCCCGGCCGCCAGCCACGCGGCGACGTCGACGCCGACCAGGCCCGGAGCGCCCACCGACGGGCTCAGGGCGAGCAGCTCCAGTGGGACCGCGGTCAGCACGAACACGGGCAGCCACGCCCAGGCGGCGGCCAGCAGCGACGCGGACACCCCGGCGGCGCGGCGGGCTCAGGACCGCCGTGGCCACACAGAAGGCGGTGAACGCCAGCAGCGTGCTGCCGATGACATCGCTGGGCCGGTGCCAGCCCTGGGCGACGGTGGTTATGGCCACGGCACCCGACCACAGCGCCCCCGCGCCCGCCACCAGGGGCCGAATGCGAGCGGGCACCACGAGCAGCAGGGCCAACACCAGTGCCACCGCGAGCGTGACATGCCCGCTGGGAAAGCTGTTGCCGCCGCCTCCCCACCCGCTCCCCGGGTTCAGCGGCGGGCGCGAGAGCAGCCCCGCCTTCAGCACGAAGGTGGCCCCGGCCGCCGCGACGACCATGCCCAGCGCCACGGCGCTCACCCGCACCCGCCGCTGGGCCAGGCCGGTCACCGCCACCACTGCGAGACCGGCGACGAGGATCATCGGTGCGGTCAGCCAGTGCAGCCCGCTGAGCAGCGCACCCCACTCCGTCACCCCGCCCCGCAGGGAGACGGCGAGGTTGGCGTAGGCGTCGCCCAGGATCCCGTCCTCGATACGCTGCCCGGCTGGGGTGTGGACCAGCAGCGCATAGGTGACCGCGAAGGCCGCGGCGCTCCCGGCGGCCGCCACGCCCATCACCGCCCGGTGTCCGGCCGTGGACCGGTGCAGGGGAAAACTCATGTCAGGTAGTCCTCCAGAAGGGCGGGCTCCAGCCCGGATTCCTCCGCTTCCTGGACGAACCTGTCGACGTCCTCGCGGAATTGCTCACGGAAATGCATCAGCACGATGTCGCCGGGGCGCAGCCGATCACCCGGGGCGAATTGAATCCGGCCGTTGAAGAATCTCGGCGCTCCAGTGCACGACGTGCGTCGCGCCGCATTCCGCGACGGCGCGCAGCGTGTCATCGTCGAAACTGCCATACGGCGGGCGCAACAGCGTGGGGCGGCGGCCGAACTCCCCCTCATAGGTGCCGGAGGTCGCGCGTCTGGCGACGCTGCTCTGTGGCCGACTGGCTCGTCAGATCGGGATGGTCGAGCGTGTGGTTCTCGATCTGCGCCCCGGTCTCATCGCGCAGGCGGCGGAAGAAGTCGGCGTCGTCGATGTTGCGGGGCGCCGCGGTTGGGGAGGGCTGGGCCGAGGATGGGGGTGTGCACGCGGCGAGCGCGGACACGAGGGCCACGAAAAGTGCGCTCATCCCCCACAGCCGGGTCGTCATCGATTCTCTTCCATGCGCCATGAAAGGCACACTAGGGACGGAAATTATCGGCTCTCCTGAGCCATCGTTGCGGAATTCCCGCAGCAACCCATCGGTTGTGTAACAGCCGACGTAGCGGCTGTAGCATGACGAAAGTGAATGTCAGGAGGGCACCCGCCATAACGGCGGCGGGGGTCGTGTGCACGCTGTCCATTGTCAGCGGCTGCGGCGTGGTCGATACCGGTGTGCGGGTTACGGGGAAAAGCGGTGACGCGACGGCGAGCCCGACCCCGGAGTCGAGTGTCAGCCCTGGCCGGCGCGAGGCCCCCAGCGTCGACGCGGTCGCGGTGCTGCGTGCGGACCCTGGGGTGAACCAGGACATCAAGGACCTCATCGCCCAACCCTGTTCCGGCGACGGGTACGGCGATGGTTGGTTCCCGGTGTACACCAGCTACGCGACCCTCACCGGAACCGATGTGCGGGTCGCGATCATCAATGTGCAGGGGTGCGCCGACGTGGTGGCGTGCCCTGGTGTCCGCGCCAGCTACGTCTACCGGCTCTGGGAGGACCGCACCAAGCGCGTCTACACCTCCGAGGAGGCGCTGAGCGAGGTCAGCGCCACGGGCGGCCAGCTGTCTGTGCAGCGTCCGATCTGGCAGCCGAACGACCCCTCGTCCTGCCCGAGCGGCGGGGACATGGTCCCGTTGCGCTGGGACGGCAGCAAGCTCGTGGCGGCCGGTGAGTGAGAGGTGAACGTGGCACAGACGCACGTGCTGTTCGTCGAAGACGACGACGTCATCCGCGAGACGACCCAGCTCAGCCTGGAGCGCGACGGGTTCCGGGTCACGGTTGCGGCCGACGGTCGGGCGGGGATGGAGGAGTTTCTCGCGTCGCGGCCCGACGTGGCGCTGCTCGATGTGATGCTGCCGGGGATGAACGGGGTCAGCCTGTGCCGCCGTATCCGCGAGGAGAGCCTCATCCCGGTGATCATGCTCTCCGCGCGCGACGACCCGGTCGACATCGTCGTCGGCTTGGAGGCCGGCGCCGACGACTACGTCACCAAACCCTTCGACAGCGCCGTGCTGACCGCGCGCATCCGCGCGGTGCTGCGCCGCACCGAAGGCCGCCGCCCCGACACCGGGTCCGACAACGGGGCGCTGCGGTTCGGGGACGTGGAGATCGACCCGGACGGCGTGCGGGTGCTGCGCGGCGGCGAGGTCGTCGCGCTCACGCCCACCGAGATGCGGCTGCTGCTGCGCTTCGCCGACTCGCCGGGCACCGTGCTCAGCCGCGACATCCTGCTGGAGAGCGTCTGGGACTACGCGTGGGGCGGCGACAGCCGCGTCGTCGACGTGCACGTCCAGCGGCTGCGCAACAAGATCGGCGCCGAGCGCATCGCGACCGTCCGCGGGTTCGGCTACAAGCTCGTCGGTCCGGACCGGTGAGCCTCCGTTGGAAGATCACCGCGACGGTCACGCTGGTGAGCGTGCTCGTCGCGGTCGCGCTGAGCCTGACCGTGCACCTCGCCTACGCCTACCGGCTGGCCGACGAGGCCCGCAAGATACAGCAGGAGCGGATCGAACTGGCGCTGCGCGAGTACAGCCGCACCGGGCAGCCCACGCTCGGCAGTCGCCTGGACCCTCCGGACCTCCCCGAGCAGCTGCGGGCGGCGGTCGAGGGCGGCTACACCGCGACGCTGCTGGAGGACACGGGCGACGGCGCCTACATCTGGGCGGCGGCCTCCGTCTCGGAACGGCAGATCCTCTCGCTGCGTACCCCCTACGATCCGCAGCTCAGTGCCCTGGCCTCGCTGGATCGGGTCCTGGTGATGGGTGCCCTGACCGTTGTCGCCCTGGGCGCCGGGGCGGGGGTCGTCATCGGGGCTCAGCTGTCGGTCCGACTCCGCCGCGCCGCTGTCGCCGCGGGGCGCGTCGCCGATGGGGATCGCAGCACGCGCGTGAGCGCGGCGATCGGTTCGGGGTCGCGTGATGAGGCCGCGGAGCTGGCGCACGCGATCGACGCGATGGCCGACGCCCTGCAGAGCCGGATCGAGGCCGAGCGCCGGGTCACCGCCGACATCGCCCACGAACTGCGCACGCCGCTGACCGGCCTGACGACGGCGGCCGAGCTCCTTCCGCCGGGCCGCCCGGCCGAACTGGTCCGCGACCGGGTGCGGGTGCTGCGCGCCCTGGTCGAGGACGTGTTGGAGGTGGCCCGGCTGGACACGGCGACCGAGCGCGCCGAGATGTCCGAGGTCGCCCTCGGCGCCTTCACCACCCGCCGCGCCGCCCCCTATGCGCCCGAGGTCGAGGTGCACGTGCTCACCGACGCGGTCGTCGACACCGACCCCCGACGCCTGGAGCGCATCCTCGTCAACCTGATCACCAACGCGCTCAAGCACGGCGCCCCACCGGTCGCCGTCGAGGTCGACGGCGCGCGGATCGGGGTCCGCGACCACGGTTCGGGCTTCCCCGACGAGCTGGTGTCGGAGGGGCCGAGCCGCTTCCGCAAGTGGCCCGGTGGCTCCGGCGGACACGGCCTGGGCCTCACCATCGCCCTGGGCCAGGCCAACGTGCTGGGGGCACGCCTCACCTTCGCCAACCCCGCCGACGGGGGCGCCCTGGCCACCGTGGACCTGGCCCCGGACGAGCACCCCACGGTGCCCCAGGGCGAGGAGCGCTCCCGAACGCGGCCCTAGCGCGCTGCCGCGGCGATGCCCGCACGACCGGTGCCCGCGGGCTGTTCGCCGCAGGCAGCCGCGCTCATTCCTTATCCTCTGCCTCCAGCCAGAAGCCGGACCGCTGGCGCCAGAGGTCGAACAGCGACGCATCGCCGAGGATGTCGACGGTCCCGTTGCGGGTCGGCCGCCCGTAGATCAGCATCAGCAGGTCGGTCAGCGGGCCGCGCACCGCGACGGCGGCCTTCGCGTGGGCGCGACGCCAGGTGGGGGCGGGGCCGGTGAGGTCGACCAGCCACTCCGCCGCTGCCTGCGGGGCGGTGTCGGTGGCGTGCACGTGGAGCGTGCGACCCGGGCCGAGCAGGTCAGGCACCCCCGGCTTGGATGCGAAGGCCTCCGGCCTCGTTCCGAATCCCATCCACTCGTCCACGGCGTCGAGGGCGACCTCCTCGCCGACGCTGAACTCCGCGCCGACGGCGAGGGCCACGTCGGCCCGGTGAACGACCGTCTCGTGCGTCATTCGTCGGGCCCAGAAGGCGGCGGAGCGGTCCTCGACCACGGTCCACACCACCGCGTCGGGACCCGCGGCGCGCAGGGTCTGCGCAAGGCGCGCGGCGCCCTCGGCGAGCCAGGCGTCCAGGACGATCGGGTCCTCATCAGTGACGTCGGCGACCTGGGCGTCACAGGCGGGTTCGGTCGCCCGGGCCGCCACGGTCGTTTCGACCCGGCGGTGCGCGTCGCCGAGGTGGCGCAGCAGCTGCCCGAGGTTCCACTCCGGACAGGACGGGACCGGCGCCGCCATGTCCGCGCCTGGGATCAGCGTCCTCAGGAGGTCGGTCTGGGCGACGATTTCGGCGCAGCAGCGGTCGAAGGAGAGGTTCGTCATGGCGTCACGGTACTGAGGCGACGCGGCCCCCGGGCCGCGGGGTGGCCGCTTGTGGATCGCGGGTAGCGGCGATGCGCCGCCCCTCAGGCGCACGGCCGGTTGGGGGCGGCGGGGCGGATGGTGGTCAACGGCGGCTGTCAGGGATGCGGGGGCAGCAGTCCAGCGCGGCGGCGTTGTCTACGGCCAGCGACCGGGCCAGCACGACCAGGTCCGCCACCCTTGGGTCGCCGACCGAGTAGCGCAGCTTGCGGCCGTCGCGCCGGGCGGCCACGTAACCGCAGTCCACCAGGCAGGAGAGGTGGACCGACACCCGCGGCTGGGAGATCCCGACGTGCTCGACGCACTCGGCCGCCGTGCGCTCACCGGCCATGATGAACTCCAGGAGCTTGAGTCGGGTGGGGTCGGCCAGGGCACGGAAGAACCGGGCCGTGGTGTTCAGGTGCGTGCACGGAGCCGGTGCGGCTTCGTTGGCGGTGGGGGCCGGGCTGTGCGGCATCGCTGGCCTCCCTCGACTGGAATTATTCGCCCATCCGCATAATATGGAGTCGTTGACCTACACGCCAAACGGGGCCCGCCATGGATACCGACACGAGCCGGTTCATCACCCGCGTCACCGAGGCCGTCCGCACCGCTCCGGGCGTGGGCTTCGCGCTCCTGCGTCCTCTGCTGTCGCTCCTGGTCGCGGGCGAACCGGTCACCATCGCCCAGCTCGCCACCGCCGTCGGACACAGTGAGGACGAGATCCGCACGGCGCTGGCCGACCTACCCGACACCGAGTACGACGCCCAGGGCCGCATCATCGGCTACGGCCTGACCTTCAATCCCACGCCGCACCGCTACGAGACGCGCGGCCGCACGTTCTACACCTGGTGCGCGATGGACACGCTCGTCTTTCCCGCCATCTTGGGGGAGAGCGCGCGGGTCACCTCCCCGTGCCAGGCCACTGGCGAGCCCGTCCGTCTCACCGCGACCCCGGACGGCCCCACCGACGTGGAACCCGCCACCGCCGTGGTCTCACTCGTCACGCCCGACCACGCGACCTCGGTCCGCACCTCGTTCTGCAACCAGAGCCACTTCTTCACCAGCGCCAAGGCCGCCAAGAACTGGCTCGCTGACCACTCCGACGCGCGGGTCCTGCCCATCGCCGAGGCCTACGACGCCGGACGGCCGATCATGGCGGAACTCCTCGCCGCAAGCCCGTCGAGGAAGTGCTGCTGAGCGACCACCGGCCCGCGGCACAGCCGACAGGGCACCGCTGTAGGGGGTATGGCGTCGCACCTGGCGTGGGCGTCCCCCACAGCGGAACCAGCGGCGGACCGGTCAGCGCGTCTTCGCGCCGCCTCGGTCAAGGGTGTCGATCCAGTGGGTCAGCGCCGCCCCGATCTCCTGGGGCGAGTCCTCCTGGATGCAGTGCAGCCCCTTGACGGTCACCTCGGTCTGGTTTTTCCAGGTCCGGGCGAACTCTCGGTCCTCGCCGATCAGGGCCATGCCCGGTTCGGCGTTGACGAACAACTTCGGGATGTCGGTCTGGGCCATGAACGCCGAGTACTGGGAGACGATGGAGTGGACGTCGGCGGGGTCCCCATCGATGGGGACCTCACGCGGCCACGTGAGGGTCGGTCGACGGTCCTCGCCCGGAGTGGCGAAGGGACGCCGATACTCCGCGGACTCCTCCTCCGTCAGTGTCCGCATGATGCCCGCGGGCAAGAACCCCTCCACGAATGAGTTCTGCTCGAGGATGAGCTCTTCGCCCGTGCCCCCGCGCCATGCACGGAAGTACTCGGCGGTGTCACCGAACGCCTCCCACGAGAAGGGACGGACGATGGACTCCATGTAGGCGATGCCGGCCACGGATTCCGGGTGACGCCTGGCCCAGTCGAATCCCAGAGCCGACCCCCAGTCGTGAACGACGAGAACAACGTCGTCGACCACGCCCAACCTTTCCAGGAGAGCGTCGAGGTATGCGCTTTGCTCAACAAAGCGGTAGCGCCCGTCACCGGTTCCATCGAGCTTGCCGGAGTCACCCATGCCGATGAGGTCCGGGGCGATCACACGCCCCTGGTCGGCCACGGCGGGGACGATGTTGCGCCACAGGTAGGACGACGTCGGGTTCCCGTGCAGGAAGACGATGGGCGCTCCCTCACCTGTCTCAACGTAGGCCATCGTGCTTTCGCGGACTGCGACGGTGTTCTTCCTGTAATTCATGGCGACTACTTCCTTTTCCATTTCTCGGGGATCGCTGATCGCGGTCGGCGGCTGGGCATGGCGCAGCCAGCCGCCCTGGTGCGGGGCAGCAATTGGCAGATGATGTGGGCAGGATCGGGCAAGGGGGCGGCGGGACCCGGTCGGGGTCGAACAGGGACGGTTCAGCGCGTCGGAGCGCTGCCCGTGGCGGCGGACGTGCCCGGATCGAACAGCTTGTGAACGAACGTGGCGAGGTCAACCGTGGACCGAGTGTCCGGATGCGATCGGTAGAGGGCGCCAGCCCGGTCGGCCTCCTCCAAACGCCGGATTTCGCGCAGCACCTCGGGGAACTGGCGGGCCTGCTCCTTCGAGGAGGCGAACACCAGGTCGTGGGGGTCGACGCAGCCGCGTTCGACCGCCACGGGCACCCGCAATCGACACCGACAGGCGTTCCGCCGGTCGATGAGCCCGCACCGCGCCCGCATCAGGTCGGTGATCCTCGTCCGCGACCTCTGCAGACGCTTACGGAACGCCGCTGCGGAGATGTCCAGGATCGCCGCACCAGTGGCATGGTCCAGCTCCATGATCTCGCCGAGGATGTAGGCCATCCGATGGCCGCGGTCCAGGCACAGCAGCATGGCCAGCGTGCAGCCAATCTTGACCTCCTCCAGCAGTAGGCGATCGGCCACGTGGGCACTCGTCGCCTCCGCGGGCGTGGACGGCACGCGTGACAGCTCCTCGTCGAACTCCGCCAAGCTCAGGGCGCGGCGTTCACCCTGGCTGCGGGCCAAGGACAAGAACTTGTTGGTCGCCACGCGATAGACCCAGGTGGAAAAGGCGCTCTCGCCGTTGAACCGGTCGAGGCGGGTCACCACCTGCACAAGGGCTTCCTGGGTAGCGTCCTCGGCGTCGCGGGGATCACCGAAGAAGCGCACCGCGAGCCGGTACAGCTCGGGTTGAATGCCACGGACCAGCCGCTCTAGCGCCTCGGCCTCGCCGTCGGTGGCTGCCGCCACGTTGTCGATGTGCCGGTCCCCTGAAGATTCCCGCATTGTTCGTCCTTGCTCTCGGTCGCCCGCGCAGTGCCCCATTCGCTCAAGCCCTACACCTGGTTAGACGCTGCGTTCCCCTCTCGTGTGACCGCACCCCTGGAGAAGTTTTCCGCCCGGCGCATCGCCGCTGAAGATCCAGGGAACCCCGACGTGCCCTCACGCTCCTTGGCTTGCCCCTGCGGTGAGGGCCGTCCCATGGCTGGGGGTGGCTGTTGGTCTCCTGCGAACGCGCGTGATTGACTTCCTGGTCATGGCTCAAACATCAATACACGACCTCTACCGGCGCTGGATCGACGACGTGTGGAACGGCTCGCCGGAAGCCGTAAAAGACCTGGTGGGGGACGATTTCGTGGGGCACTGGCCGGACCAGGACGTCCATGGTCCCACGGAGCTGGCCGAGCGGATCGGCCGAACTCAGGCCATGTTCACCGACCTGCGCTTCGAGTTGCAGGTAGGGCCCTTCGTGGAGGAGAACCTGGTCGCGGGGCGCTGGACAGGACGTGGGCGAACCTCCGATGGCGAGATGAGCTTCTTCGGGAACGACATCCTGCTCGTTCGCGATGGCCGTTTCGTCGAATACTGGGTTGCGTCGAGCGCGGGCAGCTGAGCGGGACGGTCCGTTGCCGGACCTGGCAGCGCCCGTCAGGTCATAGTCGGTCAGCATGCGGCTTCCGCCCCGGCGGCGATCGCCGCCGGGGCGGAAGCGTTGATCATCCCCCGAACCGCCCCGCCCTGTTGTGTCAACCGGATGATGCCGCGAGCCATTCATCGGTGAGCCGGTGCAGCCGCGCCTTGGTCGGCGCGGGGGCGAAGGAGGCGTCGATCCCGGCTCGGGAGAGCTCGGCGATGGTGGGGTCGTTATAGCCGTACACCTCCCGCAGAGCGGTGAACTCCCGCGTCAGGTCGGTGCCGACGATGGCGGGGATATCGGTGTTCACCGTGACGATGACGCCGGCCTCGCGTAGCCGGGGGAGCGGGTGGTCGCCCAGGGACGGGGCGAAGCCGAGGGCAGTGTTGGACGACGGGCACACCTCCAGGGGGAGCTGCCGGTCGCGGACCTCCGCGACGAGGTCGTCATCGTCGAGTACTCGGATGCCGTGCCCGAGACGCTCGGTGCGGCCGATCCCGATGGCCTCGCGGATGCTGGCTGGGCCGCAGGCTTCGCCGGCGTGGTGGACGATGTGCAGTCCAGAGTCCCGTGCCTCGTCGATGACCTCGGCAAAGGGGGCGAGGGAGTAGCTCTCCTCACCGGCCATGCCGAGGCCGACCACACCGCCTCCGTCGCCGTTGGCGGTGTAGCGCGTGGCGAGATCGAGGGTGCGCCGGGCGCGTTCCACGGACCGGCGTCGGGAGTGATCGAGGATGACGCGGCATTCGATGCCATGGGCCGCCCGCCCCTCGGCCAATCCCTGGAGAACCGCTTCCAGGGGCATCTCCGGTCGGCCGAGCCGTTCGCCGTGCGCGGCGGCGGTGAAGGTGACTTCGGCATAGCGCGTCCCCTGGGCAGCCTCGTCCGCGCAGAATTCCCGGGCGATGCGCGCGAAGTCCTCGTATCGACGCAGGCAGCCCCGCACGAGCGCGTTGTGGTCGGCGAACTGGCGGAAGCCGTTGAAGGCGAGGCGCCCGTCTCCGGGGAGATCGGGGATCTCCACTCCGTTTCCCGCGGCGATCTCGCGGAGGGTCGTCCACCTGACGGTGCTCTCCAGGTGGACATGCAGGTGGGCCTTGGGCAGGTGGGCCAGATCTCGCATGAGCGAGAGTGTAGGGAGTCGTCGACCGCGATCACCACGTCTTTTCGCCTACCCCGCCCCCTCCCTTCCGTCCCGAGGAGGAGCCGGGTCAACGTGTCGCCGTGGCCGCGGCGGCGCGAGCCGTCACAAGGTAGTAATCGACCCAGCCCGCCCGGTAGGCGTGCAGCCAGTTGCGGCCCCAGCTGTCCCGGTACTCGGTCTGGTCCATCCAGGTGTCGAAGCCTCGCCAGACGTGGTCACCGATGGACTCTGTGCGTACGTCGCTGAAGCCCGCGGCGGTGAGGTCGGCGGTGAAGGAGTCCACCGGCTGCACGGCGTCGACGCCGTCGCGCACGGTCTCGATCAACTCGGCCAGGTGCGCTGGCCCCTGGTCGTCAGGGGTGAAGAAGGTCGTCAGCGCGAACCGCCCGCCCGGGCGCAGTACCCGGTGCGCCTCACGGGCGAAGGTGGCGAGGTCGGAGAAGTGCTGGGCGGCCTCCACGGAGTAGATACCGGTGAAGGAGGCGTCGGGCCAGGGCAGGTCGAGGGCCGACCCCTGGTGGTAGAACAGGCATTTGGGGTAGGTGTGCAGCTCTTCGGCGTTCATGCGTTCGGCTCGGGTGAGCTGGTCGGCTGACAGGTCCAGGCCGTGGACCTCAGCGGGACCGAACTCGCGGACGACGAGCGCGGTTCCCACTCCGATCCCGCACCCGGCCTCCAGCAGGATGTCGTCGGGGCGGACGTCGAGCTGGTCGACGACCACCCGGTACAGGTCCTCCTGGCTGCGGGTGCGCTGGTCCACGGTGATGGGTTCGCCGGTGGCGAGGACGTCGTCGGCCCAGTACCCGAAGTTGATGAAGTTTCCCGAGAACAGAGAGAACGAGCTCAGGTCCTCGGAACCGTACATGGAGGCGAGCAGGGCGCCGCGTTCCTCGGAGGGGCTGGTCTCGGACATGGCGGTGGCGTCCTCTCCGCGTCGGTACCGGGCGCACGGTGTGGCCCCACAATCGATCACACATTGGCCTGCCCCTGCCAGCCCACGGGAAAACGGCTGGCCAACGCCTCGGGGCGGCCGGATGTGGACGCCCGTCTGTCGGCAGAGCATGGCGGAAATGGTGGGGAAATCGTCCTTGTGGCCATCCAGCGGACCCGTCATGATCAGGGGCATGGCAAGTCGAACCGTGCTGATCCCGGTGTTCGACGATCTCCAATCGCTGGACGTGATCGGCCCATTGGAAGTCTTCGACACCGCGAACCGTGTCGCGGGGGACGACAGCCGGACCTCCACCGGCACCGCTGCCGTGCACCGCACACACGCCAGCTACGACGTCGTCACCGCATCTGTGGACGGTGGGGCGGTACGCAGTTACAGCGGGCTCTCCATGGTTCCGACCACGTCGCTCGACCAGGTCAGGGAGTTCGACACTCTTGTGGTGCCCGGCGGGACGGGGACGCGCTCGCCCGCCCCGGTCCTGGTGGCGTGGCTGCGTGCCAACGCTCCACGCGCCCGCCGCGTGACCTCGGTGTGCACGGGAGCGTTCCTCCTCGCCGAAGCCGGGCTGCTGGCGGGGCGCAGGGCCACCACCCACTGGTCCCAGTGCGCCACGCTCGCCAAGCGTTTCCCGGACATCACTGTCGACCCCGACCCCATCTTCGTACGGGACGGGCGCATCGCCACGTCGGCGGGTGTCACCGCCGGAATCGATCTGTCGCTCGCCCTGGTGGAGGAGGACCTGGGCCGGGCGACGGCACTGGCCACCGCCCGCTATCTCGTCGTCTACCTCCGCCGTCCCGGCAACCAGGCCCAGTTCAGCGCCCACCTCGCCGCCCAGACCGCCGCACGCGAACCACTGCGGGAACTCCAGCACTGGATCGCCGGGAACCTTCACGCGGATCTGTCCGTGGAGGCGCTGGCCGCGCGTGTGCAACTGTCGCCGCGCCAGTTCGCCCGCGTGTTCACTGCGGAGGTCGGGGTCACCCCCGGCCGCTACGTCGACCAGATCCGTTTGGAGACGGCGCGGCGTCTGCTGGAGGACAGCGATGACGGGGTTGAGCGCACCGCACACGCGTGTGGCTACGGAACACCCGAGGCGATGCGGCGGGCGTTCATCCGTGGGCTTGGCACCTCGCCCGCCGAATACCGTCGCCGATTCCGGCCCGCGGCCCACTGACCGCGCGGACCACGACCGCAGCCGTGTTGCGGGGCCCTTCATGCCACCGGCGCCCAAGGTAGGGCCACATCAATGACACCGACGATCGAACCAGCCTGAGCTCACCCCCCAGGACCGAAAGGGACGGACTTCCACCATGCGTATCGCCATCCTTCTCTACAACGGAATCGCCGCACTCGACGCGATCGGCCCCTATGAGGTCCTCAGCCGCCTTCCCGGAGCAGAAGTGATTCACGTCGGAGAGCGCCGCGGAGAAGTGCGCACCAGCGCCGGCAGCCTCGGCCTCACCGTGGACGCCGAACTCGCGGACGTGCCTGCCCCCGACATCATCGTCGTTCCGGGTGGTCCCGGTCAGGCCGACCTGATGCGCGAGGGTCCGGTGCACGAGTGGCTGCGCGCTGCCGACACCACTAGCACCTGGACCACCGCGGTGTGCACGGGCTCGCTCATCGTGGCGGCGGCCGGGCTCCTCCGTGGACGGCGCGCCACCTCCCACTGGCTCGCGCTGGGGAATCTGCGCGCGTTGGGCGCGGTGCCGTGCGAGGAGCGGGTCGTGTTCGACGGGAAGTACGTCACCGCCGCCGGAGTGTCGTCCGGGATCGACATGGCACTGGCCCTGGCCGGGCGCATTGTCGGCGACAAGGCCGCCCAGGAGATCCAGCTCATGATCGAGTACGACCCGCAGCCGCCGTATTCGGCGGGGTCACCTGCGACCGCATCGGCCGACGCCGTCGCGGCCCTGCGTGCCCGCAGCCGGTTCGCCACCCGGCCGCGGTAAGCGGACGGCGCACGGCAACGGTCATCCGCACGATGTCACGGCGGCTCGTCCCGATCGATGATGATGCGTCGGGCGAGCTGGCGGTCGCACTCTTCGGACAGGTCGGGATAGCAGGCGGCGATGGCCGCATAGATGCGGCGGCGCAGCAGCAACTCGGCCTGAACGCGGCCGACCCGGCCACGGAGATCCGCCAGGAGTGAGTCGTAGGGCGTGCGGGCGTGGCGCAGGTAGTTGACCTCCCAGCGGTGCCGGACCGCGGTGGGAACATCCTCCACCCGGGCCGGGAACGGGAAGAGGCCGGGGTCCTCGGCGTCGGAGTCGACCCGACGGTTGCGGTGGGCCACCGCACGTTCGGCCAGCAGTCGTCGATCCATGTCGGGGACATCGATCGGTGCCGCGCGGATCATCTCCAGGGTCGCATCGCGCCGCCGTTGGGCGTTGTGCCGTGCGGCGGCGGCCCTGCGGGCCGCCTGCTCCGCGCGCCGCGTGAAGTCGGAACCGGCCTCGGCGTCCTCGACCCGCGAGACGCGGTACAGCGCCATCGGCGCGCCCGAGCGGAAGATTGGGTTGGGCCGCGTGTGGTCAGGCTCGCCGAGCAGGTCACGGATCATCGCCGGCGACCAGCCGCGCTGGCGGAGGTCGGGCACGCTGAGAGAACCTGAGGGGGTGTGTCCGTGGGTGGGGGAGGGCCGGGAGGAGGACGACGAAACTGAGGAGGCGGGCGGGGCCGTAGGAGGAGAAGTATGCATTGTGCGAAAGCACCCCTTCGTCACCAGCGGGCGGATGGAGTAGACATAGGCGCTGCGTGCTCGGCACCGCTCCGCTGCTCGACGCCCCCGCGTGGGACGGGTTCCCATGGTGCTTCCTCGACGCTGCCACCACGCTAGAGGGACAGCTCCGCGCGCTTCCAGCCACATCGTTTCCCTGTGGAAAAGCCGCCCCATTCCGGCATGCGCTCTGCGTGGGCTGTGTCGACCCCCTCCAGCGCGCAAGCTGACGAAGTTCTGTCAGAAGCACGCGCCTGCCCTGGCCTGCACCCCGCGCCGCGGCTACCGTCCGATAGGGGATTCGCGGGCGCCGCGGGGCCGCTGCGCGGCTCGGTCGTCCCGCCCGATACACCTGTGGGCCCGGGGGAGAAGCAATGGTCGTCGTCCGCGAGCTGAATGTCTTTCCGCTCAAGAGCATGGGCGGAAACTCGCTGACCACCGCTGAGGTGACCGCCACCGGACTGCTCCACGACCGCGAATTCATGCTGATCCGCCCGGACCGACGGCACATATCGCAGCGCGAGGTGCCCGAGCTCGCGCTCCTACGGCCCGACTACGACGGCGTGAAGCTCACTGTGCACGCGGCGCACGCCGCGCTCCCCCTCGTCCATGTGCCCGTGGACGGACCGGCCATGGAGGTGACCGTGCACGGGCGGCCCTGCCGGGGCATCGATCAGGGTGACGCTGCGGCCGCGTGGTTCTCCGATGCGCTGGGCTGCCCCTGCCGCCTCGTCCGGTTCACCGGCGAACGCCGCACCCTGCGCAATGACGGCTCACTGCGGTTCGCGGACGGCTATCCGCTGTCGGTCCTGTCCCGTGAGTCCTTGGACGATCTGAACCGGCGTGCCGGCAGTCGGTTGCCGATGCACCGCTTTCGACCCAACATCGTGCTGGAAGGCCTCGGGGCCTACGGTGAGGACACGGTGTCCACATTGCGCATCGGCACCGTCGAGATCGACCTGGCCCGCCCCTGCGCCCGCTGCGTGATCATCAACATCGACCAGGATTCGGCTCGCAAATCCCCCGAGCCCCTGCGCGCCCTGGCCAGCTACCGCACACAGGACTTCGACGGCGGTCGCGAGATCATGTTCGGTCGCCTCGGAGTCCCCCGCGCCCCGGGGGTGATCGCGGTGGGGGACACGGTCCAGACGTCGACGATCGACGCGGGATGACGTCAGCGGTCTACGGCCGTTGATCGCGACGGAGACCGCCATCCCCGCTGGCCGCAGACTCAGAGCCGGTCGCTGACCCCTCGGACCAGCATCTCGAACGACCTGGTTGCCAGGCGGCTGGAGATGGAAGCAGAGGCCGCGCGCAGTGCGGCCTCCCCCTGGAACAGGGTTCGCGGCCCGGAGGTCGCGAGGCTCCGGGTGGCCACCGAAGAGGCCAGCATGGCCTGCCGCCGACGGCTCTTCCCATAGGAGCGCAGAGCTGTGGTCAGATCCTGACCGGCATCCGGACCACCGGCCGCATCTAGACCCGACGGCCGATCGATGCCCTCGAGGCCGCGCAGCAGCGCCGCGATGTCCTCCAACGCTTGGCCGGCGCCCTGAGCCAGGGTGGGCGGCATCGCGTGCACCGCGTCGCCGACCAGGACGCACCGGCCGCGCCCCCAGCGGCGGGGGACCCGATGCCGGTGGTGCGGGAAGAATTCGATGTCCTCCTTTGACAGCGCCGCCAGCAGCTCGGGCACGGGCGAGCCCCACGCCCCGTACTGTCGGCGCAGGGCGGGCAGCGCACGCTCCGGAGGGTCGAAGCCGTCGCGCGGCCGCCACGGGACGTCGATGAACCACTGCAGCAGCCCGTTACCGGCAGGGTTCAGTCCGACATCCCCTGTGCGCCCGATGAACAGCAGGGCGCGGGACCCCAGCTCAACGGGCGCCGGGATCAGACCCTGCCAGACAGCCGTACCGGTGAACAGCGCGCCCCTGCCGACACTGGAACCCCTACCCGAGCCGAAGAGCGCCGCGCGCACCTGGGAGCGCACGCCGTCGGCGCCGATGAGCAGGTCGCCGGAGTACTCAGCGCCGTCCTCGGTCGCGACCCGCACGGAGCGCCCGTCGTCGTGCAGGCGGGCGAAGCGAGCGCTGAACTGCACGGTTCCCTCCGGCAGCCCCTCGGCGATTCGGCGCAGCAGGGACCGGCGGGGGAGGACCACCACCGGAGCACCGAGCCGAGCCTCCAGTCGTTCGGCGTCGACCGCCATCACCGGGTGCCCACGGGCGCTCCGGACATCGACGGCGCTGATGCGCTGCCCCGCGCCGTCGAGCCGTACGCCCAGATCGTTGAGGACGGCGGTGCCGTTGTTCCAGAGCAGGAGCCCGCAGCCGCCGTCGCGCAGGGCGGGTGCGCGTTCGAGCACGGTCACCTCATGCCCGGCGGCGAGCAAACCCCGGGCAGCCGCCAGCCCTGCGATCCCGGCCCCCACGATCAGAACACGCATGATCACGTCCTCTACAGCTTGTAGTACTACTTTCCGTAGTACTACAAGGGAGGGGGTGCTGGGCAAGGATTCGGCCAGATCCGGCCATGGTTGGCGAGCACGGACGTCCGGCCCCTCCCGTAGGGGCGAGCTCACCGCACGCGACAGGCCCAGTCTTTCAACGAGTTCCAACGGCGGCTGGACGAACGCGGCTCCCCCGCTGTCGGGCTTGATGCCCACGACCGCGAGGAGGGAGGTCGCCCACCCGCTCGGCGATCGACGAGTGACGGTCGGCGGTCCGCCAAGAAGAGGACGCGCGTAGAAAGTGACTGTCAACGGGGGCTCCACACTTGCAACCTGTACCTAGGTACAGGCCTAACGTCGCAATCGAGGGAACTGCGACAGCCGGGCCCTCGTGCGCGCGCCCAGGACGACAGACAGAGAGGCCATCGTGACCACAGAACAAAACACGACGACCAGCCCGAGGCGGGTGCTTGATCGGCAGCGACTGGTGGCCGGCATCGGCTGGGGCGCCCTGGCGACGGTGGCGATGAGCGTGCCGATGCTGGCTGCGACAGCGACCGGCATCTCACCGATGCCCAAGCCGGTCCCGATGGCGCTGGTATCCCACGGCCTGGGGGCCGTGCCGGAGCCCGGGGCGGTCGCACTGGCGGCCACCGCCCACCTGGCCTACGGCGCGGCGGCCGGAGCGCTTCTCGCCGGGCTGTTCCGCCGGGTGACGGTGCTGATCGGTGTCGCCTACGCGACTGTACTGTGGGCGCTGATGGGGCTGGTGTGGCTGCCCTACCTGGGGTGGGGGCCGTTCGGCACCGCCGAGACCCCGAAGATCGCGATCGCCACACTGGTCCTGCACGTGGTCTACGGGGCAACGCTAGGCCTGCTGCTCGACCGGTCCCAGAGCGATGGAGGAGGCCGTCGATGAACGACCATAAAGCGCGCGCCTCGGGCGGGAACACCCGTTTCCCCGTATCAGAGGAGAAGGAGGCCGCGTGCGGCCCGGCGTGCGTGACCGCGGGGGCCTGCGCCTGCGGAGCGGGCGATGGCGACGCTGCCCGGGCTGGGGCAGCCGTAGCGGCCCCGAACAGGAGTGACCGATCGGCGCAGACGGTGTGGGCACCGGCAGAATGCACGCTGGATGTGGTGCAGCTGCCCGACCGGATTGCGCAGTTCGATGCACTGTTCGCCGATGCGGTGCGCGCCGTGGCCCGACTGGAGCCGACCCGGCTGCGGCTGGTCGTGGATATCGGATACGGGGCCGCGGCCTGGGACCTGGCCGCGCGGGAAAGCGGCTGCTGCTCGTTCTTCACCTTCGCCTTCACCCGCCACGCGGATCGGCTGCACTGGGAGATGACCGTGCCGCCGACGCAGAAGACGGTGCTCGATGCGCTAGCCGCACGGGCCTCCGCCGCGCTGGAGCAATCGCCGTGAGCAGGCCGCCGATGCGCACTGGGCAGGTCGCCGAGGCGGCCGGAGTGAACCTCCAGACACTGCGCTACTACGAGCGCCGCGGACTGCTGGCCGAGCCGCAACGGTCAAACGGCGGCCACCGGCTCTATCCGCCGGAGACGGTCGCCGTACTGCGGGTCATCAAGGCGGCCCAGCGGCTCGGCTTCACATTGAACGAGGTTGCCGACCTGCTGGAGGCCGGCACTCACCATCACGGCCGCCCCCGAGCCGGGCTGCGCGAGCGCGCGCACGAAAAGCTCGCCGAGGTCGAGGCGAAGATTGCCGACCTCACCATCATCCGTCAGGCGCTGACCGAAGCGCTGGCGGCGGGCTGCGATGACCTGACCGCCTGCGCCCACAGTTCCTGTTGCCCGCTGCCGTTCGCTGGTCTCGCCGGAACTAACCGCCAGGCTGCCCCCTGACCGTGACCCCCACCCCACTGCCACCCGGACACCGCCGGACCTCCGGGGCCGTGGAACGCGCCGCACCCCGCGAGCTGCCCGACGAGCGCGCCCGTATGCACACCGCGGCCCAGGACTCCGATCCCCTGCTCGGCGTGGCCCGGCAGCGCATCTGCCGGGCCATAGTCCGGTCAGCGAGTGTCAGTGCGCTTTTCGAGGCGGGTGCCGTGGCGAAGGGTGATCGACACCAGGTCGCTGGGAGCGTCCAGCTCCAGGCGGTGCCAGCGACCACGGGGAACGATCACGGCGCTGCCTGCCCGCAACTGCACCATGTCCTCCCCGCCACCGGGCCTGGTGGCACGGAAGCAGAGGCGGACGCCGCCGGTCAAGCAGCACACCGCTTCCTCGGCCTCCGGGTGCATCTCCCAATAGTCAGCGTGAACGTCGGCGTCGGTCTCCACGTGGAATGTCGCGATCTGCCAGGCGCCGGAATCGCTGCTCGTCATGCGCCGTTCGGCGGCTCGGACATCGCCGTCGGGGTGGATGTGCAGCGCCGAGGCGAACAGGTCGATGGATGAGATGGGGGTCGTCATGACGGCGTTCCTTCCAGTCGGTTCCTTGCGGGGGCGGCGGGTCGCCGGGCCGGTGTTTCGGCCCGGCGGGGGGCAACACGCCGATCGCCACGACCACCGCGAGAACGAAGAGGGCGGCGGCGAGCTGGGCGACGGCCACCGCCGCCAGCACCACTCCGGGGTGCCCTCGTGAATTTTTATACATGTAAGGAAAGTACTGTTAGGGGAACGCCGTTGTCGACACCTGGGGGATGATGAGGGCATGCCGCAACCGTCCACATCGCGCAAAACCCTCGGCCGACCTCCCCGCATCTCCCGTGAGGAGGTTGTCGAGACGGCCCGCCGGATCGTGGACGCAGAAGGCGTGGACCGGCTGACCATGCGACGGCTGGCCACAGAGATCGGCAGTACGCCGATGGCGCTCTACCACCACGTCCGCAACAAGGAAGAACTGCTCGTCCTGCTGCTGGACGACCACGCCGCGCGGACCCTGCACCGACCCGAACTGCCCGCCCAGCCTCGCGAGCGGATCATCGTCGCCGCTGCCGCGATCCACGAGGCGCTCGCCGCCTGCCCCTGGATCGTGGAGGTGCTGACCGCCGATGACCTGATGTCCACGTCCGCACTATGGTTCGTCGAGCAGATCGTCGACGGCCTGGTCGAATGCGGCCTGCCCCCCGAGCGGGCCGTGCACGGTTACCGCACGATTTGGTACTACACCGCCGGAGAGATCGTGGTCCGGGCGACAGCGGCCCGGCGGCGCGCAGACGATGACCGTGCGACCTTCCGGGAGCGAGTCTTCGCCGATCTCGACCCGGACGAGCTACCCCGCTTGGCGCAGGTCGCGGACCAGTGGGCGCCGCTGACCGCCGAGGACACCTACGTGGATGGCCTCCGAGCCCTGGTGGATGGCCTCCTCACCACCCGCTGAGGGGTCGTCGCCGACGATGTGCGCCTGGCCGCTGACCGGACACTCCCAACCTGGAGCTCAGACGGCTCTAGGTTCTGTTTCTTGAATCGGCGGGTGGAGCGGAGCTCAGCCTGGCAGGCTCGGTGAGCGTGTCGGGCCGTTTCGACCTCACCGATGCCGAGTGGGCCCTGCTCGCCCCGCTTACGCCCGCCAAACCCCCAAAGGCGGCCAATGGGCCGACCACCGCCGCGTCATCAACGCCATCCTGTTCCGAACCCGCACCGGGATATCCTCTGGCACGACCTGCCCGAACGCTACAGCCCCTGGGAGACCGCGGCCGGGCGCCACCGCCGCTGGTGCCTGGACGGCACCTGGCAGCGCATCGACTCCACCAGCGTGCGCGCCCACTCCCATGCCGCGGGGGCTGCGAAAAAGGGGACACGGCGCGGGACGAACCGGATGGACCGGAAACACTCGGACGCTCCCCGGGCGGGCTGACCACCAAGATCCACCAGCTCGCCGAGCAGCACCGGCGGTCACTGGCCATCGCGGCCCGCCCCAGCCGGCTGTCGGGGGACAAGGTCTCCTCCTCAGCGGCGATCGGGGCCCAGCTGCGCAGGCACAAGATCAAGGCGACCATCGCCCAGCCGGCCGACCGGGGAGCGACCCCGGCCGGATTCGGAAACGCTATTCCGGTCGCCGCGGCGACGCCGTCAAGTCCCCCGGCGAAACCGCCCCGATGGAGGACGGGGGCAGCGCCGCGGCGCACAGGACTACCCGCAGTTCCCCCAACTGCCGCGGCCCCCCTGGGCCTTGGTCCCGCCTGTGCTGCCCTTTCCGCTGCGGATTATGCCGCGGTATTTGACGCACTTTCCTGCGGCCGCGGCTGTGGCGGCGGCGTAGTGGGAGAGGTTGCCCCGGTTCCAGTACGTTCCACCGTCCTGGGTGTACAGAGTGGCGTCGGTCCATGTCGAGGTCCCATGGAGCGAACCGGTCTTGCGCGTGATGACGCAGTTCTGCCTGTATTCATTGCTCCACAGCAGGTACACAGTCCCGTATCTGGTGCCCGACGACGTTTTGACTGGTGAGGAGTCCAGGGTGCTGTAGCCCCCGCTGATCCAGGCGCAGCCCGCGGGAGCGCGGACCGCCTGCCCGACCGTGTGGGCCGAGGCGGGGCTCGCCGAGACCAGTAGGCCAGCGGTGAGGACGGAAACGATCATGGCGACGCGCGGAAAGGCGCGGCGGTTTCGACTGGACATTGTTCCCTCCGCTTTCTGTGACCGAATTCGGGTGATGGCGATGTTGCGGGCGCGGAACGCCGCATAACCGGCGCAACCTTACTGCCGCGCACGCGAAGGGGAACATGAATCGGCCGCTGCTGGTCATTCCCTCCCCGGGCGGTCTCTTCTCTCTTCTCGAACAGCGGCACATCGCGCACCACGCCTCCGCGTGGAACGGCGGGGAACCGGCGCGCGACTCCGGTGGTCCGCCGCGCGGGCGGTCGGCTGCGAAAACGCCGACGGGTTCCGGACGCCGATGGGGAGAGTAGTGATGGTACGGGGGCAGACAAGATAATCCTGAAAGGGGCAACGGGCTGGTCAGAGGCCTCGGAGCTCGCTGAGTCGTGATGATCTGCGCAGTTCTGGTTGTGATTCGGTGAACTGCCGGAGACGCCCTTTTCGTCCTCGTTACAGCGTCGGGGCAGAGGAACAAGCGAGCGGCATCCGGCGCTAAGGGCGTCGCCCCTGCTCGTAACTTCTGGGGCATGCCAGCTGAATTCCTCACCGATGAGCAAGCGGCCCGCTATTGGCCGCTATGCCGAGCTGCCCTCGCGCGCTCACCTGGACCGCTTCTTCCGCCTCGATGAAGCCGACCGGGAACTGATCGCACCCAAACGGCGCGACGCATCACCGAGATGGCCCGCTCCGCGCCCACCGTGGTCGTCCAGGGCGACTCCATGCCGCCGGAGCCGCCGCTGGACGAGGCGTATTTCGCACGGATGCTTGAGGGGATCGCGCGCCGCGGCTACATCCCCGCTAGGGCCTGTTTTTTGAATCGGCGGGTGGAGTGGGGCTCGCGCTGGCAATCTTGGTGAGCGTGTCCGGCCGTCATGAACTCACCGATGCCGAGTGGGCCCTGCTCGCCCCGCTCATGCCCGACAACCCGCCCAAAGGCGGCCAATGGGCCGACCACCGCCGCGTCATCAACGCCGTGCTGTTCCGAACCCGCACCGGGATCCCCTGGCGTGACCTGCCCGAACGCTACGGCCCCTGGGAGACCGCGGCCGGGCGCCACCGCCGCTGGTGCCTGGACGGCACCTGGCAAAGGATCGCCGACCGGCTGCGCATCGACGCCGCCACCGGAGAAGACCTGGTGGTCGGCATCGACTCCACCAGCGTGCGCGCCCACTCCCACGCCGCCGGAGCCGCGAAAAAGGGGAAGCGGTACGGGACGAAGCGGACGGCTCGGAAGCACTGGGACGTTCCCGGGCGGGCTGACCACCAAGATCCACCTGATCGCCGACCAGCGCAGGCGGCCGCTGGTGACCGCGACCAGCCCGGCCAGCGCGGTGACGCGCCCATGTTCGAGCCGCTGATGGTCGCCCTGCACCTGCCCCGCTCGGTCGGGCGCCCCCGGACCAGGCCCGACCGGCTGCTCGCGGACAAGGCCTACTCCTCAGCGGCGATCCGCTCCCACCTGAGCAGGCGCGGTATCAAGGCGACCATTGCCCAGCCCGCCGACCAGCGGGCCAATCGCAGGCGCAGGGATCGGCGGGCGGTCGGCCCCCGGCTTTCGACCGGGGTGCCTACCGCGGCCGCAACACTGTAGAACGGGCGATCAACCTGCTCAAGCAGAACCGGGCCGTGGCCACCAGGTACGACAAGCGCGCCGCGATCTACGACGGGACCGTCCAGCTCGCCTCGATACGGATCTGGCTACGCGACCTCACCCGTTCGAAAAACACTGCCTAGTCCCCGGCCATCACGGTAAAGGTGAACCCGGCGCTCGTCGGACGGCGCAGCGGAATGTCGCACTTGATCCGGCGCAGCACCTCGTTCCTGCTGAGGCCGAGCCCGTGCGCGATGAGCCGCTCCGGGCGCACCGACGCCGGATCCTCGAAGACGACCTCCAGCTGGACCGGCCACGCCTCGTCGAGCCATGCCGACGGGATGTCCAGCCGCCAGGCCCCCTTCCAGTCCACGGTGAAGCGGTTACGCCGGGCGAGTAGCGGATCCAGCAGCGTGGACGCCACCAGCTCCGGATCGCTGGTGTGGTAGCCGTCGAGCTTGGCCGGATCGAAGGATCTGACCGGCGCTCGCTCGTGCACGGTGAGCTTGCGCGTCCGATCGCAGGACACGCAGCGGACCAGCAGCCACACGTCCAGCAGTTTGCCGTTGGCGTTGACGCGGAACCTGCCCTCGCCGGTGGTGGCCGACTCCGACCGGCAGTCCACGCACCGCAACGACAGCAGAGGGAGCCTGGTCCGACGAATGACCCAGGGCAGCACAGTATGAGGTTTTGAAGACATGATCTCTCTAGACCTGACACAAGACCGATTGCGCGCGGCCTCAAACGCTGCATGACCGGGCACACACGGGCAGCCCGGCAGAGCCGACCTGAGGGTCGGCTTGGAGGTGAGCGGAAGAAGGCGTCAGGTCTAAAGAGCAGGCGGGGTCACGCGGTTTGTCCTCTGTCCTCACTGCGACGGGGGCCGCAGGCAACCTACGGGAACGCGGTGGGAAGGCTCAAAGGGTTTTCCGGCGGCGGTAGTCCCTGTCGCTAACTCAGGTGTTGTCATGGTGGGGGAAGGCCCCTTCTCCTTCCTCGCACTGGCCGTCGTCGACAGGCTCCCGATGGCGCTGATCTTGGTCGGCGCGTGGAAGACCGGCGCGACCTGACTGCCCGCGATCGCGCGACGGGCCCCGATCACAGCCAGCGCGGTCGGGGCCGTCACACATCGCCTTTCGCTAGCAGCGTCCGTCGGCTAGCGCCGCGAGCCCCTCAACCAACCAGATCGTTTTCACCGCAGGTCGTGGCTATATCCGACCGAAACTTCGTCAGTGCTACCGGGGCTCCTCGTGCCGAAGGCGATGATGTCGTCGAGGCCCGGCTGGCAGCCATCGCTGGTGGTCACGGTGAGGGTCGGCAAGGCTCCGCGTCAGAGCGGGGTGAGGACGCAGAACTCGTTGCCCTCCGGGTCGGCGAGGACCGTCCACGGCACGTCGTCCTGGCCGACGTCGATATCGGTGGCGCCGAGATCCCGCAACCGGGCTACCTCCGCCGCTTGATCGTCACCGGGGTACGGCCGGAGGTCGAGATGGACGCGGTTCTTCACGGTCTTCACGTCGGGCGTGCGGAGGAACTCGAGATACGGGCCGACGCCCTTGGCGGAGCGCAGCACCGCGTGATCGTCGGTCACCTCGTGCAGGGTCCAGTCCATCGCTTCGCCCCAGAACCGGGCCATGGCCCGCGGATCAGCGCAGTCGACCGCCACCGCGGCCATCGGCCCGGTGTCCCGGTAGATCGATCGAGGCTCCAACACGCAGAACTCGTTGCCCTCCGGGTCGGCGAGGACCGTCCACGGCACGTCGCCCTGGCCCACGTCGGCGAACGTCGCGCCGAGATCCTTAAGGCGCGCGACCAGCTCCGCCTGATGAGCCACAGAAGTGGTAGCGAGGTCGACGTGCACACGATTCTTCACCGTTTTGGGTTCCGGGACGCGAAGGACGTCGATGCAGAGGGCGACGGGGTCGGGATAGACGAAGCCCTCAGGTTCCAGGTTGGTCACGCCGGGTTCCTCGCTGGAAATACTCCAGCCGAGCACCTCCGCCCAGAACCGGCCGAGCGCGGAGTCATCCTGAGCATTCATTGCAATCTGAATAAGCCGCAACGTCATGCCGCTGATCCTATGCCCGCGAGGATGAGGAACCGTGAGGAACCGCACGCCTTCGGCTCAATCGGCAGCACCGGGCAGGTCGGGGACTTCGCCGAGCTGCCGAAGGCCTTGGGCGGGTGCGGAGGCGGTGATGTCGTAGCGGCTCAGGAAATTGATGTGGGCGTGGCCGAGCGGACTGAGGCGGGCGACATCCCCGTCCTTGACCGGGACGCCCTCGGCGCGGAGCTGGTCGACGGCAGCTGACAAGTAGAGGCCCGCCACTCCTGTAGCTACGGCGAGAGGAAAAGTAACCGGCTAGTGGCTTTCGGGGATCCTCGCTGGGTCACAGATCGTGCGAATTCGCAAGTATTGGCAACCGTTCCGGCCAAGCTGGCTCATATCGATTCAGCACGACACAGAGCGAGCATGCGGCAGAGGTGGACTCCGGAGGAACTCGACGAGCACTGGTCGCTGAAGCCCAGCGACCGCAAACTCCTCGGCAACAAGAGCGGCGCGACCCGGCTCGGGTTCGCTCTGATCTTGAAGTTCTTCCAGCTCGAAAAATATTTCCCCACCTGCGGCGAGGAGATCCCCGATCCAGCCGTCGCCCACATTGCCGCTCAGGTCGAGGTGGAAACGGCAATGTTCGGCAAAGTACCCGTGGGGGACGCGGGCGGAGCGTTACCATCGCGACCAGATCCGCCGGACCTACGGCACGCGCGGGCCCAGTATTCAGCCAACCATCCCCTCATTTTTGGACTTCCGTTCTCCGCGACCATGCAATGAGGAGCACATGGACCTGTTCGCCAAGTTCGTGGAATCCACCAGCAATCCGATCGCGGACCTCTCCCGCAGCATCCACGGCACGGCGGCTTTCCCCAGACTGACAGGGAACATCGGCAGCCGGATGACGTACAAGGGCGTGCCGCAGGTGGTGTGGAGCCTCAACAACTACCTCGGACTCGCCGACGACCCCCAAGTCCGTGCCCTCGACATCGAGTTCGTTGACCGGTACGGCCTGTCCGCGCCGATGGGCTCGCGGATGATGTCCGGCGATACCGAAGACCTCGAGGCCTTCGAGACCGAACTGGCGGACTTCTGCCGCAAACCTGCCGCGCTGTTCCTGAACTACGGTTACCAGGGCATGGTTTCGCTGATCGACGCGCTGCTGACCCGGCAAGACTGGCTGGTGTACGACAGCGGCAGCCACGCGTGCATCCTGGATGGCGTACGGATGCACAACGGGCGCGCGAGGGGCTTCCGGCACAACGACGTTGAGCGCCTGGCCGGCGTGCTCGCCCGGATCGAGCGCGAGCGCGCGCCGGACGAGGCGGTGCTCGTGGTGACCGAAGGCGTCTTCGGCATGTCCGGAGCCGTCGCACCGCTGCGCGACATCGTCGCACTCAAGCAGCGCTACGACTTTCGGCTGCTGGTCGACGACGCGCACGGCTTCGGCGTCATGGGCCCCACCGGTCGCGGTACGGGCGAGGCGCAGGACGCTCACGACGGCATCGACCTGTATTTCGCCACCTTCGCCAAAGCCGGCGCGAGTATCGGCGCGTTCGTCGCATCCAGCGCCGAGGTGGTGTGGCGACTCCGCTACACGATGCGGTCGCAGATCTTCGCGAAGAGTGTGCCGTGGCCGATCGTGGCGAGCAACCGGGTGCGGCTGGACCTCATCCGATCCCGGCCGCAGCCGCGCCAGCGCTGCTGGTCGATCGCGGAAGCCCTGCAAACGGGGCTGCGCGAGCGGGGCCTGGAAGTACGAGGAACGGCCAGCCCCATCACACCCGTCTACCTGGCGATGACCGCCGCGCAGGCGGGCGAGTTCGTGGAAACGATGCGCCTGCGACACGGCGTGTTCTGTTCCGCGGTCTCGTACCCGGTCGTGCCACCGGACGTGGTGCAGCTGCGCCTGGTGCCGACCGCCGCTCATGAACCGGCCGACGTGGACGAGACGCTCGAGGCGATCCCGGCCGCGTATGCGGCAATGACCGGGCGACCGGCGCCCACCCCTGCGGCCCCGCCGACCGTGGAGTGACGGGCCGACAGGGTAAGGGCTCATGCGAAGTGCTGTCCACGGGGCCTCATAGCGCCTGGTCACTGCTGGTCCCGGCAGTCGTCCGGGCCCCGCGAGCTCAGATGCCCCCGTGGTAGAGCCGGTAGGTCCTGGTTCGTGTGGCCATCCGGTCGGCAACGCGGATGACCGGCAGGTTGCCCTCCAGCGTCGGCCCCAGCTCGAAGGTCTGGTAGCCCAGCCGGTACCAGGTGCGCATCATCTCCGTGTACATCAGGGCGTCCAGGCCGAGTCGGCGGTGCTCAGGGCGGACACCGCCGGCCACTACCCGCAAGTGGGTGATGCGACGGGCGGCCCGCCGCATCCGCAGCAGACCGACCGGCAGCCCCCAGCGGGTCAACCGGCCACCGGCGGCGCGCAGCGCGACGCAGATGTCCGGTACCACCAGCGCCATCCCCGCCGCCGCTCCCTCGACCTCGGCTACCACCAGCAGCTCCGGGCGCACCACCGGGCGCAGCTGACGCGTGAGGTACGTGACCTGACGGGAAGTCATCGGCGTGAAGCCCCAGTTGTCGGCCCAGGCCGCGTTATAGATGTCCCGGAACGTCCGCAGCTCGGCAGCGAAATCACCCATGCGGACAGTGCGGACCCGAACTGAGGGCCTGCGCGCGGCCCACTGCGCGGCCCGGCACACACTCGCCGGCATCTCGGGGAGCACCGGCCCGTGCCACCCGCAGAAGTCCATGGCCTTGGTCAGCCCGGCGGCCTCGAGAAGGGCCGGGTAATAGCGCGGATTGTACGGGGTCAGAAAGGACTGCTCGCGGTCGAACCCGTCCACCAAGACGCCGCTTTCGTGGTTGACGGTGAAGTTCGTCGGGCCCAGCATCGCCTCCTTCCCGCGAGTGCGCAGCCAGTCGGCTGCCGCCTCCAGCAGCCGCCGCGCCACGGCCTCGTCGTCGACCACGTCGAACAGGCCGAAGAAGCCAACACTCGGGTCGTGCAGCTCGTTGTGACGATGGTTGATCAGCGCGGCAATCCGCCCCACCGGCACACCGTCGCGGTACGCCACGAACAGCTCGACCTCACCGAACTCGAAGAAGGGGTTCACCGCCGGATCCAGAAAACGTCGGCGCTCTCGCAGCAGTGGCGGCGTCCAGCGGGCGTCACCGCTGTGCAGCCGGTACGGCAACCGCAGGAAGTCCGACCGCCCGGCACGGTCCCGCACCGACGTTACCCGCATCTCACCACTCACCCAGAGGTCAGACCGCCAATACCGCAAGGCTTACCCGGGTTACGCAGCGTCACACACCGGGAGCCACGGCCGCTGGCTCAGGGCCGTGACCGCCTCGTCCCGCACAATGTGCCAGCCACCGGGGTGGAGCACTGGCCCTTCCTCGCTCGGGCGAGCGAACACCGCACAGTGGTCCGGGATCGGGGGTCGGTCACGGTCCGCCCAGTCCTGCACGTGGACCGCGAGCTCGTCGCCGAGCCCTGGGTCTCCCACGAAGTGCGAGTCGCCCGTGAGCTGGATCCAGGCGCTGCCGCGCTGCGGGTCGTGCAGGCAGGCCATACCCAGCGACGGGTCGAGTCCGTCCACGTAGGCGCGGGTGGTGCGCCCCGACCGGGAGGCGAGGTGGAACCACAGGTCGTAGTATCCCTCCGGGTCCAGGACCGGCCGACGTTCCTGCGGGTGGTGAGCGGCAGGGCGGGCAATGGCGCGGTAGGGGCCCGTGTCTGATCGGCGGGCCAGGTGGAGAGCGATCCGACCGCGCTCATGAAGTCGCTGGAGACGACGCCGCGGCCGAGGACGCGGTCGCCGTCGCGGGTGACGGCGAAGGTGCGGTGGAAGCCGCCGTGTGCGACGGGGACGACGATCCGGTCGTATGAGCTGCGCTTCCGGGTGACCGGTGTAGCCGTCGGCGGTCAGCGCCGTGACGTGCTTCGCCCCGGCCCGCTCCGCAGCGCGGGCCGCCTCGCGAGCGATGACCACGGAGACGTCGGTGGTGACGACCTCGGCGCACACGTTCTCGGCCAGCCACAGCGCGACCTTCTCGCCGTCGGGCACCGAGCACTCCCGAAACTTCCTCGCCCGGCGGATCTCGGTGCGGTTGCGCTTGGCCGATCATCCCTGCCAGTCGTAGAGGGCGATCGCGCTCAAAGAACTCTCGGTACCGGAGCACCATCCGGTGCTTGCACGCTCAGTCACCTATGTCACAAAGAGTGCTACTGCCAAATCCTGTACCGGTCCTCCTCGACCCCTTGGGACGAGTCGAAACCGATGGGCGAACGCGTCTCACGGTGTCCGCGAGGGCCTCGCTCAGGCACCGACGTAGGCCGCGAGGTGCTCGCCGGTGAGGGTGGAGCGGGCGGCGACGAGGTCGGCGGGTGTGCCCTCGAAGACGATCTGGCCACCGTCGTGCCCGGCGCCGGGGCCGAGGTCGATGATCCAGTCGGCGTGTGCCATGACCGCTTGGTGGTGCTCGATGACAATGACCGACTTGCCGGAGTCGACGAGCCGGTCGAGCAGGGCGAGCAGCTGCTCGACGTCGGCGAGGTGGAGGCCGGTGGTCGGCTCGTCCAAAATGTAGACGCCGCCCTTCTCGGCCATGTGCGTAGCGAGCTTGAGCCGCTGCCGCTCGCCGCCGGACAGCGTAGTGAGCGGCTGTCCGAGCTTGAGGTAGCCGAGCCCGACGTCGGCGAGCCGGGTGAGGATCTTGTGCGCGGCTGGCGTACGCGCCTCGCCAGCACCGAAGAACTCCTCGGCCTCGGCCACCGACATCGCGAGCACCTCGCTGATGTCGCGGCCCCCGAGGTGGTGGTCCAGAACCGATGCCTCGAACCGCTTCCCCTCACACTCCTCGCAGGTGGTGGCGACACTGGCCATTATCGCCAGGTCGGTGAAGATGACGCCGGCGCCGTTGCAGTTGGGGCAGGCGCCCTCGGAGTTGGCGCTGAACAGTGCCGGCTTCACGCCATTGGCCTTCGCGAACGCCTTGCGGATCGGTTCGAGCAGTCCGGTGTACGTCGCCGGGTTGCTCCGTCGCGAACCGCGGATGGGCGCCTGGTCGACCGACACCACGCCTTCCGAGGAGGGGATGGAGCCGTGGATGAGTGAACTCTTGCCGGAGCCCGCCACACCGGTGACCAGGCAGAGCACCCCGAGCGGGATGTCGACGTCGACGTCCCGCAGGTTGTTCTCTGTCGCGCCGCGGATCTCCAGCTTCCCCGCGGGCGTCCGCACCGTCTCCTTGAGGGCGGCCCGGTCGTCCAAATGGCGGCCCGTGATGGTGTCGGTAGCCCGGAGCTCCTTGACGGTGCCCTCGAAGCAGACGGTGCCGCCCGCCGTACCGGCGCCGGGGCCGAGGTCGACGACGTGGTCGGCGATCGCGATCGTTTCCGGCTTATGCTCCACGACGAGCACTGTGTTGCCCTTGTCGCGCAGCCGCAACAGCAGGTCGTTCATCCGCTGGATGTCATGGGGGTGCAGGCCGATGGTGGGCTCGTCGAATACGTAGGTGGTGTCGGTGAGCGACGAGCCGAGGTGCCGAATCATCTTGGTGCGCTGCGCCTCGCCGCCCGACAGGGTGCCCGACGGCCGGTCGAGCGAAAGGTAGCCCAGCCCGATCTCCACGAAGGAGTCGAGGGTGTGATGCAGCTTGGCAAGCAGCGGCGCCACCGACGGCTCGTCGAGGCCGTGGACCCATTCGGCCAGGTCGCTGATCTGCATCGCGCAGGCGTCGGCGATGTTGATCCCCTTGATCTTCGACGACCGGGCCGCCTCGCTGAGCCGGGTGCCACCGCACTCGGGGCAAGCGGTGAACGTGACCGCGCGGTCCACGAACACCCGGATATGCGACTGCATCGCCTCCCGGTCCTTGGCGAGAAACGACTTCTGGAGCCGCGGGATCAGCCCTTCGTAGGTGAGATTGGCGCCCGCGACCTTCACCTTGGTCGGCTCGCGGTAGAGGAAGTCGTGGAGCTCGGTCTCGGTGTACTCGCGGATCGGCTTGTCCGGGTCGAAGAAGCCCGACTCGCTGATGAGCCGCACGTTCCAGCCCTTGTCGCCGTAGCCGGGAATGGTGATCGCGCCCTCAGTGAGCGACTTGGAATCGTCGAAGAGCTGGGTGAGGTCGAAATCGGAGACCGTGCCCCGGCCTTCGCAGTGCGGACACATGCCGCCGGTGCGGGTGAAAGTCTGTTTTACGGTCTTGCTGGAACCGCGTTCGACCGTGATCGCGCCGCTCGCACGTACCGAGGGGACGTTGAAGGAAAACGCGTTGGGCGAGCCGATGTGCGGCTGGCCGAGTCGGCTGAAGAGGATGCGCAGCATCGCGTTGGCGTCGGTGGCGGTGCCGACCGTGGAGCGGGGGTCGGCGCCCATCGGCTGCTGGTCGACGATGATCGCGGTCGTCAGCCCCTCGAGGACGTCGACCTCCGGCCGCGCCAGCGTCGGCATGAAGCCCTGCACGAAGGTGCTGTAGGTCTCGTTGATCAGCCGCTGTGACTCCGCGGCGATCGTGTCGAACACCAGAGAGCTCTTGCCCGAGCCGGAGACGCCGGTGAACACCGTCAGTCGGCGCTTCGGGAGCTCGACGCTGATGTCCTTGAGGTTGTTCTCGCGCGCGCCGTGCACGCGGATCAGTTCGTGGCTGTCGGCAACGTGCTGCGCGGGCGACGGTGTGTCCGTCCTCGTGGCCATGTTCATCGTGTCTCCATCTGTTAGGCGCGGTCGCGGCAGCGGGCCGCTATCGGCGGTGTCGGCACGGGTGGCGCTGGCCGGGGCGCGCTCGGTGCAGGAACCACGGAATCTGCGTCGATTCTGCCCGCGCAGCCTCTGGACCCCTGCCACGCGGCGCGTCCAGTCGAGACGTCAGACCAGCCAGCCGCCGGCACGCGTCAGCTCTCGGTCGGGCATCTCGTTCACCTCGCGCCGCGCCTGGATGCGACGCGGGGAGATGCGGATCCAGGTACGGCGCACCGTCCGCCGCGGCACTGGCACCCGGGCCTCCTTATCGCAGGTGAGCCGATGCTGGGTGTCGCGACGACGCTGAGCGCGGGAGCGGGCGGCGGCACTTCTCGGTCGTGAAGCAGTTGGGGGACGTTGCCATCGGGATCGGTGACGGAAGCCGTCAGGCGGCCGCCACCGGCGTCGCGTACGGGCTCCGTTGCAGTGCTGCCTGTGCAGGTCATGGCTGCTGCGATCGCCGGGCGGTTCAGCGCAGCTCCTGGATACGGATCAGGTTACCCGCAGGGTCGCGGACGGCGCAGTCGCGGACTCCGTACGGCTGCTCGGTCGGCTCCTGGACGATCTCGGCGTCGCTGGCCTGCAGCCGCGCGAATGTGCTGTCGAGGTCGGCGGTGGCCAGGAGAAGCATGGCGTAGGTGCCCTTGGCCATCATCTCGGCGATGGTGCGCCGCTCGTCGTCGGTGATGCCGGGGTCGGCGGTCGGCGGGTCCAGGACGATGGACGTGTCGGGTTGGTCGGCGGGGCCGACCGTGATCCAGCGCATCTTGCCGCGTCCGACGTCGTTTCTGACCTCGAAGCCGAGGGTGTCCCGGTAGAAGGCCAGGGAGGCGTCCGGGTCGTCGTGCGGGAGGAAACTTGCGTGAATGGTGATGTCCATGGCGATCATGCTAGGTACCGGCTCGGGGCCGGCGCTTCTCGATTCCTGACCGGTCTGGTCACCTGTTTCGCCACGCAGGACGGCATCCCGGCTATCGCGCGCGCCTCCTGGCGTCGATAGGCGCTGGGCGGAATACCGACCAGCTCGGTGAAGCGACTGCTGAATGTGCCGAGCGACGAGCAGCCGACCGCGAAGCAGACCTCGGTGACGCTGAGATCGCCACGACGCAGCAGCGCCATCGCGCGCTCGATGCGCCGCGTCATCAGATAGGAGTACGGCGACTCGCCATAGGCGCGCCGGAACTGGCGGCTGAAGTGCCCAGCCGACATGTTCACGCCGCGGGCGAGCGCCTCGACGTCCAGTGGCTGCGCGTACTCCCGGTCGATCCTGTCGCGGGCGCGGCGCAGCCACGCGAGGTCGCGCAGGTGCTGCGCCGCGGCAACCGTGTCCATCTCAGTGTGCTTACCCATACGCGACCTCTTCCCCGCTCACCGCCGACCCCCTTCTTACCAAGACCCCATGACCAGGGAAAGCATGAGTGCCGCCGGATTCTCTTCCGGTGTCTCCACCCTGGATGTGCGTCACTTTGAGAATGACGACCTGGGCTCGGGCAACGGGTAGCTGGCGGTCGGTCCGGACCGGCCTATTTGGATGCGCGCGGCAGTGTCCTTGCCCATGCCCGGGTGCTGGCCTCATGCCGATCATCGACCCGAGCGCTGACGGTCTGCCTTCTCCCAACCGCCCCCATGGCAAGGGCATGCCGTAAGGACATATCGGACTCCGCGTGCCCCAAAGCGAGGCACACGAAGCGGCCGCGCCTGCGCTGCTGAACAGTCCGCGAAGGTCAGCGCGTCAGTCTGGGTGAAAGGACGGATCCGCATCACCCGCGGCGCTCGCCCGGGATCGCTCGTCGGTTCCGCACCCAGTTGTCTCAGCCGCAGGCTCGGGGTCAGGTGTCTCCGGTGTACGTGCAGGTCCAGGACAGCGTGGCGGCCGAGTGCGGCCAGGAGACGACCCGCGCCCACCGCATGAGTGGTCGGCGTTGTCGGCCTTCTCCTGGCCGCTCTCCATGTTTTTCGCGGGATTATCGGATTTCGGTGTGATGGTTCGGCCGTTCGCGCTGATGAGGTCTACGGGTGGGCACCGACGGAGTCGCGGATCTGCTGGCCGAGGCCGGACGCTCCCTCCCGGGCGCAGTGCGCGCCGCAGAAGAATCGCCCTTCCACCTCGACGCCGTGGCCGATGATGCGCGAGGCGCAGCGCTCGCATGTCGGGGCCAGCCGCTGGATGGCGCATTCGAAGCAGTCGAAGGTGTACTGGTCCCCGCTCACCGTCGTGACCTTGAAGGCCATCCAGTAGTCGTTTCCGCAGGTATTGCAGATAGCCATTGAAACGTCCCTCCTATCGGGACGCGTCTCGCTCAGAGCCGTTCCCGACGCGTGTCTCGCCGCCGTGGCCCCGCAGCCCAGCGGCGGGCGCGGACCATCGACTGGCATTCCTGCATCCGAACCTAATCAGTCATCGGTCCATCCGCACGCATCCCGGCCGGTCGTGCCTCGGACGTTTCGCCGGACAAGGCGAGCCTGCGTCGGCTGCGGGCGCTTCGCGCGTCATCTGGCACCCATCGCTCTGACCGGCCGCACCAAGACTCCCTATTTTCCTCAAAATTACTCTTTCTTCCTCCAATGAAGGAAGCTAAGGTAACGATATGAACAAACGTCTCTACTCTGTAGACGAGGTGGCCGAGCACCTGGGCCTGCATGTGCGCACCGTCCGCAACTACGTCCGCGACGGGCGGCTCAATGCGGTCCGCATCGGCAAGCAGTACCGGATCACGCACGAGGATCTGGAAGCGTTCACCGGACGCGCCGTGGTGGAACCGCAGGGCGACACCGTCCCGCCCGAGCGGCACGCCGAGGTTTCGTCCATCGTGGAGATCGACGCGGTTTCGCCCGAGACCGCGAGCCGCCTGACCACGCTCCTGACGGCCTCGGCGGCCAACCGTCGCGCCGGTGGGGAGGCGCTGCGGATCGAGACGGCCTACGACGAGGAAAGGGCGCGTATGAAGGTCATTGTCCTGGGCAGCCCGGGCGACACCGCCCAGCTGCTCAGCTACGTCGAGGCGGTGCTCGCGTCGTGAGCACGATCTACAAGTCCGAGGCGGGTGGGCGCGAGATCCAACGGCTGTACCGGGAGGCCCTTGACACCTGGCCGGTCCCCGCCGAGCACTTGCGCCTGCCGACCCGCGAAGGGGAGACCTTCGTCGTCGCTTCCGGACCTCGAAACGCGCCGCCGGTGCTGTTGCTGCACGGCTCAGGGGCCAACACGACGATGTGGCGGGACGACATCCCCTCCTGGTCGCGGAAATTCCGGACCTACGCCGTTGACCTCATCGGTGAGCCGGGCTTGAGCGCGCCGTCGCGTCCGCCTCTGAACTCCGACGCCCTCGCGCTGTGGCTGGACGACGTGCTGGACGGTCTCGGGATCACCAGCGCCGCGATCGTCGCGACCTCCCTCGGCGGCTGGGTGGCCGTGGACTACGCCGTCCGCCGGCCGGAGCGGGTGACGCGTCTGGCTGTGCTTTGCCCCGGTGGCCTGGGGCGGCAGACAACGGGGTGGATAGTCAAGGCGCTGCTCCTGCGCCCGTTCGGCCGCTGGGGTCTGCGTCATTCGGCGCGAGCCGCCACGGGGCTGGAGTCGCCGGAGTCCGGGCCGGTCCTCGATTCCGTGGTGGCCACCTTCATGCATTTCAACCCGCGCACTGAGCGGCTGCCCGTGTTCCCCGACGAGGCGCTGCGCGGCCTGACCATGCCCGTGCTGGTAATCGTCGGCGGCCGCGACGCCATGTTCGACTCCCATGAGACCGCGCGTCGCGTGCGCCAGTGCGTCCCGCACGCGACGGTGAACCTCCTGCCCGAGGTCGGACACGCGATCCTCGGACAGACCGAGCCCGTCGCCGAGTTCCTCCGCGGCTGACCCTTCGGGCGAAAACCAGGTGCCCTGAGGCGTACATGGGGGGTGCGCGCCTGTGTCAACCGTCGTCGTGGATCGCAGGCGAGTCTGCGATCCACGACGACATTCGTATGCCGTTCATGCGAACTCCGGCGTCATGGCACCGGCGATCTTCATGTGGCGCGCGGCCTCCGCGTCGCGGCTCTGCCGCTGCAGCGTACGGCCGAGGAGCAGCCGGGCGTAGGAGTCGTTCGGCCTGTCGGCGACCAACGGCTCCAGTGTTCGGCGGGGCGGCGTTGAGCTGGGCGGAGTGGTAGTAGGCGCGCGCCGCCAACATCGCAACGCTGGGATCGGACCCGTGGGAGTCGCGCAGCGGTGCCAGCAGGATGAGCGCGCCCAGCGGATCGCGCTGGTCGAGCAGGGACTCGGCGTAGCGCAGACGCCGCACCTCCTCGGGCAATTCGCGGCACCGGTCACCTACTCTTCGGTGGTGTGGTAGCCGAGCCAGGAGCCGCCGTGGAACAGATACACCGTGTCGCGGCTCCTGGGCGCATTGGTGGCGGCGTCCATGTGGAACGACCATCCCGGGTTGTAGGGCGCCGGTGCCTTCGTCACCATCCCCTGCAGGACTTTCCGGTCCCGCCCCTAGCCACACCTTATTAAGCGTGAAAAATGCCCCGTAACCTGGGAATTCAGGTCACGGGGCATTGTTATGCCTCGGTGGTTGTCGGTGGCCCTGGTGGATGTCAGCGGGTCGGGTATTCAACGTCGGTTCTCTGTCAGGGTGCGGGAAGCTCGATCGGTTCCTCGGGGATGGGGGAGTTCGGGGAGTCGGCCGTCCTTCGCGGGTGGGCGGCCACATGGCGTGAGTCGGTCACGAACAGCAGGAACTGGTCTGCCAGCTCCCAAGATGGTTCGGCTGGGACCCATCACTCTAGGAGGGCGCGCTAACGGTCGGCCGACTCCCTCGTGTCCAGGCTGACCCGCTCCAGGTACGCCCCTACCTTGGTCATCCGCTGCCCCACCGGGCTGTCGAGCCCGAACGTCTCCGCCCCCGCCATCGCGGCCTGCGCCGACTCGAGTAGGTGCCGCGCGCTGAGCACGACCGCGTGGTACCAGGCGTCGTCGTCGACCACATAGATGTCGCGACGCCGCCGCGAATCGCGCTCGCGCCGGACGTAGCCGTGCTGGACCAGGTAGTTCACGGCCACGGAGACGGAGGCGGGGCTGACCTTCAGCCTGCGGGTCAGTTCGGCCGCGGTGCGCCTGCCGTCCTCGGACAGCAGCAGGTCGAGGTGGACGCGCGCCGTCATCCTCGGCAGCCCCGTCCTGACCGCCATCTCGACGAACTTCTCGATCTCCTCTTCCGTCATACCGTCCGTTGGTGTGGTCGCGCGCGGGGGCGCCGGTGTGCCGCGCCGCGCCCGCTGGGCCGTCGCCCGGTGTGCCCGCTGGGGCTGGTAGCCGCCGGGGCCGCCGTTGCGTCCGACCTCCCGGCTGATCGTTGAGGTCGGCCGGTCGAGCCGCCTGGCGATCTCAGCGTAGGAGAGCCCGTCGGCGAGTCCGGCCGCGATGCGCTGGCGGTCCTGCTGGGTCAACCGTCCTCCTGGCATGCCGTCAGTATTGTCTTCGCCGCCATTCATTGCAACGCAGTATTGCATTCGAGATCAGCGTCATTGCATCAATTTTGCGCTATCCACCTGGGCAAACGCATTTCGATTGATTGACGCCATTCTGAATGCAACGTAGCTTTTTAATTATGCCAAACACGTACTATCGCGATGTGAGGAATGGTCATGGGTGAATCCCTCCACACCGTCACGACGATGCCGACGGCGCGTCGGCCCGGCTGTCCCTTCGACCCGCCGGCAGAGCTGATCGACGCCCGCCGGCACGGCCCCATCAGCCGCTACACCTTCCCCGGGGGAAAACCCGGCTGGCTGATCACCGGATACGACCTGGCCAGGTCGGTCCTGGCCGACTCGCGGTTCAGCTCGCGCAGGGAGCTGATGCTCCACCCGTACATCGACACCACCGGCATGGAGGTCCATCCGGCGCCGCCCGGCGAGTTCGTGCTCATGGACGAGCCACAGCACGGCCGCTATCGGAAACCGCTGGCGGGAAAGTTCACCGCACGGCGGATGCGGCTGCTCACCGAGCGCGTCGAGCAGATCACCGCCGACCATCTGGACGCCATGGAGAAGGCCGGGCCGCCGGCGGACCTGGTGACCGCGTTCGCCGCTCCCATCCCCGCCATCATGATCTGTGAGCTGCTGGGGGTGCCGTACCAGGACCGGGGCTCCTTCCAGAAGCAGGCCACGTCGTTCCACAGCGGGGAGACAAGCGACGAGGACCAGATAGCGGCCTACACCGCGATCCAGGACTACCTCGCGGAGCTGGTGGCCGCCAAACGCGCGAACCCCACCGACGACGTGCTCAGCGACCTCACCGACAGCGATCTGACCGATGAGGAGCTGAGGGGGATCGGCCTGGTTCTGCTGGTGGCCGGGCTCGACACCACCGCGAACATGCTGGCGCTGGGCACCTTCGCGCTGCTGCGCAACCCGGCGCAGCTGGCCGCGCTGCGCGCCGATCCCGAGCTCGCCGACCAGGCCGTGGATGAGCTGCTGAGGTATCTGAGCGTCGCCAAGACGTTCATGAGGACGGCGCTGGAGGACGTCGAGCTGGGCGGCCAGACCATCGAGGCCGGCACGGCGGTCATCGTGTCGTACAGCACCGCCAACCGCGACCCTGAGCGCTTCGCTGATCCCCACGTGCTCGACCTCCGCAGGAAGGCCGACGGGCACCTGGCCTTCGGCCACGGCATCCACCATTGCCTGGGTCACCAGCTGGCCCGCGTCGAGATGCGGGTCGCGTTCCCCGCGCTGGTCAACCGCTTCCCCACGCTGCGCCTGGCCGTGCCGGCTGAAGAGGTCGGCCTGCGCCCGGAGACCGCGGACATCTACGGGGTGAAGAGCCTCCCGGTCACCTGGGACGTGTGACCGCGTTCCACTGACGGGTGAGGCGAGGGGGCGTGGTCGTCTCGCTATCCGTATCAACGTGGCTGCGGGCCATCGTCTGCTGGAGGCCTTGCTGCGCTGCCGGCGACCGCGGGGTTGAGGAACATCGGAACGAAAACCCGCGCTAAGGGTTCAGCCGCTGGTCCAAGGCAATGCGACCTGCCCTGACGGCTAATCCGCCTCTGGGTTGGTGGGGCGGAGGACCTGGTCCTCAAGGCGCTGGTGAAGTTCGGCCCGTTCGGGCGGGAGCGGATCACCAGGCCGCCGGATGCGCACGGGTTTGGGCCGGACCGGCAGGCCGTCGTCGGCTTCCTGGTCCCCGGCTTCGGCCAGGGCCCGGTACAGCGAGGCGACCGAGGGGGACGTGCCCGCGTTCTTGCCGGTCTTGATGGTGAGCTTCTTGGCGATCTCGGGCACGGGCACGCCCTTGTCGTTCAGCGCGATGGCGCAGGTGAGCATGTCCTCGTCGATGACCTTGGCCGCGGCCGCCTGCTGGCCTTCCAGGGGCTTGTCGCGGATGTAGTCGCGGTCGAGCTGCGCGGCCACGGCCAGCACCGCGAACAGCATCGAGCCCCTGCCGTTGGGATCGTAGATCCCGGTCAGCGACCCGGTGAGCAGTTCGAGCCGGATCCCGGCGGCCTGGAGCTGGCTGGAGAGCGTCATCCGCTCGGCGGCGTCGCGGGCCAGGCGTTTGAGTTCGTGCACGGTGAGGATGGCCGGCGTGTGGGGTGCGGCCTCGGTGAACTGGCGGGCCAGGGCGAGCGCCTTCTCCAGCTCGGGGCGCACCTTGATGCGGGTGCTGATCTGCTCGGAGAAGATCTTGTGGCACTGGGCCTGGCGCAGGGCCTCAAGCTGGCTGGCCAGCTCCTGGCGGGCGGTGGAGGTGCGGGCGTAGCCGATGCGCACGGGCTGCTGCTCGCCGGCGGCGGGGACGACGGTCAGCTCGGGCCCCGGTGCCCAGGTGCGCCCCGGGAGACGGTCGGCGGGAACCGGCACGTCGAGGTTCTCGCGTAGCGCGGGCACCAGGACGAAGCGCGGGGTGTGGTACTTCGCGGCGGTCTTGCCGCTGCGGGTGCGGCGCAGTTGGGGCAGTCGTGGCGTTCGACCGCGCTGGCGGCCTGCTCGGGTGTCAGTTCCATGCCGGAAGCTCCTCAGAACCCTCTCGCACAACGTGCGGGTTTAGAGAGGACTTTTGCGACCGATCACCGGGGGAAATAGGGCACGGTTGGGGGTTCTCGCGGTCCTCTCACAACCGTTCATTTATGACAATCACGGTGCGCGGCAATCGTTGGTTGGGGTGGGCGCCCGTGTCATATCGCCATCGATCGGGGCGCTGGGGCGCCGCCGTCGTGACCATCTCCGTAGGTGTGCCAGACCGCCGCGCCTCGCCATGGCCAGCGGTCGGGCGAATTTTCTGTGGCCGGAGAGCAACATGATGAGTTGAGACATCTATCCCGTTGTGCGAATCGGCATTTTATGACCTCTGCCAGAGCTCAGTACGGTCGGATTCATGGAGTGGAACTTTCAGACTGCAGAAGAACTCGCGGCTGCCTTGCGTGCCGGTGAAGTGACCTCGGCGGAACTGACCGACGAGGCGATTGCCCGTATCGAGCGCGACGACAAGGTGATCAACGCGATCTGTGTGCCGGACTTCGACCGTGCGCGGGCCGCCGCGCGCGGTGCCGACCAGGCGCGCGCCCGCGGCGAGGTCCGGCCGCTGCTCGGTATCCCGGTGACGGTCAAAGAGTCCTACAACATGGCTGGGCTGCCCACGACCTGGGGCATGCCGCAACACCGGGACTATGTGCCGGCCGAGGACGCGGTACAGGTGTCGCGGCTCAAGGCCGCGGGCGCGGTGGTGCTGGGTAAGACCAATGTGCCCTTGGGGCTGCAAGATATCCAGAGCTTCAACGAGATCTACGGCACCACTAACAATCCGTGGGATCATGCTCGCACGTCGGGCGGGTCCTCCGGCGGATCAGCGGCGGCCCTGGCGTCCGGATTCTGCGCGCTGTCCATCGGCTCCGACCTCGCCGGTTCGCTGCGCACCCCCGCGCATTTCTGCGGCATCTATGCGCACAAACCGACACTCGGACTGGCGGCAACCCGCGGCATGGTCGCGCCGCCGGCACCGCCATTGCCGGTCGACCTCGACCTCGCCGTCGTCGGTCCAATGGCGCGCACCGCCCGCGACCTCACGCTCCTGCTCGACGTCATGGCCGGACCGGACCCACTGACGCTCGGCAAGGCGCACGACCTGACGCTGCCGCCCGCACGTCACGAGCGGCTCGGCGACTTCCGGGTCTTGGTCGTCGACGAGCATCCGCTCATTCCGACCGGGTCCGCTGTGCGGGCCAGCGTGAACCGGGTGGCCGACGCACTTGTCGACGGCGGCGCCCACGTCGAACGGCGCAGTCCGCTGCTGCCCGACCTGGCCGAAGCCGCGACGCTCTACACGCAGTTGCTGTTCTCGGGCTCCGTTGCGCGTTTTCCCGTCGAAGCGTACGAGCAGATGCGGACCCGCGCCGCCGGACTGAGCGCGGACGACCAGAGTCTCGACGCGGCGCGGCTGCGCGGGATGGTGTTCAGCCACCGCGACTGGATCGAGGCGAACAACCATCGCGAGCTCCACCGTCACGGCTGGCGGCAGCTCTTCGCCGAGTTCGACGCCGTGGTGTGCCCGATCACGCCGACTCCCGCGTTCCCGCACGACCACAACCCCGATCTGTTGGAACGCCAGATCGACATCGATGGCGTCGAGTACACGTACTTCGACCAGCTTGTCTGGGCCGGTCTGGCCACCATGCCTGGCCTGCCCGCCACCGCGATACCAGCGGGCCGACCCTCCGAGGGTCTGCCGGTGGGAGTGCAGCTCATCGGTCCGATGTTCGAGGACCGCACCCCGCTGCGGCTGGCCGAACTGCTCGAGCAGAAGATCGGCGGCTTCCAGGCACCGAAGTAGGGCGTACTACCGGGTGTCCGTCGAGGACGAGGTGCGGATGACAAACGAGGCTGGGGCCTGGTCCTGACGCTCGCGGCCTGGCACGCGGGACCGGCCATGCCGGCTGTCCAGTCGCCTCGACAGCCGGATCGTGTTCGCATCAGACGCGAAGCCTTCGCGTCTGATGCGAACACCGAAGGTCCACCAAGGACGTTGTCTTTCCACCGACCAGCGGGAACAACCGCCACGGCCCCTTTCTGGCGTTCGGTTCCCACCCCTCGCTCAGGACCCGGTCGAGCGCTGCCCGTCCCGCCGGACCCCACGCCGGTTTACCGCCGGGCAGGCCGCGGTCCCCGTTCTGTCCCATCAGCATCAGGAAGAGGCTCTTCAGCGCGGCCAGCCCGCGAGCGCGCCGGACCGTTGCCTCGTCAGCCGCCGCGTAGGCGGCGAAGAAGCGTGCGGCCGCGCCCGCCGGCAGCAGTACCCAGGCGGCCGCCAGGTCCGACGCCGGGTCGCCGACGAACAGATCGCCGAAGTCGACAACGCCCGCCAATGTCCCGTTGGCGACGACGACGTTCGCGGGATGCAGGTCGCCGTGCACCCACACCGGCGGACCTTCCCATGCGGGGGCCGCGACGGCGTCGTCCCAGACGGCCCGGACGTCGGAGGCGTCGGAGCCGATCGCGTCAGCGTCGAGGGAGTCGAAGAACTGCTCGAAGCCGTCCGTGTGATCCTTGGGGTGCGCGCCACGGCCCGTAGCAACCGGTGCGTCGGCGGGCGCTGGCACATGCAGCGCTCGGAGGAACGCCGCAAGGGTGTCGGCCGCGTGCTCGCCGCGGGTGAGGGACCCTCGGTCCAGCGGCAGGCCCGGCACCCACGTCATGACCGTCCATATCTTGGGGAAACGCTCGGAGGGGGCACCGCTCCGCACCGGGACGGGGATGGGCAGCGGCAGGCGTGGGGCGAGCAGCGGCAGCCACCGGCGCTCCTTGAGCTGAGGGCCGGGGTCGGTGTCCATGCGCTGGATCCGCACGGCCAGCTCGTCCCCGAGGCGCCACATCTGGTTGCCCCAGCCGCCCTCCACCTCGCGCAGGGGCAGCTCGGCCAGATCCGGATGCTGGTCCCGCAGCAGGTCGCGGATGAGACCCGCGGTGATCTCGATCTCGGTCTTGGTCATGCGGAGCAACATACTGGGTTCAACCGCGGCAACGCTGTCCGATCGTTCCGAGGTGCGATTGATGCGCAAGCTCCAGAGACCCCTCCGGTCCCGGACGGGCAGTCCATTCTTGATCGGATCGAACTGAACAGCTCGGCCACCTCCTTGCGTTCGGTCTCGGTTGCGGCCAGGTTCACGGCGTAGCGCCAGGGGTGCATCGCCTCGGTCCTTTCGTTGGGGTTCCTCAAACGGCCAGATCCAGGCGGCTGTCCATGTCCAGCACGAACCGGCCGTAGGGGTTGACGTGGGTCCAAAACAGCGGGTTCAGCCCGCGCCGGTCCTCAGGTGTGAGCCGTCCCGCCCAGGCGGGGTCCTCCAGTACCCGTTGTAGGAGCAGGGTGTTGACGTGGACCAGGCAGGACTGGAGCAGGTGCAGAGCGAGCATGGAGATCTCGGCGTGCTCGCGGTCGGCGCCGGTGAGCACACCCTCCTTGCCGTAGAAGAAGGTGTCGTTGGCGCCGTTCCAGTTCTCCACCACCTCCAGGCCGCCGTGGATCTCCCGGCGCAGCGCTTCGTCGGCCAGGTAGTCGCAGGCGAAGATGGTGCGCACCGCCCGGCCGAGTTCCTCCAAGGCCTGGTAGACGGGGTTCTTGGGGCCGCCCCCTTTGGTGAAGCGGCGCAGCACCTGCTCGGTGTCGGCCGTGCCCAGGCGCAGGGCGGTGGCGTAGGCGACCATCTGGTCGTAGTTGCGCTCGATCAGCGCCCAGTCGATGGGCCGGTTCTTGACCACCCGCTCCAACCTGGGCCAGGTGGCGGGGCCGGTGCCGGGGCTGTACAGGCGCACCGCGCCGATGTTCCTCAACCGGGGCAGCAGCTTGAACCCGAGCAGCTCGGTGAACGCGAACCCCACGATCGAGGCGCCGTGGGTGTCGGTGTAGTTCGCCTCGACCTCGGCGTCGGTGCAGTGGCGCAGCACCCCTTCGATCATGGCCGCGACCTCCGAGGACGAGCACGACTTGAGCTGGGAGTAGATGCACGCCCGGCCCTTGTCGACGTGCCAGTAGATCATCACCCCGTGCCCGCCGTAGCGGGCGTGGAACTCCGTCATCAGGTTCGACTCCCAGGACCCGAACCGCTTGGAGTCCGAGGCGGTGGTGGTCGCGGTGCCCCACCACTGGGCGTCCCGGGCGGCGAAGGTCTCGTTCACCACTCGGGCGATGGCCCGGCGCAGGTTGTCGCGGGTGATGTGCGAGGCCCTCGTGCGGCGCAGCGCCCCCTCGTCCTCGCCGTGCTCACCGGTGGCGACCATCTGCTTGATGCCCATGTTCGTCCCGAGCGCGAACAGGCATAGCAACAGGCGCCGGTGCAGCGCCGCCTTGGGGACGGCCTTGCGGGTAGCCACCGAGGAGAACTCCTCACAGAACCCGGTCAGCAGCGCGGAGTCCTTGAGGATGTCGAGCAGGTCCAGGGTCCCCCACCGCTTGAGCACCTCGCCCTTGAGCGCACGCAGGTTCTGGGGCTCGGGCAACGCCTCCAGCTTCGGGACGCTGATCCAGGGCTGGCCCTTGCGGGTCACCACCCGCACCCCGCCGCAGGTGCCCTTCGCGATCGCCCCATCCAGCCGGTCCAACGCGGCGCGCATCCGGGTGCGCACCCCCTCCACGAACGCGTTCGGCTCCACCGGCTTGTTCAACGCCGCGTAGTGCACGTCCCGGTTCTCGGCGAAGTCGCCGGGCAGGTCGGTGTCGGGGTCGCGCCAGCGGCTGGCGCCCTGGACGTAGATCTCCCGGCGGCGCAGGGCCTCGCACAGCTCATAGGGGATGCGCTCCACCTGCCCGGAGGCAGCTTCGGTGACGGCCTCGTGCCAGGCCTTGTGCACCACATCAGGCCCCTCGGCGAACACCAGCTTGTGCCAGGAGCCGGTCACCAGCGAGGTGTCGACCTCGCGGGCGCGGATCTTCTTGCGGCCGATCAACTCGGGCAGGCGGCGCATCGCTTCCAGCGCACGCAGCGCCGCAGCCAGATCGGCGCGCGGGACCAGACGCTCAATGCGCTCCCACACCTGGGCGAGGTTGACCGCGGTGGCATCGACCTCGTCTCCGGGGCCCGGGGTGGCCTCGAACAGCGCACCTACGGCCGCCGCCAGCTTGGCCGACTCGGAGTTCAGACGCGGCAGCCGCTTCACCTTCTCCTAAACCGACTCGCGCTCGGCCTGGGCCAGCAACTTGGTGGTCATCAGCAGGTCCAGCAGCTCCAAGGCGTCGTCGACGGCGCGGGATTGGAGGTGCACGACCGTGGCCAGCAGCGTGGCCAACCAACGTGGGTCGTCGTGGCGCCGCAGGAGAGGGGCTTTGCCCGCCAGCCCATAGCGGGCCATTTCGGTGACGCGCCGCGCAGGGAAGCCCGACAGGTCGAGGCCGCCCAGTCCCAGGCCGAAGATTTCAGCGACTCGGTCCAGGGCGCGCACCATCTCCTGGCCCGAGCGGCGGGTGGGCCCGCGGCGCAGCCGCTCCAGGTTGGAGGTCCGTGCCCCGTCGGGAACGGCGAGCAGGGCCCCAGACCGGCCTGCTGGCCGGGGGTGAGCAGGGTGCACAGTTGCGTCCACAACCTCTCGGTCACCTCCTGGCGCACCCGCGCGACCAACCGGGCCAGGGTCGTCACCCCCGGAAGGAGCACCGCGTGGCGGAGTAACCAGGACACCGCGCCGTCGAAGAGTGCCTTGGGGCCGTCGGCGGCGGTCCATACCTGGGCTTCCATCCACGCCCGAAGCTCGGCTTGCTTGGTCGCGAAGTCCTCGGATCGGCATGCGTCGCGGATCTCTTCGGCGTGGTCAAGACGGGTCTGTTCACGGGCGGCGTAGTCGGCCAGGCAGCCAGGGTCAGCGATACCGAGCTGTTCGGCGAGGTAGACGACCGCGTTCTCGGGGACCTCACTGGGGTCGGTGAGGAAGGTGCCCAGAGAACGCGCCGTGCAGAGCTGCACGGCGAAGCCGAGGCGGTTGGCCTCGCGCCGCTTGGGCGCGATCAGCTCCCAGTCGGCGTCACCGAGATGGAAGAAGCGGTCCAGGTGCGCACGCGAGGGCGGTTCGGCGTAGCGGCCATAGCGGGCCGCTTGCTCGTCGGTGAGGAACTCAACTGGCATGCCCCCAGAAGCTACGAGCAGGCGCGAAACGCTTAGAGCGGGGTTCCGTTCCGATGTTCCTCAACCCCGGACCGCTACCGGGCACCGGCCACTGGGGTCCCGCAGGCCGGCAACGTGCCCCTTCACTGACACGAGTGAGAAATCGGCACCCGCTGACGCGCGGGGACGTAGCACGAGAAGCCCAGGGCCGGCCTGCTGGCCCGGATGTTCCGGGTCGGACCGGGGTCTCAGCACTCTTACGCCCTCAGGTGCCCCTCCAATCGTTTCGTTTGTATATTACGTTAATAAGTAACGTAATAAAGCTCTGAGCACACGGAATCAAGCCCGAAGGCACGGGATTCCTGGCTTCCGATAAGCGGGCCTTATCGGAAGCCAGGACTAAAAGCGGTGGGATGGCGCCGCAGGGGGGCGGAGAAGCGTTGCAACGTTATTCAGCGCGGTGCCGCGATGGGAGAAAACGAGATCGAGCCGCTGAGTCGAACGGAGATCATTTGGACCCCGGCGGGCGTGTCCTTACCTTCAGGTCACTCTGTTGTGCCGTTCATGGCGATTCTGTGGCCTCGATTTTTCCCGACCCCACCCAGAAAAACGGACAAATCACCCACCATGCCCACTGGAAAGTGGATGGCCGGGGGTGGGCCAGCTGGCCCACCCCCGGCCATCAAACGTGTGACCAGCGATGACATCCCGCGCGTGAGTGCGCGGCAGCCGACGCCGACGATCGGCGAGCGCCGCCCGGGAAGCGCGCGTTAGACCGCACGCAGCGCCGCGAGATGGTGGCGGCGCAGCAGCAGGATGACCACGGCCACCAGGCAGCAGGCAGCGCCCAGGGCGTAGGGGTACACCGGGCTGATGTCCTCACCGAGCTTGGTGGCGACGAACGGGGCGCAGGCCCCGCCCAGCCAGCGGACGAAGTTGTAGCCGGCGGAGGCCACAGGCCGTGGCGCGTCGGAGACCTCCATCGCGGCCTCGGTGAACACGGTGTTGTTCAGGCCGATGGGGATTCCCGTGGCGATCACCAGCACGATGAGGACCGGGTGAACGTCGGCGAGCAGGGCGACGGCGATGGCAGCCTGCAGGAGCAGGAGAAGTCCGAGTGCGGTGTGCAGCGTGGGCACGGCGCCGATGCGATGGTGCAGTCGCGGGGCGACGACCACCGAGGAGACGGCGACGAGGACACCCCAGGCGAAGAAGACCGCGCCGATGCCGTAGGGCGACATGCCCAGAACGAAGGGAGTGAAGGCGAGAATGGTGAAGAACGCGAAGTTGTAGAAGAGCGCGGTGACGGCGGTGGTGGACAGCCCGCCGTGGGCCAGGGCGCGCAGAGGGTCGCTCAGTCGGGTCTTGGTAGCGGGACGAGCGGGTGCGGTGAGCAGCGTGGCGATGAGGATGAAGCCGACCGCCATAAGGGTGGCGGTGCCGAAGAACGGGGCGCGCCAGTGCCAGTCGCCGAGGACGGCCCCCAGTAGTGGGCCGGAGGCGATGCCGACACCGAGAGCGGCCTCGTAGAGGACGATGGCGGCCTCCATGCCACCGGAGGCCGAACCCACGATCACGGCCAGGGCGGTGGCGATGAACAGCGCGTTGCCCAGCCCCCAGCCCGCTCGGAAGCCGATGAGCTCAGCGACGGAGCCGGAGCTACCGGAGAGGGCGGCGAAGACGACGACGATGGCCAAGCCGAGCAGCAGGGTGGCCTTGCCGCCGATACGGCTGGAGATGAAGCCGGTGATGAGCATCGCGAGGGCAGTGACCAGGAAGTAGCTGGTGAACAGCAGGGACACCTGGCTCGCGGAGGCGTGGAGCCCCTCGGCGATGGAGGGCAGGATCGGGTCGACCAGACCGATGCCCATGAAGGCGACGACAGCGGCGAAGGCGGTGGCGTAAACGGACATCGGCTGGTGCCAAGGGCTGCGGCGGCGGGATGGGGTGGATAAAGCAGTGGGTTCGGTGACGGTCATCGTGCGTCAGTTCTCCTGGTTTTCCTGATCTTCCTGAGGGGTTCGGGCAGCGGGGGGCAGGACATCCGGGGCCGGTGTGGCGGTGAGCTTGGCGAGATGGGGCAGAGCGGCGGCGATCGCGGAGCGCTCGTCCTCGGTGAGGTGACTGAGGCGGGCCGCGAGGTGGTCGATGCGGGCCTGCCGGGCGGTCGCGAGGAGGTGGCGGCCATGGTCGGTGAGCTCGACGACGACGGCGCGTCCGTCGGCGTCATCGGTGCCGCGGTCGACGGCGCCCGTGGCCTGCAGCCGCGTGATGTGGGTGGTCATGGTGGGGGTGCGCACACCGTGTTCACCGGCCAGAGCGGTGATGCGTCGCGGGCCGTGTTCCAGGGAGCTGAGGATGCTGACCTGGGGGGCCGACAGGAGGCTGGGGTCGGTGGCACGGCGGATGAGAGTGACCAGGTCGCGCAGGATCCGCGAGAGGTCGTGGGCGATGTCGTGAGGTTGAGAGCGCACGGCGGCGATACTATGCTTAGCTAGCCTAACTAAGCAAATTCCGCCATTCCCGTCCATGCTGGTGGCGCCGCGCTGCCCGAGGCCGGGTGTGAGTGGTTGAGGTACAGGAAATCCCGGTGAGAACGATCATGGTCGCCTAGCACACCAGCTGGAGGCTCCGCTGGGATTCGTGGAAAGCCCGCCGAGCAGGCGTCGGTGCTGGCTACGGTCCGGCTCGTGCCGGTGGAGTTTCTGACTGATGAGCACGCCGAGGCGTACGGGACGTTCACCGAGGTGCCCACGCGCCCGGAGCTGGAGCGGTTCTTCTTCCTCGACGATGACGACCGTGATCTGATCGCGTTGCGTCGTGCGGACGCGCACCGGCTGGGGATGGCGGTGCTGGCCGGGGGCTCGGCGGGGGTGGCTGTCCCTATCGCGGATCGAGCCGAGGGGCTGGACGCCCCTGAGCGGGGCGGTGCGGACCGGTGCGTGCGTTACCTGCGCGGCCACGAGGAGGTGTTGGTCTATGACCGGGCTGTGAAGGCGGGCTGGCCGATCGCGACCGGGGTGATCGAGGGGGCGTGTCGGCATCTGATCGGTGACCGGCTCGACATCACCGGGGCTCGGTGGGGCCTGGAGGGAGCCGAAGCCGTCCTCAAGCTCCGCGCGGTGCGCGCCAACGGCGATTTCGACGCGTACCGGCGATACCACCTCGCGCGAGAGCACGAACGCCTCTATGGGAACAGTGGCCCGGAGGAGTACGCCCTGTCGGCCTGATCACACCCTCCCTCGAAACGAACCACACCCAAGCTTGTTCTAGCTCGATCGGCGGCGCAGGTCGGACACGTTTACGCCCCTTAGGGCCGGGCGTCGATTCGCGTTCTCACAGTGGGTCGTCGGATTCCGGCGATAACCAGGCGATAACCGGCCCTGATGGGATAGATCCGTTCGAACGGATCACCCATTCCCAGGAGAGGCGACAACCCATGCGTATTCGCCGACTGTTCACCGGTGCCCTGATGGCTACCGCCCTGGCCGGAGGCCTGGCGGGCGCCTCGGCTGGCACCGCTTCTGCCGCAGAGCCCGTAGAAGTCCAGGCCAGCGCGCAATCAGCAAAGGCGGCCAACTGCGGCGGCCGCGTCGTGGGCTACCCGGGCAAGTGGAGCCCGGCCGTCAAGGGCCGGTGCAGCTTCGCGGGCTACCCCGGCGCTAAGAAGGGCTATTCGTGGAAGGTGCAGTCGGGCCAGAACACCACCGCGTGTGTCAAGGTCCTGGGATTCAACAGTAAGAACAAGCCGACGTGGTACAACGCGGGTTGCGGCGGGAGCGGCAAGGTCACGGTGAGCTGGGGCAACAACCTGGCCACGCCGAAGGTCAAGGCGATCAGCCAGACTCCGCACCTGGCGCTGGTGGCCTGGTCGGGCTGACCCTGTGAGCTGCGGGCGGTTGCCAGACCTGCTTACCTCGATCCCAACCACGGCGGATCGGCAACCGCCCGCGTCCAACAGTCCTGGTCGACTCCTGTTGAGGGGTCCTGCTGTTTCCGGACAGGGATTGAACCGCCGTAACTATTCACGTGGTGGCTGATTACCAGACATTCCCGGCGAACAATTCGGTGAGCTTGGCCAGCACCGTGTGCCCCTGCTTCCTCACCGTGTAGATGAACGAGCGGATCCGGCAGGAGTAGCGGGCACCGGTTAGGGTGCGCCAAGCGCCCGAGACCTTCACCTGTGGCTTGACCATGCGCAGGTCCCGCTCGGCACCGTTGGAGGTGAAGGGCACGGCGAAGTCGGCCGCGAAGCGCAGGTAGTCCTCGCGGCGGCCATCGAGCCGCCGGATCAGCGCATGCGGCTGCCCGGCCTTGGCGAAGGCGATGATGCGGGCGTATCTGCGGTGGACTTCGGCCAGCTCCGCGCCGGTCAAGGCGGTGCGGCCCTGGGCCCGGTCGCGTGCCGCGATCAGCACGTCCTTCATGTGTGCGGACCAGTCCGCGTGGGCGGGGTCGAACTCCATCGGGTGTGGTTCGTTGCTCCTGGTTGAAACGGTAAGAGACGCGACGTCTTCGCAGCAGGCCAACTCTTGATTTCCCAGGTCAGCCAGTCCCTGCAGAAGAGCTACACCCAAGCCCGTTCGCCTCAGTGGCAGGCGGACGATTATGCTGGATAAGTTCTTCTATCGCCCAGTCTGGGCGTGTGCGTGCCCTTAAAGGTGATGACCTATATCCCAGGCCCAGTAGCCGTTCTTCCCGGGCTCTCTGCCCGCGGACCCCGCCTGCGTTGACAGGCGGTTGGTGCTGTCCGCTGTGAAGACGGTGTTCCCGATGGCCTGGGCTCCGTGACATTCTCCTGTGCGCAGTAGGCGTACACGGGTCTTGGCCTGCCCGTGTCCCTGCTGTTCAGAACAGGAACCCCTCTCCGTGTCTCGTGACACCTGTCCCCTCCCGCCCCGCTCGGGTGGTATCTCCGCCGGACCGTCTTCGCGCCCTGGCAGCCGGATCATGCTGGCCGTGGTGCTACTCGGCGAACTGATGGCCGTCTTGGACGCATCGGTGGTCGACACCGCCCTGCCCTCCATCCAGGCGGACACCGGTGCTTCAGCCGCCGGTCTGCAGTGGATCCAGGCCGCCTACGGGCTCGCGCTCGCTCTAGGGCTGATCACCGGTGGCCGCCTCGGTGACCTCTACGGCCGCAAACGGATCTTCCTGCTGGGCGCCGTCGTCTTCACCGCCGCCTCACTGCTGTGCAGCCTCGCCGCCGGCCCCACCGCGCTGATCGCCGCCCGCGTGGTGCAGGGCGCCGGGGCAGCGGTGATGATCCCGCAGATCCTGGCCACCCTGCACGTCACCTTCGCCGGCAGCGCCCGCGCCAAGGCGTTCGGCCTGTACGGGACCGTCATGTCGGTCGGCAGCGTCGCCGGGCCCGTCCTGGGCGGCGTCCTCACCCAGGCCGACCTGTTCGGCCTCGGCTGGCGTTCCATCTTCCTGATCAATGTCCCCCTCGGCATCGCCACGGTCCTGCTCGGCCACAGGTACCTGACCGAGTCCCGTAACAGGCAGGCCCTGCGCCTCGACCCACTGGGCATGGTCCTCTCCGCGCTCGGGCTGCTGCTGATCGCCTACCCCCTCAGCGCGGGCGGCGCCCACCACTGGCCGTGGTGGACGTTCACGGCCATGGCCGCAGGTCTGGCCGTGCTGGTGGGCCTGGTCTTCCAGCAGCGGAGCAAGACCCGCAAGGACGGCTCCCCGCTGGTGGCGCTGTCCCTGTTCTCCGGACGGCCGTTCTCCGGAGGGATGACCGCCCAGCTGGTCCTCGGTCTGCTGTCCGGCCTGTTCTTTCTGTGCTGGACGCTCTTCATGCAGCAGGGCCTGGGCCTGAGCCCGTCGCGGGCGGCGATCGGCTTCCTCTTCCTCACACTCGCCGAGATCGGCGGGGCCTGGCTGGCTATGTCGGCCGTCGCCCGGCACCAACGCCGCGCACCTCAGGCCGGCGCGCTGCTCGCTGCCTTGGCCTTGGCCGTGTTCCACCTGCTGGCCACGACATACGGCACCAACCTGTCGATGGCAGCCATGGCCCTGCCGGCCCTGGCACTGGGTCTTGGACTGGGCATGATCGGCGCTCCGCTCACCGACCTCACCCTGGGACGCGTCGACGACGCGCACGCCGGATCGGCCTCCGGGCTGTTCAACACCGCCACCCACCTCGGCATCAGCCTGGGTGTCGTGCTCACTGGGGTGGTCTTCTTCTCCCATGACCACACCGCGGCCGCCCGCGGCACCGCCGTCGTCGATGCCTTCACCGCAACGCTGCCGTACGTGATCGGCGGCCTGCTGGCCATGTGGGCCCTGATGTTCTCCCTGCCCCGCCCGGCCACCCCACGCACCCACCGGTCCTGAACGCCCGGCTCGGGGTGGGGACAAGGATGTGTCCCCACCCCGAGCTCTCACAAATGACCAGTTGCGAGAGTTCTGCGAACACCCCGGATCGATCACGAATCCGCAGATCGCCGTTGGCAGAACCCTCTCAACACCGATGTGTTGTGCGAGACAGTACTGACAGACCGTCGGGGTGGATCTGACGCCCGATCAAGCTGCAAAAGCAGTAGAACGAAACGGCTGTCCGAAATGTGAAGCCCCGGCGGGGAGTGCCTGCCGTATCCGAAGCGGAGAGTGCGCGACGAAGTACCACACCGCCCGCTTCATTCTCACCGTCCACGAACTCAAGCGCCTTGCCCGCAACGCCGCCGAGCTGATGACCCTCTCCCGGCAAGCTCCAGGACGCCGGCGCTCAGCTCGAACTCCTCACCGGCCCGCTCACCGGTACCTACGATCCCAACGGCGTGGGAGCGATGATTTTCGCCGTGCTCGCCGTCGCTGCCCAGCTCGACCGCAACTACATCCGCGAGAAGACCCTCGAAGGCCAGCAGTCCGCTCCAGCAGCCACACCGGGCCAGGCCGGATCACACAGCAGCTGCGCAGGTGATCGCCCCCGACGCGGAACAGGGCGCTGGGCGAGTCGTGCTCCATCGCGCGGGCGAGCAGGTAGGCCTTCCAGTTCCTTTGCCTGCTGCTCCTTCATCGGCCACCACTTCAGGTGGCGGGCTACCTCGCGCAGGTGGTCGCTGCGGGTCTGCTCGCGCGTGCCATAAAGAGCGCAGTTCCCCATCGGGATGCGCAGCTTGTCGGGGAGGCGGGCGGGCGCGGCCTGTCTCGGGGTAGATGTCCTCGGGGTCGGTGGTGGCCTGCCGGTGTGGGCCGGGCCGGTGCTCCGAGAGGAACAGGGGGCCGCGCTCGCGGCCGGCGATCAGCCTGGGCAGTAGGTGGGCGGTGTCGGTGCCCCAGATGATTCACATGCTTGTGGTCCCGGCTTGTATCTGAGCTATTCATTGTTACTATGTACCAGTAGTCAGCGTCACTTAGTAGATGAAGAGGTATTCCGTGGGCAAGCAGGCGACGGAGATGCTCAAGGGCGTCCTGGAGGGCATCGTCCTCGCGATCCTGTCCGGCCGGCCCGCGTACGGCTACGAGATCACGGCGTGGCTGCGAAATCAGGGCTTCTCCGACATCGCCGAGGGCACCGTCTACGCGCTGCTGGTCAGGATCGAACAGCGCGGCCTCGTCGACGTGGAGAAGGTCCCGTCCGGGAAGGGGCCGCCGCGCAAGGTGTATTCCCTCAACACTCAGGGACGGGAATATCTCGAAGAGTTCTGGAGGAACTGGAGCTTCCTCGTAGAACGGCTCGAACAGCTCCACGAAGGAGGCAAGTAACCATGTCCGATGCCGAAAAAGGCGGCTTCATCGCAAAGGTGATCGGCCCCAAGCGGCGATGGCGGGAGTACAAGGCGCGCGTGAGACAACTTCCGCCGAACTATCGCACGGCGGTGGATGCGATCGAGCGGTACCTGATGCAATTCGTGCCGAACGACGGCGACAGCAATGCGTCGATGTTCGAAGACCTCGCTGACCTGTTCGAACAGGCCGCGGCGGACGGAACCCCGATCCGCGAGATCGTCGGGGAGGACCCGGTCGAGTTCGTCGAGGCGTTCGTCCAGAACTACTCGGAGGGTGGCTACGTCCCCACCCGTGAGCGGAAGCGGCTGACCGACGCCATCGCGCGCGCCGAGGAAGAGAGGCTCCGATGACCGCGCGTACGACCTCCGGAACCGGCGATCCGCGTGCCGGGCCTGGAGAAGTCGTACAAGACGCCTCACGCGACCAGGTGGGACACATGACGAAGGACAGCACTTCCCCGACCGATTCGACGTGGACCGGCATGGTGTCGGTTGACGATACGGCCCTGGCCGTCACCGACACCGGCGGTCCTGGTATCCCGGTGGTCTACCTCAACGGGCAGTTCGCCACTCAGGGATACTGGCGGCGGGTCATCGCCGACCTGGGGGCGGGGTGGCGGCACATCACCTATGACGAGCGGGATCGCGGCAGGAAATCGAAGACGTCGGCGGACTATTCCTTCGAGGCCGCCGTCCGGGACGTCGATGCCGTTCTCGCGGCCAGGGGTGTGGAGCGGGCGCTGGTGGTGGGCTGGTCCTACGGAGCGTTCGTCGGGGCGCACTGGGCCAGCCGCAATCCCGACCGTGCCGTGGGAGCGGTCCTGGTCGACGGCGCGCAACCGTCGGACTGGCTCACTGAGGAAATGCAGCAGCGGATGCTGAGGATGTTCAGGCGGATGAGCTGGTTGATGTGGCTGCTGCGCCCGACGGGCCTGACCCCGCGGATGACCGCCGAACAGATGGCGAACAGCAATATCGAGCTCGGGAAGCTCGCCCGCAAGCGCGAGCTGGGCCCCGTGCTGGACAACATCACTGTCCCGGTGCGGTATGTGCTCGCTTCGGGGGTGTCCTTCGGGAGCAAGGGCGATGAGCAGGAACGCATTCGCGCAGACCTCGATCCGGTGTTCGAGCGAAGCTCGAACATCCGGCTCAGCGCGAAGGTCCCCAGCAACCACGGTGCGATCCTGCGCAAGGACTACCGTGCCGTCGCCGAGGCCGTACGCGAGGTCGCCGGCCTCGGCCGCGGGGCGCTGAGGACAGGACCAGCGGACTGACAATCAGCCAGGCAGCCGCCGCCCGGCCCGCCGAGTTGTGACGTCGCACCTGCCCCGAAGCGCGGCGCGCACCATGCGCGCCGCCTCGCTCCCGGCCGGCGGGCCGTCATGACACGACGGGCAGGCCGAGCCGGGCGTCGAACGGATCGGGAGCTAGGGCGACCTCGTCGGCGGCGTAGACCCCGAAGCGCAGGATGCGAGCGGTCAGGTACGGCGAGATCTAGGCTTCGTCGCCGCGGTCACCCGTCGGTGCGGTGGCGCGCTCTGTCAGGCCCGGGCTGCGGCTGCCTCGGCGTCGGCGATCCTCCCGCGCAGCATGAGGTCCATCGCTGCCATGAACCGGTCCGCCCGCCGCTCACCGAGCACGAAGGGGTTCGCTTCATCGGACTGGCTGCGAAGCTGCTCCGCGCGTTCGAGTCCGTAGTCGTTGGGGTGGTTGGACAGTTCCACCGCCACCTTCGCCTCCCGCATCCGTTCCCGGAAGGAGCGGATGGACGCCAGGAAGGTCCGCAGCTCTGTCAGCGTTCCGGGCGGATTGGTGCCGCCCCACAGCATGGCCATGTGGCGCTCGGAGCCCGCCTGCACCGGAAAGATGGGGGAGACGGTGCCGGGCGTGTGACCAGGGGTGTAGTGCAGCTGGAACGTCGTGTCGCCGAGCGTGAGCTGTTGCCCGTCCGCGATGTCCAGGTCCCGGGTGGGGGCATTGTCTGGCTGTGTGCGGGCGACGAGGTCCCAGTCGGCCGGCGACATCATCACGCTTGTCCCATAGCGGTCGGCGAGGTACTGCGCGCCCCCGAAGTGGTCATAGTGGCCGTGGGTGACGACGACGTATTTGATGGCCTCCGGATCGGCTCCGAGCTCGCGCAACCCGGGGATGAGAGTGTTCTTGGCGTCCTCGGGCGACCTGAGCGCGTCGATCAGGACGATCCCGTCGTCGGTCAGGACCGCCATGGCGTGCACGAATCCCACGCTCAGCATGGCGAGGTTGTCGAACAGCTTCACCGGCGCTGGCGCGGGCGGGCGCGGAAAGTCGATGTCAGGCGTGAGCGCCGTGACGATGGCCCGCAGGACCGGGTCCTTTCCGGCCAGCCTGCGGGCACGGTCGTAGTAGACCTGCCCGTCGCTTCCGGAGGCCACCGCGGGCGAAGCGAGACCGGCCACACCGGCACCGGCCACGAGCCCGAGGGCAGCGAGGTTGCCGAAGCGCCGTCTCGAGAGGTGGCCGGCTACGCCGTCGTGGTGGGGTGAAGACGTCACGGAGATACTCCTGCTGGCTCTTATGGCACACGAACGGAGGGGCGACACCATGACGCGAGCCTTTAGGGCTGGAACGGTGTCGCTACCCGCAGGATTGTGATGCCCCGTGCCCGCGCCCGGTTCGTCGTTAATGCGACATTTCTTCACACGGTTCACAGAGGCGATCGTGTTCCGCTGATGGGTGGGTGTGGCCTTGCCCCGATGCGCGTCGGCCAGCGGCCTGAACCAGGACGCCCGTCAGCTCCGTAGCACGGGGCCGAGCGCGCCGACGGCCTGGCGCGCATGCTCTCCCGAGAGGGACACCCCACCGGACTGGGCGACGCCTGCGCCCACTACGGCCGCATCTTCAAGACATTGCACCTGCTCCAGTTCCTGCACGGCGAGCCCTACCGCCGCATGATCACCGCCCAGGTCAACGTCTCGGAGTCCCGCCACCGAGTGGCCCGCAAGATCTGCTTCAACAACCGCGGGGGAACTCAAGCTGCGCTACCGCCAGAGCCTGGAGGACCAGCTCGGCGCCCTCCTGCTGGCGCTCAGCACGGTGGTGTGGTGGACCAGCCTCTGCTTTGACGCCGCCGTCCGGCGGTTGCGGGCCGACGGATTCCCCGCCACCGAGGACATGGCGCCCGCCTGTTCCCGCGCCGTTGTCTCTCCTGCGCCGAAGTCCCGTTCAGCCAGGCGATCATCCGAGGACGAGCGGGAGTTTCGCGGCCAGCTCGCCCAGTTCGGCCTTCTCCTCGTGGGTCGGGGCACGCCGTCCGGTTCCGACCAGCAGCGCGTCCTTGTCGGAGAACGACGCGGGGAACGCGGTCCCGGCGATCTTCTCCAGCATCTCGCGGGACCGGGCGATCCCCTCTGCGGGCGGGTCCGACGCGTCCGGGAGGTGCGCGACCAGGTCGAGATGGTGCAGCGTCCACTCCAAGACGTACGCGGAGAGGTAGTCGCCCGCGGTGAGGACCTCGTCGCGGGTTCCGACCCGGAGGCCCGGGTCGGCGACTTCGGCGGCGCGGTCGGCGGCGGAACCGACGTCGTCGAAGTGGAACTTGAGTAGCCGAGGCTCTTCGTACGCGGCTGCCAACCGGACGATCAGCGCGTCGAGCGGGTCCTCGCCAGTCGGCGGCGTTTCGGCGACGTCCCAGTAGGTCACCGCGTCGCGGGTCGGTTCCGCATCGGCGGGGGTCACCAGGGTGATCAGGACGTCCTGAGCGTCGATGACCAGATGGCAGACCAGGTCCCGCACGAGCCAGCCGGTACAGCCGGACGGCTGTACGAAGTCCTCGTCCGGGAGTTCGGCAACCGCCGTGCGCAACGCCGTCCAAGTTTGTGAGAAGAGGTCCACATCGGCAAGGTAGTGCCGTGCCGCAATGGTGGACAAGCGGATTTGGACGGTCGGCTCGACCAGCTTCTGGACAGCGGCACCGGACGCTCCACGCAGCCGCACAGCCTCCCCGGTCTGATCCGCGACATCGGCATCCCCGGAACAGCGGTTCGCACCGCGGCTCTGAGCCAGCTCGTGCTCCAGGCCCGCATCCCGGTCATCGCCCGGGCCGTCGGGTTCCACGACACGACCGCGACCCGGGTCGTTGCCAGGCTGGCAGGACCTGAACCGCCTCGCCCCGACGACCGCGAACAGTGATCCACTCGCCGGGGCCACGGAGGATACAGATCACTCGATCAACCGCTCCTGCCAGTCTCGCCCCCTTTTGTGTCGGATGCGCGCACTAGCGTGCTCCGACGGTGCGCCCCAGGCCTCCCGGAGGGAGAGGGGCGCACCGCCCACCGGAGCAGCCGCAGTCAAAGGGGCATGGATGGGGTCGAGCGGAGCGCCTCCGCCGCGTCTTTACTGGTTCTGGCTCACCGGCGTCGGGTGCACGTCGCTGGGAATTCAGATGCTGGTCTTCGGGCTCGTGTGGCACGCAGCCCTGGTGAGCCCCACCCTCACGGCCACGGTGCTGTCGGCACAAGTGATCCCCCGCGTGCTGTTGACCCTGCACGGAGGCGCGCTGAGCGACCGTATCGGGGCCTTTCCCGTCATGATCGGCGCCAACATGATCCTGTGCGCCGTGGCGGCCACGGGTGCCTTCGCCATGATGGTGACGTTCCAGGGGCGAACACCCTGGTCGTGATCGCGGTGGCCCTGGGCACGGTCGATGCCTTCAACATTCCGGCCTCAGCCTCGGTGCCCAAACTGCTGGTCGATGCGCACGTCCTCGGCCGTGCCATGGCGGCTCGACAGATACTCACGCAGGGCGCCATGCTCTGCGGGCCGCCCCTGGGAGGCGCCGCGATCGCCATCGTGGGGCTGTCGGCCACGTTCTGGGCTGGGGCGGTCAGCTATCTGGGCATGCTGGTGGTGCTCTGGAGGGTGCGCTCGAAGGCGACGCTTACGGTGACTGCCGCGCAGAGCGCCACGCTGAGCAGGCAGGTCGGCCAGGGCCTGCTGATGGTGTTCACCACGCCCCTGCTGCGTGCGATCGTGCTTTTGACCGGGGCGTTCGCCATGTTCATCGTCCCCTTCTCCCCACCCCTGGTGCCTCTCGTTTCCACCGAGCGAGGCTGGGACGCGATGACCACGGGGGTGGCGGCGGGCGCCTACGGCGTCGGTATGGCCTGTGTGACCGTGTGCGTGCTATGGCGGGGGACCGCCGAGCGGGCGGGGCTCAGCGCCTCGGTCGGGATGCTCACCGCAGGGATGGCGATCGCTGCCACAGCGGCCGCCCCGGAGCCGTTGGTGTTCTGGTTCTCGGCCCTGGTCGCCGGCCTCGGAACCGGCGTCTTCTCCACCCATGTGGGTCCCCTCTTCGTCGCCGCGTCCCCTCGTGAGGCGATCGGTCGCGTCCAGGCAGTAGTGGCCTTCGCCCAGTGGTTACCGCTGCTCCTGGCCAATCCGCTGATCGGTTTTCTCGCCCAGCGCCACACGGCAGCTGTTGCTCTGGTCCTCTGGGGCTCCGGAGCGGCTGTGGCGGGGGTGGTGGCGCTGTACACGCCACGTTTCAGGGGCGCGGTCATCACCGAGTAGGCCTGCCCATCCGGCACGCCTTTTCGTGATCTGTGCGAATGCCGGCCAGGAGGTCGTTCTCGGGAATCGCCGTCTCAACCAGGGAGCGCGCCAGGTGGTAGTCCTCGGTCGGCCAGACCCGCCGCTCGATCTCGCGGGGGTGGGCCATGAAGCCCTCGCCAGGGGCGACCTGGGTGGCGTGAGCGCGCAGCGCGCGGTCCCGGGCATCGAAATAGGCGGCGCAGGCGACGTGTGTGGTGGGGGCGGGGACGCTCGCAGCGTCGGGCCAGTCGGCGAGGATCGGCCCCATATGCGAGTCGAGGCCCTCGGCGGTCATCGCGTCATGCAGGGTTTGGAACCACTGCCGGGAGAACGCGCGGTGGTAGTAGAGCTTGAGGGGCTGCCAGGTCCCGCCCGCTCCCGGGTATCGACCGGGGTCACCGGCCGCGTCGAACGCCTCGACACTGATCCGGTGGGTCATGATGTGGTCCGGGTGGGGGTAGCCCCCGGTCTCGTCATAGGTGATGACAACGTGTGGCCGGAACCGGCGGATGAGGGCGACCAGGGGACGTGCGGCGTCCTCCACGGGCTGGAGGGCGAAGCAGCCTTCAGGCAGGGGCTCACCATCGGCGAGCAGACCGGAGTCCACAAAGCCGAGGAACCGCTGGTCGACGCCGAGGATCTGCCGGGCGGCGGCCATCTCCGCGCGGCGGATCTGGGTCAGGTTCTTCCAGACCTCCGGCCGATCCATGCGGGGATTGAGGACCGACCCCTGCTCTCCGCCGGTACAGGTGGCGACCAGGACATCGACACCCTCGGCGGCGTAGCGGGCCAGGGTCGCCGCGCCCTTGCTCGACTCGTCGTCGGGGTGAGCGTGCACGGCCAGGAGCCGGACCGGTTCGGCATCGGTGACGCGCAGGTTCATAGTGTTCCTCCAAGTGGTGGATGGGGTCATCGGGTCGTCGTGGTGGGGTAGAGCAGGGCGGAGCCGATGGGGATGGCGGACAGCACCAGCGCCCACCAGAAGGCCTGCCTCTATGGCTCCGGCGCCCTCGACCTGCTGGTAGTAGCGCGGCACAAGGAACATCGAGCTGTAGAGCGCGGCCCCCTGCAGGAACGAGTTGGCGGTTGCGACGCAGAACCCCCGGTGGGCGAAGAGGCGCAGATCGATCAGCGGAGTGGCTCGGGCGTGCAGTGCGTGCGCCCCATAGCCGACCAGCAGTGCCGTGGCGGCGGCCAGCGCCCAGACGGTGGGCACAGCGCCGTAACCGCTGCTGTCACCTGCGGCCGACAGGCCGTAGACGAGCGTGCCCAGACCGGGCGCCAGCAGCGCGAGTCCGAGCACATCGAGAGGGTTGCGGTGATCGGCGGGCTCACGCGGTGCGTCGGTGCGATCGCCAGGAAGGCTGCGGGCGGCCAGCGCCAGCGTGGCGATCCCGACCGGGACGTTGAGCAGGAACATCCATCGCCAGCCCAGACCGTGCAGGATGACACCGCCAAGGACCGGCCCCAGCGCCGGAGCGAAGGTGATGGGGAGTACCAATGTGCCCATCACCCGGCCGACGCGGGACGGTCCGGCGGCCCGGACCAGGATCGACTGGCCGACCGGTTGGACCATGCCGCCGCCCAGGCCCTGCAGCAGGCGGAAGAGGATCAGGCTGCCGGTCGACCACGCCACGCCGCACAGCGCGGATCCGGCGGCGAACAGCGCAACCGACGCCATCCAGACGGTCTTCGCACCGAACCGTGCGACCGCCCAGCCCGACACAGGCATGGTCATCGAGATGGCCAGTAGGTAGCCGCTCGCCACCCATTGCATGGAGGTCATCGCGCCGTTCAGGTCCCGCGCAATGGCGTCGATTCCAACGCTGACGATCGTTGTGTCCAGCAACGCCATGATCGGGCCGAGGGCCACAACGGCCCCCATGCGCAGCAGTCCGCGCTCGATCGGTTCGCGGTTCGGTGCCACGTCGGGACCGTGACGGCGTTGGGTCATGGGGCGGCTCCTCTCAACGCGCTCGCCGGCCGCATAAACTTAGGTCCAACCAATCAAATAGGTCAAACCTAATTAATGGCACGAGCATAGAGAGGTGGATAGGATGCGGGCATGACACGAGGCACCCCCGGCCTGCGCGAGCTCAACAAGCAGCGGACGCGTGAGGCGATCTCACATGCGGCCACGCGCCTGTTCATCGAGCGCGGCTTCGACAGCGTGACCATTGCCGACGTGGCGGCAGAGGTGGGGGTGGCCAAGATGACTGTGACCAACCACTTCCCGCTTAAGGAGGACCTCGTCCTCGACATCCACGAGGACCTCATCACCGGTCCCGCGCGCACGGTGACCCAGCGCGCGCCTGGTGAATCGGCTCTGGACGCGCTAAGCCGCGCCTGCCTCGCCGCCCTCGAAAGGTGCGACCCTGCTCTCGGCTTCTCCAGCCCCGCGTTCGCCGGCATGATCACGGCAAGCCCGGACCTGTCGGCCCGGCTGCGTGAGATCCACGAACAGCGCGAGGAGGGGCTCGCCGCCGCCCTGGCTCAGGAGACCGGTGCCGCTGGCGACGACCTGACCCCCCGCCTCGCGGCCGTGCACCTCGACGGTGTCCACCGGGTCGTGTTCAAGGGTGTCGTCCGCCGCACACTGGCCGGTGAGACCAACGACTCCATCGCTGAACGCCTCGCCGAGCCCACCCGTGCGAGCTTCGACCAGCTCCGGCCCTGCCTCGGCCGCTACGCGGTCCGGGGATCTACTCAGGTGTGACGCACGCCGTGGGGGAGCCGAGATCTGACCGACTCGTCCCAGGTTCTGCGGCGCATAGACGCCAAGAGCGACCCCCTTTTGGGGCAGCAGCTGGTAGAGGCTGCGGATCGAGGGGTGGGCATATTCCGCTCTTCCAGCCGCGTCGGTCACTGTGCGTGACTTCTGAGGGTGGAGAGGCAATGGGTACGGCGGTCCACTCGTGGTGGAGTCTGTGCGGTCGGCCGATGGCCGATGGCGGCCAGGAGGACGCGGGCGTTGCTCGGTCTCCGTCATTCGCGTCGCGGCCTTAGTGGCGCTCGGGAGGGCAGCCAGTCGAACCGGCCATCGTCGTGACCTGCTCCGAGGTGGCTCGCCCTGGTCCTAGAAGCCACCTGGCACGTACGCCGCCATCGCACCGCGCTCTCTGACCAGACGACCCGGTGATATCTGGATCACCGTCCCCATCAGCGACATTCGGTGAAGCCCGAAAAGCATTGCTCGTTCACCCCTCCCCGCTGACTCTGGGGACCATGCGCGAACGACACGTACGACCGGGCGGGGGTCAGAACCACGCTGCGAGGAGGCAGAGACGTCGCCTGCTCACAGCGGCCATCGCGCTGGTCGCAGTGGTTTTCCTAGTAGCCCTAGCCGGAATGTTCGCGGCCTCCCTGCGAGCGGCCAGCGACACGGCGAGCGGCGACGCGCTGCCCCGCAACCCCACTCCGCAAGAGGAGGAGGCTCTGGCCAAGGCGGAGCAGCTGCTGCTCAAAGAGTGCATGGAGGACAAGGGCTTCGAGTACTGGATCGCGATCGAGGAGCCGCAACCGGAAACCAAGGATCACCGTTACGTGATCGACGACCCTGACTGGGCCGAAAAGCACGGCTACGGTTCCGAGCTCCAACGCGAGCGCGCTGAGCTGAGAGAAAAGGATCCCAATCGGGTCTATTTCGAGAGTCTGCCAGAGGAGCGGAGAGCGGACGCGCTAAGGGCGGCCAACGGTCCGCAGCCGGTCGGCCTGAGGGCCACCACACCTGATGGTATGAGCCTCGACCGCAGCGACCAGGGCTGCACATCACAGGCCCAGCGCGAGCTCTACGGCGATCTCCCCGCCTGGTTCCAAGCGCGGGTGACAGTCGACTCCCTTCCGGAGATCCGCTACCAGCGCGTCATCGGCGATCCGCGCTACAAAGAGGCCGCGAAGCCGTGGGCGGCGTGCATGAGCGCCGCAGGGCACGAGTACGCCACACCGCTGGAGCTGCGCGATGCTCTGCCCCCACCGGAGGCCCCGATGCCAAAAGAGGACGAGGTCGACCTCGCGACGGCGGAGGCTCGCTGCGCGGTCGAATCGGGCTTTGCCGACGTGGTCGCGGATCTCGACAGCCACTACGCGGGCGAACTCCGGCGGGAGTACGCCTCCGCCCTGGCCGAGAAGCGTCGTTTGCAGCTGGACGCCCTGCCCCGTGCCTATTCCGTCATCGGGGAGAACGCCGAGGAGGCGCCGGGCGGTGGCGAGTGACCAGGGGCGCACCCGCGTCCCTGCAAGAGGAAAGTCGCAGAACAGGAAGGTGAGCAAGTGAAGGCCACGCGGATCCTGGCCGCCGGTGCGGCGGCGGCAGCCCTGAGCCTGCTAGCCACTCCCGCGGCCAGTGCCGAGGAGCCCCAGCCTGAGTTCGACACCCAGGCGGCGGACGGCAAGCTCCACGGCTACTACGGCTTCAATCGCACCAACCACTGCTACGGCTGGGAGTCCAACGACAAGGACTGGGGTGTGTGCCGCAACCGGGTGTCGTCGTTGTGGAACAACGGCTACCCGGGCAACTACGACGACGTGTGGGTCTACTGGGGCCGCAACCACTCCGGTGCGCGCCGCGGCGTGTACAACGGCGTGGTCCTCAACGATCTCCGGAAATGGACCTACGACCCCGGCGGCGCCGGCGCCGGGGAGGCGCTGAACAACAACATCTCCTCCCACCAGTGGACCAACCTCCCGTAATCGGGTGTAGGCAGGTCCCACGGCCGCTGACCACCCCAACGTGCCGGTTCCAGCCAGAGAAACAGCCCGAGGGTGACGGGTGGCAGCGGCACCAAACGCCGACTCCACCCGTCCACCGGACAGAAGGAAGGACAGCAGGACATGCGCATCCTCAGCCATGCCGTCGCTACAGCTGTCGCCCTCGTGTTCGTCGGAGCCCTCGCGGGTACCGCGCAGGCCGCAGAGACCGAGGCGCCTGAAGCGGCGCTGAGCTGCATCCACAAACTGATCAGGGGCAGCGGTGGGCATCACGGTGCAGCCATGACCTGCCACGGCGGATCGTTCACCGGCGTCATCCTCGCCGGTGGCACGCCCACGTGATTCGCGGGGTCCACGTGCCCCGGCGCATGCCAGGTGAGCAAAGGACATGGTGATGTTCGCGGTCCTGTAGAGATCGGCCTGCCGGGTCGGAGGGTCCTCCGACCCGGCAGGCCCGCGCCGGGGCTACCCGCGGCACCGTTGGATCCTGGAGGTCTGTCAGCGCTCGTCCGCTGTGCAGGGCATGGTCGGCTGTCCGGACAGGGCGCCAGCGCGCCTGGCTTGGCAACCGCCCGTACCCGCCTGTTCACCTTTCGTTGTCATGGGGGAGCTACCGTCGTTTGGGTCCAAACCGTCATATATGCGGAAAGGCCCCCATGTCCGCACGAATCACCCACCCCCGTACCCCCGCACACCGAGCGCTCGCCCTGATCAGAGGCGTCACGGCCGCGGCGTTGGTGGCCGCCACCACCAGCGTGGCCGCGCCGCTCCCGGCTGCTGCCGCAGCCGCCCCCGAGCGGGTCACCCTCTCGCCCACCGCCGACCCCAGCACCTCGCAGACCGTCACCTGGCGCATTCCCAACGACGGTGCACCCGTCCTGGAGATCGCGCCCGCCGACGGCCCCGAACGGATCCGCCGCATCGAGGGCAAGCGCACCGGCGAAGCCTCCGGCGTCTACTACCGGGCCACCGCCGACGAGCTCGAACCCGGCCGCCAGTACCGCTACCGCGTCGTCGGCGGCGCGGCCGGCGACTGGCACACCTTCACCACCGCCGCCGACAGCGCCGACCCCTTCACGTTCCTCTACTTCGGCGACGTCCAGAACGACATCACGCGCGGCGCCGCCCCCACCATCAAGGCCGCCTTCGCCGACACCCCCGACGCCCGCTTGGCCCTGCACGCCGGAGACCTGGTCAATCAGGGCACTGACGACGATCAGTGGGACGAGTGGTACGACGCCTTCGCGCCCACCACCGCCGCCATCAATCAGGTGGCCGCCCCCGGTAACCACGAGTACTCCGGCTGGCGGCTCACCCCCCACTGGCCGCTGCAGTTTCCCGGCGCCGGAAACGGGCCCGACAACAAGGACCTGGACGGCACCGCCTACTACACCGACTTCCAGGGCGTCCGGTTCATCGCGCTCAACGCCAGCTACACCAACGCTCCCTGGTTCTCCTCCACCGACTGGCTGAAGGACCAGGAGCGCTGGCTGCGCGACGTCCTGGCGGACAACCCCAACCGCTGGACCGTCGTCACCTTCCACCAGCCGCTCTTCTCCAACAGCCCTAGCCGCGACAACGAACCTCTGCGCCGCCACTGGCTCGACGTCTTCGAGGACTACAACGTCGACCTCGTGCTGCAGGGCCACGACCACAGCTACGGCCGCGGCAACCTCGTCGCCAACCGCACCGATGACCCCGCTGTCCAGACCGGCCCCGTCTACGTCGTCTCGGTGACCGGGCCCAAGATGTACGACGTCAGCGACACCAACTGGGTCCGCAACGGCGCTGAGGCCCGCGTCCAGCGTGCCGACACACAGACCTACCAGGCCGTCACGGTCGACGGTGACCGGATGGACTACACCGCGTCCACCGCCGACGGCGAGGTGGTCGACGCCTTCACCATCACCAAGGGAGCCGACGGCAAGAGCGTTACGGACGCCTCCGCATCGCGCCACTAGAGCTCTCCCCGGCCGAACCGGGCCCGGCCTGCACGGGCTCGGGCGTCGTCGGCTTCGCACCACACCGCGACGCCCAAGCCGTCCGAGAACGTGGGATCACCCCTGCGCGTACGTCGGACTCTTGACCGACCGGATTCCTACGACCGCCGAGTCCACGACGGTGCTGTCCCCGGCTGTACGGCGACCGCTGTCGTCACTGCCCAGACCTAATCGGTCGCGCGCGGTGATGGCAGCGGTCCGCGTGATCGTCAGTCGGCGATCACGTTGTTTCGGCCGGCGTCAGGAGCTTGTGAGGATGACGACAGGCCAATCGAGCCCACCGGCCGCGGAACGTGCGCCGCGTCTGTGCCCGGAAACGTGGGCAATGACGCGATGAGCTGGTCCCCAGGGGGCGCGTGGATCGCCTACCCTGGAGTAGCAGCCGCCGGTCAGCACACCCTCCGCAACGAGATGGCCCCGACGCCGCCGCTTCCGTCTCGGGTCGGCGGGAGCGCGTCGGGTACGCGCGTCTGCGTGCCACTGTCGAGTTGGCCCGCATCGTCTGCGACCGTTGTTATGGCCCTGACTCGCCCTGCCGCCCGACCCGCCGAGAGCCGCCGACCTTCGACATGAAAGGCGCCCCACCGCGCCACCCGAGTCCTGGAACAGGCCCCGCCGCCGTGGCCACGTACCGGCATGCGCTCCGGCATTCCACCTCCGGCCCCCACCCGGACACGCACCACCGACCAGCATCACCCTGCACAAGCCGCACAAGGAGAAGAAACATGGCCCTCGTCCCCACCGACATGTCGAACGGCTTCGCCGACCTGCCGCTACGGCCGGAGCTGCTCGACGCTATCGCCGGACTGGGGTACGAGCAGCCCACTCCCATCCAGCGTGAAGCGATCCCGCACCTTGTCGAGGGCAGCGATCTGCTCGGCCAGGCCGCCACTGGCACCGGCAAGACCGCCGCATTCGCCCTCCCGGTACTCCAGCGCCTGCGCGCCGACCGCGACCGGAGCGTGCCCGTCGCACTGATCCTGGTCCCGACGCGCGAACTCGCCGTCCAGGTCTCCGAGGCAGTCGACAGCTACGGCCGCTCCCTGGGCGCGCGGGTGCTCCCCGTCTACGGCGGCACGCCGATCGGACGGCAGCTCCGGAGCCTTGAGCGCGGCGTCGACGTCGTGGTTGCCACTCCGGGCCGCGCACTGGACCACCTGCGCCGTGGCACACTTCCGCTGGACGCCCTTGAGATGGTCATCCTCGACGAGGCCGACGAGATGCTCGACATGGGGTTCGCCGAGGACATCGAGGCCATCCTGGAGGAGACGCCGCCGAACTGCCAGACCGTGCTGTTCTCGGCGACCATGCCGGCGCGCATCGACGCGATGGCTCGCCGACACCTGAGCGACCCCGTACGGATCCAGATCGCTCGTGAGGAGCAGGCCCCGGGCGAGCAGCCAAGGGTGCGTCAGGCCGCCTACGTCGTTCCGCGTGGATACAGATCGGCGGCGATGGGGCGTCTGCTGGACGCCGAGCGGCCCGCCGCCGCGATCGTCTTCTGCCGCACCCGCGAAGAGGTCGACCAGCTCACCAGCGCCATGAACGAGCGGGGACACCGTGCCGAGGCCCTGCACGGCGGCATGAGCCAGGAGCAGCGCGACCGCGTTATGGGGCGGCTGCGCGCCGGATCGGCCAATCTGCTGGTGGCCACCGACGTCGCGGCGCGTGGGCTCGACATCGACCAGCTCACGCACGTGATCAACTACAGCGTCCCCTCGGCACCGGAGTCCTATGTGCACCGCGTGGGCCGGGTGGGGCGGGCCGGTCGTGAGGGTGTGGCGGTCACGCTGATGGAGCCTCGCGAGCACCGCGCGCTCAAGAACATCCGGCGGACGACCGGCTACACGATCCCTGTGGAGGACGTGCCGACCGTTGCGGACATGCGGGCCCGGCGCCTGGAACTGACCCGCACCACTCTGTTGGAGAACCTGAGCGAGGACGGTGGACTGGAGGAGTTCCGTGCCATGCTCGAATCGCTCGGTGATGAGTACGACGCCGAGGCCGTCGCCCTGGCGGCGATGAAGCTCGCCCACGAGGCACTCCATCCGACGAGTGACGAGCGGGACATCCCCGCGGTCTCCCTCAAGCCGGATCCCGACAAGCGCGGCCGACGCGGCACGGACCGGCAGGCGGCGGACCGGCGCGGTGGCGCCCGCGGCGAGCGGCGTCCCCGTGGCGGGTCCGCGGGCGTGACCCGCCTGTTCGTCGGAGCCGGGCGCAGCGCGAAGGTCCGACCCCAGGACCTGGTCGGGGCGATCGCCGGTGAGGCGGGGCTTAGCGGACGCGACATCGGAGCGATCGAGATCGCGGACCGATTCTCGCTGGTGGAGGTCCCGGCGGCCGACGCCGACCGGGTCATCGCCGCGATGAAGGGCACCACCATCAAGGGGCGCAAGACCGTGATCCGCCGCGATGCCCGTCGGCCGGGATCCGCGGGAGAGCGCGTCGGCCGCTAGGGCCTGTTTTTTGAATCGGCGGGTGGAGTGGGGCTCGCGCTGGCAATCTTGGTGAGCGTGTCCGGCCGTCATGAACTCACCGATGCCGAGTGGGCCCTGCTCGCCCCGCTCATGCCCGACAACCCGCCCAAAGGCGGCCAATGGGCCGACCACCGCCGCGTCATCAACGCCGTGCTGTTCCGAACCCGCACCGGGATCCCCTGGCGTGACCTGCCCGAACGCTACGGCCCTGGGAGACCGCGGCCGGGCGCCACCGCCGCTGGTGCCTGGACGGCACCTGGCAAAGGATCGCCGACCGGCTGCGCATCGACGCCGCCACCGGAGAAGACCTGGTGGTCGGCATCGACTCCACCAGCGTGCGCGCCCACTCCCACGCCGCCGGAGCCGCGAAAAAGGGGAAGCGGTACGGGACGAAGCGGACGGCTCGGAAGCACTGGGACGTTCCCGGGGCGGGCTGACCACCAAGATCCACCTGATCGCCGACCAGCGCAGGCGGCCGCTGGTGACCGCGACCAGCCCCGGCCAGCGCGGTGACGCGCCCATGTTCGAGCCGCTGATGGTCGCCCTGCACCTGCCCCGCTCGGTCGGGCGCCCCGGACCAGGCCCGACCGGCTGCTCGCGGACAAGGCCTACTCCTCAGCGGCGATCCGCTCCCACCTGAGCAGGCGCGGTATCAAGGCGACCATTGCCCAGCCCGCCGACCAGCGGGCCAATCGCAGGCGCAGGGGATCGGCGGGCGGTCGGCCCCGGCTTTCGACCGGGGTGCCTACCGCGGCCGCAACACTGTAGAACGGGCGATCAACCTGCTCAAGCAGAACCGGGCCGTGGCCACCAGGTACGACAAGCGCGCCGCGATCTACGACGGGACCGTCCAGCTCGCCTCGATACGGATCTGGCTACGCGACCTCACCCGTTCGAAAAACACTGCCTAGGAGTACTGGGGAGGCTTTCTGTTGGGGGTGGCGGATCCGCCACCCCCAACAGAAAGCCCGCGACCGTCCCGGGTAGGGGACTCGCGGTCCCGTGGGAATCGACCATGGCATCGCGGCCACCGACGATCACCAGCCCGCGCATGGCCAGTCGGCGCAACGCCTCGTCGGAGACAATGGCCAGCCGCTGCGTGCGCAGCGTGAAGGGACCTGACACCACCATGAGGGAGCCGAGGGCGGCCTAGCCACAGGTTCCTCCGGATCCGCGCCGACCTACACAGCCCCTCAGCACCCGAACGGGCGGAGCTGCAACGCGTCGACCCTTTACCCCGTCGGCTGCCGTCCCAAGCCAAGGGGGCGGCGGTAGTCGAGGGCTGTTGTTCCGCACTTCGCGGATCCGGCTCAGCTCTCCCGCGGTGGACGGTGGCGGGGAACAGCACGGAGATCTTCCCCAGAGTCAGGCAGATGGTGGCCGTCTTCGCAGATCAGGGCCGTGCGGACCCGGGCACCGCAGTCCGCGTGATGGAGCTTGAGCGGCGGCCCCTCCGGCCCGGCAAGGTACCGGTCACCCCATTGCATAAGCGCGGTCAGTACCGGGCGCAGCTCGTGGCCGGCCTTGGTGAGCTCGTACTCGTACCGTGGGCGACGCCCCTTCTCGCGGTACTCCTCGCGCCGGAGGATGCCTGCGTCGACCAAGCGGCGGAGCCGCTCGGTCAGGACCGCGCGCGGCGCCCCGGTGTGCTCGTGGATCAGATCGAAGCGTCGCACGCCGAGGAAGACCTCCCGCAGGACCAGCAGCGTCCAACGTTCACCGACCACGTCCAGCGTGCGGGCGACCGAGCACACCCGGGGTTTGGGCATTCCATGTCCTCCCAAAAAATGCGATTACCTGGGTTCAATTTCTGAACTTAAATGCTACGCTCCTTCTCATGAGTAACCAAGACACGCCTGTGGCGCCAGAGGAATGGGGCGAGCCCCGGACCAAGACCGTGACGTGGCACGACCCGATCACCACGGCCAAGGCCGGGGCTGAGATGTCGGGCTTGGACTACCTGCGCGCCGTGGCGGCGGGCGAACTACCGCCCGCTCCCATCAGCCAGCTCCTCGGCGGGTTCTCCGGCATGACGGCCGAGAAGGGCGAGGTGACCATGGCCTGCACGCCCGACGAATCGGTCTACAACCCGATCGGCCTCGTGCACGGCGGTGTGGTGTGCACCCTGCTCGACTCGGTGATCGGCTGCGCGGTCCACACCACCCTGCCCGCAGGCTCCGGGTACTCGTCGATCGAGCTCAAGGTCAACTACGTGCGGCCGATCCACGCGCACACCGGTGAGATCCGCGCCCGCGGCTGGGTCACCAAGCCGGGACGGCGTGTCGCCTTCGGCGAGGGCGAGGTCACCGACGGCGCAGGAAAGGTTCTGGCCACCGCCTCTGGCAGCTGCCTGATCTTCGAAGGTTAGGACAGGGCCGGCCCGGTGGGCCGCCCAGGTCCCATGACGAGGCTGATCAGCCGGTCGCGCGCGTGGAGCCGAGTGCGTGCCTGAGCGCGTCATCGAGAGCGGAAACATCATGCGAACCGGTCGCCGCCGACGCGCGCCACGCAATGAATCCGTCGGGGCGGATCAAAACGGCTCCGCTCCCGGTGGTCCCGAACCGCGAGGGCCAGCGCCCCTCGCGGTCCCGGAGGGGCGGCGCCTCGGAGGGCACGCCGTCGCCGCCGCCGACACGGTAGGCCGTGAGCGGCACTCCGTCGCGCCGGGCGATGGTGCCGGCCGCCTCCACCCAAGCGACGCCGTCATCCCCGGTGAGCAGGACGAAGCCCGATGCCCACAGGTCCGCTGTCGCCAGTCGTTTCCCGTCGATGTCCAGCCACAGGTGCGGCGCCCGGGTGCCGGGCCGACCGGTCGGACTCCTGGGGTCCTCAAAGGGCTCATGGGCGGGTCCGGGAGCCCCGTCGGCGGGGTAGCGGTAGCCGAACTTGAGGGTGACCTCGTCGATCAGCTCGATCTCCCCGACTTCGGGAGGAACATCGGCTCCGAACCACTCCCGCCCGGTGGCCAGGGCCTGGTCGACGGTCAGTTCGGCGACCGGACGCCGTTCGGTCTCGTAGGTGCCCAGAAGTGCCGCGTCGGCCCAGCCGCCCAGGACGTAGCCGAGTTTCCACGCCAGGTTCGCCGCGTCCTGGATGCCGGTGTTCGCGCCGTAGGCTCCGGCCGGAGGCATGACGTGGGCGGCGTCCCCGGCCAGGAACACCCTGCCGTCGCTGAACCGCTCCGCCACAGCGGCGCTGGCCTGCCATGCCTGGACGCCGAGTGGTTCAACCGCGAGGTCCGGTAGGCCCGCGGCGGCTCGTGCCAGCTCCACACAGCGTTCACTGGTGAACTGGTCCGCGCTCTCTCCCCGATCGGAGCGGTAGGGCACATACAGCGACAGCATGTCCCCGGTGACACGGACCATCCCGGAGAATTGTGGATTGTCCACCTGGCAGATGACAAAACGCTTGTCGCGCAGTGCTTCGCCGAGGTCGGCACGGACCATGATGCTCACGACGTCCTCCAGCACGCCCAGTCCCGTCCTCCCGATTCCCAGTCGAGTGCGGACTGAGCTGTTGGCTCCGTCGGCCGCGACCAGATAATCGGCGAGCACCGTCGAGCGAGTGCCGGTGGCACGGTCGGTCAGGATCGCGGTCACGCCGTCTGCCTGACGGGTGAACGACGTGAGTTCGGTGCCGAATCGGAGGTCGGCCCCGAGTCGCTCGGCGTTCTCGCGGAGCACGGGTTCGAGCCGGTCCTGGGACAGGACCATGTCATCGCACGGACCGACATCGGAGAACCCCTCCTCTGCCCGTCGCGCGTTCGGCGGATGCAACCAGTGGTACTCAGGGCTCGTCAGGCTCTCAGCCCACAGCAAACCCGAGTCGGTCAGCTGCCAGGGGTCGGCCGCGCGCACGGCGTGCTCCACCCCCGCCGCTCGGAACAGCTCCATGGTGCGCGCGTTGTATCCGGGGGTCCGAGGATGGATGGAGGTGCCGGGGTGGCGTTCGGCGAGCACGACCTCGACGCCGTACCGGCGGAGGAAGAGGGCGATACACAGACCGACCAGGCTTCCGCCGACGATCACCACCTGTGTTCGTTCATGGGACATGTCGTCATCTCCTTGCCTCCGTGGGCGCACCGGCGGACCCGGCGCCCACTCAGTCGGCTGGTGACGGAGCGATCGGGGACAGCAGCAGGTCGAGCTCGATGGCCAGACGTCCGTCCACCCCGGAAGGCATGGGCGGACGCATGACCATTCCGAGCACGAGGTACATGACCATGCCCGCGACCGTCTGCGCGTCGAGGTCGGCGCGGACGCGGCCGTCCCGCTGGCCGGCGTCGAGCCAGCCCGCGATCGTGCGGTGCCAGTCCTCGTGCCAGCGCGCGAGCATCGTGCGCACCGCCGGGTCCTCGCGTGAGATCCAGGTCATCTCGTGGAGCAGCCGGAAGTGGCCCGGGTCGGCCTCCGCTTGCTGGGACAGGCCGGTGAGCATCGTCCGCAGCCCCGCCAGGCCATCCGCCCAGTCGGCCTCCAGCCGCAGCGGGGCCAGCATCCGTTCCCGGATCGTGTGCTCCAGGACGGCTCGTACCAGGTCGTCCTTGGTGGGGAAGTAGTAGTGCAGGGTCGCGACCGTGATACCGGCCTCCGCGGCGACGTCGCGGGTCCGTGCACCAGCCAAGCCGGAGCGGACCATCGCGCGGTAGCCCGCCGCGATGATCCGCTCACGGCGCTCCTCCGACCGGGGCCCTGGCTTCGCCCGCTTCGCCGTCACGCTGCCCCTCCTCGATTTCTATCAATTGATAGAAAGCTAGATCGCCCGGGGCCGGATGTCAATCAACTGATAGAAAATCCATGGGGCCCTGGGGGCGGCCCTCGGCACAGAGGGCGCCGAGGCGGACCCCTGCGGGTCAGCGTGAGCCGACCTCCATGACCGGACGGAGGTTGTGGTTGATGCGGAACGTGTTGGCCGGGTCGTAGTGCGCCTTGAGTTCGGTGAGACGTGCGTAGTCCGCCGACTCGTAGCAGGCTCGAACGCGTTCCGGTGCCAGACGCTCGCCGTGGCCGAAGACGAAGTTCAGGTTCGTACCCATCGTCTGCGGCGCGACCTGCGTCAGCACCCGCTCGTGGAGCGGCCGCACCACCTCCGGGTCACCCAGCGGGGACAGGATGCCCACGAGGTAGCGGGCGTCGCGGTGCCCAACCGCGTTCGGGGTGGACGGCGGCCGCGACAGCGCCCCGCCGAGGTGGCGGATCGCCAGGACGCACATCACCGGCGCGTCCGGACCGGTCAGGTCCATGAGCGGCCGTACCACCGCGGCGTCGATCCCGCTGAGCAGGGCATTGTCCCCGCAGTAGGCGTGCGGCGTGGTCGGCTCCTCGTAGATGGAACCCGACTCCGCGTAGGGCATCTCCGCCAAAGTGTCCTTCAGTCGCGGTCCGATCGCGCGCAAAGGCGCCACCAGCCGCTCGCCTTCGGCGGCGTCGCCCGTGTAGGCGATCCCAACCTGGGCCACGTAGCGTCCCCGCAGGTGGTCGGGGAGCTGCGGAATGTCGGGGTAGACCACCGTCGCCACCGACGAGGTCAGCTCCTCGGGAAGCGACTGGGTCCACTCCAGGTAGGTGCGCAGCACGTCCTCGACCCGGTCGCTGTCGAATACCAGGCTGCCGCCGTAGATCCGGTCTACCGGCACAAGGTCGACCTCCAGGCCGGTCACCACACCGAAGTTGTCCCGTCCTCCGCGCAGCGCCCAGAACAGGTCCGGATCGCTGTCGGCCGTGACATGGCGCAGGCGGGCGTCGGCGGTGACGACGTCGATGGCGCGAACGTGGTCGGCCGCGTAGCCGTAGCGGCGGGCGAGCAGGCCGAGTCCGCCGCCGAGGGTGTAGGAGACCGCGCCGACGTTCGGGCCCGAGCCGTTCAACGGAGCCAGACCGTGGCGGGCCGCCTCGGCGACCACCCGCTTCCAGGGCACGCCCGCCTCCAGCCGCGCCGTGCGGGCTTCGGCGTCCACGTGCACACCGTCCATGCGCTTGGTGGTGATCAGGACCCCGCCCTCGGCGGAGAACGGTGCTCCGTGCCCGGAGGCCTGGACTCCGACGGGCAGGTCGCGCGACGCGGCGTACTCCACCGCCGCCCGCACATCGTCGGCACCGGTGGCGCCTACGACCACGCTCGGCCGCTGCTGGAACGCCGTCTGGAAGCCGGAGCACTCCTCGATGTAGCCGACGTTTCCGGGCCGCAGAACCGGACCGCGCAGTCGGTCGGCCAGGGTGTCGACCGTCGCGACTGCGCCGGACGCGGCGGGCGTGGCGGGGGTGCGGGAGGCGGTCCCCGGGTGGTGTGTCATCAGTGGAATTCCCCGTGTCTCGTGTTCATGAGGCAGGCCGACAGGCCGCGCCGACACGTCCGTCCGGCGCCGCCGGCCACCTCGACGGTCGTGCAGAGAATCCCGTCTTAACTTGCCAACCACGGTCATGTTTTCCGACGGTTGGCGACCAACGGTCGGTTCGGGAACGCTCACACTTTCGCGTGGGCACGTGAACGGCGAAGGAGTGCCGGACATAATGGCAGGATGGATGTGACCGAGGTCCTGCTGCCCGGCGTCGGGGTGCGCTACGAGTTCACCACCGCCGAGGGCAATCGGATCGGCATCATCGTCAGTCGCCGAGGCGATGTCGAGCTCGTCTCCTACGCCGCGGACCCGGATGTAGGACAGCCGGTGTTCCGCCTGACCACCGAGGAGGCCGACACTGTGGCCGAGATCCTCGGGGCGCCGCGGATCACCGAACGCTTCGCCGACCTGAGCAAGGAGATCCCGGGGCTGAGAGCCGAGGATCTTCCCGTGGCCGTCGGCTCACCGTTCGTCGGCCGCCGACTCGGCGACACCCGAGCCCGCACCCGAACCGGCGCGTCCATCGTGGCAATCGTCCGCGGCGACGACGTCATCGCCTCGCCAGGACCCGACGAGGTCCTGCATTCCGGCGACAACCTGGTAGTCATCGGTACCCAGGAGGGGATCGCGGGCGTGAACGCCATCCTGAAGGGCTGACCGCTTGCCCGTTCTCTACGCGCTGCTACTCGAGCTCGGCATCGTCCTCGCCGTCCTCAGTGTGCTCTGTGCGCTGGCGCGCAGGTTCGGCTACTCGCCCGTCCCGCTGTACCTGCTGGCGGGCCTCGCGCTCGGTCAAGGCGGAGTCGCTCCGGTTCCGGCGGCCGGACTGTTCGTCGAGATCGGCGCGTCGATCGGGGTGGTCCTGCTCCTGCTGACCCTGGGCCTGGAATTCTCGGTGGCCGAGTTCTCCACCAGTATCCGCACCCACGTCCCCTCCGCCGCGGTGGACTTCGTGCTCAACGCCGCTCCCGGCGCGATCGTCGGCTGGATGCTGGGGCTGGGGTGGGTCGGCAGCATGGCGCTGGCCGGGGTCACCTGGATCTCCTCCTCGGGCATCATCGCGCGGCTGCTGGGGGACCTGCGGCGGCTGGGTAACCGGGAGACGCCCTCGGTGCTGTCGATCCTGGTGTTGGAGGACGTCGCGATGGCGGCCTACCTGCCGCTGCTGGGGGTTCTGGCCGCGGGCGGCTCCTGGTGGCACGCTCTCCTGAGCGTCGGGGTCGCGTGCGGTGCCGTTGCTCTCGCCTTCGCCGCCTCCCACCGGCACGGCGCCCGCCTGATCCGTTTTCTCGACACCGCCGACACCGAGCAGTTCCTGCTGCGCCTGCTCGGCCTGACCCTGATCGTGGCCGGGGCCGCCGAGCTGGTGGAGGCCTCTGCCGCCGTGGGCGCGTTCCTCGTCGGCCTCATCCTCACCGGCCAGGTCGCCGATCGCGCGCGCCAGGTCATCGCCCCGCTGCGCGACCTGTTCGCCGCCGCCTTCTTCCTCACCATCGGCCTGACCATCGACCCGCGCACCCTGCCGCCCCTTCTTCCCATCGCGTTCGGGCTCGCCGTGGTCACCGCCCTCACCAAGGTGGGCACCGGGTGGTACGCGGCAAGGCGGGACGGGGTCGGCCCGCGCGGTCGGCTGCGCGCCGGGGCGGTACTTATCGCGCGTGGCGAGTTCTCGATCATCATCGCCGGGGCGGTCATCACGTCCACCGATGGCATCATCGGCCCGCTGACCACCACCTACGTGATCATCCTGGCGGTGGTGGGACCGATCGTCGCCCGCCTCGTCGACCTCATTCCGCACCGGGCCGAACCGGAGCACCGCGCCGAGGGTGTGTGAAGCGGACCGGATCGACGGCGGGGTGCGGGCCGATAACCGGACATCGGCTGTCGTATTCATGGCGCATGCTGGAGCGCGTGAAGGCCGATCGACTCCTGTCCATCCTGCTGCTCCTGCAGACCCGGGGGCGCGTCCCCGCGACCGAGCTCGCCGAGCGCCTGGAGGTCTCGCCGAGGACGATCTACCGCGACGTCGACGCGCTGTCGGCGGCGGGTGTCCCGGTGTACGCCGAGCGCGGTAGGAACGGCGGGATCGCCCTCCTCCCCGGGTTCCGCACCGACGTCACGGGGCTCACCTCGGATGAAGCGCGGGCGCTGTTCGTCCTGGCGGCGCAGGGCGCACACACCGCCCTCGGCCTGGACAGGGCCCTCGGATCGGCACTGCGCAAGGTCATGGCCGCTCTACCCGCGCCCCACCGCCCCGCAGCCGAACTCACCAGCCGACGCATCCTCGTCGACCCCGACCGGTGGATGCGTGGGCCGCGTCCCGGTGTTGACCTGGACACCCTGCACACGGCGGTCTTCGCCGACCGCCGGCTGCGCCTCCGCTACCGCCACAGCGGCGAGACCCGTCCGCGGACCTACACCGTGGACCCCTACGGCCTGGTGGCCAAGGCCGGGGTCTGGTACCTGGTCGCCGACCGGCGAGGGAAGCCGCAGCCGTTCCGGGCCGATCGGGTAGCCGCCGCGTCCGTCACCGAGGCGCCCGTGCGGCGGCGGGAGGGCGTGGAGCTGGAGGAGGTGTGGGCGGCACTGCGGAACGAGGTAGAGAACCGATCGGAAGGCGTCCGCATCCAGGCGCAAATCCGGCGCTCCCGGCTGGACCTGGCCGTCCGCATCCTCGGCTCGCCGCCTCTGGTGTCCCTCCCCGAGCTGCCAGATCTGAATGAGAACGGGGTTCCCGATCCGGACGAGTGGGTCCCCATCGAACTCACGTACCCCGTCCTCGGCGGAGTCCGCCAACTCCTCCAGTTCGGCGCGAACCTGGAGGTCCTGAGTCCACTCGAAGCACGCGACGAACTACTTCGTGGCGCTGCTTCGATATCGGCACTCTACGCAGGATCAGACCAGTGACCTGAGCGCTTACTGTGCCCTGAGGCCGCATGTGGGGCGAACGCCACCACAAGGTCGGCATCCAGAGCTGCGGCAAGTCTGTCGAGCACGCGAATGGTCGGCACCCCACCGCCTTCCTCAAGGCGAGAAATTACAGGTTGAGTCATGCCGGCGCGGCGAGCCAACTCCGTCTGCGAGAGCCCAAGCTCAAGGCGCCGTGTCCGAATAGCCACTGCCAAGTCGTACGCACGTCGCGCCTCGTCTCGACCAGCTTGAACCTCGACGGTGTCACGTCCGCTCAGCGTGGGTCCGGCGCCCCAGGCGTAGTGGTGATCGCTCATGTTCCTATCTTGCTCGTGAACTTGGGAGTTGGGGGAAGTCAGCTACCTCCGTAGAGCACTAGGGACCAGACGAGGCACGCGAAGGAACCCGCTGATGCCACCGCACGGACAATGTTCCAGCGCACCCACGTTGCCTCGAAGTGATCGCGGACCGATGCGACGTCGTCGACCTGGTTCGGCGTCCCGGCCGAGTCGAGGGTGTTGTTGAGGGGGACGTTGACCGCGAAGGTGATCGGGTCGGGGTCAGTCGAAGCGGATGTGGCGCAGCGTGGTCCACCAGCGTTGTGCCCGTCGGGTCAAGGCGTTCCCGGACTCCCGGGCCAGGTTGAGCCCGGTCGTGTCGGCGATGGCCTCGGCGACGGACGCGATCGAGAGCTGGTCGGTGTCCAGATGTGTGGCGAAGTCCGGCTCCCGCAGTGCGGTCAGGCAATGCTCCAGCCGCCTGGCCGCGAAGCTTTCCCGCCCTTCGCCCCGTGAGTGGATCCGGCGCATCAGCGTCTGGGGCGATGTCATGAGGGAAACATGGCGGACCTCGTGTCCCGACGCTTGGAGCCGTCCGAACATTTCCCGGTGGTACTCCGGAACGACAATCGTCATGGGCACGATGACGGTCCCGTCGAACTCACGCAGGAGGCCGTCCAGGACCTCGTGGACCCCCTGCCGCCACGCCGCGATGTCCTGGAAGTCGCCGCGCCGTTCGCGGGGGAGCATGCGGTGCAGTCCGAACCCGAGGTGCTCGGGGTCGCAGACGAAGCTTCCGGGCAGGCGTCGGTGCAGCTCGAAGGCGGTCTGCGTCTTCCCGGATCCGAAAGCCCCGTTGATCCAGATGAGCATGTCGGGAGGCTACCGGCCCCGGCCGGGTCAGTGGGCGGGGCGGCGGCTGCGGTAGGTGCGCATTTTGTGGCGGGCGCCGCAGATGTCCATCGCACACCAGATGCTGTTGTTGCCGGGGGAGCGGTCGTAGTAGACCCATCGGCACTCAGGAGACGCACACACCCTGAGCCGGGGGCGGCGCCCGGCGAGTTCCTCTTTGGCGAGGGTGGCCAGGAGCGAGCCGATGAGGGCGGTGGTTGCGCTGGTTCTCTCGATGGTGGGAATCTCCGGCTCGCCGTCCCGTCCCCATTGGGGTGGGAGGAGGGCCGCGCGGGCGTGGGCGTTGAGGATGTCGCGCGCGGACGCGGCGTGCTCGCCGCTCTCGCCTGCGATGTGCTCTCGCAGGGCCTCGCGGACCCGCACCAGTTCGCCGAGGGCGGGTTCGTCCAGGTCGCCGACGTTCGACCAGCCATGGGCACGCAGCCAGGCGCGGGCGGTGTCGGGATCGGTGAACGCGTCCTCGTCATAGAGGAAGCGGGCCGAGTTGCAGAACGTCTCGATCCGTTCCAGAGCGCCCGGAGCCGCGGGTCGTGTGTAGGGCATGAGCCAGAGGTTACTGGCGTGCTCGCTATGGTGGTAACGTCTGGCGTTACCGACAATAGTCATTAGTCGGTAACGAAAGGAGTGTTCCGGAATGGATCACGTGCTTCCCGAGCGCTACGAGACACCGCACGGCACCGTCCACTGGGCATGTCACGGCCAGGGCAGCCCCGTCGTGCTCCTCCATGGGACGCCGTTCTCCTCCTACGTGTGGCGCGATATCGCCGCGGCACTGAGCAGGCGGCACACCGTCTACCTCTGGGACATGCCGGGCTACGGCAGCTCAGCGAAGTACGAGGGGCAGGATGTCTCCCTGGCCGCCCAGCAGTCCGTCTTCACCGCGCTGCTGGCCCACTGGGGCCTGGACCGCCCCGCCGTCATCGCCCACGACTTCGGCGGGGCGGTCGCGCTGCGCTCCGCGCTGCTGGACAGCGCCCGCTACGACCGCCTCGCCCTGATCGACGCGGTGAGCCTGCGCCCCTGGGGTAGCGAGTTCTTCCGTCTGGTCAACCAGCACGCTGAGGTCTTCGCCGCGCTCCCCTCGCACCTCCACGAGGCGCTGGTCCGCAGCTACATCGCCACGGCCAGCCACCCCGGTCTGCGCGCCGACGTGCTGGAGGCACTGGCCGCCCCCTGGCTCGGCGACGAGGGCCAGCCAGCCTTCTACCGGCAGATCGCCCAAGCCGATGAGCGGTTCACCGCAGAGGTCGAGGACCGATACCACGAGTTGGCCTGTCCCGTCCTCGTCGCGTGGGGGAGGGAGGACGGCTGGCTCTCGCCGGACCACGCCGCACGGCTGGCCGAGCGGATCCCGCAGGCACAGCTGCGGTGGATCGACTCGGCCGGTCACCTCGTCCAGGAGGACGCTCCCGCGCGGGTGACGGGGCTGATCACCGATTTCCTCTCCGGTGAGTGAGAGTGGCCGGGGCGGTGCCGCACTCCCCAGCGCCATGACGGGCTGGCCGACCCCGCGGTGTTACGCTTCGCCGCGTGAAAATCGAGCTGACCCTGTTGTCGCGGGTTGTCTGCCGCGGCCAGGAGATCACCGGACCGCGGCTGCGCGGACTGCTCGCGCTCCTGGCCGGCGATCTGCGGACGGGCTGCAGTTCGGCCCGGTTGGTGGACGGCCTCTGGCCGGACGAGCAGCCGGCCAACCCGACCAAGGCGCTCCAGATCCTCGTCTCGCGTGCCCGCACCCAGCTCGGCTCCGACCTCATCGCGCGGACCCCCACCGGCTACCGCCTGACCCTGTGCGAGGAGCAGGTCGACGCGTCGGCCGCCGTGCTCAGCGCCGACTCGGCCGTCCGCAGCGCCCGCGCCGGTGACCACGCGAACGCGCTCGCGCACGCCGAAGCAGGGCTCGCCCTGTGGGCGGGGTCAGCGAACGCCGACCTCACAACCGACGCGCTCGCCGCGCCCGGCGACCCGGTGGCGGTGCTCCGAGCCGAACGCCGCACGACCTGCCAGTCCCTGCGACGCGTGCGCGCGCTGTCCCTGGCCCGCCTGGGACGGCGCGGCGAAGCGCTCGAACCACTGACCAGCCTGGTCGACGACCACCCGCGGGACGAGGAGGTCATGGCGGAGCTGCTGCGCTGCGAGTCGGCAACGGCCGGCCCCTCCGCGGCCCTGGCGCGGTACGACTCCTACCGCAGGGCCATCCGCGAGGATCTCGGCGCCGATCCCGGTCCTGAGCTTCGGGATCTGCATCAGCGCCTGTTGGAGGAGCAGGCACCCCCGTTGCGGCACGGCGTCCTGCATGAGCCCAACCCGCTGTTGGGGCGCGCCGACGACATCGCCGCCGTCGCAGAGCTGCTGCGGACGTGCCGCGTCGCCACGATCGTCGGCACTGGCGGTCTGGGCAAGACACGCCTGGCACACGCCGTCAGCCGCCAGGCCGAGCACCGGGTCGTACACGTCGTGCCGCTCGCCGGGATCACGTCCGACGTCGACGTGGCCCGCGAAGTCGCCTCGGTCCTCGGCGCGGGCGAGACGTACCCGGCTGGGGGCGGTCGCCCACGAAGCCGGACCGACCTCCTCGTCGGCATCGTCCAGGCGCTCGGCCCCGGCGCCGCGCTCCTGGTGCTCGACAACTGCGAGCACGTCGTCGACGGCGCGGCCGAACTGGTCCGTTCCCTGGTCGCCATGGCCCAGAACCTGCGGGTCCTCACCACCAGTCGCGCACCGCTGGGCCTGTCCTCAGAGGCCGTGTATCCGTTGCCGGAACTGCCCCTGCCGACCACCGTCGAGCTGTTCGATCAGCGTGCGCGGGCCGTCCGCCCGGACGCCGACCTCCCTACCACCGCGGTGACGCGGCTCTGCGAGCGACTGGACGGACTGCCGCTCGCGGTCGAGCTGGCCGCGGCCCGGGTTCGCGTCATGTCGGTCGCCGAGATCTCCCGCCGCCTGGAGGACCGGTTCACCCTGCTACGGGGCGGTACGCGGGACGCACCGCAGCGGCACCGCACGCTCCACGCCGTCGTGGACTGGAGCTGGAACCTCCTCACCCCGAATGGCCAGGCCGCGATGCGCCGCCTGTCGGTCTTTCCCGACGGATTCACGGCGGACGCCGCGCGACGGCTCCTGGAGAGCGGCGACGAGCACGCGGGAATGGGCCCGGGGAAGGCTCCACCGGACGTCCTGGAGCACCTGGTCGACCAGTCCCTCCTCAAGGTCGACGACACCCCCTCGGGCACACGTTTTCGGATGCTGGAGACGGTGCGGGAGTTCAGCGCCGCCCGACGCGAGGAAGCCGGAGAAACCGAACGCGCACTGGAGGGGTATCTGGGATGGGTGCGCGACCTCGCCGCGGCTGACCACGACGCGGTCTTCGCCGCCACCGACAACGCATCGGCCGTACAGCGGCTCGGCGACGAACAGGACACCCTCGTCCACGCGCTGCGCCACGGTCTGGACCGGGGCGACGACGCCACCGTCGCCGCCGCCGTGGCCCTCCTCGGCGGGAGGTGGGTGGCTGAGGGCAGCTACACGCGCCTCGCCAAGCTGGCCGAGGAGTCCGTGGAGGCGCTGGCCCGCTTCCGTCCGCCGCCCGCCTCGGCTCTCGTGGAGGTCGCCCGGACGGCGCTGACGGTGTGCGCCCTGAGTGCCTGCATGCAGGGGCCACATGAGCTGCGTTCCCTGGCCGCGCTGCGCCGGCTGCCAGCGGCCTCGCCCGACACTCTCGTCCGGTCCTTCGCGGTGGTCCTGCTCGCCTTGCCTGCGGTGCCGGGTTCTCGTGCCGCGACGTTAGGCCACCTGTGCGACAGCGACGAGCCGCTGCTCGCCGGTGTCGCCAACGCCGCAGCGAGCTACCTGCGCGAGCAGGATGACGACCTCGACCGCGCCTTCGCGGCGGCCGAGCGGACGCTCGACGTATTCGAGCGCAGCCCGCACCCATGGATGCTCTACCAGGCCCATGCCCGGATCGGAGATCTGTCGCTGCGGGTCGGCGACGGCGAACGGGCACGGCACCACGCGCTGCAGATGCTGCGGCTGGCCGAGGGGCTCCACCCCCATCCCATCGTCGACGGCCTGCGTTTCGTCATGGTCGGCGCCAACATGCAACGCGGTGCCATCGACGAGGCGGAGCACTGGCTCAACGCGGTGACGGGGCCCTCCGAGGAGACGCTGGGAGCGGTGCCGACCGCGCTCGGCGCGCGGGCGGAGATCCTGCTCGCGCGAGGCGAGGTCGAGGAGGGGCTACAGATGTGGCGTGAAGCCGCCCGGGCCTGGCAGAAGGACGAAGCCCCGCCCGAGCACGGCGCTCCGCCCGGCGTGGAGACATGGACCGTGGAGACCCGCGCCGTCGCCGTGGTCGCTCACGCATACCACGGGCGACTCCATCTCGTCGCCGAGATCGTCGAGGGCCTGGAAGACGACCTAGCCGCTATGCTCACCCGTCCCGTGGCACATCCGCCGATCTACCTTCTGGAGCTTCCGATCTGCGGCACGGCCCTGCTGGCTCTGGCCATGGTGGACCTGGATCGGGCGACGCGCACCGGCGACGCGTCCGCGACGAGGTCGGGCGTGCACATGATCGCCCTCGCCGAGCGGTTCGCCTACCTGCGGCACTTCCACCCCACCATGTCCGCCGCGCGCATCCGCACCATCGTTGAGAAAGCCGACGGACCGGTGTACGCCGACGCGGTGTCGGCCTACGCCGATCTCGGCAGGGACGAGCTGCGCGCCGTAGCTCTGGCGGCGCTCCGTGACCGGGGATCCGCCAGAGCAACCCAGCGCTAGAACCCGCTATCGGATGCGCAGCGGCAGCCTCCGCACCCCGGTGAATGACATGTGCTCCATGAAGACGGGCGGGTCACCGGGGTCCGTGTGCAGTGCCGGGAACCGGTCCAGCAGCGCGTTCAGCGCGATCCGGCTCTCCAGACGAGCCAACGGCGCCCCCAGGCAGAAGTGGACACCGCGCCCGAACCCCAGGTGGGGGTTGGGGTCGCGGGTCACGTCGAATGCGTGCGGCCGGTCGAACTGGCGCGGGTCCCGGTTCGCCGCCGACATCCACGCAATCACCAACTGATCCGCCGGAATCCGCTGCCCGGCGACCTCGACGTCGGTGGTCGTGGCCCGAATCGCGTGGGCAACCGGGCTGAGGAAGCGCAGCGCCTCCTCGATCGCGGTCGGGACCATCGAGCGGTCCGCGCGCACCCGCGCCTGCTGCTCGGGGTGGGCGTCCAGGCACACCACCGTGTTGCCGAGGAGCATGGTGGTGGTGATGTGCCCGGCTGTCAGCAGCAGGCCCGCGAAGGTCGTCACCTGGTCGTCGGTCAGCCGCTCCCCGTCGACCTCCGCCTCGACCAGCCGGGTCAGCAGGTCCTGGCGGGGCCGCTTCCTGCGCTCATTCGCGTGTTCGCGGAAGTAGTCGGAGATGGGAGCCGTGAAGTCCAGCGGCATCTGCTCGCCCTGGGGCTGGTCTTTCTTGTCGAACCACTCCATCTGGGCGGCGAGCATTTCGTCCGCCCACTCCCGGAACATGTCGCGGTCGCTGCTCGGGACACCCAGCAGCTCAGCGATGACGATCACCGGGAGGGAGTAGGCGAGGTCGTTCACCAGCTCGATCCGCTCCTGCTCGGCCACCTTGTCGAGGAGTTCGCCGCAGATCTCGGTGATCCGGGGTTCGAGGTCGGCCACGGTCCTCGGAGTAAACGCGTGGACGGTGAGTTTGCGCAGCTTGCGGTGGTCCGCTCCGTCCATCAGTGTCAGGTCGCCGTCTTTCAACGACTCGGGTATGGAATCGGGATACAGCCGTGTCACGTCGGAGGCGAATGTGGCCGGATCGGCGAGGATGTCGACGGTCTCGGGGTAGCCGAAGACGTTCCAGTGGCGCTGTTTCTCGTCGTACTCGACCGTGGCTTCTGGTTGTTGGCCGCGCAGCCAGGCGTGCTGCGGCTGGATGCCCCATCGGTCGGCAAGCGAGGTCGAGGTCATCGCGATTCCTTTCCTTCCGTGCGGTGTGGTTGGTGTGGGTCGTGGTGCGAGCAGGCGGTCGGTCAGCGCGTGGGCTCGCGGTTGAAGAGCCTCTTGGCCCACAGGCAGCAGACCGGGAAGAGACCGACACACCAGGCGACGGCCAGCAGGGCGCTGTCGCCGATCGGGGTGCCGAGCAGGGGCCCGCGCAGCGTCTCGATGACAGGCGTGAACGTCTGGTACTCGGCGAACCAGCCCAGCTAGACGGGCATCGCTTCGGTAGGGACGAAGCCGCTGCCCGGGAAGGGCACGAGCATCAGGGGTATGGACGGGTAGCGCACCATGTGGCGGAGGTTGCGGCGCAGCATTGGTCGCCGATTCGCGGGCTGCGTAGGTGAGCGTGGTTATCGCCCGGTTTCTTTAACGGCTCGGGCTGTTTGGGCCTCCTGGATGTCCTTCCCACCTTCGGGGCGGCCGGTGAGCATGAGGAAGCCGTCGTCGAGGTGGGGGTGTGCACGGACAGCCCGTCGATCTCGACCGCCGCGTCGTCCGTCGTGCGACGTGGGACTGAGGATCCGCGCGGCGGCCGCCAACGACCGCGGGTCGGTGAAGCGCAGCCCGTGTGCCGCGATCGCCGAATTCGATGGGAATGGACTGGTCATCTTGCTCCCTCGTCGTCACCGCGGCGGCCTCATGTGCCGCGGCGACGCCCATCGTGCGGGGCACCGCACTCACCGCGGTTTCTTCGCGGTTTCATGGGGTTTCGGGAGCACCGGATGGGGGTGCTGTGGGTGGACGTGGGGGAGGGCCCACAGAGCAGAGCCCTGCGGGCCCTCCCCAGCTGCTGCGTTCCTGCCGGGTGGACTGAACTCCCAGCTCTAACGAGGAGCGGCCCTGGGCCGATGCCGATAACACCACGTTCTGATGTCATAGGGCCGATTCCCATGTAAGGAGAATTTTCGTGAACGTCAGCGAATGCATTGTTTGCGAAATAGTCCGAGGTCAGGCAGAAGCCAGCACGGTGCATGAGGACGAAACGGCCGTGGCCTTAATGGATATCCAGCCTGTGACTCCCGGGCATCTCTTGGTCGTGCCTTGGGAGCACGTGCCAGGCCTGGATGAGATTGAGGAGACTCTCGGCGTCCATATGTGGAGGGTGGCCCATCGGCTTGCCCGCGCGCTTCGCCGCTCAGGCCTGCGATGTGCGGGCATCAACCTGTTTCTGGCTGACGGTGAAGCAGCCTTCCAGGAGGTCTTCCATGCGCACCTCCATGTCTTCCCACGATTTGCTAACGACAATTTCCGGGTCGATGCCGACTGGCGGGTGCGAGAACGCGTCGAGCTCGACAGAAGCGCCGCCGCTGTCCGGGCAGGCCTCGCCACGCTCTCCTCATAACGCCTCTCGGCTCAACGCCGGATGCCGCCGGAGACGCTTTGCGTCAATCGTCGGCCATGGGGTGTCCCGTGTCTCCCAGGGAGAGGAGCAGGCGCCGGAGCAATGCGGCGAGCTGGGTCTGCTCGTCGATGGTCAGGTCGGTGAGTAGCTGACGTTCGTTGGCGACGTGGTGTTCGACGACCTCAACGAACTGCCCGGTGCGTTCATGGAACTGTTCAGCAAGCACGCCCCTGTCTGGACCACCGCCCACGGCGTACGCATGTCGGGGTGGGATGTGATCAGCGAATTCACTCACAAGGTGCTGCCCGGGGCGATGAAGGAGTCGACCGCCACCTACCACGTCGTCCGCATCCTGTTCGTCCGTCCCGATGTGGCCGTCGTCAACGTCCACCAGCGGCCGGTCGACCTCGATGGCCGACCGCTTCCCGAACTGCCCGAGGGTCGCCCTGTGTACGTCCTGGCTAGGGAAGAGGAAGGAGACGAAGGAGAGTGGCGGATCGTTGCCGCTCAGAACACCCAGGTCAAGACCGCCTGAGCTGGGTGGGACGGCTGCCGCGACGGTCTGTCGTCCCCCGACGCTAGCCTTCGTGGCACCCCGCAGCGATCATCCATGGAGGTCCCGTGGGCGACGAGGGCGGTGTCCACATTGTCGCCCGTAACGTGCGGGAGTTCCTTCAACTCCTTGGTGCGCTGCCGACCGACCGCGAGCCGGACATCGAATGGGAATGCTTCGGTATCCGCGAATGCGATGACCTCGTGGAAAACGAGCACTACCTGGCCTGGCTGGAGCAGACCGTCGGCCTGAGTCCCGCCGACGACCCGGCTGGCGTCATCGCGTCAGCGCAGGACGATGGGCGGACGACTCACCCTTTCGTCGAACGGGTGACGACCTGATCGACAGCTCCCCCAGAATTGTTTGGAGAATTCTGTGGGGCGGCCGCTGACGCCACGGGTCCCTTCGTCGCAATGAGGGGATCGCGGGCTGGGTAGGTGAGCGCCCATGGAGTCCGCTTCCGCGTTGGAGTTGCACCGGCTCGAGGTGCCCGCCCCGCACCTGTTCCCGTTCGCCGTCGGGACCTTCGACTCCCTCGGCCCGCTCTCCCGGGCGTCGTTTCCCCACCGGCACACGTTCCACGAGATCGTCCATGTCACCGGCGGTCGCGGCAGCCACGTCATCGACCTGCACCACTGGCCAATCGAACCGCCCAATCTCGGGATCATGGCCGCGGGGCAGGTGCACTACTGGGACCGAGTCCGCGGGCTGGACGGCCATGTGCTGCTGTTGGAGGACGCCTTCCTGCTCGACCGCCCCGCCGACCGCGAACTGTTGCGCCGGCTGGCCGTCGAGCGCCCGTGGCAGGTGCTGGATCCTGCGGCGGAGGCCGACACCGCGGCCGTGTTCGCCGAGATGTTGCGCGAATCCCGTGCTCGACGACCCGGCATGGCCTCGGTCGTGCGGGCCTACCTACACATCCTGCTGACCCGAACGGCACGCCTGCCCGCCCGTGGGGTCCCGGCCCGAGACCCAACACGTCGGGGGTCCGCGTCGCCGACACCGGCGGACCAGGCCAGCCGTCTGGCCGCGCGCTTCCTGCGTTTGCTCGACCGGCCCGGAGGTACTGCCGTCGGCCGCTCGGTCGGACAGATGGCCGCCGAGCTCGGCGTGACGTCGGGCTATCTGGCCAGCGCGGTCAAAGGGGCCACCGGCCGTACCCCCGGCAGGCTGCTCCGCGACGCCCGGGTGCTGGAGGCCAAGCGCCTGCTGTCCGGTACCGAGATGACCATCGCCGCGGTGGCCCGGGGCGCCGGTTTCTCCGATCCCGCCTACTTCTGCCGGTTCTTCCGCCGCGAGACGGGCATCAGCCCCGGCGAGTTCCGGAGCCGGTCCTATGCCGGTGTCGAAATACACCACGGTCGCGACCGTTAGTCCATCGCCCGCCCCGTGCCACCGACCGTAGTGTCGTCCTCACCCAAGGGCGTCCCGGCCGGGCCCCGTGTCTTCGACGACAGCACGACCCGTGTACCCAGTGACAGCACGAGGAGCGCACCGTGGCAGACAGCACCGACCGATCCGGCCCGGAAACCGCGGGCCCCAGCCGCAAGACCGTACTGAAAGCCGCCCTGGTCGCGAGCCCCGCGGCCGCACTTCTGGGCACGACCGGCGCCGCCCCCGCCCTGGCACGCGACCGCGTCGCCGACTCGCGCTCGCTGGCGCCCACCCCGTCCTGCGACGACGGCGACGATCCGACGCCCCCGCAGATCGAGGGGCCCTACTTCAAGCCCAACTCCCCGCAGCGCTCCGACCTGGTGATCCCCGGCGATCCCGGGACCCTGCTCACCGTCTCCGGATATGTCTTCGCCCTCGATTGCCGCCCGGTGGCCGGCGCCCTGCTGGACTTCTGGCAGGCCGACGACGCGGGCGTCTACGACAACGTGGGGTACCGCTACCGCGGCCACCAGTTCACCGGAGCCGACGGCGCCTTCCGGCTGTCCACGATCGTCCCGGGCTTGTACCCGAGCCGGACCCGACACCTCCATGTGAAGGTCCAGGCACCGTCCCGCCCGGTACTGACGACCCAGCTGTACTTCCCCGGCGAGCCGCGCAACAGTACGGATCCGATCTTCGACTCCCGCCTGCTGATGCAGGTTCGCGATGTCGGCTCATCCAAGGCGGCGGAGTTCGACTTCGTCCTGGACACCACCGCCTGACAGCAACGACGGCCACGAAGCCGGTCGCCCTTGGCAAGCCCCGCCCCTCCATCTCCATCCCCACCTCGCTGCACCGAACGACGTGCGCAACCCGAGCGCCGCGATCGCCGCATTCGATAGGAATGGCCTGGTCCTATTGCTCCCCCGTCGTCACCGCGGCGGACTCGATTGCCGCGGCGACGCCCATCGTGCGGGCCACAGCACTCACCGCGGTTCCTTCACTGTTTCACGGAGTTTCAGCAGATCCGTGGGGGAGCGGTAGCGGCGCGCATGTGAACGTGGGTGGACCCGCGGAGCACAGTCCCGCAGGCCCGCCCACGTCGTGTCCGGCCGTGATGGTCGGTGGTCAGGAGATCGGTGTGTAGATGAGACCGACCTTGTCCACTTCGTCGCCCGCGCGGCCGTGGAATCCGGCGATGCGCCATCCCGCCGGTGCGGTGTACGTGACCGTGTCGTCGGTGGGCGTGCCCACCGTCAGGGTGCGGCCCCGGTCGGTGCGGAACTCGGCGGAGAAGACGCGGGTGTGGTCGTTCCTCTTGCCGGTGAAGAGGGTCGCCGAGGTCAGGCTTTCTCCCGCCTCCAGGATGAGCTCGGCGGAGGTCCCTCCGGTACCGCCGTGGCCGGTGCGGGTGCCGTCGGCGTAAGCCATCCCGATCGCGTCAAGGCGCGATCCGCCCCGGAGGGTGAGCGCGGTCGGCTGTGCGTCCGCCGCGACGCGGGCGATGTCGGTGAAGGGAGTGCCGTGCGGGCCACCCGCGACATCGCTCATCTGGATGGCGTCGTCCGTCGTCCACGTGAACTCGGCCGAGTGCGGGAAGTGGTCGGACAGCATCTCGCCCGCGCTGTCGAGGAAGTCGGTGTGGTCGTTGGCGTAGGCGGTGAGCTCCAGGTCGATGAACGCGTCGCCGCGGAACAGGATCTTGTCCACGACCTCGCAGTCGTCGACCAGCGCCTCCGGGTCGCACACCAGCGCGGGGTCGCCCGCTGCGGGCGGCTGGCCGCCGTGCTCGGTCACCACCCAGGCATCGGTCAGGCCGTTGTCGTCGACAAGCTCGCGGATGTTGTCCTTGGCGCGCGTGTAGCGGGTGTTGGTGTCTCCCATGACGATGACCGCGTTGTCTCGGGAGTTGCGCTGAATGTAGTCCGACAGCTGGGTGATGTTCGAGCGGCGCGCGGCGAGGTCGGCTGACGAAACGCCCGCGTTGGTGTGGAGGTTGTAGAAATCCAGGTAGACGCCTTCGGTCAGGCGGATCCGCGAGAAGGTGAAGCCCTTGGGTGTCAGACAGTCGACACCGTTGCAGTCCTCCCACTTCACCCGCTCGAAGTCGCTGTAGGGGTAGTGGGAGAGGGTGTTCAGGCCGTCTCCGAACGGGACACCCCCGCTGGTGGGGGTGCGGTGCGGGTGGTCGTTGGCCGCGTACAGCGCCGCGTGGTAGTTGAAGTCCTCCTGAACATGGACGATGTCGTTGCGGCCGATGCGCTCACCGATGATCGGCGTGTTGACACTGGGCCTCTGGTCGGTGCCGATCTCGGGGAGCCCGGCGATGTTGTAGGTGAGGACAGAGATGCTGCCGCCTTGGGCCGCCTTCGCGGGAGACTGCGCGGGCGCGAATGCGGTGAGAGACGCGAGGAAGAGCAGCGCCGCTGTGACAGCGGCGATTGAGCGGGACACGTGACCTCCGGTGTGGGGGAAATGGAGGAAATGCACCGCTCACTCTGGCGAGTCACCATTGAACTTTCAATGATTTGTGAAGAAATATTCGGCGCGCCGGTTGTGCGGGTTCCGGCTCGCGGAATCATCGCGGGCACGGCCGTCCCCGGCTCAGCCATCGGTTCATTTCCGGGCGCGTGGTGCCAATTGGGTGACCACACGGCGTCGACCTGCCAGCCCGTCGTCAGCACGCGAGGTCCCCAGCTGAGATCGGGGGAAGGAGTCTCAGCGCCTGACCATGGTCACCCGCCACAGTCGGCGCGGCAGCTCACCCTCGGTGAAGGAGTGGACCTCTTCCAGATGCCAGCCGCGGGCCAGGTCGTCGACCAGCGTGCGGCCGAAGAAGTGCACGGCGAAGCCTCCGTGCTCGTAGATGTCATCGCCGTGGGAGATCCCGGTGCCGTAGTGGGCGTCTCCGGAGTGGCGGACCGTGTAGACCAGGGGCCCGCCCGGGCGCAGCACTCGGCCGATCTCCGTGACAACGGCGTGGATCTGGGCGGTGGACAGAGCCATGCACAGCAGCATGTGCGCGAAGACCCCGTCAATGCTGGCATCGGCGAAGGCCAGCGGGCGACGCACATCGTGGACGTGAGTGTGCACGCGGTCGTCGATCCCTCGCTCGACGGCCGCGGACTCCAGCTGTCGCACGGCGGTGGCGCTGAAGTCGGTGGCCTGGACGGCGAAGCCCTGCTCGGCCAGCCACAGGGCATCGCGGCCGTGCCCGGCACCCAGCTCCAGCACCGTGCGCGCGCCACCGGCCGAGAACTGCTCGGCGGCGTGCCGGGCGGCCGCTGAGGGCTCGGAACCGTACATGTGCGGGCTGCGCTCATAGACGTTCTGCCAGTGATCGTGCTGAGCCTGCCCCAGATCGTCACTCATGCTCGTGTCCTCTCCCTTCCTCGCCCCCACCTGTGCTTCTCGCCGCACCTGACGGCAAGGGGGTGGCACCGGCGGTATCAGTCGCATATTATTCCATGGAATTATGGAAAAGCGAGGTGCGAGCATGGACCATACCGACCTCTTCAGTGCAGTAGCCGCCACGGGCAAGGCCCTCGCGCATGGCAAACGCCTGGAGATTCTGCTGTTACTGGCCCAGGCCGAGCGTCCGGTACAGGAGCTCGCCGACGCCGCACAGCTGAAGCTCACCACCGCCTCGGCCCACCTCCAGGTCCTCCGCCAGGCGGGGCTGGTGGCCGCGCGCAACGAAGGGACGAAGATCTTCTACCGGCTGGCCGGTGACGACGTCGCCGCGCTCACCTCGCTGTTGTGCCGGGTGGCCGATGCGCATCGGGCCGAGGTCGAGGCCACACGCCGCGCCCACCTCGACGACACCGACCTGCGCATGGTCGGCCGCGACGAGCTCATGGCCGCGGCCACCTCCGGCCGGGCGATGGTGCTCGATGTGCGCCCGGCCGACGAGTATGCCGCCGGGCACATCCCCGGCGCAGTGTCCGTACCGCTGGAGGAGCTGGCCGATCGCCTGGCCGAGATCCCCGAGGACACCGAGGTCGTTGCCTACTGCCGGGGTCGCTACTGCGTGATGTCGTACGACGCCGTGCGACTGCTCACCGCCAACGGCCGCGATGCGGCGCTACTCGAGGAGGGAATCCTCGAATGGCGCTCGGCGGGTCTCCCCGTCACCGCCTGACCTCTCAGAAAGGCGTTCCATTCAACGTCGTCGAAGGTGAGGACGGGACCGGTGGGGTGAGTGGAGTCGCGTAGGTCGATTCTCCTCGGGGAGATGCATACCTCCACGCAGGCATTGCTCGCCCCAGCGCTGTAGCTGCTCTTTAGCCAATCGCTGGCATGCCTCATCTCCGACCGTCCTCTACAGTCGTAAGGAACGCCCGCCATTCGGCGTCGCTGAAGGCGAGAGTAGACCTCGTCGGATTCACCGAGTCACGGACGTCAATACCTTCGCGGGAGATTCGGACCTCCACACAGGCATTGCTACCTCCGGCGCTGTAACTACTCTTGAACCAGCCGGTCGTATGCCTCATGTCCAACTCTCCTTTAGCTGACGAACAAGCAGTTCGCGGGAGTCCTGCACGTTTAATGCCAGCTCAGACGCTCGACGGAATCCCCGCTTCAGTGCTTGTGTGTCGTCTTCATCGTCATGATAGGTGCAGGGCCCAAAGACGACTGTTGCACAGCCGATACTCGGCGCATCACTGTATCCAAGGACGATGATCCCACCACCCAGTAGTGGGTTGTTCTTGGTTTCCGAAAGAATCACTCGGACGCTGAGATTCGGAAGCTTCTCCATCAGCTGAAGTATGTGCAGGATCTGGCCGCGCATCACGGACGGACCGCCCATCTCATGCTCCAAGGTGTCCTCTGTGAAGACGAATGAGAGTCGCTTGGAAGCCTCGGCGTCGAATACTCGGCGCTGTCGCTTCTGGCGGAAGGCGATGCGGTCCTCAATCTCCTGCTCCGACTCCTCCCACCACATACCGTCGCAGGACCGGATCGTAGCCCGGGCGTAATCGGGGGACTGCAGAAGACCTGGAACGATGCCTGCTTCATAGGAGCAAATCTCGACTGCGTCGGCTTCAAGGTCCGCCAGTCGTTGGAAAGATCCAGGTAGCGAATCGGTGTAGGGGGCCCGACGGCTACGGCGACGCGCCTCAGTTCCGATAGAGAGCACGGTCTTTCGTTCTTCGCCCTCGACACCAAAGAAGTCCAGCAGGGCCGTCAGATCGTCAGCGCTCAACGATCCGGCACCCGTTTCCACCTGGCTGATTCTGGCAGCGGTCCTACCAATGGCATTGCCGGTCTGTACCTGGGAGCGTCGCGCCTGCTCTCGGAGTCGTCTCAGGGTCAGGCCCAGCTGTCGGCGTGCAACCGTCGGCTTGGCCCTCGCCATCTTCTTACCTCCACCACGACGAACTTCGCTGAAGCGCTGACGGAATCGGCATTTACGGCTTATTGTAAGCGTTAGCCAAGCTATAACAAGTCTTGGTGATCGCTGGCTTTCCGTAGCCTGACCATATCGCCGGAAGCGAGGTCTACGCCGTGACCAGCCTCTTTAGCGACGACGCTCTCAGTACGTACTCCAGCATCAGAGTCCCGGCCGGTACCACCGTGAACTGCCGGTCGGAGGGGGCAGGCGAGGTGATCGCCCTGTCCTTCGGAGTGCACGAGCGCGTCACCCTGGACATCGACCCCTCCATGGTCGGCCCGATCGTGGATGTCCTCACCCAGGCACAAGCCCAGGCCAAGGCCGACGCGTCCGCAGCCTCGGCCCTCAACCCCCTTGTCGACCGCGGCTGAGTACGACCTGTGGGGTGGTGCGCTATAGCGCACCACCCCACAGGCGATTTCTCCGGACCGCTCTTCTCGCCCGTTTCTGACTATCCGGTTCAGAGCCGAACCGGCAGCTCCTCCAGCATCCAGGCACCCGGCTGGTGGGACCGGGGCAGCTCGGAAGGGCCAACGGCCAGCATGATGTTCGGGAACCGCTCGAACAGCTTCGTGAAGGCGACCTCGCTCTCCTGGCGGGCCAAGGCCGCGCCCAGGCAGTAGTGCGCGCCGTGGCTGAAGGAAACGTGTGTCTCCCTTCGCCCCGCCGACTCCCGCCTGATGTCGAGCGTGTCCGGCTCGTCGAACTGGCGCGGATCGAAGTTGGCCGCGCCCAGGATCGCTGTCACGCCGTCGCCCTGCTTGATCGTCGTGCCGCCGATCTCGACATCCTCGGCTGCGTACCGGACCCCGACCAACTGGGCGGGCGGAACCCGGCGCAGCAGCTCGTGAACCGCGCGGGGCATGAGCTCGGGCTCGCGCTTGAGCAGCTCGAACTGGTCGGGGTGGGTGAGAAGGTCGACCGTCCCATTGGCGATGAAGGAGGCGGTGGTGCCGTACCCCGCCATGACGAGCGTGAAGATCATGGTGACCATCTCGGCGTCCGTGAGCCGGTCACCGTCCTCGTCATGCGTCCGAATGAGCCCCGTCAGCAGGTCCTCTGCGGGCTCGTTGCGGCGGCGCTCGATCAGGGCATGGACGTGGTCGATCACTCCCCGCACAGCTCCGGCGAACTCAGCGGGGTCCTCGGAGCCCAGCTGCTCTCCGAACCCAAGCCACGCCGCCCGGTCCTCCTCATCGATACCGACCAGCTCGCAGATGACGGTCATGCTGAACGGGTAGCCGAACTGGTTCAGCAGATCCACGACACCGTTCTCGTCGGCCTGCTCAGGGAGTCGGTCGAGGAGTCCGTCGACGATCTCCTCCATCCGGGGTCGCAGCTCGCTGATCCGGCGCACGGTGAACGTACGGGACACGAGTTTGCGCAGCCGCGTGTGCTCCTCGCCGTCCAGGTCCAGCAGGCTGACCATGTACCCCATGTACTCCTCGGGGAGGCCGAAGGCGGTTAAAAACCGGAACCGGCTGTCGTCAGCCTCGAAGCCGGGGATGGACGTGCGGTCCTTGACGAAGCGTGCGTCGGCCAGCACGGTCTTGACGTCGTCGTAGCGCGTGACGATCCACGTGGGATCACCGATCACGGCCTGTTTTCCGGGCAGCACGGCGCCCTGCTCCCGCAGCTTCGAGTACGCGGTGAACGGGTCGCGGGTCAGCTCGGGGGTGCCCAGGTCGATCCTGTCGTCGGCGCCGGTCGGGGTCGGGTTGGTGGCGTTCATCGGGCAATTCCTCCGTGGTCCGTGGTGGCCCGCAGTACGGGATGGACATCACTCGCCGACCAGACTTCCCGGCACACCATCGGCATCCGCTCGCTCGCGGGCTCGATGAGAACCACACTATCCGATTTTCAGAAATTTCTGAAGACTCCATGGTTCCGGAATCTTGGCTATCCTTCGAGGTGCAGGTCAGAAGCCGACAGGCGGAGGAACGGAGACAAAGGGATTGTCCGCAGAGCAGGATCGACGACAGACGGCCGAGCGGTTGGCCCTGATCCTCACCGACGGCGGTATGCAGCGCATGACCGCCCGCGTACTGGCGGCCTTCCTCTTCACCGAGCAGCCCACCCTGACCCAGGGCGAGGTTGCCGAGGAGCTCGGCGTCAGTGCGGGATCGGTCTCCGGCGCGATCAAGATGCTGACCACGGTCGGTCTCCTCGAACGCGTTCCCGTCGCCAACAGCCGACGCGACCACCACCGCCTCCGCAAGGACGCCTGGGCCACCCTGTTCACCAAGCAGAACCACATCGTGGGGGCCATGCAGGAGGCGGCGCGGGCCGGGCTGGAGGCCACCGGCGAGGACAGCATCGCCGGGCAGCGCCTCAAGCGGATGCACGACTTCTACGCCTTCCTCTTCGACCAGCTGCCTGAGCTGCTCGACCGCTGGTACCGCGAGGCGGACCGGGAGAAGGAGCGCTAACCCCTGATCCATCGGCCCCAAATGAGGTCACGAGATCCACGGGAGCGCACCGCGCAAGCTCGCGGGGGCCGTGCTCGTCGGTGACTAGCGCTGCCAGAGCTGTGCGATGTGACAGAGGTGGCGGCCCCGCCGGTTCGGATCCTGCTCCAAATCCGGCATCAGCCACATGAGCCTCTAGACCACCCCAGGACGGCGCTGCCATTATGGGTCGCTCCCGACCCCCCGACCGGGAAGACCCCCCAATGACCACTTCCCCCCACCCCCTGGCCCGCCGTCCACCGGCACCGCCACGGGTCTCGACATTCGGAGTGCCACCGGAAGGACTGGGCATACCCGGTCGCAGCCTCGCCGCAGGCGCCGCCGCGCTCGTACCGCTGCCACCGCATCGCGCCTGACCTGGGCGGATTCATTCCAGACCCCCTCCGCGGAGGGAGGTCACCCCTCTCGGCTCGGCCGATGGCGTTGCCATACTGACGCCGTCTGGCACGCGGAAGCTGGCTCGATATCCCGTGATCCCGGCTCCCCGAGCTGCCCCGCCCGTTCGCGATCGACCCCACCTTGTGACAGCGGCCGGAGCGGTTTCGACGACCCCGCCCGCACGCTGGGTCCTCGGCACCACATTTGCTGCTCATCGGCCGCACCCCCGTTGAACCGAACCTGACCCGCAGTCGTGTCCCACACGAGCCGATGCGGTTCTGCCGGTGCCATCCGCACCGGATAGGAGGGAGTGTAGGGATGACACGTGCGTTGTCCCGCGACCGGATGACGGCCTCCGACGAGGCGTTGATTCGGACGCTCTACGAGGAGCACGGACGCGCGTTACTGGCCTATGCCACCCGGCTGACAGGCGACCGGGCGGCAGCGGAGGACGTCGTCCAGGAAACCCTTATCCGGGCATGGCGCCATTCTGAAGCCCTGGTGAGCGGGAAAGGCTCGGTGCGCGGGTGGCTCCTCACGGTCGCCCGCAACATCATCACCGACCGCATACGAGCGCGTGAGGCGCGCCCCAAGGAAGTCGCCGAGACACCCATCAGCGCCGTCGAGAGCGACCACGCCGATTCCGTCGTGGACTCGATGGTCGTCATGGAGGCCCTCGACCAGCTGTCCGGCGACCACCGCGACGTGCTGGTCGAGGTCTACTTCCGGGACCGGAGCGTCGGAGAGGCGGCCAAAGTGCTGGGCGTCCCACCCGGTACGGTCAAGTCTCGGTCCCACTACGCGCTCAGAGCGCTCAGAGACATGTTCAGGAGCCGAGAGGTCGTGCTGAAGGAGGCAGCGGGATGAGCGGCACGCGACACCAGGACGGCTACCTTCTCGGTGCCTATGTCCTGGGCACGCTGGATCCCCAAGAGGCGGCCGTCGTGGAGCGGCATGCGGCGGACTGCGCCGAATGCCGCAGCGAGGTGGCGGGACTCCGTGAAATGAAGGAGACACTCGGCGATCTGCCCCCAGAGGCGATGCTCACCGGGCCGCCGGAGGGGGGCGACCTGTTGCTGCAGCGCACACTGCGCAGTGTCCGAGAGGAGCGTGCGAGCGCGGGGCGGCGGCGCCGAGTGCTCGTGTCGGTCGCGGCGGCGGCCGCAGCGGCCGTACTCGTCGGTGGCGGTGTGGCGGCCGGACGGGGCATGGGCCCCGACGTGCCCCCGCAGACGGCCCCCAGTCCCTCCGCACCCACGGAGCCACCCGACGCCCCCGAGGGAACCGTGACCGTCTCCGGAGAGGACCCGCTGACGGGAGCCAATGGAGAGGTCACGATAGAGCCCGCCAAGGGGTGGGTCCGCGTCAACGCGGCGATCTCCGGGATCCCCGCCGGGGAGAAGTGCCGCCTCGTCGTGACCGGAAAGAACAAGGAACGCGAGGTCGCCGGGAGCTGGCTGACTTCCGCTGACGGCGAGGAGGGAACCACGCTGGAGGGCGCTGCCCTCATCGCCCCCGAGGACGTCGAGGCCGTGGAGGTGTGGAACTTCGAGGGTGACCGCTTCCTGCGCGTCGAAGTCTGACCTGGCCGGACCGCTGCGCGCCCATGGTGGCAGCCGCTTGGTCCTGACAGCGAGTTATGCGGCGGCCCCGCACAGAGAGCGTTGGGCCGCCGCATCGTCGTGCCACGGGGTTCTCCTGTCTCCATCAGCGCCATGAAGTGGAGTCCTGCCGGTGGCGGTGGAGCTCCCAGGGGTCGTGGGCGCTGAACACGATGACCTGGTCGCCATGGTCGCGGACCAGCGTCCTCAGCGCCTCCTGGGTGGATAGCCGTTGCGCTTCGTCCACCTGGGCGCCCAGCTGCACGACGTCCAACAGCGGATGGCCGTGCGGAGATTCGGCATCGAGCTCGCGGTGGTAGTAGTAGGCGTCTCCGGCATGCAGCAGCCACCGGTCGCCGTCGCACACCGCGACCCCGGCGTGGCCGAGGGTGTGCCCGCCGAGTGGGAGCAGAAGGATGTCGGGTGGCAGCCCGTCCAGCTCACGGGCACCGTCGAGTCCGAACCACGGCTGGCCGCCGTCGGCCGGGGTGGTGGTCCAGCGCGGCCGGTGGGACCAGTGGGCGGGCCGATACCGGGGATCGGGTGCCTCGGCTCGGGCGGCGCGCAGCTCCTCCTCCGTGACGTGGACCCGGGCCCAGGGGAAGTCGGGGAGTCCGCCCGCATGGTCCACGTCCAGGTGGGTCAGGACGATGTCGCGGACGTCGGTCGGCTCGTACCCCAGGGCGGTGACCTGCCGGACCGCGGTCTCGTCGGGGTCGAGCACCGGACCGGCCAGCTCCATCCACTCTGCGTCCAAGGAGCGGCGGGGATCGTGCACATCGTTGAGGCCCAGCCCGGTCTCGATCAGGACCAGTCCGTCATCGTCGCGTTCGACCAACAGGGAGTGGCACACGACCCGGCGGGGCTTCACGCCGTCGTAGGTGGGATCGATCTGATGCATTGACCCGGTGTTGAGGTGGTGAATCCGCATGCGCCTACACTGCGACTTGAAGTCCGGTTCAAGTCAATGTCGGGTGGGAGACAGAGCATGGGTAGGGACAGTGGACACGGGCTGGAGCGCGGATCGACGCCCGACGACGTCGCGGCAGCGGCGGGCGCCGAGGCAGGTCAGGAGTTGGAGGGGCTGCTGGACATCGGTGAGGTGGCGCGGCGTTCGGGTCTGGCCCCGTCGGCACTGCGGTTCTATGAGAAGAAGGGACTCATCGCCCCGGTGGCGCGCAACGGACTGCGCCGCGCCTACCGGCCCGATGTGATGCACCGGCTCGGGCTGATCAACTGCACGCGCAGAGCGGGGTTCAGCATCGCCGAGGTCGGCGCCTTCCTCGCGGCCACCCCCGAAGACAGGGTGCTGCGCGAACGCCTGGCGGACAAGGCCCAGGAGGTGGAGGAGACCATCGACCGACTGGTACGCCTGCGCGACAGCCTGCGGCACGCCGCCGTCTGCGAACACACGCCCCTCATCGAGTGCCCCGAGTTCAAGCGCGCCGTAGGCCGGGTGAGCGAGCCCGAACGCGAGGACGCCGCCTCCTGCAGGGCCCAAGGCCGTCCCGCCCTTGACGGTGTCCTCGCGCCGACATAGGGGGAAACCTCGACGCGACCATGCCGCCCCACGCCGTTCGGCGAGTGCGGCGCAGTGCGCTCGACGGTCTTTGCGAGCCCCGACCGGCTTCTCAGTACATTCTGTGCCGCGCGATGGCTTCCTTCGCCTTCTTCGCGCTGCCGAAGGTCTCGGTCCCGTTCTGCGAGCGGTCGACCAACTTCTCTCCGGCCCCGGTCTCGCACACGAAGCTGAAGCCGGCCCCGGGATCCCTCACCGCTGCCCGCCATTTCCCCGGATAGACGTCGCTGGGAATCGCCTGGCCCACCAGTGCCCCGTTCGCAGAATCGACGACATGCAAGACATCCGTGCCGTCGTCCCGCGGCACCAGCGTCAACTTCCCCATGGCTTCTCCACTCTCACGCCCCCGATGTTCATCGCGCAGTACCAGCCAGATTCCACTGCCGCCGAACGCGGCAAGCGCGGATGCTCCGACGATGAGGGCGGTTCTGGAGCGTGAGTCCATGTGAGGGCTCCTCGATCCACGATGGCGCACGAGACCCCGGCGGTCTCATGCGTCCTGACAGTGCGACTGTGTCGCCTGCGGACAAGCCCGGCAATACCCCGAGCGTGGCCGAAATCGGCAGCGGGCACGCCGTCCGCGAGGCGGAGGCTCGGGAGAGGTGGGCAGGTGATCAGCCGATGCGGCCCAGGATCAGCCCGCGGTATGGCACAGCGACGCGGCGACCCCGGACGGAAGGGGCCGCCGCATTCGTGTGTTCGGGAGGGGCACCAAAGGAGCGAGCGACGATGCCCGACCTCGGACACACGAGGGGGTGCCGTGCCAGGCCCGCACGGCACCCCGGTCTGGTGAGGTGGCAGGGGCGGAGCCCGGGTTTAGTACCCGCCGCCACCGCCGTAGGACTTGGCGTCTCCGCCGCCCTCTCCCTTGTCGGCGGAGGCGTCCGCACCACTGCCGTCGTCGTCCTTGGCGCGCTTGCCGGTAGCGTTCACGGTCCACCAGACGTCGCCGACACCCTCGCCCTTGATGTCGCCGGCCTTCTCGTCACCGGCGTAGTAGTACAGCGGCCATCCGCCCAGCGTCACCTGGCAGGAGCCGTCGGGGAACTCCAGGAGACCGATCTCGGAGTCGCTTCCGTCCCACTTGACCTTCTGTCCGTCCAGCACGACGTCCTTGCCGGCCATGAGCCGCGGCCACTTCTCCTCGCACTCGGCGTCGCAGTTGGTGGCGGGCGGGTCGGCGGTGTCCTTGTCGAACCGGTAGAGCGTCCGGCCCTCGCCGTCGACGATGATCTCGCCGAGCTTGTCGTCCTTCTTGGTCTTCAGCACGGTCGTGCCGGGTGACCACTGGCGCTCTCCGCCACCGCCACCGTTGTCCCCGCCGGCGGCGCTGTTCTGCTCCTCCGCGGCCGCGCCCTCGTCTCCGCTTTCGCCCTCGGCGCCGTTGTCGTCCTTGGCCTTCTTGCCCGAGGGGCTGACCGCCCACCAGGCGTCGCCCATGGCATCGCCGTTGGTCTGCTCGGGAGCGGTGTCACCGGCGTAGTAGTACAGCGGCCATCCGCCCAGCGTCACCTGCTCCTGGCCGTTCTCCCACTCCAGGGTGCCGGTCCTGGAGTTGTCACCGCCCTCGATGGTGACCTCGTCACCGGCCCACACCGGGGGCCACTTCTGTTCGCACTCGGCGTCGCAGTTGGAGGTCGGCGGGTCGGCGGTGTCCTTGTCGAACCGATAGAGCGTGAAGCCCTTGTCGTCGACGACGATCTGGCCGAGTTCGGCGTCCTCCTTCACCTTGAGCTTGGTCGGCGAGGCCAGGTCGGACTTCTTTTTACTCTCGTCGCCGTAGCCGTCCTGTTCGGCTTCGCTCTGCTGGCCATCACTGGCCGGGTTCAGGGATTCCGCGTCGTCGCCGTTCTGGCAGCCGGCGAGCAACAGGGTCGCGATGAGCCCGACTGCCAGGGGCATGAGCTTCTTCGTGCGTCGCACGGGAATGTCCTCTCCGTCGAGTCGCCACCACGGACGTCTGCCGGGAATCCCGCCCGAAGCCGTCCGCCGCGTCTTTGTTCCACCTCCACACGGAGCCGTGGAAGGCACGGTTCAGATCAATTGCCGGAGATCGCCCGAGAGTGCCCGGATTCCCGCTGTTTGTTCGCGGGTATGCGGGGCGAATGCGCAGGTCGGGCCGACGAAAGAAGCAACGCGGATCGGGGCGGGAAAATGGCTTTGGCCGGATCCCGCCGAAGCCGGAATCCATCGGTCGTCCGTTCGTCGCGGCGAAAACCGATTCGTTTCCGCCTGCTTGAGCTGCGATGATGTCGCCCATGTCAGCGCGAGAACTCGTGGTCTTGGGCAGCTCCAGCGCCGTGCCGACCAAGCGGCGCAACCACAACGGCTACTTCTTGCGGTGGGATTCCCACGGAATCCTGTTCGACCCAGGCGAGGGCACGCAGCGGCAGATGCGCTACGCGGGGCTCTCGGCGCACGACATCACCCGCATCTGCGTGACGCACTTCCACGGCGACCACTGCCTCGGGGTCCCGGGGGTCGTGCAGCGGATCGCGCGCGACAAGGTCGGACACACGGTGCACGCGGTGTTCCCCTGGGAGGGTGAGGAGTACTGGCGCCGCCTCCGCCACGCCACGGCCTTCAGCGACACCGACGTCATCGCCGAGCAGCCGGTCGTCGGCGAGGAGACGGTCCTGACCGGGGAGCCCGAGGGGACGGGTAGCGGGGAACTCATTGTGACGGCGCGCCCGCTGCGCCACCGGCTCCCGACCTACGGGTACCGGCTGGCCGAGCCCGACGGCTCGCGCATGCTGCCCGAACGGCTCGCGGCGCGGGGCGTCCACGGTCCGGCGATCCGCAGGCTCCTGGAGGACGGGCAGGTGCGCAACGCCGCGGGCGATCTCGTGCACCTGGAGGAGTGCGCCGAGACGCGGCGGGGCCAAGTGTTCGCGTTCATCATGGACACCGCGGCGTGCGCCAACGCGGTGCGGCTGGCCCAGGACGCCGATCTGCTGGTGATCGAGTCGACCTACCTGGAGTCCGAGGCGGCGCTGGCGGCGGACTACGCCCACCTGACGGCGGCCGAGGCGGGTCGGATCGCGGCGGAGGCGGGGGTCCGGCGGATGGTGTTGACGCACATCTCCGAGCGGTACGAGCCCGCCGACGACGCCCGCTTCCTCGCTGAGGCGGGTGCGGAGTTCGACGGCGATATCGTGCTCGCCGCGGACCTGCAGCGGGTCGCGGTCCCCCGCCGTCGGCGCTGACGCCGCCGCTCGGGCCGGTCCAGGCGGACCGGATGGTCGACCGAACCGCGGGCGTCAGCCGGTGAGCCGGGCGTTCGCCTTGATGGACGCCACGATCTCGTCGAACACGGGGTCCCCGAGGAACACCGTGAAGGTCTTCACGACCGAACTGGGCGCGCTGGCCCGCGCGCGGTCGGCCAGCGCCTGGTGGCACAGCACCACATCGGCGTCGGCGGGGACGCGATCGACGGGCGCGTGCCCGACCTCGACGCCGTAGGGGGCGAGCGCCTGGGAGAGCTGCGACGTGAGCAGGGCGCTGCTGCCCATCCCCGCGTCGCAGGCGATGATGACCCGGCGGACGTCGGATCCGTTGATGGTGTTCACGAGGAAGCCTCCGGTGAGGTGGTGGACCGGGCCGTGCGCTCGTCGCGGCCGAAGCGCAGCAGCGCGGCGGCGACGAGGAACGACACGAGCGCGGAGATGGCGACGCCCGCCAGGACGGCGAGGTGGCCGCCCTTGGGGGTGACGGCCATGTAGGCGATGATGCTGCCCGGTGACGGGGTCGCGACCAGGCCCGCCCCGCTCAGCATGAACACGAGTACGCCCGACGCACCACCCGCGATGACCGAGAAGACCAGTCGGGGCTGGGCGAGCACGTAGGGGAAGTAGATCTCGTGGATTCCGCCCAGGAAGTGGATGATGATCGCGCCGGGGGCGGAGGTGCGCGCGGTGCGCGTGCCGAAGAACAGGATGGCGAGCAGCAGCCCCAGGCCCGGGCCGGGGTTGGTCTCGATGAGGAAGGCGATGGACTGGCCGGTCGCGGCGGCGTCGGTGGCCCCGAGCGGGCCGAGGATGCCGTGGTTGATCGCGTTGTTGAGGAACAGCACCTTCGCGGGCTCGACGAGGAGCGAGACGATGGGGAGCAGGTGCAGGTCGACCAGGAACTGCACCCCGGCGCCCAGAGCGGTGGCCAGCGTTTCCACCAGTGGGCCGATGGTGAGCATGCCGAAGACGGCCATCGCCCCGCCGATGATGCCCGCGCTGAAGTTGTTCACCAGCATCTCGAAGCCGACCTGCACGCGGTGCTGGACGAGGCGGTCGAAGAGCTTGACGATCTGGGCGGCGAGCGGGCCGACGACCATCGCTCCGAGGAACATGGGCACGTCGGCGCCGGCGACGATGCCGACGGTCGCGGTGGCGCCGACGACCGCTCCGCGCTGGCCGTGCACGATGTGCCCGCCGGTGTAGCCGATGAGCACCGGCAGTAGCACCATGATCATCGGTTCGACGAGCTGGGCGAGGGTCTCGTTGGGGAACCAGCCGGTGGGGATGAACAGCGCCGTGATGAGGCCCCAGGCGATGAACGCGCCGATGTTGGGCATCACCATCCCGGCGAGGTTGCCGCCGATGCGCTGCACACCCGCGCGAATGCGGGAACTGCGCGGAGAGGGGCGGGTGCCGTCAATGCGGTCTCCAGAGGGGGGTCGGGGGTGGGGCGCGCGTGAGGGGAGCGGCGCGCAGGACGGAGAATGCGTTGCGTTGTTTCGTCCGCCGCCAGAACGCGGGTGATCGATAGCGTTCGAGCGCGCTCGTGCGGCCACGGCATCACCTGTGCTTTTGTCAAAGTCCTGGCTGTGCGGCCAGAAATCCTCGCAGGGCGCCTTCAGGGCGCGTGAGGTCGGTGATTAATCATGGCAGCCGAAGCGGCCATCTCGGTCCTCACCTTCTTCACCCTCTCCACCTTTCACCTGGCCGGTCGCGCCTGCAGGAGAATAGATGCGGACGCGTATTGGTGTCCAGTTCCGCGAAGATCAGCCAGGGAGAAATGGCATTGACAAGGAACGCGACATCATCGGTGCAGCAAAAGACCGCGATGTGATCTTGGTATGGCCGGATGCCAGACCTTTTGGGCCACCATCGCCCACTGACGACTCCTCCCGTCGGCCACCCTGCGCACAGCCGCGCCCGGCGGTTCGGGGGCCGCACCGCGCCCCACTCCTCCACCCGATTCGCCCACCGCACCGGCGGTCTCGACACTGCACGCCCGCGTGCCGCGCCCCCGCACACCTCAAGTACAATTTTCAACTTTCACCATGCCGGGCGATTTGCTTTCCAGCGAGCGAAGCAGGAAAGTAGGGGGATCGTGTAAACCCCCCAGAAAACCGCAGGGCCCGGCGCCGCGTCGCCGAAAATCTCCCTGCTGCGCGGAGGATTGCTCTGACATGCGAGACCGGCGCGCGCACCCCTTTCCGCAGCGGATGCGGTTCCACGGGCTTTCCGATCTCCCCTACCAGACAGGAACATCGCCGTCCGAGGGAGGGTTCGCGTACAAGGCGGACAACGAATGGGAATACATCGCCGCCCACGAATTCGCCAGCGGCGTCACCGCCGTTGCCCAAGGGCTCATTGCCACCGGTATCGTGCCGGGGAATCGCGTCGTCCTGGCGTGCGGAACACGGTATGAGTGGGCACTGATCGCGTTCGCGGTATGGGCGGTACGCGGCGTCCTCGTCCCCGTCCATCCGGCGTGCTCGCCCGCGCGCCTGCAGTTCATCCTGCGCGACACCTCACCGAGCGCCGTGATCGTGGAGACCCGACGGCACCTGCGGGCCGTGGCCGACATCCACGGTGACCTCAACACGCTCACGCGTGTCTGGCGGGTCGACGGCCCCCAGCCGGATGGATCGGAGCCGACCCGCGGTTCGGGGCTGCGCGCGATCGTCGCCGCCGGCGCGCACATGGACCCCTCCGTCGTCCTGTTCCGCCGCCAGGACACCGTCCGCGAGGACTTCGCCGCGATCCTCCACCCGCCGACGACCGCCCGCGCCTCGCACGGCGTCGTCTTCACCCACGGCAACCTCCTCGCCGCCGCCGGGGGCCTGGTCGACCGCCTGTACCCGCTGCTCCACCAGGCCCCCGAGGCACCGCCCGCGACGCTGCTGCATCTACCGCTGACCGGCCTGTTCGGGCAGACCGTCCTGATCGCCTGCCTCATGGCACGCGTCCGCGTCGGCTTTCCGACCACCCGCTCCCTACTCCTACGGGAGGTCAGCGAGTTCCGCCCGGCGTTCCTCTTCACCCGGCAACGCCTGCTCGACCACGTCTACGGTCTGGAGCGCGCCGTCGAGGTGGAGAAATCGAAGAACCCCGGCTGGGACAACCTGCGCGCGTTCGAGGACGCGGTCGACCACGCCGTCGAATACGGCAGGGCCGGGCGCAAGGGGCTGGCGCGGCGCGTATCGCACGCCATGCACGAGTGGCTGTATACGCGCATCCGCAGCCGCCTCGGCGGACGGCTGCGCTTCATCGTGGGCATCGAGCCGCTGCCCGAACGCCTCACGCACTTCTACACCGGGGCCGGGATGCCCGTTGTCCACGGCTTCGGAACCCTGGAGACGTGCGGCCCGTTGACCCTTGACATCGGTGGCCGCAACGGCCCCGAAAGCGTCGGTCTCCCACTGCCGGACGTACAGGTCCGACCGGCCCTCGACGGCGGAATCGAGGTACGCGGGCCACAGGTCTTCCGCGAGTACTGGAACGCCCCCGAGCGCACCCGCGACGCGTTTCACGACGGATGGCTCCGCCTCGACACCGACGGCGCTCTGTTCCTGCCCCCGTCCCCGCCCGAGGGTCGGGGCCGCATCCGCTGAAACGCGGACGGGCGGCGCCCCAAGCGGACAGGGGCGCCACCCGATCACCGTTGTGTGGCGTTCTCCGGTCGGTTCGCTCCGCTAACTCGCCGAGTCGGCCGGGGCCTCATCGGTCTCCGGCAGCTCGGGGTGCCGGTGGAGCAGGTACATGGCCGTAGCCAGACCGCCCCACACGACCACGATGGAGATGATCAGCATGACGATGGCTCCGGCCGACATCAGCGGGTCCCTTCTTCGACTACGTCCGATTCCTCTTCGGTGCCGCCGCGCTTCCAGGGCGGGGAGGTGAGTACGACGCCACGGACAATCACTCCGATGGCCACCCCCAGCCCAGAGAGGCGATGAACCAGCTCTCGTAGCCGCAGTTCTCGCGGAACTCGCAGACGAGGCTGTCGTTCACCGTCCAGTCCAGCGCCACCCGCCTGATGATGTCCAGCGTGACGCGCCTCGACAAGCCCGGAGGAACTGTCAGAGTCGAGTTGGACTGGTTCTGCATCGCTGGCAGGGCGCGTATGCATGCGGCAGGCCGGCGCCGCACATCCGCGACCTACCAACTCTGACTACTCGGAGACCGGAAGGATCGGATCTCCCTGCCACTTCTGGAATATGAGGTTGGTCCGCACCATGGCAACCTCATTGCGGGCGGTGAAGTGATTGAGGACCAGCCCCTGGAGCGAACTTAGATCCTCCGCTGCTACCCGCACGAGGAAATCGTCCGGCCCGGTGAGGTGAAATATCTCACGGACTTCCGGCCTGTCCAAGGTTTGTTCTATGAACGGCTCGACAAGTGGCTGTCGATGTGGGTTCATGCGGATCGCAAGAAATGCATCGACTGGTCGGCCCAGTCTTTGCTCGTTCAGCTTCACGCTGAACCCCTGAATCACGCCCAGATCCCGTAGACGCTTCATCCGCGTCAGACACGTCGACGCTGCCACACCAGCGGCCGCCGCGAGCTTCTTATTAGTGATCCGAGCATCCTTCTGAAGTGCAATCAGGATCTTCAGATCAGCCGAATCAAGTTCAACCGAGAGGGGCATGCGCCGAATTCTATGCGCACCACCTTACGTGCCGCAAGAAGTTCATCCATACTTGGACGCGAACGGCGAATATTCGCGGACGGCTGCCGCACGGAGGGAAGCATGCCCGATCATCTCGTTGTGTTCATTTCGGTCACTCTGCTGATGCTCATCGTGCCTGGACCGGATTTCGTTATCGTCACGCGCAATGCGCTCTCTGGTGGTAGGATCCAAGGATACTTGACCACGCTCGGAATATGCTGCGGACTCGCGTTCCTGTCATTGCTCGCAGCAAGCGGCGTGGCAGCGGTCATCAATGCCAACGCGACACTTCTCACGCTACTTCGAATTCTTGGGGCCCTCTACTTGATCTTTCTCGGAGCGACACTTGCGATTGGCTCCATCCTGAGATCCGGACGAGGCACGAAAAGCCACTCAAGAAAGGCGCATAGTCGAACCCCAGTTTTACAGGGCTTCCTGAACAATGTTCTCAACCCGAAGGCACTGGTATTTTATCTGACTCTTATGCCGCAATTCGTCGTAGCCGAGGGATCCGTTCTGGTTCAGACCCTCATCCTGGGGGCTCTGGTCGTCATGTGTGCCGCAGGATGGTGGGGAGTATACGTCACGGCGATCAGCCGGATGAGTGCTCTCCTGGCACATGAGAAGACCCGCACGGGAATAGATATCATTGCTGGAGTGGCGCTCGTGGCCCTCGGTATATGGATGGCACTCGCCAGAAGTCTTGCCTAGCCATTAATGAACTGCGGATCATTACATTTCATCCTTTTTGCAACCGCAATCGAAGACACCCTTCTGGTCATTCTTTCGCATGCTCCGATCTCCAGGCTGAGGTGGCGACCGAGTCGGTCGCCACCTCAGCCCCCATATTCGGTCCGGGCTGCTACTGCGGCTGCTGTTGTGGATTGGAGCTAGGCAACCCGGAGGGTGAACGAGCCGCCTTCATGCAGTCCAAGTGTTCGTGATGCGCTCCCTAGGTTAACCGCCAGCGCCAGGCGGTCCGCCGAGTCGACGTGTGCAAGCAGTTCCCCTTCACCCACACTGCCGAAGGTTTCGACATAGGGGATGTTGTATCTATTCGACTCAGTGGAGACCTCGAGCGTCGCGCCGAGCCTGGCTCCGTTACTCTCAAGGAATTCGGAGTCCAGCGACGTCTGAAGGTTACCGAACCTGTCTTCGATGAGAACCTCACCCTGGAAAACGGCGCCGTCAAAACTTCGCGCTGGCTGGGGGATCCTGATCAGGTCGTCAACTGGAATAGGGGGACCGAACTCGGCCGGGGATACCCCGGCAGCAAGATACGCACCAGCAGGAGCAAAAATATCGCGGCCGTGGAACGTTGATGACACGTCGATCAGGCGGTAATCCGGATTCGAGATATCGTAGGCGGCGTCGACGCCACCCAGTTCATCTGCCGCGCGGAGCAGCATCCCATTGTCAGGACCGACGAACAGTTGTTCCCCGACGACCAGTACTACGGGCTTACGCGCCGTACCGACGCCCGGGTCCACAACGGCTACGTGCACTCCATCCGGAAGATAAGGGATCGCCTGACGGAAGATCTCTGCGCCGTGCTTGATGTCGCCCCGGGGGACGAGGTGCGTGACATCGAGCACTCGAGATTCGGGGGCGATTTTCGCCATGACCCCGTGACAGACTCCGACGAACTTGTTTTCCAGACCATAGTCGGTGGTGAACGTTATCCACTTCTTGGGAACCATCTACCCGTCCTCCTTTAATGTTGATGCATAGTCAAGCATCATGACTTATCTCGACTTGGCAATTGAGGTCGAACAGGGCTTGGCGACACACGTGACTAGCGCAGGCTCTTCAGATTTCCAGCGATGGACCTGATGGCCTGTTTCTTTCCATATAGGGCCAGCCCGAGGTAGCCCACGGGCTTTCCGGAAAGCTTTTCTTTGTATTCATCGTAGTTGCGACTCTGGCGCGCCGCATCATTGAAGTCAATTACGTACAGGCCGAGTTCGCGAGCCTTGGTGCGGAGTGCAGAAAGCTCTTCTCGCTGCGCAGTAAGAACGGGAAGCGGCATAGTTCCGATACCAGGATGGTGTTCACCTTCGGCGTCAGGAAGTCCTGGGCCGATCTCAATAAGTCCATGGCCGCCTAGGGCGACCCCGAGTACGGCCGCAGTGTTGGCGGCCAACCAGCGGGGAAGTGCGTCATCGATGATCACCACACAATGAACAGGGTCGTCCGATGTTACGGGGGCCGCTGCGGCAGTGGCGATGCCTGCGTGCCCCGAGTTAGGCAGAGCTGAACTCTGATTCATCGATGCCTCCTTCGCCGGGGGAACACTACCCGATCTATCAAACGGGCGTCAGCCGGATCCGGCCGACCGAATCAACTCTGCAGGGGAGAGGCCGATCGGCCTCTCCCCTGCAGAGCCGCACCCTGCCAGTTCACATCGACTTCGTCACCTCGCCTGAACATTATTGCTTGATTCGTTGAGACGCTGAATAATATTCGACAGGCCGGGGACCAAGCCGGAACTTCATGAATTTTTTACCGAAGGGCACTCCTCTGCCCTGACGCTCAAAGTATTCGCTGCTCGAAGATCCTCGGAAATCCGTGACCTGCACCTTCCGCGCATAGACCGTGTTTTGTTCGATGGCGTTGCCCTGCGAAGTGGTTTCCGCACTTCAGTGCCGTGGATGGAGCGTTCTCCAGAGAGGATCCACCTGTTCGTGGGGACGCTACGTGCAGCGATATTTACTATTGACAGAGGACTGAGTGCACTCTGAGGATGAACACCCCACGGTCCCGATCAATTCGAAGTCGCAGGCGCAGTCGCAGCTGCGCTTGATCCGTGCCGCCGCACCAAGGCACGGAACTGTAGGGCGAGTTCTCCGTCTGTAGACAAGCCGCATGCCGGCCATCCCGCCATCCAGCCCTCGTGACTCACCTCCCTCCGGATAGGTGTTTTCCATGCTCAGAGTGAAAATTGTCCAGCAAGGCGTATGGCATATGTCGAAGGAGTCGATGCCGCTCGCCGCCGGCTACATGGCGGCAGCTATTCGAGAGAACGCGACGCTCGGCGACGAGTGCCAGGTCGAGATCGAGAACTTCCCTGGTAGCGTCACGCCGCTCGAAATGGCGATTCGGCTACTTGAAGGCGGCGCCCCCGATGTTGTTGGGTTCTCGGTGCTCGGGTGGAATGTCAATCAGTTCTCCGCGGTGGCCGAGACGCTCAAGCAGGCGAATCCTCGTTCCCTGATCATTTTTGGCGGGAACCATGTAGCCAATCAAGCGGACCGTGTCTTCCGGAACTGTCCGCACGTCGACGTTATTGTCAATGGTGAAGGTGAGTTCACCATACAGGAAATCCTTGATACTGTTCTCGACGGCGGCGACTACGAGAAGATCGCTGATATCTCCTTTCGATCCGAGGACAGACACGTGGTGACCACACCGCCGAGGCCGCGGATCGAGGATCTCGACGAGCTCCCCTCACCGGTGCTGACAGGAGCGATTCCCCTCCTGGATGCTGACGGGGAGTTCCGCTACGACGTTGCCCTGATGGAGACGAATAGGGGGTGTCCCTACCACTGTTCCTTCTGCTACTGGGGCGGCGCGGTCGGACAGAAGGTTCGGGCGTTCTCACGGGACCGGCTCAAGGCGGAGTTGGTCATGTTGGCGCAGGCAAAAGCAGAGACGATCGTTCTGTGTGACGCAAACTTCGGGATGCTCCCGCAGGATATGGAGTTCGTCGAGAGTCTTATCGAGGTCAAGGAAGAGTACGGATATCCGCTGGCTCTGGAGACCTCGTGGGCCAAGAACAAGAACGCGATGTTCTACAAGATCGTCAAGCTGATGCGCGATGCCGGCCTGCAGAGTTCATTCACCCTGGCGCTCCAGACTCTCGATGCGAACACCTTGGAGAACATGAACCGCAGGAACATGAAGATCAATCAGTGGAAGGAGCTTGCCGAATGGCTGAACCAGGAGGGTCTTGATGCGTATGCGGAACTCATCTGGGGGGCTCCGGGTGAGACTCCCGAGACTTTTCTCGCCGGCTATGACGAACTTTCACGATACGTATCCCGAATAGCTGCATACCCACTTCTCCTTCTTCCCAACACTGACTATACGCAAAGGCGTGACCTGTACGGTTTCATCACTGTTCGGGGAGAGCGGGATGACTTCGAGTATGTATTGGCGAATAAGGATGTGAGCCTTGAGGAGAACCTTCGCATGCAGCGTTTTCTCTTCTGGGCGCGCCTGCTGGCGGAGAACATGGTGCTGCGAAACGTGTTTCCAGCCGTACGGGCAATCGGGGGTGTGACCCAGTCTGAGCTGATTCTGTCTCTGGCGGGGTTCATTGAGAAGCAGGACGACGCGGGGGCGAGGCTCCTGGTACGTTCCGCCGAGAGCTCAACCGCCGACCCAGACTCGCTATCGCCAGCACTGGAGCTCTGTTTCTCGTCGCTGGAGTTCGATGAACTGGTTGCGCGATGGCGCGATGAGGAGTTGCTGGGAATGATCCCATCTAAATGGCGCGGTGTAGCCAGCGAGGTGGTTTCGTTCGACTTGGATACGCGTCCTTTGCCTGACCCGGTGCGTCGCGGATACCCGGAGGCAGAATTGCAGACCATGGAGGGGGTCGGCTACTGGACCGCAGAACGGGAATATCGGTACGACGTGCCACAGCTGATGCGCAGGCTGTCGGCAAGCGATGATCTCGGATCCGTCCCTAGCCCGGGAAGGACCCAGCTCCGGCTGATATTCCGAGACGGATTCGCGGAACTGGCGGGATCGACGAACCATGAGGAGACCGCACATTTCATTGCGCGCACGGAGATGCTACGGGAGGCCAGTTTCCTGAGCCGTTGATCGTATGGCGGCCCGAAGGCCGGGACGGGTGCGGCTTGTTCCGATGACACCGTGCTGGGTGGTTGGAACCGAAAGGGCGGCGCCTCGTGACTGGGACGCCGCCCTGGAAGGTGTCGCGGTGGAGAACCGTCAGTCTGCCGCACCCGCCGGTGTGTCAGCCTCCGGCTCTTCGGGGTGCCTGCGCAGCAGGACAATGGCTGCTACCAGGCCACCCCACACGATGAGGATGGAGATCAGAAGCATCACGATGGCTCCGGCGGACATCAGCGGTTTCCTTCCTCGACGGCGGACGGTTCATCTGTTGCGGCCCCAGTACCCTTCTTCCACGGCACCAAGGAGATCAGGATGCCGAGGACGATCGAGCCGATCGCCACGCCCCACCCGACAGCGGTGTTGAACCAGGTTGCGTAGTCCCCGTAGTTCTCCGTCAACTCACCGATGAGGCTCTGGGCCATCATCCACCCCAGGAAGAGCGGGGTGATGATGCCGAGCGTGATACGCCACCAGGCGCCCACCGGGACCGCCGAGGTCGTGTTGGCGTGTTCCTGCAGCGGCTTCAAGCCGCGCACCACCCAGGCGACCACGATCACCAGGACCAGCGCGGCGAGGGCGATCCCGTACTGGTTGATGAAGTGGTCCGCGACGTCCAGGATGTACAGACCCTGATCGGTCGGGAACAGAACGATCGAGACGACCGCCACCGCGCCGCCCACCGTCAACACAGTCGGGACCCGAGCCATTCCGGTCCGGTCCTGTACCGCGGACACGACCACCTGTACAAGGCTGAGCAGCGAGGACAGCCCCGCGACGACCAGGGAAACGAAGAACAGGACCCCGAACAGGGAGCCAAGCGGCATCTCCGAGATGATCTGCGGGAACGCGACAAAGGCGAGTCCGATTCCCGAGGTAGCGACCTCGTCCACGGGCACTCCGCTGGCCAGTGCCATGAAACCCAAGGTTGCGAACACGCCGATGCCGGCCAGGATCTCGAAGGAGCTGTTGGCAAACCCAGCGACCAACGCTGAGCCGGTGAGGTCGGCACGGCGTCGTAGATAGGACGCGTAGGTGACCATGATGCCGAAGCCGACCGACAGCGAGAAGAAGATCTGGCCATAGGCCGCGACCCACACGCTACCGCTAGTGATGGCCGACCAGTCGGGCGAAAAGAGCGCGTTGAGGCCGAGGGCGGCCCCGTCGAGGAACAGCGCCCGTACGACCAGGATGCCGAAGAGCACGACGAGCAGCGGAATGAAAATCCTGTTCGCCCACTCGATTCCCTTCTTGACACCGAGGGCGAGTACGCCGAGTGTGATGGCCCACACCAGGAGAAGGGGGAGCAGGACGCCTGGAACGTAGGAGCCGAAGCCGCCGGGGGCGTCAGCCACCTGCAGGAAGTCGCCGAACAGGAAACCCTCCGGGTCATCGCCCCACTGCAGGCCGATCGAGAACCCGACAAAGCGGAGCGCCCAGGCGATAATGACGGCGTAGTAGGCCGAGATGATGAAGCAGATCAGAACCTGCCACCACCCGATCGCCTCCGCTGGGCGCGCCAGCTTCCGATAGGCCGCCGGAGGCGAGCCCCGGAACCGGTGGCCGATCGTGTACTCCAGGATCAGCAGCGGGATACCGGCCGTCAGCAGCGCGACGAGATAGGGGATGAGGAACGCCCCACCACCGTTCTCGTAGGCGACGTAGGGGAAGCGCCAGATGTTCCCCAGGCCCACTGCGGACCCAATCGCCGCGAATAAGAATCCCGCGCGCGTGCCCCACTGCTCGCGCTGCTGCGTTGCCATGTCAGGGGTCTCCTCTGAAAGGTCCGTCCGAATTACAGCGGATCGAAGTTAGCAGCAATGTGTTCTGATACACATCCCCACGTCGGGCACCACTCGATCACGATCCGGTCGTATCTGTATCTCGCCTCCCGTCGTCGGGTGAGGTGACAGCGTTGGGAGGACGTCAGCATGGCCATGAGCGAGAGCGCGGCCAGCCACGCGGCGAAGCTGGACGAGGCACGGCGGGCCCTCGCCGAACAGTTCGCCGAGCACGGGCCGCCGACGGACGACGCGCGGGCATGGGCGCGGGAAGCGCTCGCATCTACTGGCGTTGGCCGGGTGGAATCCGCTGAGGAGACCCTCGCCCGTCGTGAGGCGCTGGCGCGTCTCGACGCGATCAGCGCGGGCGAGTCCGCGTGAGGTCCGCTCCTAGGCGTGGGCGTAGGGAACGCCGTTTGACGAGGTCGCCGTGGGCCCAGATGGCGGGGCGCTGGTGTTCCGGGTCGGACGGGGCGTCGGAGGAGGAGAGGACTTCACGGCGGGCGATGCGGGCGGTGCTGACCATGCGGCGATACTCGGCGAACACCTGCAGTTCGCCGGTCTCGCCGCGGTGGGTGGTGCGCCAGGCGTCGAGGTACTCGTAGTCCATGGGGAAGTAGGCGAAGGACATGCGTTGGGCACACAGTGCCCACGTGCGCAGGATTTCCGGGGCGGCGGCGAAGACGAGGAGTCCCTTGCGGCGGGTGATGGTCAGGTCGTCGCCGTGTCGGTGGAGGCCGGTCTCCTTGGCCGTCCAGGCGTCCCATGCCCCCTGGACGTCGTGGCGGGTGTGGTCGATGAAGCGGTCCAGACCTGGGGTGTGCCAGCGGACGGTGCCGTCGCCGACGCCTGTGGGCATGCGGGAATCGAGGTCGCGGGCGGCCTTCGCACCGAATGGGCTCGTCGGTGTCGGGGCGAAGACGATCGCGTCGGACGGCTCGGCGTCGAAGGGGTTGGTATCGAGGAACCGCGGGTCGATACACACAATCGTGTTCGGTCGGCGCTGGTAGGACAGTCCCCACAGCAGCCGGGCGATGAACCGGGCTCCGCGAAGGTCGCTGAGGATATGCCAGGTGTCGTGGAAGTTGTTCGTGCTGAAGCGCACGTCGGTGCCGGGGCGCGGGGTGATGACCGTGTAGTCGCGGCCGTCGAGACGCCGGTCGTGGCGATGCAGTTTGAGCCGGTCGCTGATGTCGCGGCGGGCGGCCGGTCGAGGGTGACGCGTCCTCAGAGGATGTCCTTTCCAGGGCGGAGGCGAGGTGGAGGCACAGAATGCCAGGACGGGCGCGGGAGGGTCACCTGGTTTTCGTTGCGGCCGCCGCCGAAACGGAGGCGTCGCCATCGTTTTCGTACGGTGTACCGTACGCTTTGCGGACCGTACGGCTGGCGAGGGTCGAGGAGGCGACGATGTCGGCGGAGCACAAGGGGAGCGGTGACTCCGCGCGGCGGCTGGCATTGCTGTGGCGGAATTCGGGCGCTCCGGGGCGCAGGGGCAGGTCGGATCTGAGCGTGGACAAGATCGTGCGAGCTGCGATCGAGATCGCCGATGCCGAGGGCCTTGCGGCGCTGTCCATGCGCAAGGTCGCCGACCGGCTCGGCGTGGGAACGATGTCGCTCTACACCTACGTCTCGGGGAAAGCCGACCTCACCGACGCCATGCTCGACACGGTGTACGGCGAGGCAGAGCATCCGGAGGAGGACACCGGTGGTTGGCGGGCACGGCTGGAGCGGATCGCGCGGGAGAACCGCGCGCTGTACATCCGGCACCCGTGGATGCTGCAGGTCGCGACCGGCCGCCCGGTGCTGGGGCCCAACGAGACCGCCAAGTACGACTATGAGCTGCGGGCCGTCGACGGCATCGGTCTGACCGAGCTGGAGATGGACTCCGTCATCACGCTCATCTCCGGTTACGTCCACGGCGCCGCGCGCGGCGCCGTCGAGGCGGACCAGATCGTGCGGCGGTCGGGCATGACGGACGAGGAGTGGTGGAACGCCCAAGCGCCGCTGCTGGCCAGGGTCGCCGACCCGACGCGCTTTCCGACCGCGGCCAGAGTCGGAGCGGCGGCGGGCGCCGAGTACGGGTCCGCCTACGATCCCGACCGCGACTTCGAGTTCGGACTACGCCGGATCCTCGACGGCATCGAGGTCCTGGTGCGCGAGCGGTCGTCGGCGCCCATGGAGGACTGATCCGCGCAGCGGCCGGTGACCGCACGTGCGCGGTGGCCTGGAGGTCCATGCGGATCCCTCGGCCACCGCACCTTCTGACACGGCGGGCCCACCACGATGCGATGACACCGGCGGCACCCAGGTGTCAGGTCAGCATCTTCTCGATGATGTCCGCGGCCCGCTGGGTTCCCCCCTCCTCGCGCAGTTCCCGGCGCGCGGCGGCGCAGCTTTCGGCGACCTGCGGGTCGCTGGTCAGCTCCAGCAGGGTGGAGCGCAGCGTCTCGGCCGTCGCCTCGTCGTTGTCCAGTCGCCGGGCGACACCGGCTTCGACGAGGTGGTCGGCGTTGTTGAACCCGTCGGTCATCTGCGGGACCGCGATCATCGGCACCCCGCAGTACAGGCCCTCGCTGCTGCCGCCCATGCCCGCGTGGGTGATGAAGGCGTCGGCCTGTTCCAGGATGGAGACCTGGGGCACCCACGGGTGCACCTCGACGTTGTCCGGGATGTCGCCGAGGTCGGCGGGGTCGAGTTCACGGCCGATCTGCAGCACCACGTGCCAGCCCGGCAGGTCGCCGAAGGCCGACAGGCACTCCCGGTAGAAGTCGGGCTGGTTGGTGATGGCGGAGCCGAAGGAGATCAGCAGGACGTTCTCCGCTCCGGCGGGGCGGGTCCAGGTGCCCTGCTCAGAGCGGTCGCCGATGCACGGCCCGACGAAGGTGACCAGCTCAGGGTCCACCCCCTCGGCGTGCGGCTGCATAGCGCGCGGAATGAGCGCCAGGGTGCGCGTCGGCGGCTGCGCGAAGAACGCATCGGGGGCGGCGGAGACCTCGACGCCATACTCGGTGAGCCAGGCCCGGTACTTCTTGATGTGGGCATCGGCGCCAGGAAGCTGTTTCAGGTGCGCACCGACCTCGTCTTCGATCCCGTCCCAGGCTACGTAGGTGGGGGAGAGCTGGACGGCGGGCAGATTCCACTGCTCGGCGAGGATGCGGGCCGGCAGCCCCGCGATGTCGAGCAGGAACAGGTCGGGGCGGTCGTCCTCATAGGCGGCGCGCAGCTGCGGCAGCATCGCGATGGCGTCGTCGAGGAAGATGTCCATCGCGGCGACGGGGTCGTCCGGCCAGTCGTGGGTGTGCTCTTCGATGGGCAGGGTCGTGGAGTAGCCGACGAATTCGGCTCCGGCTCCGGTCACTACCTCTTCCATCTGGGGGTCGTTGGCGTAGGTGACGCGGTGGCCGCGGGCCACCAGCTCGCGGATGACCTCCAGGCTGGGCAGGACATGGCTGATAGCCGGGATGGAGACCATGGCGATATGGGCACGGCGGGTCACGGGTGATCCTTACGAAGTCATGGCGGTTCTGCGTGCGAGGGACATGTAACCGGCGCGTGCGGGCTCAACGGGGCAGGGGACTGTGGTGCCTGCGGCCCGGACCGCGCGGAGAATGCGCCGGGAGCGTGGGCGGGGATCGATCGGGCCCCGCTGCTCGAATCACTCGTAGAGCTGTTGGAAAGCCATGTCGGTCAACATAACGGATCTTGGGATGGATCGGTAACGAATTTTCGGACCGAACAGACACATGGGCGGATTCTTCCGCCCGCGGTCACCTTCCGGTCCGCGAGGAGCCCCCGAAGTCGGCGCCCAGGCCGTTCGCCACCAGGTCGAAGGCTGCGTGGGCGCGCGCGACGGCCTCGGGGTAGACGTCTGTGGCGGCGCGTCCGGCGCGCATCTCCTCCACGTTGCGGGTGGACAGGACCCGCTGAGTCGCGATGATGTGGCCGGCCGCGAGGCGCGCAGCGAAGGGGTCGGTTCCGTCGGTCTCGGCCAGCGCGTCGGCGAGTGCCTCCTCGCCGCGGAGGATGTAGGCGGGCATGCGGGCCAGGAGCGCCGGTGTGGAGTAGAGCAGGTGCTGGAAGTCCAGCACGTCGCGGGTGTCGTTGAGCCCGGTGATCGGGTCGTGGCGGTCGAGGCCGTCGAGGAAGTGGCGCCGCAGGGCCGCGAGTGGCGCCTCGCCGTCCGCACGTTCACGCACGACGCGGGCGGCCTCGGTCTCGTGGTCGGCGAACCGGTGGAGGACCAGGTCTTCCTTGGTCGGAAAGTAGGCGAAGAGCGTCGGCTTGGACACCTCGGCGGCGGCCGCGACGTCGGCGACGGAAACCCGGTCGAACCCTGACTCCTGGAAGAGCCGGACCGCCGCACTGGAGATGGCCCAGCGGGTGCGCTGCTTCTTGCGTTCTCTGAGTCCCGTCTGCTCTCCCATGCGCCCAGTGTAACCATTACATTGACCGAGATAAACATATAACCAGATAATTTATTTGACTGAGTTAAGTTTTCATGCTCTCCTGTGTGCTGACACGCGTCGAGCGCCTCGCCACGCGTCCACACCTCAACCCAGGAGGATGACCAGATGGACACCGACGTCATCGTGGTGGGGGCCGGCCCCACCGGCCTGATGCTCGCCAACGAGCTCTCATCGGCAGGAGTCCGCGTCACTGTCGCCGACCGACTCGCCTCGCGCGCCCCGCAGTCCAAGGCGGGCAACCTCCACCCACGCAGCTGCGAAATCCTGGACCAGCGCGACCTTCTGGCCCCTATCGCCCAGCACGCCACCGCGCGTCAGCCCACCGGCCACTTCGCCGGACTCCCCGTCCCGCTCGACTTCTCCGCGCTGCCCACCCGGCACCGCTACCAGCTGATCGTCGAGCAGGCGCGGGTCGAGGACGAGCTGGAGGCGGCGCTCGGCCGATCTGGCGTGACCGTCAACCGCGAGCACAGCCTCACCGGGCTGGAGCAGGACGCCGAGGGCGTCACCGCCGCCTTCGACACCCCCGACGGCCCGACGACCCTCCGCGCGGCCTACATCGCCGGGTGCGACGGCGCGCGCAGCACCATCCGCTCCCTCCTCCAGGTCGCGTTCCCCGGCCTCCCCGGGAGAATCACCATGGTGGCCGCCGACATCAGGCTGTCGCGGACCCCGGCCGGGGCGGCGGTGCGGCACCGACACTTCAGCCAGCGGTTCACGAGCGGATCGCGCAGCACCGCGATTCTGTACCCGCGGTCCGGCGGCATCTTCCGGCTGCTGTTCATGGGACCCCGCCAGGACGTCGACAAGGACGCGCCCGTGGAGGCCGAGGAGGTCCGCGAGGTGCTGGCCGACGTGTACGGCGACGAGGCCGAGCTGAACCAGCTGCTCATCGCCTCCCGGTTCACCGACGCCTCGCGCCAGGCCGAGCACTACCGCGTCAGCCGCGCGTTCCTCGCGGGCGACGCCGCCCACATCCATCTCCCGACCGGAGGACAGGGCATGAACCTGGGGCTGCAGGACGCCTTCGCGCTGGGCTGGCGCCTGGCCGCCGCCGTGCGCGGACACGCCCCGGATCATGTGCTCGACAGCTACGAGGGCGAGCGGCACCCTGTGGCCGCCCAGGTTCTGGACAACACGCGGATCCAGGGGGAACTCTTCCGGACCGACGAGGCACCGAAGCGGGCCCTGCGCGAGCTGTTCGTCGACCTCATGCGTCTGCCCGACGTCAACCGGCACCTGGCCGGCATGGTCTCGGGGATCGACATCCGCTACCCGGCGCCAGGTCCCGCCGCCGACGCGCACCACGCCTCCAGTGACGCCCGTCACGCGGCACACCCGCTGATCGGACAGCGCGCTCCCGACCTCGACCTCGACACCGCCCACGGCCCGCGCCGCCTGTCCCGCCTCCTGCGCCCGGGGCGCGGCCTGCTGGTGGAGTTCACCCCCGGCGACCCGCACTACGCCGACCTGGCCTCAGGGTGGAACGACCGGGTCGACCACCTCACCGCCGCCCCCATCGACCCGGTGGAGGCCACGGCGCTCCTGGTCCGCCCCGACGGCCACATCGCCTGGGCGGCGGGCAAGGACGGCAAGGCACTCCAGGACACGCTCGGTGCGGCCCTGCGACGGTGGTTCGGCTCCCTCGACGTGGACTGAGCCGATTCGACATCCCGACCAGCGAAGCTTGCTAGATTTTGGCCATGCGGTCAGAAGTCGGTCAGGGTGGTCAACACGAGCGTTCCTTCATCGAGAAGGCGCGGCGGGCGCAGATCATCGAATCGGCCGTCGCGGTGATCGCCGAAGTCGGTTTCGCCAAGGCCTCCCTGGCGCGGATCGCCCAGCACGCCGGAATCAGCAAGGGCGTGATCTCCTACCACTTCGCCGGCAAGGACGAGCTGATGGAGCAGGTCGTCGAGCAGACCTACCATGCCGTCGCCGACGACGTGGTACCGCGCATCATGGCCGCCAGCACAGCTACCGACATGCTGCGCACGCACATCCTGTCGGTAGCGGAGTACATGCGCGGCCACCGTGCCCACCTGCGGGCGCTGAGCGAGATCTTCGTCAATTTCCGAACCGCCGACGGGTCGCCCCGCTACGGGATCGCGGCGAGTGAGGAGATCTTCAAGGGCCTCGAAGACCTCTTCCGCGGTGGCCAGGCCAAGGGAGAGTTCCGCGAGTTCGACACCCGAGTGATGGCCGTCAGCCTGCAGGCCTCGATCGACAGCATGTTCGCCTACTGGGTGACCTATCCGGATCACGACCTGGAGGCCCACGCGCGGGAACTGGCCGACATCTTCGACCACGCCACGCGGGCGCAGCAGCCCGTGGACTGAGCGGGCGGCAGGATCATCGCCGCCTCGTACGAGCCTGATGGGGCGCTGGCGGCGCTGCGTCCCGGCGGCATCGTCGTCGACATCACCCGCCCCTACGACAACTCGCTCTCCGCCGAGGCGGAGCAGCAGGAGAAGCGCGCGGCCAGCCTGCTCGTCGAGGCCGCCCACGCCGGCATGCTCGCGGTGGCCAAGGTGACCGCATCGGGGCGGCTGCGCGCGGAGATCGACACCGTGCTGGCCCTGCTCGGTGGTGGCCGCTTCTACACCAGGCCGAGCTGGTCGAAGGCGGTGCGCAGCCGCCGGACCCCGTCGGTGATCTCGGTGGTCCCCGCCGTTCCGGCGAAGCTCAGTCGCACGTGCGGGGCCGGCGGTTCGGCGGGGAAGTAGGGCCGACCGGGGGCGACGGCGACCCCGGCGCGCAGGGCTACGGCAGCGAAGACGGCCTCGTCGGTGCCCTCGGGCAGGCGCTGCCACAGGTGGTAGCCGCCGGAGGGGACGGCGGGTGGAGGAAGGTCGGGCAGTTCACTCAGGAGCGCGGTGGCCATGGCGCGGCGGCGTTCGGTCAGTCCGGCAGCGACCGCCCGCAGGTGGCGTCCCCAGGCGGGGGAGCCGACCAGCTCCAGCGCGGTCTCCTGCAGTGGGCGCGGGACGAAGAAGGTGTCGACGACCTGGATCGCGCGCAGCCGCTCCAGGGCCGGGCCGCGTGCCGCCACCGCGCCGACCCGCAGGCTGGGCGAGGTGCACTTGGTGAGCGACCGGATGTGCACGACGGTCCCCTCGGGGTCGTCGGCCATGAGGGTGCGGGGCTGGGCTCCGGCGTCGGCGTGCACGAGGTAGCGGGCGAAGTCGTCCTCCACCACGAAGGCCCCGGCCGCGCGGGCGATGCGCAGGACCTCGCTCCTGCGGCCGGCGCCCAGTACCGCGCCGGTGGGGTTCTGGTAGAGCGGCTGGCAGATGAAGAGGCGGGCGCCGGTGGCGCGGAAGGCGTCTTCCAGGAGTTCGGGCCGCACGCCGTCCGCGTCCACCGGAACCGGCACCGGACGCACACCCGAGGCGTGGGCCACGGCCAGCATTCCGGGGTAGGTGGGCGATTCGACCAGGACGGGCGCTCCGGGCGGGGCGAGGGCGCGCAGCGCAGTGGTGAGGGCGCTCTGTCCTCCCGCCGTGATGACCACGTCGGAAGCGCCGATGGCACCGTCGTCAGGGCCGGCGATCTCGCGGGCGAACCAGCCGCGGAGCTCTTCGAGGCCCTCGAGCGGCGGGCTGGCCCACGCGCCGGGCCGCCGACCGGCGCGGGCGAGTGCCGCGGCCAGCGCACGCTCGGGCTGCAGAGACGAGTGCAGGTAGCCGACGTTGAACGCGATCACTCCCGGCGCGGGGAGAGCGAGGGTGGCGTCCACACCGGAGGCGTCGACGGTGCGGGGGATCGGTTCGCCGGAGGCGGATGCCGATTCGGCACTGAGCGCGACCTCCTGCCACGAGGTGTCGGCGGCCTTCCGCACACCCGTGGGGCGCCGCGCCCGAAACGCTCCCGCGCCGGGGCGGGTGACGACCAGGCCTTCGGCGGCGAGCGTCGCGATGGCCCGCGAGACGGTCACCGGACTCACGCCGTAGCGCTCGACGAGCGCGCGGCTTGACGGCAGCTTCTCTCCAGGAGAGTAGCGGTTGACGTCGCTTCGGAGCGCAGCGGCCAGTTCCGCCACACTGCTACTCTGTTTCATGAAAATAGATGATAGCGCTATCGCCAGCGCGAGAGTAGCGGTCCGCGGTGGAACCCCGTTGGCCGCCCTCGGCGTCCTCGCGTTCTCGATGAGCTTCCCCGCGACCGCGTGGGCGCTGGACGGGTTCGGACCGTGGAGCACCACCGCCTTGCGCTGCGGACTGGCCGGGCTGGTCGCCCTCTGGTGCCTGCGTCTCGCCCGCGTTCCGCTCCCCAGCCGCGACCAGTGGTCCGGGATGAGCGTCGTCGCCGTCGGTTGCGTGGTGGGCTTCCCCCTGCTGAGCACGTTGGCATTGACCACGTCGACGGCCTCCAACGCCGCCGTCGTTATCGGCGCGCTGCCGATCGCCACTGCTGCGATCGGCGCCGCTCGCAGTCGGACGCGGCTCTCCCGCACCTTCTGGGCGGCGGCACTCGTCGGGGCGGCGGCTGTCATCGGCTTCACCGTGCTGCGCAGCGGGGGCACCCTCGATTCGGGCGACCTCTACCTGCTCGGCGGGCTGGTGCTGTGCGCGGCGGGGTACGCGGAAGGCGGGCGGCTGGCCGCGCGCATGCCGGGCTGGCAGGTCATCTCCTGGGCGCTCGTTGCGTCCCTGCCCGTGATGATCCCGGCCATGGTGATCGCGTTGGCCGTCGAGCCGGTGCACATGACGGCGACAAGCCTGGCGGGGGTGGGCTACCTCGCGCTCATCAGCCAATTCGCCGGGTTCGTGGCCTGGTATCGGGGCATGGCGCTGATCGGCGTGGCCAAGGCCAGCCAGCTCCAGCTCGCGCAGCCCCTGCTGGCGCTGATGTGGGCGGTGCTGCTGGTGGGGGAGAAGCCGTCGATCGCTGCCCCTCTGACGGCCGTCGTGGTCCTCGGCTGCATCGTCGTCACGCAGCGCGCCCGCTGATGTGCGACGGCACACCCCGGCCCGGCCGAACGCGGGCGCGGCCGGCCGGACCGGGGCAGAGCTCGAGCGGGAACCGTTCGCGTCAACGGTTCCTCGGGCTTCCCAATGCACCGCTCTGACCGGTGCATTGCATCCCTTCTGGCAAGTGGCCGCGCCGACTCCCTGTCGGGGGGCGGGTCATCGGCCGATCACGGCCATTCCGAACGCACGGCATACCAGCCGTGCTAGATTTTGGCCGCATGGCCAAAAAATCATCCTGTCGGCCAATCAGACGCGCGATCGCGTCAGCGGCCGGTCCCTGATGACCCACAGGTAGACACGGGGGACATACCTATGACCGAGCAGACACGGCTGCCGGACTCCCGGCCGGCACCACCGGCTGCCGGACCACCGGCAGGCCGCCTCTTCTACCTCGACAACCTGCGCATCCTGCTGACGGTGCTGGTGGTCCTGCACCATGTCGCCGTCACCTACGGCAACATCCCGGCGTGGTACTACATGGAGCCCGCCCAGGATGCCTCGGGCGGCCTGCTGGATGTCCTGGTCGTGTTCAACCAGGCGTTTTTCATGGGGTTCTTCTTCTTGATCTCCGGCTATTTCGTGCCGGGCGCCTGCGACCGCAGGGGCGGACGGGCGTTCCTCCGCGCCCGCCTGGTCCGGCTGGGCATCCCGCTGCTGCTCTTCCTGCTCCTGCTGCGGCCCCTCGTCACGGCATTCATCTACCGAGAGCACGCCTCGGACGTCCCGTACTGGCTCTTCTATATCGTCAGCTGGGACCCCGGCCCCCTGTGGTTCGTCGAGACGCTGCTGGTGTTCTGCCTGGGGTACGTGCTCATCCGGCGACTGCGCCGACCGCGCGCCTCCATCCCGGCGCCGGGGGCCGGGGCGCCCGATCCGGCTCTGGCCACACGTCCGCTGCCCGGCGTCCCCGCCGTCATCGGCTGCACCGTCGCCCTGGCGCTGATCACCTACCTGTGGCGCATCCTGGTCCCGATCGGCAGCTACTGGCCCATCATCGGCCTGCCGACCCCGAACTTCCTGCCGCAGTACGTGGCGCTGTTCGCTCTCGGGGCGGTCGCCTACCGGCGCCGTTGGCTGGAACGCATCCCGACATGGGCCGGATGGGCGGGGCTCGCGACGGCCGTTGTGGCCGCGCTCGCCTATGTCCCTGGCCCCATCAGCGGGCTCGGTGACGCGACGATGCTGCCGGGCACCTGGCAGTCGCTGGCCGTCGCGGCATGGGAGACGACCTTCGCCGTTGGCGTGGTCTTCGCGCTGCTCGTGCTGTTCCGGTCCCGCGTCAACCACCAGGGACGGGTCGCGCGGTTCCTCTCCGCCAACGCGTATGCCGTGTACTTCCTGCACCCGGTGGTGCTCGTCGGACTCGGTGTCGCCTTCCGCGGCTGGGAGGCCATCGCCCTCGCCAAGTTCACCGTCGTCGCTCTGGTCGCCCTGCCCGTGTGCTGGGGCGCCGCCCATCTCCTGCGTCGTCTGCCCGGTGCCACGCGCGTGTTCTGATCCCTCCGCTGCGGGCCAGGGGGCTCCTACTCACGCCGTTCCGGGCGAAGACGCAGATCAGCATGGGTACCTGTACTCATGGCACGAACTCGGACACCGTCGATGATGGCGGTGGTGAGGACGCGACCCCACCTGGCAGGGCCTCTGCCGCCGCCGCGGCTATCGGGCCCGGGGCCACTCTCCCGCAACGGGGTCCGGGCCGCGCCGATGGACGGCGGCGCGGCCCGCCTCAGCGGCGTTCTTCGTTCCCCGCCATGCGGGAGAGCACGTCGACGGTGGCCTGATACTCCTCCGCCGAGATGTCCTGGGTCACGCGGGCGCGGTGGTCCTGGACCTCCTGCCACAGCTCATCGTGGACGGACTCGCCCTTGTCGGTGAGGGCGAGGCGACCATCGGTCCGGGAGACCACCCAGCCGCGCTCGCGCAGCTCGTCGATGTCCGGGGCGAGGTCCGACACGTCGTCGGCGAGGAAGGGGGCGACCCGGGTCTCCAGGTCCTGGACCGAAAGCGGCTCCTGGTTCAGGGAGTGCACGATCTGCCAGTGCCTGCGGGTCAGGCCGCGCCCCTCCAGCATGCGGTCGAACCCGCCGTCGATGAGGCGGTCGAGGTGCTGGAGCCAGTATCGGCTGGAACGTCCCGCCATTCCGGATCCCCTCCCGTGTCGGTCAGGTCTCAATTATCCCGCAATTTCGGATCTTGTGCCGAACATTCTTCATGTCCGATATAGGCCACTATGCAGACCACCAGGCCAGGACGGTCGCCCGCGCTCTGCGCGTGCGACCGGGGGCCTGCGTGCCCGGCGCGCCGACACACGCGGCCCGTAGCCTCCGAAGGGGATCCGGAATCGGGCTCAGGAGCAGCAGTCGTCCTCGCAGCCCGGTGCGCACCCGCACGCTGCGGCACCAACGGGGTCGGCCAAGGGGGAGGTCGCGCAGCAGCCGTCGCCGCGCCACGCCTCGATCCCCTCCTTGACCGCGACACCCGCGATGACCAACGCGGCGGCCGCGTCCGCCCACCACCAGCCGAAGAGGCTGTTCAGTGCGAGCCCGGCGAGGAGCACGGCCGAGAGGTAGGTGCACAGCAGCGTCTGCTTGGAGTCGGCGACCGCCGTGGCCGATCCCAGCTCGCGTCCGGTGCGCCGCTCGGCATACGAGAGGAACGGCATGATGAGCAGGCTCAGTGCCGCCAGGATCAGCCCGACCGTGGAGTGCTCCGCCCGGTCGGCTCCCAGCAGCCCGCTGATCGACTCCCAGCTCACGTAGGCGGCCAGGGCGAAGAAGGAGACCGCGATGATCCGGAGCGTGACACGTTCCCGCGTCTCGTGGTCGCGGGAGGAGAACTGCCAGGCCACCGCCAGTGCGGAGACCACTTCGATCGTGGAGTCCAGGCCGAAGGCGATCAGGGCGGTGGAGGAGGCCAGGGCGCCCGCCGTGATCGCCACGAAGGCCTCGACGACGTTGTAGGCGATGGTCGCCGCGACGATGAGCCGGACTCGGCGCACGAGGGTGGCGCGGCGGGTGGGGGAAAGGGCGGTGGTCATCAAGCGTCCTCCGTCGTCGCGCGGGGCGTGTCGTCGTCGGGGGGCGGGGTGGTCGGCTTCCCCTCGTCCGTCACCGGGGTTTCGGTGGCGGACGGGCCGTAGACCGGGCACAGCACCACGGCGTCGCCGGTGGCCGCGAGCAGCCGCTCGGCACTGCGCAGCAGGTCGAGCAGCTCGGGCCGGTCGAAGTGGTAGAAGGACTGGCGTCCTTCGGGGCGGAAGTCGACCAGCCCGCAGTCGCGCAGGCACGCCAGGTGTTTCGACACGGTCGACTGGGCCAGCCCCAGCTCGGAGGTCAGGTCGGCCACGCGCGCCTCGCCCACCGCGAGACGCTGCACGATCGCCAGGCGGACCGGGTCGGAGAGCGAGTGGAAGAGCAACGCGGCGGGAGCAAGCTCCGCCCGGTCACTCGCAGATTGATTCATCGCCATATGGCGATGTTAACCCAAAACAGCCATATATCACCCCAGGCATTCCACAAGGCGTCCCGTGGGTGGAGGTAGGTGAAGACGTGGATGCGGACGCTGCTCAGGCCGACAGCAGCGTGGCCACGTCCGCCGACGTCCAGGCGCCCCTGGCACCCGGCCGGTGGGCCAGGTGGGCGGCGGTCCGTTCCACGGCCCAGCCGTGGGTCTCGCGGAGGCCCCCGCCGATGAGGCGGAGGTAGGAGGCGGCCGGGGCTTCCACCGGAACGTGGGGCCGCGACCAGCGAGCGGTGAAGGTCAGTACGGGGTGGCCGTCGAGGCGGCCGCAGTAGACCAGCGTCTCGTACCGGCCCTCACCGAGGACGTCACGGCCTTTGCGCAGGGCGGTGTCGAGTCCGAGCTCGGCACCGGGGTCGCGGTACATCTCCTGGGCGGCCACGTCGCTGAACTGCTCGGCGGTGAGGAGGTAGGCACGGGCGGGTGCGGCGCCGGGAAGTGACGGGTCGAGCAGGGCCAGCCCGCCGCCCCACATCCGCGAGGTCAGCGCGAAGTAGACGCCGCCATTGAGCCAGACGGCGCGCTGGGAGCGCGGCGGGGTGCGGTCGCGGCATCCGGGGTTGGTGCGCGCGCCGTCGGGGGGTGAACCTCCCGCGAGGTAGTAGCCGAACCGGTCCGCCGCCATGTTCGACCCGTAGCTCGCGTACCAGACCAGCTGGTCAGGTGCGGCGGGCTCGGCAGGGATCGCGCGCATACCGCAACGCTAACCCCGCGCCGGTCGGTCTCGCCATCAGCGGTGTGCCCGATGGCGAGACCGACCGTGTTCCCTCTCCCTCCCCGGTGGGGTGCCGGGCGTCGCGGGACAACCGACGGGGCCGTACCGGACCGTGCGGAGCGCTGGGATCAGGCGTTGGGCGGCAGGTCCGTGCCAGCGCCGCGGTGGCGCGTCTTGACCAGGTCGAGGCGCTCCTCGGGCAGGGTCTGCTCGCCGGCGCCCTGGACGACGAACCCGGCGTCGCGGATCATCTCCAGGTCGGCCTTGCCCTCCTGGCCCTCGCTGGTGAGGTAGTCGCCCAGGAAGATCGAGTTGACCACGTGGAGGGCGAGCGGCTGCAGTCCGCGCAGGTGGATCTCGCGGCCCGCTGCCAGCCGCACCTCCACGTCGGGGAAGACCAGCCGGGCGGCGGCGAGGATGCGCAGGCAGCGCTGCGGCGTCAGGTTCCACTGGCCCGCCAGCGGGGTGCCCTCGAAGGGGATGAGGAAGTTGACCGGGACGGAATCGGGGTCCAGCTCGCGGAGCGCGAACAGCGCGTCGACGATGTCGCTGTCGCTCTCGCCCATCCCCGCGATCAGGCCGGAGCAGGGGGACAGGCCCGCGTGCTTGGCCTGCTCGACGGTGTCGACGCGGTCGTCGAAGGTGTGCGTGGTGCAGATGTCGGCGTAGCGCTCGCCGGAGGTGTTGAGGTTGTGGTTGTAGGCGTCGGCGCCGGAGTCGCGCAGGCGCTCGGCCTGCCCGTCGGACAGCAGGCCGAGGCAGGCGCAGACCTCGACTCCGGGATGGTCGGTCTTGATCTGTTCGATGGTGGGGCCGAGCCGGTCGACGTCGCGGTCGGTGGGGCCGCGACCGCTGGCGACCAGGCAGACGCGCGACGCCCCGGCTTTGACGCCGCAGGAGACGGCCTCGCGTGTCTGGTCGGGGCGCAGCCAGGTGTATTTGACGATGTCGGCGGAGGACCCCAGCCGCTGGGAGCAGTAGGTGCAGTCCTCGGGGCACAGGCCGCTCTTGAGGTTCACCAGGTAGTTGAGCTTGACCTGGCGCTCGAAGAAGTGCCGCCGCACCCGGAACGTGGCGGCGACCAGTTCGAGCAGGTCGTCGTCGGAACTCGTGAGCACGGACAGCACTTCGTCGTGGGTGAGCGGTTCTCGGCGCAGCGCCTTGTCCGCCAGGGCGTCGAATTTCACCATGACGAAGATCATGGGGCACGGAGGTGCCCGAGCGCAGCCCCTGAAGCCACCAAAGTTCGGTGCCGGGGTTTTGTGGACCTCCCCTCCGGCAGGGGTGGATAGGGGGCCTTCCCCCGAGGCGGCGCGGGTCGCCATGGCCGTGACCAGGGGCGATAGCGCTCCTGCTGTGTCTGGGGGCGCGACCAGTGGGCGACAATCCCGGTTCCCGTGTGTCCTGCGCCGATCCTCGGTCGTCCGGTGCGTAGGGTGCCGCGAGGAGGGGGAAGGGGGCGGGCTCCGATGCACGCCGAAATGGCCGAGACGCTGCGGATCCTGGTCATCATCATGGCCGCGGCGGTGCTGGCGCCGCTGATCAGTGACCACCTGGGGCGGTGGGTGGTCGTTCCGGCCGTGGTGCTGGAGATCGCTCTGGGCATCCTTCTGGGGCCGGACGGGCTGGGCCTGATCCACGAGACCGAAGTCATTTCGGCCTTCGCCGACTTCGGCCTGGCATTGCTCATGTTCATGGCCGGATATGAGATCGATTTCAACCGCGTCAAGGGGCGGCCGCTGCGGCGGGCGACGCTGGCGTGGCTGTGCTCGCTTGCGCTGGGGCTGGGGGCGGCGTGGACGGTCTTCGGGGCCTCGCAGGCCACGCTGATCATCGGCTTGGCCCTGACAACGACGGCGCTGGGCACGGTCCTGCCGATCCTGCGCGACGCGGGAGCGTTGAGCACGGCGTTCGGGACCCGGTTCCTGGCATCGGGGACGGTGGGGGAGTTCGCCCCAATCGTCGTCATCGCCCTGCTGCTCAGCGGATTCCGCCCGTTGGAGGGGACGCTGCTGCTGTTGGTGTTCTTCGCTGTCGCTGGCTGGGCGGCCTGGCGGGCCACCCATCCGACGTCGGAGCGCATGGGCCGACTGATCCGCGCGACGCTGGGCACCAGCGCGCAGCTGGCGGTCCGGCTGTCCCTGTTCCTGATCGTCGCGATGGTGGGGCTGGCCAGTGTCCTGCAACTGGACACGTTGCTGGGCGCGTTCGCCGCGGGCATCATCGTGCGGCTGATGCTGCTGACCAACCACCCGCAGGAGGTCCACGAGGTCGAGTCCAAGCTGGAGGCGGTCTCCTTCGGGCTGTTCATCCCGGTGTTCTTCGTGGTCACCGGCGTGCGCTTCGACCTGGGGGCGTTGGCAGCCGACCTCGGCGCGGTGCTGCTGATACCGCTCTTCCTCCTGCTGTTCCTCCTGGTCCGCGGGCTTCCGGAACTGCTGCTGTCCCGCGACAGCCTCTCCGGGCGTCAGCCCCCGGCGCTCGCGCTGTTCGCCTCCACCGCCCTGCCGCTGCTGGTGGTGCTGACGACCATAGGCGCGCAAGCGGGAGTCATCGAACCGGCCGTCGCCGCCGCGCTGGTCGGGGCGGGCATGCTCAGCGTCCTGGTACTGCCGGTCATCGGCCTGCGGCTGTGGCGGACCAGCCAGGCTGCGGAGGCGGCCCCAAGCCCGACGTGAGGCGAGACGCCGTGCCCTCAGCCGTGGCGACCGGTCAGGGCGAGCAGCCGGATCAGCGGGTCGGCGTCTTCGGGGACGTGGACGGGTGGGGCGAACAGCCCGTTCGCTCCGGCCATGCCCTCCTCACCGACCCATGCCAGCAGCGCTGCGGTCAGGTCAGGGTCGATGGCCTCGTCCGCGCCGATGGCACGGGCCAGATCCCAAGCGTGGACGGCCAGGTCAAAGGTCATTTCCCAGAGGTAGACCGAACCGGGTGCGTCTCCGGCCGAGAGGTGGACGGTGCGGTCCTGAGCGCTGGGTTGCAGCCACGCGGCGCGCGCCTCGCGGGAGGCCACCTCCCACACGGTGACGGGCTCCTCTCCCAGGACGTCGCCCTCGAATCGGTCGCCGATCTCCTCCACCGCGCAGCCGGCCAGCAGGTGCGGCACCCACAACTGCTCGCGCACCAGATGGGCGACCAGGTCGTGCACGTCCCACTTGGTGCACGGCGTCGGATCGGCCCACTGCGTCGCCCTTACGGCGCGCACCCGGCGGTCGAACTCCGCCATGGCCTGACCGTGCAGGTCCTGTAGCTCTGGCATGGGTGTCACTCCCTCTGCGGGACGACATGTGTGTGATGGCGGTCACTTCCCACCCAATCAGCTGGGGGCGGCGGCTTCCACCCGACGCCCTGCCCTCGGGGGTTTTCGTGGGTGACGTGGCCCTTTTGTAATAAATCGTTACCTAAGTCTCGTGATACACGCCATAAGGATGTCCGATATGGTTCGTGATCGTAAATTTCTGCCGCATGTCACGTGTCTGAAGTGTGTCGGACATGTACCGGTTGCCGACCGGTCTCGGTCATCGGCGGAGCAGTTGTTCGACGGACCCCCGGCCCCGCGGGCCGGGGCTGAGTCCGACAAGGAGAGGCCGTGGCAACATCGGATCCGGTGGGTGCGAAGTCCGCCGGTGAGCTGAACATCGTCCACGTGACGCTGATCGCCAGCGCCGCAGCGATGGGCGGTTTCCTGTTCGGTTATGACAGCTCCGTCATCAACGGCGCCGTCGACGCCATACAGGCGCACTTCCAGGTCACCACCGCCATGACCGGCTTCACGGTCGCTGCCGCCCTACTCGGTTCGGCGCTGGGCGCGGGCGTGGCGGGAACACTGGCCGACCGTCTCGGGCGTATCCGCTCCATGCAGATCGCAGGTGTGCTCTTCGCGATCAGCGCCGTCGGCTCGGCTCTCCCCTTCTCCATCTTCGACCTGGCCGCCTGGCGCGTCGTGGGGGGCGTCGCGATCGGTATGGCGTCGGTGATCGCGCCGACCTACATCGCCGAGGTCTCCCCGCCCGCCTACCGCGGTCGGCTCGCCTCCCTGCAGCAGTTGGCGATCGTGCTCGGTATCGCCCTGTCGCAGCTGGTCAACTACCTCGTGGCGGCGGCCGCCGACGGCAGCGCCCTCAACCCGCTCGGTCCGTTGCAGGCCTGGCAGTGGATGCTGGGCGTGGAGATGCTGCCCGCGCTGCTCTACATCACGCTGACCCTGACGATCCCGGAGTCGCCCCGCTACCTGGTGCGCGTCGGCCGCGACGACAAGGCCCGCCGGGTCCTGAGCGAGGTCGAGGGCGGCGACGTCGAGCGCCGGATCGCCGAGATCCACGAGGCCCTGGGCTCCGAGGTGCGCCCCAAGCTCAGCGACCTCAAGGGCGGCCGGTTCGGGCTGCTGCCGATCGTGTGGATCGGCATGGCGCTCTCGGCGTTCCAGCAGCTCGTCGGAATCAACATCGTCTTCTACTACTCGTCGTCGCTGTGGCAGTCGGTGGGCGTCGACGAGGGCAACTCGCTCCTGCTGAGCCTGTTCACCTCGATCGTCAACATCATCGGGACCTTCATCGCCATCGGCCTCGTCGACCGGATCGGCCGCAAGCCGCTGCTGTTGATCGGCTCGGCCGGAATGGCGGTCTCCCTGGCCCTGACGGGATGGGCGTTCAGCCACGCCACCGTCGTCGGCGACTCGGCCTCCCTCGCCTTCGGGTGGGGCGCCGTCGCGCTGACCTCCGCCAGCGCGTTCGTGATGTTCTTCGCCCTGTCCTGGGGCGTGGTGACCTGGGTCCTGCTCGGGGAGATGTTCCCCCTGCGCATCCGCGCGGCGGCGATGGCCGTGGCCACCGCGACGCAGTGGATCACCAACTGGCTGGTCACCGTGAGCTTCCCCAGCCTGCGCGACTGGAACCTCGGCGGCACCTACATGCTGTACGCGGGCTTCGCGGTGCTGTCGTTCCTCTTCGTTTGGAAGTTCATTTCGGAAACCAACGGCAAAACCCTGGAGTCGATGGGCCAACAGCAAACCGCGGTGGAGTAGCCGACGCGTCCGCGCTACGTTCGTCAGTAACGGCGGCTGTCCCGGTACCGGGACAGCCGCCGACGTTATGTTCCCCACGCATCGACGTGAGCGGGGCCTGCAGCCAACACCACGTTGACCACGGAAGACGTTCTCAACGCACGTGCAGGCATCCGGAGATCAGGCTGAGCGTCCTCGATGATCCCGCCGATAGCGCCGTCTGAACTCGGCTTTCAGGGCCGCGGCACGTTCGGGATCGCGTTCCGGCTGCTTCTGCAATTCCTCGACTGGGACCGCGTGGGCCGCGTAGTACTCGTAGTCGGCGTCACCGGGACAGATGATGTCGGTGCCGCAGGCGACGGTCTGCGCTGAGGGATCAGCGAAACCGACCGGGATGTGGATGGATCCGTCTGGATAACGAATCGCGATCGCGCGCGTCATGTCTTCACCCCAAAGCGGTAGATTCCCGCGAGCTTGACGAAGGGCATTGACGCCGGATCGTCCGGATCAGTGCGGACCCCTCGGAACGGCCGCCCATGAGTAACGGGACGACGGCCGTCGCATGCGATTCCGCTCCAACGGTACTCCGCCCCACTGATAGAACCGCCCTCTGCAACTTTTGCAGTCATAATGCAGGCATTGAAGCTATAATGCATGCATGATCGCCATCACGATACGTAACGTCAGCGATAGCGTCGCCACCGCGCTGAAGGTTCGCGCCGCGCAGGAGGGCAAGTCCCTTCAGGCGTACGCGCTCGACGTCCTCACCCGAGAAGCGAAGAAGCCCACCCTCGCTGAGATAGCGGACCGAGCTGGACGAGAAGCAGACGTCAGCTTGACTACGGATGATGTGCTCGGCGCTATCGAGGACGCACGGGAGCGACGTTGATCGTCATCGACTGTTCGGTGCTCGTTTTCTTCTTCACAGATGTCGGCACAGCAGGAGAGCAAGCGCGCGAGCGGGTGGCGCGAGAGGACATCATCGCCGCACCCGGGCTAATTGACTACGAGATCGTTTCGGCAATGGTCGGCCTTGCGCGAGGCCGACGAGGTGGAGCACCGAAGATCACCAGAACCCAACTACAGCGAGCGTTTGAGGGGTTTCGCGCTATGCCCATCGACCGCTATCCAACGCTCGACCTGTGGCAGCGTGTACGCGACCTCTCAACGAACCTTTCGGCCTATGACGCCCAATACGTCGCACTCGCCGAGGCTCTCGGTACTCCCTTGATCACCAGCGACGCAAGGATCGAGAAAAGCGGCGTCGCGCGTTGTCCGATCGAGGTCTTGCCAACAGGCAGCTGAACGGCGGCTACAGCGCCTGATCGAATTCCGGTACTCCTCCTCTCTGGCGCGGCTTAACCTGGGGTATCAGCACCCGGGGAGGAAGAGCGTGGGATGCGCGTACTGCTCGTGGACAACCACGACTCCTACACCTACAACCTGTTCCAGTTGATCGCCGGTGTGCTCGGCACCGAGCCGGTCGTCGTGACCAACGACGATCCCCGCTGGGCGGAGATCGATCCGGCTGCGTTCGACGCGGCGGTTGTGTCTCCTGGACCGGGGCGGCCGCAGCATGCGCGTGATCTGGGGCGGGTGCCGCAGGTGTTGGCCGATCCGCGGTTGCCGGTGCTGGGGGTGTGCCTGGGACACCAGGCCATCGCCTACTTCGCCGACGAGCCGGTGCACTCCGCGCCGGTGCCGCGGCACGGGCACCTCAGTCCGATCCGGCACACCGGCACCGGGCTCTTCGCGGGGATACCGCAGGGATTCACGGCCGTCCGGTACCACTCGTTGGCCGTGCCCGACCCGCTGCAGGATCCGTTGACCGACCTGCTGACAGCGACCGCGTGGGCCGAGGACGACGTCGTCATGGGGTTGGAGCACCGATCGCTGCCCCGCTGGGGGGTGCAGTTCCACCCGGAGTCGGTGGCCAGTGAGTACGGGCGGGGTCTCATCGCGAACTTCGCCGCTCTGGCCCGGGACGCGCGCTCGACGTCCGTCCGTCTTTCGGCTGAAGGACGCGCTGCCGGCTCAAGCGGCGTCGCGGCGATGTCCGAAACCCGGCGGGAGAGTGCCGCTGGGCAGGTGACCGAAATTCCCGTGGGAGCGCCCGACACCCCGATTCCCGTCTCTGAAATGGGCGGATCCGAAGCGCAGATGTCCGAAACCTCGGTAGCGGGCCCGCAGCCGCAATCGGGGGAGGTCCGGTTCCGGACGCTGTCCGAGGCCGTCGACACCGAACGCGCCTTCGCCCACCTCTTCGCCGCATCGCCCTACGCGTTCTGGCTCGACAGCAGCCGCGTCGGCGGCACCGCCCGGTTCTCCTTCCTCGGAAACGCCGACGGCCCCGAGAGTGAGGTGCTGACCTACCGCGTCGGGGAGGGAACCGTCAGCGTGGCTCAGGACGGCGATGAACACCACGAGCCCGGAACCATTTTCGAGGCGCTGCGCCGCCGGGTGGCGGTCCGGCCGCACGGTACCGCCGCCGATCTGCCCTTCGACTTCGTCGGCGGATACGTCGGGTTCTTCGGTTATGAGCTCAAGGCCGATTGCGGTGGTCAGGCCGCACATCAGTCGGCAGTCGCCGACGCGGTCTGGATGCGCTGCACGCGGTTCATCGCCGTCGACCATGTCGAGGGCCGCACCTACGTGGTGTCTGTGGGCGACGCCGCCGCGGACGACGCCTGGCTGGATTCGGTCACGCGCGACCTCGCCGACCTGCCGCCCCTCCCACTGCTGGAAGCCCCGTCAGCCGCCTCCGGCTCCGCGTCAGCCGAGATCGAATGGGAGTCGCGGTTGGAGCGGCCCCGCGAGGGCTACCTGACGGATGTCAAGGAGTGTCTGGGTCACCTCGTCGCCGGAGAGAGCTACGAGATCTGCCTGACCAACCGGGTGCGCCTGCCCGCGCCGGCCGATGATCTCGCCTTCTACCGTCGGCTGCGCCGTAGCAGGCCCGCACCGTATGCCGCCCTCCTCCGCTTGGGGGAGACGAGCGTGTTCAGTGCTTCGCCCGAGCGGTTCCTGCGCATCGACGCCGAGGGCGTGGCCGACAGCCGCCCCATCAAGGGCACCGCGCCGCGCGGCGCCGACCCCGCGGCCGACCAGCGGCTCGCTGAAGAGCTGCGTACCGGCGCCAAGACGCGCGCGGAGAACCTGATGATCGTCGACCTGCTCCGCAACGACCTGGGGCGGGTCTGCGAGGTCGGCAGTGTCGATGTCCCCGCCTTCATGTACACCGAGTCGTACGCCACCGTGCACCAGCTCGTTTCGACGGTGCGCGGGCGGCTGCGCCCCGATGTGGCGGCGGTCGACGCGGTCCGCGCCTGCTTCCCGGGCGGGTCCATGACCGGCGCGCCCAAGCTGCGCACCATGGAGATCATCGATGACCTGGAGTCCTCGGCGCGCGGCGTCTACTCCGGCGCGCTGGGGTACGTCTCCTTCGGCGGTACGACGGATCTGAGCATTGTCATTCGCACCGCCGTGCGCAGCGGCACCGAGCTGGAGATCGGTGCGGGTGGAGCCATCGTGCTGGATTCCGACCCCGAGGACGAGTACGCCGAGATGCTGCTCAAGGCGGCGGTCCCGGCGGCCGGGCTAAGGGGCGCGGTGGGCGTTCATGACCGCAGGTAGGTGAGCACCGCGAGCACCCGCCGGTGCCGCTGGCCGTCGTGGGCGTTGAGGTGCAGCTTGGCGAAGATGCTGCGGATGTGCTTCTCCACGGCGCCATGGCTGATCATCAGCTGCCGGTGGATCGCGGTGTTGGACATGCCCTCGGCCATCAGGCCCAGAACTTCGCGCTCCCTCGGGGTGAGTACGTCCAGGGGGTTCTCGTGCCGCCGTGTTCGCGCGCGGCCCACCTCCCTGTCCATCTGCTTCGGCACTGTTCCACGTCTCCTTCGCTCCGGATGGCACCGTCGTCTGTCGATTCGCTCAGCTACAGGGAACTTCGGCCACGATCAGCGTGGGTCCGCCGCGCGGGGAGTGCACGGCGAGCTTGCCGTCGACCGCGCGCAGGCGCTCACTCAGGTCGGCCAGCCCATGGCTCTTGGCCACCTGCGCGCCGCCGACCCCGTCGTCACCGACCATGACGTTGAGCAGGCCGTCGGTGTGGCTGAGGGTCACGGTGCCCTTGGTCGCGCGGCTGTGCTCGGCCACGTTGATCAGGGACTCGGCGACCACGACATAGGCGAGGTTCTCGGCCTCGGCGGGGAAGCGCTCGGCGGTCTGGATGTCGAGTTCCACCGGGACGGTGCACCGGTCGGCCAGCGCGGTCAGGGCGGGGCTCAGGCCGTGGTCGGTCAGCAGCGGGGGAGCGATGCCACGCGACAGGGCGCGCAGCTCGGCGAGGGTCTCGCGGGGCACGGCCGCGGCGTCGACGCGCTCGGCCGCACGTGCGGCGACGGCGGGTGCGCCCGACCCGTTGATCCGACCGGCGGGGGCGTCGTCGATCTCGTCGTCGTTCAGGCCGTTGACCGGGGTCAGCAGGCCGTGGCTGAGCGACGCGGTGATCATCGCGCAGGTGCGCACGACAAAGGGAAGAGTGAGCGCGAAGACCACCCCGACGAGGAAGTGGAAGGCGATGGCGACCAGCAGGCCCTCGCCGAACCCCATGAGTTCGGATAGGTCGACGTAGCCGGGGATGCGGTGCACCGACCAGCCGTAGAGGGGGTAGAGGATGCCGTGCAGCGCGGCGAGCCACCAGACGACGGTGACGATAAAGGCGCCCACCTGGAGCGGGGACTTGACGATGCCGTGCAGCAGGTCCATCCAGCTCTGACCGCAGGTGAGCGGGTTGAGCGCCCTGCGGATGGGGCCGGCGCCCTTGGGGGGTTTGCGATAGTGCGCGCGTGCCACGGGCCGGTCCAGCACCTCGCGTAGGCGGCCGCGCTCGATCTCGGCGAAGCCGCGCGCCATCAGCAGTGTCATGGAGAGGATGAACAGTCCGACGAAGACGACGGCGGTGCCCGCCCCGGCGGCCAAGCCGGTCACCATCAGCGGGAACCCGATGAGGGCGAGGGGGAAGCCGACCAGCACGTAGCGGGTGTCGTTTCCGAGGCGGTGCACGATCGGGTGGTCGAGAAGTTCCATGGCACCGACGCTATTGAGCCGGGGCGCCGCGATCACTCCCCCACACACGCGTCCCCGTGGTGGGGCCAGCCCCACCACGGGTAGGCGACGGCGCCAATGTGGCCGAGCCAGGTGTGCCGCGCACCGCTGAGTCCGGGCGCGACGGGCCCGCGGAACAGGGGCCGGGCGGCTGCGTGTGGTGGCTTCGCGGGCGGCCCTTCCGACCTCAGCCCGTGGCAGCCGTCAGCCCGGCGCGGCTCCGGGCCGCCTCGATGCCGTCGAGGATGACGCCCAGGCCGGCCGTGAAGGTCTCCTTGGCCTCCTGCTCCAGGTAGGGCACGCTCTCGTCCTCGTTGCGGAAGGCCCCTTCGCTCTCCATGCGGGTCAGCATCGGGAAGCGGTCGGCGAAGTCGGGCGCGACCTCCGCCAGCAGGGGTGAACGGGTGAACCACCGGTCGTCGTCGGACATCCCGGTCGCCGCTGCCGCCTGCCGCGCCTCGGCTGCCGTGCTCGCGATCCCGCGCACGAAGTGGAACAGCGTGCCGACGACGCGCCGCAGGGTGGCGGCGGGAAGCCCGGTCCCGTTGAGGATCCGCACTACCGTCTCCAGCACGACGTACTCGTTGGGGCCCAGCACCGGACGCGCCTGCGATACCTGGAGCACCCACGGATGGCGCAGGTAGAACGCCCAGCAGTCGTGCGCCCAGGCGGTCACGCCCTCCCGCCAGTCCGCCGCGTCACCGTAGTCGGTGGGCAGCTCGACCAGGACCCGGTCGTACATCAGGTCGACCAGCTCGCTCTTGCCGGGGACGTAGGTGTAGAGGGCCATGGCCGTCCGTCCGAGCCGCTCACCCACCGCCCGCATGGACAGGGCCGCCATGCCCTCCTCGTCGGCGACGGCGATGGCGGCGTCGACGATCGCGTCCACGCTCAACCCGGGTTTCGGTCCCGGGCTGGTCCGCACCTCCTGCGACTTGGCACCGCGCCACAGCAGCGCCATCGAGCGGCGTGCGTCCCCCTGCCCGGCGAAGACGACCACTTGCAACTCCTTATGGAATAAACTAACGTGCTCCAGCTATCTCTTTACACCCTAAGAATATCAGGAGAGGGCACCATGGTCCCGGACCCCACCACCCTGCGACCAGCCCACACGGACACGCACCACCTCCACGTCACCGAAACCGGTCCGGTGCCCAACGGGCACCGGCACGCCGCCGACAGCCACGACATGATCGAGGTCCGCGGAGCTCGGGAGAACAACCTCGCCAACGTCTCGCTGAGTATCCCCAAGCGCCGCCTCACCGTTTTCACCGGCCTCTCCGGATCCGGCAAGTCCTCGCTGGTCTTCGGCACCATCGCGGCGGAGTCCCAGCGCCTGATCAACGAGACCTACACCGCCTTCGTCCAGTCGTTCATGCCCAGTGTCGGCCGCCCGGACGTCGACGCCCTGCACAACCTCAGCGCGGCGATCGTCGTCGACCAGGAGCGGATGGGGACCAACTCCCGCTCCACGCTCGGCACGGCCACCGACGCCCACACGATGCTGCGGATCATCTTCAGCAGACTCGGCACGCCTTACGTCGGCACCTCGACCGCCTTTAGCTTCAACAGCGCCGAGGGCATGTGTCCGCAGTGCGAGGGCATCGGGCGGGTGACCGACATCGACATCACGCAGGTCGTGGACGTCGATCTCTCCCTCAACGAGGGGGCCATCACCGCCCCGGGATTCGCCGTGGGTTCCTGGTACTGGCAGGTCATCGCCGGTTCTGGGTTCTTCGACCCCGACATCAAGCTCGCGGACTTCACGCCCACCCAGTGGGAGGACTTCCTGTACAAGCCCGTCACCAAGGTCAAGACTGACCACGGCAACATCACCTACGAGGGGCTGGTCACCAAGGTCCGGCGGCTCTACCTCGCCAAGGACCGGGAGTCGATGCAGGCGCCCGTCCGGGCGTTCGTGGACCGAGCGGTGGCGTTCACCGACTGCCACGCCTGCGGCGGCACCCGGCTGAATCCCGCCGCGCTGTCCTCGACCATCCATGGGCGCAACATCGCCGACTGCTCGGCTATGCAGATCAGCGACCTCGCCGAGTTCGTCCGCGGGATCGATGATCCCTCGGTGCGGCCCCTGGTCACCACCCTCAGCGGCACTCTGGACTCGCTCGTCGAGATCGGCCTGGGCTACCTGAGCCTGGACCGTGAGTCCTCCACCCTGTCGGGAGGCGAGGCCCAGCGCGTGAAGATGGTGCGCCACCTCGGATCCAGCCTCACCGACGTCACCTACGTCTTCGACGAGCCCACCGTGGGCCTGCACCCGCACGACATCCAGCGGATGAACAACCTGCTGCTGCGCCTGCGCGGCAAGGGGAACACCGTCCTGGTCGTCGAGCACAAGCCCGAGACCATCGCCATCGCCGACCACGTGGTCGACCTCGGGCCGGGAGCGGGCGCGGCCGGGGGCCAGGTGTGCTTCACCGGCGACGTGGCCGGTCTGCGCGCCTCCGGCTCCCTCACCGGCCGCCACCTGGACCACCGTGCCCGACTGCGTGAGAAGGTGCGCGAGCCGCACGGGCGGCTGCCGATCGTCGGCGCCACCATGCACAACCTCAAGGACGTGAGCGTCGACATCCCGCTCGGGGTGCTGACCGTGGTCACCGGTGTCGCCGGATCCGGCAAGAGCTCGCTGATCCACGGCTCCCTGCCCGATCGGGACGGGGTGGTCGTGGTCGACCAGTCCGCGATCCGCGGGTCGCGGCGCAGCAACCCGGCCACCTACACCGGACTGCTCGACCCGATCCGCACGGCCTTCGCCAAGGCCAACAAGGTCAAGGCCAGCCTGTTCAGCGCCAACTCGGAGGGGGCCTGCCCGAACTGCAAGGGCATCGGCCTCGTCTACACCGACCTGGCCATGATGGCCGGGGTCGCCTCCACCTGCGAGCAGTGCGAGGGCAAGCGGTTCACCCCCGATGTCCTCACCCACAAGCTCCGCGGCAAGGACATCAACCAGGTGCTGAGCATGTCGGTGGCCGAGGCCCGCGACTTCTTCACCACCGGCCGGGCCCGCACCATCCTCGACCGACTCGCCGACGTGGGTCTGGGCTACATCGGGCTGGGCCAGCCGCTCACCACACTGTCCGGCGGCGAGCGGCAGCGGCTCAAGCTCGCCATCCGCATGGCCGACCACGGCACCACCTACGTACTGGATGAGCCGACGACCGGGCTGCACCTGGCTGACGTGGACCAGCTTCTGGAACTGCTGGACCGGCTCGTCGACCAGGGCAACACGGTGATCGTCATCGAGCACCACCAGGCGGTGATGGCCCACGCCGACTGGATCATCGACCTGGGGCCGGGCGCGGGCCACGACGGCGGCGAGGTGGTCTTCACCGGCACCCCCGCCGACCTCGTGGCCCACGGCGACTCTCTGACCGCCCGGCACCTGCGCACCTACGCCGCGGGGCTCGGCACATAGCTCGTTCATGGGAGCTCGCTGAACCGCCTGCGCACATGGCGAGGGGCGTCCACGGTCGATATGTGGCCAACACCCTGGACGCCCTTCTGGCCGTGCTCTACGTCCATCTGGACGACCACGTCCTGCCTTGGCCCAACAGAAGCCGAAACTCGGCCCGCCGCGCCTGCCCACCGACGCCCCACCCGCCTGCGTGGCCATCGCCCAGGCATCTTCGTCTGGTCCGCACGATGTTCCGACCGGCACCCCTAGCTGGGTGCGAAGAAGCTCGTTGTGTTCTTGACCGCCGAGGCGACCGTGGCGGCCGGGGCGCCCGTGGCGGCGTAGACATCGCCCCACGGCTCGCTGCTGCGGGTCAGGAAGTCCTTCGCCTCGGGGGTGTGCTGCCAGCTCTCCTCATCGAAGGTCTCGCCGCGCAGGTACACGGCCAGCCCCAGCAGCCCGGTGTCCCAGCCGACGCCGACGGCGCCCGGGCTAGAAAGTGCTTTTCACATGCGAACGACACGACCTAGTGCTGGGAGGGGTGGCGAGCTCCCACAGAGCGGCCCACTGGTGGGCGGTGAGGTCCTTGGGCAGTGCCTGACGGGAGACGCGTTGTGCCCGCAGCCAGCGGTCGAGGGCGCGGCCGTCGACGCGGCCGGTGCGCAGCACGATCTCCCGCAGGCCGCGTCCTCGGCCGGTGAAGACCTGGCGGACGAAGTCCTGGTAGGCGCGGCGGTCGGAGACCAGGGCATGGTCGCGTCGGGTCATGGTGAGCAGTCCGCCGTCGACAGCGGGCATGGGTCGGAAGGCGCGGGCGGGGATCCGGGAGTGTACGGCGAACTCGTACCAGGGCCACCAGGCCGCGGTGAGCATGCTGGCCCCGCCGACTCCGGCGCGTCGACGGGCGACCTCCCACTGCACCAGCAGCACGGCCTCCTGCCAGGCGTCGGCGGCCAGCAGGCGGCGCAGCAGGGAGGTGGTGAGGTGGAAGGGGACGTTGCCGACCAGCACGTGCGAGTGGCGGGGTAGGCGGTAGCGAAGGATGTCGTCGTTGACGACGGTGACGTTCTCGGGCGCGCGCCGGTCGAGGCGCCGGGCTCGCTTGGGGTCGATCTCGACGGCGGTCAGTGCGCGGCCGGATCGGCTCAGCGGGAGCGTCAGTGCGCCGTCACCGGCGCCGATTTCGACGATGGGGCCGTTGGTCCGTGCGACGAGGTCGGTGACCGTTGTGATGACGCCGCGGTCGACGAGGAAGTTCTGGCCCAGTTCGTGGCGTCCGCCGTGGTGTCGGGCGTGCGAGTGCATGGGTGTGGTGCTCCGCGATGGGTGTGATCGGAGCCGGGGCAGCACGAAGTAGCCGCACCGGCGATGGTCCCGGAGTGCGGCGGAGCCTGAACTAGGGAAAGTGGGGTGGCCCGCCGCCGCTAGGCGCGGCGGGGCCGGATGAAGAAGACGCTGTTCACGCAGATACCCATGGACATGCGGGGGACTGTAGCAGGGTGTCGGCGCGCGCCCCAATGGGTTTTTCCAGGGCCGGGAGCAACCGGCCGATAGCGGCGCCATCCGCCGGAGACCGCCCACGGCACGGCAACCCCGCCGAACGGAAAGGAAACCAGCACGGCGCCGCAAAACCTACTTAGTCAGATATGCATTCCACGCTTTCCAGATCCGGCCGAGTGTAAATCATATCCATATCCACCTAGCCCTTTTTGGGATTCAATTCGTCATCGAGAATTCTTCTCGTGTCTCATTTCGTCGGCACCTGAAGGGTGTCGTCGGAGTGGTTTTGCCGACCCGAGGAGAAAGGCGCGAAAAACGTGGACATGTGGGATCCGGCAGGCGTCAAGATCGAGCGCGGCCACGTCCGGTACGAACCCTTGAGTCGGGGCTATAACCCCAGGTGGACCGCCACCCCTGACTACATCCGGGTGGTCAGCACCCCCGAGGAGACCCGAAACGCACTTCGGGAGGCGGTCCGTGAGGACCCCGATTTCGATCGCCGCATCACCGTCCGCTCCGGCGGGCACTGCTACGAGAACTTCGTCTGCTCGCCGGATGTCCGCGTCATCATCGACGTCGGCATGATGGACCGCATCTACCTCGACAGGGACATGGACGCTGTGTGCGTGGAGGCCGGGGCCACCAACGGCGACCTCAACGGCAAACTCGCGGGAAAGCTTGGGCTGCTTCTGCCGGGCGGGTCCTGCCCCACAGTTGGGGTGGGCGGGCACATTTCCGGCGGCGGGTTCGGCCTGTTTTCCCGCCAGCACGGCCTGACCATCGACTACCTGCACGCGGTGGAGGTCGCCGTCGTCACGGGGAACAAGCAGGTCCGGCTGATAACGGCGACGGCCGACGACGACGGCGACCTGCACGACCTGTGGTGGGCGCACACCGGCGGAGGCGGCGGCAACTTCGGAATCGTCACCCGGTACTGGTTCCGCGACCTGCCGAGCGTTCCCAGCGCGGTCGTGCGGTCGGAGGCCGGATGGAAGTGGGAGAAGCTCAACGAGCAGGATTTCCGGACTCTCGTGGGCAACTTCTGCACGTTCTTCAAGGACCATCGGGGGAACGCCGCGACGGCTGAGGATCCTTACTCGGCGCTGTTCGGAATTCTGCTGCTGACCCACAAATCGCGGGACAAGATCGGCCTGATCGTGCAGCTCGACGCCGATATTCCCGACGCCGAGCTCCTGGTCAGGGATTTCATCACCTATGTCGGCAACGGCGTGTCGGCCCCGCTGACGGACCTGGAGGAGCACTACGGTGACCACCCGCTGCTCATCGGCAGCAAGGACGCCACCGTGGTGGACTGGGAACTGATGAAGAACAGGCCTCCGGTACCGGTGAACGAGGAAGCGGGCAAGTACAAGTCGGCCTACATGCGCCAGGTGCTCCCCACCGACCAGGTCACCGCGCTGTGGAACGGCCTCACAGAGCCGTATGAGGGCGTCCGCAATGGCGTGGTGCAGATCGACTCCTATGGCTCGGCCGTCAACCGAGTGAAACCGGGCGAGACCGCCGTGCCCCAGCGCGATTCGATCCTCAAACTCCAGCACCAAGTGTACTGGCAGAACGATACCGACGGCGCCCTGCACATCGAGTGGCTGCGCAAGCTATACCAGAATATGTATACGAAGACCGGTGGCGTCCCGATCCCCAACGAGACGACCGACGGGTGCTATATCAGCTATCCCGACGTCGACCTCAGCAGCAACACGTGGAACAAGTCCGGAGTTCCCTGGTCGACGCTGTACTACGGCGATGACTACCCGCGCCTCCAGCAGGCCAAGGACCGCTGGGACCCGAACAACGTCTTCTCCCACGCCCAGTCGATCGAGTCCGCCCTGCCGGACGCATAGCCGCCCGACCCTTGGGTCGATTCCGGTACTGCGGTCCAGGCTCGGCGATCCATCCACCCGCTTCTCTCCATCGATGTCGGCGCAGGTCACCCTCTGCAAATCCCGGTGACCATCGCACCTGCGTCGGAGATATACGCCGGACGGTCGCGCATACCCAGGAGGACTGTTTCCTGCTTATCAAGTAGTCACATATTGACGCAACCTGAATGAGCGCCGAATGATTCGACACTTCCCGCTTGGCGGAGGCGGCCGCCTTCTTCGCGCATCACCTTTCACAGTTGCCACTGCCGCCTCACAATGAGCTTGCATCGGAAGAATTTATAATTCCGACGCCGAAAATTGATGGCGTGGCATTCGATTCTCTGGATTACGGGCAAGCGGTTGCCGCGGCATTTGTCCATACACGACAGGGCCCGTTGTCACTGATTGGTGACAACGGGCCCTGCGGGTCAGCCTGGCGCCCAGGCCCAGGTTAGGTCGTCGGGCGCAGCGCCGCCGCCTCCCGGGCCAGGGTCTTGATGCGGCCCCAGTCGCCTGTGGCGATGGCGTCGGCCGGGGTCAGCCAGGTGCCGCCGACACATCCGACGTTGGGCAGTGCCAGGTAGTCGGGGGCGGTGGCCAGAGTGATGCCGCCGGTGGGGCAGAAGCGGGCCTGAGGGAGCGGGCCGCTCAGCGACTTCAGGTAGGTCCGGCCGCCCGCTGCTTCGGCCGGGAAGAACTTCAGGGCGCGCACCCCCCGCTCCAGCATGGCCATGGCCTCCGAGGCGGTGGCGACGCCCGGCAGGTAGGGCAGGCCGGTGTCGTGCAGGGCGCCCTGCAGCCGGTCGGTGCATCCCGGGCTGACCAGGAAGGCCGAGCCCGCGTTGGCGGCGGCCTGGGCCTGCTCTGGCGTGGTCACCGTTCCCGCGCCGACCGCGGCGTCGGGGACCTCGGCGGCGATGCGCTCGATGGCCGGGAGCGCGGCCTCGGTCCGCAGGGTCACCTCGATGGTCGGAAGGCCACCCGCGACAAGGGCGCGGGCCAGCGGTACCGCGGTCTCCACGTCCTCGAGCACGACCACCGGGATGACCGGTGCCAGGGCGAAGATGTCGTCACTGCTAGCGGGCTTCATCGGGTCTCCAAGCACTGGTCGAGCCGGGCCGCCGTACCGAGCAGCGCCGGGGTGGGGGCCACGATCAGTACCGTGGCGATGTCTTTGACGTAGTCGATCATCCGCCGCTTCTCTTCGAACCGGCGCCTGAAGTCGCTGCGCAGCAGAATGCCACTGATCCGCGGCGGCACCCCGCCTCCGATGAACACCCCGCCGGTGGCACCCAGTGTGAGCGCGACGTTCCCGGCGAATCCGCCGAGCAGGGCGCAGAAGAGGTCCAGCGTCTCCGCGCAGACGGCGTCGTCGGGGTTGGCGCAGATCTCCGCCGCCGAGAGCGCATCACCACGCACCCCGTGCATGCGGGCGACAGCGCCGTGCAGTCGGCTCAGCCCCGGTCCCGAGAGCACGCACTCGGCGGTGACGGTGCCCTGCTCGGCGCGGAGCAGGCGGACCGCCTCCAGCTCACGCTCCTCCACGGCCGGGACGTCGACGTGCCCGCCCTCGCCGGAGACGGGGGCCCACCCGTCCGCGACCGGGCGCAGCCCGGCGACGCCGAGCCCGGTGCCCGGGCCCAGCACGGCCATGGGCCGGTCGGTGCGCGGGGCGGGGCCGCCCAGCGGTAGCAGGTCGTCGTCGCCCAGCCGCGGAAGCGAGAGCGCCAGCGCGGCGAAGTCGTTGAGCACCTCGAGGTGGTCGAGGTCCAGTGCGCGGCGCGTCGCCTTGGCGGAGCAGTCCCAGCTGGCGTTGGTCAGGCGGATGCGGTCGCCCGCCACCGGACCCGCGATGGCGACGCAGGCCGCGCTCGGCCGGGCGCCCTGGCCCTCGCGCTCCAGGTAGGCCGACGCGGCCGAGGCGAGGTCGGCGTGCTCCGCGCAGGGCATCCGCTGGACCCGCACGGGACGCTCACCGGACGCCTCGACCAAGCCGAAGCGGGCGTTGGTCCCGCCGATGTCGGCCACCAGCCAGGGCCGCTGCGGGGTGGGAGCGGCGAGGCGGCTCACCGGCCGGCTCCGAACACCGCGGCTCCGCGCTCGGCCGGACCGACCGCCGAGCGGAACGCCGCGAACAGCTCCCGTCCGGTGCCGGTGGAGGAGTCGACGGTCGTCTCTGCGAGCTCGCGCTCCATCAGGTCCGGCGCCAGGACCTCCAGCGTCCCGGCGGCGGCGTCGAGCCGGACGAGGTCGCCCTCGCGTACCCGCGCCAGCGGGCCGCCGGCCGCGGCCTCGGGGGAGACGTGGATGGCGGCCGGGACCTTGCCCGAGGCGCCCGACATCCGCCCATCGGTGACCAGGGCGACCTTCTGCCCCCGGTCCTGGAGCACGCCCAGCGGCGGGGTGAGCTTGTGCAGTTCGGGCATGCCGTTGGCGCGCGGCCCCTGGAAGCGGACGACGGCCACGAAGTCGCCGTCGAGCTCACCGGCCGCGAACGCCTCCTGCAGTGCGGCCTGGCTGTCGAAGACCTTGGCGGGGGCCTCGATGACGTGGCGCTCGGGTGCGACGGCCGACACCTTGATGACGGCGCGGCCGAGGTTGCCCGAGACCATGCGCAGTCCGCCGTCGGCGGAGAACGGGTCGTCGGCCGGGCGCAGCACGGTGGTGTCAGCGCTCTCCTTGGGTTCGTCGCCCCAGCTCAGGCCGGCTTCGTCCAGGACGGGGCGCTGGCGGTAGCGGCCGAGGCCCGGCCCGGTGACGGTGGCGACGTCCTCGTGGAGCAGTCCGGCGTCCAGCAGCTGACCGATCAGGTAGGCCATGCCGCCGATCTCGTGGAATCGGTTCACGTCGGCCGTGCCGTTGGGGTACATGCGCGTCAGCAGCGGTACCACCTCGGACAGCGCGGCGAAGTCGTCCCAGGTGAGTTCGATACCGGCGGCCGCCGCGACGGCGATCAGGTGCAGGGTGTGGTTGGTCGAGCCGCCGGTGGCCAGCAGCGCCACCACCGCGTTGACGATCGCGCGCTCGTCGATGACCTCGCCGATCGGGGTGTAGTTGTCGCCCAGCGCGGTCAGGCCGGTCACCCGCCGCCCCGTCTCGGCGGTGAGCGCCTCACGCAGCGGCGTGCCCGCCTGCTCGAAGCTGGCGCCGGGCAGGTGCAGGCCCATGACCTCCATGAGCATCTGGTTGGAGTTGGCGGTGCCGTAGAAGGTGCAGGTGCCCGGGGCGTGGTAGGCGGCGGACTCGGCCTGCAGCAGCTCGGTGCGCCCGGCCTTGCCCTCGGCGAACAGCTGGCGGACCTTGGCCTTCTCGGCGTTGGGCAGCCCGGAGGGCATGGGACCGGCGGGAACGAAGGCGACCGGGAGGTGGCCGAAGGACAGGGCGCCGATGAGCAGGCCGGGGACGATCTTGTCGCACACGCCGAGCATCAGCGCGCCGTCGAACATGTCGTGGGAGAGCGCGACGGCGGCGGCCATGGCGATGACGTCCCGGCTGAACAGGGACAGCTCCATTCCGGGGCGGCCCTGGGTGACGCCGTCGCACATCGCCGGGACGCCTCCGGCGAACTGGGCGACGCCGCCGACCTCGGCGACGGCGGCCTTGAGCAGGGCCGGGTAGGTCTCCAGCGGTTGGTGCGCGGAGAGCATGTCGTTGTAGGACGACACAATGGCGATATTCGGCTTGACCGATTCGCTGAGGCTCTTCTTCTCGAGGGGTCCGCAGGCGGCGAAGCCGTGGGCGAGGTTGGCGCACCCCAGAGCGGTGCGGGCGGGGCCCTCGGCGGCAGCGGCGCGGATGCGGGCGAGGTAGGCGGAGCGGGACTCGGCGCTGCGGGCGGCGATCCGCTCGGTGACGTCGGCGATGCGGGGATGGGGGGTCTGCGGGGCGTCGGTCATCAGGTGAGTTCCTCTTCGTGCCAGGTGCGGCCCGAACGGCCGATCAGGTCGTGGGCCCCCGCCGGGCCGGTGCTGCCCGGCGCGTAGGGCTCCGGCGTGGTGCCGTCCCAGGCGGCGATGATCGGGTCGACCCACCGCCAGGCGGCTTCGAGCTCATCGCGGCGCATGAACAGGGTCGGGTTGCCCGCCAACACGTCCATCAGCAGGCGCTCATAGGCGTCGGGGGAGCGCTCGGCGAACGTGTCGGCGAAGCTCAGTTCGAGCGGGGCGGGTCTCAGTCTCAGTGCTCCCGCGCCCGGCTCCTTGGCGAGCATGTGCAGGTGGATGGTCTCCTCGGGCTGCAGGCGGATGACCAGTCGGTTGGCGGCCGTCGCCTGTCCGGGGAAGATCGCGTGCGGAACGTCGCGGAACTGCACGACGATCTCGGAGTAGTGCCGCGCCATCCGCTTTCCGGTGCGCAGGTAGAAGGGGACACCGGACCAGCGCCAGTTGCCGATGCCGGCCTCCAGGGCGACGAACGTCTCGGTACTGCTCGGCTCACCGGAGCCGCCGGGTTCGTCGGCGTAGCCGGGGACGTCCTGGGCGGCCACCGTCCCGCCGACGTACTGGCCGCGTGCGGTGTGCTCGGCGACGTCGCCATCGGTCAGGGGGCGCAGGGCCTGCAGCACCTTGACCTTCTCGTCGCGGACGGCCTCGCGGTCGAAGCTGGCGGGCGGCTCCATCGCGATTAGGCAGAGCAGTTGCAGCAGGTGGTTCTGCACCATGTCGCGCATCGCCCCGGAGCCGTCGTAGTAGCCGCGGCGGCTGCCGACGCCCACGGTCTCCGCCGCGGTGATCTGCACGTGGTCGATCCAGCGGCTGTTCCAGATCGGTTCCAGGAACATGTTGGCGAAGCGCAGCGCCAGCAGGTTCTGCACGGTCTCCTTGCCGAGGTAGTGGTCGATACGGAAGACCTGGTGCTCGGGGAAGACCTCCCCGACCTCCTCGTTGATGGCGCGTGCCGAGGCGAGGTCGCGCCCCAGGGGCTTCTCCAGGACGACGCGGGAGTCGTCGGTGACCAGTTCGGCCGCGCCGAGGTCGCGGCAGATGCGGCCGAAGAGCATCGGGGGCAGCGCCAGGTAGAAGACGCGGGGACGGTCCGGGTGCAGGAGGTCGCCGAGGGGTTTCCACGCGGCGAGCTCACCACCGACGTCGACGGTGACGTGGTGCATCCGCTCGATGAAGCGGCGCAGGGTCAGCGGGTCGACGTCGCCCGCCCGCAGCACGGCGGGGCTGGCCTGCACGGCCGCGGCGGCCTTGTCGCGGAAGTCGGCGTCGGCCAGGCCATCTCGCGAGGCGGCGATGATCCGTGTCTCCGGGGCGAGGCCTCCGTCCCGGTCGCACAGGAACAGCGCGGGCAGCAGCTTGCGCATCGCGAGGTCGCCGGTGCCTCCGAACACGACCAGGTCGGTCGGCGGGGAAGCCGTGTGGTGAGGCATCTGGTCCTTCGGTCCTTCCTGGGGCAATGATGGCAGAGACCGGTTATGGTTTAGACCACTCGAAATGTAACGGCAACTTGCGTAACAGCACAAGTCGGACTTCTGGCGATTGTGTGGCAAAAGTGCTGCCCACATACCACCCCACAGGCCGCGAGCGTGGTTGAATGGGGCACATGCCCCGCAGTACGGCCCCGTCCCCCTCGAACACCACCAGCGGCCACGTGCTGCAGCTCATCCGCACCGGCGACGCGGTGACCCGCGCCGAGATCGGCCGCGTCACTGGCCTGTCCCGACCGGCCGTCGCCGCACGCCTCGCCGAGCTGATGGCACGCGGCCTGGTCAGCGAGGGCTCCCAGGGCCCCTCCAGCGGCGGGCGCCCACCCGGCCGTCTGGAGTTCAACGCCGGGGGCGGCGTCGTGCTTACCGCCGCGCTGGGCATCTCCCGCAGCCAGTTCGCCGTCTGCGACCTCGCCGGGCACGTGCTCGCCCACACAAGCGGATCTCCGAAGGTGGAGCAGGGGCCGAGCATCGTGGTGCCCTGGCTGCTGGACACCTGGGAGGAGTTGCTGGCCAAGGCCGGACGCAACGCCGACGAGGTGTGGGGCGCGGGTATCGGCGTCCCCGGCACGGTCGAGTTCGCCACCGGGCGCGCGGCGAGCCCGCCGGTCCTGGCCAGCTGGGGCGGCGTGGAGATCCGCCCGATGGTCGCCGAGCGCTTCCGCGTGCCGGTGCTGCTCGACAACGACGTCAACGTCATGGCCTTGGGCGAGCACTGGGCGCGGCACCGCGAGACGGTCGACGACCTCATCTTCGTGAAGGTGTCCACCGGAATCGGCGCCGGCATCGTTTCCGACGGCGCCATTCTGCGCGGCTCCCTCGGAGCGGCCGGGGAAATCGGGCACATCCCCGTCCACGACGGCGGCGGCACGCCCTGCCGGTGCGGCAACACCGACTGCCTGGAGGCCGTGGCCGGAGGCCCGGCGCTACTGCGCCACCTGGCCGCTCTGGACCGCAACGTCACCGGCATCCGGGAGCTGGCCGCCCTCGCCCAGGAGGGCGACCCCGAGGCTGTGCGGCTCGTCCGCGACGCGGGCCGCCGGATCGGCGAAGTCCTGTCCGGGGCGGTCAACCTGCTCAACCCCGCCGTCATCGTCCTGGGCGGCGACCTCGCCCTGGCCTACGACCACCTGGTGGCGGGGGTACGCGAGGTCGTCTTCCAGCGCTCCACCGCCCTGGCCACGCGGCAGCTACGCGTCGTGCCCAGCCGCCTGGAGGACGACGCCGGGCCGCTGGGGTGCGCGGTTATGGTGCTCGAACGGCTGCTCGCGCCGGAGGCGATCAACGCGGAACTCGCGCGTTCCTGAGTCCCAGCGGAAGTCGGACGTCATCCCCATTCACCCTGGTCGTGCCCCGTGCGCAGCGGGCCCGACAGAGGGTTGAGAAAACCTCACATTTGGCCAAGACAGGCCAAGATCGGACATAGCTGTGTGCCCGCCACTACCCTGTGCATAAACTCGGAGGTCAGAGACCATATGCACAGAGTGCAGGACCAGAGACGCAATGTTGCGGATTCACTTCACGGCCGAAGATCTGGCCCGCACCACCATGGCCGAGGGGCCTGACCCGGCCTGGGAGATCGTTCTCAGCCTGCACATGCTCGGCGGTCGACAGGGCGGTGTGGCGTTCGAGGGGTGGCGGCGGGCCTGGTTCACAGCCAGCGTGTCGGCAGCCGCGTCCTGCATACCCTCACACCACTGGGCGCCGCGCTCCTCGAACGGCCGATCCCTCCGCCCCGACCTGGCGGCTGAGCCGCCGCAGTGGTCGACGTCGCCTCGCCTTTGTCAGCCACGGAGGAGAGGGGCGAGCACGTCACGCAGCCCCGGAAACCCGGTGTAGTGCAGGCCCGCCATGCCAAGCCTGCGGGCCGCCGCCACATTGGCTGCGGCGTCATCGACGAACAGGCAGCGTTGGACCGACGCCCCGGCCGCATCAGCGGCGGCCCGGTACACGGCGGGGTCGGGTTTGGCGACGCCCAGCCGGGAGGAGTTGACCACCGCGTCCGCCATGTCGGACAGACCGAGCTGGTCCAGTTCCTCCTCCAGCCGCGTCGTGGCGTTGGAGACCAGCACGACGCGTGCCCGCTCGCGGACCGCAGCCAGTGTGCGCAGCACCTCGGGATCGACCTGCGGCATCACCGCCGCCCACTGCCGCACCATCGCCTCAGCGCGGCTGCGGGAACCGCAAGCCTCCGCGAGGTCATCGGCCACGCCCGTACGCCACTGCGCGTCGGTGGTCTGCCCCGTGATGGCGGGCGTGATCCGGTGCGGTGCGAACGCCGCTCCGGCCAGCGTCCCTTCGGTCAAGCCGTGCTGCCGATCCAGCGCTCCCATGTGGTCGGGGTCCCACAACCGCAGCACCCCGTCGATATCGCAGAGGACCGCGTCGAACCCTGATCCCGTCATGCCGGAGAGTCTGCCAGGGCCGAAGGAGACCGGTTATGGGCGCCCGCCCACCATTCGAGAACGAAGGAAGGCGGGCCCGGCAACGTCAGGACGACTGATCCGAATGCCCGAGCGGCCGCCCGGGCGCGATCCGGTCGCGGATCAACCGCTTCAACTCGGCGGCGTCGGTGAAGGCGGCGTCACTCTTGCGCGACCAGACGGCTTCTCCGTTCAGCCGCACCTCGAAGACGCCACCCGTGCCGGGCACGAGCGCAACCTCACCCAGTTCGGTCTCGAACGTCGTCAGCAACTCCTGCGCCATCCACGCCGCTCGCGTCAGCCAGCGGCACTGGACGCAGTACTCGATCTCAAGTCTCGGCTTCTCATCCACCACGTACCCAGTATGGACATGGCGCCGAGCTGGGAAGGAGTCGGCCTCCTTCATCGACGCGAGCACCCGGGATACGGCCTGCCTCAGGCGCCTTACAGCTGAGGTTCTTCCGGGACGAAGATGTCGTCAGCACGTTCAACTATGAGGGCACGATCCAGCCATGTCTCGATCTGTTCAAGGTCAGTGCAGGTCGTAATGCGGTCGCGGATCTCGTCAGAGATATTGATCGCCCGGACCTCCAACGTCCGCAGAAGGAGCCTGGTGGCTTCCTCCGTTCGCCCCTCTTCCTTACCTCGGCCGAAGTGCTCCCGAGCGAAGGGGCTGTAGACGGGCCATGACGTCGAGGACATGATCTCCTCCAGAAGCCGCCGCGCTGATCGCGCAGCTGTGCGGTAGGCGTACTCATAGTATCGGGGAGCTACCTCGGGATCCATCTTTCGGATCCCGGCAGCAAAGGCTTCCACTACCCGGCGCTGCGCGCCATGGGCCATGATCCCCATGACCGCGAGCTGTGGGTCGGCGATGACCGCCTCGGCATCGGTGAGCACGGGTATGTCATCGGGTCCGACCACTACGGACTGGAGCACGTAGCCGGGAAGTGTCGTCGGTATCGGTTTGGCGTACTCCTCAGCGGCCGTTTGCGTGGGGCACACGACGAGGACCGAGGCCGGACACTGCAGGAACAACCACAGCGCGGCGGCGTACCTGGGCAACTGTCTGAGCTTGGACTCGGACTTCTCCTGCTGAATCTCCACGACGATCGCGTGGAGCGGCTGGTGCACCGGGCCGACGAGGACGACGGTGTCAGGGAAACGTTGGCGCACTCAAGGGATCAATGCATCACCGCTCTTCAGGAGTTCAGCGTAGACCTCTGATGGAGTCCGGTAGCCGTGGACCTTGCGAGGACGGTCGTTCAGCTCGGCAGCGATGGCGTCCAGGTCGTCCTGGCTGAACGTGCGGAGGTCCGCTCGCTTGGGCAGGTACTGGCGAAGAAGCCGGTTGGTGTTCTCGTTAGTGCCGCGCTGCCATGGGCTGCGGGGCTTGCAGAGGTAGATCGGCGTTCCTGTGGTCATCGTGATGGCCCGGTGCTCGGCCATCTCCCTGCCGCGGTCCCATGTCAGCGTTCGCCGCATCTGGACAGGGATGCTGAGCAAGCGGCTCGTCAGGTGCGGGGTGACCTGTTCCGCCTTGATCCCGTCCGGCAGGGCGACCAGCGCCGTATACCGGCTGGTGCGCTCGACGAGAGTGGCAATGGCCGACGGCCGCGTGCCCATGACCAGGTCACCCTCCCAGTGACCGGGAACAGCACGATCTTCGACCTCCGCCGGGCGCTCGCTGATGGAGACCATGTCTCGGATGATGCCTCTCCCAGAGGGGCGTCGGGCCTTCTTCGGCCGGCGCATCGGACGTGCGGTCCGCAGCCGTTGCGTCAGCTTCCGATTGATGGCCTGGCGGCGGCGCGGGTCGTAGAGCGACAGGTAGATCGCCTCGTGCGAGATACGCATTGCAGGATTGCCGGGGAAGCGGTGATCCAGCCAGCCGGAGATCTGCTCCGGTGACCAGCTCAGCGCGAGCTTCTCCTCGACCAGGGCCCGCAGGACGGGCAGGGAAGCGAGCCTGGTCGCCTTCGGCCGCCGGGCGCGCTGGTACGCCTCCTGGTCCGCAGTCGTGGCCCGGTAGCGGTTCCGGCCGCCATTGCGTGCGATCTCGCGTGAGACGGTCGACGGTGCGCGGCCCAGGCGGCCAGCGATGCGCCGGGCGGATTCAGCGGCTGCGATGCCGCGCGAGATCTCCTCACGATCCGCGTGCGTCAGGTGCCGGCCTGAGCGCCTCCGTTGGATCTGCCGCACGCCGCCGGTCTGCGCGAGAAACCTGCGGACGTGGTGCATTGGGGCGCCGAGGGCACGCCCCATGACGTTGAAGGACTCGCCGTCCCTCCACCGTCGCCAGATTTCCTCCTGCTGGACCGCCGAGAACCCGTAGTCACGCACCTGAACCTCCACCACGACATGATCACCGATGGAGTGGTGCACTGATCATTTGAGCCCGCCGTCCTTTGAGGGGCGATCGTTGAGGTTGTTGTCCCCCAGCTGAACTGGAAGTCCCTCTGGCAGGTCGACATCGTCCAGCTCGCGAATGAGCTCCACGGCCAGGGAGGGGCGGTCCCGGAAGAGTTCGTTGAGTGTGTCGTGAAGGGGAGAAGGCACGGCAGGAAGGCTAGGGAACGACCATCTAGCCAGGAGCACTTTTGGTGAGATCGCTCCAGGCTGGAGCAGCTTGGCGGGAAGGGAAAAGGTCGGGCATGAGGATATTTGGCCTGGTGGACGGTCGGATATCCCAGGCAGGTGGTGGCTAAGACGATTTCTGCGTTGCACTGAGAACTGTCGGTTTTCACCTGCCGGAACTTCCTGGACTGGCATGCCACAATTTTCTGGGGGCGGAGTCGGCGCCCGCGGGGGAGATGTCGGCGTAGGTGGACAGCGCGTAGCCGTTGGCGTAGCGGATGCGGTGGCCGCCGACACCGGTGACGGGGGAGGCCGCCCCAGGGGCGGTCAGGCGGGTGTGGAGGGACTCCCGGCCTTCCTCCGTCCAGATCCCGGCCAGTTCGTCCAGGTCGTAGGCGTGGGTCGCGTTGATGGTGGGCAGTCCGGAGCCGCCGACCCTGCGGATTCGGCCACGGACGGCCAGCAGCCAGGAGCCGAACACGGTCGCGGCGCAGCGGTCCTGGACCGACTCGAAGAAGGTCAGGTCCACCAGGCCGGTCGCATCATCCAGGGTGGTGAAGATGATGCGCTGTCCTGAGCGCACCGCCGGGGTCTGGGTGGCCACCTTCACTCCCAGGACGAGGACCTCTTCCCCCGGCCGCGCCCGGTGCAGGTCGTGGGCGCGTACCGCGCCGTGGTGGGAGACGAGTTCGGCGATCAGGTCGGTGTAGCAGCAGAGCAGGTGGCAGGAGGCGTCGTAGCCCAGGACCTCCAGCTCCGTCTGGACCTCTTCCGCCATGGTCATCTCCGGCAGCTCCCCAGTGCGCGTCTCCTCCACCAGGCCGATCGGCAGCTGCCCGCCGCCCAGCGTCCTGCGTCCGGCACGCTCCACCGCGCCAGCCTGCAGCAGCAGGTCCCTCCTGCTCACACCCCCGTCAGCGCCGACGTGGTACAGCGCGTCGAAGGCTCCCACCCGCACCAGCCGGTCCAGCACGTCGCGGGAGGGCCGGGCCCGGTTCGCGAAGTCCGGCAGTGAGAGGTAGGGGCGCCCTGACACGATCGCGTCGATCTCGGCGTCGGTGATGCCCTTGACGTCGGACAGCGCCGCGCGGATCGCCCACGCCCCGTCCGCTGTGCGCTCGACCCGCCACTCGCGGTCGGAGGCGTTGACGTCGACCCCGAGGATGGGAACCCCGAAGCGGCGGGCGTCGTCCAGAATCGCGCGGCGCGGGTACATCCCGGGCTCGTGGGTGAGCACACCCGCGTAGAACGCCGCCGGGTAGTACCGCTTCAGCCACGCCGACTGGTAGGTGGGCAGCGCGAACGCTGCGGCGTGAGCCTTGCAGAACCCGAACGCGCCGAAGGCGGCGATGATCTCCCACACCCGCTCCACGACGTCCTCGGCGTGGCCGCATTCCTGGGCCATGCCGGTGAAGATCTTGCGCACTTCCTCCTTACCCGCGTCGGTGCCCAGCTGGCGGCGCATCGCCTCGGCCTGGTCCAGCCCACAGCCGGTCATCGCGTGCAGAACGTTGATCACCTGCTCGTGGAAGATGACCACGCCGCCGGTCTCGGCGAGTACGTCGGACAGCGCGGGGGAGGGGAACTCCGGCTCCTGCTCGCCGTCGCGGATGGCGATGTAGGGCGTGATCATGTCGCTGTTCACCGGACCCGGTCGGAACAGGGAGATATCGATAATGAGGTCGCCCAGGTCAGCCGGTTGGAGGCGGCTGACGAGTTCGCGCTGTCCCGGGGACTCGATCTGGAAGCAGCCGAGCGTGCGGGAGTCGCGGATCATCGCGTAGGTGGCGGGGTCGTCCGCCGGAACCTTGATAGTGGTGTTGCTGTTCGTCGCGCTCGCGCTCGCGCTCCTCACTCGCTGCACCGCCGACGCGTTCGGGCCTACGGCTATCGGCGTCGACGCCTTCGCTCGCTGCGTCGCACTCGCGTCAGTGCCCCCCTTCGCGCTCGTACTCCTCACTCGCTGCACCGCCGACGCGTTCGGGCCTACGGCTATCGGCGTCGACGCCTTCGCTCGCTGCGTCGCACTCGCGTCGAGGTCGATCTCTTGTTCCTCCGTCCGTCGGATCTCGGACAGCGCGTGGGTCATCGCCGACTGCATTCGCACCCCGATGACGTCGAGTTTGATCAGCCCCATCTCCTCGACGTCGTTCTTGTCGAACTGGGTCATGTGGTAACCGAGCTTGCCGGGCTCCAGCGGGGTGCGGTCGCGCAGGGAGGAGTTGGAGATGACGATCCCGCAGGGGTGCAGGGCGGTGTGGCGGGGGAGCCCGTCGAGGCGTTCGGCCATCTGGAACAGTGCGGCCGAGGAGGGGCCGCTCAGCCCTCCGCTGCGCAGTTCGGGGAGGTCCGCGCAGGCCGCGCGGATCTGTCGGGCGCGGATGTGCGGGAACATCTTGGCCAGCCGGTCGACCTCGTGGGGTGGGACCCCCATGACCGCTCCGACGTCGCGAATGGCGCTGCGGGCGCGGTAGGTCTCCATCATCGACACGCAGGCGGCGTCCGGGTAGGCGTCGAAGATCGCGTCGTAGGCGTCCAGGCGCCGGGCCGACTCCACGTCGAGGTCGATGTCGGGCAGCCCGCTGCGGCTCTCGGTGAGGAACCGCTCCATCAGCAGTCCGTGGGCCAGCGGGTCGACGGCGGAAATCCCGATGAGGTGGTTGACCAGGCTTCCCGCCCCGGAACCGCGAATGGAGCAGCGGATGCCCCGGGCGCGGATCCTGTCGGCGATGTCGGCGACGGTGAGGAAGTAGGAGGAGAAGCCCTTGTGCTCGATGATCTCCAGTTCGCGGGCGAGGCGCGCGCGGGCCCGCTGGTCGCGGTGGAGGCCGAGCCGGGTCAGGCCCTCGCCGCAGGCCCGCCACAACCGGTCGCGCGCGTCGGGGAACTCCGGCAGGTGGGGGCGGTCCAGGCCCAGGTCGGTCTCGGGGGCCAGGGCGCAGGAGGCGGCCAGTGCGCGGGTGTGGGCGAGCAGGCGCCGCGCCACGGTGCGGTCGGGGCCGCAGATCCGCTCGGCGACCTCGGCCATTTCCTCGCTGCTCTTCAGGTAGGCCTGGGAGACGGCCGGGACAGGAGCACCGCCACCGCCGGGCTGTCGGCGGTGGACCTCGTCCAGGACGTGGGCGACGTCGGCGTCGGTGGCGCGGGGGTAGCGGACGGCGTTGCTGAGCACCGCCAGGGTGCGGGTCTCTGTGGCCAGCCGCAGGAGCGCGGTGGCCTGCGCGTGTCGGCCGGGGTCGTAGTGGTCGACCAGCTCGACGGCCACCTCGGCGGTCTCCCGCCAGCGGTCGAGCAGGCGGCGCGCCCGCTGCAGGTGGCGGTCGCCCGCGGCCAGGCCGACATCGGAGCCGGGGCCGAGCAGTACGACCAGCCCCTCGGCGTGCTCAGCGACGGCGTCGAGGGTGATCGCCGGGACGCCGCGTGCTCCGGCGGCGTGCGCGGCGGTGATGAGTCGGCACAGCGAGGCCCAGCCGCGCTTCCCCCGGGCCAGAACGGTGACGCGGCCGCCTTCGGGGGCGGCGACAGCGAGGTCGGCACCGAGGATGGGCCGGAATCCGGCCCGCTCGCAGGCGCGCACGTGTTTGACGGCGCCGTAGACGCCGTCGCGGTCGGTGAGCGCGAGCATGTCCATGCCCAGCTCGGCCGCGCGCTCGACCAGCGCGGGCGGGTGGGCCGTCCCGTACCGCATGGACGCCGACGACGCCACGTTGAGGTGGGTGAAAGCGTCCGTCAATGTCTCCCCCCGAGGTTGGTGCTGTGGCCGGAGGTGCGTGAGGCGCACCTGGGGAAGACGGGCCTATATCGAACCTATGTACGAATTATAGCGCAGACCTTCCGCCCTGGGGTCCGTGGCCTGCGGAGATGACCCGGAGGCGTCGTGGGCTCGCTCACGCTCGGCCGCCACACCACCGGGAGAAGGTGCAGATATCGACCGAACCAGCCTTTCGCCGACCATAGCGCCGATACTCCGGGTAAGTTAATAGAAACGTTATGTAACGAAGTTCCCGGTAGGGAGGCGACAGCTCATGGACAAGCGCCCGGGCACGGTCGAATCGTTCGACGCTGACACGGGGTTCGGATACATCATCCCGGACGGCGACCTCCCCTCCCTCCGCTTCGACTCCTCGTGCGTCTCCCGAGGCTTGGAGGCCATCGCCGAGGGACGTCGCGTCGCGTTCGACCTCCAGGTCGGTTCGCGGGGACAGTCAGCCGTGAACGTAGTGCCGCTCTGGCAGCGCGCCCACCGCGATCTCCACCGCAGCGGTCGTGCCGTTCCGGAACGCCCCGGGGTCTTGGGCGTCCGCCGCGATCGCGCCGGTTCCCGTGCCGCCCGCGGCGATCACGGAGAACCGGGACTCCTTCCGGTTCGCGATACCGTTGCCACCATGGGGAACGCATCCGACAGGCCGTCCACGTCGGTCGAGGACTATGTGAAGGTGATCTACGACCTTCAGGAACGCGGCTCGGGCCCGGTGACGATATCCGGGATGGCCGAGCGGCTGTCGGTGTCCAATTCCTCGGTCTCCGGCATGCTGCGCAAGCTCAGTGAACTCGGCCTGGTGGACCACCAGCGCTACGGCCACGTCCGTCTCACGGACACCGGAACCAAGGCCGCGCTGGCCGTGCTGCGGCGGCATCGCCTCCTGGAGACCTACCTGGTCGAGGAGCTCGGCTACTCCTGGGACGAGGTGCACGACGAGGCCGAGGAACTGGAGCACGTCGTCTCCGACAAGTTCGTCGACCGTATCGCCGAACACCTGGGCAACCCTCTGGTGGACCCGCACGGCGACCCCATCCCCACCCGCGACGGCCAGATCGTGGAGCGCGACACCCATCTGCTGTCCCAGGCGGAGGCCGGCACCATCGGGGTGATCGTGCGGGTCAACGACACCGATCCCGACCTGCTGCGCTACCTTGCCGACCAGCGGATCGGCATCGGCATGCGCATCGAGGTGGTGGAGCGCCAACCCTTCGGCGGGTCACTGCTGATTCGGATCGGGGCGCCCGGCGAGCAGCGCGACCAGGCGCTGGGGTTGGTCGCGGCCGAGGCCCTGTGGATCGCGCCCGAGCCGGAGAACGCCAGCGGTAGTTAAGGCCCGATTTCCCCGGTCAGAGGGCTTTTCACGGGACCGGGGTGGTGCGGCGGCTCGGTGGCGTTTCGTGCGTACCGCCCCTGCGCGGAGCACAGGGGCGGTAGGGAAGGCGGGAGGAAACCCTGGGGAATAGGGGCGGGGGAGCAACGGCGCGATCAATTCACGGGTTACACGCCTTTCTCCTGCTTTCGCTGCTTTTCTTCTGCCTTTCGCGCGGCTTTCTCCGCCTTCCGCTCCTCCTTGGCGGCCCGCTCCAGTTCTTCCTTCACCACTTTGGCGTAGCGATCGACGTACTCCTGGCCGGAAAGCTGCATCAGGGCGTACATGATCTCGTCGGTGATCGACCGCAGTACCAGGTGGTCGTCTTCCATCCCGTAATAGCGGGAGAAGTCGAGCGGTGTGCCGAACCTCACCCGGGGACGGATGCCGAGCTTGGGCACGGTCGTGCCGGGCGGCATAATCTTCTCGGCGTTGATCATCGCCATCGGAACCACCGGGACCTTGGCCTCGAGGATCAGCCGAGCCACGCCCGTCTTCCCCCGGTAGAGCTTCCCGTCCGGCGAGCGTGTGCCCTCGGGGTAGATGCCCAGGAGTTCACCCCGTTCCAGCACCTTCAGTCCGGCGCGCAGCGCCGACTCGCTGGCCTTGCCTCCCGAGCGGTCGATCGGGATCGCCCCGGCCCCGCGGAAGAAGCGGCGGGCGATCGCCCCCTTGGCGCCGGTGCCGCTGAAGTAGTCCGACTTGGCGATGAAGTTGATCTTGCGTGGCACGGGCAGTGCGCCGAAGAAGTGATCGGCGACCGACAGGTGGTTCCCGACCATGATCGCCGGCCCGTGCAGCGGGATGTTCTCCACCCCCTCCGCCCTGGGCTGCCATAGCGCGGCCAGTATCGGCCCCAGGATCAGCTTGAGAATCCAGTAGATCACCGCAGGTCACCCCATCCGTCACCGGAGTTTTTCCCCGTTGACACTATCCGGAATCCACCCCTTCTCCGGCGACGCCCCCGGTACGGGTGCCACCGGGCGGGCGCCGACATTCTACTTTCCCGGGCAATGTGAATTTCCTGCCTCCCGGGAAAACGAGAAAATGAGAAAGGTGCGGATTCTCCACGGCCTTCCGGTAGCGGAGCGGCGGAATTTCTTCTCCGGTCAACGCTCGGCGGATTCCACTGAGTCCGGGGCGGCGCCACCGCTCACCCGGGGGATTCAGGAATGGCGTCGATGTGGGACGGTCCCCGTCGGCCTCAAACGGGAGCGCCCGCGGTGGCGTCGAGGAAGCCCGCAAGCGACTCCCGTGTCTCGCGCAGCGCCTCCATGCGCGCGTCGATCGCGTCGAGCTCGCGGCGCAGCGTGGCCAGCAGGTTCGGGCAGGGCTCCAGCGTCGGCACCTCGCCGCGCGCACACGGCAGCACATCCCTGATGACCTCGGTCGACAGGCCGGCCGCGAGGAGAGCGCGGATCTGGCGGACCGTGGCGACAGAGTCGTCGCTGTAGGCGCGGTAGCCGTTGGCCAGCCGCTCAGCGCGGATCAGCCCCTGCTCTTCGTAATAGCGCAACAGCCGGGTGCTGACCCCCGTTTGTCGCGACAGTTCACCGATCCGCACGGCCCCACCTCGACTTGACCTTCACATCGATGTGAAACCTTATCGTCATCCCATGACCACGCAACAACAGCGTCCTCGGCTGGACGGCATCGCCCTGTCCACCACGAAGCTGGGCAGCGGACCCGGCCTGCTCCTCGCCCATGGCGCAACGGGGTGGGTGGATGCCAACTTCGGGCCGATCCTCGCCGACCTCGCCCGCCACCACACCGTCGTCGCCCCCGACTACCCCGGTTCGGGCTCCACGCCGCGCGCGGCCGCCCCGCTCGACCTGGACGCCCTCGCCGACCGCGTCGTGGCGACCGCCGTGGCCGCCGGGCTGGAGGAGTTCGCGATGCTGGGATACTCGCTGGGCACCTTGGTCGCCGTGCGCGCCGCCGCCCGCCATCCCGAACGGGTTACCGCGCTGGTGCTGACCGCAGGGCTGGCCTACCCGCTTGCGCACACCCAGCGCGTGCTCGACGCCTGGTACGAGGAGACGGCCGCCGCGCAGCTCCCGCCGGAGCAGGCGGGTGCCCTGGAGCAGATCGACCTGGTCCGCAGGTCGGACACGCGCGCCGACCTGGCCGACATCACGGTGCCCACCCTGGTGGTCGCGACCATGACCGACGAGCTGGTGACACCCGACCACTCGGACGTCTTGGTCGAGGGGATCGCGGGTGCCCAGCGGGCCGAGCTGCAGTGCGGCCACCTGCCCTTCGACGAGGCGCCCGACGAATGGGCGCGCTTGGTCAACGGCTTCCTCGCCCAGGTCCCCGACGCCTCCGTGCAGGTGGCGCAGGCGTAGGCGCGCCCGCACCGCTCACGCTGGTGCGTTCGGAGGCCGACGGGGCGTAAGAAAGGAGGGGCGGGACCAGACGGTCCCGCCCCTCGGTGGTGATGGGCATGGTGTCCGCGTGCCCATCGGCGCCCGCTGTCCGCGGGGCCGCGATCACCGCTCGCTGTCCAGGTGCGCCATCATCGGCGCGGCGTAGCGCTCACCGGCCGCGGCCCCCTGGGGGACCGCCTGCTCGACGGCGGCGAGGTCGTCGGCGCTCAGGTCGACCTCGGCGGCGCCGAGGGCCTCGGCGAGGCGTTCGCGGCGGCGCGCGCCGACCAGCGGCACGATGTCCTGGCCGCGTGAGGCGACCCAGGCGATGGCGGCCTGGGCGACGGTGACCCCCTTGGCTTCGGCGACCGCGCGCAGCGCCTCGACCAAGGCCAGGTTGTGCCGCAGGTTGTCGCCCTGGAAGCGGGGGCTGATATTGCGGAAATCGGTGCCGTTGACGGACCGATCAGCGCTCCAGTGGCCCGAGAGCAGGCCGCGGGAGAGCACGCCGTAGGCGGTCACGCCGATGCCCAGCTCACGGGCGGTGGGCAGGATCTCCTTCTCGATGCCCCGGGAGAGCAGGGAGTACTCGATCTGCAGGTCGCTGATCGGGTGGACGGCCGCGGCACGGCGCAGCGTCTCGGCTCCCACCTCGGAGAGCCCGATGTGTCGGACGTATCCGGCCTCGACCATCTCGGCGATGGCGCCGACGGTCTCCTCGATGGGGACGTCGGGGTCGAGCCGGGCGGGGCGGTAGATGTCGATGTGGTCGGTGCCCAGGCGGCGCAGGGAGTAGGTGAGGAAGTTCTTCACCGCCTCAGGGCGCGCGTCGTAGCCGGACCAACCACCAGCGGGGTCGCGCAGGGCGCCGAACTTGACGCTGATCACCGCCGCGTCGCGGTCGCGGCCCTTCAGGGCCGAGCGGAGCAGCATCTCGTTGTCGCCCATGCCGTAGAAGTCGCCGGTGTCGAGCAGGGTGATCCCGGCGTCGAGGGCGGCGCGGATGGTGGCGATCGACTCGGCTTCGTCGGCCGGGCCGTAGAGGTCGGACATGCCCATCAGCCCCAGGCCGAGGCTGGAGACGCGGGGGCCGGTGCTGCCGAGGGCGTGTTCCTGGACGGTCATGGATCGCATCCTTCGTCGGTTGCTGGCGGGGGCGTGCACCCCACGGTCGAATCGTTGTTAACGATAGTTCGTTATCGTCGATACCAACAACGCTAACACACATCCGATAACATTGATTCCATGGTTGCGGAGAAACTTCCCGAGACACGCCGACGCATCCTCGAATCGGCTGCTGAGCTGCTGGCCGAGGGGGGTGCCGACGCCGTCTCCACGCGCGCGGTGAGCGCCGCCGCCGGGGTGCAGGCGCCCACGCTCTACCGCCTCTTCGGTGACAAGCAGGGCTTGCTGGACGAGCTGGCGGCCTACGGGTTCGAGCGCTACCTCGCCGAGAAGGAGGCCCTGGGTACCACCGATGATCCGGTCGCGGATCTGCGTCGCGGCTGGGACCGGCACGTGGAGTTCGGCGTCGCCAACCCGGCGTTCTACGTGTTGATGTACGGAACGATCCGGCCGGGGCGCCCGGCGGCGGCCGCCGAGCATGCCCGGGACCTGCTGGGGTCGCTACTGGAGCGCATCGCCCGTGCTGGGCGGCTGAGCGTCCCCGTGGACACGGCGGCGCGGATGGTCCACGCCGCCAGCTCGGGGGTCACACTGAGCCTGATCTCGGCGCCGGAAGGCGAGCGCGACCCGGACCTGTCGCCCCGCACACGCGAGACCATCATCGGCGCGATCAGCACCGCCGGTCCGGAGGCGCGGGACGTGGGAGACCAGGACGCGGGGGCGGCCGTGTCGGTGGGCACGACCGCGCTCACGCTCGACGCGCTCCTGGATGAGCAGCCCGCCGCACTTACCCCGACGGAGACGGCCCTGCTGCGCGATTGGCTGCGGCGCCTGGCCGGGTACAGGGCGGAGAACGACCGCTGACGACCGCGCGGCGCCGGGGTGGCGGGCCCGGGACGCGGCGGGGACGTCAGGGGTCAGCGAGCGCCGGTCGGGCGCGTGCGGCGGGCGGACAGCAGCGCGCAGTCGCCGCACTTGCCGCAGCCCGGAATCCGGTAGTAGAGGCAGCAGGTCGAGCGGGTGAAGAAGCGCGCGTCGGTCCCGCCCGGTCGGGCGAACTCGCCCAGCCCGACCAGGGGAGGGCGGTTCATCAGCGCCGTGGCCAGTGCCATCGCCGTCCCCGCCTGGCCGGGACGGGCCTCGGCCAACTGCTGGACGGTCCCGGCCAGGGATGATGCCGCGTTGCCCCACAGCAGCCGCGGCGCCACCTTGACCTGGGTGCGAATGGCCTCGCCGATCGGCGCCAGCACGCCGGTGAAGACGTGGTCGGACACCAGGTCCGCCCCGCCGCGCCCGCGTGCCCGACCCGTCGGCGCCTCCAGGCCGGGGCCGTCGCCCAGCGCGAAGACCAGCGGTCCGGTGCGCACGGGACTCCAGTGGAGCGCGGCGGGGTCGGGCACGCGGTCGTGGCACAGGGCGGCCGCGATGACCGGCGACAGCAGCCGGGAAGCCAGGCCCTGGTAGAGGATGGACGCGGCGACGCGGGGTTCCACCTCGTCCTCGGGCACATCCGCGCGCCCGGCCAGCCTGCCGCGCACGTCGGCGATCTCGGCGGCCAGGAGCTCCGGACGCCGCCACAGGCCGTCGATGGGCACCCAGCCGCCTCCGGCGGCCTCCGGCTCGACGGCGAAGAACAGGTTGATGGTACCGATGTCGCTGAGGACGGCACGGAGCATGGGATCGGTCATCGGCCCCATTCTCGCCGAGTACGCCCCCGGCGCGGCGGTCGGGTGGGGTGTCCCCGGGCCACCCCACCCGACCTCGCCGACCTTCGACGCGGAGCCGCACCGGCCCGATGCGGTTCAGGGCCGACCGTCCTGCCCTCGACCGGGCCTCGTGGGCGTCCGCGCATCGCGGCGGGTGGCCTCCCCACGTGAAAGGGGGAGGCACAATGCTCCTACTCGCACTCCTTCCAGGCGAAGTGGTAGGTCGTCGTGATACTGCCGTCCGTCGAGTCCATCGTCATGAAGCTGGTGGTCTTCGGGTCGGAGGTTCCCGCGTTCACGCGCAGTTCGGTGTTGATATTGAAGTTGCGTATCGCGTTGCAGGGGGCGTAGACGTACACGCCGGTCTCATCGCCGAACTGCCAGTTATCCGCATGCGGACCGTCGAGGTTGTGGGTGACGGGCACCGTCTCCGGCATGCCCTGGAAATAGTAGTTCGCCTTCTGCGTACCAGTCGCGCCTTTCTTCAGGTCCGCATATCCGCGGTAATCGGCCCGGGCGATGGCGTAGGTGTATCCCTGCGGGACTTTCACCTGGACGGCGAGCTGGCAGTTCTTCCGCGAGTCGGTGGGCTTGGAACCGTAGCCCGCCTGGGCGAGGTATTCGCTGTAGGTGACGGTGAAGGCGGTGTTGTCGGGAGCCACGGCCACAGCGGCGGTTCCGGGGCGGCAGCCGGATCCGTTGACGGTCACCAGGTCGATGGTGATCTCGCCGGGCGGCGGCGGGGTGATAACGAAATCAGCGCTCGCGGGCGCCGCGAGCAGAGAGGACAGGAGGGCGGCCGCGCCTGCGACCACCGAAATGGACTTGAGCATGGGGGATCACTTCCGATCGTCGTGATGGAAGAATGCTGGTGGCCCATCCACCGGACGCCGCAATGCTCACATTCACGCCACGGCTTCCGGAACACCCGGTGGGGCGCGCATTCGGCGAGATGATCACCTCGCTCTTCACTTTCGGTAGTACAACTCAAGCCGAATGCGTAACGGCATGTTATTTCCGCAACAACACGGCGTCAATATCTTCACTGTAGAATTTCTTGATCATAGGGAATTCTCAGAAATCGAACGGTATAACCATTTGTCATCCCATCGTTGGATGACATCCGGTTAGGAATGCGTTTTCCGTCGCCGCCGCCATTCTCACCTGACGGCCGCGCCGGGCACGGCGCGATCGCCCACCCTCCACTCCGAGTCGGCACATGCGAAGGGGCACTCCCGCTGCGCCGGAGTCGACTGGAACGCGGTGGCCCGCTACCGCAGGCGGGCACGACCCACGACTCCGGCCGCGACGGGTGCAACGGCCGAGCACGGTGCTGGACGCGCCCCCTCCCACCCCGGGGGACGCCTACCTCGAAACACGCCCGCTATGGTAAATGTTAGGCGTGCCGAACATAAGAGATTGGTCCCCTTTAACCCGGTCACTGACGACGCTCCCCGCGGTCGCGGCGCTCCTGAGCGCGGCCGCGTGTTCCGGCCTGCCCTCCTCGGCCTCCGACAACGAGCGGCTCAAGGTCCTGACCACCTTCACCGTGATCGCCGACATGGCCCGCAACGTCGCAGGCGAAAAGGTCGACGTCGAGTCGATCACCCGCGTGGGCGCCGAGATCCACACCTATCAGCCCACACCCGACGACCTGGTGCGCGGCCAGGGCGCCGACCTCATCCTGGCCAACGGGCTCGGTCTGGAGGCCTGGTTCAAGCAGTTCACCGAGCGCATCGACGCCCCCACCGTCACCCTGTCCGAGGGCGTGGAGACCATGCCCATCACATCCGGCACCTACGAGGGCAAGGCCAACCCGCACGCCTGGATGTCGCCGGACAACGCCGCCATCTACGTCGACAACATCCGCGACGCGCTCGCCGACCTCGATCCCGACAACGCCGACACCTACGCGGCCAACGCCACCGCCTACAAAAAAGAACTCGCCGAGATCAGCGACTTCCTCGACACCGAGCTCGGCGACCTTCCAGAGCACCAACGCGCCTTGGTGACCTGCGAAGGGGCTTTCTCCTACCTCGCGCGCGACGTCGGGCTGAAGGAGAAGTACCTGTGGCCGGTCAACGCCGACAGCGAAGGCACCCCCCAGCAGATCGCCTCCGCCTCGAAGTTCGTCCGCGAGAACAAGGTCCCCACGGTGTTCTGCGAAACCACCGTGAACGACGGCGCGCAGCGCCAGGTCGCCGATGAGGGCGGGGCACGTATGGGCGACAAGCTCTACGTCGACTCCCTGTCCAAGGCCGATGGGCCGGTTCCCACCTACGTCGACCTGCTGCGCTACGACGCCGAGGCGATCGTGGCCGGGCTGACCGGACAGGAGAGCACGTCATGACGCTTGCGACGACACCCTCCACCACGACGATGGCCGCACCCGCCGTGCGGGTCAGCGGGGTCACGGTGCGCTACGGCGACGTGCTCGCGCTCGACGGCGTGGACCTCGCCCTGACGCCCGGCCGCGTCTGCGGACTTCTGGGCACCAACGGCTCGGGCAAGTCCACCCTGTTCAAGACCATTCTGGGGCTGGTCGCCGCCGAACGCGGCCGCGTCCGTCTCCACGGGCACGACCCGGCCGCGGCGCGCAAGGCCGGGCTCGTCGGGTACGTCCCGCAGTCGGAGCAGGTGGACTGGGCGTTTCCCGTGCGGGTCGTCGACGTGGTGATGATGGGCCGCTACGGGCACATGGGTATCACGCGGCGCCCACGCCGGGCCGACCGCGAGGCGGTGGCCGAGGCTCTGGAGCGCACCGACCTCACCGGCCTCGCGCACCGGCAGATCGGCGCGCTGTCGGGCGGCCAGCGCAAGCGGGCGTTCGTAGCGCGCGGCATCGCCCAAGGCGCGAGCGTGTTCCTGCTCGATGAGCCGTTCGCCGGGGTGGACAAGCGCTCGGAAGCCACCATCGTCGAGGTGCTGCGCGCGATGCGCGACGACGGGCACACCCTGCTGGTCTCCACGCACGACCTGGCGAGCGTGCCGGAGTTCTGCGACGAGGCGGTGCTGCTGCAGCGGCGCGTGATCGCGCAGGGCGGACCGGAAGAGGTCCTCACCCCCGACCGGCTGTTCGAGGCGTTCGGGATCGAAGCGCAGCCGGAGGAGGACACGAGATGAGCGCCTGGGGAGGCACGGACTGATGGCGGGTTTCGTGGAATGGCTGCTGATGCCCTTCCAGTTCGACTTCATGTGGCGGGCGCTGCTGGTCAGCACCGTGGCCGGGATCGTGTGCGCGATCCTGTCGTGCTGGATGACGCTCATCGGCTGGTCGCTGCTGGGCGACGCGGTCTCGCACGCGGTCCTGCCCGGCGTGGTGCTGTCCTACCTGCTGGGCTGGCCGTTCGCGGTCGGCGCGCTGGTGTTCGGTGCGGGGTCGGTGGCGCTGATCGGCACGGTCAACCGCACCTCCCGGGTCAAGGAGGACGCCGCCATCGGCATCGTGTTCACCGCGATGTTCGGCATCGGGGTGGTGATGATCTCCAAGATCCCCAGCGACACCGACCTGATGCACATCCTGTTCGGTAACGTCCTGGGCGTCTCCGACTCCGAGATCGCGCAGATCCTCGCCATGGGGGCGGTGGTTCTGGGTGTGGTGCTCGTCAAGCACCGCGACCTGACGCTGTTCGCGTTCGACTCCACCCACGCCCACGCGATCGGACTCAGCCCGCGTCGCCTGGAGATGCTGCTGCTGGGGCTGCTGTCGGTAACAGTGGTGATCGCGCTGCAGGCGGTCGGGATCATCCTGGTGGTCGCCATGGTGATCATCCCGGGTGCCACGGCCTACCTGCTGACCAACCGTTTCGAGCGGATGCTGCTGATCGCGGTGGGCGTGTCCGTCACCGCCTCGGTGTTGGGCACCTACGTCAGCTTCCAGGCCGACGTCGCCACTGGCGGCGCGATCGTGGTCGCGCAGGCCTGCGCCTTCGCCCTGGCCTACCTGTTCGCCCCGGAGCACGGCCTCCTGCGGCGCCGTGCGGTGCGCCGCGCCCGGCAGCAGGAGCGGGAGGGAGAAACCGTCGAGGCCTGACAAGGGGGGCGGTGGCCGCCGAACCCCAAAACGATGTCCACATTCCAAGACACATTTCTCATATTCTGATCACCTGGGCTAGGTTCCCTCTACCGGAGCACAGGCTCATCCACCCATCGGAACGGTGATCGGACATGGCCCAGCCGCCAGCGGTCTACCCGCACGGACAGCACGAATCAGTGGTGCGCTCCTACCGATGGCGCACGGTCGAGAACTCGGCGGCCTACCTCGCCGACGACCTCCGTGCCGGAGCCACGGTGCTGGATGTCGGCTGCGGCCCGGGCAGCATCACGGCCGACATCGCCGAGCGCGTCGCCCCGGGTCGTGTGGTCGCGGTCGACGCCTCCGCCGACGCGGTGGCCAAGGCCCGGCAGGCCGCGGCCGAGCAGGGGGTGCAGGGCGTCGAGTTCGCGGTCGCCGACGCGCACGCACTCGACGGCCCCGACGACACTTTCGACGTCGTCCACGCGCACCAGGTCCTGCAGTACGCCGCCGACCCGGTCCGCGCGCTGAGCGAGATGCGGCGCGTCTGCCGCCCTGGGGGGATCGTCGGCGCGCGCGACGCCGACCACGCGATGATGGGCTGGTACCCCGAAGTCCCGGAACTGACCGAGTGGATGTCGCTGTACCAGCGCATCGCCCGACGCGACGGCGGTGAACCCAATGCCGGACGCCGCCTGCTGTCCTGGGCCCGTTGCGCCGGACTCACCGACATCACCTGCACGACATCGACGTGGTGTTACGCCACTGCCGACGAACGCGCCTGGTGGAGCGAGGTCTGGAGCCAGCGCATCACGTCCTCCGGCCTGGCGGCACAGGCACTGGACGAGGGGCTGGCCACCGCCGACGACCTGCAGCGCATCGCCGACGGCTGGCGCGTCTGGGGGCAGGCCGACGACGGATGGTTCACCATCGTGCACGGCGAGATCCGCTGCCGTGTCTGAGGCCCACCCGCAGTGAAGGATCGGCTCGTGCCCCTGTCACCAGGTCATCCGGTCAAAGAACTCTCGTGCCTGTTCCCATTGGTACTCGGGTATCGGTCCCTTGCGCCGCTCATAGTCGGCCAGGTACTCGTCCATGACCTGGCCGCGTAACTCGCGCTCCACCGCCGCAGCGATGAACGAGGAGAGCTCGTTCGCGGCGATCCGTCGGCGCAGCGCCTCAACGGTGCCTTCGGGCAGTGAAGCGCTGATCGGAGTCGCGGGTCCCTCTCCGATCCGGTAGTCCTCGCTCATGCTGTCTGGCTTATCAGGCAGAGAGACACCGTGCTGAGCTTTTCGGCGAGGAACAGGCGGGCCTGCCGTGGAGCTGCTTCGCCGTTCCAGGCGAAGCACCCCCCACGCGATTCGGCCTACTTCCAGGCGGGAGCCCAGCCTGCGCTGTCGGAGACTCCCGGCGGCAGCGGAGGCAGCAGCCCCGCGCCCGGGGGCACGTCGTTGGCGGACTCGGTGGATTCCGCGTCCACGCGGTTGTCGTGTGCGGGGGAGGGCTCCTCCGCAGCGGCGGGGACCTCCTGAGCGTTGTCCGCCGGGGGTTCCCACGCAAGGGGAGCTTCCGGCTCCACCGCAGCTGGTTCGCCTTCGGGCGCAGGCACGGAGTATTCGACCGGGGAGTTCGGCTCCTCGAACGAAGCGGGCTCCGGGGTGGCCGCCTGCGGCTCGTTGGCCGGGGCAGGTGTCGGTTCGGCCGGGGCGGGGCTCAGCGGGTGGCGGACCGTTCCTGCGGGATGCAGCCGCGCCCACCAACCGGCGGCCTCGTCGGGGGAGATCTCCTCCTCCACGCGCAACCAGCCGACGATGTGCGGGTGGCGGCGCCCCGCACGCCAGCTATGGGGAAGCGACGGTGCCTCGAGAAGCAGGACCCGCTGGCCGTCGATGACGGGGATGTCGGCGGGAGTCGGCTCGTTGCCGACCCAGCTGCCGTCGCCGCCGACGAGGTCCCATGCGCCGGTGACGATGTCGGCCTGGGGATCGTTGTCTCGGTCCTGGGAGGCCGCAACCCAGCTCGGGTGCGGCCGCGTGCCGGGAACGCCACGCCCTTCGGTGCCGATCAGGGCGTCGGCGAGCAGGGTGTGCAGCTGAAAGTTGTCGGCGACACCGTCGAATCGGACCCGGAATCCGCGCCCCGACGCGCGGTCGAGCACGAGGGCGCTGTCGGCCGCGGCCATCCGCAGCAGCTCGTGGACCTCCTGGTACTCCTGGATCTCGGCGGCGAGCTGGCGCGCGATGAGCGTCAGCTCCTCCAGGTAGGTCATCTCCTGGAGCGTTCCGGGATCGGAGCGCAGGGCGGCGCGCGTCTCGGTGTCGTTGAGGACGGTCTTGGCGGCCAGCCCGTAGCGGTGGGACACCCACCATCCGGTGGTCGCCAGGCGCGCGAGTTCGTTGAGGTAGGCGGCGACGCGCTGCTCCTCGGCTTCGGTCACCTCCATGGGCGGGGGAGGGGTCCCGCCACCGGTTTCTTCCCAGGCCATCAGAAAGGCCCCGGCGGCCTTGCCGTAGTCGCCGAGCTGACGCATGACCTCGACCCCGGCCGGTCCGGCGGGCGCGCCGGCCTCCACCAGTGCTCCGGCGAGAACGGCCAGGTCGGCGGCGATACCGGCAACGGGCTCGCTTTGCCGCATGACCGGCGCCAGCGCGTCCAGGGCGAGGATCCGTTCTTCCTGCGGCACCTGGGAGGACAGCCGGAAGACCTCGTGCATGGCGGAGCGGAAGTTGGGCGACTGCGCTACGGCTGCGTCGAGCAGCTCCTGGAACGCGGCGCGGAACTCATTGATCACATACGGAATCTTTGCACAGAAATCGGTCCGAAGATCACCCCGACCTCGGGCTTACGGGCCCCGCGCACCGCGGAGGGTCCAGCACCGCTACGGTCCCGGTACCGGCCCCAGGGCCGGGCGGACGGCGGGAGACTCTCCCGCATCCGGTGCTCCATAGGGGTTGCGGGGACGGCCGGGGCTGGTGATCGTGGGAAACCATGACGCACCGCGCCCACCCGACCGCCCCTCCGCAAGGAACTGGCCACAACCGGCCGCTGGCCCTGGTCACCGGTGCGGGCCGGTCGGTGGGCATCGCCACGACCATCGCCCTCGACCTCGCCCGCAACGGCTGGAACGTGGCCTTCACCTACTGGCGGCCCTACGACGCGCGGATGCCGTGGGGTGTGGAGGAGCAGGCCCCCGCTGAACTCTCCCGGCGGCTGGACGAGGCCGGCGCACGCGCGTGCGGTATCGAGGCCGACCTGAGTGACCCGCAGGCACCCGCCCGGCTCTTCGACGCGGTCGAGCACGAGCTGGGCATGGTCACGGCACTGGTCATGGGCCACTGCGAGTCGGTGGACTCCGGACTCCTGGACACCACGGTGGACAGCTTCGACCGTCACGTCGCCGTTAACGCGCGGGCGGTCTGGCTGCTGATCCGGGAGTTCGGGCTGCGTTTCACCGGCGCGTTTGGCAGCGGGCGGATCGTCAGCCTGACCAGCGATCACACGGCGGGCAATCTGCCCTACGGCGCCAGCAAGGGGGCCATGGACCGCATCACGCTGGCCGCCGCCACGGAGTTGGCGCACCTCGGAGCCACGGCGAACGTGGTCAACCCCGGCGCGGTCGACACCGGCTGGATGAGCGAACAGGTCAGAAACGACGTCGTGGACTCCACGGCGCTGGGGCGGATCGGGCGGCCGCAGGACTGCGCGAACCTCGTCACCTTCCTCCTCTCCCCGGACGGCGGCTGGATGAACGGACAGTTGCTCTCCAGCAACGGCGGCGTCGGCTGACCCGCCCCGGGGTGGATTCCGCACCAGCGCGCACCCCGCGCAATGGTGATACCCGCCACATTTCCGCGCCGTCTTCCTCCCTACTCATCCCGCTAAACGCCGACCTCACGGCTCTGACGCGCGCGAAGTGATGTGTCTGTTTCGCGAGTGTTACGACGTGACATATCCCGGCAACGGCCCCTTCCTAGCGTCGACAGCGAAACCACAGGCGAGCAGGAAGGCCGGGATGTGAGCAGCACCAACTCCCCCCAATCCCCCCAGGCCGCAGTCGGCGAACAACGCTCCGGTGGGCGGTGGATCGCCCACTGGGACCCCGAGGACCCGACGTTCTGGGAGCAGAGCGGGCGGCGCGTGGCCCGGCGCAACCTGTGGGCGTCGATCTTCGCCGAGCACATCGGGTTCTCCGTGTGGAGCCTGTGGTCGGTGCTCGTGCTGTTCATGACCCCCGAAGCCGGGTTCTCCTTCGCGCCCGAGCAGAAGTTCCTGCTCGTCTCGGTGGTCGCGTTCGTCGGCGCCGTACTGCGGGTGCCCTACACCCTGGCCGTGCCCCTGTTCGGCGGACGCAACTGGACGATGATCTCGGTGAGCGCCCTGCTGGTGCCCACTGGCCTGGCGTTCTACCTGATCCAGAACCCCGACACGCCCTTCTGGCTGTTCGTGGTGCTGGCCGCCACGGCGGGCCTGGGCGGGGGGAACTTCTCCTCCTCTATGTCCAACATCAACTTCTTCTTCCCCGAACGGGAGAAGGGGTGGGCCCTGGGGCTCAACGCCGGCGGCGGCAACATCGGCGTGGCCACCGTGCAGCTCGTCGGCCTCGGGGTGATCGCGCTGTTCACCGTCAGCGCCGGGGCGTTCGTCCCCCTCTTCTACGTCCCGTTCCTGCTGCTGGCCATCTGGGTGGCCTGGCGGCACATGAACAACCTCTCCGGTGCCCGTACCGATGTCGCCGCGCAGATCGCCGCGACCAAGGACCGGCACTTCTGGATCATGTCGGTCCTCTACATCGCCACGTTCGGGTCCTTCATCGGCTTCGGGTTCGCTTTCGGCCTGCTGCTGCAGAGCCAGTTCGACCGCACCCCGCTGGAAGCCGCGATGGTCACCTTCATGGGTCCCGCCCTCGGCTCGCTGATCCGCCCGGTCGGCGGATACATTGCCGACCGCTTCGGCGGCGCCCGCGTCACACTGTGGAACTTCATCGCGATGGTCGCCGGGACCGGCGTGGTCATCGCCTCGGTGGCCTCGGACTCGCTGCCCCTGTTCATCACCGCCTTCGGTGTGCTGTTCGTGCTGACCGGTCTCGGCAACGGCTCGACCTACAAGATGATCCCGGGCATCTACGCGGCCAAGGCCGAGAACATGATCGCCGCGGGCGCCCCGCGCGCGGAGGCCCTGTCCCAGACCAAGCGCATCGCCAGCTCGATGCTGGGCCTGATCGGCGCCATGGGGGCCTTCGGTGGGGTGGGCATCAACCTCGTCTTCCGCGAGTCCTTCGCCGCCACGCAGTCGGCCATGCCCGCGTTCATCGCCTTCCTCGGCTACTACCTGGTGTGCATCGCGATCACCTACGGCGTCTACCTGCGCACTCCAGCCGGTGCCGCCCCGATCCCCGCTGCCCCAGCCCGATCCCACAGCGCCGCCGACGCCGACACGGAGCGCGTCGCCTCATGACCACGACCCACTGCCCGTACTGCGCCCTGCAGTGCGCGATGCACCTGGAGCCCGGGCCCAACGGCGCACTGACCGTCCGCCCGGCGGACTTCCCGACCAACCGGGGCGGGCTGTGCCGCAAGGGCTGGACATCGGCGGAGGTTTTGGGCACCCCCGACCGCATCACCTCCCCGCTGCTGCGCAAGGACCGCAACGCCGAGTTCACGGAGGTCGACTGGGACACCGCCCTGGACTATGTGGCCGAGCGGCTGTCCGGGCTGCGCGCCGAATACGGGCCCGACGCGGTGGCGGTGTTCGGCAGTGGCGGGCTGACCAACGAGAAGAGCTACCTGCTGGGCAAGTTCGCCCGCGTGGCGCTGGGCACCTCCCAGATCGACTACAACGGCCGGTTCTGCATGTCATCGGCGGCCGCGGCCTCCATGCGCGCCTTCGGGCTGGACCGGGGGATGCCGTTCCCGCTCACCGACGTGGGCGAGGCCGAGGTGGTGCTGCTGGCCGGCGCCAACCCCGCCGAGACGATGCCGCCGATGATGGGCCACCTGGCCGCCCCCACGCTGATCGTCGTCGACCCGCGGCGCTCGGCCACCGCCCAGCAGGCGCTGGCCCAGGGAGGCATGCACCTGGCGCCCCGGCCGGGCACCGACCTGGCGCTGGCGCTGGGGCTACTGCACGCGGCCCGCATCCAGCACCTGCTGGATGCCGACTACATCGCCGCGCGCACCACCGGGTTCGACGCGGCCTGGGCCCAGGCCGCCGCCTGGTGGCCCGAGCAGACCGAGCACGTCACCGGCGTCCCGGCCCACCAGATCCGCGACGCCGCGCGGCTGCTCGCCGAGGCCTCCAGCGCCTACGTCCTCACCGGGCGCGGTACCGAGCAGCACGCCAAGGGCACCGACACGGTCTCGGCGTGGATCAACCTCGCGCTCGCCCTGGGCCTGCCGGGCCGCCGCGGCTCAGGCTACGGGTGCATCACCGGCCAGGGCAACGGCCAGGGCGGGCGCGAGCACGGGCAGAAGGCCGACCAGCTGCCCGGCTACCGCAAGATCGACGACCCCGCGGCGCGCGACCACGTCGCCGGAGTGTGGGGGGTGGAACCCGACACCCTGCCCGGCCCCGGGCGCAGCGCGTTCGAGCTGCTGGACGCGCTGGGCACCGAGACCGGTCCGCGCGCGATGCTGCTGTTCGGCTCCAACCCCGTGGTCTCCGCGCCTGAGGCCCAGCGCGTGCGCGACCGCATCGCCGCCCTGGACCTGCTGGTAGCCGCCGACTTCGTGCTCTCCGAGACCGCCGCGATGGCCGATGTGGTGCTCCCGGTCGCCCAGTGGGCCGAGGAGAGCGGCACCATGACCAACCTCGAGGGGCGCGTCCTGCGCCGCCGGGCCGCCGCGGCCCCGCCCGCAGGGGTGCGCACCGACCTGGAGGTGCTCAACGGCCTGGCCACGCGCCTGGGCCAGCCCGCCGACCGGTTCCCCACCGACCCCGATGCCGCACTGGCCGAACTGGGGGCCGCCTCGGCTGGAGGCGCGGCCGACTACTCGGGCGTCACACCGGAGCGCCTCGAGGAGGGGGAGGCCCTGCACTGGCCGGTGCGGGCCCAGGCCGAGGCCACCCCGCGGCTGTTCCTGGACGCCTTCGCCCATCCTGACGGGCGCGCCCGCTTCACCCCGGTGGCCCACCGGCCGTCGGCCGAGGCCACCACCGCCGACTACCCGCTCATCGCCACCACCGGACGGCTCATGGGCCACTACCAGTCCGGCGCCCAGACCCGCCGCGTCGTCGAGCTCGCCCAGGCCGAACCCGAGGCCTACGTCGAGGTGCACCCCGACACCGCCACCCGCTGCGGGCTGTCCAACGGCGCCTGGGCGCGCCTCACCTCCGCGCGCGGAACCACCGTCGCCCGGGTCCGGCTGCGCGCCGATGCGCGCCTGGACACCGTGTTCCTGCCGTTCCACTTCGCCGGAGAGCAGGCGGCCAACAACCTGACCAACCCGGCGCTGGACCCCACCAGCCGGATGCCGGAATTCAAGGTCAGCGCGGTCCGGCTGGAACCGGCCGCGCACCACACCGAAGGGGAGAACCTGTGACTCAGCCCGCGCGCCACGTCGTGGTGATCGGCAACGGCATGGTCGGCGCCCGGTTCGCCGACGAGGTCGCCCGACGCGACCCGGCAGGCCAGCGCCTCCGGGTGACCGTTGTGGGCGCCGAGGACCACCCGGCCTACAACCGGGTGCTGCTGCCCGGTGTCGTCTCGGGAACCTATGCCCCCGGCGACATCGCGCTGCCGTTCCCCGAGTCCGATGCCATCACGCTGCGCAGCGGCACCGCCGCCACGTCCCTGGACACCGTCAACCGCCGTGTCGGGCTGGATGACGGCAGCGAGGTCGACTACGACGAGCTGGTGTTCGCCACCGGAGCGCGCGCCTCCTTCCCGCCGGTCAGCGGTGTGGCCGCCACCGACGGCACACCCGAGCCCGGCGTGACCGCGCTGCGCGACATGGGCGACTGCCACCGCGTGCAGGCGCTGGCCCGCCCCGGTGCGCCGGTCGTCGTGCTGGGCGGGGGCGTGCTCGGGTTGGAGGCGGCCCGCGCGCTGGCCGAGCGCGGCGTGCGCGTGTCGGTCGTGGAGTCCTCGCCGTGGATCATGCGCCGCCAGATCGACCAGCCCTGCGCCGAGATCCTGGCCGAGTGCTACACGTCGCTGGGCATCACCGTGCACTCCTGGCGGGTGGCGGCGCGCTGGATCCCGGGCACCGGTCTGGAGCTGGACGACGGCCGGGTGCTGGCCGGCGACGCGCTCGTGGTCACCGCCGGGGTGCGCGGCAACACCGAGCTGGCCAAGGACGCCGGGATCGAGGTCGAGCACGGAATCATCGTGGATGACACGCTGACCACCACCGATCCGCGGGTGCACGCCATCGGCGACTGCGCCCAGCACCGTGGCGGCGGTGCGGGCCTGGTGCAGCCCGGCTGGGAGCAGGCCAGTGTGCTGGCCGACCTGCTGACCGGGGCCGCGTTGGACGCCCGCTACACCGGTGCGCGCCCGGTGACCCGGCTCAAGGCCGAGGGCATCGAGCTGACCGCGATGGGCGAGGCCGACGCCGATGACACCGCCGAGACCGTGACCGTCTGCGACCCCTACGGGCGCCGCTACGCCAAGCTGTCGGTGCGCGAGGGCCGGGTCGCCGGCGCGGTGCTGCTCGGCTTCCCTGAGGCCGCCTCCACCATCGCCCAGCTGTTCGACACGGGAACGCCGGTGCCCGCCGACCGCCTGGCCCTCATCCAGGGCCGCCCGCAACCCGATGCCGGGGCGGGCGAGCAGGCCGAGGAGGCCGACCCGGTGGTGTGCCGGTGCAACGCGGTCACCCGCGGCGGTCTCGAATCCGCCTGGCTGGACGGCGCACGCACCCGTGAGGCCATCGCGGAGGCCACCCGCGCCACCACCGGCTGCGGCGGGTGCGTACGCGATGTCAACGCCCTGCTATCGGGGTGGAACGGCGCCTCCCCGGCCGCGGTGGGGTGAGAGGGCCGCACCACTGGGCCCGTCGAGGAGCAGCAGAGGGGGAATTGATCACGGCGATCTCGCACGTGGGGCTCCCCGCCGCGGACGTTGGGAGAGCCCTTTGCGGTCACAGAGATCGCGTCACCGCGCTCCTCCCGTTTGCTCGATGGGCCGACCGGTCGGCCCATCGAGCAAACGGGCCCGCCGTCCCGCCGCTCACCCGCGGACCTCCGCATCGATCTCGGCCAGCAGCTGAGAGATCTCCGCATAGGCGGTTCGGTCGGTCGCGGCCTTGGCTTGGAGGCCGTGCAGCGTCTCCAGGCGGTCAGGAAACCTGTGCAGCGCGGCAAATGCCGACCACCGGTGATAGAAGACCATCATGGGCCGAATACCGCCCCGTGCCTTGGCCTCGACAAGGTCAGTGAGAAACTCACCGAGGCGGTCAGGGTCAAGCGTCTCCACCGCCGCCCGCAGCGCCTCCGGCGTGGGAGCCGGCTGCGCAATGATCGCGCCCTCCCGGCAGTGAAGGCGGCTGCGGCGATCGGAACTCACGTCGGCTCCTCGAAATTGGGGGAGCGGTCGCACCACCGCCCCGGCGTGCCGGGTGACGGTCCTCAACCTATCCGGGAACACCAGGTCGGTGCGCGCGAAAGCGTGGGGAATGATCGCCCCATGAGCGCCTCCTCCACGCTGCTGCCGATTGGGCCGCCACTCTTCGTGGCCATCGTCCTGACCACCCTGATCGCCGCCGCTCTGGGGGCGCTGGCCCGGATGGGGCACGGTGCCGCTGTGCTGCGGGCCGGGCTGCGGGCCGTCGTCCAGCTGGGGACGGTGTCCCTGATCATCGCGGCGGTGGTGACCTCGGGCCCGCTGACGCTGGTGTATGTGGCGGTCATGCTGGGTGTCGCCGGGTTCACCGCCGGGCGGCGGTTCACCACGCGGCGGCGCGCCTTTCTGGCGGTGGTGCCGATCGGCGTCGCGGTGGTCCCGTTCGTGGGGGTGTTGCTGCTGGCCGGGCTGGTGCGGGCCGAGGGGATGGTGCTCATTCCGATCAGCGGGATCCTCATCGGCGGCGGGTTGACCGCCACGTCGCTGGCGGGGCGCCGCGCCATGGATGAGCTGGCCGCGCGCAAGGGGGAGGTCGAGGCGGCGCTCTCGCTGGGGATGACTCCGCGCGACGCGGCCTTGGAGATCTGTCGGCCGGCGGCGGTCTCGGCGCTGATTCCGGCGCTGGACCAGACGCGCACGGTGGGGCTGGTGACGCTGCCCGGTGCGTTCGTGGGGATGCTCATGGGCGGGGCGTCACCGGTGGACGCGGGGGCCGTGCAGCTGTTCGTCCTGACCGGACTGCTGCTGGTCCAGGTCATCGCCATCATGGGCTGCCTGGAGCTGCTCGCGCGCGGGGTCTTCCCGCAGCGGGAGGCGCGGTAGGGACGGGGCGGTCAGTAGTTGGTGTCGGCGCCGCAGGTGGGGCAGGTTTTGCGCCAGGTCTCGATCATCGCGCCGCAGTTGGAGCAGTTCTTCTGGTCGATGTGCGGCGGCTGGAACAGGGGAGACTCGGCCAGCTCGACGATGCCCTTGCAGAACGGGCAGTTGGCGTAGTAGCCGATGTCGTCGTCCGGGATGAAGTCGTTCCAGCATCGCGGACAGTTCATCGAGGTGCGGGAGCTGCCGCTGGCTGGAAGCATGGGCGAGCCTTTCTCGACGGTGACCACGTAGCCAGACTACGCGCGCACCCTCGGCGCACGCAGCACAACCGGCCCCGCGCCCGGTTTCCGCCGCCGCGCATGGACGGCCGAAATGACAGGGAAGAGAGGCCCATGACCCATATGGCTGCATATAAAACGAATTCGTAACCGCGGGGAGGATGTGATCCGCCAGTGCTTCGCTATACGTTCCAGGCGTGTGCAGTCCCCCACTCGTCGGCCGGGACAGGGAACTGGGGGTCCTGACCCGCGCCACCACACAGCAGCGCGCCGTCGTCCTGATCGCCGGAGAGGCCGGAACCGGCAAGACCCGGCTGGTGCACGAGCTACGCGGCGACCAGGACGCCGACGCGCACCCCTCCGGCTCCGGCCCGCTGCTGGGCTACTGCCACCCGGCCCCCGCCCCCTTTCCCTACGGGCCCGTGATCGAGGCCCTGCGCGGCGCGCCCATCCCCACCGGTCTCAACCCCGTCTGCGGCACCCTGCACCCGCTGCTGCCCGAGTGCGCCCACCTGCTTCCCGACCCGCCGCCCGTGCTGCCCGACCCCAACAGTGAGCGCCACCGGCTCTTCCGCGCCTTCCGGGAGATCCTCACCGCCCTGGGGCCGGCCGTGCTGGTCATCGAGGACGTCCACTGGGTCGACGCCGACACCCGCGCGCTGCTGGACTTTCTCGTCCCGCGCCTGCCCGACCAGCTCACCCTGGTCCTCACCTACCGCCCCGAGGAACTGCCCGCCGACTACCCGGTGGCCGCCCTGGCCGCCCGCCTCCCGCACGGCACCTTCCGGGCCGAGCTCGACCTGCCGCCACTGAGCGTCGAGGAGGTGCACCACCTGTGCACCGCCCTGCTCCACGACCGCCCCCCACCTGGCGAGGGCTTCGCCGCCCGCCTGCACGCCCACACCCGCGGCAACCCGTTTGCCACCGTCGAACTCCTGCACCACCTGCGCGCCACCCGCATCGACCCCACCACCCCCTCCTGCCTGCAGGACGCCAGGGTCCCGCCGACGCTGCGCGACGCGCTCCTCGAACGCCTGGCCCGGCTGGGCCGCCACGCCCGCGCCATCGTGCAGGCCGCCGCCGTCCTGGGTGACCCGGCCACCGAAGGCGTGCTCACCGCCGTCGCCAAGCTCACCCCCGCCCACGCCGCCCGCGGTCTGGACGAGGCCCTCACCCGCCGGATCCTGCGCAGCGGCCCCGACGGCAGCATCGGCTTCCCCCACCCCCTGACACGCCGGGCCGCCTACAGCGCACTGCCCCTGCCCAAGCGGCGGCGCCTGCACCGGCGCGCCGCCGCCGTGCTGCGCTCCGAACCCGGCCCGCCCTATGCCGCGATGGCCGCGCACAGCCGTGAGGCCGGACTCCACGACGCCTGGACGGCCTACGCCGAACAGGCGGCCGACCGCGCCATCGCGACCGGGGACGACGGCGCCGCGGCCGAACTGCTGCGCGACGCCCTCACCCGGCCCCGCCTGGCCTCCGAAACCCGCAGCCGCCTGGCCGTCAAACTGGGCCGCGCCGCCCTGACCGGGCTGGTCACCGACGAGACCATCACGCTGCTGCGCCAGATCATCGACGATGCGGCCCTGCCCCCGGAAACCCGCGGCGAACTGCGCCTGGAACTGGGCCTGCTGCTGTTCAACCAGGCCGGGCAGGGCACCCAGGGCCGCCACGAACTGGCCCGCGCCTGCGCCGAACTCTCCCGCCGCCCCGCCCTGGCCGCCCGCGCCATGTCGGCCCTGGCCGTGCCCCGCTCCACCCCCGAACCCGTCGACGCCCACCGCCAGTGGATGCAGCGCGCCACCACCGCCGCCGGGCACAGCGGCGACCCGGTGGTCACCACCGCCGTGGCGGTCAACCGCGCCACGCTCCTGGCGCAGCTGGGCGACTCCGGGGCTTGGGAGGTCGCCCTGCCCGACCCCGCCGACCCGCTGGACCGGGCGCAGCGGCGCGAGTTCACCCGCGGCGCCCTCAACCTGGCGGACGCCGCGGTGATGCTGGGCGACTACCCCCGCGCCGAGCACTACCTGCGCCTGACCACCGAGCTGGCCACCACCACCGAGGTGCCCTTCACCCTGGCGCTGGTGGGCGCCGAGTCGACCGGTCTGCTGCTGGACTGGGTGCGCGGCCGGTGGGACGGGCTGGCCGAGCGGGCGGGGGGCGCCGCGCACTCGCCGCACCTGGCCGACCTCCCCCTCGTGGCGGCCGAGATCGACCTGGTGCGGGCCAACCTGGCACTGGCCCAGGGGGATCCGGCCGAAGCCGAGGAGCTGCTGCGCGGGGTCGGCAGCGGGGCGACCACGGCCAACCTGGTGCCGATCCGCGCGGCGGCGGCCGGGACGCTGGGCCGGATCCTGCTCGCCCGCAAGGACGCCGAGGAGGCCTGGAACCGGATCGACCCGGTGCTGTGCCTCATCCAGTCCAAGGGGATCTGGGTGTGGGCCAGCGACCTGACGCCCGGCCTGGAGGCGCTGCTCGCCCTGGGCCGCGACACGCTCGCCGCCGACCTGCTGCAACGCTTCGCCGCCGGGCTGGAGGGCACCGCCGCCCCGGCCGCGGCGGCGACCCTGCACCGGTGGCGGGGGCTGCTGGCCGACCACCGGGGCGAGTCGGCACGGGCCGTAGAGCACTACGCGCGCGCCGAGGCGGCCTACCGGGCGCTGCCGCGCCCCTATGACGCCGCGCAGGCGATGGAGGCGCGCGGACGCTGCCGGCTAGCCGACGGACAGACCACGGTGCTGGTCGAGGCGCTTCGGGCCTACACGGCGGTGGGGGCGGCCTGGGACGCGGCGCGCTGCCGCCGCCTCCTGCGCGAGCAGGGCGTCAGCACCCCCCATGTCGGGCAGCGCGGCTATGGCAGCGCGCTGTCGCCCCGCGAGCAGGAGATCGTGCGCCTGGCCGCGGGCGGGCGCACCAACCGCGAGATCGCGGCGATGCTGTACCTCTCGCCGCGCACGGTGGAGACGCACGTCGCCAACGCCCTGAGCAAGCTGGGCCTGCGCTCCCGCAAGGAACTGGCGCGCGGCAACTGAAGCGCGCTGACGCGCGGCCCCGCCGGGGTGTTCCCGCGGCGGGCGGCCTCGGGCCGCCCCGCGCAGGAGTCCGCGCCGCTTTCCGGATGAGTTCCGTGTCCCGCACGGGCGGGCCCGGGAGTGACCTGCCCGGCGAGGGAGATCGGTACTACGTAGCCCGACACCACGACCAACTTTACGTAGTTGATACGTATTTTCACTACCTCTCGCTCGGCTGATGCTGCTCTCGGGAGCCGCCTGAGGATCGGCCCCGCTCCTGTTCACCAGGCGGCCCCCGAACATCCCCCACGCCCCTCCCCACAAGGGGCCCACCGAAGGGTTGACGACACGATGCGAAGAATCTTTGCCGTGCTCGCCGCCGCCGCTCTGGTCCCGGTGTTCGCCATGGCACCGGCCGCGGCCGCTCCCACCCCCGCCGAATCCGGACCCGAAAAGACCTACATCGTGGTCCTGGACGACGACGCCAACCCCCGCGAGGTCGCCAAACGGCACGGGGACCGCCCCAACGGCATCTACCAGCACGCCCTGACCGGCTACGCCGCCGAGATGACCGCCGCCGAGGCCCGGGCGCTGCGCTCCGACCCCGAGGTCGACTTCGTCCAAGAGGACGCGGTCGTCCACACCATGGCCCAGGACACCCCCACCGGCATTTCCCGGGCCTTCGCCCCCGACAACGAGAACCTGAAGATCAACGGCCAGGAGGACTTCCGGGCCGACGTCGACATCGCGATCATCGACACCGGCATCGCCGAGCACCCTGATCTCGACATCGTCTCCCGCACCGACTGCACCAGCGGCACCTGCCGCGACGGGTCGGGCACCGACGGCAACGGGCACGGCACGCACGTCGCGGGCAGCGCGGCGGCCATCGACGACGGGTCCGGGGTCGTCGGCGTGGCCAATGGCGCCCGCCTGTGGAGCGTCAAGGTGCTGGGCGACGACGGCGGGGGCACCCTGGCCGCCGTCACCGCCGGCATCGACTGGGTCACCGGACATGCCTCCGACATCGAGGTCGCCAACATGAGCCTGGGCTGCGACGGCTGCTTCGACCAGGCCATGAGCCAGGCCATCTCCTCCTCGGTGGACGCCGGCATCGTGCACACCGTGGCCGCCGGCAATTCCTACAAGAACGCGCAGAACTTCTTCCCGGCCAACCACGACGACGTGCTCACCGTCTCGGCGATGGCCGACTCCGACGGCAAGCCCGGCGGCAACGGCCCCTCCTTCTCCTGCCGTACCGACCAGGACGACACCCTGGCCGACTTCTCCAACTACGGCACCGTCGTGGACATCACCGCCCCAGGCGTGTGCATCTACTCCACCTGGGCCAACGGGGGCTACAACACCATCAGCGGCACCTCCATGGCCGCACCGCACGTCGCCGGGGCCGCCGGCCTGCTCGCGGTCGGCGACAGCAAGCCCACCAACCGCGCCGACGTGATGGCCATCTACGAGACGCTCAAGTCGACCGGCAACGGCGGCTGGGACGACACCTCCAACGACGGCGTCCGCGAGCCCCTGCTGGACGTCGGCGACGCCTCCACCTACCCCGCCGACGGCGGAGGCGGCGGCGACACGCCCACCGCCGTCATCGGGCACACCTGCGACGACACCTCGCGGACCTGCGAGTTCGACGGCACCGGCTCCGCCGCCCCCGAGGGCGAGATCACCGGCTACGCCTGGGACTTCGGCGACGGCACCACCGGTGAGGGCGCGACCCCGTCCCACACCTACACCGCGGACGGCACCTACACCGTCAAGCTGACCGTCACCGCCGACAGCGGCGCCACCGGCACGACCTCCATCGAGGTCAAGGTCGGCACCGAGCCCGGCAACGAGGTCCCCACCTCCGCGTTCACCGCGACCTGCTACGCCTCCTGGGACCTGTGCACCTTCGACGCCTCCGGCGCCAGTGACCCCGACGGCACCATCGCCTCCTACGCCTGGGACTTCGGCGACGGCACGACCGGCAGCGGCCAGTCCACCTGGCACTTCTACAACTCCGGCGGCACCTACGAGGTCACCCTGACCGTCACCGACGACAAGGGGGCCAGCGGGACGACCACCAAGACGATCACCGTCCGATAACGGCCGTCGCGCTCACCGGCGCGCGTCCCACGCGGGCGCGTCTGTCGACCCGGGCGGCGCCTCCTCACCCCGCACCCGCGGGGCCGGGGCGCCGCCCATTCCGCTGGCGTGGGACCCGGGCATCGGCGCTCCCGCGGCGGGGAGCCCCGGGCCTTTCAGGATCGGGGGAACCGCCCCGTGGTGGCGTGGGAACCCTCAGTTCTCACGCCAGTCCTCGAACGCAGCACGATGGGCGAGGCTACGGCTTGACCGGGACGCCTGAGCTTGGACCCTCGACCAGCGCGAGCAGGGGGATTCCTGGCTCAGGAAGCCCCGCAGGTCAGCGACCTGAAAGGGCGTACTCCCTGAACACCAGCCGAGACGGAACCTGCCCGGTTCAATAAAGCAAAGCTGGGTTGTTCTGTGCCGTCTTGGTTCTCGACCGGCACGGTGTACGCGCGTGGCTCTCGCAACGCACGCGGTACACCCCTACCCGGTTACCCGATCACGTGGGCGGTCGTTCGCCCTGGCGGCGCAACCCCGTTCGTGCCCCGCTCCGCAGGGGATCGATTCCTCCCCCGGCCGAAGCCGGGGCATCCCCGAAGGACAGCCGGTGATTCCTGGTGGGCTGGGCGGAGGTCATCCGCCCCCGGCGGGCTTTGGCCGCCTGGACGCGGGGTTCACCCGGCAGCTGGCTGGGGCGTCCACTGGCGAGCCCGGTCCGTTCAGGACCGCGAAGCTGACACCGGCACCCACTCCGGCAGCGGCTCGGCGCGCTCGCGCCACCCGCGGGCAGCTGCCCCCAGGGCAGCCGCGTGCCCACGATGCCGCCGACGATCGCGCAGGTCGTGTCGAGGTCCCCGCCCGCCGTCGCGGCTGCCGCGGCGGCCGCCCACAGCGCCCCGGGGACGTCGTCGTGGTGCTTGGCCGCCGCCCACAGCGCGAACGGCACGGTGTCGCGGGCGCCGATGAGCTCGCCGCAGCCCAGCTCCGCGGCCACCGCGCACGGGTCGGAGGAGATCAGCAGGGCGCGGGCGTCGTGCACGGCCTCGTGCACCGCGCCGGAGGGAATGTGGTCGAGCACCTCGTCGAGGAACTCGCCCGCCCCCAGCGGTTCGCACCGCCCCGCCACCGCCGCCGCGGCGGCCACCGCGACCGCCCCGGCCACCGCGTCGGCATGGGTGTGGGTCACCTCGGCCGACAGCCGCGCCTGGTGCGCCGCCTCGGCCACATCATCGGCGAACCAGGCCCCCAGCGGGGCCACCCGCATCGCCGCGCCGCTGCCCCACGACCCGGCCCCGCCGAACTGGGCGGGCGCCAGCGCGCGCCAGTCGCCGCCCGCCTGCACCGAGCGCAGCAGGTGGTCGGTGGCGGTGTGGTAGCCGCGCAGCGCGTCATAGTGCGCGGCGAAACTCGCGACCAGCGCGTCCTGCTCCACCCGCCCGTAGCGGTACAGCACCGCATACACCGAGCAGGCCATCTCGGTGTCGTCGGTCCACTCCCAAGGCCGCGGCGGCAGTGTGCGCTCCCGCACCGCCTCGGCCCCGTCCGGCGCGAACAGGCGCGCCCCGAACGCATCGCCCAGCGCGAGCGCGTTCAGCGACACCGCCGCGCGCCCGGCGTGGGTGGAAGCGTTGGACACCATCGCACTTAGCACCATGCCCACACCAACCCTCCGCCTACCCCCAACGCGTGCCCCCGCCCGCCACCTGGCCCGTTCACGCAAATGTGACCTGGGATGGCAGAAGAACGAAACACGCGCGTCACACACGGCTGACCACGCGGAAACACCCTCTGGGTTGCCTGGGAAACCACGGAGGCGACCGGTCGGCGCCGCCGCCGGCTCCCCGCCGACCACAAGGGAGAAGAAGTCGCAAATGAGACAACTCGTCGTCATCGGCAACGGCATGGTGGGCCACCGCCTCGTCGAGGCGGTCCGCGACCGCGACGCCCAGGGCGCGTGGAACATCGTGGTCCTGGGCGAGGAACCGCGCCCCGCCTACGACCGGGTCGCGCTGTCCTCCTACTTCGACGGCGCCACAGAACACGACCTGCGCCTGGCCGACCTGGGCGAGGGCGTCGACCTGCGGCTGGGCGAACGCGCCACCGCCATCGACCGCCAGAACACGACGGTCACCACCACCTCCGGCGCCGTCATCGACTACGACACCCTGGTGCTGGCCACCGGCTCCTACCCGTTCGTGCCGCCCCTGCCCGGCCACGACCTGCCCGGCTGCCACGTCTACCGCACCATCGACGACCTGGACGCCATCACCGCCTCCGCCCGCAACGCCACCACCGGCGTCGTCATCGGCGGCGGCCTGCTCGGCCTGGAGGCCGCCAACGCCCTGCGGCTGCTCAACGTCGACACCCACGTCGTCGAACTGGCCCCCTGGCTCATGCCCGCCCAGGTCGACGAGGGCGGCGGCGCCCTCCTGGGCCGCCTCATCGAAGAACTCGGCGTCACCGTGCACACCGGCAACGGCACCTCGCACATCGAGGCCGGCGAGGACGGCCGCCCCACCGCCATCTACCTCGGCGAGGAGCGCATCCCCACCGACGTGGTCGTGTTCTCCGTGGGCATCCGCCCCCGCGACGAGGTCGCCCGCCAGGCCGGACTGGACATGGGCGAACGCGGCGGCGTCGTCATCGACGACACCTGCCGCACCAGCGACCCCCACATCTACGCCATCGGCGAATGCGCCAGCCACGACGGCACCGTCTACGGGCTCATCGCCCCGGGCAACGCCATGGCCGAGGTCGTCGCCGACCGGCTCGTGGGCGGCGAGGCCGCCTTCACCGGCGCCGACACCTCCACCAAGCTCAAGCTGCTCGGCGTGGACGTGGCCAGCTTCGGCGACGCCCACGGCCGCACCGAGGGCGCCCTGGACGTCGTCGTCAACGACGCAGCCGGCCGCCGCTACGCCAAGCTCGTCGTCTCCGACGACGCCACCACCCTGCTCGGCGGGGTCCTGGTCGGCGACGCCTCCGCCTACGCGGCCCTGCGCCCCCTGGTCGGACACGAACTGCCCGGCGACCCGCTGACCCTGATCTCCCCGGCCGGAGCCGACGGCGGGGGCGTGGGCGCCGGCGCCCTGCCCGACGACGCCCAGATCTGCTCCTGCAACGCCGTCACCAAGGGCGCACTCACCCAGGCCATCGCCGAGGGCGCCTGCGACGTGCCCGCCCTCAAGGGGTGCACGAGCGCCGGCACCAGCTGCGGCTCGTGCGTGCCGATGCTCAAGCAGCTGCTGGCCGCCTCCGGCGTGGAGCAGTCCAGCGCCCTGTGCGAGCACTTCACCCAGTCCCGCGCCGAGCTCGTGGAGACCATCCGGGCCACCGGCATCACCACGTTCTCCGACCTCATCACCCGCCACGGCACCGGCCGCGGCTGCGACATCTGCAAGCCGGCCGTCGCCTCCATCCTCGCCTCCCTGGGCGGCGGCCACATCCTGGAGGGCGAGCAGGCCGCCCTGCAGGACACCAACGACCACTTCCTCGCCAACCTCCAGCGCAACGGCACCTACTCGGTCGTGCCCCGCGTCCCCGGCGGCGAGATCACCCCCGACAAGCTCATCGTCATCGGCAAGGTCGCCCGTGAATTCGGGCTCTACACCAAGATCACCGGCGCCCAGCGCATCGACCTGCTCGGCGCCCGCGTCGAGCAGCTGCCCGCCATCTGGTCGCGCCTGGTCGAGGCCGGATTCGAATCCGGACACGCCTACGGCAAGGCCCTGCGCACCGTCAAGTCGTGCGTGGGCACCACCTGGTGCCGCTACGGCGTCCAAGACTCCGTGCGCATGGCCATCGACCTCGAACTGCGCTACCGCGGCCTGCGCTCCCCCCACAAGATCAAGGCCGCGGTGTCCGGGTGCGCCCGCGAATGCGCCGAGGCGCGCGGCAAGGACTTCGGCGTCATCGCCACCGACAAGGGCTGGAACCTCTACGTCGGCGGCAACGGCGGCTTCACCCCCCGCCACGCCGAACTCCTGGCCTCCGACCTCGACGACGCCACCCTCATCAGCTACATCGACCGGTTCCTGATGTTCTACATCCGCACCGCCGACCGGCTGCAGCGCACCGCCGCCTGGATCGAGAACCTCGACGGCGGGCTGGACCACCTGCGCGACGTCGTCGTCCACGACTCCCTGGGCATCGGCGCCGACCTCGAACGCGACATGGCCGCCCACGTCGCCAACTACGCCGACGAATGGCGCGGCGTGCTGGAGGACCCCGAAAAGCTCGCCCGGTTCGCCTCCTTCGCCAACGCGCCCGAGGCCCCCGACCCCACCATCAGCTTCGACACCGAGCGCGACCAGCCCGTCCCGGCCGGCCCCGTCGCCCTGGGGATGCCGCAGCTGCCCACCGACGGCACCACCCCCAACGGGGACGCCGCCCGCACCGCCCCCGACGGCTCCGCACCCGTGGAGGTCTGACCAGATGACCGCACCCGCCCTTCCTGCCCTGCCCACCAGCCCCGACGGCCAGTGGGTCCCCGCCTGCCCTGCCGAGCGGCTCCTGCCCGAGCGCGGTGTGGCCGTCCTGCTGCCCGACGGCCACCAGGCCGCCCTGTTCCGCACCCACGACGGCGCGCTCTACGCCCTGGACAACATCGACCCGTTCAGCCACGCCGCCGTGATGTCGCGCGGCATCGTCGGCGACCGCGGCGGAGAGCCCACCGTGGCCTCACCCATGCTCAAGCAGGTCTTCTCGTTGCGCACCGGCTCCTGCCTGGACGACCCCCAGGTGCGCCTGGCCACCTACCGGGTGCGCGAGCGCGACGGGCGCATCGACGTCAGCATCCGACCCGACGAGGCCCCCCAGTGAGCGCCGGCATCGACCACCTGCCCGGCCCCCGCACCGAACCCGCGGCGACCGTGGCCCCGCTGGCCGGCTTCACCGTCGCGGTCACCGCGGCCCGGCGCGCCGACGAGCTGGCCGCACTGCTGCGCCGCAAGGGCGCCGAGGTCGTGTGCGCCCCAGCGCTGCGCATCGTCCCGCTCAGCGACGACCAGCGCCTCGCCGCCGCCTCGCGCCGCCTCATCCACGACCCCGTCGACATCGTCGTGGCCACCACCGGCATCGGCTTCCGCGGCTGGGTCGAGGCCTGCGAAACCTGGGGCCAGGCCGAACCGCTGATCGCGTCCATGTCCCGCTCCCGCCTCATCGCCCGCGGCCCCAAGGCCAAGGGCGCCATCCGCGCCGCCGGGCTCACCGAGGAATGGTCACCGCCCTCCGAATCCTCCGCCGAAGTCCTGGACTACCTCCTGTCCACCGGCGTGGAAGGGCTGCGCGTGGCCGTGCAGCTGCACGGCGAGCCCCTGCCCGACTTCTGCGCCGCCCTGCGCATGGCCGGAGCCGAAGTCGTGGAGGTCCCCATCTACCGGTGGACCACGCCTGAGGACGTCGGCGCCCTGGACCGGCTCATCGACGGCATCACCGGCGGCGGCATCGACGCGGTGACCTTCACCAGCGCCCCGGCCGCCGCCGGGCTGCTGGCCCGCTCCCACCAGACCGGCGCCCAGCCCCACCTGGTCAACGCACTGCGCGGCGACGTGCTGGCCATGTGCGTGGGCCCAGTCACCGCCCGCCCGCTGATGGCCCACGACATCCCCACCGTCTGGCCCGCCCGCGCCCGCATCGGCGCCCAGGTCCGCAAGCTCACCGAGGAACTGCCCGACCGGTTCCCCGACCTGCCGGTGGCCGGGCACCGCATGCGGCTGCGCGGGCACGCCGTCCTGCTCGACGGGGTCGTGCGCCCCATCTCGCCCGCGCTGATGCGGGTGCTGCGCCAACTGGCCCGCCGCCCCGGCCAGGTGCGCGACCGCGCCGACCTGCTGGCCAGCCTGGGCGGCGACGCCGACGCCCACGCCGTGGAGACGGCCGTTGCCCGGCTGCGCACCGCCCTGGGCGACCCCAAGATCATCCAGACCGTGGTCAAGCGCGGCTACCGCCTCGCCCTGGACAACGGCGACTGCCCGCCCTCAGGAGCCTGATGCCTGCCTCACCCCGCACCTTCGCCCTGGCCGACCCGCCGCGGGACGCGGCCGCGCCCACGCTGCTGCTGGCCGTGCACGGCACCCGCGACCAGCGCGGCGTGGCCGTGGCCCGCGCGCTGGCGCGGCGCGTGGGCAGGCGCGCGGGTGCCGACGTGCGGCTCGCCTTCGCCGATGTGCTGGCCCCTGATGTGGGCGAGGTGGCCGCCACGGTCGACGGCCCGGTCGTGGTGGTGCCGGCGTTCCTGGCCGCCGGGTACCACGTGCACGTGGACATCCCCGCCCAGCTCTCCCGCGCCGGACGCCAGGACGCCGTGGTCACCGGGGCGCTGGGCGGCGATGCGCGGCTGATCACCGCCGCCGAACGGCGGCTGAGGCGCGCGGGATGGGCGCCGGGCGACGCTGTGGTGCTGGCCGCGGCAGGCTCGTCCGACGCGGGCGCCCGCGCCCAGGTGCGCGATGCCGCCGACCGGCTGTCGGGGGCACTGGAGGCGCCGGTGGAGGTGGGCTACATCGCCACCGCCACCCCTCGGGTGCCCGAGGTCGTGCGGCGCGTGCGCCGCCGCGGGCACGGGCGGGTCGCGATCGCCTCCTGGCTGCTGGCGCCGGGCCTGTTCCACCAGCGGCTGGCCGAGGCGGGAGCCGATGTGGTGGCCGCTCCGCTGTGCCCGGACGACGAGGTGGCCGAGGCGGTCGCGGCCCGCTACCGCGAGGTGCTGGTCGCCCAACCGGCATAAGCGCCCCTCGCCTCGCGCGTGGACGCCATCGTTGCACCGGTGGCGCGCGTATGCGTGGGCGCCGGATCCTGGCCGGATCCGGCAACGCGCCTTCCTTTTTCCTCTCTAGAGGGAATGTAGGAGGGGGTGCGGACCGCGCGACGCGATCGGAGAGCCATGTCCCCCGCCAGGCGAGCAATCGAGTCCCGCGAGGTCTGGGACCGCGACGATCCACGGCTGGACCGGGCCGCAGGCGCGTGGGTGGGTGCCGCCGCGGCCGCGTGCATCGTCGGCACGCCCCCGGCGATGACCGCCGAGATCTGCCACCCCGAGGGGGACGGCACCGGCCCGGCGCGGCTGGCGTGGCTGGTCACCACGGCGCTGGCCAACATCGGCGACCCCGCGGCGGCGGCCAAGGCGGTGGACGGCCCGTTGGAGCGGGAGTGGACGGCGGCGCTGTGCCGCACCGTGGGCGAGGGGCGGGTGCCGCCGGTGGAGGCGGGCGCCCCCGAGCGCAGCCCGATCGCGACGGGGTGGCGCTCGGCGCTGGGGGCTCCGGTTCCGCCGCTGGATCCGGCGCGCGGGAGTTTCCCCTGTTCCCAGCTGGTCGAGGCGGTGTGGCGGGCCTATACGCGCTACGGCGACGAGGCCGGGATGTACGCCGGGGCGCTGGCGGGGGCGCGCTGGGGGATGTCGGGGGTTCCGCTGGAGGCGCAGCGGCGGCTGGCCGACATCGTGGCGCCGCGCGGCCTGGTGACGCGGGCGGTGGTGCTGGCGCGGGGCAGCGACCCGCTGCGGTGGCCCGAGCAGGAGCGCAATCACGCCAGCGACAGCCCGCACATCCGCCACCCGTTCGCCGTCGAGCACCCCTATGACCCGGGGGTGACGCTGTGCAATCTGGCCTATGTGCGCACGCGGCGCGACGCGGAGGCGGTGGTGACGCTGTGCCGGCGGGGGCCGCGCGATGCGCCGTCCTACCTTCCGGCGGGCGACCGGGTGGAGGTGTGGCTCGCCGATCGGGAGGCGGTCAACCCCAACCTGCACTTCGTGCTCGATGAGGCGGCGGGGGCGGTGGCGGCGCTGCGTGCGGAGGGCAAGCGGGTGCTGCTGCACTGCGCGGCCGGCCAGTCGCGCACGCCCGCCGTCGCGGCGCACTACGCCGCCTCGGCGTGTGGCGCCGGTGTGGTCGAGGCGCTGCGGTCGACGATCCGCGCGGTGGGCGGGCATGTCGACACCCCGGAGCTGGCCCGGGCCGCCGCGGCGCTGAGCGGTGTGGAGTTGACCGACCCGGCGGCACAGCTGTTCCCCGACGGACTGCCGGCACAGCGGGCGACGCCGCCCGGGTGAGTCGCTGGGCCGTGCGTTCCCCCTCATTGTGGGCTCGCTGCTGCGGCAGCACTCGAAACGCACGGCCTGGCGGGCGTGGTCGGCTCTTTTGCGGCGATGCTGCGAGTGCACCGCGACCACGCGGGATCGGGCGGGCTAGAGCTTGCCTTCGTGGAGGCGGAGCGCGACGCCCACGGCGAACAAGGTGGGTGCCCATTGCCCCACGAAGATGCCCCAGCGGTCAGCGCGGGCGATGCTGGCGTCCTCCGCCTTCTTCGAGGCGAGCCAAGTGACGATGCTGAGTCCTATGGAGGCTGTGCCGGCGGTGTAGGCCATTTCTGAGGTGACGCCCATTTCGGACAGTTTCGCGATCATGGTGCTCCTCGCGTGTTGATCGTCAGGTCGATGGGCTGCTACCCGGGGCGCGGTGGGCGGAATCTCCATGGAGGGTCAAGGGGGATGCACTTTGACCTGCTGGGATGGAGCGCGCCGCGCGGGTGGCCCGCGACCGGAGGATGCGGACCACCGGGGCTCCCGCTGGTCGTAACGGGGGTTGTGCGGTGCGGGAGCCCACGACGTCGCACGCGCCTCCGTCGTTGATCACGGCCAGAGACCCGGTCCTGTGCGTTGTGCCGGGCGAGCGGAGCCCGGACCGTGGGCGATCGGGGCGCAGTGCCGGGCGCCGGGGCCTCGCATCCCCTTCTTCCCGAGTTCCCCGTTCCCGCCGTGACCTGCGGGTCCGCAGCGCATCTCACCCCTACCCGCCCTAAGGGATCGGGGCATTTCCGGCCTAACGGTTGACCGTTACTATCCCGTGACGGTAGAAACATGGGCACCCCACACGGGGTGGGTCAAATACGGATGAACTACGGCACATGCTCTCGTTCACACCATGCACTACGCAGGGAGGCGTAAAGCAAACCCAACGTAGGCAAATGCAGTGACAAGGGACACAAACCCCCCAAATTGGTTTCCGTGACCCTCCCGTTATGCATACGCTCGGCCAGGTCGGTTCACAGCCCCTGACCTGCGGCTTAACCCCTGACCGACCCCCACCCCCTGTTCCGGGTGGAAGCCCTGTGCCCCCGGCGCCCCTCTGGTGACCCCCACGGTTCCACGGCCCCTGGCGCACGGCTGGTCCCTGTCCCCGTTCAAAGGACGTTCCCCGTGGGCAATCATGAGCCCTCTCGTACTCCGCTGCTCGAAAACCTGAAGACCAAGCGCGCCGTCGTCCTCACGGCGGCCGCGGGCGCCGTCCTCATCACCGGCGGCACCGCCGGCGCGGCCGTCCTGGGCGATCTCGGTGGCAGCCCGCGGAGCGCGGCCAATGAGATGAAGGTTCCCTCCGCCGAGGTCAACGACCTTGCGGCCGGAGCCGACACCGAGGCCACGCCCGACGCCGATGAGCGCAAGCAGAGCGAGGAGCAGCGCGACCAGGCCGCCGAAAAGGCCGCCCAGTCGGTCCAGGCCTCCGCCTCGCAGGCCAAGAAGGAGGAAAAGAAGCCGGAGCCGAAGGAGGAGCAGTCCTCCTCGGAGTCCTCTTCTTCTTCCTCGTCGTCCGGCTCCAACAACTCCGGGCTGACGCCCACCGGTGACGGCGGTTCCTGCCAGGCGTCGATGTACAGCGACCCGCAGCCCACCGCCAGCGGTGAGACCTTCGACCCCAGCGCCATGACGGCGGCCCACAAGTCCCTGCCGATGGGCACCATGGTCAAGGTGACCAACCCGTCCAACGGCAAGTCGGTCACCGTGCGCATCAACGACCGCGGCCCCTACGTCGCCGGACGCTGCCTGGACCTGTCCACGGCGTCCTTCACCTCGATCGCCTCGTCCAGCCAGGGCGTCGTCAACGTCGACTGGCAGGTCGTGAGCTAGGCGGCACCGCCCGCACCTCACTCCAGGTGAGAACCGACCTGTGGCTCCCGGGCGTACGCCCCGGGGAGCCACACGCGTCGGTACCCCCGCCCCCTCCCAGCCGCACACCGCGGGCGCGTGTGACATCGCCGGACGCGTGTGCACCGCGTGGCACAATGCCCGCAAGGCGACGCAGGGAAAGGGACGAGGCCGGTGTTCCGCAACGAGACCGGATGGGTGATCTCACCCACCGACCTGGTCGACGCCATGGAGTGCGACCACCGCAGCGCGCTCAAAGCCGCGCTGGCCGCCCGCGTCCACGGCGTCCCCGCCCCCGCCGAGATCGACCCGCTGGTCGCCCGCAGCGGCGCCGCCCACGAACAGGCCGAACTCGACCGGCTGCGCCAGGTGTTCGGCGAGGGCGTCGTGGAGATCGACAACCCCGAACCCACCCACGCCGCCATGGCGGCCGCCGCCCAGGCCACCGCCGCGGCCATGGCCTCCGGCGTCCCCGTCATCTACCAGGGCGTGTTCTACGAACCCGGCGAGGCCGGCGTCGCCTTCCACGGCCGCGCCGACTTCCTCATCCGCGACGACACCGACCCCGCCACCGGGCAGGACCGCCCCGGCCGCGGCACCTACGAGCCCTACGACACCAAGCTGGCCCACCACCCCGGCCCCGGGGCGCTGGTGCAGCTGGCCGCCTACGCCGCCGCCCTGGGCCGCATGGGACCTGCCGAGCCGGAGCACATGTACCTGGTCACCGGCGACGGCGCCACCCACGCCTACCGGGTCGCCGACTTCACGCCGCTGCTCGCCTCGGTCACCGACCGGCTCACCGGCCGGCTGCGCGGCCCCATCACCGCCCCCGACCCGCTGTGGGGCGAGCCCCGCCCCTCCTGCGAGCGCTGCGGGTACGCCGCGATGTGCCGGGAGGGCCGCACCGCCGCCCGCCACCTCACCCTCGTCGCCGGAATCCGCTCCGACCAGGCCCGAAAACTCAGCGACGCCGGCATCACCACCATCGACGCGCTGGCCGCGGCCACCGAGGAGGACCGGCCGCCCACCCTGCCCCGGCACTCCTACACCCGGCTGCGCGAACAGGCCGCCCTGCAGGTCCGCCAGGACGCCACCCGCACCGCCGCCAACCCCACCGGCGAGGTCATCGCCCAGGTGTATGCCCCCGACGGGCTGGCCGGCCTGCCCGCCCCCAGCCCCGGCGACATCTTCTTCGACATGGAGGGCTACCCCTACTTCGACGGCGCCGACGGGCGCGGCCTGGAATACCTCTTCGGCGCCGTCACCGAGGAGGACGGCGCCGCCCACTTCCACGCGTTCTGGGCCCACGACCGCACCGAGGAGAAGCAGGCGTTCGAGGACTTCGTCGACTTCGCCACCGCCCGCCTGGAGGCCGACCCTGAGGCGCACATCTACCACTACGCCTCCTACGAGGTCGACCGGCTCAAATCCCTGGCGGCGGCCTTCGCCACCCGCGAGCGCGAGGTCGACCTCCTGCTGCGCACCCACCGCCTCGTCGACCTGTACACGGTGGTCAGGAAGAGCCTGCGCATCTCGCAGCGCTCCTATTCGATCAAGTACCTGGAGCCGCTGTACTTCGAGGGGCGCGACGGCGACGTGGCCACCGCTACCGCCAGCATCGACGCCTACGCCGACTACCTGGGCGCCGTTGAGGCCCACGACTCCGACCGGGCCGAGAAGATCCTCACCGACATCGGCGCCTACAACTACGACGACTGCGTCTCCACCGCGCGGCTGCGCGACTGGCTGGAGGAGCGCCGCACCGCCGAGGGCATCACGGTGCGCCCCGCCGTCCAGACCGAGCTGAGCGAGGCCGAGGACGACAAGCGCCGCAAACGCGAGGAGAAGGAGGCGCGCCTGCGCGCCCTGACCGACCCGCTGATGTGCGACGTGCCCGCCGACACCCACCGGCGCGACGCGGCCCAGCAGGCCCGCGCCCGGCTGGCGGCCCTGGCCGGGTACTACCCGCGCGAGGAGAAACCCTCCTGGTGGGAGTACTTCCGCCGGGTCTCGGCCCCGGTGGAGGAGCTGGAGTCCGACAACGACTGCCTGGTGCCGCTGCGCGTGGCGGCGGGGGAGTGGCAGGAGCCCACCGGCCGCCAGCGCCGCGCCCGCCGCGAACTCCAGCTGCGCGCCGACCCCACCCGCCCCCACCCCTTCTCCGCCGACGACCGGGTGCGGCTGCTCTACCCCGGACCGCCCGGCCAGGGCGCCGACACCGTGGACGCGACCGTCACCGCCGCCGCGGCCGACCGGCTCACGCTGACCGAGACCGCTGAGCCCGAGCAGCTCTATGCCCGCGCCCCGGCCGCCGTGCTGCCCGGCCCGCCCATCCAGGCCGCCCCCAAGGACGCGGCCCTGGAATCGCTGGTCGAGCAGACCATCGCCCACCAGCCGGACTGGCTGCGCCTGCCCGGCGTGGACGTGCTGCGCCGCTTGGCGCCCCGGCTGCGCGGCGGCGGGGCGCTGCCCGACCCCGCCGAGCACGGAGGCGACCTGATCGCCACCGCCATCGCCGCCGTGGACCGCCTGGAGGACTCCTACCTCGCCGTCCAAGGCCCTCCCGGGGCGGGCAAGACCTACCTCGCCGCGCAGCTCATCACCCACCTGGTGGGCCGCGGCGCCACCGTGGGCGTGTGCTCCACCAGCCACAAGGCCGTGGAGAACGTGCTGGCGGCCGCCGTGCGCGCCGGAGCCGACGCCGGAACCCCCGTCCCGGCCGCCAAGCGCCCCAGCGGCAAGCAGGCGCCCGACCCCGACCTGCCCTGGGAGCAGCCGCGCAGCCTCAACGCGCTGTCCAGCTGGCGCGCCAAGCAGGAGGGCGGCTACCTCATCGGCGGCACCGCCTGGGGCCTAGCCAACGCCACGATGCTCGACGACCCCATGGACGTGCTCATCATCGACGAGGCCGGGCAGTTCGCGCTGGCCGACACCCTCGCCGTCTCGGCCGCCGCCCGCAACCTCGTCCTGCTCGGCGACCCCCAGCAGCTCCCGCAGGTCGTCCAGGGCACCCACGCCGACGGCGCCGACGCCTCGGCACTGGAGCACCTGGTGGGCGAGGAGGAGATCATCGACGCCTCCCGGGGCTACTTCCTGGACGAGACCCGGCGCATGCACCCCGCGGTGTGCGCCCCGGTCTCCGCCCTGTCCTACCGCGGGCGCCTGCACGCCCACCCCTCGGCCGCCGAGCGCGGCCTCGGGGGCGTGGAGGCCGGCCTGTACCAGGTGCCGGTGGCCCACAGCGGGCGCAGCACGCACAGCCCCGAGGAGGTCGAGGCCGCGATCGGCCTGGCCGCGACGCTGGTGGGAACCGCCTTCACCGAGCCGGGCGCCGACCCCCGCCCGCTGCAGCCCGACGACATCCTCATGGTCGCCCCCTACAACCTGCAGGTGCGCGCCCTGCGCCGGGCGCTGCGCGAGGCCGGGCTGCAGGGCGTACGGGTGGGCACCGTGGACAAGTTCCAGGGCCAGGAGGCCCCGGTGGTGCTCTGCTCCATGACGGTCTCCAGCGCCCTGGAGGTCCCGCGCGGCCTGGACTTCGTCCTGTCCCGCAACCGGCTCAACGTGGCCCTGTCCCGCGCCCAGGTCCTGGCGGCGCTGGTGTACTCTCCGGACCTGCTGACCGCCGCCCCGCGCTCGGTGGCCGAACTGCGCGTCCTGGCCGGATTCGCGGGCCTGTGCCACCAGGCCCGTCTCTGGCCGGGGCACGACGCGCCCTGAGGCGGCGCACCCGCCCCCGACGCGTGATTCGGCGCCCACAGCAGCGAAAAAGGCCACGAGGAGGACGACACTCGCCCACCTCACCCCTTGATCGACAGCCCCGAGCCGAGTTGGATGGTCGATGTCGCATCCAGACAGCGCCCCTCTGCCTCGATGACCGCCGAACATCGCCTGACCGACGCCGACATCACCCGTTTCACCCGTCCCGCTGAAAGGCATCACCGACACCGTGCTCGATTCTCCGTCCACGCCGCGCACGCCCCGGCGCGGCGCTCCACGAACCCTGTGGGAGAAGGTGCGTTCCCCGTTGCCGCCGGTTGAAAATGGAGGCCCGCCCATCCGCAACACCCGCCACCCCGTGGGCGTCCGCATCACCGCGGCCCTCCTGGGGGTGGCCGGCCTGATCCTGGGGCCCATCGGGTACCTCAACGCCGTGGCCGCCGACGCCGACTCCGCCGCCGAGTGGTACACGCTGGGCTTCGGGGCCGCCGTGGGCCTGCCGCTGCTGGCCGCCGCCATCACCACCGTCGCCGGGGACCGCGCGGCCGCCCGCTGGTCGCTGACGCTGCTGCTGTGGCCGATCGCCTACATCACCGCCATCCACCTGCTGGCCGCCGCGTGACCAGGGCACCGGCCCCCGCCGCCTAGGGTGGGGGCCGGTGCGGCCGAGCCGGGTGGCCGCGAGTGAGGCGATCGGAGGGCGTGTGTCACCCAAGAAGAAGAACCCCCGCACACCGCGCGATCGGCGCACCGGGCCGCAGGCGCCCCGCGGCACGGCCACCGCCCCCGCCGCCCGCCCCACGCGCACCCCGGTCGCGGTGGACGAGCCCGCGCGCTGGCCCGTGGTGGTGTGGTGCCTGCTGACGGCGGCCTGGATCGGCGGGTCCCTGGTGTTCTTCGTGCTCTATCTGGCCGAGGGGTTCGCCCTGCTCAACGCCGCGGAGATCACCGACACCGCCCGGCGCGCCACCGCCTGGTACCTCGTCGGGCTGCTCGTGTGCGCCCTGGTCGTCCCCTTGGCCGGCGCCGTGGCCGCCACGGTGCTGCGCCGCAAGGTCGCCGCGGTGATGTTCGGGCTCGCCCTGCTGCTGTCGGCGGCGCTCATGTACTCGCTGGCGTCCCCCGCCGACCTGGTGTCGGCCATCGGCGGCGCGCTCGGCTGACCAGCCGAAACACCTGCTGCCCGCAGGCCCGGCGGCGCCCGGCCCGGCCGCGGCCGCGCGCCCCACCCCGCCCACCGGCCCGCGATGCGCCATGATGGACCACCATGGACGACAACCTCGAAGACAGCCCCGACAGCGGCGACGTGGCCGAGATCGTACCGGCCGAGGTCCGCACCCGCCTGGAGCGCGGCACCCACAGCGTGCTCGTGGACACCCGCGCCCTGGAGGAGGTGCGCCGACGCTTCGACGACGAACAGGCCAGCGCCCTGGGCCGCTACCTGGCCTCCGCCCAGTCGCACAACACCCTGCGCGCCTACCGCACCGACTGGTGCGCCTTCACCGCCTGGTGCCTGGCCGAAGGGCGGCACTCCCTGCCCGCCGACCCCGTGGACGTCGCCGTCTACCTGGCCGCCGCGGCCGACACCGTCGGCCACGACGACCCCGCCCACTGGGCGCTGTCCCCCTCCACCCTGGAACGCAAGGCCGCGGCCATCGCCGCCGTCCACGGCGCCCACGGCCTGGCCTCACCCACCCGCTCCGACGTGGTCCGCATGACCCTGCGCGGCATCCGACGCCAACGCCGCGCCCGCCCCAACCGCAAACGCCCGGTGCTCCTGCACACCCTGGAAGCCCTGCTGGCCGAACGCCCCGCCCCCGGCCACCCCACCGGCGCCGCACGGCGCCGCGACGCGCTCCTGCTCCTCGCCGGCTTCGCCGGGGCCCTGCGCCGCAGCGAACTGGTCGCGCTGAGCTTCGACGACATCGCCGTGGACACCGACGCCAAGACCGGCGACCCCCTGCTCGTCGTGCGCCTGTCGGCCACCAAGACCGACCAGGAGGCACGCCACGCCCAGCAGGTCGCCCTGCCCCGGGGCCGGCGCAGCACCACCTGCCCGGTCTGCGCGTTCGCCGAGTGGGCCGACGCCGTGCAGGCCCACCGCGACGGCGGCGCCCCCGGTCTGCGCGCGTTCCTGGACGCCGACCCCCAGGCGCGTGACGACCGCGCCCCCTCCGACCCGCCCGCCCACCGCTGCCACACCTACACCGGCACCGACCTGGCCGACGGCACCGCCCGCCCCCTGTTCCCGCCCATCGACCGGCACGGCCGCCTGGCACCCCGCGCGATCACCGGGCGCGCCGTCGCCGACCTGGTCAAACGCTACGCCGAACGGGCGGGCCTGGACCCCCGCGCCTTCAGCGGGCACTCGCTGCGCTCCGGGTTCGCCACCCAGGCGGCGCTCGGCGGCGCCGCGGACCGTGAGATCATGCGCCAGGGCCGCTGGACCAACCCGCGCACTGTGCACGGCTACATCCGCACCGCCAACCCGCTGGAGGACAACGCCGTCACCCGCCTCGGCCTGTGAGCGCGCGCCGGGCTGCGGCCGCACCGGCCCACCGCGGTCGTCCGGAACAGTCCCGGAAGTTCAGGGTGACCACCCTGTGTCCGTTATGTGCGAAGATGCCGGGGTGATCGATGAGTTTCGCGCTGCATTCCAGGAGCTGATCGACGCCTCAGTCGCGACGGATCCGCAGCCCTTCCCCGCCGCAGCCCACAAGGTTTACACGCTGGTCCCCCACGTGCCCGAGGAAGAACGCGAACTCGCACTGGAGGCGTTGGCCCCCATCCTCGGCGGAGGCCACGCCCTGCCCGGCGTCGCCGCCGACCTCAGCCTCATCGCCGGAGCGATGGTCGAATCCGGGACCACCCCCGGCGCCACCGGCGTCGAAGTGGTCCGCCTCCTCCGGCTGATGGGCAAGGGCGCCGCCGTGTTCCTCTCCGCCTGGGAACGCACCGGCGGCGGACCCCCGCCCGACCCCGACACCGTCACCGCCGAGGCCGAGGAGCGCGTCGCCGCCGACCTGGCCGAAGCCGCCCCCACCGCCACCGTGTGCTGGTGGACCATCCGCCGCCACGGCCTGGCCGCCAAAACCATGCTCGGCACCTCCGCCGTGCGCGCCGCCATCCGCGCCGACCCCGCACTGCACGCCGAGCTCGTGGCGGTCTCCAACCAGCTCTCCTCGGCCCTGTGGGAGTTCGACGAGGTCCGCACCCTACTGCGGATGGCCGAAACCACCTCGGCCGTCGTCTTGGACCGCGCCTCCGGACGGGGCTTCCGCGTCCTGTTCGACGGCATCGGCGACAACTACCAGCTGCACGCCCTGCTGGCCGACGCGCTCATCGGCCCCGAGGGCCACGGCCTGGCCGGAGAACGCCCCGACCCCCGATGGACCGCCTCCTACCGCACCAGCGCCCCCGACCCCGAGGCGCGCATCGTGCGCAGCTGGTGGAACCTGACCTCCGCCGACGGCTCCTGGATCTGGAACGAAGGCGTCCCGGCCGATATCCCCGCTATCGACGGCGAACGCATCGTCGTGCTGGACGCCCAACCCTTCCCGCGCACCTGGAGCGCCGGACGCCGCCACCCGCACGTCCCCGGGTGGCTGGAGGTCGAAGAGGAGCTCACCAGCGACGAGGCCTTCCTGTGGTGGCGCCGCGTGGCCACCACCACGTCCGCTTCCGCCACCCATGCGGCTCAGGACACATCCGCCCGAACCGGCCAAGAGCCCTCTCCCCGGCAGGAGGCGGCCCCCGCCACCGACACCTCCGCACCGGCCACTGCGGGCTTTCCCACAGCCGTTCCCGACGGCGGTGCCGCAGCGCGACCCGCGCTGGAGGAGATCCGCGCCTCGGCAGGACCGATCACGCGCGCCGCCCAGCGCGCCGAGCCCCACAGCGCCCCGAACAGCGCCCCTGCAGGGGAGGAGTCCTCCAGCCCGGAGCCCCAACCCACGCCGGACGACGCACCGCCGCCCGATGCGCAGCTCGAGATGCCCACGGCGACCGAGGAGGACCCGCAGGCGGCAGCGACGGCCTTCCACGACGCCGATCCGGCGCCACCCGAGCAGGACGCCGCGCCCTCGGCCGGTCACGACGATGCCGACGGCCCGGTCGCCGACCCCTCGGCCGCGGCGGCGACCCTCCCAGCACAGGACCCGGCGCAGGACCCGGCCGCGTATGAGGGCAACGCTGCGGACCCCGCCCCCACCTGGGAAACCTCCGACGCGGGCCGCGACCCCGCAGGCGTCGACGCGTTCCTGGAGCGGATGCTGGGCTCCCTGCAGGCCGGCGCCGAGCAGAGCGGCCCCGACGCGCCGGACGCACCCGCCCCGGCCGATGCGGACCACGACGCGGCGCCGCCCGCGGACACCACCCCGCCCCGGCGGAGGCGGCGCCCGCGGCGCCCGCGCCTGACGACCGGGACACCCGCGTCGAAGCCGGGCCCACGGCGGGCGACACGGGCGCGCCGAGCCCCCTCGGCGCCGAGTCGAGCCCCTATTCCGCGGCGACCGAGGTGTTCCCGGTGATCACGGACGAGATCGCCGCCATGTTCGACGCCGAACGGGCCGCTGAAGAGCGCGCGGAAGACCACGGCGCGGCCGATGCGCCCGCCGGTGAGCAGCGCGCGGGCGGCCAGGACGGGGCGCCGGGCGCGTCCTTCCTGCCGCCACTGCCGCCCGGCGTTTCCGACAGCTCGCAGTGGGGGCCGAACTGGCTGTGACCCGCCCGCGGGTGCACGCCGAGCCTGCCGCAGCAGGAAACGCACGTCCGTGCGGCGGCGCACGTCCCGGAGGGGAGGGGCGGGTCAGTCGCTACGGCGGTGGCCGCTGGGGCGGGACGCGGCGGCGGGCTGCCGGTCGCGCTCGTCGTCTTCGTAGTCCTCGTCGTAGAGGCCGTCGAAGTACTCCTCCTCGGTGACGCCGTCGCCGTGCTCCGCGCCCGTCCAGCGCGATGCCAGGAACATGGGGATCACCAGCGCCAGGCCCAGCGGCAGGAAGACGCCCAGGGGCAGCAGGTCCAGGGCCCCGCTGAGGCCGGGGCCACGGGGGAGGCGGTCGGCGAGCTCGGGACGCAGCACGGCACCGACGGAAAGCCCGATCAGGGTGAGCCCCGCGATCCCCGGCACCATGGGGGTCAGCCGGGGTGCCGCCATGGCCACCGCCAGCAGCAGCGCGAGCACGCTCAGAACGGCCAGGGTCACGGCGCCCCCGGCACTGAGGAAGGTGGCCTGCTGCGCCTTCAGCTCGGTCAGGCGGGGCAGAGCCCACCCGGCCCCGAAAACGACGACGGGGGCCAGGACCAGTCCGGTCAGGAAGCCGACGAAGTGTCGCATGGGGGTGCTCCTCTCAGGACGTGCGCTAGGCACCCTAGCGACAATTCCCCGCCCCTGACCATTTCCGACAAGTCGGATGCGCGGCGTCGCGTGTCCCACCCGCACCCGCACTGCCGACCCTCCCCGGGCACCCGGCCCCCGCGCACCGGATCGACCACCTGCGAGCGCCGCCGCTAGATGGTTGGTGGGAGGTCTTCGGCCTGGCCGGTGGCGGCAGGCGAGCAGTGGACGCATGGGCGGGACGGAGTGCCCGCGGGCCTGCGGCGGTGGGTTCCCGGCGCCACACCATCGCTCGCTTCGTTGATCTCGGCGATGTGCACCTCATACCCGCCGGTATGAGGTGCACATCGCCGAGATCAACGAACGGGGAGGCGGGAAACCTGCCCGGGCCCGGGCAGGGCCGCTCCAGCCGACTCCCATCACCGATCTAGCGCGCCGACTGGCTCTAGTCTGGGAAACGTGAGTACCGAGGACGGGTCCACCGACCCCATCAACGACCCTGACATCATCAACCTGGCCACCAAGGTCTTCGACTTCGCCCGCAACGGCGACACCGAGTCCCTGGGCGCCTACCTCGCCGCCGGCGTCCCGGTGAACCTCACCAACGACAGCGGCGACACCCTGGTCATGCTCGCCTCCTACCACGGGCACGCCGACACCGTCGCCCACCTGTGCCGCCACGGCGCCGACGTCGACCGCCTCAACGACCGCGGCCAGTCCCCCCTGGCCGGCGCGGTGTTCAAGGGCGAAGACGAGGTCGTGGCCATCCTGGCGGAGCACGGGGCCGACCCCGAGGCGGGCACCCCCTCAGCGAAGGAGGCCGCGCACATGTTCGACAAGGGCGAGTACCTCCAACTGTTCGGCCCCCAGGACTCCTGAGGCCCATGATGGCCGCCCCCGACCCGCGGCCCCGGCCGGTGTTCGACCCGACGCTGCCACCGGCCCAACGCGACCTGCTCGCCGCCCACCCCCACGCGCTCATCCCGGCCACCCGCCCACCCCCGCCGCCCGTGCGGGCCCGCTGGGAGTTCCCCGACCTGCCCGACCGCTTCCCCGCACGCCTGGCCGTCGTCTCCGCACTGTTCCTCGTGGCGCTGATGACCCGTTCCGGGGCGCTGATCCTGGTCACCGGCCTGGGACTGGTCCTGGTCGCCGTCAACCTGGCGATCGCCGGGCTGCTGTCGGCCCGGCGCATCGGCGAATCCCCGGCCCGGGCCGCGGCGCGCCACTACCACGGCCGCTACCTGCTGGCCGAGGACCTCGACGCGCCCGCCCGCGCCCTGCTGCACAGCGCCCAGGAGGCGGTGGCCGCGGTCACCGCCTCACCGCTGGCGGCCACCGGCCACGTCGAGCCCATCGACCACGCCGTCGTGCTGCCCGAACAGCTGTGGGAGATCGGCACCCGGCTGCGCCGCCTGACCGACATGCGCGCCCGCGCGCGGGTGTCCTCCGACATCCAGCTCGACGTCGACGTCTCCGGGCTGCTGGCCGAACGCCGTGCGGCCCTGCGGGCGGCCGACGCCGCCGTCACCGCCCGAGTGGAGGCACTGGAGCGCTACGCCGCCCACCTCGCGGCGGCCGAGGAACACCACCGGCACCTGGCCGCCGTGCGGCAGCTGATGGAGGAACAGCAGGAGTACCGCGACCTGCTGGCGGCCAGCGCGGCCGACGAGCAGGCGATAGGGCAGGTGGAGGAGCTGACCGACCGGGCCCGCCTGGCCGAGGCGGACCTGCGCCGGTCGCTGGAGGAGGCCGCACAGGCCGCCCGCCTGCTGGCCCCGGACGACGGCCCGCAGCCGCCCTCACCCCATCGCGAGGACGACGGCGGGCCCGACGGGCCCGACGGCACCGCCCCGGGCACCACCGGCTGAGCCGCCTCCGGCCCGCGTCAGGTCGACCAGTCCACCGGCTGCCCGTCCTCCAGGTACACGGTGAGCCCGGCATCGGCGGCCTTGAGCGCCGTGGCGATCCGCCGCCCCCGGCCCCCGGGCAGCAGCAGGTGGAAGTCGGCGGCGTCGGCCAGCATGGCGTCGCTCAGCTCGTCGGCGGGCAGGCGGACCTCATCGAACTGCCCCGTCGCCAGCCGACCGGCGAAGATGAAGATGGTCGCGGGCCGGTGGTCGGGGCTCAGCTGCGGCGGGATCCAGTCGACGCACGCCAGCCCGTCCAGGCCGGGCACGAACCCGATCTCCTCGGCGCACTCGCGGCGGCAGGCTGCCAGCGGGGACTCCCGCTGCTCGATCACCCCGCCCGGCAGGCTCCACCCGGGCTTGTAGGTGGGCTTGACCAGCAGCACCCGCCCGTCGGGGGCCCGCAGGAGCGCGCTGGCCGCCCCACGGCTGCGCGGGAGGCTCTCGAAGAACTCCAGTTCGGTGTCGGCCATGGAACGACACCCTACGCAACGGCGCCGACACCCGCGGGCTCGCCCCCGGGGGGTCGTTGCGGGTGTGTCGGCGCCGTGCGGTGGCGGCGGGCTACCGCTCGCCGATGTCCAGCGGCCGGTCGCTGACCGGTGTCGTGCCGAGCCTGCGCCGCAGCTCATAGGCGCCGAGTACGACCGCCACGCTGGCCATGCTCGTCAGCAGCGGCCCGCGGTGCTCGGGCAGGAACGCCATCGCCACCAGGACCGCCACCAGCCCGGCCAGCGTCACCCAGCTGAGGTAGGGGAAGCCCCACATGCGGAAGGTGAGCCGCTCGGGTTCGGCAGCGCGCAGCCGCCGCCCCATCACCAGCTGGGAGGCGACGATGGTGATGAACAGGACCAGCAGAATCGCGCCGATGGAGGCGATGAGGAAGCCCAGGACGGTCTCGGGCCACAGGTAGTTGCCGATCACCGACACATACCCCACGACCGTGCCCAGCAGGATCGCGCGCGTCGGGACACCGCGCCCGCTGACCGACGACAGCGCCCGGGGCGCGTCGCCCTGCCGGGTGAGCACGTGCAGCATCCGCGAGGAGGTGTACAGCGCGGCGTTGAGCACGCTGAGCACCGCCACGAAGACCACGGCCTCCATGATGAGCGGGGCCGCCGGGACGCCCACGGTCTCCATCACCGACACGAACGGGCTGGTGCGCAGCCCGGCGTCGTCCCAGGGCAGCACCATGACCACCACCAGGATGGAGGCGATGTAGAACAGCGCGATGCGCCACAGCACGTTGGTGGTGGCCCGCGCCACGCCCTGCTCGGGCTCGTCGCTCTCCCCGGCGGCGATGGTCACGATCTCCACGCCGCCGAACGAGAACAGCACCACGACGGTGGCGGCGAACACCGCCACCCACCCGTTGGGCGCGAACCCGCCGTGCGCCCACAGGTTGGCGACACTCGACCCGTCGGTCCCGGGCCACATCCCGGCCGCGTACAACCCGCCCAGGATGAGGAACGCGACGATGGTCGCGATCTTGATCAGGGAGAACAGGGACTCGGTCTCGCCGAACACCTTCACCGAGATGAGGTTGGCCCCGGTCATGACCACCAGCAGGAGCAGCGACAGCAGCCAGGCGGGCGCCTGCACCCCTGCGGCCTCCACCCAGCCGGAGAGGATCGAGGCCCCGGCCACGGCCTCGGCGGCGACCAGGACGCTGTAGAGCCACCAGTACAGCCACCCGATGGAGAAGCCGACGCGCGGCCCCAGGGCCATGCGGGCGTAGTCGGAGAAGGACCCGGAGGCCGGGCGGGCCACCACCATCTCGCCCAGTGCCCGCAGTGTCAGGAGCACGAGTGCCCCGGCGATGGCATAGGAGACGATCGCGGCGGGACCTGCGGCGTGGATGACGGCCCCCGACCCGATGAACAGCCCGGCCCCCACGGAGCCGCCGATGGCGATCATCGTCATGTGCCGCCGCCGCAGCGTGTGGGCGAGGCGCGGAGCCGCGTCCGGGGATGTACTGGTATCCGCCTCAACGGGCGAAATGTCGTGCGAGGTCACGACCACACACACTATGTGGCAGACAGCACCGCCGACGCAGCTCACGCCCCACATGACACCGCTCACCGGGCGAGTGTGGGAGAGATCACCACCGACCGAGTCCTGCCGTGCGGCGCCACCGCCGTTGGCCCACCGCCCGCACACCGCGCCCCCGAGGCGCCGATCCCAGAGGCGGACCGGTCAAGGTCGCGGGCACCTACGGCCCACCCCATGGGTTTTGAACGGCTCGGCGCAGCCGGGTCAGGAACGCCAGCGCGGCCCCGGACAAGGTGACGTGGCAATACCATGCCCTCCACCCCCGTGCCCGCGAGTGGCCCCGGCCGGCTTCATTCTTCACGGTCGGGGAACCACGCCTCGATCGCCCACCTGGCCGTTTAGCCGACGGTCGGAGTCACCAGCCATGACTGGTTGAGATTGGTCGGGGCGCACTCGCTACCACCGATGGGTCCACCCGATGAACGGGCTTCCAAGCAGCCCTCACCCTGGGGGAGCTGGATCCGGATCTGGCCCACCGTCGGCTGCCCGGAGAGCAGGTCGTACTCCCATGGCGGCGCCCCGTCACAGCGCCCAAGGAGGGGCCCATAGGGCGCCGGAGCGAGGCAGCCGCCACTGGCCATGTTCCTGAGCTTGGAGACCTGGGTTTCACTGGGGGCTTGCCATGTCTGCCCACGAGAGACCGGCTCGGAGCACGGCTCCAACGTGACCACGGGCGTCTTGGTCGTTCCCGTCATGCATTGGCTGGGCACGCCGACGCTTGTCATCGTGAAGCCAGTGTCCGGGTTCGGCCAGTCGGCCAGGGCAGGGACGGCGAGTAGGGGATCGCCAGGGCGGCTCCGGCGATGACGGTCAGACCACGAACGAGACCACGCACAATGCCACCCTTCGAATCGGACCGATTGCACCACGTTAACCATCGGGGCGCTTGTACGAAACAGGAGGACGCTCCGATGAGTAGCTGGCGACAGGGCCGATATGACACCGGGAACTGCGCCGCATCCACGTCCAGGCGAAGGCGCCACCTCTGCCCGAGGGCGACGGTGAGCTCGGCGCCCCGCAGCTCAGCGATACGCAGCTGGGGCAGCAGCCCCAGATACCCCCGGTCGTTGTTCACCCCGGTGGCATGCGGATCACCCACTCGGTCACCGACGTCGTGGCGTGGGGCGCTGTCCAGGCGTCGGCCCCTGCAGCGTGCCGGCCAGAGCCGCTACCGCAGACGCCCAGGCAACAACCTGTCGCCGCAGGACTAGGCGCCGGGCTCGGCTGGGGGGAAATCGCCGGTCTCAGGGTCGACGCCGTCCACATCCGCAGCGCCGCCGTCGCGGACGGTGCGCAGCGGGCGCAGGGCGTCGTAGGCTTCGCCGTCGCTGAGCACTCCGCTGCTCGCGGCGGCCCGCAGTTCCTCCTTGGCGCGCAGGATGCACTGGCGTGAGCGTCCCGCGGGGCGTTGCAACCGTCCGGCGCGCCACAGCGGCTTCAAGGCCAGGTAGGCGTGGGCGTCGGTGAGTCGCCCGTCCTCCAGGGCCGCCAGGAGTTCCTCTGTCGCGCTCATCGGCCGCTCATCTCTTCTCATCTCCTCGCCGAGGGGTAGGCAGGGGCGTTGGGGGACGGGGCCAGGTCGGCGTCGGCCGATGCCACCGGGGCACCGCACGCGCTGACCTGCGCCCCTCTGGCACCCGAGCGTAGGAGACATCCGCGCCCGCACGTGGCGGTTTAGCGCAAATACACCATCCCGTCACCCACGGGGGCCACGCGGTGCCGCCACGCACCTCCGCCCACCGCGACATGCGGCATTCCCCCGGGCGGGGGAGGCCCCACCCCGCCCGCGCGTGCCACGATCGTGGTGTGCCGGTCATCCGCCTCCTGCTCACACCGCTGTGGGACGCCACCACCTACGCCCGCTGGGTCTACATGGTCATCGGCGGCACGGTGTTCCTGCCCTACCTGCTGGCGACCCTGGTGCTGGCCTCGATGTTCGCCACCCCCGCCACGCCCGGCCCCCAGGGCGCCGACCCGGGCTTCCTCGCCCTGGCCCTGATCCCGGCGGTGCTCCTGGTCGCCGCCTCGGCGTGGATCCCCGGCGCCCGTTCCCTGGAAGGCCACGTCACCCACGCGCTGCTGCGCGGCCCCATCGCCGCTGAACACATCACCGAGTCGGCCTCCTGGCGCTCCCGCGCGCGCACCGGGCTGTGGCTGGCCCTCCACCTCGTGCTGGGCTTCGGGGTGGCCCTGGCCACCATGGTCGGCCTCACTGAGGCCGCGGCCCTGGCCGCCACCCCCTTCGCCACCGACCACATGGCCATCGCCCAAGGCCCGCTCACCTTCTTCGGCAGCAGCCGACCCACCGGAGCCCTGCGCTGGCTGGCCCCCCTCATCGGGCTGGGCCTCCTGCTCGCCCTCGTCTACACCACGGCGCTGATCGGCTGGGGGATGGCGCGGCTGGCACCCCGCCTGCTGGGGCCCTCGACGGCCGAGCGGCTGGCCGCCGCCCAGGAACGCGCCGACCACCTGGCCGAACGCAACCGGCTCGCCCGCGAACTGCACGACTCCATCGGCCACGCCCTGTCCGTGGTCGCCCTGCAGTCCGGGACGGCCGCCCGCGTGCTGGACTCCGACCCCGACTTCGCCCGCCACGCTCTGGAGGCCATCGCCGAGCAGGCCCGCACCGCCACCGCCGAACTCGACCACGTCCTGGGGCTGCTCCGCGAGGAGCGCCCGACCGCCGCCACCCCGCCCCAGCGCGGCCTGAGCGACCTTCAGGGGCTCATCGAGGCCACCCGCGCCATCGGCGGCCAGCTCACCGCCCACGTCGACGGCGACGTGCACCACGTCCCGGCCGTCGTCTCCCGCGAGACCTACCGCATCTGCCAGGAAGGCATCACCAACGCGCTGCGCCACGGCGGTAAGGTTCCCATCACCCTGCACGTGACCATCGAACCCGAACGGCTGAGCGTGGAGGTCACCAACCCGCACACCCCGGCCTCCTCCCCGCTGCCCCGGCCCGCGCTGCGCCGCGGCGGCGGTCACGGCCTGGCCGGCCTGCACGAACGCCTGCGGATCCTCGGCGGCCGCCTGCAGGCCGGACCCCACGACGGCCACTGGCGGCTGCGCGCCGAGATCTCCTGGGGGCAGGCCCGATGACCGCACCCGCACCCCACCCCGCCGACAACGGCGGATCGATCACCGTGGCCCTGGTCGACGACGAGGCACTCGTCCGGGCCGGACTGCGCGCCCTCATCAACGCCGAAGACGACCTGCGGGTGGTGGCCGAGGCCGACGACGGCACCGGCGTCCTGGACCTCGCGCGCCGCACGCGCCCCCACATCGTGCTGATGGACGTGCGCATGCCCCGCCTGGACGGCATCCAGGCCACCACCACACTGATGAGCGGCCTGGACACCCCGCCCAAGATCATCGTCGTCACCACCTTCGAGAACGACGACTACGTCTACGGCGCGCTACGCGCGGGCGCCAGCGGATTCCTACTCAAACGCAGCCGCCCCGAGGACATCCTCGCCGCCGTCCGGCTGGTCGCCTCCGGCGACTCCCTGCTGTTCCCCGCCGCGATCCGCGCCCTGGCCGCCACGCATGCCCAACCCGCCACCCCCGCCGCCGGCAGGATCCCCGCCCTCACCGAGCGCGAAGCCGACACCCTGCGGCTCATGGCGCGCGGCCGGTCCAACGCCGAGATCGCCGCCGAACTGTTCGTCGGAGTGCAGACGATCAAGACACACGTCTCCAACATCCTGTCCAAGCTCCAGGTGCGCGACCGCACCCAGGCGGTGATCGCCGCCTACGACTCCGGGCTCATCCGCCCGGGAGGCGTCAACGGCGACGGTGCGCCGCCCGTGGGCGGCGCCGCACCCTGAACAGCCCCCGCCTCACCGGCTGTGGGCACCTGCCTCCGGCATCTCGGCGGGGTCATGGGCGCAGAACACCGTCACCTCGCCGCCGTGGTCGCGGCGCAGCCGCCGCAGCATGCGCTGGTTGTGGCGGCGGTAGACCGCGTCGATCGTGGAGACGACCTCCATGGCGGCGGCCCCGGGCGGGCGGTGCGGCCACAGCACATCGGTCTGGTGGTGGTGGAAGTAGGCGTCCCCGGCATGCAACAGCCACGGTGTCGCCGCCTGCCCGCCCGCGGCCACCGCCACACCCACGTGTCCGCGGGTGTGCCCGTGCAGCGGGATCAGGGCGATGTCGGCCCCGACGCCGGGGATGGGGCGGACCGCCTCGAATCCGAACCACCGGTCGCCGCCGCCGAACTCGTGCTCCTGCCAGCGCGGGCCGTGCGCCCAGGCCGACGGCTGGTAGCGGGCCCGTTCCAGAGGCGGCCCGGCGGTGGCCGTGCGCAGCTCCGCGCCGCTGACATGGACGGCGGCGTCGGGGAAGTCGCCCAGGCCGGAGGCGTGGTCCACGTCCAGGTGCGTGAGGATGATGTGGCGGACGTCAGCGGTGTCATAGCCCAGTCGCGTGATCTGGGCCTGGGCGGTCTCCTCCCGTGCCAGGGCGGGCCGCGCCGCGAGGAAGAACCGCCCCAGCCGGGCGGGGTCGCCCAGGGCCGCGGTGCCCACCCCGGTGTCGACGAGGATGAGCTCCCCGCCGGTCTCGATGAGCAGGCAGTGGCACACCAGCGCACCGCCGTACCCCATCCCGCCCAGCCCGGCTCCCGGTGGGCGGATCGTCGCGCAGTTGAGGTGGTGGATGCGCATGGGTGGACCTCCTCGTCACCGACGTCTGTGTCCTCCCCCACGGTCCTGCCTACCACTCGGCGGCGCGCGGCCCGCCACGAGGGGCCCGGCCCGCCGGGTGGGCAGGTGAGCCAAGTGCGGAGGTCGCAGCGCCGGTCGGCCGTCCTCAGCCCCGGACGAGCCGGCGCACCGCCTCGACCATCTCCGGCGGCGCGCTGTCCACGCTGCCGGTGTCGAACGGCGGCTGCGGATCGTACTCCAGCACGAGCTGGATGCGCTGGGCGGTCTCCTCGCCCCACACCTCCGCGGCCAACCGCAGCCCCATGTCGATCCCGGCCGAGACCCCGGCCGCGGTGACGACGTCGCCGTCGATGACCACGCGCTCGGTGCTGACCGTGGCGCCGAGGTCGGCCAGCACGTCGCGCACACTCCAGTGGGTGGTCGCGGGACGACCGGTGAGAATCCCGGCCTTGGCCAGCAGCGTGGAGCCGGTGCACACCGAGGTGGTCCATGTGGCGTGCGGATAGGCGGCGGCCAGCCACGCCACCAGCTCGGTCTCGTTGTCCAGGGCCGCCCGCCACCCCGACCCGCCGGGCACGACGATGACATCAGGGCGAGGCAGGTCGCCCAAGGCGGAGCCTGCGGTGATCACCATGCCGGAGTCGCAGGTCACGGGCCCGGGGGTGGCGGCCACGAAGTGCGCCCGCACGCCGGGGTTGGGGGCCAGGACCTCGTAGGGGCCCGTGAGGTCGAGGGCGGTCATGCCCGGGTACAGGACGAACGCGATGTCCATAATGCCCATTTCATGATGCGGCGGAAGCGGAACGGACGCGGGCCCCGGCCGGTCCGCCCGCACCCCCAGTATCGAAACCGCAACCCCGTTGCGGCAATGACGATGACCCCTCGGATCCGGACACCCCCAAACGGGGGAGGGGAGGGGTCAGCTCGTGGGGGCGTCCACCTGCGCCGGGCCGATCTCCGCCTCGTCCAGGAAGCACCACGCCCACACCTCGCCCGGCTCGGCCGACATCGCCATGGGGTGGCCGACCGACTCCGCGTGCTCCTGGGCATGCCGACCCGGCGACGAATTGCAACACCCCACAAACCCGCAGGTCAAACAGATCCGCAAGTGCACCCAGTCATGGCGCCCCCGGCTCAGACACGCCGTACAGCCCGGACTCTTGGGCAACACCGGGCGGATCTCCTCAGCATGCGGGCACGCCGCCTCGGCATCCGGGGCGAAATCCACCACCACCGTCGGATCGGGCCGCGGCACCTCGAAATGCTCCACACCCAGCACATCCAGCACCGTCCGCGTCAGCGGCTGGGCGACGGCCCGCTGGGAATCCACCACCCGGGCCACCCCCGCATCACTCAACCCCGGCACATCCACCGACTCCACCGGCCGCGCCACGATCGGCACACCCGGCGCCACATTGCGCAGCGCCTCGGCGATGTGGGTGGTCTCCTCACCGCTGTGCTCACAGATCACGATGAGCCGCACCTGGTCCATGCCGACATCGTGCAGCACGCCCGCCTTGATGACCTCGCCCCGCACCACCGTGTGCCCCTCGGCCTCGGCCTGAGCCGCCAGGTCGGGGTTGAGCGTCGTCACCGTCACCGGCACCCCGCGGGCCCGCAGGTAGACCCCCAGGTACTGGGCCACCGGCCCCCACCCCGAGACCAACACCCGCCCCTGCGGTCTCGGGCGCGCCGCCTCGCCCTGCCGCGTTGGCACGGTTCCACGCCCCTGGCGCACCCCCACGACCTTGGCCAGGCGCTCACCGACCGACGCCAGCGCCGGCGTCGCGGTCATCAGCACGACGGTGACGGCCACCAGCAGCTGCGCACCCTGGTCGCCCAACCCCACCGGGCTCATCCCGGACGCGGCCCCGACCTGCTGCAACACGAACGAGAACTCCCCGATCTGGGGGAGCAGGAACGCACCGGCCAGCACCGTGGGCGCCCCCACCCGCAGGGTGGAGGCCGCGACATAGCCCGTCACCACCTTGATCGCGACCACGACCAACGCCAGCAGCGCCACCAGCCACCACAGCTCCACCACCACGCCCACATCCAGCAGCATGCCGATGGACACGAAGAACACCGCACTGAACAGAATCTGCAGCGGCATGATCTCGCTGAGCGCGTGCGCGCTGTGCCGCGACTCGCTGAGCACCATCCCCGCCAAGAACGCCCCCAGCGCGTCACTGACCCCGGCCAGCGAGGTCAGGTAGGCGACGCCCAGCGCGATGGCCACGATCGTCAGCAGGAAGATCTCCGGCGAGCACAGCCGCGCGACCCGCTCCAGCAGCGGCGGCATCACCTTGCGGGCCACCACCATCACTGCGGTCAGCACCAGCGCGGCCGTCCCCAGCGCCCGCAGGATCCCCCACGGCTCCGCGCCCCCACCGCCACCGGGGGAACCCGGCCCCGCCAGCAGCGGGATCAGCAGGACCATGACGACGACGGCCAAGTCCTGGAAGATCAGGATGCCCACCGCCACCTGCCCAGTCGGCCGGGACGTCACCCCCTTGGCCGCCACGATCTTGAGCACGATCGCCGTCGAGGACAGGGCGACCAGGAACCCGGTGAACACCGCGCTACGCCAGTCCTGCCCCACGGCCACCACCAGCGCAGCGGTCAGCGCGACCGTCGCGACCACCTGCACACTGCCGCCCAGCAGCACATAGCGGCGGATCTTGGCCAGCCGCTCCAACGAGAACTCGATCCCGATCGTGAACAGCAGCAGCATGACCCCGATGTCGGCCGCCGCCCGCACCTGCTCCACATCCCCGACCACCCCGAGCTGGTGGGGACCGATCACCACCCCCGCCAGCAGGAACCCCACGATCGGGACCACCCGCAGCCGCACGAACAGCGCACCGATCAACCCGGCCACACACAACAGCGCCACCACGGGCCCGAGAAACTCCGGCGTCTCCCCAGCCGCAAGCATCATGGTCGGATTCCTCCCCTGCCACCCACCAGCCCCAGCCGACGCACGGGACCCGCAGGTCAGCCTAGCGAAGCCCCGTCCGCCCGCCCGACCACGGAACAGCAGCGCCCCACCACGGCCGGCCAAGACAGCCGCACGACGCTGAGCGCGGATGGACCGCACCGGCGGCGCAGACCTCCACATGGAACACCGAACGCCCAGGACACGGGGGAACCGAGGCGGGGCGACGCGCTACCCCCACCCCACGCCATTCAAGGGACCGCACCACGCACCACCGGCACGGAAAGGCAGCCACGACGGCCGCCGCGCCTCACCCGGCGCTGACCACCACGCCCCCGCCCACACCAGGGCCCACCGCGACGCGCGCGAGGTCGTCGACCACCACGTCGGCCTCCAGATCGGCGGCGCCATGGGTCGTGGTCACCGCGACCGTGGACGCGCCCGCATCGCGGGCGGCCGCGAGACCGGCCGGAGCGTCCTCGAAGACGACGCACCGGTCCACGGCGACACCCAGGAGCTTCGCACCCAGCTCGAAGGGTTCGGGGTCGGGCTTGCCGCGGCTCACATCGTCGGCGGTCACCAGCGTCGGCGCCTCCAGGCCCACGGCCTTCAGCCGCGCCTCGGCCAGCGCACGGGTGCACGACGTCACGATCGCCCACGCGTCATCGGGCAGCACCGCCAGCAGTTCCCGCGTCCCGGGCAGGACGCGCAACCCGGCGACACGGTCGATCTCCAGCTGCTCGATGCGTGCCACGGCCGCGACCACGTCCTCGGGCGGCAGCAGCGCCGCCGCGATCTGGCGCGCCGGGATGCCGTGCCCCGCCTTCGCGGCCAACTGTTCGGGGGAGATCCCGTACTCCGCCGCCCAGGTGGCCCAGCATTCCTCCACCACCGGCCCGGAGTCGACCAGGGTTCCGTCCATGTCGAACAGCAGCGCATCCGCCGAGATCATCATCCTGCGGAGTCTAGGAACCCCGCGCCCGCGGACCCACCCCCAGCAGGGGTGACACCGGCCACCCCCGCACCGTGCCGGGGCCGCCCCGGCGAAAGAAGGGCCGTCGACCGCCCGTTTCACCGGGTTTCCTTCGAGGATGCCCCCGGCTTGAGCCGGGGGAGGAATCGAACCCCTGCGGAGCGGGGCACGAACGGGGTTTCGCCCCCAGGGCGAAAGACCGCCCGCATGACCGGGTGTTCGGGTGTTGTGTGCCGTGTGCGTTGCGAGAACCAAGCGCGTACACCGTGCCGGTCGAGAACCAAGACGGCACAGAACAACCCAGCTTTGCTTTATTGAACCGGGCAGGTTCCGTCCCGGCTGGTGTTCAGGGAGTACGACCTTTCAGGTCGCTGACCTGCGGGGCTTCCTGAGCCAGGAATCCCCCTGCTTTCAGCTGGGGGAGGGTTCAAACACCAGGACCGTGCGACCGGGCCGCGCCCGGCGGCGCCTCCGCGGCGCGGACCGACGCCACATCGGCGATATCGCCCACCAGCTTCGCGAAGTTCTCCGGCTGGTCCAAGCTGACCATGTGGCCCGCCCGCGGCACGTTCAGCAGGCGCCCATCGACACACGCCTCCAAGAACTGCCGCTCATGGATCCGGAACGGATCACGCGCCCCATTGATCAGCCACACCGGCCCCTCATAGGCGCCCAACGCCTCCAGCACCTCCATGTCGGAGATCTCATCGATCACCGCCCGAGCGGCCTCCATCGCCAACCCGCCGTCCAGCGCCGCCGCGGCCCCGTCGGTGGGAAGCGTCAGCCGATGGAACCGCTCGTTGACCGCCTGCCCGTGATCGGGCAGCCGGTCCAGCAACACCGCCGGGATCCGGTACACCTGCGCCAGCGTCTGCGCCGGACGCGCCGTACACCCCGCGGCCACCAGCCCCGCCACCCGGCCCGGATGCGCCGCCGCCACCGCGATGGACACGAACCCGCCCAGGCTCAACCCCACCAGCAGTGCGCGCCCACCCACCGCGTCGATCGCCTCGGCCACCGCATCGATCGCCGCAGGCAGAGTGAACTCCTGCCCCCGGCGCGTTCCGTGCCCCGGCAGGTCCACCGCCACCACACGGCGCCCCTGAGCCTCCAACAGCTCCTGCTGCGGGCGCCACATCGTGCCCGACAGCCGCAGCCCGTGGACCAGAACCACCGGCAGGCCCATCGCCCCGCCCCTTTCCGCTCGCTCGACCGGCACCGACTCCACTCCCGCACTACCGGCGGTACCCGACCACCCGCCGGCCTACCAGGCGTAGGCCACCGTCACCGGCGCATGGTCCGACCACCGCAGGTCATGAGCGGCAGCCCGCTCCACCCGCGCCTCCTTGGCCACACCCGCTACCCCCGGCGTCGCCACCTGGTAGTCGATCCTCCACCCGGCATCGTTGTCGAACGCCCGCCCGCGATAGGACCACCACGAATACGGGCCCTCCCGCTCCGGAAGCAGGGCCCGCACCACATCCACATACCCCGCCTCGTCGAACACCCGCGACAACCACGCCCGCTCCTCGGGCAAAAACCCCGAGTTCTTCCGATTGTTGCGCCAGTTCTTCAGATCCGCCTCACGGTGGGCGATGTTCCAGTCCCCGCACACCACCAGCGCACGCCCTTGGGCCTCCACCTCGGCGCGGCGCCGCAACAGATAGGGCAGGAACGCCGCCATGAAGCGCTCCTTCTCCGCCTGGCGCTCGGTGCCCACCTCACCCGACGGCAGATACAGGCTGGCCACACTCACCCGCCCCAGGTCCGCCTCCACATACCGGCCCGCACCGTCGAACTCCGCGGCACCGAACCCGACACGCACCGCCTCGGGCCGCGCACGCGTGTACAGCGCCACACCGGCGCGCCCCTTGGCCGCCGCCGGCGCCAGCACCACGTGCCACCCCTCGGGCGCGATCACCTCCGGCGCCAGCTGGGCGCGTTCGGCCCGCGTCTCCTGCAGGCACACCACATCGGCCTCCGTGGCCGCCAGCCACTCCACGAAGCCCTTCTTGGCCGCCGCGCGCAGCCCGTTCACGTTCACCGTCGAAATCGTCATGACCACGACGGCCAGCGTAACCGCGCCCCCGCCCCGGCCCCGCCTCACCCCGCGGCGCCCTCCCGCTCCGCGTCGGCCAGCCGGCGCAGCACCCCATAGGTCCGGTTCGACCGCGCCGCCTCCCGCTGCGCCGCAGCCGTCACATCGATGTAGGACTGCGACGAGGTAATCGAGGTATGCCCCAGCAACCGCATGATCTCGGTGACCGACGCCCCATCCTCCGCCAGCCGGGTGGCGAACGTGTGCCGCAACGCGTGCACCAGCGTCCCGCGCGCCACCCGGTCGTGCACCCCGGCGTGCTTGTAGCACTGCCGCACCAGGTACTGCAGCCCGCCCCGGCGCAACGGACGCCCCCGGTTGTCCACCAGCAGCGCGTCCGACCCGCGCACCCGCACGCCGAACCGCACCTCACGCGTGCGCAGGTAGGCCTCCACCAACGCCTCCAGCGGCGGCTCGATCGGCAGCGACCGCGTCGCGCCGCCCTTACCCACCACCCGGATCCGCCGCTCACCCGCACGCCCGCTCAACGCCTCCACCCGCAACCCCAGCATCTCCGCCGAACGCAGCCCCGTCAGCAACGCCAGCGCCAACACCGCCAGGTCCCGCTCCGGCCACGGGTCACGCGCGCGGCGGCACCCCGCCGCCAACGCCTCCAACAACCGCTCCGGGGTGTCCTCGCCCATCAGCGGCTTGGGTTCCGCCGGCTTGAGCCGGGGCCGCTGGACACCCGGCATCGGATTGCCCTCCACGATGCCCTCGGCCACCAGGAACCCGAAGAACCCGTTCCACGTCGACCACGCCCGCACCACACTGGACGCCGCCCGCTCGGCCGCGAACTCCGCGAACGCCTGACGCAGCACCCCGCCCGACAGATCGGCCAACCGCACATCCGCGCGCCCGCACCGCTCCACCTCGGCCACACACCCCAGCACCCCCAGCAGGTCCCGCCGGTAGGCCGCGACGGTGTGCGGCGACGGCTTCGCCGACCGCCGCGCCACCAGATACTCCTCAACCGCCTCCACAACCCGCATCGACGACGCCTGGATCCCAACCTCCGCAACGCTCATGCCCCACAGCATCCCCGATTCCCAAGCGCGCGATCACCCGCAGCCACCGGTTCGGCACCCCCATTTCCCCGGGGGGAGAGGGGGTGAGACGTCCGGCGCGGGTCAGGGGATGCGCCGGGCCACCCACATCGACACCACGTGCAGCGGCCCCTCCAGCGGGCCGCGCCCCACCAGCACCCGCCACAGCGTCGCGAACACCAGCGCGCCCAGCAGCACCGACCAGTCCAGCGCGTCGGTCACCGGCTGCAGCGGTGTGCCCTCCAACAGCCCCAGCTCGTCCACCCAGATCAGCAGGACGTGCCCCACATAGGTGGTCAGCGCCAGCGCCCCGACCGCCGCCAGCGGGAACAGCACCCACCGCAGGTAGCGGCCCACCAGCAGGAACAGCCCCAGCACCGCGATGGCCACACCGCCGGCCCCGAACACCTCGAAGGGCGTCCCGCTGTGCGGCGCGGCCGTCAGCAGCCACGCCCAGTCGTTGACCGGCACCGTCCCGGGCAGCCCCTCGCGCAGCGCCGCGCCCAGGGTGTCGGTGCCCGCGCTCTCGGCGTCGAAGGACGCCTCCAGGCGGGAGCGCACCTCCAGCAGGCGCATCAGCGCCCAGGAGGCGGTGTAGGCCGCGGCGGCCAGGCTCGCGCCGACGCCGACCAGCGCCAGCTGCACCTTGGGCGAGCGCAGGTTCAGCCGCCCGATGGCGAGCCCCGCCAGCACGAACGGCATCCAGGTGATCGCCGGGTAGGAGCCGGTGATCAGGAAGTTCACCACGCCGTCGTCGGCCCACGCCACCAGGGGGTCATAGGAGTTGATGGTCTGCACGGGGCCTTCGAGCGGCCCGTCGGGCTCCATCAGCCTGCGCAGGTAGAAGGAGACCACCGGGCCGGTGACCGCGAGGAACGCGGCGGTCCCGGCGACGATCTTCCACCGCTCGTCCATCAGCGGGGCGCACAGGACGAAGAACACCGCGTAGTAGGCGAGGATCACCGACACGGGGACGCCCGTCATGGTGAGCAGGGTGCCGATGGGCAGCATGATCAAGCCGCGGATGACCACCCGCCACAGCGCGACCCCCATGTCGTGGCCGCTCTTGGGCGTCGGCCCGCCGGACAGCAGGGCGATGGACACGCCCGCCAGCAGCGCGAAGGTCGCCGCCGAGCGCCCGGCGACCAGCTCGGTCAGCGTGCTGGCGCCCGCGTCGTCGGTCCAGCCGACGCCCACGTGCACGACGAACATGCCCAGAATGGCCAGCCCGCGGGCCATATCGATGCCGACGAGGCGGCTGGCGTCGGCGGTGCGCAGCCCGCGCGGCATCCAGGAGCGGCGACGCGGAGTCACCGGGGCGTGGGCGGCCGCGGCGCGGGGTGGGGGAGAGGTGCCATCGGCGGCGCCGACGGCACCGGTGGGGCGTGTGGGCGCCGTGACACCGTCCGGCGCGGGGCCGCTGGCGGCGGTGTCCTCAGGGGAAGGGCTCTCAGGAGAGGAGCTGATGCTGTTCGACACTCTTCGAGGATCCCCCGCTCGTCCCTCTGGTGCAGAGGTATTTCCCGATTGTGACCGGTTGTGGCCGGGAATTCGCGCGCCGCACGGATTCGGTCAACGGATCACGTTCGCCGGGCGTCTCATGCTGATGAGGTGTTGTCCGCGGACGAGCGTATAGCGCGGGGACCGGCACGGGAAGGGGAGTGGGGCGGGTTGCGACGCCGGTCACAGCCGAGGGGGAGGGGTGTGACGATCCCGCTGGTCGCGCGGTCGCGCTGCGGGCGAGCGGAGCGGATGCCCGGGCCGGGAGACGGATCCGGGTACTGAGGCGAACCGGGACACATGAGTCGGACATAATTCCCAATTCATGCATAACGCCATTTATGCATCAAACACGAGCCCCTGGTGGTCCATCCCGATCCCCACAGCTCAGGGGTACGGCTGAGATGGGGTCTGCTGGGCGGCCTTGTCGGCGTTCATCCTGCCCGGTGTCCTGGGGTGAAAGCGGCACCGAGGGCCGGTGGGGGTGGGGCGCCGTGGTCGTCCAGCGGTGCCGGGTGGGTGGCCGGGGCGGGAAAGCGCTCGCTGTAGGCCCGTTGTGTCCGCGCCTGTGTTGATCTCGGGAAAGTGCGCCAAATTCCAGCGGTTTTCTGGCGCACTTTCCCGAGATCAACGAATCCACCCTGCGACGGCCGGGACAAACAGGGCAAAGCGCCCGCCGCGCCGCGCCACTGCGGACCCCTTCCGCCGATGATCATGGGAATTTCTCTGATTCTGTCCGTTTTGCCGGAACAATCCCCATGATCATCGCGCCGAACTTGTGGCAAAGCGGGCATACCCGGCACCCGGCGGCCCGCAATCCGCGTTCCGGCCGGCCCGTCCCGACCGGGGCGCCCCCACGGCCCACCTGCCGTCGCTGCCGCCCTCGTCGCTCCACCGGGGAGGCGCCCGGCGAGCGGGCCGCCGACGCTGGCGTTACCCCGCCGCGCCTCTCAGGAGGTCGGGGCCCCCAGCCCCTCCGTCCTCGGTGCCGCTTTTCACCACCGAACACCGGAAAGACGAAATCCGACAAGGCCGCCCAGCAGACCGCGTACTCCTGAGGCCGACGCTCCGCCGGAAGTCCTGGAATCCGTCCGGATCGTCCGAACAAACGCCGTCATCATCGGCGAATCAATCCTGCGCTGGCGCGATGCACCCGCATGGAGAACAGGTCCGCACGCGCCAAGCGGAACCCCGGCCTTGCTGACACCACCCGAATCACGCGCCACCAGCCGGGACGACCCCGACCGCCACCCCTCTCGGCCACCCGCCCCACAACGCCGATAATGCACATTATGTCAAGTTGAACCATGGGCGGGCCTGAGATACCCGCCCGGCGCCAGGCCGCCTCAGGCCGCGCCGTTGCGCGCGATCACGCGGACGAATCCGAGCGTCTCCCCCGCGTCCGCGCGGAGCATCGCACTCTCCTGGGCCACGATGTCCGCGGCGTCCTCGGGCGGCGTACACGCCTCGTTCCACGCCAACCAGTACTTCCAACCATCTACCAACGTGTCCGCGCGTTCCACGCGCACCGCCTGACTTGACTCAAAAGTGGCACGCCACCACTGCGCACTGTGAAACGACCGATAGGCCGCCTGCCAGTAGGGCCGAATCCGCTCCGGCACCGTCCCATCCACCGGACGCGCCAACCCCGGCGACACGATCCCCAACCGGCCGCCCGGCGCGATAAACCGCAGCAGATAATCCAAATACAGATCATCCGTACCGAAATAGTGGTAGGCATCGATCGAGACCACCGCATCGAAATACCCCTCGGCGAACGGCAGATCCCGCGCCTCCGCCCGCAGCGGCAACACCCGGTCGGCCACACCGGCCTCACGCACCCGGCGCCAATTGTCCCCCGGATCCACCCACAAATCGGCCGCCGTCACCCGCGCACCGAACTCCCGCGCCAAGAAGACCGAGGTCAGCGCCGTCCCCGCCCCCAAATCCAAGACACGCGCACCCTCGCCGATCGGCAGATCCTCCGCCAACCACTCCGTCAGCCACAACGGATTAGGGCCCATCATGTACCGCTTCTGCCACGCAAGGTCATAGCCGGAACTACGCGGAAAACGCTCCGGCGGAACAACACCATCCACACTCGCCATAACACCCTCACAATCCCACGCCCACCCACACAAAAAAGTTGACCCCACACCTGACCACACCCGGACACCCCTGCCCACCCGCCGATCCCCGTTTCCCTACCCGCACCCACCCACAGGGGCCTAAGGTTGGGACATGGTCTGGCAGCGCGACGTAGATCTGGTGGTCCCCCTGTGGCAAGGCGGCGACGATGTCCGCATCGCCGCCGGCGCATCCGCCCTCGCCCACCTCATACCCCCCAGCGGCAACCGCCTCCACGTCGCCGTCACCGACGGCCCCCGCACCACCATCGACGGCATCCGCAACCTCGACGCCATCCACGGCACCCTCAAACGGCTCCGCAACCGCCTCACCCGCCGCGACCCCCACCGCACCCTCACCCTCGGCGGCGACTGCCTCTCCGACCTCGTCGCCGTCCAACACCTCGCCGCCCGCCACCCCGACATGGTCCTCTACTGGGTCGACGCCCACACCGACCTCAACACCCCCACCACCTCCCCCAGCGGCCGCGCCCACGGCATGGGGCTACGCGCCCTCCTCGGCGAAGGCCACCCCCACCTCATCGGCCCCAACGGGCCCGCCATGTCCACGCCCGCCGTCACCCTCGTCGGCAGCCGCGACCTCGACCCCGCCGAAACCCACTACGTCCGCCACCACGGCATGGCCTGGGTCGACACCGTCGAAATCATCGCCGACCCCACCCGCGTCACCGCCCCACGACCCCCCGGCACCCCCGCCTACGTCCACCTCGACGTCGACGTCTGCGACCCCGTCGACCTCCCCGCCGTCGCCGTCCCCACCCCCGACGGCCCCCGCGCCGACTCCGTCGCCGAAGCCCTCGCCGCCATCCACGCCCACCACGACATCGTCGGCATCGGCATCTGCGAATACGCCCCCGTCGTCGAACACGACGAAACCCGCCTGACCACCCTCCTCTCCGCCCTCGACCTCACCGACTAACCCCACCGCCCCCACACCACCCCGCCAGGCGCCTATCCTTGCGCCCGTGGATGTCGCGATCGTGTGCCAAAGCTGCCAGGGCAGCGGACTCAGAGTAGGAGTCGTCGGCTACGCCGGCGGCGACGGCGTCGGCGAAATGGTGGTCCCCCGCCGCTGCGCCGACTGCACCGGGTCCGGACGCCTCATCACCACGGGCTGGTCCACACCCCCCGAACCCGCCCACGACACCGGGCCCTGACCCGGCAGGGACGCCCCTGCGCCGCTCACGGCAGGCGCAGCCACCCCGTGCGCACCCGCCAGTGGCGCCCCGCCCGCGAATGCGCCACGATCGCCCGCTCCAACCGCGTGGCCGGCACAAGCCCCTCCAACCGCTCGACCCCCGGGCGCCGAAACACGAACCGGAACACGTCGCGATCCCCCGGCGTCGACCGGTCAACCAGCGTGAACCGGCGCTGGAACGCCAGGATGTTCGACCCGGCGGGCAGATACTCCGCCAACTGCGGATCCAACAGCCACGACGCACACGTGGCCACCGCGTACTCCCTGCCGAAACACGACGCGAAGAACCCCCGCGCCCGCGCAAGCGACGCGTCGATCGCCCCCGGGTCCAACGACTCCCCCGCTGGGATATGCAACCGCAGCGTCGGCGCCCCATAGGCCAACTCCGGCGCCAAACCCGCGGCCTCCGCCTCGGAGTACCAGGTCACCGCCGCCTGCTCGACCAGCCGCGCCGGCTCATACTGCAGCCGCCCCAGCTCGAACAGGCCGCCGCGGAACTGCAACGCGATCCACGCGGCCACCTCCAACCCGATCCGCCCGAACATCGTCCGGTTATGGCCCACATGGCGCCCCACATCCCGCAGCGTCGCCGCCCCCACCTCCGGCGGAACCCCGTGACGGTCCTGCCACGCCCGCAACGCCGGAACCGCCGCAGCGAACGCGAACACCGGCGCGCACCGCGCCCGCGCGTCCTCCACCCCGGGCAGCGGCGGCCAATGCCGCCACTCCCCCGGCCCCGCCGCCAGATCCTCCACCACCCGCGCATACATGCGCTCCACCAGCCACAGCAGCTCCGGCGGCCACGCCTCATCCGGCCACAGCCCCACCAGCTCCGCCTCGTCCTGGGCGCTCAAGCCGAACGGTGCCAGCGCCTCCCGCGCCCGCGAACGGGGCGGCAGCGGACACCCGCCGTCCGGCAACGGCAACTCGGCGGCCTCCGCCAACCAGCCGCGCATCTCCTCGCCCAGATCGAACCGCCGCACCACAGCATCGACATCCATGGCCCACATCGTGACGCCTCCCCACCGCCGACGCCACCACCCCTCCCCCGGGCCCCGACCCACCCACCTTCCCCCACCGACCGCGGCGAACGGTGACCGCCATCGCCCGCCGTTGAGGGCACCATCACACACAGGGGAATACTCTGGAACACGACCACAGCAACACGCACAATCCTCCAGAAAAGGGGACGACCACCGATGCACGACCCGGCGCAGCAAGTACGCGACTGGCTCGCCACCTACGACACCCCCACCGCATCGGTGGCCCACCTGCTGTGCGACCGCCACCCCGCCGACGCCGTCGCCGTCACCGAGGTCGGCCCCGAGCTCCTCCCCCACGACCTCACCTTCGGCGAACTCGCCGAACGCTCCACCGCCCTGGCCGCCGCCATGGCCGAGCTCGGCATCACCCGCGGCGACCACGTCGCCACCCTCATGGGCAAGGGCACCGAACTCGCCGTCACCGCCCTGGCCATCTGGCGGCTCGGCGCCGTGCACGTTCCCCTGTTCACCGCGTTCGCGCCCAGCGCCATCGCCCTGCGCCTCACCCACTCCGACACCCGCCTCGTCATCTGCGACGACGACCAGCGGCCCAAGCTCGACCCCGGCGACGACGTCCCCGCCGACGCCCCCTGGCACATCGCCACCACCGGCCCCGCTCCCCTGCGCGAGGGCGACCACACCATCGCGGGGCTCACGCGCGGCAGCGGCGGTCGGACGGCGCCGGCGCCGGTGGCCGTGGGGGGTGACGCGCCCTTCGTGCTGCTCTACACCTCGGGCACGGCCGGGCCGCCGCGCGGGGTGGAGGTGCCGGTGCGGGCGCTGGCGGCGTTCCACGCCTACCACCGCTATGGGCTGGATGTCGCCGATGACGACGTGTACTGGAACACCGCGGACCCGGCCTGGGCCTATGGGCTGTACTACGGGCTGGTGTCCCCGCTGTTGGCGGGCCACCGCTCGCTGCAGCTGCGGGCGGGGTTCGACCCGGAGTTGACCCTCGACGTGCTGGCGATTTTCGGGGTCACCAACCTGGCGGCGGCGCCGACGGTGTATCGGACGCTGCGGGCGACGACGAAGACTTTGCCGCCGGAGATCGCGGTGCGGCGCCTGTCGAGTGCTGGTGAGCCGTTGAACAGCGATGTGGTGGCGTGGGCGGCGGACACGTTCGGGGTGCCGCTGCGCGACCACTATGGGCAGAGTGAGCTGGGGATCTTTGTGGGCCACCAGAACCACGATGATGTGGCCGCCGATATGCGGGTGGGGTCGCTGGGCACGGCGTTGCCGGGGTGGTCGGTGACGGTGCTGGAGCCCGTGGCTGATGGTGAGGCTCCGGTGGGGGCCTTCGGGCGGGTGGCCGTGGATGTGAAGGCGAGTCCGCTGATGTGGTTCCGGGGGTACCGGGACAATCCGGGGGCCTCGGCGGCGCGCTTCACGCCCGATGGGCGCTGGTATCTGACGGGTGACACCGGGAGCCAGGACCGCGAAGGGTATCTGTACTTCTCCACTCGCGACGATGACGCGATCCTGATGTCGGGGTACCGGATCGGGCCGTTCGATGTGGAGACGGCGCTGCTGCAGCACCCGGCGGTGGCGGAGGCCGGGGTGTATGGCGTGCCCGACGAGCTGTCGGGGCAGACCGTGGCGGCCAGCATCGTGCTGCATGAGGGGTCGCGGGCCAGTGATGAGCTCGCTGAGGAGCTGCGGGAGCTGGTGCGGGCGCGGTTCGCCGAGCATGCCTATCCGCGTCGGATCACGTTCGTCGACGAGCTGCCCAGGACGGCGTCGGGGAAGATCCGGCGGGGGCGGCTGCGCCCGGCCCAGGGCTGAGGCCGGTGGTGGGCGCTGGCGGCGCGGGTGGTCCCGGGCCGGGGCGCGGTTGCCGGTTAGCCGCGGGGTTGGGCGTCGGCGACGAGTTCGTCGATGCGTGCGGCTAGCTGCATGTCGTTTTCGGTGATGCCGTGCGCGGCGTGGGTGGTCTGGTGGAAGGTCACCTTGTTGTAGCGGATGTCCATGTCGGGGTGGTGGTTGGCCTGTTCGGCGACGTGGGCGATCGCGGTGATGAGGTGGATCGCGCTCATGAAGTCCGGCATTTTGACGGTGCGGCGGATTTCGTGGTGTTCGCGGTCCCATTCCCAGTCGTCGAGGTGGGTCAGGCCGTCGGTGATCTGCTGTTCGTTGAGTAGCGTCATGGTGCGCTCCTGGTGCGGTGTGGTCGCTGGGTCGTTCGGTGCGTGAGGGTTCCTACCTCGGTGGTGGGCCGGTCAATCGTGGTGGGTGTGGTTGGTGGCGTCTCCGGGGTTTTCGGACAGTGTGGACCAGTGTTTGGGCGGTGGGCGGGTTCCCGCGCCGGATGTGGTCCGATGCGGGTGTGCGGGTGGTGGAGTTTTGGGGAGATAGGGGCGGCGTAGCCGCTCCTTTTTTGGTTTGGGAGAGGGGGTTTTTAGAGAAAAACACTGCCACCTTTACATTGTAGATTCATATGTGGTGGTGAGGAGCGACGGCAGGCTCCCGGTCGGGGCGTGTGCTAGGCCGCCGGCACCGGAGGCTCGGGCGTGGCCGTCGTGCGCGATCGGCGGAGGGCCAGGAGCACGACCACCCCCGCCACCGCGGTCACGTACCCCGTGGCGATTCCCTCAGGCCCGCTGACCGAGCGCGCCACAAGGTCGCCGGCGAGCACGACGAACGCCCCCAGAGGCACGGCCAGCAACGCCGTCCACCCCGGGTGTCCCGACATCACCAACCAGGCCACCCCTCCCCCGGCAAGCCCGGCCAGGGCCATCGGCCCCGCCAGGGCCACCCCCGCCCCCACGGGAAGCGCGGCCAGGCACACGACCGCCATCCGCCCGCTCCACGGACCCACCGCGACCACGGCCGGTGCCCGCCACGCCGCTCCGGCCCCCAGCAGTGCCGCGGCCGCGCACAGCGCGCTGAGCACCGGGGCGTGCTCCACTCCCAGCAGCGGGGAGCCCGCGACGAGCCGGTCCGCCCGCGGCCCCCCGACCCCGCCGACCGCGCTCACCGCAACAGACAGCGCGACAGCCGTGCACAGCACGTCGAGCGCCGTCCCGGCCAGCAGTACGGTGCCGGGCCGCAGCGTGCCCGCGCTCCCCACCGCCATCGCAGGGCCAGACCCAAGCCAAGGCCCGCCGCTGCCGCCCCGATGGCTCCGGCGGTCGCGGAGCCCAGCGGCCCCTGGGCTCCGCCCGGCAGCCCGGGGCCAGCACGATCGCCAGCATCGCCGCCCCGCCCATGCCCGCGGTGCGGGGGCCGGCCAGCGGGGTGCCCCATGCTGTCTGCAGGAGGGCGGCGGCCACGCCGAACGCCGCGCCGGAGGCGGCGCCCGCCAGCAGGCGGGGCACGCGCACCTCCCAGATGATGAAGTCCACCGACTGCGGCGCGGCCCCGGGCTCTCCCAGCGCCTTGGCCACCCCGCGCCAGGGCGCCGGGAACTCCCCCACGAGCAGCGCGACGGCGGCCGTTGCCGCAAGGGCACCCACGGCACCGATCAGGACCCACACCCGCCAGGCCACGTGCTCCCGGACCATCGCCGCCCTTTCTCCCTCGATTCGGGTTGTGCGCTGGTTCAGCCGAACCTATCCCGCCCCGCACCCGGGGGCCAGAGGGGGCGTGGCGCCCGGGGTGCCTGCGGCGCGGGGGCCAGGAGTGGACACACCAGGCGATAAGGCGATGACGTCGTGCGAACGGATGTTCAGCCCCACCCCCGCGGGTCGGGCGGAAGGCCGGGGGAGTCCTCGTCCTCCACGTCCACCGTGGGGACGTCGCTGGTGGGCGACGGTTCGTCGGTGGGCTGCCCGGTCCCGCGCGGATCCGGACTCACCCACGGTTCATGGGTGGGCCGGGGCGAGGTGCTCGGCTCGGTCGGGGAGGGCGAGCCCCCGCTCGGGAACGGCTTTCCGTCGGCTCCCCCGGCCTGCGCCGACAGCCCGGTCAGCCACAGGTAGAGCAGGATCAGCAGGGCCACGAACAGCAACAGCACCAGCAGCAGGCCCAGCACGACGCGCCGGTCGGAGGTCGACTCGGCGGCCGAGGCCGCATCGCGCCCCACCGCGCCGGACCAGCGGGCCGCGGCCGGGGTGGAGCGGGTGGCCCAGTGCGGGGCGTAGTCCGGGGCTCCCGGGTCGTGCTCCCCCGCGCCGACGGCGACTGGGGCGAGGAACGCCTCGGCGCCCGCCCGGCCGGGGGCGTGCGGTACGGCGACCCAGGACGCGGCCGGGTTGGTGGTGTTGGCGGCCAGGACCCGGGGGGCGGTGCCGACGCCGGTCCCCTGCGTGACGGCGGCGGCGAACCGGTCGCGGGCGGCCGGGTCGGCGGCCGCGCCCTCGCTGAGCATCGCGACGCTGACGGGCTGGCCGTCGCGGTCGTGGGCGAGGTAGACGACGCCTTCGGCACCGTGGCTGAGCCGGTGGCTCAGCCGGTAGGCGCCGAGCTGGCGCGGATCGGTCTGCTGCAGCGGCACGGGCACGGGCGGACCCCCTTCGCACGATTGCCCCGCTATGGCCGTTCTCATCCCAGCACGAGCGGGTAGCATCGCCGTTGCGTCACCATCAACGTACCCGGCGGGATATCGCCGCTCGTGGAAAGGCTGGGCCGCAGATGCCGGATACCGATCCCCTGCCCGCTCACGACGGTGCTCGCCGCGCCCGGCCCGACAACGGGGCCGCCGGGGAGCCGACCCGGCTGCTGCGCGCGGCGATGCAGGAGGTCTCCACGGTCATCGTCGGCCAGGAGCAGATGGTGGAGCGCACCATGGTCGCCCTCATCGCGCGCGGGCACTGCCTGCTGGAGGGGGTACCGGGCATCGCCAAGACGCTGGCGGTGTCCACGCTGGCGAAGGTGACCGGCGGGTCGTTCGCGCGGGTGCAGTTCACCCCGGACCTGGTGCCCTCCGACATCGTGGGCACCCGCATCTACCACCCCTCCACCGAGCAGTTCGATGTGGAGCTGGGCCCGGTCTTCGCCAACTTCGTGCTGGCCGACGAGATCAACCGCGCCCCGGCCAAGGTGCAGTCCTCGCTGCTGGAGGTCATGGCGGAGAAGCAGGTGTCCCTGGGCGGCACGACCTACCCGCTGCCCGAGCCCTTCGTGGTGATCGCCACCCAGAACCCGGTGGAGTCGGAGGGGGTGTACCCGCTGCCCGAGGCCCAGCGCGACCGGTTCTTGATGAAGGTCGTGGTGCCCCACCCCCGGGCCAACGAGGAGATGGAGATCCTGCGGCGGATGAGCACCACCCCGCCCGAGGCGCACCAGGTCCTCGACCCCGTCACCCTGCTGGAACTCCAGGCTGACGCCGAGCGCGTGCATGTCCACCAGCTCATCGCCGACTATGTGGTGCGCCTCGTCATGGCCACCCGGGAGCCTGAGGAGTACGGCATGCCCGACCTGCGTCGGGTACTGGAGATCGGGGCCAGCCCGCGCGCCACGCTGGGCCTGGTGGCCGCCGCGCGTGCGCTGGCGCTCATCCGCGGCCGCGACTACGTGCTGCCCGAGGACGTGCGGATGCTGGCGCGCGACGTCATGGCGCACCGCCTGGTCCTGACCTTCGACGCGCTGGCCGACGGCGTCTCCACCACCCAGGTCGTCGACCGGGTGCTGGCGACCGTCCCCCCGCCCCGGGTGATCTGGGACGACCCCGCCACCGGCGAGCACACCGCCATGGCCGCCCGGTAGGCGACCGTGCGAGGACACCCGCCGCCCACGGCACTCGACCCGCGACTGCACGCCGCGCTGCGGCGCCTGGACCTGCGGGTGGTGCGCCGACTGGAGGGGCTGCTGCACGGCGAGCACCTGGGGCTGCGCCTGGGGCCGGGCAGCGAGCCCGCCGAGGCGCGGCTGTACCAGCCCGGTGAGGACGACGTGCGGCTCATGGACTGGTCGGTGACCGCGCGCACCACCGCCCCGCACGTGCGCGACCCGGTGGCCGACCGCGAGCTGGAGAGCTGGACGCTGCTGGACCTCTCGGCGAGCATGGACTTCGGCACCGGCCACCAGGAGAAGCGCGACATCGCGATCGGCGCCCTGGCCGCCGTCAACGTCCTCACCCAGCGGGTGGGCGACCGGTTCGGCGCCCACTTCCTGCATCGCGGGCAGATCCGGCGCTGGCCGGCCCGCTCCGGCAAGACCGCGCTGCCGGCCCTGCTGGCCACGGTCGCCGCGGCACCGCGCACCCGGCCCGGGGCGGACGGCGGCGCCACGTTCGCCGACGCGCTGCACGACCTCTCCCGCACCCGGGGGCGCCGCGGCCTGCGCGTGGTCATCTCCGACTTCCTCGACACCCCGCCCGAGGCGGGCGCCGAACCCCCGTGGGAGCGCCCCATGCGGCGCCTGGCCGTCCGCCACCAAGTGCTCGCCGTGGAGGTGATCGACCCCCGCGAACTCGACCTGCCCGACATAGGATTGGTCGCGATGACCGACCCCGAGTCCGGACGTACCCGGGAGGTCCACGTGAGCGCGAAGGTCCGGCGCGACTACCGTGCGGCGGCCCTGGCGCAGCGCGCCGCGGTCCAGGCGGGGCTGCGCCGGTGCGGTGTTCCCCACCTGGTGTTGCGGACCGACCGGGATTGGATCGTGGACATGGCCCGGTTCGTGGTGGAGCAGCGGCGTACCGCCCATCGGCTCGCACGGCACACCCCGGCGGTACCGCGGTGACGCGCCGCGCGCGACCACGCCCCACAGAAAGGACGCCCGGGTGACCTTCCTCTCCGTCGGCTGGCTGTGGCTGCTGTCGGCACTGGCCGCCCTCATCGCCGTCTACGTCTGGGCGCAGTACCGGCGACGCGAGTACGCCGTGCGGTTCACCAACCTCGCCCTGCTGGACCGGGTGGCCCCGGACCGGCCCAACTGGCGGCGCCACGTCAGCGCCGCCCTGTTCTTCCTGACCGTCGCGATGATGATCATGGCGATGGCGCGGCCGGCCATGCCCGTGGAGGTGCCGCGCGAGCGCGCCACGATCATCGTCGCCATCGACGTCTCTCCGTCCATGGCCGCCGCCGACATCGAGCCCGACCGCATCAGCGCCGCCAAGGAGTCCGCCCGGGGGTTCGTGGACTCGCTCCCCGACCGCTTCAACGTCGGCCTGGTGGCGTTCTCGGCCACCGCGGGGGTGGTGTCCTCCCCCACCCAGGACCACCAGGCCATCAGCGACTCCATCGAGGGCCTGCAGATGGCGCCGGGCACCGCGATCGGCGAGGGGGTCTTCACCTCGCTGCAGGCCATCAGTTCCTTTGACGAGGACGCCGGGCAGGACCCGCCCCCGGCGGCGATCGTGCTGCTGTCGGACGGGGAGAACACCAGCGGGCGCCCCATCACCACGGCGTCGCGGGCCGCCGCCGACGCCGAAGTGCCAGTCTCCACCATCGCCTTCGGCACCGGCGCCTCGATCATCGAGATCAACGGGCAGCCGGTGGAGGCCAACATCGACAAGGGCGCGCTGGAGCGGCTCGCCCAGAGCACCGACGGCAACTTCTATGAGGCCGCATCAGAGGCCGAACTGACCGGGGTCTATGAGGACATCGGGACGTCGCTGGGATCCGAAACGGTCCACCAAGAGATTGTGACGTGGTTCGTGTTCGGTGCGTTGCTCAGCGCATTCGCCACCGCTGTAGCCTCGCTTCTGTGGTTCCAGCGTCTGCCCTGACCACACCCGTGGTGCCGCCCGGCCGCGCGGCGACGGCGCACGACCGGTACCGTGGGCATGTTTCTGCTGGTGCAGGATGCGACGGAAACTAAGGAACGATGCCGGAATCCACCCCCACCCCCACGGTGATCTTCTTCGACCTCGACGACACCTTGCTGGACGACTATGCGGCCAGCTCGGCGGGTCTGCGCGCCCTCATGGAGAGGCTGGGCCACCCCGACTTCAACGCGGCGCGCCGCCTGTGGGACGTCCAGACCGATATCTCGTTCGGGGCCTACCTCGACGGGCGGCTCACCCTGCAGGAGCAGCGGCGCGAGCGTGTGCGCGCGCTGGCCGTGCAGGCGGGCCACTCCCAGATCGCCGATGAGCACTGCGACGAGCTCTACCAGCAGTACCTCGCCGCCCACCGGCATGCCTGGCGTCCGTTCTCCGACGTCCAGCCCGTGCTGGGCGCGCTGGCGTCGGCCGGCATCGCGCTGGGCGTCATCTCCAACGGCGCGGAGTCGATGCAGCGCGAGAAGCTCGCCGTGCTGGGCATCACCCAGCACTTCAGAACCATCGTGTGTGCCGACACGGCGGGCTCGGCCAAGCCCGACCCGCGGATCTTCCACGGCGCCTGCCACCAGATGGGTGTGGCGCCGCAGCAGTGCTGGCACGTCGGGGACCGCGTGCGCACCGACGCGCTGGGGTCCAGCGCCGCCGGGCTGCGGCCCGTCCTGCTCGACCGCCACGAGCGCTACGCCGGGGAGGACGCCACCGGGGTGGCCACCATCCGCGGCCTCAGCGACCTGCTGCATCTGGCCGGTGTCCCCGGCCCGGCCGCGATCGGCGCGCCTGGCGTGGAGGCCCAGTGAGCGACACCGCGCCTGGCATGGCCCGCCGCGTGTGCGCCCATCTCGTCGGGCGCACCGCCGAGGGGCGGGCCGTGGGCGTGGTGGCACCCGAGGGCGGGTGGGCGCTGCCCGGCGCGCGGGTCCGCTTCGGTGAGGACCCCGCCGAGGTCGCCCGCCGGGCGGGCGGTGCGGCGCCCGGTGCCGCGCTGGTCCCCCACGGTGTGCGCAGCGAGATCGTCACCGTGCACGACGCGGCCGGGATGCCGGTGCCGATGCACGTCGACCGGGTGTTCTACACCGCGCCGCTGACCCCCCAGGAGGCGGCCGGTCGGCCCACCCTGCCCCTGGAGCGGGCGATGGCGCTGCCCGCTCTGCCGGCGGCCCGGGCACTGCTGGAGGAGGAGCCGGAACGGCCGACGCCCAGCCTGCGGCGGTTCGCCAGTTACGGGATCGTCACCGACGCGGCCGGGCGCATCCTGCTGTCCAAGATCGCGCCGGGGTTTCCCGCGGCGGGATGCTGGCACCTGCCTGGTGGCGGGGTCGACGACGGCGAGGACGTCCGGGCGGCGCTGGAGCGCGAGCTGTTCGAGGAGACCGGACAGCGCGGTGGCACCGGTGATCTGGTCACCATCGCCTGCCACCACCGCACGGGCCAGATGGGGCCGGAAAGCTCGGACACCGAGATCTATTCGGTGTGGGTGTTCCTCCACGTGCACGTGGCCGAGCCGGAGCCGCTGCGGGTGACCGAGACCGGCGGGTCGACGATCGACTGCGCCTGGTTCACCCCCGACGACCTGCCGCACCTGCGGCTGTCGACCACGGCGCGGCGCGGCCTCACCGCGCTGGCGACGCCCATCGCGCCCTGACCAGCCACACGGCGGCGCCCACGGCGAGTACGGCGGCCCCGGAGATCACCGAGGTGAGCGGCAGGCTGAACGCCAGGACCACGCACCCGGCCAGGCCCACGACAGGCACCAGCAGCGGGGGCCGGTTCTCTTCGGGACCCAGGCGCAGCGCTGAGGCGTTGGCGATGGTGTAGTAGACCAGCACGCCGAAGGCCGAGAACCCGATCGCCTCGCGCAGGTCCACCGCGGCCACCAGCAGGGCGACGACGATGCCGACCGCGACCTCGGCGCGGTGCGGGACGCCGAAGCGCGGGTGGATCGCGGCCAGGTAGCGGGGCAGGTGGCGGTCGGCGGCCATCGCCTGGACCGTGCGCGACACCCCCAGTACCAGGGACAGCAGCGCGCCGAGGCTGGCCAGGGCGGCGCCGACGGCGACCACGGGCACCAGGGCGGGCCACCCGGCGGCGGCCATGGCGTCGGCCAGGGGCGCGGAGCTGGTGGCCAGCCGGTCGCGGCCCAGCACCATCAGGACGGCGCCCCCCACCAGCAGGTAGACGGCCAGGACCCCGGCCAGGGCGATGGTGATCGCGCGCGGGATCGTGGTGGCGGGGTCGCGGACCTCGCCACCCAGCGTGGCGATGCGGGCGTATCCGGCGAAGGCGAAGAACAGCATTCCGGCGGCGCCGAACAGCCCGAAGGAGCCGGGCCAGTCCCCCGCGAGCGAGAGTTCGGCGGCGTCGGCCCGTCCGCTGGCCGCGGCGGCCACGACGGCCGCGGCGAGGACCGCGAGGACGGCTGCCAGCAGGAATCGGGTGATTCGGGCCGATGTGCGCACGCCCCGGTAGTTGAGGGCGGTCAGCGCGAGCACGGCGCCGATGGCCACCGGACGCTCCCAGCCGGGCAGCGCGTAGGCGGCGAAGGTGAGGGCCATCGCCGCACACGAGGCGATCTTGCCCACGACGAACGCCCACCCCGCCAGGTAGCCCCAGAGTTCGCCGAGGCGTTCGCGCCCGTAGACATAGGTGCCGCCGGATTCGGGGTGGACGGCCGCCAGGCGCGCGGAGGAGGTGGCGTTGCAGTAGGCCACCACCGCCGCGACGAGCAGGGCCACAGGCAGCCAGGCCCCGGCGGACGCCGCCGCGGGGGCGAAGACAGCGAAGACGCCCGCGCCGATCATGGCCCCGGCGCCGATCGTCACGGCGTCGGCGATGCCCAGAACTCGGGCGGGTTTCGCCTGTGAACCTGATGAGGTGGTCATAGAGGCAGAGTCTGCCGCGACATGATCACGCCAAAGTCAATTGGCCGGTGCTGGCCGGGCGAATGGCCGACGGCAGCCTCCTGAACAGGGGGCGGACGTGGGGTTGCGGGGCGTGGTGTGGGGATCGCTACACCCTGTGGACCAGCAAGACAGGACTGGTCTGGTCCCGCGCCGGGGCAGTGACCGCTGACAGCCCCTGACCCGCAATGGGCGCGGCGCCAACGGCCGCGGGCTCCCGGCCGCCGGTCGTCTGCGGGGTGGGCACGGCGTGCCCGGGGGTGGAAAAGCGCTGTCCGCACCCCTGACCGCAGTGATCACGGGAGTTGTGGCGACAAACCGGACAGAATCGAGACCTTCCCTGTGATCACCGCTGTCACGTCCGGAGCCGGAGGCCTGGGTCTGCTGGGCGGCCTTGTCGGATTTCGTCTCTCCGGTGTCCTGTGGCGAAAAGCGGCACCGAGGGCGCAGGGGGTTGAGGGCGCCGATCTCCTGAGAGGTGCGGCGGGGTAACGCCAGCGTCAGCGGCCTGCTCGCCGGGCACCTCCCCGGCGGAGCGACGAGGGCGGCACTCACCCCCACCTGCCGTCGGTGCCGCCTTCCTCTCCCCGCAGGGAAGCTTCACGTCGCGCATGCCCCCGACGACCGCCCGGCCACGCCGCACCCGCCGGAGGACCGGCGCCCCAGCCCCACCGCCCTCGGTGCCGCTTTTCACCCCAGAACGTCGGGGGATGGGCACGGACAAGGCCGCCCAGGGGACCCCCGGCTCTACCCGCAAAGCCAAACGCTCGGCTGGAGTGGTCCAGCCGAGCGTCGTGGTGGGTTGGTGTGGTGACCCCGGGCGTAGGTCCGGGGCCGTGGTGTCAGGGTCGCCATGGGGTCCCGGTGTGGTCCGAGATGTCCTCGGCCGCCACCTGGCGCAGCTGCCGGGCGAGGTCCGCCAGTGCCCGCGAGACCGCGAGTTCGTCGCCGATTTCAGGCACGTCTTCGTCCGCAGGGTGCTTGCGCGCCATGCCGTGACCGCGCAGACTCGACCCGTCCTCGGAGTCCAGCCCCGCCTCGCACCACGTGCGGGCGGATTCTTCGGTGGTCTCCTCGGATAGCAGGATGTCCACGTTCCACCGCTTCATGGTGTGCATTGAGCCCACCTCCACCTTTTAGCGCCCGGATCGGCCAGCGGTACCACCGACCGGGCCTTCTTCGATATGAGCGTCCGGTCCCGGATAGACCAGGACTTCGTGGTCCGCGTCCTCGTCCAGCCAGCGGACCTGATAGGGCGGTGCACCCTCGCGGCCTCGGACCTCGGTCACCACGCCGGTGCGGCGGTGGACGTCATCGCGCGGGCCCTCGACCACCAGGCGGTCTCCGATGCGTGCTCTCATCGCGCCTCCAAGGTCCCTCGGTTATGCCCCATTCTTCGCTGGCCAAGCGGCGTTTGCAATGGTCGGAAGGCATATATGCACACGTCCGATCGACCTGGGGCACCGCGCGGTGCGGTGGCGGCGGTGTGGACTTGTGTGGTGGGGCCTCAGGAGACGCCGGCGGACAGGGTGCGGCCGCCGTCCAGGGTGAGGGTCTGGCCGGTGATCCAGGAGGCGTCGTCGGAGGCGAGGAAGGCGATGGCCGCGGCGACGTCTTCGGGTACCCCGAGGCGGCCCAGGGGGTAGGTGGCGGCCAGCTCGTCCTCGTTCGACTGCACCAGAGCGGTGGCGAAGTCCGTCTTGACGACGGCGGGGGCCACCGCGTTGACACGGATGGCGGGGGCGAGCTCGAAGGCCAGCTGCTGGGTGAGGTTGATGAGGGCGGCCTTGCTGGTGCCGTACACGCCGATGCCGGGTGCGGGGTGCTGCCCGGCCAGGGAGGAGACGTTGACGATGGCGCCGCCGTTCTCCTTCATCCAGGCCTGGTGGACCGCGGCCGCCCACGACGCGGCGGCGATGACGTTGACCTCGTAGATCTTGGCCATGGCGGCGGGGTCGATGTCGATGACGGAGCCGACGACGGGGTTGATGCCGGTGTTGTTGACCAGGACGTCGATGCGGCCGAAGGTGGCGAGGGTCTGTGCGATGACTTCGGCGCGGTGGTCGGGGTCGTGGGCCTTTCCGGCGATGCCCAGGGCGGTGTCGGGGCCGCCGAGGGCGGTGGCGGCCTCGGCGAGGGGGTCGGGCTTGCGCGCGGTGATGACGACCTTGCCGCCCTCGTCCGCGATGCGCTGGGCCGCGGCCCGTCCGATGCCGCGGCTCGCGCCGGTGATGACGGCGACCTTCCCGTCGAAGCGTCCCATGTCGGCCTTCCCCTTTCGTCTGTGCTCTGCGCCGATCGTCGCGGGCGCACGCGAACAGTCCACAGCGTACCGACCGGACGGTCTGTCGATCCGGAGGGGTGGGTACGGCCGCGACGACGGCCCATCCGGGGCATCGGTGCTGGTAGCGTCGGCGCGTGGCGCAGCACTACTTCGACCCCGATCCGGACGCGACCCATCGGCCCGCGACCGTCGACCTCGTCTTGGCCGACCTCCACCTGCGGCTGGACACCGACCGCGGGATGTTCTCCCCCGACAAGGTCGACCTGGGCACGCGCGTCCTGTTGGAGAGTGTCCCGGCTCCGCCAGCGCACGGGCGGCTGCTGGACGTGGGCTGCGGGTACGGGCCGATCGCGCTGGCGATGGCGGCGCGCGCTCCCGAGGCGTCGGTGGTGGGTGTCGACGTGAACCGGCGTGCGGTGGAGCTGGGGCGGAGGAATGGACGGAAGAACCACCTTGACAACGTAGATTTCTACGTCGTCGACGCCGAGGGCGCCCCGGCCGAGGACCCGTCCGGCCACGCCGAACCGGGCGCCGGCACCGCCCCGGTGGCCGCGGCCCTGGCCGGGCCGTTCGACGCCATCTGGTCCAACCCGCCCATCCGTATCGGCAAGCCCGCCCTCCACGCACTCCTGGGCACCTGGCTGGGTCGCCTGGCCCCCGGCGGCACCGCGCACCTCGTCGTGCAGAAGAACCTCGGCGCCGACTCCCTGCACCGCTGGCTGGAGGCGAACGGCCACCCCACCGAGCGCGCCGCCTCGCGCGCCGGGTTCCGCGTCCTGCGCGTCCACCGGCCCTGAGGCCGCCGCCCCTCCCCCGCCCGGACCACCGCGAGCGCTGGCCCCGGTATCCTGAACCCGACCTCCCCCACCACGTCTCGACCACCGCGACCACAAGGAACAGACCCCAGGTGAGCACGCAGCTGCGCCCAACCGATGTCAAACGGCTCAACCGCCACTGGCGCAGGCGCACCGAGGGCCGCATCGCCCTCATCGTCGAATCGGTCACCCAGCCGTTCAATCTGGGCTCCATCCTGCGCACCAGCGCCACCTTCGGGGTCGAGACCCTCTGGCTCACGGGCAACACCATCGACCCCGGCCACCCCCAGGTCGGCAAGACCGCCCTGGGGACCGACCAGAAGCTGCGCCTGCGGCGCGTACGCACCACCACTGAGGCCATCAAGGCCGCCCACGACGACGGCTACCGCGTCGTGGCCGTGGAACTGGCCACCGACGCCGCGCCGCTGCACGAAGCCCCCCTGGAGGGCGATATCTGCCTGGCGGTGGGCGCCGAGGACCACGGGTGCTCCCCCGCGCTGCTCAACGGCGCCGACGCTCTGACCTACATCCCGCAGATCGGCCGCGTCGGGTCGCTCAACGTCGCCGTGGCCACCGCGGTGGCCATCGCCGAGACCCGGGGCCGGGAATGGCGCCAAGGCCCCGCCCAGCCGGACGCTCCCGCGGCCGCCGACGCTCCCAGCGTCGACTGAGCCACCGGCTCCGCCGCGCGGCACCTCAACGTGCCGCGGGCGGCTTTACCAAGTTCCCTATCCTGGGCGCGTTAACCGGACCATGATCGGGTAGAACCGGCTCCACCCGAGGAGATCCGCCCGCTGCGGCCCAGGGAATTTATTCGGCCCCCTGCTCGTATCCTCGGTATACGCGAAAAGAGAGAGGACCAGTGGACCCGTCCCGAAGTACCGGCAGCGTCCGCGTAGGACGCTGTGCCCCCGACCCCGACGACCCGCCTTCACCAGGCGGCGTGCGCACTGGAATTGATCGCTCCGAGGCGGTGCGCGCGAAATGAGTGTCGTCCTGAGCATCCTCCTCGGAGCACTGGTGGTCCTGGTGATCACCGCGGCCACGGGCTACTTCGTCGCCCAGGAGTTCGGCTTCATGGCGGTGGACCGCTCCCGGCTGAAGGTCCGAGCCGCCCAGGGTGACACCGGCGCCCAGCGGGCCCTGGGGATCACCAACCGCACCTCGTTCATGCTTTCCGGAGCCCAGCTCGGCATCACCGTCACCGGACTGCTCGTCGGTTACGTCGCCGATCCCCTCATCGGTTCGGGTATCGGCCGACTGCTCGGCGGCGTGGGCGTGCCGACCGGTGTCGGCATCGCCACCGGTGTGGTGCTGGCCCTGCTGTTCTCCACCGTCGTGCAGATGGTGTTCGGTGAGCTGTTCCCGAAGAACCTCGCCATCGCCCGGCCCGAGCCCATCGCCCGCAGGCTCGCCCTGTCGACCGGGATCTACCTGCGCCTGTTCGGGTGGATCATCCGGCTGTTCGACCAGGCCGCGATCCTGCTGCTCAAGGCCGTGCGCATCGAGCCCGTCGAGGACGTCCAGCACGCCGCCACCCCCCGCGACCTGGAACACATCGTCAAGGAGTCGCGGGTCAGCGGTGACCTGCCCGCTGAGCTGTCCACGCTGCTGGACCGCACGCTGGACTTCCACGGCCGCACCGCGGGCCACGCCATGATCCCCCGCCCCCAGGTGACCTCGGTCGAGGGGGGCGACCCGGTCAGCCGGGTCGTAGACCTCATGGCGCTGGGCCACTCCCGCTTCCCCGTCCTCGGCGAGGACGTGGACGACATCCTCGGCGTGATCTGCCTGCGCGACGTCCTCGCGCTGGGCGATGTCGACCTGGATCGCATCCCGGTGGCCAAGGTGTCGCGTCCCGCCCTGCTGGTCCCCATCTCGCTGCCGCTGCCCGGCGCGCTGGACCGGCTGCGCGAGGCCGAGGACGAGTTCGCCTGCGTCGTCGACGAGTACGGCGGTCTGGCGGGGGTGCTGACCACCGAGGACATCGCCGAGGAGCTCGTCGGGGAGATCGCCGACGAGCACGACCCCGAAGAGGCGGGCGAGGTCCACGCGGGCGAGGACGGCAGCTGGCTGCTGCCCGGCGCGGTGCACGTGGACGAGGTCGAGCGGCTGCTCGGCCACGACCTGCCGCACGGGGACTACGAGACCATCGGCGGGCTGATCATCAGCCGGCTGCGCCGCCTGCCCGAGCCCGGCGACAGCATGGACGTGGAGTTGCCCCGCCACCCGGGCGCCCATGACGACGAGCCGGTCCGAACCATCCGACTCAGCGTCCGGAGCGTCGACCGGCACGTTCCAGCGACGGTGCGGCTGGAGCTGTACGAGGCGCCGGTGTCGCCGGACGCCGACCGCGATCGGGCCAACGGCCGGGAGGTGAACGCATGAGCGACATGAACCCGCTCCTCGCTCTGCTCATCTCCGTGGGCATCGTGGCGCTCAGCGCGTTCTTCGTCGCCATCGAGTTCGCGCTGGTGGCCGCGCGCCGCTACCGGCTGGAGGAGGCCGCCGAGACCAGCGTGGCGGCCCGGGCGGCGCTACGCAGTGCCCGCGACCTGTCGCTGCTGCTGGCCGGGTCGCAGCTGGGCATCACGCTGTGCACGCTGGCGCTGGGTGCCATCACCAAGCCGGCCGTACACCACCTGATCGAGCCGCTGTTCCACGGGTGGATGCCCCAGGCGGTCTCCACAGTGGTGTCGTTCACCGTGTCGCTGGTCGTGGTGACGTTCGTGCACCTGGTCGTGGGCGAGATGGCGCCGAAGTCGTGGGCCATCTCGCACCCGGAGCGGTCGGCGACCCTGCTGGCGATCCCGATGCGGATCTTCATGTGGGTGACACGGCCGGCGCTGGTGCTGCTCAACGGGATGGCCAACTGGTGCCTGCACCGGGTGGGCGTGGCGGCCGTGGACGAAGTCGCCGGCGGGCACAACCCCGACGACCTGCGGGAGCTGGTGGACCACTCGGCCAAGGCCGGTGCGCTGGACGAGGACCGGCGCGACCAGCTCGCCAGTGCCCTGGAGGTCAACTCCCGGCCGCTGGGCGAGATCGCCACCCCCCGCGAGGAGCTGGCCGGGGTCGCCCCCGGGGCCTCGCTGGAGGAGGTCAAGCGGGTCTCCCGGGAGTCCGGCCACCTGCGCCTGGTGGTCATGGACGGCGGCTGCCCCACGGGGGTGCTGCACGTGCGCGACGCATTGACCAGCCCGTCGCACACGACGGCCACCGATCTGATGCGGCCGGTGCCCACGCTGGCGGCGTCCACGCCGATCTATGCGGCGCTGACCATCATGCGGGAGAGCCGCAGCCACCTGACCCTGGTCGAGGACGGCGGCCGGCTGGTGGGCCTGGTGACGTTGCAGGACATCGTGGACGAGCTGCTGCTCCTGGAGTCGGCGGCCTAACGGCGCGCCGAGCAGACGGCACATCGTCACATTCGCGTGACCGACAGGTGGCCGGGGCCCGACGGGCCCCGGCCACCACTGCTGTTGCTCTTCCCCGGCGCCATGACCTGTGCACGGCGCCCCGCGCTATCCACGCTGCAGGGTCGGGGGCGCCGCAGCACCTGGGACGGATCAGGCGAAGAGGTCGTCAGCCCGGGTCACGGTTACGGCTCTGCGCACCCACGTGTTGAGCTGCTCCAGGTCGGTGCATGAGGTCACCTGCTGACGGACCGCGTCCGAGACCGTCAGTCCGCGAGCTTCGAGGATCATGAGCACATCGTCCACCTTGCCCTCGATCTCTCCCTCGGTCTTCCCCTGGCGATACGGTCGCCCAATGAATTCGGTCTTGAACTCGTAGGTGCCGGTGACCATGGTCTCCTCCAAGTACATCCGTGCCGCCGTGGGAAGTGCCTGCAGCACATAGTCAGAATACAGATTCGACGCGTTGTCATCGATGGCGACGAGAGCAGGGATCAGCGCGTCGAGGGCTTCCTGGTCGTCAGTTTTGTGCAGAACCGCCGCCAGGACCGCGACTTCGGGGCACGCTGCGGCCTCTTCGGGGTTGGTCACCGGCTGCAGCGCCTCCAGGCTTACCGTGAGAGGCCGCTGAACCATGTATCCACCGCCGAGGTCGATCGGCTGCGCGGACCACTTCGCCAGAGCGTCGGTCGGTGTGAAGACGATCAGGACGAACGGGCACTCCAGTCGGCATCTGAGGTTCGCCACGTACGTCGGCCAGCTGAACCGCTTGCGCCTGTCATAGTCGTTCTGGGGCTCCACGATAATCCCCTGCACGGCGACGGGCTTCTCCTCGCCTTCGGTGGCCGGGGATTCGAGCAGGACGACGGAGTCGGCGCGCAGCTCCGACGGTGAGCTCGTCGTGGCATCGCCTGACTCGCACCGCGCCCAAGCGTACTCCGGCAGGCGGGCGTGGGAGACGCGCTCATATAAGTGCACGGCGAGATCGGGGGCATGCCGGATGAGATCGAGAGGGAACTCGTGTTCGAATGGTGGCATGCCGAACACGGTAAAGACGGCATTCACCGGTTCGCAAAAGACGGCATTCACCGGTTCGCAGAGGAACAGAGAATCGTCCAGGAATGTCGACTCTGTTCTCGCTCACTTGCCCCTGGCCCGCTCAATCCGTGAATCGGCCCCTGTCAGGTAACCCGAGCCGAGAATGGCCGCCCCCGCCCGTCCCGCCGCCGTTGGCGTGCGGGTCGGACAGGGGCGGCTGGGTCGGTGTCGACTCAGGCGGTCTTGGCCGTGAGGTTGACCTCGATGTTGCCGCGGGTCGCCTTGGAGTAGGGGCAGACCTGGTGGGCGGCGTCGACCAGCTTCTGGACCTCGGCCTGGGCCAGCCCGGGGATGGTGACGGTGAGGTCCACGCTCAGGCCGAAGCCGTCGTCGCCACTGCCGATGGAAACGGCGGACTCGATGGTGGAGCCGTCGACGCTGGCCTTGGCCTCGCGGGCGACCTTCTTCAGGGCGCCGTGGAAGCAGGCGGCGTAGCCGACGGCGAAAAGCTGCTCGGGGTTGGTGCCCGGGCCGTCGTCGCCGCCCAGGCCCTTGGGGACGGACAGCTCGACGTTGAGGCGGTCGTCGTTGGTGGAACCCTTGCCCTTGCGGCCCTCGCCCTCGACGGTGGCCTGGGCGGTGTAGAGCACGTTCACGAGTGTCTCCTTGCGGTTGGGCTGGTCATCGGGCGGCGCGCAGTGCGCCTGCGGCGTCGCCGACCGACTGGGTGATCCGATCGAGCAGGGTGCGCAGCTCCGCGACCCGGTCCTCGGGGATGTCCGTGGAGCACACGACGCGCTCGGGGATGTCCCGGGCCCGCTCGCGCAGCCGGGCGCCCTCGTCGGTGAGGCTGATGTGCACCAGGCGCTCATCGTCGGTGTCCCGGACCCGGCGCACCAGGCCGCGGGCCTGCAGTCGGCGCAGAAGCGGCGACAGCGTGCCCGAGTCCAGACGCAGGGCGGCGCCCAGGTCCTTCACCGAGATGGTGTCGTGCTCCCACAGCACCAGCATCACCAGGTACTGGGGGTAGGTCAGGTCCATCTCCGCGAGGAGTTCGCGGTAGAGCCCGGTCAGCGCCCGCGACGCCGCGTAGATGGCGAAGCAGAGCTGGTTGTCCAGGGACAAGGGATCGACCCCCTGGTGTTCGTGATCCTCGGACATGCTGTGAGTGCACCTCCTCTCCTCGATCCACATTGAACCTAGCACAATTGAGTTGTGCACAACCAGCCTCTCGGCACCCGAGTTTTCACCTTTACAATGTAGATTCACTCTGCTCGCGCGGCACGGGGGCAGAAGCAGGTCAGTCCCCCTGGCGAGCCTGGGCGTCGTGCAGCTTCCCGGAGAGCTCCTTGAGGGTGCGCAGCTCCTCCGGCGTCAGGGCCGAGCCGACATAGCGCGCGATCGCCGCGGCGTGCTCCCGGCCCACGCGCCGCAACACGTCCCGGCCCTGGTCGGTCAGGCGGACCACGGTGCCGCGCCGGTCCTCGGGGTCTCCCCCGCGCGCGACCAGCCCGCTGTCCTCCATACGCTCCACCAGGCGACTGATGCTGGGCTGGGTGAGCAGCACGTGTTCACTGAGATCGCGCAGCCGCGTCCCACCCGAGGGGCAGCGCGACAGGGTGAACAGCACGTCGTACTCGCGCATGGAGATCTCCCACCCGCGGAAGTCCTCCTGGAAGCGCCGCATCAGCGCCAGATGGGCGCGCGCCAGCGCCTCCCATGCCTCCTCGGCGAGTCTGTCCCTGCTCACGCGCCCTCCCCTCGGTTCTGCACCGTCATGATCCCATCAACCTCGGACCCCGGGGCGCCCTCCAGGGGCCGCTGCCGCCACCGCGCTGGCGGCGGTGAGCACACCTTGCTCGAGCTTCCGACGGGAACGCTACCCCGCAATGTGACATTCCGGCATCGCGTCGTCACCGCCCGGCGTGGCCGAAATCCGATGCCGCCCTGTGAGGGCATCGCCACCGACGCGTCGGTGCGGCGTCCCAGAAGGGAATGAAAACGGTTATCGTTTACTTCTAGAGGCGTGGCCATCCACATGGCCCCCGCGGACGGCACCGCCGACCGCGAACACCAACCGGAGGTGACACCCCATGGCACGCAACGAACTGCGTCCCCTCATCAAGCTGCGCTCCACCGAGGGCACCGGCTACACCTACGTGACCCGAAAGAACCGCCGCACCACGCCCAACCGGCTGGTGCTCCGCAAATACGACCCGGTCGTCCGGCGCCACGTGGAGTTCCGCGAAGAGCGCTGAGTCGACGCCCACCGCATTCACCCGACCCCATCAGGAGCTCACCCGCCATGAAGCCCGGCATTCACCCCGACTACCACCCGGTCGTCTTCCGCGACCGCGCCGCGAACTTCGCCATCCTGACGCGCTCGACGGCCACCAGCGACGCGACCATCGAGTGGGAGGACGGCACCACCTACCCCGTTATCGACGTGGAGATCTCCAGCGCGAGCCACCCCTTCTACACGGGCAAGAGCCACGTCGTCGACACCGCCGGCCGCGTGGAACGCTTCCAGCGCCGGTACGGCACCGCGACGACGAAGTAGGCGCCGCGAGCACCCCAGCCCAGTACAACCGCACGACCCCAGCAAAGGCAGGACTCCATGGCCGTCCCGAAGCGCAAGATGTCGCGCTCCAACACCCGCAAGCGCCGCTCGACCTGGACGGCGACGCCACCCGACCTCGTCCCGGTCACCATCGACGGCCGCACCGCGCTCGTCCCCCACCGCCTGGTCCCCGCCTACCGCCGGGGCCTGCTGCGCCTGGACGGATGACGACAAGCGCAAGGCCTGGGCGCCGAACCCGCCGCCCGGGCCTTGTAGTCCGCCCCGTGGCGGCCCGAGAACCTCAGACCACGGCCAGAGGATGGTGTGGCCCCTGTGGCGGCTCGCCCTGGATCCCCTCACCCGGCCGGACCTCACCGCCGACGCGCACAATCGCCACGACTCCGTCCACCGGCGTCCCTCCTCAGCTCCACTGTTGGCGTTCAGATCGCCTTCCACCGCTGCAGCAGATGGAAGGCGCCCCAGCCGGGCAGGACCGGGAACCAGAAGGTCAGGACCCGGAAGAGGAGAACGGCCGGGAGGCCGATGGCCGCTGGGACACCGGCCACAGCGGTCAGTCCGCCCAAGAGGGCGGCCTCGACCGCGCCCAGGCCGCCCGGGGTCGGGGCCGCGGAACCGATGGCGTTGCCCGCCAGGAAGACCACCGCGACGGCGGCCAGGTCGGCGGCGCCGCCGAACGCGATCACCGAGAAGTGCAGGCACAGTACGTAGGCCGCGGTGAGCAGCAGGGTGCCGCCGACCCCCATGGTCATGCGGCGCGGGCTCTGCAGCAGGTCGAGGAGCTGCGGGAGCACACCGCGGAAGTAGGGCCGTACGCGCTCCTGCACGGCGCGGCGCAGCGCGGGCACCAGCAGGATCGCCGCGACCAGCACCGACAGGGCGGCGGTCACGATGATCAGGGTGGACGACGGCGAGAAGTCGGCCACGTGGCCCGTGCCGGTGAGGTAGGCGGCGACCAGCAGGATCGCCACGTGCAGCGCGACGCCCACCGCCTGGGACAGGCCGATCCCGGAGATCGCCAGCCCGGTGGAGGCACCCCCCTGGGTGGCGTAGCGGGTGTTGAGGGCGAGCGTGCCCAGTCCGGCGGGGGCGGCGATGCGGATGAAGGCTCCGGCGTACTGCACCAGCACGGTCATCCAGAAGCGCAGCTTGACCGGCACGAACCCCATGATCACCAAGGCGGCCGAGAGCATGCACATCGTCGAGGCGACGAAGGCCGCCGCCGCCCAGCGCAGGTCGGCTCCTTGGATGGTGGAGAAGTCGACATCGGCGAGCTGGTAGGCGAGGACGATACCGACGATGGTCGCCGCCGCGACGCTGACCACCGTCCGCGGGCGCATCCGCTCCAGTCGGGCGGGCCGCGCCGGAGCCTCGGGGGCGATGCCGGTGATCTGCGTGCGAAGCCGGCCGAGGAGGTCGCTCTGGGCGGCCAGGCGGCGGCGCAGCCGCAGGGGCATTCCGGCGGGCTGCAGGAACGGCAGGGCCGCCGCGACCGTGTCGATGCCCAGGACCCGCACGGCGGACCGCACGGCGCGCTGCTCCCCCACGCGCAGTGCCAGCACCGCCAGCAGCGCGGCCACGTCCAGTGAGGCCTTGAGCCCGACCGCGGCGAGACTGCCGCCGGTCATGCCGGTGAAGACGACCCGCCCGCCGAGCCGCCAGCCGACGGTGGCGCCGTTGATGTTGCCGTGCACGATGCGGTGGCGGTGCAGGAGGGTCAGTTCGGCCCAGATGTCGTCGAGGACGTCGTCGGTGAGCTCCTCGGTGGCGGCGTCGTCGAGGGATCGGGTCCGGACGTGCTCGCGCACCACGGCGAGGGTGCCGCCGCCCAGTTCACCGATACCCAGGACACGCGGGGTGGCGGCGCCCGCGGAGTGGGCGGCGAAGCTCATCAGGGCGGTGTGCTCGGCGCGGCGGCGCGGGCCGAGGAGGACGGGCGGGGCGGCGGGGTCGCGGAGCAGGACGATGCGGAACAGGTGTCGCCAGAACCCGATGAGGTCGTCGGCACGGATGAGGACGACGTCGAGGCGGCGGTCGACGGCGTCGACAGCGAACAGCTGGTTGCCGTCGGCATCGGTGCCATCGGGCGTGATCCCGAGGGGCTCGTGGCCGAAGCGGCGGAGTTCGCGGATGAGCCGGGCCGTGGCCGGGGTCGGGCGGGCCAGCCCGATCGCGAAGCTCACTGCCGCGGCGCTGGTTGCGCCGACCACCGCGGTGAGCAGGAGCGACAGTGAGGTGTTGAGCCCGGCCAGCAGGACGGAGGCGCCGGTGACGGCGATCCCAGACCACATGGCGGTGCGGACACGGGGCAGGTGGCCGAGCGGAAGCGCGGCCACATAGCCGATGGCGGCGGCCAGGTAGGCGTGGAGGGGGTTGGTGAACGCACTGTAGGCGGTGGGCGCCGCGAGCGCTTCGGGCGGCCCGCCGGGACCGGAGATCGCGAGAATCGCGGCGTTGATGGCGCCCGTGAGCGCATAGCCGGTGGCGGCGGCGGTCAGACCGCGGGCAACCGGCCGGTACTCCTGACGCAGGATCCGCTCGACGGAGGTGACCCCGGCCAGAACGATGACGACGAGGTTGGCGACACCTGCGGTGACCGCCAGCAACCAGGACGGCAGCAGGGCGCGCAGTTCGCTGGGGTCGGTGACGTCCGCGTGGTCGGTGGTGAGGCTCACGACCAGCAGGACGAGGGCCATGACGAACAGGCCGATCAGGAAGAAGAGCAGGTCGCGGGGGCGCCGCTCGGTGGGGCGGGCACCGCGGGCTACCGCGCGCTGCCGCGGCGCCGCACCGTTGGACGACGCGGCCTCGACGGCGACGTCGCTCAGCGGGGCGTCCGGCCGGGGCGCGGAGGCGGACCGCGGTGCCGATCGTCTGCCCTGTTCGGGCTCTGGTTGCCGTACATTCACGGTTCCAGCCTGCCCGACCCGCGACGTCTCCGGCGCCAGGCCCTCGGCGTGTCCACAACGTGTCAGGGGTCAGCCCGCCGCAAGCGCCGACCCAACTCGGGGTCGCCTGTCAGAGTTCCAAGCGTGGGGAGAGCATGTGCATTCACGCGGGAATGTGCAAGTGCATTTCCCGCTGTACGCCTTTTGATGACTTCGCTCGCATATATCCGAATGGATAATATCCCCTACCTGATTCAACTTCACCCGCGACACGGCTTCTGACTCTTCGCAGGCCAACGATGCCATGAGGAGTCATCCTATCGGCCGAGGATTCCGCTGGCAGGGTCCGGCCAACAGAAGGATCGGAATTTCGGGCATTAGTCCCGTTTGGGGGGAGGAGGTCGTGAGGAGGTTCTGTGGAGCTCCGCGTTCTGGGACCGGTCGAACTCCGTTTTGGAGAGCACATGGTCGATCTCGGCAACGGGAGGGAGCTGGAGATCGCCGTCCTGCTCGGCCTGGAGGGCGGGCGTCCGGTCAGCAGAGAATCGATCCTCAAACGGATCTGGAGAGGCGATACCGGCAAGCTGCCAACGCTCCATTCCGCGATCACCCGCCTGCGCAACCGTCTGGAGGCCGCGGGCGTGCGACGCTCGATCCTCGCCCAGCGGAACGGAATGTATACGCTCGCGGTGGGATTGGAGGCGGTCGACTGGCGGCGCTTCGTCCACCTGTGCACGGAGTCGAAGGGTGCGCAGCGGGCTGGTGACGTTGCGGGCGCGCTGGCCAAGGTCACCGACGCGCTCGCGCTCTGGACGGGCACCCCGTTCGACAACCAGTCCTGGACCTGGGCGCTCGGCCTGCGGAGCCAAATGGAACAGGCGCACCAGTCGGCGTTGGAGCAATGGGCGCGGCTCGCCTTGCGTACGCACGACGTACAGCCGTGCGACGTCGCCGACGCACTGGCCGCGCACACACCGCGCTACCCGCTGAACGAACGCCTCACCGAAGTCTTCATGCTCGCTCTCCACCAGGCGGGGCGCACGTCCGAGGCCGTCATGGCCTACCACACGATGTCGCGCACCCTCTCCGAGGAGTCCGGCACCAACCCAGGTCCCGACTTACAGCGGACCTTGCAGTCCCTCCTGAAAGCGGAACCGGCGGCCACGCCGCGTCGGCGCTCGTCAAGCGGCGCCGAAAAGGCCCAGGGCCCGCCCGCGCCCGACCGAGCGGCCCCGTCGCCCCCGCGCTTGTCGGCCCCCGGCCCGCAATGCGACAACCTCCGTCACGACATCCCCGACTTCTCGGGACGCCACGAACAGCTCGAACTTCTCCTCACGGTGGCTCGCACGCCCTCCCCTACCGCGCCGCGTGTGCACGTCGTCAGCGGCATGCCCGGTGTCGGTAAGAGCACTCTGGCCATCCACTGCGCCCATCTCCTCCGTGATGACTTCACCGACGGTCGCTTCCATCTCGAACTCCACGGGAGCAGGCCGCAGTCGGCCAAGGGACCCCTGGAGGCACTGCACGAACTCCTGCTGATGGTCGGCGTCCCAGCCGAAGTCATCCCATCCTCGATTGAGGCGCGTACGTCGCTGTGGCGCGACCGCACGTCGGGAAGGCGGGCGCTTCTCCTGCTCGACGATGCTGCCGACGCCGCCCAGGTCCGCCCGCTGCTGCCCTCGGGTAGCGGATGGATGGTCGTCATCACCTCAAGGAACCAACTGGCCGCCTTGGAAGGAGCCCGTGTGCTCCGACTGCCTGCTCCTGGACAGGAGGAGGCGATCAGGCTCTTCGCGGACATCTCCGGTAGAGACTCGTCCTCCGCCTACGACCACTACGCCGCCCTGGCGGAAACCTGCGACAACCTTCCCCTGGCACTGCGCATCGTCGCCATCCGCTGGCGCCAGCACCCCTCCTGGCCGCTGAGCGATGTCATCCGCTATCTGCGCTACACGCGCGACCGCATCTCCGAGCTTCGTGCAGGGGACCACAGCCTTGAGGCGGTTTTTCGCGTCAGCCTGGACGCGCTCGATCCGGCCACCCGTTCGGCGTTTCTCCGCCTGGGCCTCCATCCCGCACCCGAGTTCGGCGTACACGCCGCAGCGGCGCTTATCGGAACGTCGGCCAGGAGCGTCATTCCCATTCTCGAAGAGTTACTGGACGCGTCACTCATCGAGGAACCCTCCCGACACCGCTACACCATGCACGATTTGCTGTCGGAGTTCGCCCGAAGGCACGCGGACGTGGAACTCTCACGTCTGGAGCTGCACAGCACGCGGCAACGCGTATTCGACCATTATCTGGAATCCTGCCGTGCCGCCGACCACGCACGCGCCCCGCACCGGTACCGACTTCAATACGAGCCAAGCGGCCCTGTTGAACTTCCCGATATCAACTCGTTGGAGGAGTCGGCCCAATGGTTCTCCACCGAACGGTCGACGCTCCTGGCGATGCTTCGTTGGGCACAGGAGCACGGCGGATTCGAACGGTACGAAGCAGCGATCGCGCACGCGTTGGCTGACCTCATCGACACCTACGGCCCCTGGGAATTAGCGACCGATATCCATCGTCGGGCTCACCACCTGTTCCAGAAGCGCGCCGATCAGAAAGGGCAAGCACACGCTCTCTTTGACCTCGGCAAGGCCTATCTACGCAACGGTGACCCGACCGCAGCGTCCGGTAACCTCGCAGAGGCGCTGCGGCTCTGGAGTCACAGTCGGGACCGGATTGGAGAAGCTCAAGCCCTTGACCTCATCGGACTACACCGTCGTTTGACAGGTCGCTTCAGCGAGGCCCTCGCCTTCCACCAACAAGCCGCCCGCGTGTGGGAGGAGATCGGCCACTCCCCCGGTATCGCCCGCAATCTCGAGTACACAGCGACGTGCCGAACAAAAATAGGGGCTTACAACGAGGCGATCGAGGGGTTCGCGAGCGCGATCGAGATGTATGCCGCGCTAGGGGACATCCCCGGACAAGCCGGGGCCAAGAACAACGCTGCCCACGCCTTCATGCGGGTCGGCCGACTCCACGAGTCCGCTCGACTTCTCGAAGAAGCCATCGGGCTTCTCCGCGCGCTGAACGATCGACGCAGCCAAGGCAAATTCCTCGGGAACCTCGCGCTGATACACGCGAAACTGGGAAACCGGGACCGGGCGCTCGGGAACTACGCTGACGCCCTAGAACTCCATCGTTCGACTCACGACCGATGGTCTGAGGTCGACACCATGTGCGAAACCGGGCAAATATACCTCAACCAATGCGCTCCCTCTAGAGCTCTGGACTATCTGCAAGGCGCCCTGGACATCTCAGGTTCGATAGGAGAACACTCTCGGCGCGCCGAAATCCTCGTGTCGATGGGTGACGCCTACCGCATGCTCGGCCAACGCAAGAGCGCCGAACGACACTACAGCCTCGCCTTAACGCTCGCCCAAGAGCACGGACACCCCGAAGCGGACATCCTGACCAGGCTCACCACTTTCCCCGCGAAGCACAACACAACACCACCTTCCCTACGCTAACCTGGCATCAAGTTCGCGGATGACATCAACGTCCGCGCCACGAATCGCTGACGGAAGCTCGTCGCGCAGCACAGTTCTCCGCCAGTAGATCCGAAATGCCAGGATTGGGAATGCAGTGGACCTGTTTTTTCTTATGTCCGAGTTTGCGAACGTTCTCACACCTTTCGCTTCCGAGTGGGTGTTCTGCGACGTGACGAGCGCAAGCGACGAGTGGCGGGACTACTGGTGAGGCCTGATCCGCCACGTCTCGACCGCTCAGGTCTGGGGGCCGCGGTGGCTTCCACCAGCTGGTGGAAGCCACCGCGGCCCCCAGACGCATATGCGACCACCCCCTCACCTGCGTGCAAGCGTTGTGCAAGTGCGCTGTCAGGGTTCTCGCAAGGGCCGGTCAGCACCACGCAATCCGTTTGTCGAGTCCTTCGGCACACCCTCTGTCGTGGCCCCACAGGCTTCCCTAGAGGACGGAGGTGACCGCCGATGGTGGGCACAACGTGGAGTGTCGGACCCTTCGGGCTGGACGGCGCGACCAGATCGACGTGGTCTCCGCAGCGCACGGTGCTCGTTGTCATCCACCACCTGACCGCCGGAACCAGGCTCGCGGACGTGGTCCCGCTGCTGGAGTCCGACCCCCGACTGCAGATCGCCTACACCGTTCCGCCCACGTCGCCCTTCCACCAGAGCGGATCCGACTACGCACGCTCCCTGGACGGGCTGGTGCTCCCCTGGGACCAGGCCACGTCCCTGCGCTTCGACCTGGCCGTCGCCGCCCACCACGGAGGGCTGGATCGCCTGCATGCCCCCGTCCTCACCCTGCATCACGGGTGCGGCCCCACCAAGCTCGTTCCCCAGGGCATGGGCCATGGCCCCCGAACTCCGCGTGAGGTGACAGGGGCGGTCGTCGGCTCCCTGATCTCGTACGGACGCGTTGTCCCCTCGGTCATCGGTCTCGGCCATGAACGGCACCGGGCGCTCCTCGCCCGCGCCGTCCCCGCAGCCGCTGATATCGCCCGTGTTGTCGGCGACCCCTGCTTCGACCGGATCACAGCGAGTCTGCCCAGGAGAGATACCTACCGGCGGGCGCTGGGGGTGGTCACTGATCAGAGACTGATCGTCGTCTCCTCGACCTTCCGCCCCCATTCCCTGCTGGGGCGGCATCCGCAGCTCCCGGCCTGGCTCAGCGCCGAGCTGGATCCGCAGCGGTTCCGGGTCGTCGTCGTGCCGCATCCCGGCACGTGGGCCTGGCACGGACGGCGCCAGGTACGCGCCTGGCTCAACCCGGCCCCTGGAGCGGACGTTGGCCTGATCCCTCCCGAGGAGGGATGGCGGGCGGCGGTGGTCGCGTCCGACCTCGTCATCGGCGACCACGGATCGGTGACCTACTACGCGGCGGCGAGCGGGCGTCCTGTGCTGCTCGGGACGTTTCCGACCGAGGATGTCGATCCCGCCTCGCATGTCGCCCTGCTCGGCATGACGGCGCCGCGCTTGGTCGCGGAAGCTTCCCTGCCCGCACAAGTCGACGCGGCGATCGCCGCCCATGTCCCGGATCGGACGGATTGGTACCGCGACATGCTCACCTCGGCTCCGGGGCGCTCGGCCCGACTGCTCCGAACCACCATGTACGAGATGCTCGACCTCCCCGAGCCGGACACCCCCGTACGAACGCACCCCGTACCCCCACCGCACCTGGTCTCCGGAGAACAGAGCCGGGGGCGAGCCGCATGAGGACGCTGCTGGTGCGGTCCAGACTGGCGGTGGACGACCCCTCGGGCTCGGCTCCTGCGGCGGCCACCACCGATGACCTCGTGTGGGGGCGGTGGGACGCAGCCGAGAACGGCTGCCGAGGCGCCGATGTGGTCAGCGTCGACTGGCCGTGGACGTTACCCACCGCCACCGCCGAGGACGTCCTGACCCGCGCGCCGGGTTGCCTGGCCGTCGCAGTGCGCGGTCGCGCCGTGTGGACCATCCTCCTCCGCGACGAGGATCCCCTCACCTGCCCGCGGGTCGGCGACCCGCGATGGCCGGGGCCGCTCCTCTGGCTGATGCACACTTGGTCGGCCTCCGGCAGGCCGAGCCGTGAACTCGGCGACAGGGACGGTGGCCTCGCCCCGGGGCTTCACAGCGCGATCACGGCTCCCGTTCGTCTAGCTCCGCGAGGGTCTGTGCGATGGCGCCGGCTTGACGGGCTCCGAGTCCGCTATAGATGGCGAGTGCTTCCCGCAGATGCTTCCGGGCGTCATCCCATCGCCCCAGCATCGACGCCAGCCGTCCCAACAGTGAGTGGACCCGGGCGACCTCGTGATGGGCTCCGACACTCTTCTGGAGTCGCAGCGCCTCATCCAGCGCTTCCTCGGCTTCAGGGAGTCGACGGGCCATGAGGTGGCCGGTGGCCTGGGCGGTCAGCGTCCGAGCGGTGTGGTACTCATCGCCGACGGAGCTGAAGTAGTGGCGAGCGCGGTCGAAATAGGCATTCGCGGCGTCGGAGTCGCCGCCGTCGCGATATGCCTCCCCCAGATAGCGGCGCATCAGCGCTACGCCGCGGCTCCGGCCCAGCTCGTCGTGGATCTTCAACGCCTCGGAGAAGTACGTGATCGCCGTTCGCGGACTCTCGCGGGCCAGCGCAGCAGTCCCCAGCCGGTCGAGGGCCGCCGCCTCGCCAAGACGATGCCCGGCCTCGCGCCACCGTCGGCGTGCCCCAGCGGCGTCTTCCTCGGCTTGATCGGGTCGGCCAAGGCCGAGGGAGGCACTGGCCAAGGCCGTCAACATCCAGGCCTGGGCCGCATGGTCGCCGAGGGCCTCGGCCGCGACCAGCCCGGACCGGTGGCACTCCACCCACTCGTCGTAGTGCTTGCGGAGAACGAAGAATCCCCACAGGGACTCGCACAACTGCCACGTCGCAGAGTGTCTTTCCGTCTCGCACGTGAGTCGGACGAGTTCGCCCAGGGTGGGCAGCTCTGTTTCGAGCCAGAGCAGAGCGGACCGTTGGTCCGCGAAGCGTTCGTGCCCACGGACCTCGTCGAAGAGCGGGTTCAGGCGCCAGCGTCCCGGGTTGATTCTGAGGTCAGCGGAGACGGCGGTGCGCAGATAGTGGTCGACCAGCCGGTCGAACGCGGCATCGAGTTCCGCGGGTGCCTCGTGTTCGTGGGCGCGCTCGCGGGCGTGAATGCGCACCAGGTCGTGGAAGTCGTAGCGTCCGCTCGTGGCGCGTTCTTCCAGCAGGCTCGCTGATACGAGGTATTCGAGCAGGTCTTCGGCCTCGAACTCGTCGGTCTCCGCCAGTGCGGCGGCGGCCGCGACGTCGAAGGTCCGGCCCGGGTGGAGACCGAGCAATCGGTAAAGGCGGGCGGCGTCACCGGGAAGAGCGGCGTGGGAGACATCGAAAACGGCGCGCACGGACACCTCGTCGTCCTGACTGAGCGCACCGAGTCGGCGCCGCTCTCCCGCGAGGTCGGCGATCATTCGCGCGGCGGGGCGGCCGGGGCGCAGTACCAGACGCCCTGCGGCGGCGCAGACAGCGAGCGGCAGACCACCACAGAGCACTGCGAGCCGCCGACTGTCCTCTGCGCCGAGGTCGTCGCGGTGGTGGCCGACGAGGACGCTGAGGAGACGGACCGCATTGAGGGTGTCCAAGGGGCGTACTTCCAGGAACTGGGCACCGTGCGTTACCAAGCGCGCCAGGTGGCGCCGGGTGGTGATGACCACCAGATGCCCGCCGTTACCTGGCAGGAGCGGCAGAACCTGAGCGGCCGAGGCCGCGTTGTCCAGCAGGACGGCCAGACGCCTTCCCTGGGTACGGGAGCGGAACAGAGCTGCGCGGGAGGCCGTGTCGTGGGGGATCTCCGCTGGGGCGATGCCGAGCGAACGGAGGAAGGTGCCCAGGGCGTGTCCGGGGTCGACGGGGATCGTCGATGGAGTGAACCCCGCAAGGTCGGCATGGAGCTGCCCGTCGGGGAAGTTGTCCAGGGCGTCCCGAAGAAAATGGACGGCCAACGCTGTTTTTCCCACGCCGCCTGTTCCGATGACCACGACCAGACGTGTTTCCCGCTGGCACCGGGCCTGCCGAAGCTGTTCTCCGAGGAGGTTCAGTTCCGCATATCGATCGGTGAATGTAGGCGGCGCGAGGGGCAACTGGGAGGGGCGCGTTGGCGCTGGCGGGTTCACGGAGTAGTGAAAGTGCACGTCACCATGGATCATTCCCGCCTGGACAACGTTTCCGCGTGTCTCGCCGGCAACGTGATTCTGATTCTCGTCAGGCGAATCCTGTCGGATATCCGGGCGAGGATCGCCGCCTGCCCCTGCACACTCCGCGGGCATTGATCTCCGATCCCTTGGCTTTCCAAGGATGCCCACGGTAACACCGTCAAATCACACGCTCCGTTCGGCCCCGGGACCAATCCCCCGCCTTCCACATTGCATCACTTCCCACATATTCCACATGGATAAGAATCACCTCACCCACACCACGCCACCTGTCGTGACATGGATAATCGTGAAAATTCAACACAAAAAGAAATGCTGGAAAATACAGCCGCCCCCACGATCACCCCGACCTGATGCCACCCGATCGAAGGAGGGTTGTTCTTCATTCACCCCTACGGCTCCGCCACCAGGTCCCCGCGCGTCCGCAGCGCGGCGCGGGATCCGCCCGCGCGCGACGTCGATACTCGCGCGTCACACAGTGCTTACCAAGGGTAGCGTCGGACGCGGTGGCGGGGTAGTTTCGCGGTCGTGCTCGTCGGGGGTGGGCTCCTGTTCCGCTGCCCGTCGGCCTGCGAGGAGAACCGGAAGCGGAAGCAGTCGGCTCCGGCTGGAAGGAGACCCCCATATGACCGCCGATCAGGAGTCCGGCACGTCCGATGGCCCCACGATCCCGACCCCCGAGGAGATCGGGGCGTCCTACGACCAATACGGCGATTTCTACGGCATGGTCCTTGGCGACAGCGCGATTCATTCGGGCATGTGGATTACGCCGGGAGAACGCGCGGCCCCCGTGGACGTGATCGATCTGGCCGACAGGGCGCAGGATCGGCAGACCGACTACCTGATCGACACCTTGCGGCCGCTCGCGGGCGAACACATGCTCGACGTCGGGTGCGGTACCGGCGGACCGGCCATCCGCGCCGCCCAGCGCAGTGGGGCGCGTGTCACCGGTGTCACCGTGAGTACGAGCCAGGTCGCCGAGGCCGAGGAGAGGATCCGAGCGGCCGACCTCGGCGGCCAGGTCGAGGTCGTCTACGGCAACGCCATGGACCTCGACTACGGTGACGAGACGTTCGCGTGCGCGTGGGCGATCGAAGCGATCCACCACTTGTCCGACCGGCTGGCCGGTCTGCGCGAGGTAGGCCGTGTCCTGGTGAAGGGCGGGCACTTCCTGCTGACCGAGTTCGTTCTGCGCGGTACCCCCACCGAGGGCGATCTCGCGGTGTACACCGGGTTCGCGGAGGGACCTCCGCCACGCCCCTTGCCGGTGCTGCTCGGCGAGGTCGACCAGGCCGGATTCGACATCGTCCAGGTCGTCGACATGTCCTCCAGCTACAAACTGTCGGCGGACGTCATGGCCCTGCTGTACCGCGATCGCCGCGACGAGATCGAGGCCCGTTTCGGCGCGGAAACGGTGATGTGGATGGACACGCGCCTGCCGATATTCCGCAGCGTCACCAGGAACCACATCGACTATGTCACGGTTCTGCTGCGCAAACGCGGGTGAAGCCGCCCGCGCGGCGTCGGGACGGTGCGGCTAGCCGGACCGCCCCTCCTCGTAGTCGTGGCCCAGGGGCCGGACGGTGGTCAGCCAGGTGAGGACGCGGCTGATGTCGGTCGGCGTCAGGATGCCGACGACGCTCTCGCCGTCGAGAACGAGGGCACGCTGGTCGGATCCGGACTCCATGCGGGGGAGCACCTCGGTCAGGGGCTCGTCGGGCGAGGTGGTGACGATCGCGTCCCGGGGCAGCATGATGTCGCCGAGCGTGGTCGTGGAGCGCTCGCCTACAGGGATGTTCCGGAGCTGGTGGATGCACACCATCCCGAGCGGCGCCGTGCCGTCGCGGGTGATGGGGAAGGCCGAGTGACGGTAGCGGAACAGCGGGCCGTCGAGGAATTCGGCGATGGTGGTGTCGGCCGGTGCGGTGACCGGGTCGGGGGTCATGGCTTCGCGGACCGGGATCCCGGCCAGCGCGCCGCGCATCTCGGCGTGGCGGCCCTCGGCTGTGGCGGCGCTGATGAGGAAGAAGCCGATGATGGCGAGCCAGATCCCGCTGAGGGCGACGCCCTGCAGGAAGAGGAAGAGCCCGAGCAGCACCAGTGTCCAGCCGAACGTGCGGCCGGCGGTGGATGCTCCGAGCGTGGCGCGGACGCGGTCTCCGGTGCGCCACCACAGGAAGGCCCGCAGGAGCCGACCGCCGTCGAGTGGCGCGGCGGGGATCACGTTGAAGAGGGCCAGCAGGATGTTGATCGCGGCCAGCCATGCGGCCGCTTCCAGGACCAGGCCGGGGCCGATGGTCTGGCCGATCGCCACGGCAACGACGCCGAACCCGAGGCCCGCGAGGAGACTGACGAGCGGGCCGACCCCGGCGATGCGCAGTTCCGCGGAGGGGCTGGCGGCCTCGTCCTGGAGTCGGGCGACGCCACCGAGCAGCCACAGCGTGATGCCGTCGACCCGGACGCCGTTCTTCCGGGCCACGATGGCGTGGGCGAGTTCGTGCGCCAGCAGGGACGCGAAGAACACGACGGCGGTGACGAGTCCGACCGCCCAGTAGAGCCACAGGGCGCGGTCGGGGTAGACGCCGGGCAGCCGAATCTGGGCCAGGCCGAAGGCGATCAGGGCGAAGATGACCAGGACGCTCCAGTGGACGCCCACGCGTATCCCGGCCAGATGTCCCAGGCGAAACGTCTCCTGCACGGCACCTGTCCTCTCCGGCGGCTCGGCCGCCCGAGTGGGGTCTCCCCTGCTGCCGCTGCCCGCCGCGTCGGCGGGGCGGCGGTGTCTGATCCCATGCTATGGCGCTGATGGGATACGTGCCGGGCACCGTCGCGGTGGGGGATGAACCCACGCGGCCACCGGGCACGGAAATCTTTTCACCCGCCACCGAACAACAGCGCGGAGTCCCCTGTGTCCCACGCGCCACCCCCCCCGCACCGGACGGCTCGGCACGAAGCGACCTGACCACACCACCCACCAGCCAGAACGATATTCCATTTTAAATTGAACATACCGAGAAACAGTGCGGCACGTGTTGATCTATACCATTATCTCGACTCACTGCCTCCGAGAATCAAAGGAGGAAAGGAGATGCCGAGAAGCCCCCTCAGAATGTTCCTTCTCGGAATTGCGATCGCGGGTCCCGTCCTCGCGCTGGGCGCCACTCCAGCGAGCGCCTCCGACGCGCCCGACGGGACGATCGCGCCGAAGGGCAGCGTCTGCCGGACCCACAACCCGCCCGGGCCGGGCAAGGCGACGGCCTGCCGAACCTGGAACGCCCAGGGCGGCGGTTACTACGGCGGCAGCTGGACCTGGAGCGGTACGCACGGCGTCTACGTGCAGGGATGGTTCGACGGGAGGGTGATGACCCTTCCCGAATCGGGTTTCTACCACGGGGTCAAGAAGTTCCTCACCCGTGGGTGCAAGGGCTCACGCTGCACGCGTTGGTCGTAGCGCCCTGGAGCCGAACCGCACCTTCGCCGGGGCGCCGTCCGAAACGGCGCCCCGGTCGGGTCGCGGGCCGTTCAAAGGTGATCTGCTCACCGCGTAGCGCTCCGACCGGGACATTGAACCCTCCCCCGGCTAAAGCAGGGGGATTCCTGGCTCAGGAAGCCCCACAGGCCAGCGACCTGAAAGGTCGTACTCCCTCACCACCAGCCGGGACGGAATCTGCCCGGTTTGATACGGCAACGCTGGGTCGTTGTGTGCCGTCTTGGTTCTCGCAATGCACGCGGTACGCCGTACCCGACTACCCGATCACGTGGGCGGTCTTTCGCCCTGGCGTCGAAACCCCGTCCTTGCCCTGCTCCGCAGGGGATCGATTCCTCCCCCGGCCGAAGCCGGGTCATCCTCGAAGGAGACCCGGTAAACAGATCGAGCGAGACGGGCCGGGCATGGATTCTCCCGTCCCCTGCTCACGCTCGGTCGCTGCCTCAGCCGATCCGCGCTACGGGCGGCGCAGTTCTCCGGCGACGTGCTGTCCGCCCGGGGTCGGGAACCGTGCCTCGGGGAACTCGAACCACACCAGATCCTCGCAGCGGAGGGTGAACCCGGCCTGCTCCAGGCTGTCGAGGGTCGCACGGCCGAGGCGGCAGCCGGCGGCCAGGCGCGGCCAGATGGTGGCGTCGGCGAGCCGTTCCACGCGGCGGACGACGGGGCGGGCCGAGCGCACGTGCCCGAGGAAGCGCAGCCGCCCTTCCGGCCGGACGACGCGGTACATCTCTGACACCGCCCTCGCCTCGTCGCGCAGGGAGCACAGCACGTGGCAGGCGACGGCGGCGTCAAAGGCCGCGTCGTCGGCCGGCAAGTCTTCGGCGACGCCCGCGACGACCTCGACCGGCACGGGAGCATCCTGGGCGGCCGTGCGCGCCAGCCCTCGCAGGCGGGGCTCGGGTTCCACGGCGAGCACACCGGTGACCTCGGGTGGATAGTGGGCGAAGTTCGCACCGTCGCCCGCCCCCACCTCGATGATGCGTCCGCTGAGCCCGGTTAGGAGAGCGCGGCGGCGCTCGGCGAATCCTTCGGCGTCTATTCGCACGCGCAGCCGAGGCCACACGCGGGCGAAGATCGGGTGGCGCAGATCGATACCGCGCGTTCGCCCCGCCCGTCGCGCCCGTCCCGGCGGGTCCGTGGGGTGGTGGGGCGGCTGGTGGTCTCCGGTCATGGCGCACTCCCGATGTTCGCGACCCGGTTTTGTATACTATAGAGTCGACAATCCGTTTTGTAAACACTCACGTCTACATCGTGGTGTAAGGAGGAGCGGCGATGACCCCCCATGGGCACGAGCTCGGGGAAACGACGGCCCCGGCGCAGCACGCGGCCGCCGCAGCGGACTCCGCGGACAGGTCCACTCCGCGACGACGGCTGCGCCGCACCGAGCGCCGCGAACAGATCCTGGCCGCCGCCACCCGCGCCTTCGCGCGCTCCGGGTTCAGCGCCACCGGCCTCGACGACATCGCGGCCGAGGCCGGAATCAGCCGGGCCATCCTGTACCGGCATTTCGACTCCAAGAGCGACCTGTACCGCGCCGTACTCGACCGGGCATGCGACCGGCTCATCGCGTCCGTAGGCGCCGACGAGTTCACCGAGGACAGCATTCCGGCACTGGTCCGCGCGGCCGCCGACGAGCCGGACGGCTTCCGGCTGCTGTTCCGCTACGCGACCCGTGAAGCCGAGTTCCGCGACCGGATGGCCTGGTTCAACGACGGCGTCGTCGAGGTAGCGCGCCGCAACCTGTCCGGCCTCATCCCCGATCCCGGGTGGGAGGCATGGGCGGCGCACCTGGTGCCCACGGTCGCCATCGAGGCGGTCATCGCCTGGCTCGACGCCGGACAGCCCGACCCCGCGGCGGCGGCCCGGCGGATCGCGGCTGCGGTCGACGGTGTCATCCAGGCGGCGCGGTGCACCGACTCCCGCGGCACCGGAGAATGATCGACCGCCACTGCGGCCCGGGCAGGGAGCCCATGGGTGCCGGCGCGGCGCAGCGCTCCCCCGCCATTCCCATCGGACCCGCCAATGCGCGCCCAACGTCCTCGCTCGTGCCGCCCCCGGGGTGATGTCATGAGATCAGGCGCACTTCTCCGCCACACGCGTCGTTTCCAGGGAGGGAACGGTGGTACCCGAACGCGCGCAGGTCCCCGTCGATGAACTTTCCGCCGTCATCTTCGACGTGGACGGTGTCGTCACCGACACCGCCTCTGTCCACGCCGCCGCGTGGAAGCGCGTCTTCGACGACGTTCTGCGTTCCCGCACCAGCCCGACCGGAGCGCCCCTCCGCCCCTTCGACCCCGGCCGGGACTACCTCGAGTTCGTCGACGGCCGGTCACGAGCCGACGGCGTGCGCACCTTCCTTGCGTCGCGCGGCGTGACCGTGCCCGAGACCGCTTCCCCGGGCTCATCCGACACCGCCACCGTCGCGTCGGTGGCCGCCCGCAAGGACCGGTACTTCCGCGACCACATCCAGCGCCATCCCGTCCACGCCTACCCCTCCACTGTCGCGTTGCTGCGCCGACTGCGCGACGCGGGCATCGCCACCGCCGCCGTGTCGGCCAGCCGCAACTGCGCCGCCGTCCTGCACGCCGCCGACGTGGACGGCTGGTTCGACGCGCGGGTTGACGGCGTCGACGCCGCCCGGCTCCACTTCCCGGGCAAGCCCGACCCGGCGCTGTTCCTGGAGGCGGCCCGGCGGCTCGCCGTTGCCCCGGAGCGCACCGCCATGGTGGAAGACTCCCTGGTCGGCGTCGAGGCGGGGCGTCGTGGCGGCTTCGGGCAGGTGATCGGTGTGGACCGTACCGGCCAGCGCGGCGAGCTGTACAGCCGCGGCGCCGACATCGTCGTCGGTGACCTGGCCGAACTCGACATCGTGCGAGCCGCCCCGTGAGTGTGTGGGAACTGACCTACGACGACCTCGGCCCCGAACACGCGGGGGTGCGGGAGGCGCTGTGCACGCTGGGCAACGGCTGCTTCGCCCCCCGGGGCGCGACGCCCGAGCCGCACGCGGACGCCTCGCGCCGCCCGGGAACCTACATCGCGGGCTGCTACAACCGGCTCACCTCTGCGGTCGCGGACCACGAGGTGGAGAACGAGGACCTGGTCAACGCCCCGGACTGGCTTCCGCTGACGTTCCGGGCCGAGGACGGCGCCTGGTTCACCACCGAAGACGCGGTCGACCAGCGCCAGGAACTGGACATGCGGCGCGGCGTGCTGACCCGCACCTGCCGGGTGCGCGACCACGCGGGCCGGGTGACGCGGCTGACCCAGCGGCGCCTGGTCTCGATGGCCGATCCGCGCATCGCCGCGCTGGAGACGACCCTCGTCCCGGAGAACTGGAGCGGGCGCCTCACAGTGCGCTCGGCGCTGGACGCGTGCGTGCGCAACGAGGGCGTGCCGCGCTACGCCATGCTACGCGGCGACCACCTGCGGCCCCTGGATACCGGCTATGACCGCTCCGGGCCCGGGGACGCCTGCCGCATCTGGCTGCGCGCCGAGACCTGCACCTCCGAGGTCCGCATCGCCCTGGCCGCCCGGACCACGATGGTCCCGGAGTCGCCGGACAGCGTCGTCGGCGAGCGCCCGGCCGTGTGCACATCGGATGGCTGGATCGCCTGTGAGCCGCGGGTCGACATCGCCGAGGGGCAGGGGGCCACCGTGGAGAAGGTGGTGGCGCTCTGCACATCGCGCGACCCCGCCATCAGCGACTGCCTGACCGCGGCGCGCGAGGCGGTGGGGCGGGTCGGCTCGTTCGACGAGGTGCTGCGGCGCCACACCGCCGCGTGGGAGCGGATCTGGCGGTCGTGTGCCGTGGACATCGGCGGCGGGGAGGGCCAGCTGGCGCTCAACCTGCACGTCTTCCACCTGCTGCAGAGCGTGTCGCCGCACTCCGCCGACCTCGATGTCGGGGTTCCCGCGCGCGGCCTGCACGGCGAGGCCTACCGGGGGCATGTCTTCTGGGACGAGCTGTTCGTCTTCCCCTTCCTCGATCTGCACTTTCCGCAGACCGCGCGGTCGCTGCTGCGCTACCGCTGGCGCCGCCTGCCCCAGGCGCGGGCGGCGGCGCGCGCCGCGGGCCTGCGCGGGGCCCTGTTCCCCTGGCAGAGCGGCAGTGACGGGCGGGAGGAGACCCAGCGCCTGCACCTCAATCCCCAGTCGGGCCGGTGGCTGCCGGACCACTCGCGCCTGCAGCGCCATGTCGGCATCGCGATCGCCTACAACGTCTGGCAGCACTACCAGGTCACCGGCGACAGGGCGTTCCTCGCCGACTTCGGTGCGGAACTGCTGCTGGAGATCGCCCGCATGCTGGCCTCGCTCACCGTGTTCGACGAGGAGATGGGCCGCTACCGGATCCGCGGTGTCATGGGGCCCGACGAATACCACGACGGCATGCCCGGCCGGGAGGAGCCCGGGCTCGACGACAACGCCTACACCAACATCATGACGGTGTGGGTGCTGCTCCGGGCGCTGGACGTGGTGGCGGCCCTGCCCCAGTGGCGCAGCCGCGAGCTGCGGGATGCCCTGGAGCTGACGCCCGAGGAGCTGGCGGAGTTCCGCCGGATCACCGAGCGGATGCGCGTGGTCTTCCACGACGGGGTCATCAGCCAGTTCGACGGCTACGCCGACCTGGCCGAGCTGGACTGGGAGGGCTACCGGGCCACCTACGGCGATATCCGCCGCCTCGACCGGATCCTGGAGGCCGAGGGCGACACGTGCAACCGCTACCGGGCGTCCAAGCAGGCCGACGTGCTGATGCTGTTCTTCCTGCTGCCGCCCGACGAGTTCGCGTCGATCCTGCGCCGCTTGGGCTACGCGTGCGATCCCGGCCTCATCGGGCGGACGATCGACTACTACCTGGCCCGCACCTCGCACGGGTCGACGCTGAGCTCGGTGGTGCACGCGTGGGTGCTGGCGCACACCGACCGCGAGTCGTCCTGGCGGTTCTTCCTGGAGGCGTTGCGCTCGGACATCGAGGACGTGCAGGGCGGGACGACCGCCGAGGGCATCCACCTGGGCGCGATGGCGGGGACCGTGGACATCCTCACCCGCTGCTACACGGGCCTGGCCGCGGCGGAGGGAGTACTGCGGCTGGACCCGCTGCTGCCGTCGGAGCTCGACCGGCTCACCTTCCGGATCCGCTACCGGGGGCACTGGGGCATCGAGGTGGCCGTGCGCGAGGACCAGGTGGCCATCACCGTGCCGAGCTCGGAGGAGCCGCCGATCGATGTGGAGCTCGCCGGGCGCAGGTTCACCATCCATCCAGGGACCCGCCGGGTGTTCGGGCCGCATCGCGCGCGGGAGGAACCAGCGGGCGCGTAGTGGCGCCGCCTCCGGACGCACGGCGCGGGCCGTCATCGCGAGCGGGTGACCAAGGGCCTACGGCGCCCCGACATTCTCCCCTGTCCCACCTCCACCGGCGAAGGTGGGGTGAGGGGTACCCGACCGGAGCGCGACCAGCGCCCAGACCGCGCTGGACACGCGCCCGATCCCGAGGCTCACGCCCGAGGAGGCAGCACCATGAACGCACTGGAGATGCACGGCAGGCACACCCTCGTGCCCGATGTCGCGGAGCTGTTCGACTTTCCCTTCGTCCCGTTCCGCGCCACGCCGACGATCCGGGGCGAGGACGTCACCGCGACACGGCGTGAGGGGCGGCGGCGATGCTGGTGAGAGAGGCGATGACGGCGCCCCGTCTGCTCCTGACGGAGGACACGCGGGTCAAGGAGGCGGCCGCCGAGTTCGTACGTACGGGCGTCGAGGCCGCGCCGGTCATCGGTGCCGGTGGGACGCTCAGCGGGATCGTGGCCGAGGTCGACCTGCTGCGCGACCGCATGGAGGCCGATCCGCGGGCGTCGATGATCCCGCGCTCGGAGCCGCGTACGCCGTTGCCGCTCCGGGTCGCCGATGTGATGACCCGCAGGGTGGTCACGGCCACCGAGGTCGGCGATGTCGCGGAGCTGGCGGATCGCATGTGCCGCGCCCGCGTCCGGTGCGTTCCGGTGGTGGACGAGGGCAGCGTTGTCGGCATGGTCTGCCGCCGCGAGCTGCTGCGGTCGTATGCCCGTCCCGATGACCGAATTCGGCGCGAGGTGCTGACGGCGCTCAGCGTGCGCGGCCCGTATACGCGAGGGTGGGACGTCCGTGTCCGGGACGGTGTCGCGCACCTGTCCGGCTCCAACGGACACAGCGCGTCGGAGAGTTCGCTGGTGGCGAGCATCGCGCGGACCGTGCCCGGGGTGAGCCGCGTGGTCGTGGAGGCCTCTGGTTGTGCGCCGGCCTTACGGCCGGTGCACACGGCCGCCGCTCCGTGACGCCGTCCCTGCCCTCAGAGGGAAGCGGCGGCTTCGCCGTGTGGCGCGGGCCGGATGTCGGCACGACCGCGGCAGCCCGGCACACCGCGGGCGCGACGTCCACGGGGCCGCCGCCAGGATTCCCCTTCTGATGGCGGGGAACGGGACAGCGGGATGCCGGGGTGGCGTCAGACCGTAGCGGGGCCCGAGGAGTCGCCGTCCGCCGGCTCCGACGCCGTCGGGCGCGGCCCGTTCGGCGGCACCCATCGCGCCTGCTCGTGGGCCTCCGCCCCATGACGGGCGACGAGCAGGCGGACGGCCCTGCGCAGGACCTTGTCCACGGCAACGCACACACTGTCGGCGTCCGCGACCGCGTGCACGGATCCGGTGGCAACGCCGACGCCGAGTTCGATCACCAACTCGACGCGCGTGAGCTTGCCGTATCCCGGGGCCGCCACGTGCCGCACATCGGCATACGTGTGCCGGATGCTCGGGCAGAACCGGCGGTCGAGGGCCGTCAGCCTGTCCTTCAGGTGCGCGATGACCATCACGTCGAACCCCCGGGCCAGGGAGACCGTGGCGCGCTGGTCTCTCCACGCCTCCGTGCGTTTCATGGCGATCCCCCTCGGACCGGCACCGTCGACGGGTGCGACTGCGGGTGGCTGGCACCGGCCAGTCTCGACACCGTGGACGGGCCCCGCTAGCGCCGTCGTTCCCGTACCCGGCCGGTCTTTCGTCCCGAATCCCGGCCCCAGCGGCCACAGGACCATCGGCCCCCAGGCCGGGCCCTATGGCCCGGTGTCCCACCCGTCACAGCAGGCGATGATCGGCACAGGAGCGCGATGGCATGGCGTTTCCGGCGTCGGCGCGTACGTGCACCTGCCACCGGTCGTCGCCAACCTTCGGGAGCCGCCCATGAAGACCACCCACCGCCCAGAGCACGCCAGGGGCGACCTTGGACGGCGTGTGGCCCACCGCCGCACCGAGCTCGGCCTGAGCCGTGAGGACGTGGCGCGACGCGCCGGGATGCACCCGGGGTACGTCGCCTATATCGAGGAGTCACCGCCCCAGCTCACCCGGGCGGCGCTGCACCGGCTCGCCCGTGCGCTGCGGACGTCGGCCGAGGCGCTCCTCGGCGCCGAATCCGATGCACCACCCGGCTGCCACCCCACCTACATCGCCGACGCCGAGCTGCGTGAGCTCAGCCGCGAGGAGTGCCTGGAGCTGATCGAGCCCGGCGGTGTGGGACGCCTCGCGTTTCACGTCGCGGACGAGACATGGCCCAGTGTCCTGCCGGTCAATTTCGCGGTGGTCGACGGCACGGTCCTGCTCCGGACGCTGGCGGGCGGGACCATCGACCGCTACGCGCGCGGCGATGTCGGCTTCGAGGTGGACGCGATCGACGGGGCGATGAGCGAGGGGTGGAGCGTTCTGGTCGCGGGCCGCGCGCGGCAGGTGAGCGGCTCGGCGGAGCTGATGGCCATACTGGCCGCCGTTCCCGTCCGACCGTGGCCGGGCGGCGACCGTGCTACCTATGTCCGGATCTTCCCGCACCGGATCACCGGCCGACGCGTCCGCTCGCGGTGGGCGCCCTAGCTAGGGCCAGGTCGATCAGGAGGCGGCACGCGGCCCGGCACCTGACACTCATTGTCAGGAATGCGCGCGATACTGGGCCCATGCGCGCCAGTCGACTGCTCTCCCTGCTCCTCCTTCTGCAGAACCGGGGCCGGATGACGGCGGCCCGGCTCGCCGAGGAGCTGGAGGTCTCGGAGCGCACCATCTACCGGGATGTGGAGTCGCTCAACGCCGCGGGCGTCCCGATCTACGCCGACCGGGGCACCGGCGGCGGGTACAGCCTGATGGAGGGCTACCGGACCCGGCTCACCGGCCTCACCGAGGGCCAGGCCGAGTCGCTGTTCCTGACCGGGGTGCCCGGCGCCGCCGCCGAGCTCGGGCTGGGCGCCGAGATGGCCGCGGCCAATCTCAAGTTGCTGGCCGCGCTCCCCGCGGAGATGCGCGAGCGCGCCGAGCGCGTGCGCTCCCGCTTCCATCTGGACGCGCCCGGCTGGTGGCAGGACCGCGACCCGGTCCCCCACCTGTCGGCCCTGGCCGCGGCGGTGTGGGAGGAGCACACGGTCGAGGTCGCCTACCGCCGCTACGATGGGCGCCACGTCCGGCGGACATTGGACCCTCTCGGTCTGGTGCTGAAGGCCGGCACCTGGTACTTTCTCGCTCGCCCGCACGCCGCGCGTCCGGAGTCCGCGCGAGCGGACAGCGACCGCCCGCCGACCCGGCAGGTGCGCACGTTTCGGGTCACGCGCATCGAGGAGCTCACCGACACCGGGGTCGTGTTCCAGCGGCCCGAAGGCTTCGATCTGGCCGAGCAGTGGGCGATCTGGTCGCGCGACTTCGAGGAGAGCCGACACTCCCTTCGCGCCCGGGTACGCCTTACGCCGCTCGGGCTGGAGCTGGTGCGGGCACTGTCCAGCGCCATCACCGCCGCCGGGACCTCCGGTGCCGAGGTGGGCGAGGACGGCCGCTACGAGGTCGAGCTGCGCGTCGAATCGGTCGAAATCGCGGTCTCGGAATTCGTGCGGTACGGCCCCGAGATCGAGGTCCTCGGCCCGCCCGAGCTGCGCACCCGCCTCGCCGAGTTCGCCCGCGCCACCGCCGCGGTCTACGGGGAGGCGGCCCCGTGAACCACCCGACACCCAGGATGCGAAAAGCACTTTGACCCTCCAGTGAGGGGAGACCCCACAGTGGTGCCCATGGAAACGCAGCACGGCCTCCACACCATCGGTGAACTGGCCAAACTCACCGGGTTGACGGTCAAGACCATCCGGTTCTATTCGGATGAGGGCATCGTCCCGCCCTCGGATCGCAGCGCGGCCGGGTACCGGCTCTACGACGCCGAGGCCGTGGCCCGCCTGGACCTGGTGCGCACACTCCGCGACCTGGGCATCGACCTGGCGACGATCCGGGCGGTCCTGGAGCGGAAGGCCGACATCGGAGCGGTGGCCACCGCGCACGCCGACGCGCTCGACGCGCAGATCCGCGTGTTGCGCGTGCGCCGGGCCGTGCTGCGCACCGTGGCCCATCGGACCCCAACGGAACGGGAGCTCTCGCTCATGAACCGACTCGCCCAGCTCTCCGCCGAAGAGCGGCAGAGCATCATCGACGACTACCACGAAGCCGTCTTCGGCGGCCTGGACGCGGATAACGCGGTCCAGCAGAAGTACCGCGCCGTGGCCCCGGCGCTGCCGGACGACCCCACCCCCGAACAGGTCGACGCCTGGGTGGAGCTGGCCGAACTGGTTCAGGACCCGTCCTTCCGCCAGCGCAGCCGGGAAATGGTCGTGGAGAGCGCCCGCGTGCGCACCGAGGGTGCGTCCGAGTACCCGTCCCCGGCGCAGCAAGACCTCGCGGACAAAGTGACGGCCGCCGGCCGCTCGGCCCTTGGCGCCGGAACGGCTCCGGACTCCGCCGAAGGCCAGGCCATCGTCGAGGAGCTGATGCCCGCGATCACCGCTGTCTACGGCGGCACCGACTCCCCGTCGCGGCGTGTCGAGATCGCCGACGAGATGTCCGTCTTCGTCGACCCTCGGGTGGAGCGCTACTGGCAGCTGCTGGTCATCATCAACGGATGGCCCGCGTTCGAGCCGCGGGTCCCGGCCTGGGAATGGCTCATCGCCGCCCTGCGTGTGGAGAGCGCCCACTAACCGGCGATGTCGCGGTAAGCCGAATGGGTGCCGATGACCCGGTGCCCCATTCCGGAGTGGGTCTCCCCTCCGACCGGAGGGTGTGACCGCTCGGTCGTTGATGTGAGCCGACCGCTTTCCCCGCGTCCCTCCTTCCGTTTATCTGAGGAGAACGGAAGGAGGGGTGACCGACCAGGCCGAACAGTGCCCCTTAACTACCTGGGGGAGGAATCCGGCCGCTGGTCGCCGCTGCCGTCAGCGCCAATACCGGTCACAGGCACCGTCGCTCCTGCAGGCCTTGATCCACAGGTCCTTGATCGGGTACCACTTCTCCCGATAGGACTTCACCCGCGTGGATGTCGGCGCGTAATCTCCTTCGGTGGTCTCCAGGACCCGGGTGTGCGACTTCCACGGACGGCCCTTGCGGGACCTCCAGTGGATCTTGAACGCCGCGTACTTTCCATCTGAACGAGTGTCGTAGATCCGACCGTCGATCGAGGCACCGCGCCAGCCACCGCGCTTTTTCGACCACCAGCAGATGGTGGCCGTGGCCTTGGCGCCGCGAATCACGCTACGGGCTTTCCTGCATTTCATTCCGGGTGCGGGCTCGGCGTTCTGGTACGTGGACGCGCTGCCTGCGGTGATCCCGGGGGCGGACATCGATCGCACGTCGGCAGCGGCGCCGGGGGCTCCCATGAGCCCGGCCGCCAGCCCGAGCCCGGTGACGACGACTGCACTTCGACGAGCCAGGGATTGCCGCATCGGACATTCTCCCTTCGGCAATCATGGGCGTACTTGCGCAAGGGGCGGAACCCCACAGAAAGCCAATGGAATTCCACTCCTGCCGAAACACCCAGAATAGCGAAGCTCCACAACCCCGGATACCAATTGACCAGAAGCGGACAGCGGGAATGTTTAACTATTTCCCCGACGAACGTCGAGAATGCAACAAATTCTCTTTTTGGGATTCTGGTTCGCGCAGTGGCCGTTTCAGCGTCAGGGCCTGGCCGCTTCGGACGGCTCGTCGCTGCGTGCTGCGGTCGCATCGTCGCCCGGGTCGCCGCCGGAGTGATCTGCGACGGCGCCGACCTGCCGCGGATGCTTCCAGACCGCCACCAGCACAAAGGACACGGTCACGAGCAGCGCCCAGGCGCCGAACTTCGAGGGGTGGACCATCGCCCACGCGTTGATCTGGTGGGGGTAGCGCCATGCGCCCAGGAGGGTGGAGATGTTCTCCGCCACCCAGAGGAAGAAGCCGATCAGCACGAAGGACAGTGCCAGCGGCATCCGGTAGCGGACCTTGCCCACGGTGAAGTACACCCAGCCGCCCCACGTCACGATGACCATCGCCACGGCGAGCAGCAGGCGCGCGTCGGGCAACCAGTGGTGGGTCAGGAAGTTGACGTAGATGAGCGCGGCGACGATACCCGTGGCCAGCGGCCGGTAGCCGCTGAGTCCCAGGTCGAAGAGTTTCCACGCGCGCACGACGTAGCTGCCGACGGCCGCGTACATGAACCCGCTGTACAGCGGGACTCCGCCGATCTTCGTCCAGGCGTCCTCAGGGTAGCTCCACGACCCCATGTGCACTTTGAACAGTTCGAACACCAGGCCCACGATGTGGAAGCCGAGGATCGCGAGCACCTCGCGTCCGGTCTCCAGGCGCAGTCCCCAGAAGATGGCCGTGAGCACGATCCCGTAGACGAGTAGCGCATCGTAGCGCGGGATCGGCAGGGGGATCACCGATGAGGCGGCCAGTCCGATGAAGATTCCGACCGCGAACGCGCATGACCACGCCTCCAGCAGGCCAAACCGCACAAACTGCGCGATGCGGTGCTTCCATTTCTCCACGCGCGTCTCCTTCTGCTCGCTGCGATCGGTGGGACCTTCCCGTAGGGGTAGGACGCGCGGCCGCGGCGAGTGGATCATGAGGTATTCGTCGCAACGGCGCAGTTCATCGGCCGGATCCGGACAGTGGTGGAACGCCGGGCAGAAGGGGAAGGGTAGGCGAGCCGGGCCTGGACGCGCGAACGCACGGGCGCGCGTCCGGGCCGATGACGGGGCCGAGCGAGTCCGACCCGACCGAGCGGAGGGGACGCGTGGCCCGGCGGCGGGGCGATTGCGCCCGACGCCGGGCGGATGGTCGTCCGGTCAGCCGAAGAAACCGTAGGAGTACAGGGCTCCGTTGGTCGCCGCGATCACGAGGACGGCCAGCACCGCGCCCGTGACGAAGGAGGTGCGCAGGGAGCGGACCAGGTACTCCAGTCCCAGCAGGTTGTTCAGCAGGAAGTAACCGAGGAACAGCGCCTGGAAGAAGCCCTCTTCGCTGAAGATCCCCGGGTAGTAGTAGTGCGTTCCGCTCCAGACCTGTGAGGTGGTGAACCACTCCCAGGCATACGAGGCGCCCCAGCCCAGGGGGATCTGGATGATGGGGATGATCAGCAGGGGCAGGAGCTTAACGAAGCTCCACAGGCTCGGCTGGTCGGTTCGGCGCGCCTGCGACTGCGCGCGGCGGGCGGCGGCCTGCTCGGCGCGGATCCGCTCCTGGTGCGCGCGCTCGGCTTCCTGCCTGCGCCGCTGCTCCTCCTGCCGCTGGCGCTGTTCTTCCTGCACCCGGCGGCGCTCGTCTGCCTCCTGGCGGTGGCGGCGCTGCTCCTCCTGCCATCGCTGCTGCTCAGCCTGGCGGGAGTGGGCGGAGGGCGCGGGCGAACCGCTGCCCCGGTACAGGTCGGCGTAGGCGTCGTCCCGGCCGGACGGGGACATCGCCGCGGTCGGCGGAGCGTACCCCCCGTTCTGGCCCGCGGTCTGCCCCGTCTGCTGGCCATAGGCCGCGGTGGGTGGGACGGCGCCCTGCTGCTGCCCGTAGGCCGCGGTCGGCGGAACCTGCTGCTGTGGCTGGTGGCCTGCCGCCTGGCCGTAGGCCGGCGGGTACTGCGCGGTCGGCTGGTGGGGGTACTGCGCCGTCGGCCCGGCCCCACCGGCCCGGCCCCATGACCGAGGTCGCGTCGGCGCCGCCTCCCGGGGCACCGCCCGGCCCGCCCACTGCGCGGGTGGCCTGGTCGTCGCCGAGCGCGTATCCGCGGCGGCTCCCGCCGCCGCACCGGCGGCGGCCCCGCCGAGGACCGAGGTCGCTCCGGGCGCGTTGGTGGCGGCGTTGGCCGGATCGGTGGTCGGGGCGCCGCTCAACGCCGCGTTGACCTTGCCCACCTGGTCGCGAACGCCGCGCATGATGTCCGGGGCAGCCAGGACTCGCCGATGGGCACGTCCCGAGCGCGTCCAGCAGCGCGCCGGGCCGGGGCGGCGCTGAGGGGCCTTGCTCAGGCAGGCCGCGACGAGATTGCGCAGGGACGGCGGTACGGCGGAGATGTCGGGCTCGTTCTGCATGACGCGCATGACCATGGTGGGCATCGCGCCCTCGCCGAACGGGCCGGTCCGGCGGCCGCGTAGACGATCACCGCCCGTAGGCGAACATGTCGCTGCTCGGACCCATCGACTCACCCTGGATCTGCTCGGGCGACATGAATCCGGGGGTACCGATGATCGACTGCGTGGCGGCGGTTCCACTGCTGGCGCGGGCGATGCCGAAGTCGATGACGCGTGGGCCGTCTTCGGCCAGCAGGACATTGCCCGGCTTGAGGTCGCGGTGGATGAGCCCGACGCGGTGGATCTCGCTGAGTGCCTCGGCCAGACCGGTGGCCAGGACGCGCAGCGTGTGCTCGGGCAGCCCCCCATAGGCGCGCACCGCCTCGTCCAGTGGCAGCGACGGTACATAAGACGTGACCAGCCAGGGGACCTCCCCATCGGGGTCGGCGTCGATGACCGGGGCGGTGAAGGCACCGCTGACCTGGCGGGCCGCCGTCACCTCGCGGGCGAAGCGCTCACGGAAGGAGGCGTCGGTGGCCATGTGCGGATGGATGCGCTTGATCGCGACGGGACGACCGCCGGCGGACCGCCCGAAGAAGACCTGACCCATTCCTCCGGCGCCCAGCCGACCAATCAGCCGGTATCGGCCGATCCTCTCCGGGTCACCGCTCTCCAACGGACCCACGTCCGCACCTCCGCAATAGCCGCCATGTCATCGAAGAACCCCTTGCGATCGTAGTCAAGGCCCGGAGTGCATCGACCGCAAAAGCGGGTAGGCCCGACCATTCGCCAAGGATTCCACCGGGCCCGAAGAGGCGGCCGGGGCCGCCGTCACTGGGGCCACTCTGCGGGCCAATCGGACGACCGCAATGGCCACCACGATCGCGGCGGGCCCACGGGACGTCCGGGGGGCGGGCACGGCCCGCGAGGGGGTCGACAAAGGGTCGGATCAACAGGTCAATGGGGGTTCCGGGCGGGCGGGACGGGGCCTGTTCCACGGCTGGGCGCGCACAGCACGTTCTCGACAGAAAGTTAGATAGCATCACCGCAGGTCACCGGCGAGCGGGCGGACTCGGTGAAAATTCGGTCGTGTTGCCCTCTGGTCTGCGCCCGGGTGGAGATGTTGACTGTACGCCGTGGGCAGCCCCGTCCGCCGCGCCGGAATCACGACCGCGCGGTGGACGGAGTGCCCACGCCATATTGGAGCGCCCACGCCCCGAACTCCAGGAATGCTAGGAACGACAGGAATGTGTCTCCTCCGGCCAGGGCCGCCGCCTCGTGTCCGGGGGCGGTCGGGTCCGGGTCGAGCGTACGAGTCCGGGCCACGCGCGTTACCCACGTAATCCGTGTTTCCCCCACCGAGGCACGCGGCCGTGGGACACCCCTTTGCTCCGCCGCGCGCCCGAGCAAGGAGGCAGCTCGCAATGACGACCTACACCGCACCCGGCCGCCACGGCAGCGTCATCGACTTCGCCCCGCGCTACGACAACTGGATCGGTGGAGAGTGGGTGAAACCGGTCAAGGGGCGGTACTTCGAGAATCCGACACCGGTCACCGGGGACGTCTTCACCGAGGTCGCGCGCAGCGACGCCGACGACATCGAACTCGCCCTCGACGCCGCGCACGCCGCCGCGCCCGGCTGGGCCCGCACTCCGGCCGCCGAACGCGCCAAGGTGCTGAACCGCATCGCCGACCGGATCGAGCAGAACCTGGAGCGCCTCGCGGTCGCCGAGACGTGGGAGAACGGCAAACCCGTGCGGGAGGCGCTGGCCGCCGACATCCCGATGGCGGCCGACCACTTCCGGTATTTCGCCGGGGCGATCCGCGCGCAGGAGGGGACGCTCTCGCAGATCGACGAGGACACCACGGCCTACCACTTCCACGAACCGCTGGGTGTGGTCGCGCAGATCATCCCGTGGAACTTCCCGCTGGTGCTGACCGCCTGGAAGCTGGCGCCTGCACTGGCCGCGGGGAACACCGCGGTGCTCAAGCCCGCGGAGCAGACCCCGTCCTCGGTGCTGGTGCTCATGGAGCTGATCGCCGACCTGCTCCCGCCGGGCGTGGTGAACGTGGTCAACGGCTTCGGTGTGGAGGCGGGCAAGCCGCTGGCGGCCAACCCGAGGGTGCGCAAGGTGGCGTTCACGGGAGAGACGACCACCGGGCGCCTCATCATGCAGTACGCGAGCGAGAACCTGATCCCGGTCACCCTGGAGCTGGGCGGCAAGAGCCCCAACATCTTCTTCGCCGACGTCGCCGCCCGGCACGACGACTTCTACGACAAGGCTCTGGAAGGCTTCACCATGTTCGCCCTCAACCAGGGCGAGGTGTGCACGTGCCCGTCGCGCGCGCTCATCGAGGGGTCGATCTATGACTCCTTCCTCGGTGACGCGCTGGAGCGCACGCGCAACATCAAGCAGGGCAACCCGCTGGACACCGAGACGATGGTTGGGGCGCAGGCGAGCAACGACCAGCTGGAGAAGATCCTCTCCTACATCGACATCGGCAAGCAGGAGGGCGCGAAGGTCCTGACCGGCGGCGAGCGCTTGGAGATGGACGGTGAGCTGGCCGGCGGGTACTACGTCGCCCCGACCGTGTTCGAGGGCGACAACCGGATGCGGATTTTCCAGGAGGAGATCTTCGGCCCGGTGGTGTCGGTGACCCGCTTCGAGGACTACGACGCCGCGATCGCCACCGCCAACGAGACCCTGTACGGCCTGGGCGCCGGGGTGTGGAGCCGTGACGCCACCACGGCCTACCGCGCCGGACGCGCCATCCAGGCCGGACGGGTGTGGGTGAACAACTATCACTCCTACCCGGCCCACGCGGCCTTCGGCGGATACAAGCAGTCGGGCATCGGCCGCGAGACCCACAAGATGGCGCTGGACCACTACCAGCAGACCAAGAACATGCTGGTCAGCTACTCGGACAAGGCGATAGGGCTGTTCTGATGGGCGCGGAGAAACGGGCGGCGGGAGAGGGCCGCGCCCACGGTCAGGCCCGGGAGGCCGCTGGTCCGCCTTCGCGAGTGGCGGCCTCCGCCGAGGCAGCGGGCCTCCTCCGTACGCTGCGCGCCGAGCACGGGCCCTTGATGTTCCATCAGTCCGGCGGCTGCTGCGACGGCAGCTCGCCCATGTGCTATCCGGCGGGCGAGTTCCGGACGGGTGCGTCCGATGTGCAGCTGGGCGACCTGGACATCGGTGGACCGGAGCCGGTTCCGGTCTGGATGTCGCGCGCGCAGTACGAGTACTGGAGCCACACCCACCTGACCATCGATGTCGTCCCGGGTCGCGGCGGAGGTTTCTCCCTGGAGGCACCGACAGGGCAGCGGTTCATCATCCGCTCGCGCCTGCTCACCGAGGAGGAACAGGCGAGTTCGACGTGACCGCGGACGCTCATTCCTCCTAGTGCCTCTCGTTCACGGCCGCCCCCGATGGCGGGCCGACCGTATCGGAGGAGGCGGCGTACTGCGCTAGGCCGTGGCCGAGCGACCAGTCGATCGACTCGTTCTCGGTCACGGTGACGAACACGTTGCGCGGCTCGGTGCCCGCGTATTCGTGGGCGAGCTCGGCGATCCGCCGGTACATCGCCTGCTTCTGCACGGGTGTGCGCCCGGAGCGCATCGTGATCGCGACGTAGACGATGCCGTCATCGCGTCGGATGCCGAGGTAATCGTCGTAGCGCAGGGTGCTGCGGGTGCCGTCGTGACCGACCAGGACCTGGAACCGGTCATCGGGCGGGAATCCGATGGTCTCGACCAGGGCATCGTGCACGGCGCGGCCGAGGGCGTCGAGCCGATCGCTGTCGGCCCCCAGGGCGTCGATCCGAACAATTGGCATGCCAGGGGTTCTCCTCTGCGAAGGGGGTGGATCACCGGCTCGTTACCGGCGAAGGAGGCCAAGGGCGCCGTCGGTGGCATGGGCGTAGACGTCAGCCGATCCAGCCGCGCGAGCCAGGACATAGCCGCCCTGCACCACCGCGACCAGGGCGGCAGCCGTGGCCGCGGGGTCGATCCCGGCGTCGAGCTCGCCGGTGTCGCGGCCCTCCGCCACCAGCTCGGCCAGCCGGTCGGTGAGCCAGGCGAACGTCTCCTCGACCGGTCGGCGCAGTCGCGGATCGGCCATCACGTCGGGGTCCTGGGTGAGGCGGCCGACCGGGCAGCCCTTCAGAGCGTCCCGTTCCCGCCGCAGGTAGGCGGTGATCCGCTCGACCACGGTGCCGGGACGGGCGAACTCGGCCGCCGCCCTGCCGCGCATGTCCTCGGCGCTGCGGCTGATCGCGGCGAGCGCCAGGTCGGGTTTGCCGTGGAAGTGGTGGTACATGCTGCCCTGACCCGCTCCGGATCGCTCCTGGATGGCCTTCGGGCTGGTGCCCACGTAGCCGCGTTCCCACAGCAGCTCCCGTGTGCTCTCGATGAGGCGTTCCCTCGTGTCCATGACCACGACTATACATACTAGTAGGTACAGACGCGGACGTGTGCTTCCTACGGCATCGACGGGTACTTCCCAGCGGCGGAGCAGCGTGGTGGAACACACCCCGCTTACCCGTCAGGGACCCAACACTCACCTCAACACGATTGCCCTACCTCAGAAACGGCCGAAGAATCGCAAGTCATGTTGCAGCCCCGACATCAAGAGGACCCCATGGGAATCGTTGAATCCGGGACGACGCAGAACGCCATCATCGACAATTACGAATTCCTGGAGGCGGCCCTCCGCCGCGTCGGATCGAAGAAGTCCGGACCCCTGGACACCGCATTCTTCCCCGAGTTCAAGGTTCCGCGCATGGACGCGCGGCTGGCCGAGTTCTTCGGCGCGGCCGATGTGTCCGTGACACGGCTCGGCTCGTACAGGGGGAAGGACGTCACCTTCCTGAATCTGATGCGGAACCCCCGAACCCGGACCACATGGACCCTCCCCTCCCACGTCATGGTCGCTCGGGCGATCCGGCACATCTGGTCGACGGGTGAACCCATCACCCTCCTCACCCCCTCATCCGCCAACAAGGGGACCGCTCTGCGCGACGCGGTACTCAGGGCCATCGAGTGCGGGCTGGTCAGCGCCGACGATCTGCAGATGGTCACGCTCATCCCGGAATCCGCCCGAGACAAACTGTGGTCCTCTTCTCTGAACGAGGACTCCGGACTGCGAGCGAGAAACCCGGTGGCAATTTACTCGGGCGACGAACCGAGTAACGTCAAGAAGATCGCGCGGGAATTCGTCGACCAGTACGGAAAAGAGTTCACCGCCCGCACCGGACGGCGCCTGTGGTACACACTCGATATCGACAACTATCGCGCCGTCGACGCGCTGCGGGCGGCCGTCGAGCGGCGGCTCGCCCCCACCGCCGGACGCCGTATCCACGTCCACGCGGTCTCCAGTGCCTACGGCCTGCTCGGCCACCACTTCGGCCGTTCGCTGCTGAGCGGGACCGGTGGCGAGGCAGGTGACCCTCCGCCGTCCTACTTCCTGGTGCAGCATCTCGGCAGGCCCGAGATGGTGCTGAACCTTTACCACGGCGACTTCTCCAACGAGCACGTGCCGGACTACCGCCTCGATGGCGAGGCCGGGCTGTACCGGCAGGACCAGGAAGCACACTTCCCGCACGTCGCGGACGACCCCGAGGAGTTCCTCGACATCACCTTCTACGCCTACCAGGCGGCCACCTCGTCCGACATGAACGACATCATCGCCAAGCAGGGCGGTGGCGGCATCGTCGTCTCCCGCCGGGAGTGCCTCGACCGGTACAACGAGATCACTAAGCTTCTGGCGCCCGCGGGGATCACCCTGCCCTCCGATCCGGCCAGGCTGCGCGACTGGTCGCTGGTCATGGCGGCAGCAGGCCTGCTGCTCGGCGTCGATCGGCGGCTGATCGACGCCGAAGACGACGTGCTGCTCCACGGGTCGGGCTCCTACACCCAGGACGACTTCACTCCCATACCCGGGCACCACCTCCACGGCGTCGACGACGCCCAGCGGCTCCGTACCGTGGTCTTCGAATCGGCTGAACGCTGACGGACTCCCCTACCGGGACGGCGGCCACCGTGCGGACCTTCATTGCGGACACCGGCTCCGGTGATCGCGCGGTGGCCGCCTTCCCGCCGCATGCGTGTGGAGGCCGTAGGACCGTCTCATACTTCAGTGGCATCCGTGGTATGCCCAACAGGGGTGGTATTTCCCCTTGAGTCTCGGTAGGGAGCCCGCAGAGCGATGACCACCAGCGCCGATCTCCACTACACCGACGCCACTGACCTTGCCCGGATGCTGCGGAGGCGGGAGGTGTCGGCACGCGAGGTCGTTCGGGCGCACCTTGATCGCATCGCGGCTGTGAACGCCGAGATCAATGCCGTGGTGACGCTCGATGCCGAGCGGGCGATGGAGGAGGCGGCGCAGGCCGACGCGAGGTTGGCCGGTGGCGGCGTGGTCGGGCCGCTGCACGGGATTCCGGTCGCGGTCAAGGACACGCACGATACGGCCGGGATACGCACGACGTACGGGTCGCCGGTGTTCGCCAACCATGTGCCGGAGCACGACGCGTTGACCGTGGAGCGGATGCGCGCCGCTGGAGCGATTGTCATGGGGAAGACCAACGCCCCGGAATTCGGCACTGGATCGCACACGTTCAATCCCGTCTTCGGGGTGACGCGGAACCCCTACGACACGTCCCTGTCGGCCGGGGGCAGTACCGGCGGTGGGGCGGCCGCGTTGGCTGCCGGGTTGCATCCGCTTTTGGATGGGTCGGATATGGGCGGGTCACTACGGAATCCCGGGTCGTTCAACAATGTCGTGGGGCTCCGGCCCTCGCCCGGACGGGTCCCGCAGTGGCCGTCGATTCTCCCCTGGGAACCCATGACCGTCGCCGGGCCGATGGCGCGTACGGTCTCCGATGTCGCGTTGTTGATGTCAGTGATCGCCGGTCCCGATCCCAGGGCGCCGATGGCACTGACTGATTCGGGGGCAATGTTCGACGCCCCGCTGGAATGCGACATGCGTGGGCTGCGCGTCGCGTATTCCGCTGATTTCGGTGGGGACCTTCCCATCGAAGCTGAGGCCTCGGTTGTTGTTCATGCCGCTGCCGAGGTATTCGCAGGGCTCGGCTGTGCGGTTGAGGAGGTTTCTCCCGACTTCTCCCACAGTGATCGGCTCTTCCGAACCCTTCGCACCTGGCAGTTCGCTGTGGCCTACAGCTGGATCGTCGACGAACACCCGGGGCAGGTGAAAGACGCCCTGGTCGAGGAGATCGTGCGGGGGCGCCTGCTGTCCGCTGAGGACATCGGCCAGGCGAAGCTGGAGCTGGCCGACATGTACCACCGCTTCCGCGAGTTCTTTGTGGAATACGACGTGCTGTTGCTGCCGGTCAGTCAGGTACTTCCATTCGATGCGGGCCTGGAGTACCCCACGGAAGTGGCGGGCGAGCCGATGGACGGCTATCTCCGCTGGATGTCCTCGTGCTACTGGGTGACGACCACCTTGTGCCCGGCTATGTCCGTCCCGGCCGGATTCACGCCGGCCGGCCTTCCGGTGGGTGTGCAGCTCGTCGCCAAGCATCGTGCGGATCTGGCGCTCCTCCGCTACGCCTACGCCTTCGAACAGGCCACGCGCTACGCCGAGCGCCGTCCTGAGCTGGCGCCAACGACGTGATCGCCCGGTGGACGCGCTAGGTGGCCAGCGCCAGGCCGGTGTAGGTCACCGTGAGCATCAGCAGGGTGGACAGCGCCCCCAGGGCGATGCTGCGGCCACTCGACCTGGCGAGGGCGGCCAGTCGGACGCCGGTGCCCATGGCGAACAGGCCGGCGGAGAGCAGCACGGTCTGCAGGACGCTCACCGGTCCCAGGACCGACTCCGGGAGCACCCCCGCGCTGCCGATGGCCACGGCGATGAGGAACCCGATGACGAACAGCGGGACGATCGGCGGTCGGGCTCGCTCCGGGGTGGACGCGCCTCCCTCTCGGGGGGCGGGGATGGATCTGTCGCGACGCTGCCAGAGGTTGACGGCGACGATCAGCGGGGCCAGCAGCACCACGCGGGTGAGCTTCACGATCACGGCGGGGGCCAGTGCGGCGGCGCCGACCGCGCCCGCCGTCGCGACGACCTGGCCGACCTCGTGCACGCTCGCACCGGTCCAGATCCCGAAGGTCGCCGGGGCGAGCCCCAGCGCTCCGCGCAGCGCAGGCAGGGCCAGGACCGCGAGGGTGCCGAAGATGGTGACGATCGCGACCGCGGTCATGACGTCGTCCTCATCGCCTTCGGCCGAATCGTTCATCGCGGCCACCGCCGAGGCGCCGCAGATGGACACCCCGGTCGCGATGAGCAGGCGCCGCTCACGCGCGATCCCGAAGAGCCGCCCCAGCAGCAGCGTGCCGAGGAAGGTCACCGCGACCCCGCCCAGGACCACGAGCAGCACGGGAGCACCGAGTGCGAGCACATCGGGCAGGGCGAGGCTCACACCCAGCAGGACGATCCCCGCACGCATCGGGGTCTTGACCGCCGCCTGCAGTCCCGGGCGCAGGGAGTCGGGAACCAGGCCCAGGTTCGTGAGCACCGCACCGAGCACCAGGGCCACGATGAGCGCGCTGACCCCGGGCACCATCCGGTTGACCAGCAGCGCGACCACGACGCCGACGGCCGTGAGCAGCAGGCCGGGGACGGCCGCGCGTGCCGCCCGCGCGGAAGGAAGCCCCCACGGCGGTACCGGGGAGATCCGCCGCTTCGCGGGTCGGGTCGGGGGTACGACCCTAGGAGAAGAAGCCGAGGTCGACGGCTCGGTTGATGGCTCGGTGGATTGTTGACTCACAGGGCCCAACCCTGACCGTCTGCTGGGATGCTCGGTAGGGGCCGATTACGTATCAGGTCATACAGTGACTGTATGAGCGCGCAATGGCCGGACTTGGCGAGTCTGGAGCTTTTTCTGCTGGTGGCGGAGTACGGCAGCATCGGCCGGGCCGCGACCGAAGTGGGGCTGACCCAGGCTTCGGCCAGCCGCCGCCTGGACACGCTCGAACGTGAACTGGGCGTGCCCCTGCTCCTGCGCGACACGACCGGATCCCGCCCGACCCCCCAGGGCCAGACGGTCGCCGACTGGGCCCACGCGGTGGTCGAGGCCGCCCGCGATCTGGAAAGCGGCGTCGCCGCACTGCGTCGGAACCGGAAGGCGAGCCTCCAACTCGCCGCCAGCATGACGGTGGCCGAGTACCTGGTCCCCGGCTGGCTGGCGCGTCTCCGCGAGATCGAGCCCGAGATCGAGGTGGGCCTGCAGGTTCTGAACTCCGAAGAGGTGGCCGAGCAGGTCCACGGCGGCATGGCGGATATGGGGTTTATCGAGTCCTATGACCTGCCGCGCGACATCGCCGCGACGCGCGTCCGCGTCGACCGGCTGGTCACGGTGGTCGCTCCGGCTCACCCCTGGGCGCGGCGCCGCGCCCCGGTCCCCGCCGCCGAACTCGCCGCGACCCCGCTGGTGATGCGCGAGCGCGGCTCGGGCACGCGCACGACCCTGGAACACGCGCTGACCGAGGCCCTGGGCGTCGGCCCGGCCGCCCCCGCCCTGGAGTTGTCGTCGAACGCGGCCGTGAAGGTGGCGGTGCTGAGCGGCGCTGCGCCGGCCGTGCTGAGCGAGCTGGCGGTCGCCGCCGAGATCGCTGACGGCCGGCTGCGCGAGGTCGCGATCGAGGGCCTCGATCTGCGCCGCCCTCTGCGCGCGGTCTGGCGTTCACGAACCCGCCTGACCGAGCCGGGAGAGCATCTGGTGCGCATCGCGGCGGGACGGAAGGGGTGATCCCGAGTGCCGGGCTCGGCGGAGCGGGCACGATCAGCGGCCGCATCGGCATCGGTCCGATGAGCGGGAGCGCGGCCGGCCACCCCCACGCGGGTTCGCCGGGAAACTCGCCTTAGGGCCAGGTCAGGCGGAAATAAACGCCGGCGTCTTCGGGGAGCACGCCCCACTCGTCGGCGAAGTGCGAGACCAGGCCGATGCCGCGCGCGGACTCGGCGAACGGTCCGGCCTTGACGTGCAGAGGCACCTCGCCCGCGGTGCCGTCGTCTTCGATATGGACGCTCAGCAGCCCCGGTGACAAGTGCACGACGACGGTGAACCGCCCGCCGAGTCCCGTGGCGGTGTGGCGGATCGCGTTGGTCGCGGCCTCTGATACCAGCAGGACGGCGGTGCCCACGATGTCGTCGGGGATGGGCGGGCGGTAGATGACGGCCGACAGCATGCCCTCGACCCAGTGCCGCGCCTTGGCGACTTCATAGGGGTGGCCGCGGAATGTACGCGTGAATGTGGTGGGGGTGGGGGTGGAGGCGACCAAGCTCAGGCCACCTCCCGCATCGAGGACCTGTGGCGCGGGCATGGATCCTGCACGTCAGCGCTCCTCTGCAGCATCGGCGGCGCCCCGGAGGCATAGCGCCGCCACATAGGGCTTGCGTTTTTCATCGAATTGCCGTAAGCACTTCTGGTCTCCGACCTCCGGATTTCAGCTTCCGGACACGCGACCGGATGCACTGTCGGACCATGATCCCGCTCCAAACCATGGCGTGCCACGATGTCAACGCTTTTAAACCCATTCCATCATTTGCGCGGCGTTCCTTCCGCATGATGGCGTCGGCGGGCATTGGTCGTGGTTCCGTATACGCCGCCCGCACAGATGGGCTATGCCCCGGTGCGGCGATACATCCGTTGTTCGGGAGGAATAGGGAAACTCAGGGGGTACAAACTACGCCACAGGCGTACGATTGCAGTTCCCCCCGACGTAGAAGAGGCGGAGGCACCTCCAATGACCCCCACTGAAGGGACGTCCACTCAGGGGCAGAAATACCTGCCTGACCTGGGGTTGTCTCGTCCATCTACCGCGCGCGTCTACAACGCGATCCTTGGAGGCAAGGACAACTTCGAGATCGACCGGCAGGCGGCGGACGTCTTCTTAGCCAATCTGCCCCAAGCGCGGGAGATCGCCTGGGAGAACCGCGACGCGCTGATCCGCGGCGTCGAGTACCTCACCGGCACGGTCGGCATCGACCAGTTTCTCGACATCGGGTGCGGTCTGCCGATCACGCCCAACACGCACGAGGCCGCCCTGGGTCTCAACCCCGCCGCACGCGTGGCCTACGTCGACAACGACCCCATCGTCCTCGCGCACGGCCGCGCCCTCCTCGCGACCGGACACAGCAGTACGGTCACCACCGCCGACCTGCGCGAGCCGCAGCACATCCTCGACCACCCCGACATCACCTCGTTCCTCGATTTCGACCGGCCCGTCGCGGTGATCCTCGTCGGCATCCTCATGCACATCAGCGACGCCGAGCAGCCGGGACGGCTGCTGCGCGAGCTCATGGACGCGATGTGTCCCGGCAGCTACGTGTTCACCACGCAATGGCCCGACACCGGCGATCCGGCCCAGGCAGCGCTGTCGCGTGCCTGCCTGGAGACGCTCGGCACCGGCTGGAAGCGTCCGCTGGACACGATCCGCGGCCAGTTCGACGGCTTGGAACTGCTCCCGCCCGGCCTGGAGTACATCGCGCGCTGGCACCCCGAGGACCCGGCCGCACCGGTCCCGGCCGTCGAGGACCTCCAGCCCTACCAGCGCGCGATGATGGTGGCCCTGGCACGCAAGAACGCCTGACCAGGCGACGGCTCCACCGCCGATCGCTCGCCGATGCCGACGGTCCGACGGCCGGTCGTGCGCACGTGGCCGGCCGCCGGGCCCGCCCGCCTGCCGGGCCCGGTCTGCTCATTCAGGCGACGGCGGTACGCCGCAGGGTGGCGACCATCTCGGGGACGGGGGCGGGCGGGCGTCGGCGGTGCACGACATAGACCTCGCGGACGAGGTCGACTCCGGCGAGCGGCAGCGCCACCCATCCCCCGGGCAGGGCGGCTCCCAGGATGCTGCGCGGGATGAGCCCGACCCCCACGCCCGCTCGGATCAGAGCGAGCGTGACCTCGTAGTCGCGGGTCTCGTAGGCCACCGACAGGGGGACGCCCTCCGCCTCGGCCGCGCGGTCCAGGGAGATCCGGTTGGAGATGCCGGGCGCCCCGCAGATCCACTCCTCGTCGGCGAGGTCCGCGAGCCGTGGCGGTGCGGCGGCCGCCGGGTGGCCTTCGGGCAGGACCAGCAGCAGCGGGTCGACGAGGATCTGCTCGCGGTGCAGCCCGGCCGCCGGGGGCAGGTTCACGCCCGAGTATCGGTGCGTGATGAGCAGGTCCAGCTCGCCGGAGGTCACCAGGCCGTATCCGCCGGGCGGCTCAACGTCGGACAGGGCGAGCCGCACGTGCGGGTGTGCCTCGCCGAACGCGGCGAGCGCGTTGGGCACGAGCACCTTGCCAGCGCTGGCGAAGGTCCCCAGAGCGAGCCTGCGGGGCGCCTCTCCGGCTGTAGCGCGCACTGCCGTCTCCGCGTCCCGCAGCTCGCCCAGAACCCGTTCTCCGTAGTCCAGCAGGACCTCACCGGCCTCGGTAAGCCGGATCCCGGCGCGTCCGCGTTCGACCAGGGAGCAGCCGAGTTCCCGTTCCAGCTTGGCCAGCTGCTGGGAGAGGGCGGGAGCGGTGAACGACATCCGCTCGGCCGCCGCCGCGATCGACCCCGCGTGTGCGATCTCCACCAGCACCCGCACCCGGTTCGCGTCGAGCATCCGCCCACCCACTCCCCGTGTCCCCATCTCGCCGCACCGCGATGGCACCGAATCCCGGTGGCTCCGTCGACGCGACGCCCGGTCCCCTGTCCCTCGGTGTTCCCCCTGCTGCCCCGGCGTTGCCCGCGACCCGCGCGACCTGCGCGAAATCGCCCGCACGCGGCGCCCCGCCCACTAGGGTGTCGAGCCCTGAGCGACCGGACGCACACCTGGGCGCCCTCCGGAACAGGTCAGACACTGATTGATACAAAGCTTTGCTTAATCATCCTAAGCAAACCCAACTTTAACTTAATGACCATGGCAGGCAGAGTCGGAACATGACACCCAGCACCGCGATCCCCGCGAACGTCCCGACGGCCGAAGATGTCCGTGCGGCGGCCGATCGCATCTCCATTCATGCGCGACGCACGCCGGTGCTGCACGCGCAGGTCGATGGCCGCACCCTCACGCTGAAGCTGGAGCACCTCCAACTCACCGGTGCCTTCAAACTGCGCGGCGCGCTCAACGCGCTGCTCGCGGGGGAAAAGACCGACAAGGTCATCACCGCCTCCGGCGGCAACCACGGGCTCGGCGTCGCCACCGCCGCCCGCCTGCTGGGGATCGAGGCCGTGGTGTACGTACCCGAGACCGTTCCCGAAGCGAAGGCCCGCCGCCTGGAGGCATCCGGCGCGCAGGTAGTGCGGGTCGGCGAGCACTACGCGGTGGCCGCCGCGGCGGCGCACAAGCACGCCGAGTCCACAGGGGTGCGCTACCTGCACGCCTATGACGACCCGTTCGTCGTGGCCGGGCAGGGCACGATCGGCTACGAGATCGCGCAGGACGCGCCCAGCTGCGACACCGTGGTGGTGGCGGTGGGCGGCGGCGGCCTGGTGGCGGGCGTGCGCCTGGGCTCCGGGGGCCGGCAGGTCGTGGCCGTGGAGCCGGAGGGGTGTCAGAGTCTGCACGCGGCGCTGGCCGCCGGGGAGCCGGTGGACACACCAGTGGACTCGGTGGCGGCCTCCGCGCTGGGGGCGGCTCGACTGGGTGACGTGCCCTATGCGGTGCTGCGCGAGAACCCGGTCACGCCGGTGCTGGTGAGCGACGCGGAGATCCTGGCCGCGCGCGACCGGTTGTGGGAGGAGTTCCGCATCGCCGCAGAACCCGCGGCGGCCGTGCCGTTCGCGGCCTGGCTGGCCGGGCGCGTCCCGGGATGACGCGTGTCTCGTCATCTGCGGCGCGAATGCCGACTGGCGGCCCGGCGACTGATCTGAGCCGGAGGAGACCGGAGGTCCGCCCGTTCTGCGCGGATCGGGCGGTCGGAGGGTCGATCCGCTACATGCGCGAAGTCGGCCCGGCGCAGCCGGGCCCGGCTTGCGCTGCGGACCCGCACCCTCCGGCGGTCAGCCGGCCCCGGGACTCTGGGCGTGACCGTCCATGACCGATTCCGGTTCCCGCTCCCATTCCCGCCCCTGGCCGGCGTCCCCGTCCCGGTCCCGCTCGGCGAACTCGGCGCGCAGGGCCCGGACCTCCGCCGTCAGCAGCGCCACCTGCTCCTGGGTGGCGAGGGCGGCCTTCTTGGAGCCCTCGACCTTCTCGGTGAACCAGGAGGCCACGGTCCCGGTCACGACGCCCAGGAGGGAGATGCCGCCGATGAAGAGCGCCACGGCGATCAACCGGCCGTGTTCGGTGACCGGGTAGAAGTCGCCATAGCCGACGGTGGTAATGGTGACCAAGGTCCACCAGAGGGCCTCGTCGAACGCGGAGATGTTGCTTCCCGGCGCCCCGCGTTCGGCGTCGAGGACCGCCAGCGCCGCGACGAACACCACGAGGACGGAGACGCAGACCGCGTACACGGCGACGTGGCGCCGCAGTGTGCTCGTGAGACGCCGGTTCAGCACGCTGACGACGGTGATGAGCCGCAGCGCCCTCAGCGGACGTAGGAACGGTGCCAGGATGATGACCAGGTCGAGGATGTGGGTGCGGAGGTACGCCACACGGTGACGTGCGAGCTTGAACCCGACCAGGTAGTCCGCCACGAACATCGCCCATGTCCCCCAGGTGGTCGCCTCACAGGCAAGCCGCCAGACCCGGGGGATCTCGGGATGCAGGATCGGCCAGGCGTAGGCGGCGAGGAAGAGCAGCGCCGCGGCTGCCAGCGGCAGCTCGGTCTTCCGCCGCCACCGTTCGAGGGCGTCATCTCCGGTACTCACGTGCGCGTTATCCACGGCGCCCCATTGGATCATGCCGGAGTTTCACGCGGGTCACATTTCTGCGCAGTGCGGGTGATGACCAGCGTCTTGTGCCAGGTCATCGAGCATGTGCCCGGGGCGCGCCGCGGTCCGCCGGAGGCCGACGCTACATTGTCGTGGCGAGAAATCCTCGGCGAACCCGCGATGACGTCCGAGACGTCCGACGATCGGAGACCTTTGCTGTACGGCACCTTGCGAGCGACCGCATCGGCGCTGGGCAGAGTGCTCTACCGGCCGACCATCGACGGCCTGGAGCACATCCCGCGCACCGGTCCGGTCATCCTGGCCGGGAACCACCTCTCGTTCAGCGACAGCGTGGTCATCCCGCTCGCCGTACCGCGCCGCGTCCGGTTCCTCGCCAAGTCGGACTACTTCGCGGGCCCCGGGGTAAAGGGGCGGCTGTCCCGGCTCACGTTCAACGCTCTGGGCGCGGTGCCGGTGCGGCGCGGCACGGCGCGCGAAGCGATCGACGCGCTGGAGCTGGGGTTGAAGGTACTGAGGGATGGGGAGGCGTTCGCGATCTACCCCGAGGGGACCCGTTCGCGCGACGGGCGGCTCTACCGGGGCCGGACCGGCGTGGCCCACCTCGCCCTGGAGTCGGGCGCGCCCGTGGTTCCGGTCGCGCTGTCGGGCACCGAGCGCATCCAGCCGATCGGTGCGCGGGTTCCCAGGATCGCCGAGATCAGCATCCGGTTCGGCGCCCCCATGTACTTCGGAGCCGAGTACGCGCGCATGAAGCCCGGACCGGCGCGGCGGGAGATCACCGACGAGATCATGGCCGCCATCCAGCGCCTCTCCGGACAGGAGGAGGCGGGCGTCTACAACACCTATCCGAGTGGCGACGACATCTGATCCCGGACCCGGAACGGTTCCCCTCGGCTGCCCCCTCCCCCGCCCCTCTTCCTCTGGTCGATTTCTCCGGTTCGTCGGACGACGTCCGCTGTCCCCGACGCGGCCTGGTGCGGCGGCACCAGGCCGCGTCGTGGTCAGATGACCGAGCCGTGCCCGGCGAAGCCGTGCCGTGTCAGGCCTTGGGCAGCTTCTCGGCCAGCCAGGCCTCGACCTCGTCAGAGCGGCGCGGCAGACCGGCCGACAGGACGCGGTTGCCCTCCGGGGTCACCAGCACGTCGTCCTCGATGCGCACGCCGATACCGCGCAGCTCCTCAGGGACGGTGAGGTCGTCGGGCTGGAAGTACAGGCCGGGCTCGACGGTGAGCACCATGCCGGGCTGGAGGTCGCCGTAGAGGTGGAGCTCGGTGCGCGAGGCCGCGCAGTCGTGCACGTCCAGACCGAGCATGTGCCCGGTGCCGTGGAGCGTGTAGCGGCGCTGCAAGCCCTGCTCCACCACCGTGTCGACCGGGCCGTCGAGCAGCCCCCACTCGACCAGGCCTTCGGCGAGGACGCGCTGCGCGGCCTCGTGGTAGGCGCGGAACGGCTTGCCCGGCGCGACGGCGGCGATCCCGGCCTCTTGGGCGGCGTACACGAGGTCGTAGACACGGCGCTGGACGTCGGTGAACGTTCCGGAGGTCGGAATCGTGCGGGTGACGTCGGCGGTGTAGAGCGTGGTGGTCTCGACGCCCGCGTCGAGCAGCAGCAGCTCGCCGTCGCGCACCGGGCCGTCGTTGCGCACCCAGTGCAGGGTGGTGGCGTTGGGGCCGGAGGCGGCGATGGTGCCGTAGCCGACGTCGTTGCCCTCGACCCGGGCACGCAGGAAGAACGTGCCCTCGACGTAGCGCTCGGAGGTGGCCTTGGCCTTGGGGAGCGCGCCGACCACGTCGTTGAAGCCGCGCACGGTGGAGTCGACGGCCTGTTGCAGCTGGGCGACCTCCCACTCGTCCTTGATCAGGCGGTGGTCGTGGAGCGTGACGGCCAGTTCCTCGTCGCGCTCGGCCGCGGCGTCGCGCTCCTCCTGGGCGGGGGAGGCGCCGCCGCGCACCTCGTTGAGGACGGACTCCAGCGAGCTGTCATGGCCGCGCACGATCCGGGTGGGGGCGGCGGGCGCGTCGCGCAGGACGTCGGGCAGCGTGCGCACGTCGGCGGTGTCCAGGCCGAGCAGGGCGGCGGACTCCTGAAGGCTCTCGCGGCGGCCGCTCCACAGCTCGCCGTGGCCGTCGAGCCAGAACTCGCCGTTCTCCCGGCTGGAGCGGGGGCGGAGGTAGGCGGTGACGTCGTGCCCGCCCTCGGTGCGCGGCTCGAAGACCAGGCAGCCGTCGTCGGTCTGGTCGCCGGAGAGGTAGACGTAGTCGCAGGCGGCGCGGAACGGGTACTCGGTGTCGTTCGAGCGGGTCTTGAGGTTGCCCGCCGGGATGACCAGGCGTTCGCCGGGGAAGCGGGCGCCGAGTGCGGCGCGGCGCCTGGCGGTGTATTCGGCCTGTTCGACGGGCTTGAGGTCGCGCATCTCGGTGTCGGCCCACCCGGTGCGCATCCAGGCGACCAGCTCGTCGGAGGGCGCCTGCGCCTGACCGTTCTTCCGCGGCGTGAACACCGGTGCGTCTGCGGTGCTGGTGGGTTCCGTCGCGGACTGCGGACGCTGGTGCTCGGACACGGTAGGGCCCTCCTCGTCGAGTGCGTGTACTGGAAGCCGCTTGTGACGGCTCACCCCATCATCGTACGAGGGTCGGGTCGACGCATCGCCAAAGTGCGCCGTCCCTGTGGACGCAGCGGCCACGGCGCCGACAGCGGTCGACAACTCGGAAGCGGCTCCGCTTGAACGAGTGGAAGCGGCTCTGCGTACGATGTCCGGTCATCACCCTCGACCGAGGCACAGAATCGGAGCGGCCCCAGTATGGCAACGGACCCCACCGCCCAGGCACCCGACCGGACGGCGGGGAACGGGGGCCGTCCACGATGGACGCTGGTGGCCTCCGTGGTGCTCAACCTGCTGCTCGGCGTCTTCGCACTCGTCCCGTTGTACAGCGCCCAGTGGCTGCTCACCGAGTATCTGCCGATGGACTGCCGTCCGGGCGACCTCGCCGCCCGGCCGACGAATTTTGAACCCTCCCCCGGCTAAAGCAGGGGGATTCCTGGCTCAGGAAGCCCCGCAGGCCAGCGACCTGAAAGGTCCTACTCCCTCACCACCAGCCGGGACGGAACCTGCCCGGTTTGGTACGGCAAAGCTGGGTGGTTCTGTGCCGTCTTGGTTCTCGACCAGCACGGTGTACGCGCTTGGTTCTCGCAACGCACGCGGTACACCTTAGCCGATTACCCGATCACGTGGGCGGTCTTTCGCCCTAGGGGCGAAACCCCGTACTTGCCCTGCTACGCAGGGGTTCGATTCCTCCCCGGCCCAAGCCGGAGGCATCCTCGAAGGAGACCCGGTCGACTTCTGTCCCGGCTGGGCGCGACCGCCCTGCTGCTCGTCCCCTACGCGGCGCTGTAGGTCCTCTACCTGAGCGGCCTCGGGCACTGACCCCAACAACCAGGACACTTTGTGCCCCTGTCGGGTTACGGGGCAGCCTCTTCGCCGTCCTCCACCAGCGACCTGATGAACGGGACGCAGTCGGGGTAGATGACGCCCGGGGTGTCGGCGGGGTCGAGCCGCGTGTAGCCGAGTCGGGTGTAGAGCGCGATCGCTTCGGGCTGGGCCGGGCCGGTGATGAGGAACGCGGTGCGGTATCCGGTGCGCCGGGCCGCCGCCTCCAGCTCGGCCATGACGCGGCGGGCAAGGCCGCGGCGCCGGTGGGCGCTGGCGGTCCACACGCGTTTGAACTCGACCGTTGCGCCCGTTCCGGCACTGGTGGCCCTGGCTCCCGGCAGGTCGTGCTCCCAGCGGCGGAACGCCCCACCGGCGATGATCTCGCCGTCTTCCTCCAGGAGCAGGACGCCGCCGTGGGGAGGGGCGAAGTCGGAGTCGGGGATGGAGTTCATCTCGTTGCGGCCGTTCTCCTCGCCGTAGCGGCGGCAGTATTCGGCGGTGAGTTCGGCGATCATGGGCGCGGCCAGGGGGTCGGTGATCAGAACGGGGCGCACCGTGATCCCGTCGGGCGCCCCGCCCGGACGGCCATCGACCACTCCCCTGGTGCTCCGGTCCCTCTCGCGGGTTGCGCACGGCCCGCTCTGCCCGCTGCGCGATGTGTCCACGCGTCACCCTCCACCACTGTCGCTGCGGTCCGCCCATTCCTCAAACGGTCAGAATGCACGATACGTCCTGCTACCACCCCAGTTCAGACGCGGTCACTCTCCGCTCGGTGCCTCGTCCTTCCCGTGAAGACAGGGGCGGTGATCAGCGGAAAGCCGGCCGCCTTTAGAGTGATCCGCATGGCTTTGAGCGAGCGCATCCTCCTGGGACCTGGACCGAGCAATCCCTACCCCGAGGCGACGGCCGGGCTGGCCGCACCCCTGCTGGGGCACCTGGATCCGGAGTTCATCAAGCTCTTGGACCGGACGTGCGACCGCCTGCGCGCGACATGGGGTACGACCAACCCGGTGACGCTCCCGCTGTCGGGGACCGGTTCGATCGGCATGGAGGCCGCCTTCGCCAACACCGTCCGGCCCGGCGATGTCGTCGTGGTCGCGGTCAACGGCGTGTTCGGCGTCCGCATGTGCGAGGTCGCCTCCCGCTACGGTGCCGAGGTCATCCGTATCGACCACACGTGGGGCGAACCGGTCGACGTCGAGCGTGTGCTGGCCGCGCACCCCGCTCCGGCGATCGTCGCGGCGGTACACGCCGAGACCTCCACCGGTGTCGAGAGCGACATCGCGGCTTTGGGCGCGGCCCTTCGGGCGCGGTCGCCGGAGACGCTGCTGCTGGCCGACTGCGTCACCTCACTGGCCGGTATCCCGGTCGCCATCGACGAGTGGGGCGTGGACATCGCCTACTCCGGAACGCAGAAGTGCCTCGGCGTCGCGCCCGGTCTCGCCCCCTTCACCTTCTCCGAGCGTGCCTGGGAGCGCCGGGTGGAGGTTCCTCCGGTCTGGTATCTGGACCTCAGCCTGCTGGGCGCCTATGTCCACGGCACCCCGGGCAGCGGCGGCCGCGTCTATCACCACACGGCCCCGACCGCGATGATCGCCTCGCTGGACGCCGCGCTCGAGCGCATCCAGGCCGAGGGGCTGGACGCCATCACCGATCGGCACCGCGCGGCGGGTACCCGCCTCCAGGAGGGCCTGCAGGAGATGGGCCTGGAGCTGTTCGCCAGGGAAGGCCACCGCCTCCCCCAGCTGACGTCGGTTCGTGTCCCGGAGGGCGTGGACTCGGCCAAGGTCCGCGAACGCCTGCTGAACGAATACGACATCGAGATCGGGGCAGGCGTGGGCGAACTCGCCTCCTCGATCTGGAGGATCGGGTTGATGGGCCACAACGCCCGCCTCGACCGCGCCGAACTGGTACTGGCCGCCCTGCGGCGGGTGCTGGAGCACTAGGCGGGCCTACCGCGAGAGCGGCACGAGCGACACGGAGAGGGCGCGCCGAGATCGGCGCGCCCTCTCGTCGTCTCATGGGTCGCAGGCCAGGACGGTACGCCGTAGAAACACGTCCTGGTGAACCCGGCGGCTGTGGCCGTCTCTCAACTCTGCCCGGCGGCCACGCAGGCGTCGATCCAGGAGCACAGGGCGTCGAGGGCGCGCTCGACCCGTTCCTCGTCGCCGGTGATGAGGTAGTCCCCTTCGAGGCTGCCGAAAGCGGCGTTGAGCACGGTCGCCTTGGTGATGGCGTCGTCGCGGCTCAGGCCTCGGGTGACCAGGCAGGAGGCGACGAAGTCGGCGCGCCCGCGGACGAAGCCCGGGACGTGCAGGGGGAGGCGCCCGGCGGCGGCCAAGCCCTCGATCTCGCGGATGAGCCGGGTCATGGCCAGTTCGTCGGGCCCGAGGTTGCGTTTCCAGGCGGCTCGGACGATGGAGCCCACGGGCACGGAGGGGTCGTCCCAGCCCGGTGTGGAGCGCAGCTCCTCGTGCTGGCGCTGGTCCAACCGCTGCAGGACCGCCTCCAGCAGGGCCTTCTTGTCGGCGAAGTGGTGGGTCAGGACGCGGGTGCTGTGTCCGAGCCCCTGCGCGAGCGTGCGCAGCGAGAAGTCGGAGATACCCGTACGCGCGAGCTGTTCGATCACGCCGTCGACGACCTCAAGGCGGCGCCGGGGGTCGGCGGTTCTGGGCATGTGGCGCGTCACCTCCCGGTCCTCAACTCTGGCACACTCACAAGGGAAACATTTGTTACCCTTACCGCACGCGAAGAACTCTCCAGCAACCCCCTATGTGGCTCGCCGCGGTGACGCTCGCCGCGTTCGCGGTCCAGACCGACGACTTCATCATCATCGGCGTTCGCCCCGCCATCGCCTCTGACGTCGGCGTATCGGAGGCCGCGGCCGGGCAGCTCGTGACCGCCTACTCCCTGATCTACGCCCTCACCGCGCCGGTCGGCGCTGTTCTGCGCCCTCACGGCTTTCGCCGCCGCGAACTTCGCCGTGCTGCTCGTCGACGACTACGGCCTGCTCATGGCCCTGCGGGTCGTCGCGGCGCTGTCAGCCGCCGTCGTCCTGCCGACAGCCCTGGCGGCGGCCAGCACCGAAGCTCCCACCGAACGCAAGGGTCGGTACCTGGCCACGGTCATGACGGGGCTGACCGGCGCCATCCTCATCGGCGTCCCGGCCGGGACCCGGATCGGAGCCTCCCTGGGACGGGAGGCGACGTTCGCGTTCGGCGGCCTGCTCGGCCTCGGCTCCCTCCTGCTGGCCGGTCTGCTGGCGCTCTCGGGGATCGTCGGTGTCCTGGGCACGCGGGCCGCCGGGCGACTGGTCGACCGCCTGGGCCCCATGCGCGCGTTCGTCGCCGCCGGGGCGCTGTTCTGCGCGGCGATGACCGCCTTCGCAATGCTCTGGATACTCAAACCGGTACCGGTCGCCCTCGCAGCAGCACTGCTGGCCTGCTGGTCCGCCTCTGCGTGGGCGGTACCGCCCAGCCTGCAAGCCCTGATGCTCGTCCGCGCGGGCGAGCGCGTCGCGACGCAGGCGTTGGCGGTCCACAGCAGCTCGGTATACGTCGGGGCAGCTCTCGGCGGCGCTTTCGGCGGCGCCGTGATCGTCGCCGACCCCGACGGTGTCGGTCGCCGTGGGGCTGGCCCTCAGCCCTCTCGCCCGCCGACGTCCCTCAGACCGTTCCCCCTGCGCCGACCGATACGACTACGACCGCCCCACTTGACGAAAAATTAGGATAGGCTCACCTAATTGACCAATGGCTTCCGTGCGTGCGGTTCGAGCGCACGCACGGACCATCGGAAACGCCGCCCGGCTCGCAGCGACCGGAAACGAGCAAAGGAGCCGCTGATGGCAGCGAACTGGCAGCGCGGAGTGCTGCGCGTCATGGGCGTGACCAACCACCCCGTCACCGTGACCGCAGTACGCGACTTCACGCCCTGGTATCGGCGGATCACCTTCTCCGCGCCGGACTTCGTCAGCGATCTGGACGTGTTCCCGACGCTATGGCTGCGGCTGTGGGTGCCCAACCCCGCCAGAGGCGACACCTACGTCAGCCAGCGCGGCTACACCCTCGTCGACGTCCGGCCCGACGAAGGAACCTTCGCGCTGGACTTCGTCCTGCACACCACCGCCGGCCCCGCGGGCGACTGGGCGAAACAGGCCGCCGTCGGGGACGTCCTGGAAGTCGCGCTCACCCCGGCGAAGATCGCCCTTCCCCCCGACACCGGACAGGTGCTGCTGGCCGGCGACATCACCGCACTGCCCGCCATCAACAGCTGGCTTGACGCGATCCCGTCCGACATCCCGGTACAAGTGGTGATCGAGGACGGCCACGACGACACCGCGGACCTCCCGCGCACCGTCCGGAACGGCTCCGACGCCCAGACCGACTGGCAGTGGGTCGCCCCCAGCCCGGAGCGCGGTGCCGCACTGGCCGACGCCGTGCGTGCGTCGACCCGCCCGATGGACGGCCTGTACGCGTGGGCCGCCGGGGAAAGGAAACTGATCAAGACGCTGCGCCCCGTCCTGCGCGGGGACCTGGGGCTCGACCGCTCCCGCCACTTCACCCAGTTCTACTGGATCGAGGGCCGGTCCGGCGGATGACCCTCATCATGCGGCGCACTGAGGCCCTTAGGGTTGTGCCCCATGACGTATCCGTCTCAGGACAGCTACCGCTGGTACGCCGACGCCGCGGTTCCCGACGGTATGGAGATCACCCAGGTCTATGGATGGCTCGTCGACGGCCACGGGCGCGTGATGGCCAGGATCGACGATGGCCACTGGGGCCTTCCCGGCGGCACCCCCGAGCTCTACGACTCCGACCGCGTCGCCACCCTCGTTCGCGAGGTCGATGAGGAGGTGCAGGTGCGGATCGCCGACCCCGTGTACCTCGGATACCAGGAAGTCCTCCACCCGAACCACCGTTCGCATGCCCAGTTGCGGATGGTCGCGCGCATCACCGAGCTCCTCCCCCGCCGCCCGGACCCGGACAACGGGCGTATCCACGGACGGATCCTCGCATCGTTCGACGCGGTCCTGGACGGCCTGAACTGGGGGCCTTCCACCGAGGGCCAGGCCGAGTGCGCACGACGCATCGCCGAGGCCAGGTGGGGGCTCCCCGTCATGTCCCCCACTGCTGGCCCCGCCCTCGACTGAACATGCTCCCCTTGTCCGGACTCCGCTCCGCCCGGCCGTGTCATGTGACCACTAGAGGAACGCCACGCTGCGCCCCGTCATCACTGGAGAACCGGTCTCGCCGGGCTCCAGGGCGGACACGAACGTATGGCAATCGGACTCGTCGAAGACCAGCGCACGGGCATCGGTGTGGTTGGTCAGCAGGCGGGCGGGAAGAGTCTCGGCGAGCTTGTGGCACATGTAGTTCTGCGGGTTGACGAGGTTGGGCTCGTGAAAACCGACCGTGTAGGAGAAGGTGCCCTTGGCGGCATGGGCGGGGGACGCCACGCCACCCAGGATGAGTGCGGCGATGACGAGGACGGCTGCGTAACGCTTCACTTCGCTCCAAACGCTGACTGTGGTGGCCAATCGGCCACTTTTCAGCACAGCGCACGCTCCGCCTACCGGGACAGCGACACAATCCCCCTTATCCGCCTGCCCATATCCCGGTATGGCCTGAATACCCCGACCACCTGGTCACCCGGCAGAATCATCCCGCCAATCTGCTAGGTGTTGCGGGGCAGGACGTTGATGACCCGTCTGACGGCGTAGTCAGCTGATTTCAGTCGTGACCCAAGCCAACGCCCGGTCAGCGTTGAGGACGACAGCGGCTTGTCGAGCGGTGCCGTACCCGACCGATTGCGCACGTCGCGACCGGGATGGGAGTCCCGAGGGCGTGTGCGTCGAAGTGGGTCAATCGCTACCGCCGATACGCGGTTCACCGTCACCCGCGAGGCGCCACAGCGCATCGGGGGCCTCCCATTAACGATCTAGTGCTGCGTCAGACAGTGTTCGCCCCGGCGAGATCGCGGACAGGTGAAGCCGGTTGTGGTACGTTCAGCGTCGCCAAGTGCTGCTGCGAACTGAGGAGGTGAGACCGATCAACGCTGTGACAGGTCGGGGCTCCCTCCCCTGCATGGGCTAGGGAGTGCCCGTAGAAGGCATCCCGAAAGGCTTGAAACGCAATTGCGCTTCACCTCCCAGACGTCGTCCGACGGCGTCATCGAACAGCTCTTCACTCTCCCCTTCACCTTGGGTGAGATCCCCGGCGTGCTGTGGACTCCGGACGGCACCGCCGGTACCCGCCCTCTGATCCTGATGGGACACGGCGGCGGCCAGCACAAGAAGGCCCCCGGCATCGTGGCGCGTGCCCGCCGCTTCGCGGCCGAGTGCGGCTTCGCGGTGGCGGCCATCGACGCGCCCGCCCATGGCGACCGGCCGCGAACCAAGGAACACAACCGGCTCATCGGCGAGATGCGGAACCGCATGCAGACCGGCGGGGACGTGGCTCCGGTGCTCGCCGAATTCCACACCCTCCTCGCCAACCAGAGCGTCCCGGAATGGCGGGCGGTCTTGGACGCGGTCCAGGAACTGGACCACGTCGGCGCCTACCCGGTGGGCTACTGGGGGATGTCGTTGGGCTGCGGACTCGGCATTCCGTTCATCGCAGCCGAGCCCCGCATCCGCGCGGCGGTGCTGGGCCTGAACGGGGCGGAGACCTCTGCCGAGGCCGCCGCACAGATCACCGTCCCGGTGGAGTTCCTGGTGCAATGGGACGACGAGCGGGTGCCGCGGGCGGCGAGTCTGGCGCTGTTCGACCTCTTCGCCTCAGCCGAGAAGACGCTGCACGCCAACCCCGGCAAGCACGCGGAGGTCCCGATGTTCGAACTCGACAGCTCGCTGCGGTTCTTCACTCGGCACCTGAGCTGATACCCCTGTCGTCCGCGACGCGCTGATCGGGTTCCGCGCCCGATCAGCGCGTTCAGCGCACGCTGGCCGACGTGGCCGACAGGGTTCAGGTTCGGAAGATCGACAATGACGAGGGCCGCAGGCTGCTGCGGATCGTCCGGAGGGGCAGCGGGTCGGTGGTGACCTGGCGGCGTGCCCATATGGTGATGCTCTCCGCGCAGAAGATGCCCGCAGCGAAGATCGCCGAGGTGACGTTCACCAGCCCGGACCGGGTTCGCGACGTGATCCACAACGTCAACGCCGACGGCGCAGTCATACCCAGAGGACGGGGAGCCTGGGGCCATCTTCTGCCTGAATGAGTTCGGTCCGCTGAACCTCAAGCCCCACCCGGGGCGGCAGCGGGCCGAGCGCAGCGGACGGCACACGGCCTCCGACCGGGAGCCCAGGCCCCGTCGGCGGGACATCTACACCCGACCGCACGGAGTCCGGCACCCGTTCGCCGCCCACGACCTCGGCAACGACAAGCTCTACGCCCACATCAAGCCGTAGACGAACCACACGAGGTTCCCGGAGTTCTGCCGCTACCTGCGCAGCCGCTACCCGCCCCGAGATCCGGATCGCGATCGTGCTCGACAACTTGTCCCCGCACCCGACCACGAAGAAGGACACCCAGGTCGGCGACTGGGCCGCGGGCAACAACGTCGAGTTCGCCTCCACCCCGACCAACAGCCCCTGGTTGAACCGCGTCGAGGCCCAGTTCACCGCCCTGCGCTACGTCGCGCTGGACGGCACCGACCACCGCAGCCACAACAGGCCAGGCAGCGTGGTCCGCCGCTACATCATCTGGCGAAACCGCCACGCCGACGACACCCCTCTACGTCAGGTCGTCGCCCGAGCCAGCGTGGCTTGACCAGCGACGACCCGAACGACCAGCCCTCAGCCCGCGGTCGGGGTCTTGATGAGCGGCGCGTCGCGCGCCAACTCCCGGAACCCGACGCTGTGGAACAGCTCGCGCGCTTTGGGATGCCCCGGTGCACCCAGGCAGGCGACCGTCATATGAGTGGCCCCGGCCGCCCGCGCCAGGTGCATCCCGTGTAGAAGCATCGCTCTTGCCAGCCCCCGACGCCGGTAGTCCGGATGTGTCCCGACCGGCTCGAACTCAGCGGTCTGGTTCGCTTCGTCGAGCCACATGATCGTGGAGGATGCCATCGTTCCGTCCGGCGCCTCTACCAGGATGTGCAGGTCGCCGCGATACGTCGCCGTCTGCCGGACGCCCTGGTAGCTCTCAGCCGTGTAGGTCGAGGGAGCCCAGGCGTCCAGATGGGCCTGGACCGCGGCCTTGGGCCCGGCCTCCTCGGCGGTGCGGAACCGGAATCCGTCCGGCAGTACCGGCTCCTCCACGTCGGTGAGGTCCCGCTCGTTGAGCTGGGTCCAGTACCCGGCGTCGCCGAGCGAGGCCGGGTCGGTCTCATAGCCGTGCGCCGTCCATCGCTCCAGCGCGAACTCATCGGCGGCGCTCGGCATCACCGTACGCTCGATGTCCGCCGCCGTACCGTCGTACCAGTCGATCACCTCGTCAACCAGCCCGGCGTGGCCGGGATGGACCTGATACGCCAGATAGGCACCGGTGACGTCCTTCACCGACCCGTCGCTCCGCCTCACCCGGTGCGGAAGACAGGCCCAGCTCCACGCCACCAGATCCCCGCCAGAGAACCACAGCCGACGCGGCCAGCTCGCGCCGTCGCTGGCGTGCCCCTTGCCCCAGTTCCAGGCCAGCTCGCCCAACGTGGCGTCGCTGTTCACCAGCTCGGGGCGGGTGGCGGTGACACGCTGCGCCAGACCCTGCATGAGCTGCACGTCCGCGGCGGTCACAAGCTCGAGGTTCGCCATAGTGCGCCACGGTGTCAGGACTCCGCAAAGCTGTCGAAGGGTTTTCCGGAGCCGTCGATCGCGGCGGTCAACAGCACGACACGCGAAGCGCATCGTCGCGGCGGCGGAGCCGAAGGCCGGGCCGCCATGTCCCTCGATTACGCGGGCCGACTGCGGACATCGACCGACGCGTGTCACGGCCTCCAGGGCGAACGCTGCCTGCTACGGCACTTAGGTCCAGGAAAGGCGGCGGGCGGTGGTCACGCCGGTGGGGTCGGTGCCGTATTGGGCCGCGAGGATCTCCTGACCGCGGGCGCTGGGCGCGTAGGTGAGTTCGCCCTCCGAGACCCACGTGCTCCAGGCTTCGGCGAACGCCTTGGCGTCGGCCCGGCGGCGGGCGAAGACGGTCGGGACGACGTGGTACACCGCGTGGTTGGCGTGGGGCTCTCCCCCGACCAGGGCGCACGCCCGGCCCCGGGCGTCGCGGTCGTCGGCGGGCTCGTCAATGACGTAGCGGCTCAGGATGTAGCGCGGGCTGCCCACCGGCGGGGCCAGCACCTCGTCCAAGGCGGTGGCGAAGTCCTCGGCCGCCTGGGGGCCGGCGCCAGTGAGGGTGTAGCGGTACACGCCGTCGGCGTCCACGGTCACGCGCACCCCCTCGGCCCCCGCCGAGGAGCGCCCGACCGTGTGCAGGCCGTCGGCGACCGCGCAGGCGTAGCGCGCGGTATCGACCGGCCGCGCGGCGATCGCGAGCAGCCATTCGGCCGCCCGGATCCGGTCGGACCGGCGACGCCGACCCTCCGCAGCCGCACCCGCGGCGACCAGGAGGACGCCCAGGGCGGCCAGGACGACGATCCCTGGCACCCCGCTCGCGGCTACCGCGACCGAGCCCGCCCAGGACAGCGCGCCCATCGCCATCAACGTCCCGGCCACGGGGCTGGACGGCAGCGGGGAGGACAGGAGATGGCCCTTCCGCGTTCGGCCCGCGTCCGGGAGGGCGGGCCGTTCGACGGCGCCCGCAGCGGCGGGGACAGCCTCGGGCGGCCCGCCGTCCGCTGCGGTGCCGACCACTGTGAGCGCCGCGCTGCGTCCCGGTCCCCCGTCCGGGCACACGGCCGCCGCAGTCGACACCGCGCCCTCGTCCATGGACGCGCCCACGGCTGCACCGATGGCGGCGCCGTCCCCGCGCGCTTCCCCGCCCGGCGGCGTGGTCGGCCGATCCGGGCGCACCCGCAGGGTCGGCAGCAGGAGGTCGGAGTAGGCCGACCCGACCCGCCACCGGCGGCGGGTCTCCTCGCGTCGCCCCGCGCGCACGAGCATCCGCGCGTTGACCGCGTCCAGCTCGTTCGAGTCAGGCGGCTCGAACGGCGAGAACGCCGGGTCGACGTGCGCGACGCCGCTCATCACCTCGCCCTCGGCGTCGGCCCCCAGGTACCCCTCGTGCTTGCGGACGAAGCGGTCCCAGTCCGCCGCGCCCCGCGGGTGGTTGTGGGTCACGCACACGACCGTCCACGTGTGCGCGGTCTTGTCCGGCCAGGACGGGTCCAGGCGCAGCGCGCGCCCGCGGCTCTGGACGACGGCCGTGGGCGTCGTCGCCGTCGTCACGTCGACGACCGTGTTCACCCCGCGGGCGTCCCACCCCTCCCCCAGCAGCGCGCGGGTGCCCACCAGCACCTGGCAGTGCCCCTCCTCGAAGAACCGGGTGACCAGCTCGACCCGGTCGCGCGCGTTCCACGAGCCCTCGATGCGGCACAGCTTCCCGTCGAGGCGCGCCTTCAGCTCCAGGACCGGCCGCTCAGCCTCCGCGTAGGCGATGAACGCGGCGGCGGTGTGCGGACCGGCCGCCACCGCGCGCCCCGTGACCAGCATCGGGTCGAACCCGTCCGTGCGGTCGTCGGCGGCCAGCAGCTCCAGTTGCAACCACGCCGACCCCGCGTCGTCGGCGAGTACCCCGCGCAGGCGCGCCGGGGCGCGTGCCGCCGCGTGCTCGTGGTCGCACAGCACCAAGGCACGCATCCGAGAGCCGATCGTGCCCGCCTCGGCTGCGACGATCTCCACCGTGGCGTAGGACTTGGCGGCGCTGCGGGCGAGTACCCGGTCTACCGGCGAGGCCCCGCGACGGATCCCGCGCTTGGTGAGGTGGTAGCCGACCGACGGGAGTGCGGCCCGTATACGCTCGTAGGCCGCCCGGTCGCGCTCCGAGCCCGCGTCCAGGCAGCGCCGGGCGTAGTCCCCGATGAGCACCGTCCAGTCCTCGGCGTGCGGCGGGTGGCGGTGGCGCTCCAGCAGCCGGGCGCCGTCGGGTAGCTCGCACAGGCCCACGTAGTGCAGCCGCAGGACCGCGTCGGTCAACTCCGGTTCCAGGGCGGCCAGCCGCGGCCAAGGGAGCCGACCGACCGTGCCGTCACCGCCGCCGCTGTCGCCGTCGCCGGTCGCGCGCTCGGTGAAACGGACGTGCAGCCACGGGAGGAAGTCGGTGTCGGCGAAGCCCGGGGCGAGCAGGTCGGTGCACATCTCGCTGAACCTGGAGCCCTGCTCGGCCAGGTAATCGCGCTCGACGGCCGTGGGCTCGGTGACGTAGGCGAGCTCGGCGAAGGGGGCCAGGTAGCCGCTGCGGACCAGCGCCGGGATGGACGCGCCGGTGATCGGCGGCCCGAAGAGCCGGTCGACGAGGTCGTGCTCGGAGGCGGTGAGGCTGGCGGCGGGGGTGCCGGTCAGGCCGATGACGTAGGCGTCGTCGAGTTCGGCGAGGACTTCGTCGAGGAGGCGCCCCCAGGCCTGCAGCAGGTGGTGGCACTCATCCAGGAGGACGGTGAGGGGACCGGCCGAGTGCAGGGCATCGACGAGCGCGGCACCGTTGGCGTGCAGCCGCTCCTTCATGGTGGCGGGGGTGGTCTCGCGCCCTTCTTCGTCGGTCTCGGTGTCGGGGTCGAAGACGGCGAGCGACTGGTAGGTGAGGACCGTGACCTGGTGCCCGAGGTCCCGCCCGGTCCCGGCGTCGCACCCGTCAGGCCGCTCGAAGGCGTGCCAGTGGGAGACCCACTGCCCTTGGATAGCGGTATTGGGCGCGAAGACGACCGTCCGCCGCCCGAGCCGTCGGGCGGCCTCAAGCCCGACGAGCGTCTTGCCCGCGCCCGGCGGCAGCACCACCCAGGTCCGCCGATGCCCGTCGGCCCACCGCGCGTCGACCTCGTCCAGGGCCTCCCCCTGGTAGGGACGGAACTCCCCGGGCCAGCGCGCGTCCCCTGATGGGTGGGATGGCGAGGAGGGGACCAGGGGGTCTGCCATCAGTCCACTCTATGTCGCCCCTGTTCGAAGGGGTGGGGGCTCCTCGTTATGTCTCCCACCGCGGGCGAGCACTCGGCTGAGGACTGTCCGGCCTGATGCCAGGTCCCCCCACGGTAAGGCCGTGTCGGCTCATCACTGGAGGCCGGTACCGCCCTGTCGCCCTTCTGCGCGGATCACTCCTCCTTGAGGAGGCGGAAGGTGATGCCCTGGTGTTGCAGACGGGGGGTCAGCGCGTCGCCCATAGCGACGGCCGGGGTGACCTGGCCCGAGGTCTCCGGGAGATCGTCGTGGGCCATGCACAGCGCGGCCTGGGAGAGGATGACGGCCGTGACGTCATACGGGTCACCGCCCGCGACCTCCGTGACCACGCGGCGGCCGCCGCCTTCCCCAAGGAAGCGCAACACGAAGTTCCCCTCGGCGCGCTCTTCCTCCGACGGGCCCTCGCCCTGCTGGCGCTTGCCGAGCAGGTAGTCCCGAACCCGGAGGATCTTGGCCGCCACGACCAGTCCGCCCGCTCCGGCGGCCGTCCCCGCCGCACCGACCAGGCGCCGGGTCACCATGTACTGGCCATAGCGGAAGTCGGGCCCATACCGGTCGAGGACAGCGGCCGATCGCCGGATGATCTGCGGGTCCAGCGTCGGCATCGGCAGCGCCCACCCCTTGGTCAGGCGTGTACGCGGCACCGGACGCTGCTCGACCCGGGCACGTCGTTCCGTCGCGCCTTCTTCGGCGCGCGACAGGCGTCGCTCCGTGGCGACCCGTTCCTTCGCAGCGCGCGTGGCAGCACCCTGGTCGGCGACCATCCCGATGAGGCTGTGCCAGGTCCCGCCGGAGGGCGTCGTCGACATGCGGACGAAGCCTTCGATGGTGATCGGAACGTCCTCGGGCAGGTGCTGGACGGTGAAGTAGGCCCCGAGGTCATGGGGAACGGAGTCGAAACCGCAGGCGTGGAGCAGGCGGGCGCCGGTGCGCAGCGCTTCCTCGTGGTACCGGACGTACATCTGGTCGACGAAGACCGATTCTCCGGTGAGGTCGATGTAGTCGGTCCCGGCCCGCGCGCACGCGGCGACCATGGGCTCACCAACAGCGGCATAGGGACCGGCAGCGGCGGCCACGACCCGCGCGGACTCGGCGACGGCCCGCATCGAGTCGGGGTCAGCTGAGTCGGCGATTAGCAGATCGAGCTCCACACAGGCCGGGTTGATCCCGGCGAGGCGTTCGCGGACGGCCTCCAGCCGCGCCCGGTCGCGCCCGGCCAAGGCCCAGCGCGTGTCGTCCGGAGCGTTGGCGGCGAGCTGGTCGGCGGTAAGGCCACCACTGAATCCTGTGGCGCCGTAGAGCACGATGTCATATGGGCGGTCCATCCCAGGAGTCTACGACGCGCGATCCTGCTGATCCGCGCCCGCATCGCGGTAGCGGGCCGTACGGTGAGTCGGGCGTTAGGCCGACAAGGAGCAGCATCATGGGAACAGGTCTGTACGAATACCTCGGCGTAAACCCAGAGGATCCGCGACAGCAGCAGGCAGAAGAAGACGCCCGCGAGCACGCCGACCTCATGGATGCGCTCATCAGCCTCCGCGAGCAGGGAGGACTCAGCCAGAGCGATGTCGCCGACCGGATGGGGACGACACAATCTGTGGTGTCCGATCTGGAGCGAATCGGAGGTAATCCCCGAATCAGCACCATCCAGCGGTACGCGCGTGCCGTCGGTTGACGGCTCGGGTTTGGGCTGTTGACCACACGGCAGTCTCGGGAAGCCGTTGTGGAGGGGGCTGCCCAGTTGGGATAAAGCCGGGTGCCCCCTTTGCTTTCCCTCGCTCGGGGGCACCCGGTTCCGGGCACGGACCAACCCCTCAGTGGTCCTCCCGGTGGGCCCCTCTCCGACCTGCGCGTCGGAGAGGAAAGAGGGACGATGGACAGTTAGCGCTGCCCGTTGTCGTACTGACGCTTCAGGCGTCGGCGCGCGTTCTGGTCGCCCTTGGCAGCGTTGAGCAGGTCAACGGCCTCGATCATGGTGGGCACGCCGTTCATGAGCAGGGACCAGTGGGCGTCATCCATGCTCACGCGCTCAGCGACCGGTCGGTCGTCGAAGAAGACTGACCAGCAGCGGCATTCAGCGGCGTACCGGTCGTAGATGATCTGGATTCGCCCGCGCGTCACTGTCGTGATGCCCGAACGGGTTACCCACGTGGGCTGAGGGACGATCATCGCTACCATCGCCTACTTGTGATCCGCAAGGCGATCACCCGCCCCGCAATGGTAATCATGTGGGGGATGTAAGGCCGCACCCGCAGCGGCCGCCTGACTTTCATCTCTTCTCCCTTCGTCGTGCCTACCCCCACAATTCCGCTACAGCCTCAGAGCTGCCATTGAAGCCACACTTCTGTATCCGATCGTCTGAGTCTGTGGTGATGTGTAGTCACTCCGTGCGACGCTGTATGAATGACAGAAAAGATCAACCCGACTTGGGCGCGATTCGGACGGGAGATACGACGGTTACGGATCCAAGCTGGGCTTTCGCAAGCTCAGCTCGCCAAGCAGGTCGCTCTATCTCCCGCAATGATCGGGGCGATCGAGAGGGGGACACGCACACCAAAACGGGATCATGTGGACGCACTGGAATCCGTTTTCACTACGAACGGAGCGTTACACCGGCGCTGGACTGACAGCCTGAATTCAGCTGAACAGCCCGACTGGTACCGACAGGTCGTCACTTCAGAGGAACGAGCGACGGAAATACGGACCTGGCACCCTTTTGTCATGCCGGGGTTACTGCAGACTCCTGGATACGCACGGGCGATCTTCTCCCACGGACGGCCGACCGACTCCTCTGATCAAATCGAAAAGCTTGTCAAGTCCAGGTGTCGCCGACTTGACGTTCTGACCAGCAACAACAAGCCCGATCTCTGGGTCGTCATCCCGGAAGACGTCATACGGAGCCGCGTCGGAGGCATCGAGGCCATGCAGGAGCAGCTGGCCCATCTCCTGAATCTGGTTGAGTCCGGCACGATACATTTCCAGGTGCTACCTCAAGGAGTACCGAACCATGCAGGCCTCTCCGGTGCGATCCGCCTCCTCGGATTCACGGACAAGCCCCCTCTTGCCTACTGCGAGCACTCTGCGGGAGGCGCACTGGTAGACGACATGGATGTAGTCCGACGGCTCAGTCGTGTCTTCTCAACAGTGCAGGCATGGGCTCTCAACCCCGAAGACACCGTCAACCTGGTGAAGGAGACAGCACGTGAACTGGTATAAGAGCAGCTATTCCCAGGCGTCAGGAGACTGTGTCGAGGTTGCATGGCACAAGAGCACGCACCGCGCCGCCAGCAACCCCAACTGCGTCGAGGTTGCCTGGCATAAGTCCTCCTACAGCGGCCCAAACGATCCCAACTGCGTGGAGATCGCTGAAACCCCCGGGACGACATTCGTCCGTGACACGCAGCACCGACACCTCGGGGCACTCGCGTTCGGCGCGACCGAGTGGAGATCCTTCGTCGACGGCCTCAAGCGCGGTGACCTCGCCTAATCCCTTTTGTCCCCCGCAGATGCAATAGTGCTCCAGGGCAAATTCCCTGGAGCACTACTCATGAAAGGACGCACTAACGCATGCAACACATCATTGCCAGGATCGGGGTCCTGGTCACAGCCGCTGTGCTCGTCCTCACCGGCGCCGCCTCTGCCCAAGCCGACACTTCAGTCGCGCGGCCCGAAACCCATAAGCCCGCATATTTCGAGTTCAGGGACTCCCACGGCGACACGTTTGTTTTCAAGCTGACCGACGCCGCCAAGATCAAGGAAGCCCGCAACATGCTGGCCAATGGCGAGTCTCGGTCCGTCATGGGAGTGATCATCAAGAGGTCCGCCCCGTACAACCCCCCGTGGAGTTACCACCTCGACCCGAAGACCGTCGAATTCTTCGATCAGGCCACCGAGGTCTGTGACGCCAGCATCCAATATGTGGAGGACCACCTGGACGAGGTCGGCGGCGCGTTCCTGCCGGGCAACCGGTGGTGCCCGTGGTCGTCGGAGCTGGTGCGGGAGGTCTAGCCTCCCGCACCGTTCGTGGCGACGTCATGAGTAGGAGCGGTCAGCCCTTCATGGCGTCGCCCCAGCCGCTCTGGACCATGGTCTGGTAGGCCCACTCGCCGTTCGACTTCACCAGGACATCGGCGTAGTGCATCTTCATCGTCTCGCCGTTCATGGTCAGGGTGGCCTCCGTGAACACCACCGCCAATTGGGCGCTCAGGAACACCGGCGTCCGCACGGATTCCGTCTTCAGGTCCGCGGATCCGTCCGGGACCTCGTGGGTGAGCATCTGCAGGTACTGCTCGCGGGTCCACTGAGCGGCGACACCGTTGCCCTTGGAGTCGTCGCTGACCAGGTTCATCGGGAACATCCCCATGTTCTCCATGCCCTCGGCGTCCGACTTCTCGGCGCGCTCGTCGTAGTGGGCGAACCAGGATTCGAGGCTCTGCAAATCCTCCGCCGTCGGCGTGTAGCCGGTCGCGATCCCGTTCGTCTGGTTCGAGAACGTCATGCTCCACCTTTCCGAAAGCGCCACGCGGCACACTCGTCCGCCCGCGCCAGATCGTACACTGTACCGTACGGCGTACGCGAATGACCAGACGCAATTTCGATGGGGTTCGCGGGCACACGAAAAGGGGCTGGTGGGTGGCTCAGATGAGCCACCCACCAGCCCCTTGTGTCGCTATGGGGCGCCTGCGGCGCTCGCAGGCCGGGTGATCAGCCGCGCAGCATCGCGCGGTGGGCGAGTTCGCGGCAGGTGAGCGCGAAGTCGCGGTCGGCGGCCTCGACCGCCATCGGGAACGTGGACGTCTCGGTCATCCCCGGGGCGACGTTGACCTCCAGGAAGCGCACCGTGCCCTTGTCGTCCACCACCAGGTCGGTCCGCGACAGGTCGCGCAGGCCCAGTGCGCGGTGGGCCGTCAGTGCGGCCTCCGCGGCGGCCTGAACGGTCTCCTCGTCGAGTCGCGCCGGGCAGAAGAACTCCGTGCGTCCGGCCGTGTAGCGCGCCGCGTAGTCGTACACGCCGCCGTCCGGCACGATCTCCACCGGCGGAAGCGCCACCGGCCCGTCGCCGGTGTCCAGGACACTGACCGCGATCTCGGTGCCGCGCAAGCGCTCCTCGATCAGGGCCGTGTCGCCGTAGGCGAAGCAGCTCACCAGCGCCGCCGACAGCTCCTCGGCCGAGTCGACCGGGGTCGCGCCGAAGGCCGAGCCGCCCTGGTCGGGCTTGACGAACAGGGACTCCCCGAGCGTCGCCACGATGCGCTCCAGCAGCGCGGGCGCGCCCAGGTCGTGGAAGGCCGACTTCGGCAGGGTCACGCCCCGCGGCACCGCCACGCCTTGCTCGGCCACCAGCGCCTTGGCCGTCGGCTTGGCGAACGCCACCCGGCACGCCTGGGGCGGTGCGCCGACATAGGGGAGGCCGCTGAGCTCCAGGATCTCCCGGACCGCTCCGTCCTCACCCAAGGCGCCGTGCAGTACCGGGAAGACGACCTGCGGCGGGTCGTTGCGGAGCATGCCGAGCAGCCCCGAGTCGACGTCGGCGACCTGAACTTCGATGTCGAGGCGGCGCAGCGCCTCGGCGACGCGTCGCCCCGAGCGCACACTGACCTCGTGCTCGGGCGACATCCCACCCGCGAGTACGAGCACACGGTCGAGATCGGCCACGGTCCTGCCTTCCTTCTGTCCTGCTGATGTCACCACGGCGGATCGCGCCTTGCGGGTCAGGGGATATCGGGCGTCGGTGCGTCACTGCCGCTGGTGGGCGGGACCGACGTGCTGCCGAACGTATCACGCAGCGACGTCTCGCTCTTGATCACACCGACGAGCCGCCGCACGCCCTCGCGGATCTGCTCCGGCGTCGGGTAGCAGAACGACAGGCGCATGTGGCGGTGCCCCTCGTCCCCGGCGTAGAACCCGGTGCCCGGGACATAGGCGACGCGCTCGCTCACGGCGCGCGGCAGCATGGCCTTGGCGTCGAGCCCCTCGGGCAGGGTGACCCAGACGAAGAAGCCGCCTTCGGGGCGGGTCCAGGTGGTCCCGGCCGGCATGAGCGCGTCCAGCGCGCCGAACATGGCGTCGCGGCGCTCCCGGTACATCTCGTTGAAGTCCTTGATCTGCTCGCGCCACGGGTGGGTGGACAGGTAGCGCCCCACGACCATCTGGTTGAAGGTGGAGTGGCTGAGCATCGCGGACTCGGCGGCAAGAACGAGCTTGGCGCGCACCGCCGAGGGCGCCAGCGCCCATCCGATGCGGAACCCTGGCGAGAGCGTCTTGGAGAAGGAGCCGAGATAGATGACGTTGTCGGGCGCGTCGGCGCGCAGGGGCCGCTCGGGATCGCCCTCGTAGCGCAGCAGGCCGTAGGGGTTGTCCTCCAGCACCAGCAGCCCGTAGCGCTGGCAGATCTCCAGAACGCGGCGGCGGCGCTCGGAGCTCAGGGTGACGCCGCCGGGGTTCTGGAAGTTGGGGATGGTGTAGAAGAACTTGACCGTGCGCCCCTCGGCGGTGAGCCGGGCCAGCGTCTCCTCCAGCGCCTCCGGGATCACGCCGTCGTCGTCGATGGCGATGTGCCGGATGTCGGCCTGGAAGGCGGCGAAGGTGTTGATGGCGGTGACGTAGGTGGGCGCCTCGCACAGCACGACGTCACCGGGGTCGACGAAGACGCGGGTGACGAGGTCGAGGGCCTGCTGGGAGCCGACGGTGACGATGACGTCGTCGGCGTCGGCCTCGATCCCTTCGAGGCTCATCACCTCGCAGATCTGCTCACGCAGGACCGCGTCGCCCTGGGCGGAGCCGTACTGCAGCGCCGTGGGGCCCTGCTCGGCCACGACCTCCTGCACGATCTCGCCGATGCGGTCCAGCGGCAGCGCGCTGACGTTGGGCATACCGCCTGCGAGGGAGACCACTTCGGGACGCGATGCGACGGCGAAGAGTGCCCGGACCTCCGAGGCCACCATCCCCTGTGCGCGTGCGGCGTAGGTGCCGACGTAGGGGTCGATCCGCGAGCCCTGTGTCGAGGGCTGCCGGTGGGGTTCTCGGGGATCTTGGGACACGATCCACCTCCGCTGGGGTTCGACGTTGCGTTGATGCCATGTGGGACGCGCCAACCGCGGTGTTGGTTTGCAGTTCGTTCGCATTCGCGCCGTTTGTCACCGCATGTCATCGCGGCGGGTCCGGTAGCACCCGCGTGACCACTGGCCTCAGACGACCCGGTGGTCACAGATCAGTGTATGCGGCCCCGTCCAACCCCGGCGGCACCGGCCCCCATCCTCGGGGGCGCCGACAGTCCTCCCACCGGGGCCGCGCGGGTTTCCCCGCCCCTGCGGGCGCCCGGCCGAGGCCTGCGAGAACCCCGCACGGGTGTTCCGGATGATCACGATGGACGGGCAATAAATCGCCTCGCGTGACACCAGGCGCCACATTTGTTTCTCTTCCTTGCGAATAGAGCGCTCCGATGTATCGATTCCACCAAACATCCCATCGGATCTGCGACGCGTCCATTGACGACCGGATGCGGACACCCCGACGCCTTGAACGCCCAGGTCATCAAAGTTGAGCATGGATTGATCATGTCGATTTCGCATAGGTCGCACACATTCACCCACGCAATCGATATTATCGTTTATTCCTCCAGAATACGGACAACCTGAATGAGGATGTGGTGAATCCGGACAGCCGATGGATTGTCGGGCGTGAACATGCGATCGCGGTCATCCGGCATCTCATGACCCGTCCGGGGCCCGATGGGTCCCCTATGGGCGCGCGACGGCCGATCCTGGTGTTCGAAGGTATGCAGGGCATCGGAAAGTCCGCGCTACTCGACCACATCGCCGGCCTCCTGCACCAGCAAGTGCCCTACGCCTATATCGACTTCCAGCACACGCCGCAGGCCGACGTGGCGAAAGTCCTGTCCGCCCTCGCCTTCGAATTGAGCCGCCACACGCCCAACTACGGCCGACTGAACTTCCCCCGCATGATCATCGGCCAATTGGTGCTGCGCCTGGACCTCAGTCACACGGACCGCAACGGGGCGCGGGAACAGGTCATCGCCGAAATCAAGAAACACCGCAAGCTCGACCGGATCGAAGAACTCCTCCGCGAGACCGCCGACGATATCGTCTCCCTCCCCGTCGAGCCGCTCACCGGAAATGTCGCCACCCGCGCATTCGGCCGTCCGGTCGCCACCGCCGTCGGCGCGCTGACCTCCTGGACCCTCAGCAGCCGTCCGTTCCTCGGCCGCCACCAGGACTGGTACGGGCACCGCGACCAGGGCTACACCGACGATCCGATCGACGCCCTCGTGCAGCTCAACCAGCAGTGGAACGCACCACACCACGATGGCGGCCGTGACCAGGCGGCCGACGTCCTGTGCGCGGCCTTCCTCGCCGACCTCCGCGACGCCTTCGCCCACGGCGGGCGTTCAGCGTCCTGGCTGCTGACACCGGTGGTCCTGCTGGACAACGTCGACGAGGAACCCGGCCGCGGCTTCCTCGACCACCTCGCCCGAGTGCGCCGCACGACCGAGATCGACGACCGGTACGGAGCGCTGACCATCGTGGCGACCAGCCGCGGCCCGCTGCTGTGGGCGCTGCCGGACGACGTCACGGTCACCATCAGCACCAACATCCCGGTCGAGGCCGCCCGGCCCCGCCCGGGCCCCGGGGACCGTCCCCCGGACTGGGCGCGGTACGTGCTCAGCGACCTCACCGAGGAGGAGACCGACACCCTGATCACACGGGCGGGTCTCAGCGCCAGAACCGACCGGCACAGCGCCAAGATCATCCACGGATTCACCAGCGGGCACCCCGGGTCCACGCGGCTGCTGCTCGACACGATCGCCCGCATGTCACCCCGGCAGAGCCTGGCCCGGGTCCTGGCCGGTGCCTCCGACGACGCTCCGGCGTTCCCCACGGTCCAGCAGGAGAACCGGCTGTTCCGCGAGCTTCTCGGCGTCCCGGGCAACACCACCGTCCCCAAGGGCCTCGTCCACGCGATGACCACCTGCGCCGCCGCGCGCACCGGCGATGACGCGCTTCGGCTGGCGCAGACGAGCCAGCTGGTTCAGCCCGCCTACCGGGACCGCGCCGAACTCCGGCGGCCGACTCCGCGGTTCGCCCACGGCACCGGCGGGGAGGCCCTGCTGCGCCGCCTGCTGCTGCGACGGCTCGCCCGGCGCGGGCCCAACACCAAGACGAACTGGTCGCAGGTCTTCGGCTGGCTGCACGCGGAGGCCCGGCGCCGGGACGACCTCGTCGGCCTGCTCTACTACGCGCTGGCCGTCGGTGACCTGGGGTTCGTCGCCGGGGAACTGACGGAGCGCTTCGACAAGGGCCACGGTGCGACGGGCGCGGTGGCGCCACCGCCGGACGGCACCGCTTTCGGCGCCGCGGAAGGTGCGGAGGCGCGCACGTGGAACGGGCTGCTGACCGCCGTCACGCTCGCTCCCCGCTCCGAGGTCGGGTTGGACCGGCCCGCGCCCATCGAGCACGTGCACGCGCTGCTGGCGCAGGCCGCGGAGGACGGGGAATCGGCCTCCGCGGACGGCCTGCCGTTCGCCCTGCAGATCCGGCGCCTCGTCGCCGCTCTGTGGCTCGCCGCCGACCCGTTCACCGGTCCGGAACGCCGCCACCTCCATGAGCAGATCGCCGCCGACTACCGGGCCCTGGCGCTCGGCTCCCCGCACAGCCCGGCCGAGCTTTTCACCGCCGCCGAAACGCACGACCGGCTGGCACACCTGTGGTCGTGAACCGCCCCTCGCACTGAACCGCCCTCCCCGCATCCCCGAGTCCCAGCGTGGTCACCTTTCCAACCCCGAGGAGCAGCGCGGAACATGAACGCCCCCAGCCCCTTCACTCCCACTCCCCCGCCCCGACGGACCTGGCTGCGGCGGGCCGCGATCGCTGTGGCGGCCGTCCTGCTGGTGGGCGTCGCCGTGTGGGTGGCCCCCTCCGTGATGTGCGGCGGCCCGGGGTCCGACACCTCCCTCGTCGACGGCCAGTGCGTCGGGGTCACCGACGGCTCGTTCGTGTTCGACCGCAGGTTCGACGAGATCCAGCAGCGGATCAAGGCGGAGAACGACCGGGTCGCCTGGCAGTCCAAGCCCTCCGTCAAGGTGGCGCTGCTGACCACCCTGACGCCGACGGAGAAGAGTCCGATGGACACCTGGCGGGTGCGCAGCTCGTTGGAGGGCGCCTACGTCGCGCAGATGCGCGCCAACCACGGTGTGGAACTCGGCGATCAGCTGCCGCTGACCCAGCTGTACCTGGCCAACGAGGGCAGCCACCAGGCGCAGTGGGAACCGGTGGCGCAGGAACTCGTCGAGATGACCGAGGACGAAGCCCCGCTGGTCGCGGTGATCGGCCTGGGAGTGAGCATCACCGCCACCGAGGAGGCGGCGCAGTACTTCTCCGACCGGCAGATCCCCATGGTCTCGGCGGTCGTCACCGCCGACGGACTGGACTACAACGGGTTCCCCGGCCTGTTGCGGGCCTCGCCCAGCAACAGCCAGTACGTGGACGCGCTGGACGCCTATATCGATGATCAGAAGGACCTGGAGTCGGCCATCCTGGTCAACGACTCGAACGATCCGGACCTCTTCGTCGCGACCTTGCGCGAGGCCTACGAGCGGGAGCTGTCCGGCATGTTCAAGGACTTCCCAGCGCTGCCGTTCCGCGGATCGACGCTCGGCGAAACCCCGCGTGCCGGCCTGTTCGACGCGATCACACGCAACATCTGCACCGCCGATCCCGACATGGTCGTCTACGCCGGACGCACCCAGGACCTGCACACGTTCATCGACTCGCTCTCTGTGCGGGTCTGCCGCAACGACCCGCTGACCGTGGTCTTCTCAGTGACGGGACTGTCCATCCTGAAGGACGAGGAGGCCCTGGAGAAGCTGAAGAAGGGCAATGTCACCCTCGTCTACGCGTCGGCCACCGACCCGGACTGGTCGGAGAACCCGGATGAGGCCCCCGAGTACTTCCCTGCCTTCCTCTCCGCCTACACGAGGTTCGTCGGCCGCGATTCCGACGCCCTGGACGACGGCTACGCGGTCATGCACCACGACGCGATGGCCACGGCTGTCTCGGCGGTCCGCATCGCCCAGCCGGTGGAGGGGGAGGGACTGCGACCGATGGACGTGTACGACGCGCTGCTCCTCCTCCATACCGCGCACCCGGTCCCGGGCGCGAGCGGCACGCTGAGCTTCACCCAGGAAGGCAACGGCAACCCCGGCGGCAAGGTCATCCCGGTCATCGAGGTGCGCGGACCCGATGAGGTGAAGGCCGTCGAAGGCGACCCCTACGTCACACCGGCGGAATAGCCGCGCACCGCACGGCCGCGGTTACGGCTCCGCGGTAACCGCGGCGATTCCTCCCCCACCCTCCCCCTCGCAATCGTCATACCTGGTCATGACGCCGCGTCGGAATGAATCTCGGACGGACCGGCAAATCGACCCCGGAAATATACGGAAACGCCTGAGCGCGCCCCTGATGCGGGGGTACTGTTCTGAGCCACGCAGAACAGCAGGTGCAGAACGACCGGTACTTTGCGCGGTCGTCGGCCTCTTCGGAGGTCACGCCCGCGCTCCGAGGATTTGTGCATTCTATGACGTTAGGTGTTGCGGTGACGGGATCGAACGTCCCCGGCCCAACCGGGGAAGGACCTCCGGGTTCGGTGTCGGCGCCGCACGGACCGGCCAGACAGGTGGAGGCGCGCATCATCGTTCTCGGCCGTTGAAAGCCGGGGCGGCGAGAACACGTCAGCCACCGGGTCGGTTCACCTTCGGCTGGAATGCCAGGTAGTTGAATTCCGGGTATCCGATCATTCGGCGCACCTGGTGTCTGAAATCCCCCTGAGCCATTTCCCCGCCAACACGGAGACCCCGCATCGGCGTGTACCGATGCCGTCGTCCGTACCACCGGCGGGCACTTTTCAGTGCCCTCTGTATTTGTTACGTCCGAAATCAACCGTGTGACCCCATAAAGCCAGCCAACGCCGCGATGATGCTTTGACCGGTTTGGTCAGTCGCGGCCCGAACGTCGAACAACGACATACCGCCGACGGAGCGGTGAGTCAGCGGACCGCTTCTGAGCGGACAGCCCTGAGTGAGGAGATGCGCCGTGGCAGAGGTGCCGTCATCGGCCGGTCGCGACGACCAGCCCCGAACACAACCGCCGGGGAAGGAGGGACGCCAGGAGACGAGGAGAAAGGGTGCGGCCCGCAAGGGGCGGCTGCGCCGCTTCATGTCGTGGCTCGGGGGATCCGCCCCCTCCGCCTCCGTTCCGCAGCCCCCGCCCGTGACACCCGCCGGTGAGGGCACGGCGCCCAGAACCGGCGCACCCCCCGCGCCGCCCCCACCGTCGGCGCCCTCCGAAGCGGCGGTTCCCCCGGCTGCGTCCGCTCCCGACGGCGGACGCGACCAGGGCGCCGCGCGGGAGACGGCGATTCCGGAGCCGGCGGCCCCGCAGGTCGCGGCCTTCGACGAGCACGTCAGCCAGGCCGGGTACGACCACGCGTCCGCAGCGGAGCAGACGGCCATCGACGCCGCCGCGGCGCGCCAGGCCCGACTGATGACCGACACCCTCGCCAACCTCGCGATGCGCGACCTCACGCTCATCGACTCCCTGCTGGCCGTCGTGGAGGACTTGGAGGAAACTAGCGACGACCCTGACCTGCTCGAGCGGTTGTTCAAGATCGACAACCTCGCCACCCGGATGCGCCGCAACGGCGAGAACCTGCTGGTCCTCGCCGGGCAGGAGATCGACGACCCGCGCACCGACCCCGTGCCGCTGCTCGACGTGGCTCGTGCGGCCATCTCCGAGATCAGCGACTACGACCGGGTGCAGGTGGGCCGCCTGCCCTCGACCGCGCTGGCGGGCTCGGCCGCCGACGACCTCAGCCACCTCCTCGCGGAACTCCTGGACAACGCCACGGCGAAGTCGCCGGCGCACGCCCAGGTGGTCATCAGCGGACAGCGCATGTCCGACGGCCGCGTCCTGCTGGCCGTGGAGGACGAGGGCATCGGCATCTCCAGGGAGCAGATCGACGACCTGAACTACCGGCTCAACGGCAAGCCCGTGCTGGACGAGCAGGTCATTCGGCACATGGGCCTGTACGTGGTGAGCCTCCTCGCCCAGCAGCACGGCTTCGAGGTGCAACTGGAGTCGCGGGCGTTCCGCGGCATCAGCGCCTTCGTCATCGTGCCGACCGAGCTGCTGCGCGCGTCCTCCCCGTACGGCGCCCCCACGCAGGAGCCGCGGCCGTCCATGCCCGCGCTGGTGTCGCCGAGCGCTCCCCCCGCGTCGCCGACGGGTCGTCACGCCCCGCACAGCGACAGCGACCGGTCGCCGGTCACGTCCGCCGGGCTACCCCGCCGCACCGCCAACCGCTCCCAGACCGCTCAGCGGATCGCCGAGGGGATGGACATGCCACCGACGGACGAGGGTGCGGAACCGCATACACCCACGGACTCATCGGAGAGGGCCGCGCGGATCAGCGCCGACCTCGACGGCTTCGTCCAGGGCGAGCAGGCGGCCTCAAGCCAGAACGATCCGTGAACACGATCCGTGACCTGTGAACAGGGCGCATGCCCCACCCCTCCGGTCCCTAGTAGAGAAAAGGGTTTCTCGAAATGAATCGCCAGCTGAGTGAGAATGCGGAGAGCTTCGCCTGGCTCGTCTCCAACTTCGTCGAAGAGGTTCCCGGAGTCGAGCACGCCATCGTGGTCTCCTCTGACGGACTCCTGCTGACCGCGTCGGACGCCTTCCCGATGGAACACGCCGAGCAGCTCGCGGCGATCGCCACCGGCCTGCACAGCCTCGCGCACAACGCCGCCCGGATTTTCTCGCGGGGCAACTGCGAGCAGCTCATCGTGCGCATGCAGCGCGGGCACCTCTTCGTGATGGCGATCAGTGACGGTTCGTCCCTCGCCGTCCTCACCTCCCCCGAGGCCGAGATGCGGATCGTCGCCTACCAGATGACGTTGCTCGTGGAAAGCGCCGCCCACGTCCTCACCCCCCAGTTGCGTTCCGAACTCCGCGAAGTGGTCGGCAACTAGTCAAGGCCGTCCGTCCAAACCATGCGTGAAGAGGTTGCCATCACATGAGCTATCGCAGGAGAAGGAGCGGCCGCATCCGCCCCTACACCTTCACGGGCGGGCGGACGAGATCACGGCATCCGCTCATGGTGCAGACGCTGGTGTCGATCGCGGACCCCGGAACCCAGCCGCCGTCGTCGATGATGCCGGAGGCACGCAACATCTTCGAGTTGTGCCGATCGACACGGTCCGTGGCGGAGCTGTCGGCGGAGCTGAAAATCCCGCTGGGCGTCACCCAGGTGCTGCTGAGCGACCTCGCCGATCAAGACCTCGTGTACATCCACCCGACCATCACCGGTCACAGTCCATCCGAAAACCAGGTTCTCGAGAGGGCTCTACGTGGTCTCGAACGACTCTTCCAGTGACAGCAGGTCGATGCTATCGACCAAGATCGTCATTGCCGGCGGCTTCGGGGCCGGGAAGACGACCCTGGTCAGCTCGGTCTCCGAAATCCCCCCGGTCGCCACCGAGGCCATCATGACCGAGGCCAGTGTGGGGCATGACGACACATCTGCCACCCCCTTCAAGACGACCACCACGGTCGCCATGGACTTCGGGCGCATCACCGTGGACCGGGAGCTGATCCTGTACATGTTCGGTACGCCCGGGCAGTCCCGCTTCTGGTTCATGTGGGATGACCTGGTGCGGGGTGCCGTCGGCGCCGTCGTGGTCGTGGACTGCCGCCGACTGGCCGACAGCTTCGACGCGGTGGACTACTTCGAAACGAACCGCCGCATCCCCTATATCGTGGCCCTGAATAGATTCGACGGCCATCTGGACTACTCGGTCGACCAGGTCCGCGAGGCTCTGGAGGTCGGCCCGGATGTGCAGATCGTCGACTTCGACGCGCGTGACACCCAGTCGTGCGGCGGTGTCCTGATGTCCCTCCTGCGGCACGCCCTGGAGCGCCCCCAGGACACCGAACTCGTTGGCTGACCCCGCCCCTCCGGGGCGGGGTCGCCCGTCCGTGTCCGCATGCTGTCGTCCGCAGGTCCGCATGTCCGTCGCGATCCCGATCCGTCGTCGGAGAGCTTCCCCGAGCCGCTGCCCCGACGACGGGATCGGCGGGACCCTGGGTCGGCTGGAACACCATCCAGGGGGTCACCGCCCCACAGCCGACAGCGACCGCAGCCGAGGGCACCACATCGCATAGACATCGCATCCATCTGAATCTCCCCCGCTGATCTGGCGGCCGACACTCGCGCCTGCCGCGCGGTGGTCGGTGGGTCAGTGCTGCGTCATGCGTGGGGTCTGACGGGCCCTCCGCCGCCGGTGGGTCGTGCCGGAGGCGAAGGGCGTCGGCTTCGGCGACCGGACCACCGCCCACAGGTGCCCCTCAGGGGTCCGGCCAACCCAGCCCCGCTACCCGGCCCCGTCCAACCGGATACCGGTTCGCGCGCGGCGAGGACGCGTCCGGTGCGCCCCGGCCGCGCGGGCAGGGATGGGACACAGCCACTCCCTACCCGGCTTCAAGAGGCGGGACCTCGCCACGGAGACTTCAGGATGCGGCGACCCGAGGTATTCCCCATGACCCTCGGGCCGCCGCTGGAGGGTCCGCCTTGCGGTCGACCCCCGCTCCCCCAAAGCGCGGACCACCGGCGGACCATGGTCGAAGTCGATCCCCTGTCGATGTGAATTCAGTTCAGCGCATCTGAGAGCGACCGGCAAAGGTTGCAGAACGTTGCATCATCCTGACCAAGAGTCATTCGATGGATGCGCCGCATGCCGCCTCAGGCGACGCGCCGCATCGTGCGCCTGGGTCGCCGGGGGCGACGCTCCCAGCGCGCCGCTGCCGCTGCGCAGCGGGGATCAGGGCGCCGCCGGGTCGAGGTCCGCGCGGGCGCGGCGGATCCCGGGAGCGTGGGATCCGGGCATGAGTTCCATGGCGTCCTTCGGCGCGAGTACGGTGACGTCGACGTTCTCACTGAATCGGTAGGGACGGCTCTCCACGATCCCGCCGAGGTGGCGCCGGAGGCGGGACATTTCGGCGCGGACCGTCACCACGCGCTCCTCGTCCCCGAAGAGGTCGGCGGCGAGCTGGGCGGCGCTGCGCCCCTCCGGGTTCCGGGCCAGCAGGAACAGGAGTTCGGCGTGCCGCGCGGTGAGACGCTGGGTCCACTCCCCGCTGGGGCCGCCGACGGTGATGGACGCGGCCGGGGGCGCGGTGAGGTCGAGGCAGGCGCGCATCGCCGGGGCGGTCTCGGCGTCGGTCGGGCGGATCAGCCAGCCGCCGGGCAGCGGCTCCATTCGGCACTCGCCCAGCTTGGGCAGCCAGACGCGGTCGTGCTCCCCTCGCTTGGGCAGCGGGACGCGGCGCACCGGCTCCATGTTGACGACGGCGGCCGTCCACCCTTCGTCGTCGACCACCAGCGCTTTTTCCACCAGGCCGGCCAGGAGCGGGGCGGCGACCGAGCGCAGGCGCTCCAGATGCGCGTGGTGCATGCAGCGCAGCCGGGACTCGGCCAGCCGCGCCACGGCGTCGACCAGGGCGAGAGTGGAGGGGTGCGCGGTCGACGCTGGACCGGTCACGTCGATGACCCCGACGACGCGTCCTTCGCGGGGGTCGCGGATCGGTGCGCAGGCGCAGGTCAGGGAGTGCAGGCCGCGCACGTAGTGCTCGGCGGAGTAGACCTGGACGGGACGGCCGACCATCAGTGCCGTGCCGATGGCGTTGGTTCCGGCCGAGTATTCGTCCCAGGCGGCTCCGACGATCAGCCCGGCGCCGTCGGCGACGCGGCTGACCTCGCGGGGGCCGTCGCGCCATAGAACGCGACCCAGGTCGTCGGCGACAACCATGACGTGTCCGGCGTCCTCGGCCACGGGGACGAGGGATTGGCGCAGGAGGGGCATCAGGTCGGAGAGCGGGGAGTCGTTGCGGTGCCGCTGGATCTCCTCGCGCCGCAGCACCATGCTGGGCCTGCAGTGGTCGGGGTCGATGCGGTGGCGGAGCATGCGCCGCCACGACTCCTCGATGACCGGACGCAGCCGCGCGGGTGGGGACGACCCCGACAGCGTGGCCTCATGGACTCGGTGCAACAACCTGGCGTACTCCCGCGCATCGATGCCCGCAGGCAGGGCGGTGTCAAGGCGTGTTGGCGCCACTGTGACCCCATTGACCTCACTGGTAGGACGGATCACTTCATCCTTGTGGGGGTCGCGGTGGAGATCAACCGAAACCGCGAAGCCCGCCGTCCTTTGGTCGTGGTTCGCGGGGCGATGCGCCCGTTTTGACGGGAATCGCCGGTTGTGGGGAGGGGTAAACGACACGGGAGCCGGGCCGGGCGAGCGGCCGCACGACGGGGATCCCCCGCGCCCATGCGAAGGCCTTACACATTCTTGTCGTTACTTAGAATGACGCCACGTGTACTCTAAGCAATGTTTGCGGTAGGGAACCGACATAGGAAGCACGTCCGAGACATGGCCGGGATCGGAGATCTGTCAATGGGACGTCGAACCACATCCGCCGTGCTGGTCGCGCTGACAGCGGGCCTGCTGCTCGCCGGGTGCGCCCCGGAACTGGGCGAATTCAAGCGGGTCACCGGTGAGCTCTCGGCGGCTCTGCTGCGCCAGGAGGCCCAGGACGCCTTCGCCCGCAAGGGCCACCCCATCCAGGGGAAGCTCAAGTGTCGGCCGGACATCAAGCAGCCCACCGACCTGGTGGTGGAGTGCACCGGGCTGACACACGCCGAGGCGGAGGCCCACTTCACCGGCATGATCGACCGCTACCGGCTGGCCCGGCAGGATCCGGGCGACGCCAGCCTGCCCGGGAAGTACCGCGGCACGGTCGACGGCAAGGAGGTCTTCCGGATGAACTGCTTCAGCTGCAAGCCGCACCTGCCCTCGGGCGCGTCCTGACCGGCGCGTGAGGGGCGATCGCGGCGGCTCCTGGTCGACCTGGACCGCCCGCCCCGGGGCAGCGCATGGACGGGGCGGGTGCGGGCATGGAGGCGGCTAGTCCGGGTGCCGCTCGCGCCACTCATCGATGACGCGGTCGACGTCGTAGGGCATCAGATTGAGGGGCGGCCCGGGGAGGGGCCGCCCGAGAGCGTCGCGGATCTTTTCGTTGATGTCCTCAACGATCCTGCGCGCCCGAACCTCGGTCGTCGCCTCCCGGGCCGCGGCAAGCGCGTCCTCCGCCTCCTTGCGCAGAGCGAGGGTCGGCGGCAGGAGGGAGACGTTCTCCTCGCGCAGCTTCTTCTTGACCCACCAGTTCTCGTCGTAGGGCTTGTCGAGGTCGGGGATGGGCTTACCGGCCCCCGGCAGATCGTCGAAGTCGCCACGCTCCGTCGCCTCGCGGATCTGCCGGTCGACCCACGATTCGAAGCTCACGCCCGGTGGCTTGCGTTCGGTCATGGCGCGGATCCCTCCTCCTGCCGCCAACGGTCCCGGGGCCGACACGCTCCACGCTATGCGCTCGGCACCCACGCGTCTCGGCGCACCCCGGACCTTCCTGATACACTCGTATCATAATGGTACATCGGTACCATGAACAGCGGGCCCGCCCGTACGAGAGGATGAACCCGTGCCCAGAACCGCCGACCACGACCAGCGCCGCGCACAGATCGCCGAGGGACTGGTCCGAGTCGCCGGGCGCGAGGGCCTCCACGCCGTCACGATGCGGTCCGTGGCCGCCGAGGCCGGCGTCTCCCTGCGGCTCGTGCAGTACTACTTCGAGAGCAAGGCGCAGCTGATGCACGCGGCCCTGCTCCACCTGGAGCGCGGGAGCAACGAGCGGTGGGCGGCACGGCTGGCCGAGCTGCCGAGTCCGCACACGGCGCGCGACTACTTGGAGGCGTTCCTCGCCGAGGCGCTGCCGACCGACGAGCGCAGCCGTGTCTTCCATCTGGTGTGGACCTCCTACGCGGTCCTGGCGATGACCGACGCGGGGTTGGCCGACCAGCCGTTCGTCGAGGGCCCCAACCGGCTCGAACGGCAGCTCGCGGACGTGCTGCGCGCGGCCCGGGCCACCGGCGAACTGCCCGCCGGCCTCGACCCCGACTGCGAGGCCGCCCGCCTGACCGCCGTCAACCACGGGCTGGGCACCAGCGTCCTGGTCGGACAACGCACCCCGGAGGCGGCCCAGGCCGTCCTGCGCTACCACCTCGACCGCCTCTTCGGCGCCGAGGACGCCGCGCCGCGCGCCTGACGGCCACGGAGGGCATTCCCCGCCCCTTCCGGGGCCGCGCACGCCCCGTGAGCTAGCGTGACCATGCCGTCGCACCCGCGTCGCGCTGGTCGCAGAGGAGAATGGGGAGGCCAATGCTGCTGGATACGGGGGCCGTCGCGCGGACCGATGTCCCCGCGGTGCGGGTGGGCGACGAGGCGCTCGACCGCGAGGGGCTGTGGTCGGCCGCCGCGGCCGTGGCCGAACGGGTGGCCGGTGCTCCAGCGGTGGCGGTGCACGGCGACGCGCACCTGTCGACGATCGTCGCGGTCGTCGGCGGCCTGATGGCCGGGGTGCCGGTGGTACCGGTCCCGGCCGATTCCGGCGTGGAAGAGCGGCGGCACATTCTGCGCGACTCCGGCGCCGCGCTGTGGCTGGGGAGACGGCAGGAGGGTGTGGACCTGCCGGTCGTCCCCGTCGATCCCGCCGCCCGCTCATCGGCCTCGATGCCCGAGCCCGCGCCGGAGTCCACGGCGCTGATCATGTACACCTCCGGGACCACCGGACCGCCCAAGGGGGTGGTCATCCCGCGGCGGGCCATCGCCGCCGACCTCGACGCGCTGGCCGACGCGTGGGCGTGGACCCGCGATGACGTGCTGGTGCACGGCCTGCCGATGTTCCACGTCCACGGGCTCGTCCTCGGCGTGCTGGGCGCGCTGCGGGTGGGCAGCCCGCTGATCCACACCGTGCGGCCCACGCCTGTCGCCTACGCCGCCGCGGCGCGGGCCGGGGGCACCCTGTTCTTCGGCGTGCCCACCGTGTGGTCACGCGTCACGGCGGACCCCGACAGCATGCGGGCGCTGTCCGGGGCGCGTCTTCTGGTGTCGGGCAGCGCGCCGCTGCCCGACACGGTGGCGCACCACCTTTCCGCCTCGATCGGGCTCTCTCCCGTCGAGCGGTATGGGATGACCGAAACCCTGATCACGCTCGCTGCCCGTGCTGACGCGCCCCGGCGCACGGGGTGGGTCGGTACGGCACTGAACGGTGTGGAGTCGCGGCTGCGCGGTGAGCACGGGGAGGAGATCCCGGCGGACGGGGAGAGCACGGGCGAGCTGCAGATCCGCGGCGCGACCGTGTTCGACGGCTACCTCGGCCTGCCGGAGGCGACCGCGGCCGGATGGACGGACGACGGGTGGTTCCGCACGGGCGACGCCGCGGTCCTCGATGCGGACGGGTGGCACCGCATCGTGGGACGGATGTCGACGGACCTGATCAAGAGCGGCGGCTACCGCATCGGGGCGGGCGAGATCGAGGCCGTGCTCCGCGACCACCCCGCGGTGCGCGAGGCGGCCGTGGTGGGCGAGGCCGATGACGATCTCGGCCAGCGGATCGTGGCCTACCTCGTCGGCGAGGGCATCGAAGCCCAGGACGTCATCGACTTCGTGGCCGGACGGCTCTCGGCGCACAAGCGCCCGCGCGAGGTGCGGGTGGTCGATTCGCTGCCGCGCAACGCCATGGGCAAGATCCAGAAGAAGCTCCTGGGAGACGTGCGGCGCTGAGGTGGGTCCGTGTGACGCGCCCCGGCGGGCGCGGCACGCGGCGATCGTCAGGCCAAGATCCCCTGGCCGGGCGCGAGAATGCCCGCCGGGTCGTACGCACGCTTGGCGGCGGCGAAGACCGGCCACTGGTCGCCGAAGTGCGCCTCCCAGTCGCCACGGCTCATCGGGACGCTGCCGACCGGGTAGCGGACCGCGCCCAGGTCGCGCGCCCGCTCGTACAGTGACCGGTTGGCCGCGATCATCGCGTCAGCGTCAGGCACTCCCGGTCCGGGAGTGGCGGTCTTAAGCAGCGCGAAAAGGAACACCAAGCGGGTGTCGGGCGTCCTCGGCAGGGGCGTGCCCAGCAATGCTCTGGGGACCGGGTAGAGGAGCACGACGCCGCTGGGGCCGATGTCGGCGGCGGTGAGGCGCTCCATCACGGACGCGGTGAAGCCGTCGACGGCGGTGTCGGGGAGGAGCAGGTTCAGCCAGGGGTGCGGGTCGTACCACTCGCCGGTCCACTTGAGGTACTCGACGCCCGGGGCGACGCGGTCGGCGAAGTCGAGGTAGGTCATGTCCTCGATCTCCTCGGCACCGCGCTCGAAGGAGAGGTCGCCGAGGAGGGCGTCGTCGGGTTCGGTCCGGCCGTCGTGGTACGACGCGGCCTCCAGGGTGTAGCGCCAGCCCGGAGCACCGTCGGGTGCCGGTTCCGCGTTGCCTTCGACGTAGTCGAATCGGCCGTCGCCCACGACCCGGCGCTGGTCGGCGGTGAGGTCCCCGATCGTGGGATAGGGCAGCTCGTAGCGCCGCACCATGGGCGGGGCGGGGGTCAGCGCGACGGTGGCGCGGGTGATGATGGCGCACTGGCCGAGCCCGCCCAGGACGGCGTGGAACAGGTCGGCCCGTCGCTGCGGGGAGCACACCACGCGTGTGCCCGCGCCGGTGACCACCTCCAGCTCCCGGACCGTGTCGACCTGGGCGCCGTAGCGGTGGGTGGCGCCGCCGAGGCCGCCGACCGACAGTGTTCCGCCGACGGACAGGCCCAGGTAGTCGGTGAGAACGGGCGGGGTGCGCCCGTGGGCCAGGGTCACGCCGAGCACGTCACTCCATCGCGCACCGGCCTGGACCTCGGCACAGTCTTCGCGGACCTCGATGCCGCGCAGCGAACCCATCTCGATCACGAGACCGCCCTCGGCCTGCGCCTGCCCGTTGGTGGCGTGGCCCTGGCCGCACGCCGCCACCGGGATCCGGCGATCGCGGCAGTAGCGCACCATCACCTCGATGTCCGTGACCGAGCCGGGGTGCAGGACGGCGCGGGGGTAGTGCCGCGCGTGATGGCCGAAGTCGTCGGCGGCCGCCGCCCGTGAGAGGGGATCGACGGCCAGTTCACCGTCGAGCGGTGGCAGGCCGCAAAGGGGCGGTGCGCCCACTCCCCTGTCGCCGCTATCGCCGACCAGGGCCCGATCCGTTAGCTGATCATCCGTTCCGTTCACGTCCCTGTCGCCGTCGCCCATGTACCGGAGGATACGACGCGAGCATCGTCTCGATAACCACCCGAATGAATATTTTTCATTTTCAAGAATCCACGGCCAACGGATCACTCCTGGCCGCTGCAGTGAAATTCCGCGGCCCGGAATCTGCTCTATGAATCCCGGAATCCCGATCACATGGGACGACCACCCACGCCCGGTATCCGACATCCCGCCTACAAGTACGCGGGCAGAGCGACCGCTCGTCTCATCTCCGCAGGAGAGACAGCCGAGTCAGCAGTAGAAACACCCAGGCAGGAGCGCATGGGGAAGTCCTACACGCCAACCACACTCACGTGCCAGCGTAGTCCGCCGCCTCAGAGGCCGCATCCTTGATAGCTTCCTTCAGCTTCTTCGGACTTAGGGCATCGTTGTTGTCGATCTTGCTTCCGTTGATGTAAATCGACGGTGTGTCCTCGAACCTGTCCTTTCCGGGGTAACGGTCGATGGCGTCGTTCGTCGCCGCGACTACCTCGCCAACATACGTCCCGTCAAGTTCCGCCCCGTCGACACCGTTTTCGTCACCCCACGCCATCATTTCAGGATTTGACATCTCGAAAAGTTCGTCGACCTCGCCCAATTCTGCCGCCAGCATCACCAGAAGTTGGACGCATTCATCGTCGAACCAATACGCGACCTCCCTCTCGGACTCTAGGAGCGCCGAAAATTCACGGTCGTTGATCCCAACTTCCTTACCCCACTTTTGGAGGTCCCCCGCAGAGATATATTCGGTGTCTTCATCGTCCTCAGGCAGGTTCTTGAACAACTTGGCGGCGGGAGCCACGGGCCGTTCGGTTCTCCGCGGAGAACCGAACGGCGACACATGCGCATCTGCGGGTACCGGGCGCCTCGGACACCCTTCCCCACGGCCGGGGTTATGCGTGGACGGTGTCCACCTCGCCCGGGGACGCGTCCTTGACGGCCTTTTTCAGTGCCTTCGGCTTGAACGCGTCGTCGTGGTCGACCATTTTCCCGTTGATGTAGACCGACGGCGTGCCCACGAACGCGTCATCACCGGAATAGCGGTCGGAGACGGAGCTCGTCGCCGTGATCACCTCGCCGACATAGGTTCCGTCGAGGAAGGAGCTGTCCACGCCGTTGTCGTCGCCCCACTCGATCAGCTCGCCTACGGTCATGGTGGAAAGCTTTGCGGCGCCCAGCTTGTCCTGCGCCTCGCGCGTCAGACGCGGGGTGTAGTCGTCGACATAGGTGTCGACGATCTCGTCCTCTTCCTTGACCCGTTCGGCGAAGGCCGCGTCGTCGATTCCGACGTCCTCACCCCACGCGCTGAGGTCTTTGACCGAGAACCCGGATTCTCCCTCATTCGGCTGGTTCTCGAAGAGCAGATCGCTGAACTCCACGAACTTGCCGTAGTCGGCCGCCGCCCGGGCCGCCGCGGCCGCCCGCAGCGAATTGCTGCTGAGGGGGGCGGGCTGCTGGGAGAAGATGCTCACCGGCCGGTAGTGCACGATCGCCTCGCCGTCCGTTGCCAGCCGCTGGAGTGTGTCGCCGGACGCGTCCTCGAACTGCTGGCACGCCGGGCACTGGAAGTCCGCGTAGACCTCCACGACGGGCGCGTCGGCCCCCTTCTCCGCCAGCACCACGCTGCCGTCCTCCTGGAGGTGCTCCGGGCCGTCGCCGTCGCTCTCCCATGTCTTCCGATGCTCCGGTTCCGAACCGTCGGCGGCCTCCTCCTGTGCGGCCGCGCCGCCCGCGGTCCCCCCGTCGTTACCGGTGCCGAGAACCACCGCGGCGATGACGGCGACCAGCGCCACCACCAGAACACCGGCGACCACCATCGCCACGATCAGCGGGGTCTTCGACTTCTTGCCGCCCGGAGGGGGTCCGCCGACCGGAGGCATCCCGCCGGTGGGGGGCATCCCATAGCCGGGCGGGACGGGCACCTGAGGTGGGTGGGGCGGAGCCTGCGGAGGCCGCGACTGTCCGGGATAGGGCTGCGGGCCGTTACCGCCCTGGGGAGGGAAGGTCACAGGAGGCACTCGCTTTTCTAGGTTCTCGATCGGTCTCCGGTCGGTCTTTCCCTGTTCTCCGGGCAAAGGACCGACCGACAGATCACCCTATGTCGCCACGTGCTTCCCGTGACCGCAGCCCAGCGGCGCGCCAGTGGCCCGTCAGGCCGCCGTCAGCGCGCCTCCCTACGCTCAGCGGGACAACGGCGGAGAACCGCCGCGCCCCTCTGAGCCACCACTCCCCTCGACCGCGTCGGAGGAACATATGAACCCGCGGAACAGGAACATCCTCATCTCTGGCGGCGGCATCGCCGGACCCGCCCTGGCGTACTGGCTGCACCGCTACGGATTCACGCCGACGATCGTGGAGCGGGCACCGGCGGTTCGCACCGGGGGTCAGCGGATCGAGATGTCGGGGATCGGGATCGAGGCGTTCCACCACATGGGGATCACAGAGCAGGTCCGAGCCGCGGGCGGACCTCCGCCGACGTGGACCCTCTTCGCCGGCGCCGCGGACCGGCCGGTGGACCTGAACTTCTGGATGACCAACCCCCCGTCCGAGGTGGATCGTGGCTCCACGTCCGGATCCGGTGCGGGCGGCGACGGCGATGTCGCGATCAAACGCGGCGCCCTCTGCGACATCCTCTACAACCAGGTCCGCGGCAAGGTGGACTACATCTTCGACGACTCCATCATCGGGATCCGGCAGTCGGACGACGGGGTGGAGGTCACCTTCGAGACGGCAGGACCGGGCCGGTTCGACCTGGTCATCGGGGCCGACGGCCTGCACTCCAACGTCCGCTCGCTGGTTTTCGGCGACAGCGGGAAGTACACCCGCTTCCTCGGAACCAACCTGGCCATCTTCACCGTCGACAACTACCTCGGCCACCGGAACACGACGTGGTGGCACGTCTGGCCCTACCGTGGCTGCGCCATCACCACCTTCCCGGGCAACACCGAACTGGAGGGGGCCCTCCTCATCCGCAGCAAGCGGCCGCTGGACGTCCGCCACCTCAGCCGCGAGGAGCAGATGCGCTTCGTCGAGAAGATCTTCGGAAACGACGGCTGGGAGATCCCGCGGCTGCTGCGGGCGATGCGGGACTCCCCCGACTTCCACTTCGCCCCGTCGAGGCAGATCCGCATGGACTCGTGGTCCCGGGGGCGCGTGGCGCTGGTCGGCGATGCCGGCTACTGTCCGGACCCGATGACCGGCTTCGGCAGTTGCCTGGCCATGGCGGGTGCCCACATCCTGGCCGGAGAACTCAGGGCGGCCGGGGGCGACCACACCATCGCCCTGCCCGCCTACGAGGAGGCGATGCGCGCCATCGTCCCGGCGGGCCAGGGGATCGCGGACTTCAGTACCTCGTTCTTCGCGCCCCGGGCGGGCAGGACCGGGGTGTGGGCGCTGGAGCAGGTGATGCGGGCGATGTCGGTGCTCTCCCGCCTGGGTGCGCGGGCCGGCCTTCACCCACGGACCTGGGACCCCACGGCGGAGCTGTCGCTCAGGTCCTACGAGTCGCCCGCATAGGGAACGGCGCGCAGGACGCCCGATAGCATCGGCCGATGACGCGTTCGTACATCGCCGATATCTGGTTCGACCCGTCCTGCCCGTACAGCCGCCTGACCGCCCGGTGGCTGGTGGAGGTGGCGCGGGTACGTCCCGTCGAGGTCCGCTGGCGCGTCATGAGCCTGTCGGTGCTCAACGAGGGCCGCGACGACGACCCGGAAGGCGATCCCGAGGGGTACCTGTGGATCCCCGCGCGGATCTGCGCGGCGGTCCAGGAACGGCACGGGCACGCGGCGTTGGGACGGTTCTACGCCGCGCTGTGGGCCGACCGGGAACGCGGAGAAGGGGACTGGATCGGCGACATCGAACAGGCTTTGGCCGACGCCGACCTTCCCCGCGAGCTAGCCCGGGTGGGGATGTCGGAGGAGTACGACGACGCGTTGCGCGCCTCCCACGCCGCGGGCGTCGGCCTCGTCGGCGACCACGTCGGAACCCCGGTCATCGCGGCCACAAGCGCCGATGGCGAACGCGTGGCGTTCTTCGGCCCGGTCATCTCCGCCGTTCCCACCGGAGAACAGGCGGCGCGCCTGTGGGACGCCACCCTCGTCGTGGCCGCGACGCCCGGGTTCCACGAACTCAAGGGGCCGCCTCCGAGGGAACCCGCCGCCTGAGCACTGAACGGCCGGTGTGGTCAGTTCCGGAACCGCTCGATCACGGCGGCGAGCTCGTCGAGCTTCCGGAGAGTAGCGGATTCCGGCCCGGTGTCCAGGTGGAAGGTCGCCCGGTCGGCTCCCGCCTCGGCGAACTTGCCCAAGGTGGTGAGATCGCGCTCATCGGCGGGGGCGTTGAGAGTGACGTCGGTGCGGCCCTGGGCCGCCAGTGATTCGCGAACCTGGACGACCTCGTCGGGCGTGGTGTGCACCGGGAACCAACCGTCGCCATGGGCGGCGACCCGGGTCAGGGCGGCGCGGCTCTGGCCGCCGATGTAGATCGGCGGGTGCGGCCGCTGGACAGGCTTCGGCCACATGTGGATCGGGCCGAAGTCGACGTGGTCGCCGTGGAACTCGGCTTCGTCCCGGGTCCAGATCGCCTTCAGAGCGGCGATCTGCTCGTCCAGCAGTCGTCCGCGCGTGCGAGGGTCCGTGCCGTGGTTGCGCATCTCGGCTTTGTTCCAGCCCACGCCGACAGCGAGGATCACGCGGCCACCGGAGAGGAGGTCGAGGCTGGCGACCTCCTTGGCGGTGTGGATGACATCGCGCTGGATCAGCAGGGCGATGCCGGTACCGAGCACGAGGTTCGTTGTCGCGGAGGCCGCCGACGTCAGGGCGATAAACGGATCGAGCGTGCGATAGTACATGCGCGGCAGCTTCGTTCCGTCGGGCCATGCCGTTCCGCTGGGAATGTGCGAGTGCTCGGCCAGGAAAAGCGACTCGAATCCCCGTTCCTCCAGAGCTCTGCCCAGCGCATCGGGGCGGATGCCGTCGTCCGTGACGAATGTGGAGATACCGAATTTCATATCACCCGGAAACCCCGCCTCCGGCACCGCTATTCCCGAAATGCGGGGCCGCGGTCAGTCGTCCAGGGAGATCGCGCTCTTGACACGCTCGACGCGGGCGATGTTGTCGGACTCGGTGGCCGCGGACTCGTCCGGGAACGCGAGTTCCTGGTTGAGTTCGACGAAGGGGCGCATGCGCTGCTCGTAGCGGGCGAAGGCGGTGGGGTGGTCGTCGGAGGCCTTCCCCAGCTCGTCGGCGAGGATATAGGCGCCCACCAGGGCCAGGCTGGTGCCCTGGCCGGACAGCGGAGAGGGGCAGTGGGCGGCGTCGCCAACGAGGGCGACGCGGCCGCTGGACCAGGTATCCATGTGAATCTGGGCCATGGAGTCGAAGAAGAAGTCGTCGGCCTTCCACATGCCCTTCAGCAGGCGCGGGGTCTCCCAGCCCACGTTCGTGAAGCGCTCGGCCAGGAGGTGCTTCTGCGCCTCCGTGTTCCGGTAGTCGTATTCGAACGGCTCGGCCTCGAAACCCATCATCACGCGCAGCTGGGTGTTGTCGGGCGTGGGGTAGATGACGTAGGCGGCCTCGGGCGGATCCATGTACCAGATCTGCCAGTCCCGCAGGTCCAGGATGTTGTCCATGCTGAAGATCCCCACGTGGGCCTTCATCGGGCGGAGGAAGCGGCGCTCCTCGCCGAACGCCAGTCGGCGGACATTGGAGTGCAGGCCGTCGGCGCCCAGGACGAGGTCGAACGTGCGCGGTCCGCCCTGTTCGAATTCCACGCGCACGCCGGACGCGTCCTCCGTCAGGGAGGCGATGGAGTCGCCGAAGAGGTACTCGACGCCGTCGCGGGTCTTCCCGTGGAGCAGGCGGGTGAGGTCGTCGCGCATGAGTTCGATGTCGCCGCTGTCGAACCGGCCTCCGCTGTAGGTCATCTCGGTGGAGCGCTCGACCTCGTTGCCGTCGGCGTCGAGGACCGACTGACCGCGGAATCGGGTGCGTACGTCGCTCACCTCCTCCAGCAGTCCCATCCGCTCGATGACCTCCACGGCGGTACCGCGGATGTCGATGGCCTGCCCGCCGGGACGCGGCTCGGGGGCGCGTTCGACGACGGTCGGGGCGAAGCCTCGGCGGCGCAGCCAGTGGGCCAGGGTCAGTCCGGTGATGCTCGCCCCGGAGATGAGCACTGTGGGCATGGTGAAAGCTCCTCTGTCGCGTCTGTTCGCCGTGAGATACAACGTACGCGCCTGAATGTACATCGTATTTCTGTTCGCCCCAAAGGAGTTAACAAAGTCCATCATCAGAGAAGACCACTGTTTTACTATGAGGGAAGCGGTCGTATCAGATCGCTCCCCCGACACCTCCTGTACTAGAACAGGAAGCCATAGCGTGACCACAGCACCGGAACCGCCCTACCAGCGCATCGCGGCCGAGATCCGCCGTCGTATCGCCGATGGCGAGCTGGCGCCGGGCCAGCGTGTGCCCTCGACCCGTCGGATCGCCGAGGAGTGGGGCGTGGCGCTCGCCACGGCCGCCAGGGCACTGACGTCGCTGCGGCATGACGGCACTGTGGAGACGATCCCCCGCGTCGGCACCGTGGTCGCACCATCGGCTGCTCGAACCACGCCCCAGGCGTCCCACCGGTCCCGCGCGGCAGATACCCCGAAACGCCCCGCGGAGGAGGACCGGGACAGCCGTCAGGACCGGCAGCTGTCGCGAGAGCGCATCGTCGACATCGCCATCGAGATCGCCGATACCGAGGGACTGGCGGCGCTGTCCATGCGCGACATCGCGGCCCGGCTCGGTGTCGCCGCCATGACCCCCTACCGCTACGTGGGCAGCAAGGACGACCTGATCCTGCTGATGGCCGACGCGGCGTTCGGCGAGGCGACCTACCCGCCGGACGCCCCCGCCGAATGGCGGCCCCGGCTGGAGCTGTGCGCCCGGACGATGTGGCGGCTGCATCGGCGGCATCCCTGGCTCGCGCACCTCAGCCCGCTGACCCGGCCGGTCGTGCTGCCGAACCTGTTCGCGCACTCCGAGCAGGTCCTGCGCGCACTGGAGGGGCATCCGCTCTCTGCTGTGACCCGGTTCAACATCAACGTGCTGCTCTACAGCTACGTGCAGGGGCTGGCGGTCCACCTGGAGCGGGAAGCCCGGGCCGAGGTCGCCACCGGCGTGTCGGCGGCGGAGTGGACGGACGCCCAGACGCCCGCGCTGCGGGCGATCGTGTCCTCGAACGAGTACCCGGCATTCTCCCGCGCGCTGACCGAATTCTCCGAGCTCCCCGAAGGCTACGACCTCGACCTGGATACCCTCTTCGAACTGGGCCTGGGCGCTCTCCTCGACGGGTTCGCCCGCATGATCGAGCCGTAGGTCGGCCCGCATTCACCGAGCTTTCACACCGTCCCCCCGTTGACGCCTTCCCCGGAATCTGGTTGAGATAGGGACAAAACAAGCAGCTGCTTGTTAACGATCACCCCCTGCCCGTCCCCCATCCCCCACGATCACCACCGGGCGCGAGATCCCTCCCCCACCGCACCCGACCCCTCTCGGCAGGCGCGACCGTGGTCGGCCACGTGCGGCGTTCCCCGACACCAGTCCTGAGCGACCCCCGCGAACTGGGAGCACCGTCATGGAGACGACACCCCGCAAACGCTCGACCGTCTCGACCTCAGCCCTCGCCCTCACCGCCACCGGAATCCTGCTGGCCTCCCCCACAGCGGCCTACGCGGGCACGACCACCTACGACTTCCGCTGCACCCCGCCGGCGGACTACCAGGAGTACTTCCCGCCGTTCGACGCCGAAGTGACCGTGGAGCTCACCGGATCCGCCACGGCCGCCCCGGGCGCCTCCGTCGATCTCGAGGCCACCGTCACCCTCGACCCGCCCCAGGTGGCGCCGGACATCCTGGACCTCGTCGGCGGGATGGACGGCAAAGACATCACCGCGACCCTGGACGTCGCGAGCTCGGCGGGCGACGCCACCCAGGTCGACTCCCCCGGAGCCACCGCCGACCGGATCAACGGCGGCGACGTCATCAACCTCAAGCCGTTCACCGGGGCCTACACGGTCGGCGACGCGGGCACCATCGACCTCACGCCCGGTGACATGCTGATCAAGATCGACGCCCCGGTCCTCGGCCCCTTCGACACTCCGTGCGTCACACCAGAGGGCGGCACGACGGCGGGCGTCGCCCACGGCATCACCGTCGAAGCCGCCGACCAGGCATAAGGCCGCCGGGACGCGCGGCCCAGACTAAACCCCACCCCTGTCTGACCCCGGCGACGACGCCCTCGCGCGCTCGTAGCGGAGCAGGACGACCCCACTGCCGAAAGCCCGGGTCTCGGCGAGCCGGAGATCGAACCGGCGCTCCGAGGCCCGGAACAGGGGCCGGCCCTCCCCGATGAGGACCGGGTGGACGTAGACGCGGTACTCGTCGATCAGGTCGTGCCGCATGAAACCGGCGGCGAGGTCGGCACCGCCGATGCCCATGTCTCCGCCCGGCCGGGCCTTGAGCGCCGTGATCTCCTCGACGTTGATCGCGCGCATGATCGTCGAGTTCCACTCGGCGTGGTCCAGCGTTCGGGAGAACACGAACTTGGGCATCTCCCGCCAGATCCCGGCGAACTCGCGCATGGGCGCGGTGCTGGCGGGGTCGGTGTCGGCGGTGGGCCAGGAACTCGCCATGAGCTCGTGGGTGACGCGGCCCTCGAGGAAGGCGCTCATGGCCCTGGCCTGCTCGTTGAAGTGGGTGTGCAGCTCGTCGTCGACCATGAGCCAGTCCAGTCGGCGGTCGGGCCCCTCGAAGTAGCCGTCGAGGGACACCGACAGCATCAGGATGATCTTTCGCATCACGGTCCTCGTCAGCACCGTCGGGGCTCAGCCTGCCGGTTCAGGATGCCACCGACCGGTCGCTCCCGCACCCAGCGCCACGGGCGAGCCACCAGGTGAGCGGGGACGTCGCTGGGAGCCCGCCCGGGTGCGGCGACAGGGCAGCCGTGCCCTCAGACGCGCGCCGCCCCGGTCGTCGGGGACGGGCCGGCGGCCTCGCCAGCAGGGAACGACACGCCTTGGGGCCGCCGGTGGGCCCAGGGGCTGGCCTCCTCCAGGCGCCCGGCCAGGCGGAGCAGCAGGCCCTCCCCTCCCGCAGGAGCGACGAACTGGACACCGAGGGGAAGCCCGTCCGGGGTCCAGTGCAGCGGGAGGGAGATCGCCGGTGCGCCGGTGAGGTTGGCCAGGAGGGTGAACGGGGTGGCGGTGAGGTTGTTCATCACTTCGGCGTTGACCAGGCCGGTCGTGGTGACGATCCGCTCGGTGCGGGTGCGCACGAGGACCCGTTCGGCGGCGCGCAGCCAGGCGGGCGGGTCGAGGCGGCCGATGGGGACCGGTGGCCCGGCGATCGTCGGGGTGAGGAGCAGGTCGTAGCGGCCGTGGAAGTCGGCCAGCGCACGGATGTGCTCGTTCCAGTGATCGTGGCAGCGCACGTAGGAGGAGGCGTTCATCGACCGTCCCATGGCGGCCAGCATGAGGCTGTCGGGCTCGAAGGCGTCCTCGCCGCATCCGGTCTGCGCCTTGATCCCATCCACCAGGGCCGCCATGGAGCCGTACCAGAGGGTCAGGAAGTCCTCGGTGAGCGCACGGCCGTCGATGTCCGGTTCGGCCTGCTCGACGTCATGGCCCAGCCCTTCGAGGAGCGCGGCGGCGGCGCGGACGGCGGCCACGGCCTCGGGGTGGACCGTCGTGCCCAGAGGGGACCGCTCGGTGAAGCCGATGCGCAGCCGCCCGGGGTCGCGGGCGACCTCGTCGCGGTAGGGGCGCTCGGGCGCGGCGATGGGGTAGGGCGAGGTGGGCTCGGGCCCGGCCATGGCGTCGAGCAGGGCGGCGCTGTCGCGCACCGTGCGGGTGACGACGCCGTTGACGGCGGCGCCGTGCATCGGCTCGCCCATGACCGGTCCGAAGGGCACCCGGCCGCGGCCCGCTTTGAGGCCGACCAGCCCGCAGCAGGCGGCGGGGATGCGGATCGATCCGCCGCCGTCGTTGGCCCCGGCGGCGGGGACGATCCCGGCCGCGACCGCGGCGGCCGATCCGCCGGAGGAACCGCCCGGTGTGCGGGCGACGTTCCAGGGGTTGCGGGTGGCACCGAACGCCTGGGGCTCGGTGATGCCTTTCGCGCCGAACTCGGGGAGGTTGGTCTTGCCGAAGGGGATCAGCCCGGCGTCCAACCAGCGGCGGACGATCTCGGCGTGGTGGGGCGCGGGGAAGTTGCGCATCGCACGGCTGCCCATGGAGGTCGGCACGCCGGCGTAGTCCTGGAACAGGTCCTTGAGGAGAAAGGGGACGCCGGGGAACGGAGCGTCGTCGGGGAAGGAGGGAGCGGAGGCGCGGCGGCGTGCCTCCTCGTACATGGGCCGGATGATCGCGTTGAGACGGGGGTTGACCTCGTCGGCCCGGGCGATCGCGGCCTCCAGTACGTCGACGGGCGATACTTCGCCGTCGCGAACCAGGGCCGCGAGTCCGACCGCGTCGTGCGCCAGGTACTCATCGACTCGCATGTGCGGACGCTAGCACTGGATTGCAACCGGTTCTACGACGCCATTCTGCTTTTTCTCCTCGTATTGAATTCAACTTTGCGAACCGACGAGCGCATGTCGACGGCGACGCCGGTCCGGTTCTCGGGGAACCGGGACCGGGTCGGGGTGATTCTCAGGTGGTCTCCCACGGGCCGAGGGACGGCTCTCGTCCCAGCCCGCGCAGTACCGCCAGTTCGACCGGGGAGAAGCGCCCGTTGGGTCGGCCGAGGGCCAGCTGGTTGACGGGCTGCAGCGGCGGCTGGGCCATGAAGCGGGGTCGGCTGCCGGTGTGCCGCTGGGCTGCGTGCACCAGGAACGGGTGGCACAGGTAGACGTCTCCGGCACGGCCGGTGGCCGAGACGACCGGGCGGTGCTCCGTCTCCTTGGCGGCGTGCACGTTGGCGCCCTCTTCGCCGTACGGTTCGAGGAGCGGGGGCACGTCGAGGTGGGAGCCGACACGGATGCGGGTGGGAGCGTCGTCCTCGCCGACATCGGAGAACAGGAACAGCATGAGCAGAGCCCGCCCGCGGGAACGCAGGTTGCAGCGGTAGTCGGAGAAGTCGATCGTGGTCCAGTCGAACGTGGACCAGTCGACGCCTTCCTTGGCCAGCCGCTCCAGCTCGGGGTGCCATCCGGCGTCGATGTGCCAGCCGTCGTCCCCGGGGTCGTCGGGGTGCGGGAAGCGCACAGGGAAGGTGCCCAGGGTGCCGCGTTCACACCAGCGGCCCGGGCCGACCAGCTGGTTGAAGGCGGAATGCAGGCGCGGGGTGTTCGCGGCGAGCTCGAAGGGCCGCTGATGGAATTGGTCCAGTCGGACCACAGGTTCGGTCCAGGTCGTCGGGTCGTCGGGGTCTTTGCCGGTGGCCGCCCACAGGTACGCGCGCCCTTCGTCGGCGAGCTCCCGGGGAAACGCCTCTTCGAGGTGGACGAACCCGTCGGAGATGAACCGCTCGACCTGCTCGTCGGTCAGGGCGGGGGTGTGCATACGCGGAACGTCCTTTTCACGGTGATCGGGAATGTCGAACTTGTCCGATCATGCGGATCACCGCAGCGACTGTCCACGTATTTTTTCCTGGCGCCCGCGTGGCCTCGCGGTCGGCGAGGTCGCCGCGTCAGTTCCAGGCATAGGTGACGCCGGTGAGTTCCTCGGACAGGTCCCAGAGGCGGGCGGCATCCGCGTGGTCGCGGGCCGCCCGGCTGCGTCGGCAGAAGCGGGGCGCGCCGCGGACACCGAAGAAGCCGGTCGGGCCGATGTAGGCGTCGCCCGGCACCGAGGGGTCGACGGCCGCGCGGACCGTCGGCAGCGCGCCCGCCAGTTCGCTCTGACCGACGATGCCGACGGAGCGCACCATGAGTTCGCCGATTCTGGCGCGCCCCTCCAAGGTGGGGCCGACCGCGGAGAGGTTGGTCGTGGCCACGCCGGGGTGAGAGGCGGACGAACGCAGATTCGTCCCCGCACGCTCGGCGCGGCGGTGCAGTTCCCCGCTGAAGAGCAGGTTGGCGAGCTTGGAGCGGTTGTAGGCACCCCATTTGCGGTAGCGGTCGGGGGCATGGGGCGTTCCGAAGTCGATCCGGCCCAGCTGGTGCAGGCCGCTGCTGACGGTGACCACGCGCGGGGCGTCGGCCGCCAGGAGACGCGGGAGCAGGAGGCCGGTCAGCGCGAAGTGCCCGAGGTGGTTGGTGCCGAACTGCATCTCGAAGCCGTCGGCGGTCGTGCGGTGGGGCAGGGCCATGACGCCCGCGTTGTTGATCAGCAGGTCCACGCGTTCCGCGGACAGGGTCGTGGCGAAGCCGCGGACGGAGGCGAGGCTGGCCAGGTCGAGGCGCGCGAGTTCGGCCTTGGCCCCGGGGACCTCGGAGCGGAGGCGGTCCAGCGCCTGACCCCCGCGTTCGGGGTCCCGGCAGGCCAGCACGGTCCGGGCACCGAGCGACGCGAGGACACGGGCGGTCTCATAGCCGATCCCGCTGTTCGCACCGGTGACCACGGCGACGCGCCCGTCCTGGCGCGGGGCGTCGGACGGCCGCCAGGGGTGTTCTCGCACAGCAACCTCCACGTCGGCGCTTCCGGCCCGCAGGACCGGCGGTCCCACGCAACGATACCCATGAGTAATGATTCAATGGAAGATGTAAATGATCTCCGGGGCTGCGGCCGTGTCGTCAGTCGGAGTGGCCGGCCCGCTCCGCCACGGACGCGCATCCGCTCTGCCGCCGACCGGTACCCGACCTTCGCGGGCCGCTGTCCGCGCTCCGGAGGACGACGGGGAGTCGCACGCCCATCGGGGGCAGGACGACCCCTAGATCGGTGATGGGAGTCGGCTGGAGCGGCCCTGCCCAGCCCGGGCAGGTTTCCCGCCTCCCCGTTCGTTGATCTCGGCGATGTGCACCTAATACTCGCCGGTATTAGGTGCACATCGCCGAGATCAACGAAGGGAGCGGTGGTGTGGCGCCGTAAACGCACCGCCGGAGGCCCGCGGGCGCGCCGTCGCGCTCATGCGTCCGCTGCTCGCCTGCCGCCACCCGGCCAGGCCGAAGATCTCCCATCAACCATCTAGGGTCCGGGAACGGCCCCGTCCCTGCTGCGGGCCGCGGGCACGCACTTCCCGATGCCTGTCGACGTTCCAAGGCGATCCACGACGCGACCGAACCCGCCCCGCCCCGGCGGCCCTGCCCCCTGGCATCATGCTCTTCCACCCTCGCCATCGACATCGACGAAGGACAACGCATGGCCCTCATGATGCGGATCGCCGCGTTCGCCAGCCGGTGGTTCGCGGTGCTGATCCTGCTCGGTGCCGCCGCCGGACTCGCCGCACCCGACCAGGCGGCGCGGCTCGCCCCCGCCATTACCGTGCTCCTCGGCGTGATCATGTTCGGCATGGGCCTCACGCTGCGCGCCGCCGACTTCGCGATCGTGGCCCGGCGTCCGCAGGCCGTCCTCATGGGCGTCGCCGCCCAGTTCCTGGTGATGCCGCTGGCCGGGTACGGCATCGCGGTACTCCTGCAGCTGCCGCCGCTCCTGGTGGTCGGCATGGTGTTGGTCGGAGCGTCGCCGGGCGGGACCGCCTCGAACGTGATCGTCTACCTGGCGCGCGGTGACGTGGCGTTGTCGGTGGCGATGACGTCGATCTCGACGCTGCTCGCGCCTGTCCTGACCCCGCTGCTGGTGCTGTGGCTGGCCGGGTCGTCGCTGCCCGTGGACGCCGGTGGCCTGTTCGTGTCGATCCTGCAGATCGTGCTGGGTCCGGTAGTCGCCGGACTGATCGTGCGCGCCGTCGCCGGGGCGTTCGTGCGCCGCGTGCTGCCGCTGCTCCCGCTGCTGTCGGTCGGCGGGATCGTCGTCGTGGTCATGGCGATCGTCGGCGCCAACGCCGAGGCGGTGCTGGACACCGGGGCGCTGTTGGCACTGGCGGTCGTGGTGCACAACGCGCTCGGCCTGGCGCTGGGGTATGCCGCGGGACGGGCCGGCGGGCTGCCCGAGTCGGCGCGGCGGGCAGTCAGCATCGAGGTCGGTATGCAGAACTCGGGACTGGCAGTGGCACTGGCCGCGGCACACTTCGCCCCGCTGGCCGCCCTGCCCGGTGCTCTGTTCTCGGTGTGGCACAACATGTCGGGCTCGCTGATCGCCACGGTGTGGGCGCGGCGCGCGCTCGGCGGCGCCAAGGAGCGGGCCGCCGCCTCCTGAGCGTGCCGTCCGGTTCGTGGCCGGTCCCGTCCAGGGCCGGCCACGAACCGGCACCGCCGATCAGCCGGAGGTGCGCGCCTTGCGGGTCCGCTCCAGCGCCAGCACACTGACCAGGTCGTAGGCGACGTGGGAGGCGGCGGTCGCGGTGATCTGCGCGTGGTCGTAGGCGGGGGCGACCTCCACGACATCGGCGCCGACCAGGTTGCAGTCGGCCAGCCCGCGCAGGATCTCCAGGAGCTCGCGGCTGGTCAGACCGCCCGCCTCGGGGGTGCCGGTGCCCGGCGCGTGGGCGGGGTCGAGCACGTCGATATCCACCGAGACATACAGCGGGCGGGAGCCGATGCGCTGACGCAGCGCGTCGGTGATCTCGTCGACGCCCTTGCGCATCACGTCGGCGGCGGTGACGATGCCGAACCCGAAGCGGCGGTCGTCCTCCAGGTCCTTCTTGCCGTACAGCGGGCCGCGGATGCCGACGTGGGAGATCGCCTCGGTGTCGAGGATGCCCTCCTCGACGGCGCGCCGGAACGGCGTGCCGTGGGTGTAGGGCTCGCCGAAGTAGGTGTCCCAGGTGTCGAGGTGGGCGTCGAAGTGGAGCATGGCGATGGGGCCGTGCTGCTGGTAGAGCGAGCGCAGCAGGGGCAGCGCGATGGTGTGGTCGCCGCCGAGCGTGACCAGGCGGGTGCCCCCCTTGACGAACGCGCCCGCCGCGTCCTCGATGGTCTCGACGGCGTCGCCGATGGAGAAGGGGTTGACCGCGATATCGCCGCCGTCGGCGACCTGGAGCTCGGCGAACGGGGAGACGTCGAGGCCCGGGTGATAGGGGCGCAGCAGGCGGCTGGCCTCACGGATGGAGGCGGGGCCGAAGCGGGCGCCGGGCCGGTAGGAGACCCCGGTGTCGAACGGGACACCGACGACCGCGATGTCGGCGTGCTCGACCTGGTCGATGCGGGGAAGCCGAGCGAAGGTGGCCGGACCGGCGAAGCGCGGTACCCGGCTGGAGTCGGTGGGTCCGATCGGAGCGGTCATGTTCCTCGTTTCCTCTGTCCCGTGGTGCTCATCGTTCTCTGCGGCGGTCTGCTGCGCGCGGCGCTATCCCACTATCGGCCTCGATCGGGCGATATCAACCGGTGCGCCGAGAGCACGGTAAACACCGGATAAGCTGCGGGGAAATGGATGATCCGTCCAGTTGGCTCCGAAAAGATGGTTGGATCGCACTGTTGCCCCACGTACCACCCCGCAGCTCCACCGCGCGGACGGTCCCCCTGCGCGCGATCACCGAGCGCCGCGACCTCGGGCTCCGCACCGTCGTCGCGGCCCCGGGCACCGCACCACAGGTGCGCTGGGCGCTGGTCAGCGAGCTGGCCGACCCGGTGCCCTACCTGCGCGGCTCGGAACTGCTGCTGACGGCCGGGGTCGACATGTCCACCCGCCCCGCCGATGTGCGCGCCTATGTGGCCGGGCTGGTGCGGGCCGGGGTCGGCGCGCTCGGGTTCGGGGTGACCCCGGTCCACGACCGGCTGCCCCCGGCACTCGTCGACGAGTGCCGTGCGCAGGGGCTCCCCCTGGTGGAGGTGCCCCGCCAGACACCGTTCGTCGCGGTGAGCCAGGCGGTCGGCGAGGCCCTGGAGGAGCTGCACGTTCAGGATCTGCGCCGCATGGGCGAAGCGCACCGCGCGCTGGCGCGGGCGGTCACCGCCCCTTCGCCGGTGGAGCGCCTGGTGGGCACGTTGGCGCGGGCGCTGGGTGGCTGGGCGGCGCTGGCCGCTGAATCGGTGATCACCCGCGCCGAGCCCGTACCGCCGCTCAGCGACGAGGTGGTCGAGCTGCTGGAGAAGCTGCGTCGGCCGAGCGGGCCGCGCAGCGCCAAGGCGCGGATGGGCGAGGATGAGGTGGCCCTGCACGCCGTCGGCGGACCGGGCGGTTCCGGCGAGGTCCTGATCGTGGGCCGGACCGCCCCGCTGGATCCGACCGACCGCGCGGTGCTGGGCACCGCGGTCGCCCTGCTGGGCCTGCTCTCGCACACACGGTCGGGGGCGGAGCGCTCGCCCGGCCGGACCATCGCCCGCCTGCTCCTGGATCCCGAGCCCGGAGCCGACCTCGCCCCTGCGCTGGCCAGCCTGGCCGGACGTACCGCCGATGGCGCGTCGGCCACGGGAACGGGCACCGGCGCGGAGGCGGGGACGGCCATCAGGTTTCGGGCGCTACGCGCCCGGTGGACCGGGCGCGGACCAGCCCCGCACGCGGCGGCACTGGCCGCAGTGGCCGGAACGGAACTGGTGGATCCAGGTGAGGGCGAGCTGCGGGCCGTGCTCGCCGACCGCGGCGACGCCACCGCCCACCGCGCCGAGCTGGATCGACTGCACAGCGCGGGATGGCTGGCGGCACTGAGCGCCCCGGCGGAGCCCCGGGACCTGGCCGACGCCGACCGCACGGCCGCCGCCCTGCTGGTCCGGGCCACCGCCGTCGGATCACCACTGATCTGGCCGGACGCATCCGACCCGCTGGCCGAGGCGATCGAGCCCGACCGCGCGCGCACCGCCGCACGCACCATCCTGGGTCCGCTCGCCGACACCACCGACACCGCCCGCGGCCTGCGCACCACACTCCACACCTGGCTCGCCCGCCACGGCAACTGGGACCGCACCGCCGCCGACCTCGGCTCGCACCGCAACAGCGTGCGTTACCGCATCGGCCGCATCGAACGCGACCTCGGCGTCGACCTCGCCGATCCCGAGCAGCGCATGCGCCTGTGGTTCGCCCTGACCCGGTGGGACGCCCCGCTCTGAGGTGAGAAGCCGGACGGAGCGCGGCTGTCCCGGGGCGGCCGATCCCCCATCGCACTCATCGTGCGGACGACACCGCCCAGCACGTTGATGCGGGGCGGCGTGTGCGTGCGCGCCGGTCGTTGCCCGGTCAGTCGCTGGCGTGGCGCGGGTCCGGGATGGGACGCGTGATGGGGCGGATCGTGCCCGGAGGTGCCGCCACGGCGTGTCCGTCGCGTGCACCGCGGTCGTAATAGCGGTGTGCGCCAATGCGGGCGATCTCCATGACGCGCATGGTCAGTTCCTCGGGGGTCTCCTGGGGGTGTTCCAGGAGCCAGTCGGTGAGGGCGTCGGCGGCGCCCGCGGCTATGCGGGCGATGATTTCGGCGTCCTTCTCGGAGATGATCCGCTCGCCGCCGGGCAGTTCGGTTCCGGCGATCACCAGGGCGGTGATCTCGTCCATGACGCGGCAACGGGCCTGGGTGACCTCCTTGGAGAAGGGTTCGCCCTGGCTGCGGGCCTGCTGGTAGAGCACCTTCCAGCTTTCGCGGTTGTCGGCGACGAAGCGGAAGAACGCGCGCAGCCCCTCCCACAGCCGCTGCTCGGGCGCGACGTCGTGGCGCGCGGCGGAACGCACGGCTTCGACCAGCCGGTCGGCCTCACGGTGGATGCAGGAGGTGAACAGTCCCTCCTTGGAGCCCACGTAGATATAGACCATGGGTTTGGAGACGCCCGCCGCCTCCGCGATCTCGTCGACGCTGGCCGTGTGGTAGCCGACGCGCGAGAAGACCTGGACGGCGGCGTCGATCATCTGCTGTTCCCTGACCTGACGCGGCAACCGCTTGTGTTTGCTGACCACGGTTCCGACACTACCGAGACCGCCGATAGCCGCCCGGATGCGGACGATCACCGCATACCGCCCTCCACATGGTGTTACGCTCCGCAACAGCGCAACAGCGGCTCTTGTTCGTGTTCCGTGCCACATTTACACTCAGCTCGGGCCCGGCCCGCAGGTCCACTTCTTCGGAACGGGGACGACGTTGATACAACGCACCACCGGAATGCGAGGAAAACGAGGGCCGGAATCGCAGGTCCGCCGGGTGGCGGGGGCCAGCTTCATCGGCACGACGATCGAGTGGTACGACTTCTTCATCTACGCGACCGCCGCCCAGCTGGTGTTCGGCCAGCATTTCTTCACCGCCCTGTCCCCTGCCGCCGCGAGCCTGACCTCCGTTACCACGATCGGTGTGACGTTCGTCGTACGGCCACTGGGCGGGATCCTCATGGGCCACTTCGGCGACCGTCTGGGGCGTCGGACCATGCTTGTGCTGGCGCTGCTGCTCATGGGCGTCGCGACGGTCGGTGTCGGCCTGCTGCCCACCTACGACCAGATAGGCCTGGCCGCGCCCATCCTGCTGGTGGTCTTCCGGCTGATGCAGGGCCTGAGCGCGGGCGGCGAGTGGGGCGGGGCGGCGCTGATGGCCGTCGAGCACGCTCCGGTCCACCGGCGCGGCCTCTTCGGCGCGTTCCCGCAACTGGGCGCCCCGACCGGTCTGGTCGTGGCCAACGGCGCGTTCTTCACGGTCACCACCGTCCTGTCGGCCGACCAGTTCACGGCATGGGGCTGGCGCCTGCCGTTCCTGTTCAGCGCGGTGCTCATCATCGTGGGCCTGTTCATCCGGCTCCGGGTGAACGAGTCGCCGGAGTTCGCCCGGTTGAAGGAGCAGGAGCAGCGCTCCCGACGACCCATCACCGAGGTGCTGCGCCACCACCCCAGGACGCTCGCCGTCGCCATCGGAGTGTTCGTCGCGAATATCGGTATCGGCTACGTGTTCCTGGCGTTCATCCTCGTCCACGCCACCACCCGGCTCGGGGTCGGACAGAACACCATGCTGCTGCTGATCGTGCTCGGCGCGCTCTTCTGGATCGCGACCACGCTGTGGGCGGCGTGGCGGTCCGACGCTGTGGGGCGGCGGCCCGTCTATCTCATCGGATCGGTCTGGCTGATCGTCTGGGCCTTCCCGTTCTTCCTTCTGTTGGACACCGCCTCGGTTCCGCTGATGCTGGCCGCGGTGCTGATGCTGGCGGTCGGGCTCGGCCTGACCTACGGCCCGCAGGCCGCGTTGTACGCCGAGCTGTTCCCCGCCCGGATCCGTTACAGCGGTGCCTCGTTCGCCTACGCGGTCGCCGCGATCCTGGGCGGCGGGATCACTCCATTCGCCGCGGCCGTGCTGACGGAGTCCACCGGGACGACGATGTCGGTGTCGGCCTACATGGTGATGCTCGGCCTTATCACGCTGATCGCGGTACTGAAGATCCCCGAGACCGCCGATCAGGTGCGCGAACGGCGGCGGGAGCAACCTCAGTAGCCTTTCGGGTCAGCCGCCGGCCGGCGCGGGGTGATGGTGGTCGTGGGGGTGGGCGTGCATGCCGCGAATATCCCAGGCGGGGAAGGGGTCGGGCAGCTGTCCCCACGGCAGGGCCATCTCCGCGTCGGTGAGCAGGCAGTCCTCCAGCGCGCCGAGCAGCGTGTCACCGCGCAGCCCGGTTCCGATGAAGACGAGCTCCTGGCGCGGCGAAACGCTCTCGGCACCCTCCAGATCGTCGGCGCTGTAGCCGAGACGGGGGCCGTCGGCCGGGTCCCACACACCCGAGGGCTCGAACCGCAACACCGGCCCCGCCTGCGACCACAGCCCGGTGATCTCGGCGCGCGTCGCGAGCCAGAAGAAGCCCTTGGAACGCAGGATCGTGCCGTAGGAGCCGGAGTCCAATCCGGACTCGATGAGCTCCCACAGGCGGCCGGGGTGGAACGGCCTGTCGGAACGCAGGACCACGCTGGAGATCCCGTACTCCTCGGTCTCGGGGACATGGTCCCCGTTGAGCTCGGCCGCCCACCCCGGCGCGCGGGACGCCCGTTCCAGGTCGAACAGGTCGGCCCCGACGATGAGGCGCGGGTCGACCCGGCCGTGTTCGGCCCGCACGATCTGGGCGAGGGGGTTGAGCCGCCGCAGCACCCCCTCGACCCGGTCAAGGTCGTCGGCGCCGACGAGGTCGGTCTTGTTCACCACCAGCACGTCGGCGAATTCGACCTGGTCGATGAGCAGGTCGCTGACGGTGCGTTCGTCGCCCTCGTAGGCGTCCAGGCCCCGGGAGACGAGGTCATCGCCGAGGTCCAGTTCGCGCAGGAAGTTCACGGCGTCCACGACGGAGACCATGGTGTCGATGCGAGCGCGGTCCAACAGGCTCTGGCCGTCGTCGTCTGCGAAGGCAAAGGTCGCGGCGACCGGCATCGGCTCGGAGATGCCGCTGGACTCGATGAGGAGGTGGTCGAAGCGCCCTTCGCGGGCGAGCCGGTCGACCTCGATGAGGAGGTCGTCGCGGAGGGTGCAGCAGATGCACCCGTTGGTCATCTCGACGAGGCGCTCCTGGGTGCGGGACAGCGCACCGCCCTCCCGGACGAGTCCGGCGTCGATGTTGACCTCGCTCATGTCGTTCACGATGACAGCGACGCGCAGCCCCAGGCGGTTGTGGAGCACGTGGTTGAGCAGCGTGGTCTTGCCGGCCCCGAGGAAGCCGGAGAGGACGGTCACCGGGAGGGTGTCCGCTCCCCCGTCGACGGCCGTGCGCGCGGATTCCATGAACCCATCCTCATATTGAAAATGATTTTCGTTTGCTATGGTCGTTTCTAGCATCGCCTCCGCCGCCGTGTCGAACGAGGGGCAGGGGGAGTGTGCTGGGCCACCGCGCGTTTGTGGTCCTCTGACCAGCGCGGTGGACGCTCCCCTAGGATGAGGGGCGGTGCCCCGAGGAGGGCGCCGCCCCTACGCGTCATGAAGGCGGGGTGCGATGCCACAGACCGGGAGCCAGACCCGCCGTACCGGGCTGGCGCTGGGGATCCTCGCTCTTCTGGTGGCGTGCGTGTTCGCCGCCCACCATGAGTTCCTCCTCCCCGAGCACACCGTCCACACGGCGGCGTCTGCCGTGTCCACGCCATCGGCGGCCGCGACCGAAACGGCCCCCGGGCTCGACACGCCGAACAGCGGCACCGAAACCGTGTCCGCGCGCTCCTGCGACTCCTCGGACAGCGGCGGATGCCTCACCGCGCCGGCCGCGCTGCCGTTGCCCGCCCCCGCACTGGCTCGCTACATCCTGCTGCCACCACCCGCGCCCACTCCTGGGGGTGTCTCCGCGCCACCGGCGGGCACCGCCGAACGCGCCCCACCCGACCTGGCCGAACTGTCGATCCTGCGGATCTAGTACCGGTCCCCTTGCCCACGGACCCACCAATGGATCGACGAAAGCGGTTTCCTACATCATGTCCACCACTGCACAGCGCCTCCTCGCACCAGCGGCGCTGCTCGTTCCCGTTCTCCTGCTCAGCGCCTGCGGTACCGAGACCGATGGCGGCGACCCCGGCGGCACGGACGGCACCACCCCTCCCGGCGCGGTCGAGGGCTTCCCACTGCCCGACGACGCCGAGCACGTCCACGGCATCGTCGCCGACCCCGAGAGCGACGGCCTGCTCCTGGGCACGCACTACGGCGTCTACCGCATCACCGGCGCCGACGACGATGTCAAAGCCGAGCTGATCAGCCCGGTCATGGACTACATGGGCCTGGCCGAGGCAGGGCCCGACCGGCTGGTGGCCAGCGGCCACCCCGGCGAGGGCACCCCCGACCGGCCCAACCCGGTCGGCCTGCTGGAGTCCACCGACGGCGGGAAGACCTGGACCACCCTCTCCCGCGAGGGACAGTCGGACTTCCACGCACTCGCCGCGTCCAAGGACACGGTGATCGGTTTCGACGGCGCCCTGGTGGCGACCGACGACGGCAAGAAGTGGAGCGAACTCGACCAGAACGTCGCCGCGGTCTCGCTCGCGATCTCCGAGGACAGCACGACCGTCGTGGCCACGACCCAGGAGGGGCTGCGCCGCTCGACCGACGGCGGCACGTCCTTCACCGCCGTCGATGGCGCGCCGATGCTGGCACTGGTCGACTGGTCACAGGGCGACACGGTCGTCGGCATCGACCCGGCGGGGACGGTGCACCAAAGCGACGACGGCGGGACGACCTGGAGCGAACTCGGGTCGGTCGGGGGGCAACCCGAAGCCTTCCACGCCGGCCCCGACCACATCGCCGCCGTCGCTAACGGCATGCTCGTGGTCTCCGCTGACGGCGGCGAGTCCTTCGGGCCGCCGCAGCTGTCGGCCGACTGAGCCCATCGGACGGGATGCGTGGCGCTCACCCGCGCAAGGGTGAGCGCCACCACACGCGCCCGCCGCTGCCCCCTGAACCCGATCGATCACCACCCGCGTTAACCCTCCTGCGGCCGATTGGTCCCCATATGACCCGGCCAGCGGATCGATTCCCTACCGCGAGCAGGAGGAGCACACGTGAGCGAACACGCCACGGCCATCGCACCCGACCCCACGGCGGCCCCGCCCGTCGTGTCGGCGCACCAGCTGTCGAAGGTGTATGGGAGTGGGGACTCGGCGGTCAGGGCCCTGGACAACGTCACCGTGGAGTTCACCCGCGGCGCCTTCACCGCGATCATGGGCCCCTCCGGCTCGGGCAAATCCACCCTCATGCACGCCCTGGCCGGCCTGGACACCGTCACGTCGGGCACCGTCCACCTCGGCCGCACCGACCTCACCCAACTCAAAGACAAACAACTCACCCTGCTCCGACGCGACCGCATCGGCTTCATTTTCCAGTCCTTCAACCTGCTGCCCATGCTCACCGCCCAGCAGAACATCCTCCTGCCCGCCCAGATCGCCAAACGCGACACCGACCAGGCCCGCCTGGACCACATCATCAACGTCGTCGGCCTCCAGGACCGCCTGGACCACCTGCCCTCCAAACTCTCCGGCGGCCAGCAGCAGCGCGTGGCCGTGGCCCGCGCCCTGCTCGGCGCCCCCGAGGTCGTCTACGCCGACGAGCCCACCGGCAACCTCGACTCCCGCTCCGGCGCCGAAGTCCTGGCGTTCCTGCGCGACTCGGCCCGCGAGCTGAACCAGACCATCGTGATGGTCACCCACGACCCGGTGGCCGCCTCCTACGCCGACCGGGTCGTCTTCCTGCGCGACGGGCGCCTGGTCGACGAGGTCCACGCGCCCAGCGCCGAGGCCGTGCTGGACCGGCTCGTGAAGCTGGAGGCCTGAACCCGCCATGCTGCGCACCACCCTGGCCGGCCTGCGCCTGCACAAGGCCCGCCTGATCACCACCGCCCTAGCCATCATCCTCGGCGTCATGTTCGTCTCCGGCACCCTCGTCTTCACCGACACGATCCAGGACACCTTCAACGACAAGGTCAAGGGATCGACGGACCGGATCGACGCCGCCGTTGTCATCGACTGGGAAGCCGCCCAACCCTCCACCCCTGACGAGGCGGAGGAGTGGGAGGAACCCGCCCTCACCGCCGAGATGCTCGCGGAGGTGCGCGCACTGCCGCAGGTCGCCAAGGCTGACGGCCTGACCTACGGCGACACCCCGCTGCTGGACAAGGACGGCCGCATTCTCGGGTTCGGAACCGCGGGCCTCTCGGTCGGCGATGACCTGGTCAGCCGCTACCCAGCGGACGAGGGGCGTCTCCCCACCAACGGCGACGAGGTCGCACTGGCCACCACCAGCGCGGCCTCGGCCGACTACGGCATCGGCGACACCGTGACGATCCTGGACTCCACCGGCGCCAAGCACGACTTCGACGTCGTCGGCCTCGTCGACGTCGGTGTCGAGCCGGAGCTCGGCAACCGTGGCGTGGTCGCCTTCGACCCCGCCACGGCCGAGAAGATGACCGGCGCCGCGGACTTCCGCGAGATCGACGTCACCGGCGCCGAAGGCGTCTCCCCGCACGAGCTCAAACAGGCCCTCGCCACCGCGCTCGAGTCTCCCGCCAAAGCCATGACCGGCCAGGAGATGGGCGATGAGATGGCCACGGCGGCGGGAGGCAGCCAGGTGGGTCTCCTGGGAACCGCATTGCTGCTGTTCGCGGCGGTGGCCATGTTCGTCGCCGGGATCGTCATCTACAACACCTTCGCCATCCTCATCGCCCAGCGCCAGCGCGAGACAGCGCTGCTGCGCTGCGTCGGCGCCCAACGCCACCAGATCTTCGGCAATGTCCTGATCGAGGCGGTGATCGTCGGCTTCCTCTCCTCCCTGATCGGCGTCGCGGCCGGATTCGGTCTCGCCGCGGCCGGGATCGCCTCCGTCGGCACGCTCGCCGCCAACGTCCTGGGCGGCCTCACCGTCGCCGGACCGCCAAGCCTCAGCCTCACCGCGATCGCCGCAGGCCTGCTGGTCGGAACCCTCGTCACGGTCGTCTCCGCCCTGCTGCCCGCCTGGCGCGCCACCGCGGTCCCGCCTCTGGCCGCACTGCGCGCCGGTGCCGTGGCCACCGGTATAGAGGAAGGCAACGGGTGGAAGCGCGTTGCCGGTGCCTCGGTGTTCTTCCTGATCTCGGCGGGGATGATCGCCTTCGCGCTCCAGGGGAAACCGAGTCCCACCGCGATGATCACCGTTGTCGCCTCCGGAATGGTGTGTTTCGTCGGCGTGGTGATCATCGGCCCGGTGCTGGTGCGCGCCATCGTCCGCGTGGTCGGGATTCCGATGCGCAAGGTCGGTGTGGCCAGCATGCTGGCCACTGACAACGCCCGGCGCAGCCCCAAGCGCGCCGCCACCGCCATGATCGCGCTCACCGTCGGCGCCACGCTCATGACCGGCTACTCGGTGATCAACTCCTCGACGGAGGCGACCCTCGACGACCAGCTGGGCCTGAAGTTCTCCGTCGACTACGAGCTGTCGCGGGACACGATGCTGAGCGAGGCCTCCAGAGGTGCAGGCGTCGGAGCGGACGCCGATGGTGAGAAGGGCGACGCGGACAGCGGGGTGCCCTCAGCGATCATCAGCAAGCTCGCGGCATCGCCCCTGATCCGTGGCGCGTACCCGCGACGCGAGGTCACCACCCCCTTCAACGGCCCGGACGGGGAGGACACGGTCGCTATCGCCACCTACTCCGACGCCGTCATCGGTACCGACATCCGGCAGAAGGTGAAGGCCGGGGACCTGTCGAACGTCGGCCCGGGCAAGATCTCGATCCACCGGTTTACGGCCGAGTGGCTCCAGCTCAGCGTGGGCGACACGCTGAAGCTGCCGTCGGAGAAGGGGGACGAACGGTCCTACGACATCGCGGCGATCACAGACGGCGACGGCCCGTTGTCGTGGACCGTCATGGATGAGGCCGACTTCGCCGACGCCTACCCCAGCGCCACGACCAACACGGCGGTCGCGATCAAGGCGGCCGAGGACACGGATCTCGCCGAAGTCCGCGAGGCCATCCTCGCGACGACCGCTGGCGACCCCACACTCGCCCTCGGCGGTGTGGCCGAGCTGAAGCAGCAGTACACGACCGTCCTGACCGCTGTTTTCTGGACGGTGGCCGCGCTGCTGGGGCTGGCCATCGTCATCGCGGTGTTCGGCATCGCCAACACCATGGCGCTGTCGGTGCTTGAGCGGACCCGAGAGTCGGCGCTGCTCCGCGCGCTCGGGCTGACCCGGGCGCAGCTGCGGCGGATGCTGAGCATCGAGGCGGTCCTCGTGTCGCTCGTCGGCGCGGGACTGGGCGTCGCGCTCGGCGTGCTGTTCGGCTGGGCCGCCGCCATGGCGACGCTCGAAGACCTGATCCTGCGTGTGCCGGTGGGGCTGATCGGGGTGTTCCTCGCGGCGGCGGTGGTCGCCGGTCTGGTGGCCGCGATCGTGCCCGCACGGAAGGCCGCGCGCACATCGATCGCCGGAATGGGGTCCGGCGAGATCGGCTGACTAGCCGATCGGGACAGCTAGGGACCGTCACCCACCGCCCCGTCGCGCACCCGGGCTACCGCCCTGACAGGGTCGGGACCTGCGGAATCACCGCAAGTCCCGACCCTGCGCTGTGCCGCGGGGCCATTTCGGTAAGGAAACAGGTCTATTCGGCGGCCCCCTCATCTGCTTATCGTTCGGCTGGTCGACGGTTGAGCCGTCGACCCGGTGAACCCCCTTCCCGCGCGGGCTGTCCCGCCCACGACGCGGGTCATCCCGAGGGGAGGGAGCGGCCCGGGCACCCGCCCCGGCGGCCGCTTCGCCTTGTCCACCCCCACAGGCAAGGAACACGGATATGACACCCATCCCCCAGCGTCTCCTCCGACTCCTCGGCGCCTCCCTGCTGGCCCTCGGGATGCTCCTCGCTTTCGCCCCAGCCGCTGCCGCCGCCGCACTCGGCTCCCCCACCCCCGCTCCCGCCAGCGACGAACCCGCACGCGTCATCGCCGGCGACCCCATCCACCTCGATGGCAACGACCTCAACCGCTGCGCCATCGGTGCGGTCGTCACGACCTCGGACGGCACCTACGGGTTCCTGACCTCATACATGTGCGGCAACCCCGGGGATACCATCATCGGTCCGGACGGCCGCGTCATCGGCACCGTCGTGTGGTCGTCGCGGCAGGACGGGGTCGCCTTCGTCGAGCTACACGACGGCTGGATCCCGACGTCCTATGTCCGCACCTCCCCCGGGCAACCGCCCACCAGGTCGATCCAGGGATCGCGGGAGGCGTCGATCGGGGCCGCCGTCTGCCGCGCGGGATCCGCCACCGGCTGGCACTGCGGAACCATCCAGGCCAAGAACCAGAGCATCCGCTTCGACTGGGGCACGATGTACGGGCTGACCCGGACCAGCGTGTGCGCGGAGGCCGGTGACCTGGGCGGGCCTTTCATCAGTGGCAACCAGATCCAGGGGTTTCTGATCGGCGGCACTGGGAGCTGCCGTACCGGCGGCACCACCTACTTCGTGCCGATCAACCCCATTCTGGCCAAGTACAACCTGCACCTGTTCACCGGTTGATCTCCCTGATGTGTGGTCCCCCCGGCTGAGGACACCGACCGGTCGGTCTTGTAGGGTCGCTTCACCTCGACCACGGATCGCGCTCGTGCCCTGGAGACCATCGATGAGTCGCAGCGACGGAATCGACCGAGAGGACGGCCCCGTCCCATCCAGATTCACCTGCATCTTCACCGCGTGCGAACCGATGCGATTCGGATGAACGCACCCCCAGGGCGGCCCTTCGTGGCCGCCCTTCGTCGTTTCCCCGCCTCGCCTTCGCCCTATCCGCCCGGCCTCCGGATCCACCGGGGACCCCCACGATCGGAGCAGACATGACAGAGTCGGACCTCACCCGCCCCCTGCGCTCGATGGTCGCCGTCACCTCCCGCATGCTGGTGGCCGGTAGCCCGTTCGAGATGGAGACTGTCGACGTCAACGGGACGCCCACCCGGGTCTGGAAACACGCCCCGCCGCACCTGCGCGCGATTCTGGAGGGCAGCGGGGAGCACGGCGACGCGGTCGCGCTCGTCTATGAGCGGGAGCGGATGACGCACGCCGATTTCTACCGCAGCGCCGCCGCCCTGGCGCACCGCCTGGTCGACGACTACGGCGTGACCAGGGGCGACCGGGTCGCGATCGCCATGCGGAACTACCCCGAGTGGGTCATCTCCTTCTTCGCGACCGTGAGCATCGGCGCGATCGCGGTGCCGCTGAACGCGTGGTGGACCGGGAGCGAGCTGGAGTTCGGGCTCGCCGACAGCGGTGCGAAGGTGCTGATCGCCGACCAGGAACGGCTGGACCGGGTGGCCGACGTGCTGCCGCGGCTCGGCGTCCCGGCCATCGCCGTTCGCGCCGCGTCAGCCGAGGCCGACGGGACCGGGGACGCCGCCGGGTCTCCCCGCCCGGCCTCGCTGCCGGAGGGGACGCGGGTGTGGGCCGAGGTGTTGGGCGAGGTGGCGCGGAATGTGCGACTGCCGGATGCGGAGATCGCGCCGGACGATCCGGCGGGCATCTTCTACACCTCGGGGACCACGGGTGTGCCCAAGGGTGCGGTCTGTTCGCACCGCAACATGCTGTCCAACCTCGTCTCGCTGCAATACGCGCGGGTCCGCTCGCTCATGCGCCTCGGCCTGGATCTGGACGATGGCCTGGCCTACATGGAGGCCCTGCCCACACCGGTCGTCCTGTGCCCGGTTCCCCTGTTCCACGCCACCGGGGCCCAGACGATCATGCTGCCCGCTCTGGCGCAGGGCGGGACGCTGGTGCTGATGTACCGGTGGGACGCCGAGGAGGCGCTCGCACTGGTGGAACGGGAGCGGGTCACCGGGATCACGGCGGTGCCGACGATGGTCGGCCAGATGCTCGCCTCCCCCCACCTGGCCGAGTACGACCTGTCCAGCCTGTTGTCCCTGGGCACCGGGGGTGCCCCGGCGGCTCCGGCGCTGGTCTCCCGGGCGCACGGCAGCCTGCAGGACCTGGTGCTCGGACAGGGGTACGGGCTGACGGAGTGTTCGGCCACGGCCTCGCTCAACGCGGCCACCGACTACCTGCTGCGGCCGGACAGCGCGGGCGTGCCGGTCGCCGCCGTCGATGTGAAGATCGTCGATCCGGAGGGGACGGAGCTCCCGACCGGCGAGCTCGGCGAGATCTGGCTGAACGGCCCTGGCGTGGTACTGGGGTACTGGCGGCGTCCCGAGGCCACGGCTTCGACGTTCACGGACGGATGGCTGCACACCGGGGATATCGGACGGTTGGACGAGGAAGGCTTCCTTTACATTGTAGATCGCCTAAAGGACATGATCATCCGGGGCGGGGAGAACGTCTACTGTCCGGAGGTGGAGGCGGCGATCCATGAACACCCCGCGGTGAGTGAGGTGGCCGTGGTCGGGGTGCCACACGACGTGTACGGCGAGGAGGTCGGCGCGGTGGTACGGCTGCACGACGGCCATCGCATGGACCCCGACGACCTGCGCGACCACCTCAAGTCCCGGCTGGCCGCCTTCAAGATCCCCGACCACATCCACGTGGTGGACGCGGAACTGCCGCGCAATGCCGCGGGGAAGCTACTGAAGAAACAGGTCCGCGAGCAGCAGGGGTGGACCGGCAACGGGTGATCCCGCCCCGCCCGCCCTCGACCGCGCTCCTCTCCCCGGTCAAGCGGGGTCCGGCCGAGGGCTGCGGTGCCCCGGCAGCGGCCCGCGGTCCTTCGGCAGGCCCAGTACCCGCTCGGCGATGATGTCGCGCTGGATCTCGTCGGTGCCCGCGTAGACCGTGTCGGCGCGGGAGAAGAGAAACAGGTTCTGCCAGCGGTCCAGACCGTAGGGCGCCTCCTGGGCCACCATCGACCCGGGCCCCAGAACGTCCATCGCGAGCTCGCCGAGCGCGCGGTGCCACCGCGCCCAGTGGATCTTGCCGATGGAGGCCTCCGAACCGGGCGCACCGTCACGTATACCGGCCATGGTGCGCAGCGCGGTGAACCGCATCGTCCGCACGCCGATCCAGGCCCGGGTCAGGCGGTCGGCGATCAGCGGGTCGTCCGCGGCGCCGTTGGCTCGGGCGATGCCGATCAGCCGCCGAAGCTCGCGCTCGTAGGCGACCTGGCGGCCCAGCATCGACACACCGCGCTCGAAGCCGAGCGTGGTCATGGCCACTCCCCAGCCGTCGCCGGGCGCACCGACGACGTTGTCCGCGTCGGTGCGGGCGTCGTCGAAGAACACCTCGTTGAACTCCGAGGTGCCGGTGAGCTGGGTGAGCGGGCGGACGCGAACGCCCGGCTGGTCCATGGGGATCAGCAGGCAGCTCAAGCCCTGCCGACGCTGCGAGCCCGGTTCGGTACGGACGATGGCGAAGCACCAGTCGGCGTCGCGGGCGTGCGACGTCCACACCTTCTGCCCGTTGACGACCCAGTGGTCGCCGACGCGTTCGGCGCGGGTCGCGATGGCGGCGAGGTCGGATCCGGCTCCGGGTTCGGAGTAGCCCTGGCACCACAGCTCTTCGACCGCGGCGACGCGCGGCAGAAAGCGCTCGCGCTGGTGCGGGGTGCCCAGCGCGATCAGGGTCGGGCCGAGGAGCTGCTCGCCCATGTGGTTGACCCGCTCGGGGGCGTCGGCCAGGGCGTATTCCTCGTGGAAGATGACCTGTTCCCGGATGCTCGCACCCCGGCCGCCGTACGCCTCGGGCCAGCCGATGCAGGTCCACCCGGCCGCCGCCATGTGGCGCTCCCAGGCCAGGCGGACGTCGAAGGCCTCGTGGTTGCGCCCTGGGCCGCCGAGCCCGCGGGCACGGGCGAAGCCGCCGGTGAGGTTGGCGGCCAGCCAGTCGCGGACTTCCTGCCGGAACGCCCGGTCACCACTGGAGTCGCCGCCGCTGACGCCGCCGTCCGCTTCGGGTCGCAGGTCGGGTATGTCCATCCGGCCCTCTCTGTCGCCGCGGGCTGGCGCACGCTACCCTATCAAACACTTGTTAGGTGATATTGAGGGAGGTGGCGGTGGTGAGCGGCACCCCTCCCCCACCGGTCACGGGGATCGGACGCCCGTGCCGCCAGGCTTCAGAGCAAGGCCTCCAGTACAAACCTGACCCGCTCCTCGACCGAGGCCCGGGGAAGCTCGATGGGCTCATAGCCGTAGTCCGTGTAGGTCTCCACCATCTGCGCCCAGGTCCGCTTGGCCTCAGCGAACGACTGCCGACGCTCGTCGTCCCCCACGTAGATCTCCGGCCAGGGCGGGGCCACGAACACGCGCGTGCGGTAGCGCAGCCGGTGTGCCGCCGTGCTGACGTGCGCCGGCACCGGATGTCCCACCAGGTTCAGGTACCCGACGATGTCCGGCAGGCCCCGATCGAAGAAGACCGGGCCGGTCTCCGCCGCCGCGAGCCGGTAGGAGCGCATCTCCCAGGACAGCATCGCCTCCGCGAACAGCGCCGCATCGACCCAGGGCACCGCGCTGCCGCCGATGGCGGTCTGATCGCGGATGACACCGCGCCCCGCCTCGTCGGTGCCCGGATACCCCGCCGCGCGCAGCCGCGAGATGAGCGTGCTCTTGCCGGACCCGGGTCCCCCGGTCACGACGATGAAGCGCTCGGCGTTGGTGCTCGCGTCCGTGCTCATGGACACGCAATACCACCTTTCTTGTCGGCCTTGTCGGTTCTTTCAACGGCTTCGATGGACATCGGTCGACCCAGACACCGCCCATCAGCGCACACGGAGGAGGGCCATGCGGTTCAGTGCCGAGCAGGAGGAGTTGCGCACGACCGTGCGCACGCTGGTGGAACGCCGAGGCGGGACCCCTCAGCGCGAACCGGGAGTGGCCTCAGAAGATGTCGCGGAGGACGTGTGGCGGCTGCTCGCTGAGCAGGTCGGAGCGCACGCACTGGCGGTGCCGGAGAAACTCGGCGGCGCTGGATACTCCTGCTTGGAAACGCACGTCGTCATGGAGGAGCTCGGCCGGGCACTGACGCCGATTCCCTTCCTGGGATCGGCGGTGCTCACCACCCAGGCGCTCCTGGCCTGTGACGACGCCCCGGCCCGCGCCGAATGGCTGCCGCGGCTCACGGCCGGGACCCTGGTCGGCGCACTCGCCTGGGCCGAGCGGGGCTCCTTCGGCACCGACGCTATCGCGACCCGCGCCGTGTCGGACAGCGGGGGCACCGCGTCCGGTTCACCCCGTGCACAGCCGACGTCCGGACCCTCCTGGCGTCTGACCGGCGTCAAAGAGCACGTGCTCGACGCGGGCCGCGCCGGGCTCCTGCTGGTGGCGGCGCGCACCGACCGCGGACTCGCGGTGTTGGCGGTGGACCGGGCGGCGCCGGGCGTCACCGTCGAGCCGCAGGTTCCGATGGACCTCTCCCGTCCCCAAGGCCGCGTCCTGCTGGACGCGGCCCCCGCCACCCTCCTGACCTCGCACGGCGAACGCGTGATGCGGCACGTCCTGGACACCGCGTGCACCGCCCTGTCCGCCGAGCAGGTCGGCGGAGCCGCCCACTGCCTGGACATGACCGTGGCCTACGCCCGCCAACGCGTCCAGTTCGGTCGGCCCATCGGCGCGTTCCAGGCGGTCAAACACCGCCTCGCCGACATGTACGTCCTTCTGGAAAGCGCGCGTTCCGCCTCGTACGCCGCCGCCTTCGCCCTGGCCAATGGCGCCCCCGACGCGTCGGCCGTGGCCGCGCTGGCGAAGTCGTCCTGCTCGGAGGCCTTCCGCACGATCGCGGGCGAGGCCATCCAACTCCACGGCGGCATCGGCATCACCTGGGAGCACGACTGCCACCGCTACTTCAAGCGCGCACACGGCTCGGCGCTCCTGTTCGGCTCCCCCGAATGGCACCGCCGACGGTTGGCCCACGGTCTGGGACTCACAGGAGGGGGGAACGCGACCCGCATCGCCGGCAGCCCGCAGGTGGCAGACCGGGAGAGCGGTACCGTCCGCGGGTAGAGAGCGGGGCCGCCACCCGGTCCGAGCGGCCGGGTGGCCACGGCGTCACATGCCCGCTGCCAGGTCGTAGACCTCGCGGGCCGCCGTGCCCAGGACCGGGCCGTACATGCGGGTGCTGTGGTCCAAGCCGTTGCCGTGGCTGTTGACCGAGACGAGGGTGCCGAGGCCGGTGTGCTCATCGAGGTCGGCCAGCCAGGGGCCGCCGCTGGCGCCGCCGCTCATGTCGCAGGGGATGCGCTGTTCGTTGTCGGGGGCCGACTTCGCGGTACCGGAGCAGTAGAGGAGTTCCTCGCCGCGCTGTGGGCGGGTGGCGGGGTAGCCGAAGGCGGTGATGTTGCCGCCGGTCTTGCGGTCGAAGGCGATGGCCTGGCCACCGACCTGCTCGGTGAGCTTGCCCCGGTAGCCCCGGTCCACGACGATCGCGGCGACGTCGTTGACCGATTCCTTCGTCCAGCTGTCCGGGGTGAGGGTGGCGCGGGCGGCGAATGCGCCGTAGGGGCGTTCGCCCCGGTTGTAGCCGGGCACGAAGACCATGGTGGAGGAGTAGTTCTCCGGGATGGAGGAGCCGCGTCGCACGCAGTGGGCCGCGGCCATGACCACCGACCGGTTTCGGCTGTCGACGGCCGTGGCGGTGCACCAGGTGTCGGCTCCGTCGGCGTTGACGAAGAACAGGCGGCCGACGGTCGGCATCTCCACCCCTTTCCACGGGTGGGTCAGCGGCCCGGTTCGGCCGAGGTCCAGGTCGCGGCCGACCTGGCGCATGCGCTTCTCGGTCCAGTAGGACAGGGCCTGTTCCCGTTCCTTCGCCGTGAACTCATGCGTGGTGATGGTGCGGGACGCGCTGCCCGCGGCCGCGGTCCCCGCATCCGCGGCGGCGGCCACCGGCGGGGCGGTGATCGTGGCGGCGGTGGCGAGGGCGGCGACGAAGGTCAGGGCCGACCGTGTGCGGCGCGGTCGGCGCGGGGTTCCCATGGCGCGCATGTCGCGGGGTTCTCCTTGTACGAGTCGGGGTCACGGGAGCCGGCACGCTGGGGGATGGCCGCGCTCCGGGCTCCGGCGGGCGCGGTGTGGCTGAGGTGATCCTAGAGACTGCCGCGCCGACACCGTCCCACTAGTTCCGGCGTGTCCTCTTTTCGGGTTCTTCGCGCGGTGTGGCGGTCCGTTTCTCTGCGTGTGGATCCCCGCAGGACGATCGATGCTTTCATCGCCTCGGGGGATCTTGACAGCCCTTGATCACTCCGCGCGTACTGGCCGGAGGAGCGACGCAGAGGCGAAGGAGAGACGCACCATGGCCGCCCTGTCTTCGCTGGGTTCTCTGGGTTCCGTCCCGGCTGCCCCCGGCCGGATCCCCCTGGCGGGGCATGTGCTGCAGCTGTGGCGCCGCCCGCTGGCGTTCCTCGCCTCCCTGCGCCCGAAGGGCGGGATGGTCCGCGTCGACGTGGGCACGTCATCGGTCTACCTCGTCACCGATCCGGACCTGGCGCACGAGGCGCTGGTCACCAAGGCCGCCTCCCTCGGTCGGGGGCGGGTGTACGAGCGGCTGCGCCCCGTCCTGGGGTCCGGGCTGGTGACGTCGGAGGGCGATGTGCACCAGCGGCAGCGGCGGCTCGTGCTCTCGGCGCTCCACCGGGTTCCGGCCGCCGAGCACACCGCCATCAGCGTCCACCATGCCGAGGAGCTGATCGCCGCCTGGCGGCCCGGTGAGATGGTGCGGGTGGACGAGGCCATGTTCGACCTGGTGCTCGGCATCCTCCTGGAAGCGGTCTTCTCCAGTGGCCTGGACCGCTCCGCCGCCGCGGAGATCAGGTACTCCACGCGTGTGGTGAGCAAGGGAGCGCTCGCGCGCGCGATCACGCCGCAGATGCTCGACCGACTGCCGAGGTCCCCGCACCAGAGCTACGACGCGGCGGCGGCGCGGCTGCGGTTCGTCCTCGACGCCCTCATCAAGGAGCGCCGCGGCGCCGAGGGGGACTTCGACGACCTGTTGTCCCTGGTGATGTCGGTCCGCGACCCGGAGACCGGGACGGCCATGTCCGACGGGCGGATCCGCGATGAGCTGATGGCCATGCTCATGTCCGGCACCGAGGCGGCCTCCGCCACGCTGGCGTGGACCTTCCACGAGCTGGCCCGGCACCCCAAGGCGGCCGACCGCCTGCGGGAGGAGGTCGACACCGTCCTCGGCGGGCGGCCCTGCACCCACGATGACCTGGCGCGGCTGGAGTACACGCAGCGGGTGCTCAATGAGGTGATCCGGCTGCATTCGGCGCCGCTGCTGCTGCGCCGCACCACCGCCCCGGTGAAGATCGGCGGCGTGCACTTCCCCGAGGGGATCGAGCTCGCCATCAGCCCCTACGCGGTGCACCGCAACCCGTGGCTGTTCCGCTTCCCCGACCGGTTCACCCCGGACCGCTGGCGCACCGCCGAGGGCTCGCGGCTCCTGCCCCACGGCGCCTTCATCCCGTTCGGCGACGGCGACCGCCGGTGCGTCGGCGACGCGTTCGCCTGGACGGAGATGACCGTGGCCGTCGCGACCGTGTGCTCGCGCTGGCGGATGCGCCCGGCCTACTGGCACACGGTCCGCGAGGTGCCCGCGGCCACGCCCCGGCCGGACGCGATGCCGATGATCGCCGAGCGGAGGTGAGCGCGGGGACCGCGCTGAGGCGGCCACCTCCACCTGGGCGGGGACGACGCGGGCCGGATGCACGGGTCAGTCGTCGTCCCCCGCCTCTCCATTGCCGACCGCATCGTCCTGCCGGTCCTGATCGGCAGCGGGGCGACGTTTGGGCGGCCGCCCGCGGCGCGGCATCTCACCGGAGTTCTTCGGCATGCGGCCGGCCTCGGACAGGGATCGGCGGAGGATGAACTCGATTTGGGCGTTGGTGCTGCGTAGCTCGTCGCCGGCCCAGCGGGCGAGGGCATCGTGGACCGCCGGGTCCAGCCTGAGGAGGATCTTCTTCCGCTCGGCCACGGTGTTCGGCCGCTCCCTACTGGTACAGCGATCCGGTGTTGACGACCGGGTTGGTCGGACGGTCCGAGCACAGCACGACCAACAGGTTGCTGACCATGGACGCCTTGCGCTCCTCGTCGAGCTCGACCACCTCTTCCTCGGAGAGCCGCTGGAGCGCGAGGTCGACCATGCCGACCGCGCCCTCCACGATCTGCTGCCGCGCCGCCACGACCGCGGTGGCCTGCTGGCGCTGCAGCATGGCCTGGGCGATCTCCTGGGCATATGCGAGGTGCGTGAACCGGGACTCGATGATACGCACCCCGGCCGACTCCACGCGCTCGGCGATCTCCCTGGACAGCTTCTCGGTGATCTCGTCGGCGTTGTCCCGCAGGGAGAGCGTGTCGGTCTTGTGCGCGTCGTAGGGGTAGTTGTTGGCGATGTGCCGCACCGCCGCCTCGGTCTGGATCGAGACGAACCTGATGAAGTCGTCCACCTCGAAGACCGCACGCGCGGTGTCCTCCACCTGCCAGACCACCACGGCGGCGATCTCGATCGGGCTGCCTGAGGAGTCGTTGACCTTCATGACCGAGGTCTCGTGGTTCCGGATCCGGATCGACACCGGCTTCCGCGTGGTCAGCGGGTTGACCCAGCGCAGGCCGTCCGTGCGGACCGTGCCGACGTAGCGGCCGAGGAACTGGATGACGCGGGCCTCGTTCGGCGCGACGACGGTGAGTCCGAGGCCGACGACGACGGCGGCCACCGCGAGCAGCGCACCCACGGCCAGCAGCGCGAGGGGGCCGGTGAAGAGCCCGGTCACGGCCAGCACAAGGCCGATCACGAGGACGAGCAGGCAGACCAGGAATACCGGGACTCCGGCGTAGCCGAAGGCCGCACGCTCCCGGTACTGCGGTTCGGGCATCTCGACCCCGGCTTCGGGGGTGACGTCGGCGTTCATGGTTGGTCGCAACCTCTCGTTCGTCCTACTCGTCCACATTACTGATGACGTAAGAATAGCATTGTGATATCACTTTTTTAAACCGACGGCCCGAGAGGGGAGCGACACCATGACGACGACCCTGCGCCTGCGACCACCCCGCCACCGGGTGGAGCGCCGCGCCATCGCCCTGTGGACCCTGCACGCCCTCGCGGTCGCGGTGCCCGCCATCGCGGCTCCGGTCGTCACCGCGCTCCTGTGGGCCGATTTCGCCGCGTGGCTCTGGCTGGCCTCGGCGGTGATCGCCGCCCCGGCCGCGGCCGTCACGCTGGCCATGCCGCAGTGGCGGTACCGCGTGCACCGCTGGGAGGCCACTGACGACGCCGTGTACACCGCCTCCGGCTGGCTGTGGCAGGAGTGGCGGGTCGCGCCGATGTCGCGGATCCAGACCGTCGACACCGAGCGCGGACCGCTGCAGCGGCTGCTCGGCCTGGCCAGCGTCACCGTCACCACGGCGTCGGCGGCCGGGCCGCTCAGCATCGACGGGCTCGACCACGCGCGGGCCACCGAGCTCGCGCGGCACCTCACCGAGACCACCCAGGCGACTCCGGGAGACGCGACATGACCACCGGTACCCCGGGCACACCCGTGCCCTGCCGCAACGACGCGACCAACGTCCCCGCCGGCCCCGAGGGAGCCGCCGACCCGACGCTCGGCACGCCCCGTGTCGGGACCGCCGCTGGCGCCGCGCGAACCAGCGCGGACGGCCCTGCCGCCATCGATCCCGGCTGGCGGGCGCTGAGCCCGCTGACCGTGTGGATTCTGGCGGTGATCCTCGCCGTCTTCGTGGGCCTGCCCGCACTGGTCGCCACCGTCGTGGTGGCGGCCATCGACGGCCTGCTGCCGTGGGCAGTGCTCATCCTTCCGGCGACCGTGCTGCTCATCGCCGGACTGGTCGGCGTCGACGCGTTGCGGCTGCGCCTCACCCGCTACCGGGTCACCGACGAGCGCATGGAGATGTACACGGGAATCGTCGCGAAGAGCTACCGGTCCATCCCCCGCGAACGGATCCGCAGCGTCGACGTCAATGCGCCGCTGTGGGCGCGCCCGTTCGGCCTGTGCGGCGTGGTCATCGGCACCGGGCAGCACGTCGGCTCCGCCCAGAGCGACGAGCTGAGGCTGGACTTCGTCGCCGCGCACGAGGGCGACCGGCTGCGTCGGGAGCTGCTGCTCCGCGACACCGCCGGCGGTCGCCGTGCCGCGGGCTCGCAGGCGGCCGGAGCCGAGGCGGTGGACGCCGCCGAATCCACCGAACTGGCCCGGCTCCAACCCGCGTGGATCGGCTACGCCGCGCTGACCTGGCACAGCGTGGCGCTGGGCGCGGGTGCGCTCGGCTCGGTCTTCGGCGTGCTGGGCTGGCTCAGCCCGGAACGGGCCGCCCTCATCCCCTTCCTGCCACCGACCTTCGCCCAGGACCTCTACGAGTTCGTGCTGGCGCGGCTGACGCTCGCCATCCCGCTCGCCCTGCTGTTCGGGCTGGTCACCGGCGCCATCGCGGCCATCGCGCTGCATGTGGAGGCCTGGTGGAACTACCAGCTGTCCCGCGAGGCCGACGACACGCTGCGTGTCCGACGCGGTCTGCTCAACCTCAAGTCGCTGGCGATCGAGGAGCGCCGCCTGCGGGGCGTCGAGGTAAGTGAGCCCCTGCCGCAGCGGTGGTTCGGCGCCGCTGACGTGTCGGCCGTGGCAACGGGGCTCGCCGACAGGAAGGACGCCCCTGTCTCCAAGAGCGCGTTGAGCCCGGACATGCCCCGCGCCGAAGCGCTGCGGGTGGCGGGCGCGGTGGCGCGCGAGGCCGGTTCGCCGACGGACATGCCGCTGGCCGCTCACCCTCGGGCGGCGCTGCGCCGCAGGCTGAACCGCGCCGTCGGGGCCGCCCTCGTGCTCATCGCCGCCGCCGCGGTACCGAGCTGGTTCCTGGACGGGTGGCCGGTGTGGGTGCCGGTGGTGGTCGCGTTCGCCACCGCCCCGCTCCTGGTGATGTACGCGGTCGGCTGCTACCGGGGGCTGGGGCACACCGTGGGCGAACGCCATCTGGTGGTGCGCAAGGGCATGGCCGCACGCGCCACGGTCGCCCTGCAGCGTGAGGCGGTCATCGGCTGGACGATATCGCGCTCGCCCTTCCAGCGCCGACTGGGCCTGGCGACGGTCGGCGCGACGACCGCCGCTGGTGAGGGCGTCTACACCGCACCGGACATGGACCTGGGCGCGGGCCTGGAATTCGCCGACGGTGCAGTGCCCGGCCTGCTCACTCCGTTCCTGGAGCGCGTCTGACCCGGTCGGCGTCGGCTTGGGCGGCGTGGCTGTTGGCCAGCGCCATCTCCACGATGGGGTAGATCTCGAAGACCTCGTCCATGCGCAGTGTTTCGAGGATGCGGGCGGCCGCGGCGGACGGCTCGGCGAGCACCATGTGCCGCCCTTCGCGCGTAAGCACGCGGTAGGCCGACATGAGCGCGCGTACACCGCTGGCGTCGAAGAACTCGACGCCGGACAGGTCGACGATGACGCACGGGCTCCCCGGCCGGGGCGCGGGGCCGCGGCGGCCGGCGCCCGCCCGGACGGCGACGCCCTCCTTGAGAACGGTGGCGGGCGACGGATGGGCGGCGCGCAGCACGTGGTCGCGCATGTCGTCGGCGGTCGCGATGTCGATCTCCCCGCGCACCGGCACGACGACGGCCTCCCGGCAGGGGAAATACTCCGATCGTCCTCCGGACACCCCGCGCCGCCTCTCTACACGACCCCACGTAACAACACCATCACACCCCCGTGGGCAAGATCGTATCGGCTTGCGGGTTCGGATAGGGGCGATTCAACGAAATAGCCGTCCAATCCGGCAGAGTACGCAGGGCACGCTTCCCTCGCACCCCATGGTGCCCCCTCTGCCCAGGAGACCAGGTCGTCGGGGCCATCGACACCACTCCCGGCATGGACCGCGTCCGGCCTGGGCCGACGTCGTCGCGGAGCTTCGGCCTGACGTGGGACTTCCGCCCCGCCCGAGCGGAGACCTAAGCCTCCACCGCCGACCGCCCCGCGCGCGGATACTGGAGGCAGGACAGGCCACCGGGGGTGATCGATATGACCGGGATCGATGCGGCACAGCGAAGCCGTGGAGAGCTGGGGCGCCGTGTCGCGCGCCGCCGCGAGGAACTGGGGCTCAGTCTGGAGACCGTCGCCGACCGCTGCGGACTCACCCCCGGTTATCTCGCCTACGTCGAGGAGAACCCGGCCTACATGAGCCGCTGGGCGGTGGCCCGGTTGGCCGAGGCGCTGCAGACGACACCGGGGGTGCTCTACGGCACGGAGGCGCCCCAGCAGCGCGACGCGGAGTCCGCCGGCGCGATCCCAGAGCCGCTGAGCTCCCAGCGGTGCCTGGACCTCATCGCCCGCGGCGGGCTGGGGCGTATCGCGTTCGTCGTGCCCGGCGACGCCGCACCCACGGTGCTGCCCGTCAACTTCGCCGTCCTCAACGACGTCATCGTCTTCCGTACCGCGCCCTTCGGAGTGATCGCGCAGCACGCCCACGGCCATGTGGCGTTCCAGGTCGACGCGATCGACCCCGACCGGCACGAGGGCTGGAGCGTGCTGGTGACGGGCCGCACCCACTGGATCCGCGACCCGCTGGAACTCCGGGAGATCAGGAAGGTCCGCGGCATCCGCCCGTGGGCGGGAGGTGAGCGGGACACCTACCTCAAGATCGTGCCCACCCGCATCAGCGGACGGCGGATCCCGCCGTCGACGACACCCACCGACGCGGACGGCGCGGCCAACGCGGACCGCGGCGATCGCGGAAGCGGTGAAGCGGCGGAGGCATGACCGTGGTTCCCGGCCGGGCACGCACCCGTTCCGGGTGTGGCGGGCGCCTTCCACACCCAGCCGCTGGAGGAGCCGCTGCTGCGGTCCTTCATCTTCCGAACGCTGCTGCGCGGGCCGCGCGCCGCAGGTGCTGCCGCGCCTGGGCCACGCGCCCGCCCCCGGTCAGGCGCGCGAGGGAGAGCTCGGCTCGGCGCTCTCCGGCCGCTGAGATCGGGGCCTTCGGTGCCGGGGGCCGCAGACCGTGTCCACGGCCCGGTGCCTGGGGTGTGGTGCGCGAATCCCGGCGCCGGAGGCCGCACTCGCCCGTGGAGACGGGGGTTCTAGACTCGGAGGCGGACGGGCTCCGGGCGGGTCCGGAACCCCGAAGTAGAGCGAGGCGGACTGCGATGGCCGATCCGCGGCCTGACGACACGGGCCGGGAGCGTCTCCTGCTGCCACAGATGCGGCTGGACGACCTGCTGGATGAGGTGCAGTCGCGGATGGCCACGATCATGGCGACCCGCGACCGGATCCACGCGCTGCTGGAAGCCGTCATCACCATCGGTGAGGGCCTGGAGCTGGAGACCCTGCTGCGCCGGGTCACCGAGGCCGCCGTGACGCTGGTGAACGCGCGCTACGGCGCGATCGGCGTGATCGGTCCGAACGGGGAGCTCACCCGGTTCATCCCGGTCGGCGTCAGCGAGGAGCAGATCGCCCAGATCGACCACTGGCCGCGCGGCGAAGGCATCCTCGGCCTGCTCATCAAGGAGCCGCGTCCCCTGCGGCTCTCCGCGATCACCGACCACCCCGAGTCGGCCGGCTTTCCCGCGAGACACCCCGAGATGCGCAGCTTCCTGGGTGTCCCCATCCGCGTGCGCGATGACGTGTTCGGCAACCTCTACCTGAGCGACAAGACCGACGGCGATGACTTCGACGAGGACGACGAGACACTCGTGCTCGCCCTAGCCACCGCGGCCGGGGTGGCCATCGAGAACGCGCACCTGTTCGAGGAGACCCGGCGCCGGGAGACCTGGCTGGACGCCTCCGGGGAGATCACCACGCGCCTGTTGTCGGGGGCCCGCACCGATGAGGTGCTGCGGCTGGTGGCCCGGCGGGCGCGGATGATGTCGGAGGCCGATCTGGCGCTCATCGCGCTTCCCGAGAACGACCAGGAGCGCCTGGTCGTGCAGGTGTGCGAGGGCATCGACGTCACCGAGGGCCGGGGGCAGGCCATCGATACCGCGGAAACCCTGGTCGGCCGGGTCTACGCCCGGGGCGAGCCGCGGCTCGCCGATGTCACCGCCCACGCCAGCCGCGACGCCGAGTTCCTCCGCGGGCTGGGGCTGGGTCCGGTGCTGCTGGTGCCGTTCGGCCCGCCCGAGCGGGTGCGCGGCGTGCTCGTCGTGGGCAGCCGGCCGGGCCGCTCCCCCTTCCCGGAGTCGGTGCAGGACATGCTCTTCACCTTCGCCGACCACGCAGCTGTCGCCCTGGAGCTGGCCGAGACCCGGCACACCGCGGAGCGCCTCAGCGTGCTGGAGGACCGCGACCGGATCGCCCGCGACCTGCACGACATCGTGATCCAGCGGCTCTTCGCCACGGCCATGTCGCTCATGGGCGCGGTGAACCGGATCTCGGACCGGGAGTCGACGGAGCGTGTACAACGGGCCGTGGACGATCTCGACGACACGATCCGGCAGATCCGCTCGACAATCTTCGAGCTGCAGCACACCAACGAGAACGACGAAGAGAACTGGCTGCGCGCCCAGATCCTGGACGTGGTGAACAACTCCGCCGGGACTCTGGGCTTCTCACCGCGGCTGCTGCTGGAGGGTCCCATCGACAGCGCAGTCGAGCCGAGCATCGCCGACCAGCTGCTCGCCGTGCTGCAGGAGGCCCTGTCCAACGTGGCGCGGCATGCCCGCGCCTCCCACGTCGGCGTCGACATCCGCGTCCGGGACGAGGCGGTGGCCGTGCGGGTGGAGGACAACGGGGCGGGCATCCCCAAGCAGGTGCGCCGGAGCGGGCTGCGCAACGTGCGGACGCGCGCCGATCAACTCGGCGGCGAGTTCGAGACCCGCCCGCGCGATGGCGGTGGCACCGTCTTCCACTGGCGCGTCCCGCTGGCCTGACCGCCCGCGCTGCGCCGGTTCCGTGAGGGGGACCTCCGGCGTGCTGTCCCCGTCCACGCTCACCCGGGCTTGTGGGGGCTGTCGTTGCCGTCCTCGCGTTCGGAGAGCCGGGCGGCGTAGGCCGCGGCCTGGGTCCGGCGCTGCATGCCGAGCTTGGACAGGACGCTGGAGACGTAGTTCTTGACGGTCTTCTCCGCCAGGAAGATGCGCTCTCCGATCTGCCGGTTGGTCAGGCCCTCACCGATGAGCTCGAAGATCTTGCGCTCCTGGTCCGACAGGCGGCTCAGCGGGTCCTTGCGCTCGGCCTGCTCGCGCATGCGGTTCAGCATCCGCATGGTGCTGACCGGGTCGAGGAGCGACTTCCCGCTCGCGACCGTGCGCACCGCGCCGGCGAGGTCGGAGCCGTGGATCTGCTTGAGCACGTACCCCGACGCCCCGGCCATGACGGCCTGGTAAATGGCGTCGTCGTCGGCGAAGGAGGTCAGCATCAGGCACTTGACCTCCGGCATCTGCGAGCGGATCTCCCGGCACACAGTCACCCCGTCGCCGTCGGGCAGCCGGACGTCCAGCACGACGACATCGGGACGCGCCGCGGGGACGCGGGCGATGGCCTGGGCGGCCGTGCCGGCCTCGCCCACCACCTCCATGTCCTCCTCGTCGGCGAAGAGGGCCATGACGCCGCGCCGCACGACGTCGTGGTCGTCGACCAGGAACACTCTGGTCCGGGTGCTGTCGCCTTCAGCGCTCATCGGCGCACCTGCCTTCCCTGTTCGTGAAGTCCACGGTAGTCCCGGTTCCGGCGCGTCCGATGGCGGCGGCCGCCGGTGCCGGTCCGGCCGAGAGCGGGCACGGGTCACCCACCCTGGTGCTCCTTCGCGCGGACGATCATGACGGGGCAGTCGGCGTGGTGCACGAGCTTCTGGCTGACCGAACCGAGCAGCAGACCGGCGAAGCCGCCGCGCCCCCGCGCGCCGACCACGACCATGTCGGCGCGGTGGGACTCGGAGATCAGCGCGCGCTCGGGCAAGGCCCGCAGGACGACCTCCTCGACCCGGACGTCGGGGTGGTGCTCGCGCTCGCCCGCGATGGACTCCGAGAGCAGGCGCTCGGCCTCGGCGCGCGCGGAGGCTTCTTCCGGGGAGGCGTCGTGCCAGGTGAGCTCGGCGTGCTCCAGCGGCCCGAACCGCCCGTGCGAGCCGGGGCCGTAGGAGCAGACGACGCGCAGCAGGGCGCCGCGCTCGGCGGCGGCGATGAACGCCTGTTGGGCGGCGGCGTCGGCGGCGCGCGAGCCGTCCACGCCCACGGACACGATCCCGCGCGGCTGTCCCGGGTCGATGTCGGGGACGAGGACGACGGGGCAGGACGCCTGGGTGGCGAGTTCCAGTCCGGTGGAGCCCATCCACAGCGCCTCCAGTCCGCTGAGGCGGCGGGTTCCGGACACGAGCATGTGTGCGTGGCGGGAGTGCTCCAGCAGTACCGCGGAGCTGTACCCGTCGACGGTGTGGGCCTCGATCGCGATGTCCGGCGCACGCTCGTGTGCGCGGTCGCGGGCCTTGGAAACGATGTCGCGGGCGGCGTGGGCCATCTCCTCGGCGGCGGGGCCGAGCGAGGAGTGAAACATCGGCCACTCGTTGGCGTGCACGATGTGCAGCGGGCGCCGCTGCCGCTGAGCCTCGTCGGCGGCCCAGTCAGCGGCTCGTGCGGCGGACTTCCCGCCGTCCACCGCCGCCACGATCGGCGTCGTGGTGTGCCCGGCCATGGCCTCCTCCTTTTGTCGGTGCGAGCTCAACGCTAGTCGCGGGGCGCTGCGAGGGGAGTGCCGAAAGTCCCGGTCATGCGGGGTATTGGGGTGGTGATGTCGGGCGGTGGTCGCCGTGGGCCGGGCGTGCCGCGCGGGGCGCTCAGCGGGGGCGGGCGATGAGCAGCCGCATCTCGGCCGCGAGGTCCGTGATGTCAGCGGTGGTCAGTCCCTCCGGGCGCAGGAGGGCCTCGTACTCGCTCGCGGTACGCTCCCGGCCGCTGGTCATCACCATCATGTGCACGTCGAAGGCGAGGGTGAGCAGGGGGTGCCGCCCGTCGGGGATGACCCGCTCGACCACCAGCAGCCGCGCGTCCGGCCCCATCGCGGCGCGGCAGTTGCCCAGCAGCAGGTGGCAGGCCTCGTCGTCCCAGTTGTGCAGGACACGGCACAGGATGTAGATGTCGCCGTCGCCGGGGATCTCGCGCATGAAATCGCCCTCGACCAGGTCGCACCGGCCTTCGGCGATGAGGGGGCCGAGCCGTTCGCGCGCCCCGTGCAGCGCGGGCGGCCGCTCGAAGAGGACCCCGTGCAGGTGGGGGTAGGCGCGCAGTACGGCGGCCAGCAGGGTGCCGTCGCCGCCTCCCACGTCCACGACCTTCTTGGCGGTGGAGAAGTCGTAGGCGGCGGGCAGCCCGGTGGCGAACGAGCTGCCGGCGGCCATCCCGGCGTCGAACAGGGCCTCGTCGTCGGGATGGTCGGCGAGGTAGGGGTAGATGCCCTGGTGGTGCACGGCGGGGAAGGCGGGCTCCCCGGTGCGCACCGCATCGCTCAGCCCCCGCCAGGCGCGGGTGAAGAAGTCGCTGTTGTACAGGAGCGCCAGGGGCCGCATCGAGGCGGGGTGGTCGCTGTGCAGCTGCTCGCCCATCTCCGTCAGGGCGTAGCGTCCGCCCTCCTCGCTCAGCACGCCCGCGGCGGTGAGCAGGCGCAGCACCCGCGCCAGCGGCTCGGGACTCAGGGACAGCGCCGCGGCGGTTTCGGCGGGGGTCTCCGGCCCGTCGCCGAGCCGGTCGATCACGCCGAGCCGCACGGCCGTGACGGCGGCCTCGGTCAACCAGGGCCCGGCCAGCAGCCGCAGCAGATCCCTGCCCTCGGTCTCTCCCCCGACCATCGGATCCCCCAATCGTGATCGTCGCCACCGCAACCGTAGCGCTCCGTAGGCCGATTCTCACACGGGAAGCCCCGGATGACGGGTGGACGTGCCGTGGTGCGCGTCCTTCCCGAGGGGGATGCGGTGTGCGGCCGGACGCCCGCGCCGCGAAGATCGCCGAGCCCCCGGAAATGTCCTACCCCGGGCCTAGGTTCGGGGATGTGAGCGAACGTTGGAACACCGACGACGTCGCGGCTCTGGCCCCTGACGCGTCCTCGCGGAAGGCTGCTGTGAAGGTGGCGCGGACCGCCTCCTGGCCCGTACTCGGCCGCCTGGCCGCCGACCCCACGGAGGCCGCGGATGCCCCGGGTGGGACCGTGGCGCTGTGGGGCGCGTGTGCGGGAAGTGGCAAGAAGCCCTATCAGACCGCCGTCCACCTGACCGGGCCATCGGCCCCGGCCTCCAAGTGCAGCTGTCCCAGCCGCAAGTTCCCCTGCAAGCACGCCCTGGCGCTGCTCCACCTGTGGGTGGAGGGCCGTGTCGAGGCGGCGGGCGATCCCCCGGACTGGGTCGCCGACTGGTTGATCCGGCGCGACGCGACGACGGAGCGGCGCGATGCCGCGCCCGATGCTGAGGCGGCCGCTCGCCGTACCCAGCGGCGGGAGGAGCGCGTCGCCGAGGGGTTCGCGGAGCTGGAGTTGTGGCTGCGTGACCAGGCACAGGCCGGGTTGGCGGGTGCGCCGGGGCGCGACTACGGCCACTGGGACGGCATGGCCGCCCGGTTGGTCGACGCCCAGGCCGGGCGCGTGGCCGATCGCGTCCGCGAGCTGGGAAGCGTGTGCGCGAAGGACGAGTGGCCCGGTCGGCTGCTGACGGAGTTCGCCCTGCTCCGGCTCCTCATCACCGCCTACCGCCGCCGCGACGACCTGCCCGAGCCGCTGCGGGCGACCGTGCGTGCCCGGGCCGGGCTGGTCACCGCGCCGGACGAGAGCGCCCCCGTGCGCGATACCTGGCAGGTGCTGGGGCGGCGCGACTTTCCGGCCGGGCAGGTGCGGGGACGCAGGATCTGGCTGCGTGGGCGCGCTACCGAACGCGTCGCCATGCTGGTCTCGTTCGCCCCCACGGGTCGAACCCCGGAAACCGCGGCGCGCGTCGGCACCGAGTTCGAGGCCGATCTGGCCTTCTACCCGGCCGAGCGGCGCGCCTCCCTGGTGGCCCGGCACGCCGAACACCGCGCCGACCCGCCGCCCGGTGGAAGCCTGGATGACGCCCTGAAGTCGTGGGCGTCCGCCGTGGCCGCCGACCCCTGGCTGGAGGAGTGGCCGGTGGTGGTCCGCGACGCCGCCGTCGCACACCGGGACGGCTGGTGGCTCACGGACCCGTCGGGGGCGGCGCTCCCCGTGCACCGGGCCGTGGCCCCGTCCCAGCCCTGGCGGCTCGCCGCCGTCTCCGGCGGCGCACCCCTCACTGTGGCGGCCGAGTGGACCCCCAGCGGCCTGCGCCCTCTCACCGCCTGGACCGCCGAGGGGCGCGCTGTTCCGATGTGACCCCTGACGGCTGTCCCTCTCCCCTGCTGCGTCGGCGACGGGACTCCCAGCTCCCACGTTCGGCGAACGATCAGGTGACGCGCCATCACCACCGACCGGGGTGAGCCGGCCCGTCTCCCCCCTGGCCTGCGAGGAGGATGCTATGTCGGTCCGGTCGTCGCCTAGGCCGTGTTTTTTGAATGCTTTCGGATCAGCGAGCGGCCGTCCGGGGCGGCGCTCGCAAGCCGCTTCACGAAGTCAATCCAGGTCGGCTTGGCGAGTGGAGCGGCGCAGCGAGCGTCGTTCCGGTGGCCGCGAGCCCGAAATGATTCGAAAAACACGGCCTAGTACGCGGCGCCACCGCGCGTCGTGGGATCGCCGATCTCCGCCCCCGGCGGCACAGTCGCGACCGCGCCCGAGGGCGGGACGGCCGACCGGCGCCTCCCCCATCCGCCCCGCGCCGCGGTTGACGGCCGCGCCGTCCGCGTCGGACGGAGTCCGGCGCCGCCCCGCCCGGGGCCGGTGCCCGAACGACCATCCCGCGACCACCCGGATCAAGCTGGAGGACCACGACCTGTGCCCATGACGAATACCTGGCCGGAGCTCGTCTCCACGGCCCTGGTCGGTACCGCGCGGCGGGCGGTGCCCGGCGCGTCGGGGGTCCCGGCGTCCACCGCCGACGATCCCGCGCTGGCGCTGCTCGACCACGCGGCGCTGGTGGCCGTGCGCGACCGTGCGGGGCGGTGCCCCGCACGTGTTGCGGCGCTGGAGCCCGCGCCCCCGGAGACGCGGCCGGCGGTCAGCGCGGCCGCCGCTCGGCGGTTGGACCGGTTGACCAGTGCGGAACGCGCTCCCAGCTGCGCGAGTGGCTCGCCCTGGTCGCCGACAGGGGACTGCGCGTCCCCCCGGAGGCCCTGCCCGACCTGCTGGAGCGCGGCGCCCGCGACCACGCGTTCGGGCGGCTGGTCCTGGCGGTCTCCGGAGAGCGCGGGCGGTGGCTCGCCCGGCTCAACCCCGACTGGTCCTACCTGGAGCGCCTGGTGCCGCCCGGGGAGTTCACCGCCGACGAGTGGCGGCGGGAGTCGGTCGAGCGGCGCCGGGCGCTCCTGGAGTCCCTGGACGACCGCCTCTCCCCCGCCGACGAGCCCCTGCTCACCGAGGCGCTCACCGACCGCAGCACGCGCGTGCGCGCCCTCGCCATGGCGTTGCTGGCCCGGTTGCCCGACACCGCGCACGGCCGCCACCTCGCCGCCCACGCCCGCCGCCATGTCCTGCCCGGCGAGCACGGGCGGCTGTCCGTCCGGCTTCCCGACCTCGCCGACACCGAACTCGCCCGCGACCTCAACGTCACCGCCCCCGCCGACGGCGATCCGCGCAAGGAGATCCGGCGCGAGTGGCTGTGGACGCTGATCTCGCACACCCCGCTCGACACCTGGGTGGGACACCTCGGCACCGACCGCGCCGAGGTCGTGCGCGAGGTCTCCGGCTCCGGCGACCTCGCCGACGCGCTGGCCAACGCCGCGGTCGTGCAGCGCGATCTGGACTGGGCGCGGCTGCTCCTGCCGACCGTTCTGGACCGCCTCACCCGCGGTCACGACCTGCGCGGCAGCCGCGGCCCCGCGCTCCTCGCCCTGCTGCCCGCCGCCGAGCAGTGCGCCTGGGCCGTGCGGCAGGCGCGCGCCGACCGCGCTTCCGCCTCCCACCTGCTGAACATCGTGGAGCAGCTGGACTGTCCCTGGACCGAGGAGCTCGGCGCGATCGTGGTCGACACACTGCTCGGCACCAAGGCCGGGGCCGAACGGACGACCTCGGCCTACACCCAGCTGGCCGCCGCGGCCGAGCGGTGGCTTCTGCCCACCCTCCACACCCGCTTCGCGGAGTACGGCGCCCCGGCCGACGCCGGGGAGGGCACCGGCTCCACCTCCGCCGACTCCCCCGAGTCCGGCGACGACCGGAAGGGGCGCACCCTGGCCCGGCTCGCCGCCACACTCCGATTCCGCTACGAGATGCATGAGGAGCTCAATTGAGCAGTTCCGCCCCCACGGCCCCCCTTCGTCCGCACGCGGAGCAGAACTACGCCGACGAACTCGCCGCGCTCGCCACGGCCGACGACCGGCCCCGCCCGCCCGGCTGGCGGCTGTCGCCCTGGGCCGTGACCCGCTACATCCTCGGCGGCACGCTCGATGACGGCACGGTGATCAGCCCCAAGTACATCGGTGCCCGCCGCGTGGTGGAGGTCGCCGTGGCGACCCTGGCCACCGACCGCGCGCTGCTGCTGCTCGGCGTTCCGGGCACCGCCAAGACCTGGTTGTCGGAGCACCTGGCGGCGGCGATCGCGGGCGACTCCACCCTGCTCGTCCAAGGCACGGCCGGTACCGCCGAGGAGGCCATCCGCTACGGGTGGAACTACGCCCGCCTGCTCGCCGAGGGACCCTCCGAGGCGGCGATGGTGCCGAGCCCGGTGATGACCGCGATGGCCGAGGGCCGTCTGGCCCGCGTCGAGGAGCTCACCCGCATTCCCTCCGACGTCCAAGACGCCCTCATCACCGTCCTCTCGGAGAAAACCCTGCCCGTCCCCGAGCTGGGAACCGAGGTGCAGGCACGGCGCGGCTTCAACATCATCGCCACCGCCAACGACCGCGACCGCGGCGTCAACGACCTGTCCAGCGCGCTGCGCCGCCGCTTCAACACGGTGGTGCTGCCCGTGCCGCGCACTGTCGAGGAGGAGGTGGACATCATCACCCGGCGCGTCGCCGACCTCGGACGCTCCCTGGAACTGCCCGAGGTCCCGGCCGGGATGACAGAGATCCGGCGCATCGTCACCGTCTTCCGCGAGCTGCGCGGCGGCGTCACCGAGGACGGTCAGAGCAAGGTGAAGTCGCCCAGCGGGACACTCAGTACGGCCGAGGCCATTTCCGTGGTGACCAACGGCATGGCGCTGGCCGCGCACTTCGGCGATGGCACGCTGCGCCCGGCCGATGTGGCGGCCGGTATCCACGGCGCGGTCGTGCAGGACCCCGTCTCCGACGGCGTGGTGTGGCGCGAATACCTGGAGACGGTGGTGCGCGAGCGCGACGGCTGGCAGGACTTCTACCGGGCCTGCCGCGAGACGGGCCGCTGATGGCGCGCGTGGACACCGACCGCGTGCACGTCCTGGGCGTGCGCCACCACGGCCCCGGGTCGGCCCGGGCGGTGCGGGCGGCGTTGGAGGAGATCGGGCCCGACGCGGTCCTGATCGAGGGCCCTCCGGAGGCCGACGGGCTGACCGGGCTGGTCGGCGAGCTGGAACCGCCGGTGTCACTGCTGGCCTACGTGCCCGATGCCCCGGCGCGGGCGGCGTACTGGCCGTTCGCGTCGTTCTCCCCGGAGTGGGTGGCGCTGCGCTACGCCGCCGAGCACGGTACCGAGGTGCGGTTCTGCGATCTGCCCGCCGCCCACACGCTGGCCGAAGGCGACGCCGCAGGGGCCGGTGGACCGGAGGGGCCGGACACACCGGGGCGGGGTGACGCTCCGGAGGAGGACGAGGCGTCGGCGGCGGCGCGGCGGAGCCGTGTCGACCCGCTCGGCGTCCTCGCCGAGGCCGCCGGGTACGACGACCCGGAGCGCTGGTGGGACGACGTCGTCGAGCAGCGCGGCGCGGCCGGGGCGGACGCTCCCTCGCCCTTCCCGGCGATCGCCGAGGCCATGGCGGCGGTACGCGCCGAGCTCGCGCCCGAGCCGGAGGATGAGCGTGAGGCGCGGCGCGAGGCGCACATGCGCAAGGTCCTGCGCGCGACGATGCGGGCCGGGTACGCCCGGATCGCGGTGGTCTGCGGCGCCTGGCATGCCCCCGCACTGCTCGACCACCCCCGGGTCGCCGACGACAACGCACTGCTGCGGGGACTGCCCAAGGTGAAGGCGGCGGCGACATGGATTCCGTGGACGCACGGCCGCCTCGCCGCGGCGTCCGGTTACCGGGCGGGCGTGCGCTCGCCTGGCTGGTACCACCACCTGTTCACCGCACCGGACCGCCCGGTGGAGCGGTGGCTCGCCGAGGCCGCCGAGCGGCTGCGCGCCGAGGACCAGCCGGTGTCCTCCGCGCACGTCATCGAGGCGGTGCGGCTGAGTGACTCCTTGGCCGCGCTGCGCGGCCGTCCCCTGCCGGGGTTGGACGAGCTCGCCGAGGCGACCTCGGCGGTGCTGTGCGAGGGCTCCGAACTGCGCGCGGATCTGGTGCACCGGTCGATGGTCATCGGCGAGCGCCTCGGCACGGTCCCCGAAGCGACACCGATGGTGCCGCTCCAGCGGGACCTGGTCGCCCAGCAGCGGCGGCTCCGGCTCAAGCCGGAGGCGGTCGAGCGCGACCTCGACCTGGATCTGCGCGAGGAGCGCGTGCGCCAGCGCAGCGTCCTGCTGCACCGGCTGCGGCTCATCGGGGTGGACTGGGGGACGCCGCGCGGCGACGCCCCCCGGTCGCGCGGAACGTTCCGCGAGTCCTGGACGCTGAGGTGGACGCCGGAGCTCGACATCGCGCTGATCGAGGCAGCGCGGTGGGGCACGGACGTGGCGTCCGCCGCCGGGGCGCGCGCCCTGGACCTGACGCGCGGCGCCGACCTGCCCCGGTTGACCCGGATCACCGAGCAGTGCCTGCTCGCTGATCTGCCCGACGCGATCGGGGATGTGCTCGCCGCGCTGGCGGCGGGGGCCGCCGAGGACACCGATATCGAGCACCTGATGGCGGCGCTTCCCCCGTTGGCCCGGTCCGCGCGCTACGGCGATGTGCGCCGTCTGGACTCCGAGGCGCTGCGGCGCGTGGCCGAGCAGCTGTTGGCGCGGGTGTGCGCGGGGCTCGGTCCCGCGCTGTCCGGGCTGGGGGACGACGCGGCGGGGCGCATGGTGCGCGGTGTCGACGACGTCCACGCGGCGGCGGTGCTGCTGGGCGGGGTCGCCGAGCGGGAGTGGGCGGACGCGCTGGCGGGGGTGGCCGGCCGGGAGGACATCCCGGGCCGCGTGGGCGGACGGGCGCACCGGATTCTGTACGACGCGGGCCGGCTGGCCGACACGGAGCTGGCCGCCCGCCTCGCCAAGGCCACGTCGCGCGCGGTCCCGCCGGAGCGGGCGGCGGCCTGGATCGAGGGCTTCCTGTCGGGCAGCGGGCTGCTGCTCGTGCACGACACGGCGCTGCTGTCGCTGATCGACCGCTGGCTGACCGGGCTGGGCGAGCAGGCCTTCACCGAGGTGCTGCCGCTGCTCCGCCGCACGTTCGGGGCGTTTCCGGCGGCGGAGCGCCGTTCGATCGGCGAGCGGGCGAGGGGGCTCGGCCGTGGGCGGTCGACCGCCGAGGCGACGCCTGACGACATCGACACGGCCCGCGCGGCGCCTGCCGTCGCCACGGTGGCGACCCTGCTGGGCCTGCCGGAGAAAGCCCTAGCCCGCACGGGCCACTGACGTTCCACCAAGGAAGTCGCTGTCCCTCCGTTGATCTCGGAGATATTGGGGTTTCAGCGGCAGTTTTTACCCCAATATCCCCGAGATCAACGGAGGGACAGCACCTCAGACCTGAACGACAACGACCCGTGACCGGCCGCCCGGCACGCGGCCGGTGACCAACCGAGGAAGGGACACGATGGACGAGTTCGAGGCGCCGGGGCCGGAGCGGGCGCGGCGGTGGCGGTTGGTGCTGGGGGAACCGGCCGCGGAGGCCTGTGGCGGACTGGGGGCGGCTGACACCGGAATGGACGGTGCGCTGGCCGCGCTGTACGACCGGGGATCGGACGGCGCCCGCGACGGCTCCCGCCAGGGCGGGCTGGGTGGCTCGGCGCCGCGGGTGGCGCGGTGGCTGGGCGATGTGCGGTCCTACTTCCCCTCCAGCGTGGTGCGGGTGATGCAGGCCGACGCGGTCGACCGGCTCGGGCTGGAGCGGATGCTGCTGGAGCCGGAGATGCTGGAGGCGGTGGAGCCGGACGTGCACATGGTCGGCACGCTGCTCTCGCTCAGCCGGGTCATGCCGGAGCAGGCCCGCGAGTCGGCGCGGGCGGTGGTCCGCTCCGTCGTGGAGGACCTGGAGCGGCGGTTGGCCCAGCACACGCGTTCGGTGGTGCAGGGGGCGCTGGACCGGTCGGCGCGCACCCACCGCCCGCGGCGGGTGGCCGACATCGACTGGAACCGCACCATCCGCGCCAACCTCAAGAACTATCTGCCAGAGCGGCGCACGGTGGTCCCGGAACGGCTCGTCGGGTACGGGCGGCGGAGCCGGGGGGTGGAACGCGATGTCGTGCTGGCGATCGACCAGAGCGGGTCGATGGCGGCGTCGGTGGTGTACGCGGGTGTGTTCGGTGCGGTCCTGGCGTCGATGCGGACCCTGAGTACGTCGATGGTCGTGTTCGACACATCGGTCGTCGATCTGACGGACCGGTTGAGCGACCCGGTGGAGGTGCTGTTCGGCACGACGCTCGGCGGCGGCACCGATATCAACCGGGCCATCGCCTACTGCCAGGAGCTCATCACCCGGCCCTCCCATTCGATCTTCGTGCTGATCAGCGACCTGTACGAGGGCGGTGTGCGGGAGGAGATGCTGCGTCGGGTCGCGGCCATGACGGCGGCCGGGGTGCAGGTCGTGGTGCTGCTGGCGCTGTCGGACGAGGGGGCGCCGTCCTATGACCGCCAGAACGCGGCGGCGCTGGCCGCGCTCGGGGTCCCGGCGTTCGCGTGCACGCCCGACCGGTTCCCCGAACTGATGGCGGCGGCCGTCCAGGGGCGCTCACTGACGGCATGGGTGGAGCAAGAACAGGCGGCGGAGGCGTCGACGGCACAGACGTGACGCGGTGGCGGTGGGGTGGTGTGCGGGTGGGCGTGGAGCGGCTCACTGGGGCGACGGAATCCTTCGCATTGTCCATGATCTCCAATGACGATGTTCATTGAAATATAAATAGCTTTCAACAAAAGCACCCACGGCCACCCCGACATGAGACAGGGAACCGGCCGCAACACCGAATAGCATTCGGACCGGACCGCCGCAGCTCACAGCCGAGAAAACGAATGGGAACAGTACCGTTTCCCATTCCAACCGGGAACGCGGTGACCGGATGCGGTCATGCTCCGCCCGCCAATTCGGTCTTGACACCCGACTTCGGACAAGTACGCTTCGGTGTTGTTGCGCGATCACGCCCAGCAAACCCGACAGCGGGCGGACAATGAAATTACACTATTTCCAGTACTGCCTTGCCGACCGTCTCTTCTATGACGCCCCCGGAAGCCGAGAAGCGGACCGATCCCCCTACACCTGCCCCGCACCTCCTGCCGGTAGATCATGGTCGACGAGCGATGACGGCACGTGGATCCACCGCATGCGGCAGGATCGCCAGCCCCCACCCCAGGGCTGGAAGGTCCACGTATCGGCGAACCTGAAATCGGCGCAGAAGGTACTGGACATCACGTCGGAGTACTGCCTATCGGCGGGCATATCCTTCAAGTTTCTGTCCCACGAGGGAGTTTTCCTGGCGCGGAACGCGAAGTACGCCGACCGCTCCGCGAGTGGGAAATTCATCACCATCTACCCCGCGTCGGATGACGAGCTGCATGCCATCCTCAATGAACTTTCCGAACGGTTGGACGGACTCGGCGGGCCCTACATCCTCAGCGATCTCCGCTGGAAAGACAGTCCGCTCTATGTCCGCTACGGCGCCTTCACAATTCGATATGTCCGAAATGAACGAGGTGAGCCGGTTCCTGCGATTGAGGACCCGCTAGGGCGGTTATGTCCCGATCGCCGCGACCCTGTCTTCTCCTTCCCCGACTGGGTGCGCCCGCCGCACTTCCTCCGCCCGCTCCTGGAAGAGCGGAGCGCCAGTGGGCCGCCCGCCGACTTCCCCTTCGTGATCCGCTCCGCCCTGCACTTCTCCAACGGCGGCGGGATCTACCTGGCCGAGGACCGCGCGAGCGGCGCGCAGGTGGTGCTGAAGGAGGCGCGCCCGCACGCGGCGCTCGACCAGGACGGCCGCGACGCCATCGCCCGGCTGCGGCACGAGTACGACATCCTCACCCAGCTCGCCGACGTCGACGCGGTCGTCGGCCTCCACGGCCGGTTCACCGCGTGGGAGCACGAGTTCCTCGTCCAGGAGTACGTCGGGGGCGGCACCCTCAGCACGGAGATGGCACGGCGCAATCCCCTGGCTCGCCCTGATCCCGACACGGCGGCGAAGGCCGACTTCACGCGCTGGGCCCTGGACATCACCGCACAGGTCGAGCGGGCGATCGAGCGGCTCCACGACCGGGGCATCGCCTTCGGCGACCTCCACCCCGGCAACGTGCTGCTCCGCGACGACGGCCGCATCGCCCTCGCCGACTTCGAGGTGGCGACCCGCGGTGACGAGGACGGGCACATCGGCATCGGCGCCCCCGCGTTCACCCCGCCCGACCGCCGCGGCGCCTACGCGGCCGATCGCTACGCGCTGGGCTGCGTGAAGATCGCACCGTTCCTCCCCCTGACCATGCTGTGCGCGCTCGACACCGGCACCGCGCGGAGCCTGGTGGACGCCGTCGAGGATCTCTTCCCCGTCCCCGCCGGCTGGGGCCGGGATGTGCTCGCCGACCTCGACCTCGGCCCCTCTCCCTGGGCCGGCACCGAGGAGCAGATGGCACGCTCCACCGCCCTCATCACGGGCGCGGAGCACCGGCGCCCCGACCAGGGGGACGACCGAAGGCCCTCGGCATCCGGACGCCCCGACTGGCTCGCGATCGAGGCCTCCATCGCCCGCGCCATACGCGAGAGTGCCACCCCCGAGCGCCCCGACCGCCTCTTCCCCGGCGACGTCGAGCAGTTCACCACCTCCGCGCTCGGCCTGGCCCACGGCGCCGCCGGGGTGCTCTACGCCCTGGCCGCCTCCGGGCACGGCCGCCACGCCGGGCCGGAGGTGTGGGACATGTGGGAGGGATGGCTGCTGCGCCGCGTGCGCGAGCAGCGCACGCCGCACCGGCTCGGCTTCTACGACGGCCTCCACGGCATCGCCTACGCGCTGGAGGAGATCGGCCTCCGCGACGAAGCGCTCGAAACACTGGAGACGGCCGCCCCCGACGAGGAGCACGACGCCCTGGCCGACGGTCTCTTCGGCGGGAGGAGCGGCATCGCGCTCAACCGGCTGCACTTCTTCCGCCGACTCGGCGACCGCAGCCTCCTCGACGCCGCGGTGAACCACGCCCAGCGGCTCGCCGACCGGCTGACAGACCCCGCTGCGCGGGGCGCGCGCGAGGCAGCGGGGCTGTTGCGCGGCCCCTCGGGCAGTGCCCTGCTCTTCGTTCACCTGTACCGGGAGACCGGCGACCACGGATACCTCGACCTGGCGCACCAGGCCCTGGAGCGGGACCTGCGCTCTTGCGTCCGCCTCGAACGCGACGACACCCTGCTCGTCGACGACGGGCAGCGGACCCTGCCCTACGTGGCCGACGGGTCGGCCGGGATCGGGCTGGTGCTCGACGAGTTCCTGCGACACCGCGACCATCCCCCGTTCACCGCGGCCGTGGCCCGGATCCGCCGGGCGGCCCAACCCGAGCTGGGCATCTTCCCGATGCTCTTCCAGGGCAACGCCGGGCTGCTCGGCCTCCTCACCCACCTCCGGCGGGCCGACGGGCACGACGCCCACCTGGAGGAGCTCATCACCGCCAAGCGCGACCGACTGCGCTGGCACATGGTCGGCCTGCGCGGCGAGATCGCCTTCCCCGGCGACCAACTGCTCCGGCTCTCGATGGACCTCGCCACCGGCAGCGCGGGAATCCTCCTCGCCCTAGCCGCGGTCCGCGACGACCACCTCCCGATCCTGCCCTTCCTCACCCGAGCCACCGCCACCTCCACCCGGTAGCACCCGCCCCGTAGGACCCGACCGACCACCGCCGACGAAAGGAGCACCCGACCCGGGCGCGACGGCACACAGCGCCCACGCCGCAGTGAACCATTCACCACCTCGGGTCCCTATCCCCGACCCGAATCCGACCGACGGACTGACACCAGGCCGGGAGTTCTCCGGCCGAACGAAAGGATTCACCATGTCCTACATCCTCGACCTGCAGTCCATGGAAACGCCTGTCGCCGAGAGCGCCGACCAGGCCTACAGCGTGAGCTACCTCAGCCTCCTGCTGTGCTGATCAGGGGGAACCACGGCTCCTGAGCCACCGTGCGAAGAACGCGTCCGCTCACGGAGCCGATCCACACCTTCCGGGGGTGCGGGTGCGCGGCACCCGCGCCCCCACCATTATGTCGAAACATGGCATTTCGCCGAAGTGGCAACATATTTCAAGAATACATACAGAACGACACGGCGAGAAGTATAAATCCGGATTAACTTCATCTTATATTGCCATTTTCCGCCACAAAATAACATTGCACCACCATTCCCCCGATTCCAAAGTGGCCGAATGCGGCCAAACGGATGATTTAATTCCACCCTTGACACAAGATTTCAAACAACTAGACTTTATTAAGGCCAGCCGATCGCACGGTGCTTCCCCCGCGGGTGGACAATGAAGCTCGACTATTTCCAGTACTGTCTCGACGATCGTCTCTTCTACGACGATCCTGGCAATCGAAAGACAGATTGCACCCCTTACACCTGCCCCCCGACTCCCAGTAACGAATCGTGGTCGATCAGCGCCGAATATCCGTGGATCCACTACATTCGACAGGACGACGAGCTCCCACCCCAAGGCTGGAAGATCCACGTCTCAGCGAACCTGGAATCTCCACAGAAGGTCCTGGACATCACGTCGGACTACTGTTTCTCCACTGGAATTTCCTTCAAGTTCCTGGCCCATGAAGGAGCTTTCCTCGCACAGAACCACAAGTACGCCGACCGTTCCGGGAGTGGCAAATTCATTACTATCTACCCACCATCGGACGTTGAGCTGCACGCCGCACTTAACGAACTCTCCCCGAGACTGCACGGACTCGGCGGCCCCTACATCCTCAGCGATCTCCGCTGGAAAGACGGCCCGCTCTACGTCCGATACGGCGGTTTCCAATTCCGGCACGTCCGGAATGAATGGGGTGAATCGGTTCCGGCGATCGAGGACCCCGAAGGGCGGCTCTGTCCGGACCGCCGCGCTCCGGTGTTCTCCTGCCCCGACTGGGTAGATCCGCCGGAATTCCTCCGCCCCCTCCTGGAAGAACGGCGCGACAGCGAACCGCCCGCGGATTTCCCTTACGTGATCCGCTCGGCTCTGCACTTCTCCAACGGCGGCGGCATCTACCTAGCTGACGACCAAAAGAGCGGCACGAAGGTCGTCCTCAAGGAGGCACGCCCGCACGCGGCGCTCGATCCGGCCGGTCGCGACGCCATCACACGGCTGCGGCACGAGTACGACATGCTGACCGAACTCGCCGACATCGACGTGGTCATCGACGTTCACGGACGGTTCACGGTCTGGGAACACGAGTTCCTCGTCCAGGAGTACGCACAGGGGGGCACCCTCAACAGCGAAGTCGTCCGACGCCACCCGCTTATCCGCCCCGAACCCGACTCGGCCGCGAAGGCCGACTTCACGCGCTGGGCCCTGGACATCACCGCACAGGTCGAGCGAGCGGTCGAGCAGCTGCACGAGCGGGGCATCGCGTTCGGTGACCTCCATCCCGGCAACGTGCTGCTCCGCGACGACGGCCGCATCGCCCTCGCCGACTTCGAACTCGCGACCCGAGGGGAAGAGGGCGCGCGCATCGGCCTCGGTGCCCCCGCCTTCACACCGCCTGACCGCCGCGGGGCCTTCGCGACGGACCGCTATGCGCTGGGCTGCGTGAAGATCGCACCGTTCCTGCCGCTGACCATGCTGTGCGCGCTCGACACGGGCAAGGCACGGACACTGGTCGAGACCGTTGAGGAACTCTTTCCCGTCCCCGCCACCTGGGGCCGGGACGTGCTCGCCGACCTCGACGTCGGCCCCTCTCCCTGGGCCGGAATGCCGGAGCAGATGGCGCGCTCCGCCGCCCTCATTTCGGGTGAAGGTCACCGACGACCACATCCGCGTGAGCGGAGACCGGAGGAGCCGGAGCGCCCTGACTGGCCAGCGATCGAGGCCTCCATCGCTCGTGCCATCCGAGCGAGTTCCACTGCTGAGCGCACCGACCGCCTCTTCCCCGGCGACGTCGAGCAGTTCACCACCTCCGGGCTCGGCCTGGCCCACGGCGCCGCCGGAGTACTTTATGCCCTCTCTGTCTCTGGACACAGCCGCCACACCGAGCCGGAGGAATGGAAGACCTGGGTGGAGTGGATAGTGCGCCGCGTCCGCGCGCAGCGTCCCCCGCACCGGCTCGGCTTCTACGACGGCCTGCACGGCATCGCCTACGCCCTGGAGAAGATCGGCCTCCGAGACGAAGCCCTCGAAACACTAGAGACAGCAGCCCACGGCGAGGACAGGACGACCCTGGCCGATGGTCTCTTCAGCGGGCTCAGCGGGATCGCGCTCAATCGGCTGCACTTCTTTCGTCGGCTCGGCGACCGCAGTCTGCTCGACACGGCAGTGAACGACGCACAGTTGCTCGCGGACCGGCTCGCCCAAGGACCGGCGCACGGTGCGGGGCACAAGCGCGGCGGTCGGGGACCGGCCGGACTGATTCGAGGTCCCTCCGGCAGCGCACTGCTCTTTATCCACCTGCACCGGGAGACGGGCGACCACGGATACCTCGACTTGGCGCAACAGGCCCTGGAACAGGACCTGCGCGCCTGTGCCCACAATGAGGCCGACGACACCCTGGGCGTCGACGAAGGGCACCGCACCATGCCCTATGTCGCCGACGGCTCGGCTGGCATCGGCTTGGTCATCGATGAGTTCCTGCGACACCGGGACAATCCAACCTTCACAACTGCCCTGGCGCGGATCCGCCGCGCGGCAGAGCCTGAGTTGGCCGTGTTCCCGATGCTCTTCCAGGGCAACGCCGGATTGCTCGGCCTTCTCACCCACCTGCGGCGGCCGGAGACGCGCGACGAGCGGCTGGAGGAGCTCATAGCGATGAAACGCGACCGGCTGCGCTGGCACATGGTCGGCCTGCGTGGCGAGATCGCCTTCCCTGGCGACCAGCTGCTACGGCTCTCGATGGACCTCGCGACCGGCAGCGCCGGAATCCTCCTCGCGCTGGCCACGGTCCGCGACGACCGTGTCCCGATCCTCCCCTTCCTCACGCGCGCCGCCCGTTCCCCCGACGGGTAAGGCACCCCCGAGACCCGACCATCCCCGTCAAGGAAAGGAGCATCCGCCCCGGGCTCGGCGGCGATCAGCGCACCGGCCACATCGAACCAAAGCACCATCTCGGGCCCGGGTTCTCCCGGCCCCTTAACACCCGACAGCGTCGGGGACGCCCCCGGCAGAACGGAGTGGATCACCATGTCCTACATTCTTGACCTGCAGTCGATGGAAGGTCCTGTTACCGAGAATGGTGACCAGCCCATGCAGGAGAGTCGGCTCAGCGTGATCACCTGCGGCGGGCTAAGTCAGTTAAGCGCGCTACTGTGCGACTAGTCGGTGCGCGCACCGACGGCCCACATCCGGGGCGCGGGTGCCGAGCACCCGTGCCCCGCCGATGTCCCTCCATCCATGTCACCAGGCACATGGCGGCGACGTGCGCCGGATGTGTCGCGCTGGCAGAGTGAACACATGAGCGATGCGCTGTTCGCGGTCCCGGCGGAGCCCGTGGAGGTCTCCCCCGGCGCGGTGCATGTTCCCGGCTGGCTGAGCACGGAGACCCAGCGCAGGCTCGTCGAACTGTGCCGCGAGTGGTCGCGCGGGCCCGCTGGGATGCGGCGGCACCGGATGCCGCGCGGGGGCATGATGAGCGTGCGGATGGTGTCGCTGGGCTGGCACTGGGAGCCCTACCGGTACTCCAGGACGCTGCCCGACGGTGAGCCCGTGGCGCCGTTCCCGTCCCTGCTGGGTGAGCTCGCCCGCGCGGGCGTGGCCGATGCCTATGGCGCGCCCCTGGCCTCCGGCACCCCCGACTACGACGTCGCCCTGGTCAACTACTACGACGCCGACGCGAAGATGGGCATGCACCAGGACCGCGAGGAGCAGGCCGATGTCCCGGTCGTCTCGCTGAACCTCGGCGACGCGTGCGTCTTCCGCTTCGGCAACACCGAAAACCGCAGTCGCCCCTACACCGACGTGGAACTGCGCGGCGGCGACCTGTTCGTGTTCGGCGGCCCGTCGCGGATGGCCTACCACGGCGTGCCGCGCATCCTGCCGGGCACCGCCGACCCGGATGTCGGCTTGGCGAAGGGGCGGCTCAACATCACCATCCGCGCGTCCGGGCTGGAGTAGGGCCGCCCCGTCGACGGGCGTGCGTCCGGTTCTCTCGGTCCGGCCGACCCGAAGCTCGCGTGCTCAGCCCTCCACGGCCGCCAGGCCGTGGCGCGTCTGACGGACCAGCAGGTCCACCACATCGGTGAGCCGCCCGCGCCGGGCGTAGGCGGCGCGCTGCCGGTGGGCACCGGACCCCACGGCCAGCAGCCGGGCAAGCAACCGTCCGGCGAAGTCGGCGTCAGCGGACACCAGTCCCTGCTGGGCCTGCTCCAGCATCTGGTGGGCGAGACGGCGAGCGGGGACGAGCTCGCGGCGGAAGGGGTCGAAGGCCTCGCCCTCCAGCCCGTCGTGGGCCGAACGCCACACCGAGAGCCGCAGCGTCTGGTCGCTGGGCTCCGGTGCCGACCGCCCATCGGCCACGTGCCGCAGGGCCACCACTGTCAGACCCCGCACCAGCAGCGCGATCAGCACCGCCTCCTCCGCCGTGCTCGTCGCGTCCACCGCGCGCAGTTCGACCGTGGGCAGGTGCGCGGAGAGCCGGACGTCCCAGTAGACCATGTGCCGGTCCAGCATCGCGCCGGAGATCAGCATGTCGTCGACGGCACGGTCGTATTCGGCGGCCGACCGCATCACAGGGGGCGGCCCGGCCGAGGGCTGCATCGCCCAGGCGATCGCGCGCCAGCTCGCGTGCCCGGTATCGCGGCCGAGGCGGAACGGGGAGTTGGCGCCGAGTGCGACGAGCACCGGTGCCCAGGCCCGCAGGTGGTTGGCGACGTGCACGGCCGTTTCCCGGTCGGCGATGCCGACGTGGATATGGCAGCCGCACACGGCGCGTGCGTCGCGCATCGCGCCGTAGCTCGCGACGATTCTGGTATAGCGATCGTTCTCGGTGACCGGTGCGCAGGCCGCATCACCGATCACCGCCGTGCCGGTAGCGGCGATGTGCAGCCCGTGATCGCGTGCCGCCTCGGCCAGGGACTGGCGGGCCGCGACCAGGTGACCGTAGAGTTCCCGGCCGGTTCGGCACACGGGTGTCGCGGTCTCGACCTGGACCTGGGTGATCTCGGCGCTGACCGTGGATCCGCGTCGGCCTCCGCAACATCGCGTGCGGGCGCCCGACAGCACCTCGGGGGCACGCGACCGAGCCTGGTAGGTGGCGGCGTCGATGACGAAGAACTCCTCCTCCGCGCCGATCGTCGGCCCGGATGGCGCTCCGTCCGCCCTGGTGATTGTCATCGGAACGGCCTGCTGAGTCGGGATGACGGGCGTGCCGCCCCCCGGCGCGGTGGAGAGATCCGCGCTGCGGTCGACTCGATCTCGGGCGGTACCGGATTCGTCCATCGGGTGTCCCTCGTCATCGAGAGTAAAAAGGGGCGAACGTAGTGATACCCACCCGTAGGTATCACCCGAACTCTCCGGAATGTCCAGATACCCGGCCCCCAGCGGATCCCGCGTGGGCTGCCGGGCCCTCCGCCTCCCCAGATGCGGATCGCGTGCGCCGACCGAAGGCGAGGCCCGAACGGCGCCGCTCTGTTGACGGCGCTCCTCCCGATTCGACCGTCCTACGCCCCTGCGCGCAGGGCGATCGTGGAAAGCGCGGTGAAGATTGTTCCGCTCCGAGGCTCCATGTCCCCGGTGCGACTGATGTCCGTTCCGGTTTCCGTTCTACCTTCCCTCCCGCGGTCGTGTCACGCGGGCCGACGAGGTCGGATCCGCGGGATACGGCCAGGGGTCCTCGACCATCTGCGGCGGGGAGCCGTCCAGGGGCCGCAGCAGCACCGGGCCGCCGCGCGCGTATTCGACCAGGGCGAACGCACCTTCGGTGGAGCACAGCTGGACATCGACGCGGACCGGGAGCGCGCGCAGGTCCGCCAGCAGTGTCGCCGCCCGCAGTAGCGGGAGCGGTTCGCGGGGGCGGATGACGATGTCCAGGTCGCTTCCGGGCAGGGTGACGGGGAGGCCGGTGACGATCTCGAACCCGGCGCTGCCGCCGATTCCCCAGCTGGGGACGTGGCGGCGCAGGATCATGTCGAGCCGCGTGAGCGCACCGAGCGCGGGCACGGCCGCCTTGCGCTCGTCGGGCAATCGCGGGTGCGAGCGAGCCGCCTGTTCGGGGGTGAACCGCTCGACGACCGCGGACTCCGGCAGGAAGGCGGCGACGCGGTCGGCCCGCCGGACACCGCGGATACCGACCGGGATCCGCCCGGCCGCGGCGATCCCGCGCCGCACCACCACCCACGGCACATCGCGCAGCACCGACACGGCCCACATCGGCAGCTCCAGCTCCGGTCCCTCGGGCAGAACCGCGCCCGGGTCATCGAAGCGGAGCAGATCGTGCGGGCGGGCTCCGGAGAATACGGCGGGGTCCATGCCCCGACATCCCGCGCCCAGCTGCTCGTCGCCAACCACTCGATAGCCTCCCCCGTGGTCCATCCCCGCGTCAGCGGGTCACTCAGCACACGTGCCGCAGCACCGGTACGGTTCATCCCGAATGCAGGGGGACGTGATGATATGCCCCATCTCACCGCCCCGCGGTCGCCCGGCCCACTCCCCGCGTTCGCCGGACTGCGAGGGTGCGCCGCGCGCAGTACGAATCTTTCACCTCCGCTTGACCCCGAGATGACGCAACGTGAGTGGAATGCTACCCCCAGCACCGTTCACGTGGCCAGAGTGAGATTTTCGGTCATCAGTGATCCCATGTCTCGGCGAGACGGCGGCGCACATCCAGGGATGCCGCGCGGTTCCGCCGGGCCTCGGCCGAGCACAGCCGTACTGACAAACCCGCGGGCGCGGAGCGCGCGTCGGCGACGGCGTCCTCCAGGGCCGCGCGGACCGTGGCGGTTCCGACGGTGTCGGCGCCGGGGGCGTCGCCGTCGACACCGGTGACGAGCCGGTGCACGGCGCCCAGCGCGGCGAAGGAACGCACATCGTAGGCGGTGGACGGGACCTCGCGAGCGATCGCGTCGAGCTCGGGGAGGGTCCGCCGGGTCAGGCGGGCGGTCGACTCCTTCGACATCGCCTGGATCACCACCGCAGGGTCGTCGAGCGCGACGATGCGGTCGGCCTGCAGGCCGTGGGCGAGGAATCCGCCGGAGATCGCATGGCCGACGACCAAGGCGACAACGGGGTGTCCGGCGTGGCGGGCGCCGGCGTAGGCGTCGACGGCCGCGGCCAGGGCCTGGTGGATGCCGTGCACTTCCTCGCGGTAGCCGTAGGCCTGGCTGGGGGTGTCCACGATCGCGACGATGGCCCGCTTCTCCTCGGTGGGAAGCGCGGCGTCGGCCCGCACCGCCGCGCGGACGCGTGCGGCCAGGGCCAGCCCCTCATCGAGACCGACCTCCCCGGCGCGGGCGCGCGGCCAGCGCGCGTCGGGATCGGGGACGACCGCCAGGAATCGGGCCGCGCGACCGGCCAGCTCGCCATCGGCCGCCAGAACCGATGCCGGGCCCTCGGCCGATGCGGTGACCGGAGCGCCGGTCAGCGCCGCGATCCAGACGCCGCCGCGGCGGTCCTTGGCGGCCGCTTCGGTGTCGGCGGTCCCGGCCGGGCCCGCGGCGGTGTCGGGGCGAGCGTCCTCGCCCGGCGCGCACCCGGCGAGCCGCTCGGTGAACTCGGCGACGCGGGCGCTGCGGTGGGCGGACGCGTCGGGCGCGGTGGCGGCACAGGCGGAACGGACCGCCGCGCGCATCTCCCCCGTGTCGTCGTCGACGAGCGCGTCGGCGAATCCGTCCGCCGTCCGTCGCCGCCCGCCGACGGTGCGCAGGATCAGGTCGCGGTCGGCCGCGTCGAGTTCGCTCACCCCGGCCTCCTCCTCGATGACCTGGGGGCCGTTGAGGCCGAGCCGTCCCTGCGCGGTCATGATCAACCGGGTGCACAGCCCCGCCGCGATGGCCATGCCGCCGAAGCAGCCGATCCTGCCGCTGATGACGCCGACGACCGGGGCGTGTCGTCGCAGGTCGACGATGGCGGCGTGGATATCGGCGACGGCGAGCAGCCCCAGGTTGGACTCCTGCAGGCGGATACCGCCGGTCTCCAGGAGCAGGACGGTGCGGACGGTGCCACCGGCCGCGGCGGCACGGGAGGCCAGCTCCAGCGCACCGGCGATCTTGGCGCCGCAGACCTCGCCGATGGCGCCGCCGAGGAACGTGCCGTCGAGCGACAGCACGACGGCGGGCGCTCCGTCGATCGCGCCGCGGGCGACCACCACGCCGTCGTCGGCCTGGGGAATGATGCCCTGGGGCGCCAGGTGCGGGGAGACGAGCCGATCGGCGGGGCCGAGGAGCTCGCGGAACGTCCCCGGGTCCAAGAGGGCACGGGCACGCTCGCGGGCGGTCAGGCCGGTGTAGGGCGTGCCCCCAGCGATCGGCGTGCGTCTCATGCGGTCCATCACCTCGACGTCGGAAGAGTGCGTGGGCGGTCCGGCGGGAACGGTGCCCCGTTCCCGGGAAGGGCGAGACGTCACCCGAGGGCGTCGCCGCGGCGTTCCCGCACGCCGCCGCCGCGCGCCGCTACGGGACCGACCGTGCGGGCCGGGTCGCCGATGTCCTCCATCTCGCCTCTCTCGTCCGCCTTGGTTGGCGCGGTCGCCTCCGGTCCGGTTGCCCGCTCCAGGAAGAGGGCCCCCGCCAGCAGGTCGGCCGAGCCGCCCGGGGACAACCTGTCGCGCCGCAGCGTGTCGTCCAACCGGGTGAACAGCTCATACCCGCTGGTGGTGGAGGTACCTCCGGCCTCCAGCACGTCGGCGGCCATGCGCTGCACCTCCCGCAGGGCCGCGATCCCGCCGCGGTGGGCCAGGCAGGTGTCGTCGAGCACGGCAAGCGCGCCGACCAGGGCGTTGATCCGGGCGTGCTCCTCGTCCAGCCCGGCGGCGCGGGAGATCCGCAGCACCGGCAGGACGCGCGACACCAGCGTGGGAAAGCCGTCGGCGGCCTCACCCCTGGCGCCACGCAGACCATAGCGGGCGAGCGCCCGCGCGCCGTGGGTGGGTGCGGCATAGCCGGTGACCGCGGGGTCGGGGATGCGGGCGATCCGGCCGGCGGTGCGGGCGATCTCGGGGGCGGGGGCGCCGTCGGCGTGCATGGCGGTCGCGGAGACGAGGAGCCCGAGCGCCCAGATCGCGCCGCGGTGGGTGTTCACGCCCCGGTGGCGGTCAGCATGTCCTCTTCGGCGCGGCGGCCCAGCGCGCCGAGCCGCCGTCGCAGCGCCTCGTCGGGGGCGCGGCCGTCGCATGCGGCGGCCATCAGGGCGAAGGCGGGGCGCAGCGCCTCGGCGGAGCGCTCCATCAGGCGCAGGTCCATGTCGGGGTGCGCGCCGCCACCGCGGCGATCGACCAGCCCCGGTTTGGGGGTGAGCGCGGCCTCCTCGACCAGCGCCCGCACGGCGTGGCCGGCGAGTCGGGCGGCGCGCGGGCCGGAGGCGGGATCGGGGCGCGCGTCGACGCTCGGGTCCGGCCCGGAGCGCGCACTGGTCTCCTGGGCCGGGTCGACGACGCTCATCCCCCATCCCCTCGCGTGGAGACCTCCGGATTCAGCCGCAGGAGGGAACCCGTCTCTCGCCTGAGTCTGTCAAAAGGCACGGCGATACCGGCCCGAAATCGGCACAATGATCCAAACGGGCTGCCCGCGACGAATGTCCGGTGACCGAGCGTGGTCAGCGCCGCAGGAGGTCGCGGACGTTGACGACGAGGAGGCCCGCCACCACGGCGATGATCGGCACCAGCAGGGTGATCCGCCAGTCCGCCATGAACGCCAGGATGATGCCGGTGACCGCTCCGGCCACCAGGGCGAGTATGGCCAGTCCGGCCAGGAAGGTGCGCAGCTTGCGGCGCGCGAAGCTGTCGAAGGCGGCGAACAGCAGGACCACGCCGATCATCACCGGGATGGTGTAGGGGCCGTGCATCAGGAGCATGGCGCCCAGCGCGGTGATGAGCAGCGGGGTGCTCAGCGCGACCCAGATGTGCACGAAGCGGGTGGTGCGCTGGTCCCCGGTGGCGTAGGGCAGGTGCGGGGAGCGCAGGTGCGCCGTGGGGCCGGCGATGACGGGCTCGTCGCTGTCCAGGGCCTTGGCGTGGGCGTCGCGCTCGTCGGCCTTGAGCGCGCGCTCGCGGTACAGGGCGGCGAGCTCGCGCTCCTCCTTCTCGATGAGGTCGCCGTACTCGCGTGTCCGAGCATGGGCGTGCGGGTCGCGGCGCAGGACGCATTGGGCGGCCGCCAGCCGACGGAGCCGGTCGCGGCGTTCGAGGATCTCGTCGTCGGCCTCGTCGATCCGGGTGTTGAGTTCTTTGAGGTGCGCGGTGAGTTCGAGGCGGGCCGCGGCATCGGTGGGGGCGACCTTCTGCAGGCCCACCCAGGCCAGCGGGTCGGCCCAGGAGTAGCGGACGGTGCCGTCGCGTTCGTAGCGGGGCCCGCTGGGCGCGCGCTCCCCGTCGAACCAGTCGCGGGTGTCGCGCCCCCACAGCCCGCGGAATCCGTGCACCCACGGGGTGTCGTCGTCGACGAGGACGGCGTCCCATTCGCGGTCGCCGCCGGGGCCCACGCGCACGCCGTCGCCGCGCGCGTAGTCGACGAAGGGGACGCCGATGCCGTGGCGTCCGGGTTGGGAGGTGTGCGGGAAGAGGCGGGCGGTGAAGTTGCGCCAGGCACGCACGACACCGCGCAGTGGGGCGGGGTCGACCTGGATGAGGTAGTCGCCGGGAAGCATCTGGTGGGAGTGCGAACCGGCGCCGACGTAGATGACGGGGTGGTCGTTTTCGCGGTTCAGGTCGGGGTCGTCCCAGCTGCGTCGCAGGTCGTCGCCGGTGTACTCGTGGGAGGAGGCGCCGACCCAGGCGGGTCTCACCGCGCCGTCGGGCGTCTCCACGACGTAGACGGTGACCTTCTCCCAGTCGGCCTCGTGGTCGTTGACGCCGCCGTAGATGGAGCGCCAGTCGTTCATGGCGTAGAAGAACCAGTACTGCAGCGCGATGTAGTCGCCATCGCGGACCACGCGCCCGTAGTAGGTGGCGTTTCCGGGGTCGACCTGCTCGCGGTAGCGGGTGACGGCCGCCGCGGCCAGGCCTCCGGGGACGGCGCCGCGGATGAGCAGCGAAAACTTGACCAGGACGTCGACGATGCGGCCGAAGACGCCGACCGCCGCCAACCGTCCGCTCTTCGGGATGCCGGGGCGGGCGGTGGAGCGGAACCGCCGCGCCTCGTCGCGCAGCGTGTCCTCCTGGACGAACCGGAGGTGCTTGTAGCGGCCGGGCCACTCCTCCTCCGCCCCGGCCAGCCGATCCAGGGTGAGCTGCCCGGCTGGGACGAGTTCGCGTTCCTTGCCTCCGTCGTCCTCGGCCCACAGGCTGCAAGTACGCACGTAGGCCGCGACGTCGGTGGGGAAGAAGAGTTCGCCCTTGGTGTAGCGCAGCACCGGCTCGAAGGCGCGGAGCAGCTCCAGATCAGTTCTCTCGCTCATGACTGCCCCCGACACTAGTGGATCTCTCCCCTCGTTTCGGTTCAAGTGCGGCGTCGTGGCGGGCGTTACGCCGGCGCGGCGCGACAGCGTTAGGTTTCCGTGTATGGAGGAGGAACGGATGACCCAGCTGGTGCAGTCCGCACGGGACGACGCGTCGCCGTTGACCGCGCTGATCGCGACCGTTCAACTGCGTGCCGAGGTCGAGCGGCTGCAGGCGGTGCACGTTCGGCGGGCCCGGTTGCAGGGCGCGACCTGGTCCGAGATCGCGACGATCCTCGGCATCAGCAAACAGGCCGTGCACAAGAAGTATGGGGGCAGCCGCCGGGAGAAGTGAGATGACACCGCCCGGCGGCGGCTCAGCGGTGGGAAATGTCCGGATGTGGCCGTTCGGCGGCGGCTGACGGAAGCGAGCGGTCCTCCCCCAGCACGCTCTGTTCGGGCAGGGGCGGCTCGGTGACGGCCGAGTCGCCGCGCGCCGCACCGATGCCGGCGATCACCACGAGCAGGATTCCGCCGAACTGCGCCCACCCCGGCGTCTGGTGGATGATCAGCATGCCCATGACCAGGCTGACGGCGGGGTCCAGACTGGCGAGGGTGCTGTAGGCGACCCGGCTTATCCGCTGCAGCACCACCATCTCCAGCAGGAACGGAACGATGGGGAACAGCAGCGCGATGCCCAGGGTGACCAGCAGCGCGTGCGGGCTGGGGTGGGCCACGACGTCGGGCACTCCGACGGGGGCGGTCAGGACCGCCGCGACGGTCATCGACAGCGCCAGCCCGTGCAGCGCGCGGAACGTGCCTCCCACCCGCTGGGTGAAGACGATGTAGAAGGCGAGGCAGACCGCCCCGCCCAGGCCGAAGGCCACGCCGGTGAGGTCGGCCTTTCCGTTCCACGGCTGGGTGAGGAACAGCACGCCCACGAGCGCGAAGACGATCCAGATGAACTCCCGGCCGCGGCGCATGGCCAGGACGGCGACGGCCAGGGGGCCGAGGAACTCGATCGCGGTGGCCGTCCCGAGGTCGATGCGCGCCGTCGCTTCGGAGTAAAGGGCCATCATCCCCGCACTCACTGTGCCCAGGATCACGACCGTAACCAGCTCATGTGTCGACGCAGCGCGGACCGCGGCCCACAGGGGGCGGCCGCTGAGGGCGATCAGGATCAGCGCGGCCCAGGACAGCCGGAGCCAGGTGACGCCGAGAGAGCCGACCTCGCCGAACAGGGTGACCGCCAGCGAGCTGCCCGTATGCAGCGCGAACATCCCGCACACGAAGAGGAGTGGGGCGGGAACGCGGGTCTGGGCACGACGCAGCAGGCCAGGAAACGAGATGATCACCCGACCATTGGATCTTCGGCCTATGTTTCTGTCCAGGGACCGATAGTGGATTCATCTTGTACTTTTGGTGAATGGATCTGACACGGCTGCACCTGCTGGTGGAGCTCGAACGGCTGGGCACCATGACGGCGGTCTCCGAGGTCACGGGCATGGGAACCTCGGCCGTCTCCAAGCACTTCGCGGTGCTGGAGCGGGAAGCCGGCGTCCCCCTGCTGGTCCCGGACGGGCGGCGGGTGCGGCTGACTCCGGCCGGACACCGCCTGAGCGAGTACGCCGTGGACATCCTGGCCCGCGTCGCCGCCGCGCGCTCCGAGTTCGCCGGTGAGGGAGAGCCGGTCGGCCGCATCGACCTGGTGACCTTCATCAGCGCCGCCCCACCGATCGTGCTGCCCGCCCTGCGGCGGCTGCGCGACGACCACCCCGGAATCGACGTCCGCCTCATCGAGCACGAGCCGGACGAGGCGCTGAGCCTGCTGCAGACGGGCGACGCGGATATCGGGCTCGTCTACGAGTACAGCCTGGTGCCGCGTAACTTCCCGGACACCCTGACGTTGCATCGCCTGGGCAGCGAGCCGCTGCTGCTCTCCCAGCCCTCCGGGCCGCCGGCGTCCAGTCGCACGCTGACCCGGCAGCGGCTGCGCGCTCTGGCGTCCGCCTCGTGGATCTCCAACTCGCGCGGCAGCGACGAGGACCAGCTCGTCCAGCGCATGTGCGCCGCCGCCGGGTTCGCCCCGCGCATCCGGCACCGCATCGACAACCTCGACGTGGTGGAGCAGGTGGTGGCCTCGGGGCGCGGCGTGGGCGTGATGCCGAAGCTGGCGGCGGTGACGCGGCGCGGCGTCACCCACTCCCCGCTCGGCGAGCTCGGGGGAAGCCGACGCATCTCCCTGGTGAGCCGGACGGGCGGCTGGGCGTGGCGGCCGATGCGGATGCTGGCCGAGTACCTGCACGACGTGGCTCGCGAGGTCTTGGACGACACCGAGGACACCGTGCCGTTCTCCGCGTCCCTGGCCCCGGTCCCGCCCTCGTGATCTCCCCCGATCTGTGCGCGCCGTAGGTCCGGCGGGCGCGGCGGCGTCAGCCGGTCGAGGTGATGAGCGGGCCGCCCGAAGGCACCGGGACCTTGGCGGCGGCTTCGCGCACCGCGCTCAGCAGGGGCTCGGGGTCGGCCCCCGCCCGGCTCAGCGCGACGATGTGGCGGCGCGCGGTGTTGCGGACCGACCGGACAACGAGGTTGGGCGCGGGCAGTCCGGTCCAGCCGAGGCGCGGCACCAGCGCCATGCCCAGCCCGGCCTGGACCAGGGAGAGTACCGCGCTGAACTCGTCCACGGTGTGCACGATGCGCGGCTGGAACCCGGCCTGGTTGCAGGCCGCCGTCACGCAGTCGTACCAGGCGGTCCCGGGCGCCGACATGATCCAGTCGACGTCGGCCAGGTCGGCGGCGAGCTCCAGGTCGGTGGAGTTGGCCAGCGGGTGGTGGTAGGGCAGCACCGCGTCGAACGGCTCGACCATGATCGGGTCGGCCCGGAACTCCGGTGAGCCGTTGTGCGGGAGGTGGACGGAGGACATGGTGATCGCGAGGTCGAGCTCACCGGTGCGGAGCATCTCGGTGCTCTCCTCGGGCTCGGCTTGGACGATCTCGAAGCGCCACCCGGGGTGGGACTCGCGCAGGCCTGCGACGGCCGGCCCGAGGAGGTCGGAGATGCCGGTGGAGAAGGATCCGACACGCGCGACGCCGACGGCGCCGTCGGCGTAGGAGGCCAGGTCGGCCTTGGCCCGCTCCATCTCCGCGAAGATGACGTCGGCGTGTTCCAGCAGCACCCGTGCGGCGCCGGTGAGCAGGAAGCGGCGCCCCTGCCGCTCGACCAGCGTCACCCCGGTCTCCTTGGACAGCGTCGCCAGCTGCTGGGAGACGGCGGAGGGGGTCACGTGCAACGCCTCGGCCGTGCCGGCAACGGTGTGGTGCTCGTCGAGCGCCCGCAACAACTGCAATCGCCGCACATCGATCATGATGACAATTTAGGCGAGCTGAAACACGGCGGTTACCTCTCGCGGCTAAGGGGAGACGTGATCCCGTGCACGTTCGGGCCGTCGGTGCGCCGTCGCTGATACAGCACGCGATGCCGAGCTCCGCACCGGCTCCTCTGTGCCCTCCGCCGCGCCTCACTCGGGCGGGGTGCGCGGACCGCCGCGCACCCCGCCCGCCGCACGAACCGGCCCCCGCTCAGGCGGTCCGGGCGTTGTTCACGGCCTCCAGGTCGGCGACGATGCGCGCCGTCACCGGGGTGTCGATTCCGGCGTCACGCGCGGCCCGGAGCAGCGCACCGCCGAGCGCGTCGACCTCCATGGGGTGGCCGTTCTCCAGGTCGAACAGCAGGGAGGGCTTGACGTGTGCGGGACGGGAGTCCGCCACCTTGAGGACCTCGTCCGGGTCGATGGCGACACCGCGCACGGCGGCCACGGACCGGGCCTCCCGCAGGATGTCGACCATGGTCGCGCGGTGGGTGACGCGCGCCTCGCCGATGGGCAGCCGCGTGTGCGCGCAGACCAGGGCGGCAGGCAGCAGGAAGGAGTACTTCTTCCACAGCACCCCGTCCTCGCTGTCGAGGATGTCGACGCCGACCCCCGCCGCCCGGAGGGTCGCCGCCAGGGTGTCGAGCCGGTCGGCCACCGCTGCGGGACCCGCCATCTCGATGCTCGTGACGGGGCCGGTGTGCTGGATGCGGCCGGCGGCGGGGCGGGACGCCGACACCAGGATCGACGCGGAGACCACGTGAGCACGGGGAAAGCGGGAGCGCAGGGTCTCCACGTGCTCGAAGCCGTTGAGCAGCGGCACGATCAGGGCGTCCTCGACCGCGTCGGCGGAGATGCGCTCCAGGGCGGCGTCGAGCGTGGTGCCCTTGACCGCCACGAACAACACGTCGGTCCGCTCGGTCAGCTTGGCCCGCGCGTCGGGGCGCACCGTGAAGTCACCGAAGGCCTCGGACTCCACGCGCAAGCCGTCGGTGGTGATGCGCTGGGCGGTGGACTCGCTGGCGACGACGCGGACGCGGTGGTCGTCCCCACCGTCACCCCCGTCCCCGGGCGCCTCGCGGGCGAGCAGCCCGGCGAGCACGCCGCCGACACCACCGGGGCCGAGGATTGTGAAATCCTTTAAATATTTCCGATCCGTCATGAGGACCTCTCCTTTTCTTTGTTCCAGGACGCCCGTACATCGAACCGGGACGTAATGTCGGAGTCACAGCTCATCCCATGGATTGGTCTGGACCAAAACAGGGAGTAGGCACGTCGTTGCGGGTGGAACGGGTGAGAAAAACATGGAAACTTCGTTGGTGACTAAACCGCGCACCCCTCTTTCGGACGTGCTCCGGTTCCGCTACCTCGGTTCCCACGAGATCGAAGAGCTCGCCGAGCTCTGGATGGCCCTGCACGAGCAGCACACCGCCATCGCCCCGCACCTCGAGGACATCGTCACCTCGGTGTCCCCCGACGAGTCCTGGCGGCGTCGGCGCGGCCAGTACCTCAGGTGGCTGTCGGACCCCGACACGCTCGCGGTGCTCGCCGAGCGCGGCGGTGAGCCGGTCGGCTACGCGATGGTGACGATCAGGGAGAACCCGAAGGGTTCGTGGGACCGCGGTGATCGGGTCGCTGTCGTGCAGACCCTCTCGGTGCCCGCGGAGTACTCCGCGTACGGCGTGCGGTCGGGGCTGCTGGAGGAGATCCGGCGCCAGGTCGGTGCCATGGGCGTCCGCGAGATCGAACTGACGGCGTTGGCCACCAGCTCCGATGACATCCGCTTCTTCGAGCAGGAAGGGTTCCGCCCCTTCGTCACGACGATGGTCTGCCGGATCGGCGGCGTCGGCGCGCACGACTGACACCAACCGGACGGCATGCGGCGGCTCCCGTCGCGGCCGGGCACCGCGCCCGGTCGGCGGCGGGAGCCGCCGTCGTTGCGGGGGCCGGCCGCGCGGTGTGCCGATCACCGGTTCCGCGCGCCCTCGGTCACCCGTGCGGCGGCGCAGTCGGCCCAGTCGACCGCGCCGGAGGGTACGTCCTCGGCGTCGCCCTGCTCCGCCAACAGGTCGTCGTAGATGTCGATCTTCCTGTCGAGGTAGCGAACCGTCCCTTCCAGCCGTCGAATCTCTTCGAGCAACCGCGCGCGGTGGTCGGCCAACAGGTCCCGCCGACGCGCCGCCGTGCCGTCGCCTTCGCGGCGCAGCCGGGCGTAGAGCAGCATCTCCTGGATCGACATGTCGGTGTCGCGCAGCAGGAGGACGAACCCCAGCCACTCCAGCTCCTCCTCGCCGTAGACGCGATGGCCCGTCACTGACCTGGGGACGGGGTCGACCAGCCCGATGCGCTCGTAGTAGCGCAGGGTGTCGGCGGACAGGCCGGTGCGCTCGGCCACCTGAGAGATGGTCATGCCGCGGGGCGGGGAGACGCTCATGTTGGCGAATGTAGCGCTTGTGTCGATAGTCCCGCATTCCTCCTCATCGCGAGGTTTGCGTTGGAGCGCGCTCCAACGTCCAGGCTTGCCCGTGGCGGGTCAGCCGACACCGCCGCGGCACACAAGAAGAAGGACACACGTATGCGCACCACCACCCTGGGCGCCGACGGCCCGAGCGTCGGCGTCATCGGCCTCGGCTGCATGGGGATGACCTGGGCCTACGACCGGCAGAACCGCGACGACGACACATCGGTCTCGGTCATCCACCGGGCGCTGGACATCGGCGTGAACCTGTTGGACACCTCCGATGTCTACGGCCCCTTCACCAACGAAGAGCTGGTCGGCCGTGCCCTCGCCGAACGCCGGGACGAGGCGGTCCTGGCCACGAAGGTGGGGCTGTACATCGACGACAACGGCACGATGCGCCGCAACGGGCGTCCCGAGCACATCCGTGCGGGCATCGACGCGAGCCTGCGGCGGCTCGGCACCGACCACGTCGACCTCTACCAGCTGCACCGGGTCGACCCGGACGTGCCGATCGAGGAGAGCTGGGGCGCGATGGCCGAGGCCGTCGCCGCGGGCAAGGTCCGGGCCATCGGCCTGTCGGACGTGAGCGTGGTCGAGATCAAGCGCGCCATGGCCGTCCACCCGGTGGCCAGCGTGCAGTCGGAGCTGTCGCTGTGGGACAAGGGCGCGCTGGCGGATGTGGTGCCGTTCTGCGCGGAGAACGGGATCGCGTTCCTCCCCTTTTCCCCGCTCGGGCGCGGTTTCCTCACCGGACGCTTCAGCTCGGTCGACGACCTGCCGGAGGATGACTGGCGGCGGGGCAACCCGCGCTTCCAGAGTGAGGCGCTCGCCGCCAACCAGGTCATCACCGACCGGGTGAAGGGCATCGCCGAGCGGCGCGAGGTGCCCCCGGCCCAGATCGCGCTCGCCTGGCTGTGCGCGCAGGGAACCCACGTCATTCCGATCCCCGGAACCAAGACGCCGCGCTACCTGGACTCCAACGCCGCCGCGGGGGACGTGCGGCTGTCGCCGGACGAGCTGGCCGAGCTCGACGGCGTGCCGGAGGCGCGGGGAGAGCGTTACTGACCAGGACTGACAAGGACTGACCAGCTCGCTGGTTGCGTCGCTGACCAGGTCAGACGAGCAGTGAGCCAAGCGTGCGGGGCCCGTGGAGCAGCGTCTCCACGGGCCCCGCACGCTGTGTGGGCAGCGCGGCGTACACCGAGAAAGCCCTTGCGCAACCGAGACCGGAGAATCAAACTAGTACATAAAGTTATTCCTACTCATACAAAAGGTGCACCTGTGAGCAACGCTGCCCCCGCCTCCTATCCCGCGACCCCGCGCACCACTCCGACCCGCGCCCGCGAACGCGCGCGCTACGACCACGAGACCGTGCACACCATCCTCGACACCGATTACATCTGCCACCTCGGCTTCGTGTCGGCCGACGGCGCCCCCGTCGTCCTGCCCACGCTGTACACGCGTGTCGGCGAGACGCTCTACATGCACGGCTCCACGGGCAGCCGCCCACTGCGCGATGCCGCCGAGGGGCTCCGCGTCTGCGCCACCGTCACCCGCACCGACGGGCTCGTGCTCGCCCGCTCCGGGTTCCACCACTCGATCAACTACCGCTCGGTCGTGGCACACGGGACCGCCCACCGCGTGACCGACCCCGAGGAACACCGCACCGCGCTGGACGCCATCATCGACCGCATCGTGCCGGGCCGCTCCGCCGACTGCCGCCCCGCCACCGCCAAGGAGCTCGCCCAGACCGCCGTCCTCCGCCTCGGCCTGGAGGAGGTCTCCGCCAAGACCCGCACCGGCGGCGTCAACGACGACGCCGAGGACCTCGACCTGCCGCACTGGGCCGGTGTCATACCGGTCACCCGGACCTTGGGAACCCCGATCCCCGACCCGGACACGCCTGAGGACCTGCCGCTGCCCACCTACCTCCGCCACCTCCTCCGGTCCTAGAGCAGCAGAACACCAAGGGGAGGCAGCACCCGATCCTCTACCGTCCGGCCGGGCAGCACGGCCCTTCCCGGCCGGACCATTAGGCTCATCCGCGTGGCCCTCGATACCGACGCGAACACCTGCAACTTCCCCGGATGTGACCGCCCCGTCCCCCGCAGCAGCTCCCCAGGGCGGCCACCGCAGTACTGCGACCTGCCCGAGCACACGCGATGGCGCGCCTGGCGCGAACGCCAACGCCTCCAGCAGGAAGCCGAGGAACGGCAACGCGCCGTCGAAGAGGCCCAGCGCGCGGCCGACGAGGACACCACCCGCCCCCGCGAGGAAACCGCGCAACCCGGCACGGACACCGCACCACTCCGAATCGGCACCCGCTCCCCGCAGCGCACCGGGAACACCCCGGCGCCCCCCGCCGACGCCGCGCCGGTCACCGACGCCCGACTTCGCGCCGACGACCTCCTCACCCGCTTCGCGGTCCAGGCCGAACAGCTCACCGCGACGCTCAACGCCGCCACCGAGGCGTTCGGCACCATGACCGACCCGGCGAGCGCCGAAGCCCAGGTCGAGGCGGCCCGCCTGGACGCCGCCCGACGCGTCGCCGAGGCCGATACCGCTCGCCTGGAGGCCGAGAACCGCCGCCGCGCGGCCGAGCACGCCCGTGTCACGGCGGAGGAAGCGGCGGCGTCGGCCGTCGCCGCCACCGGAGCCGCCGAACGCATGGCCGACGAGGCCATCGCCCGCCGGGAAGCCGCCAACGCCGAACGGGACACGGCTCTCGAGCAGCGAAACGCGGCCCAGGCCGAACGCGACGCCGCTCTGGCGGATGCGCGGCAGGCGGCCGAGGAACTCGCATCGAAGCGCGCGGAGTTCGAGGCCAAGCTCGCCGACGCCGAACGCCGAATCGAGGAAGAACGCCAACGGGCAGCCGATGCCCTGGACCAGGAACGCCACCGCGCCGAGCAGGAGCTCACCGAGCTGCGCGAACAGGCGAAAGCCGAGGCCGACCGGCTCCGCCACCGCCTGGCCGAGGAGTCCGCGGCCAAGGACGACGCCGTCCGCCGAGCCGAACACGCCGAAGCCGATGCCGAGCGCGCCCACTCTCGCGCCTCCGAGCTGGCCACCGAACGCGACCGCCTGGCCGCCGAACTCGACCGCACCCGCCAGGCCCACGACACCGACCGCGCCCGTCTTGCCAGCGAACTCGACGAACAACGAACCTCAGCGGCCCGTGCCCTCGCCGAGTTGAAGGAGACCACGGCCGAACGCCTCACCGCCATCGAAGAAAGCCGCAGCCAAGCCCTTCACCGCGCCGAACGCGCCGAGGCCCACCTCGACGACACCCTGGCCGAGCTCAAACGCGTGCGCGCCGCCGCCCCAACCGCGCCCGAAAGCACCCATACGGACCGCTGAACACCGCCTGACCGGGCCTTTACCGCTGGTTGAGTCCGGGGACGGCTGAGCTTTCCCACGCGGTGGTGCACCGTCCGTAGGTCTGTCACTGGCGTGCGCAATGATCCGACCTATGCCGCCATGGAAGACTCACCACGCCGCCGTTGCCCATCGGTTCCTCCCACCAGAGGACGCCGCGACGTGGATCGGGCTGCTGCGGCCCGCTGCTGGGCTCACCACCGACGATGCCTCCGGCCCCTGTGCCGGGTACCTCGGGGGCGAACCGGTGTTGCCGATCGGGACCGAGTGGCCGGGGCACGGGCCGTTGACGTTTGTCGCGTCGGTCGAGTGCGCTGCGCTGCCCACGACCGAGCTCGATATCGCGCTTCCGGCCAGTGGAACACTGCAGTTCTTCTATTTCGACGGCCAGTTCGACGATGACGAGGCCCTGGTCGAGGCGCGCGAATCCGACTCCCAGGCCGGTGCGCGGGTCATCTACGTGCCGGCGGGCGCCGAGGCCACCCAACGGACGACGCCCACGGGTATCAAGCCCTATCCGAAGGTGCCGCTGTCAGCGCGAACCGTCGGCACATTCCCCGACATCACTCATCCGGTCGCCCGAGCGGCGTTTCCTGAGGCGTTCTCCGCGACCTGCGGACTGTCCCACCATGCCGTCGGTGCGTACGAGTTCCGGGAGGCGCTCTTCGCGACCACTCCCCAGCACCGCGTCGGTGGGCACGCCGTTGCGGTGCAGGACTCCGTCGAACACGAAGTGGCACAGGGTGTTCTCGGCGGGGACACCTTCACTTCCTTCTCCGACCCCGCGCTCCTGGCCGAGGCCGCGGAATGGGTGCTGCTCGCCCAGATCGACTCCGACTGGAGCGCCGAGATGTGCTGGGGCGACATGGGCACCCTCTACTGGTTCATCAAGCCCGCGGACCTCGCAGCACATCGGTTCGACCGGACCTGGTTCGGGTGGCAGTGCACCTGACCAGGAGGGGTGAGGAGCCGGTGAACGCGCCTCAGGAGTTCTGCTCGGCGGGAGAAGACCAAGATCCCTTTACCATGGGGGACGTGGGCGACCAGGGGGATTCCAGAGGCAACGGCGACGACCCGACACCGAGTGAGCCGATCTGGAACCCGCCGACACGGGTCCGCTCGAAGATCGCTGAGCGGCCTCGGCAGCGGGTCGACCTGTCGGCGATCTTCGGGCTCGCTTCGGGTGGGTGGGCATGGACCACCGCGATCCAGGCGACGATCGCCATGTCCGTGTCGTTCACCATCGCGCTGGTCCTGATCGGTCCGCAGGTGGCGACGCTGGCCGCTCTGGGGTCGATGACCGTCCTCTACGAGAAGAAGACCCCCTACGGCTACCGCGCCGTCGCGCTGGCTGTCGTGGGGCTCGGGTTCGTCGCCAGTGTCGCGCTGGGGTCGCTGGCCTCATCGACGCTGTGGGTGGCCGCGATCGCCATCGGGGCGGTCGCGGGTATCGCCACCTGGTTGTGCCAGGCGCTGCGCGCTGAGAAGCCCGGTGCGATCTTCTTCGTCGTCGTCTGCGCGATCTCCACGATCGCTCCGGGCGGCCCGGGCGACGTGCCGGCACATGCCGGGATCGCGGCTATCGGGGCCGCGGTGGGCTGGCTGGTGTCGATGGCGGGAGCGCCCGTGCGGAGCCGGCACCCGGAGAATCGGGCGGTCGCCGCGGCGTTCCGGCAGTTGGCCGAGCTGTTGCGCGCGATCGGGACACCCCGGCTGGACCACGTCCAGCACGACGCCTCGCTCGCGGTCGCCGAGGCGTGGCGGATCGTGCTGCTGGCGCAGACGCGCGGCTACCGCGACACGGCCGCGGCGGCGCGGCTGCGGGCCCTGCTGCGCTGGGTCTCCGACGTCCACCTGACCGCGACCGACGTGTCCCTGGCGCGGACCGAGCCGCTGCCGGAGGGCGCGGCCGACTTCGCCGACGGACTGGCCGACGCGGTCGGCAAGCCCGAACTCTGCCCGGACCCGGCCACGCTCGACGGGCTACACAAGGGACTGCGCCCGCGTTCGCTGGAGGTACGGCTCTACAACCGGCTGAGCCGGGCCGCGCAGGCCGCGCGGCGCCCGGAGCACGAGGACGAGGGCCAGGGGCTGGAGCTGTACGACACCCGCTCCCCCGCGGTGATGAACTCGCTGCGCTCCAGCCTGAGCCGCCATTCACTGGTCCGGCCGACCGCCCTGCGCATGGGCATCACCGTCGCCGCCGCCGGCCTCCTCGGTCTGGCGCTCGGCTTCGAGCGGTTCTACTGGATCTCGATCACCGCGACGGCGGTGCTGCAGGGCGGCAACGTCGTCCTCACGGTGAACCGGTCCATGCAGCGCGCCCTGGGGACACTCGTCGGCGTCGCCATCGTCACCGGGCTCCTGGCGTTCGACCTGCCGCTGGCCGCGATCATCGCCCTGGCCGCGACGTTCCAGGGGCTCACACAGCTCGTGGTCGGGCGCAACTACTTCTACGGCAGCGTGTTCCTCACTCCGATGGCCCTGCTGCTCGCCCACACCGCGGCCCCCTACCCGGTGGCGCTGCTCGCCGGGACACGCATCACCGACACCGTCGTCGGCTCGCTGGTCGGCATGCTCGGCGCGCTGCTGCTGTGGCGCCAGGCGTCGGCATCGCGCCTACCGCAGACGATCATCGACGTTCTGGACCGGTCCCGTGCCGTGGTCGTGGCGGTGCTGGACCCCGAGGTCACGATCGGCCCCGAGCGCCGCTACCGGCTCCGCCGCGACCTGCGTGCCGCTCTGCTGAGCCTGCGCGGCGTGTACGACAGCGCCATCGGCGACGTGCCGCGGGCCAAGACCACCCGGCCGCTGTGGCCGGTGGTCGTCGCGACACAGCGCACCGGTTACCTGGCGCTGGCGGCGCTGGCGCTGGAGCGGCCGCCCGGTGCCTCCCTCATCACCCTGCAGCGGGTGGACCTGGCCTTCACCGAGCTGATGGCGGCGGTGCGGGAACGCCGTTCGCCGAGGTTGGGCGCGCTGCCCCGGTTGACGGACTACCCGCGCATCAACATGGAGCTGCGTGCCCTGTCCTCGTCGATGCGCACGGCCGTGGCACAGGACCAGCGCAGCGCGGCGCTGGAGGCCGAGCGCCGGGCACAGCGCGAGCAGCGCCGTGCTCGTGAGGAGGTCGACGCCGACCTGTAGCGGGGCGGCACCGAGCTGGGGGCGGCCCGGTCCTCGCCGGTACCGCTGGCCGCCGCTAGATCGGTGATGGGAGTCGGCTGGAGCGGCCCTGCCCAGCCCGGGCAGGTTTCCCGCCTCCCCTCCGTTGATCTCGGGGTTATCGACGGAATTCCCGCCAAAATTCCGTCGATAACCCCGAGATCAACGGAGGGAGCGGTGGTGTGGCGCGGTAAACGCACCGCCGGAGGCCTGCGGGCGCGCCGTCGCGCTCATGCGTCCGCTGCTCGCCTGCCGCCACCGGCCAGGCCGAAGATCTCCCATCAACCATCTAGGCGCCGATCATCGCGAAGGCCCGCACCGGGAAGGTGGCCAGGCCCCGGACCTTGACCGGGACCGCGAAGAAGGCGAAGCCGTCGGTGGGCAGCCGACCCAGCTCGCACAGGTTCTCGACGACCGGGATCCCGGCGGCGAGGAGGGCGGAGTGTGCCGGACGGGCGCCGCCCGCGGCTTCGGAGGTGTCGTCGATGTTGACCGTGTCGATGCCGACGAGTGCGGCGCCGGCGTCGACCAGTGCCCGCGCCCCGGCGTCGGACAGGAAGGGGTGCTCGTGCGAACCGTAGGCCTCGGTGCGCCAGTGCCGGTCCCAACCGGTGCGGATGAGCACGGCCCGGCCCTCGACCTCCAGCCCCTTGAACGCCTCGGCGCCGATCTCGCGCTCCTCGACCTCCACGACCAGTCCGGGCAGGCCCGCGACCTTCTCCAGGTCGAGGTCGGCGAGGTCGGCTCCATCGCGGTAGCGGTGCGCCGGTGTGTCCAGGTAGGTGCCGGTGTTGGCGACCATCGAGATGCGTCCGATGCTGAACTCCGTGCCCGGCGCGTACCTCTGCCGCGAGTCCTCGAAGGCCAGGTGGTCGTCGATCTCCGGCCCGGGGAGCCCCGGGTGGGTGGTCATCCCGGCGGTGATCTGGTGGCTGATGTCGACCAGCTGTGTCACTGCTCCGCCCTCTTCCCTTCGCCGTGTCCCAGCACTCCAGCCGCGGTTCCGCGGGCCTCCGAGCACCCAGAGGTCTAGACCAGACTAGAACGGGTGAGAGCTAGATCACCACCTGTTCCGCCGGATTCACCCGCTCGCCCAGACGACCGGCCCCGGACTCCCGACCGAAACCCGTGCCCTGTGGGGCTTCCCAGAGCCTTCCGCCCCCAACCCTCGCCCCTGACCGCTCCTGTGCCGCGCGATACGGACAGGCCCCGCCGCCACCCTCGCCGACCGATACAGTGCACAGGCGGCACCGGCCCATCGCCGCCGCTCACCCCCCGTCTGCCGATGCGGCACCCCCGTCCGACCCACGAACCGAACACACCATGGAGGACACCGCAGTGTCGCTCTACGGGATCGCCAAAGCGGTGATCGCCCCCGTCACGCGCGCCATGTGGCCGATCCGAGTGGAGGGGACCGAGCACATCCCCGCGCGAGGCCCCGTGATCCTCGCGTCCAACCACGTGTCCAATCTCGATCCCCTCTTCATCGGCGTGGCAGTGCGCCGCCCGGTCACCTTCATCGCCAAGCAGGAGCTGTTCGCCCAGGGCAACGTCGCCCAGCGCGCGTTCGCCCGTGCGCTGCGCGCCATCGGACAGCTGTCGGTCGACCGGCGACCCGGCCAGAGCTCGCAGGAGGCCATGGAGAACAGCCTGCGGGTGCTGGAGGGCGGCAGTGCGTTCGGGATCTTCCCGGAGGGCACCCGGTCCCCTGACGGCCGCCTCTACAAGGGGCAGACCGGGCTGGCCTGGCTCGCACTGCTGTCCGGAGTTCCGGTAGTGCCCGTCTCGTTGATCGGAACCGACCGCATCAAGCCGAGGGGGCGGCGACTTCCGTCCTTCTTCCGCCGCGTCGAGATGCGCTGCGGCCCGCCGGTCGACCTGTCCGCCTGGGCCGAGGAGCACGACAAGGCACGTTCCCGTCGGGCCGCGACGGACGCCATCATGGCCGCTATCCAGGGACTTTCCGGCCAGGAGACGGTGGCCCGGTACGCCGGCTCGGTCAAGGCGGAGCTGGCGCGGCACGGCGGGTAGCGGCCGGGCGGGCCAGGTCGCGCCTCCTCCCCCCGGCACGGCTTCGGCCCGACGCTTCGCGGAGTTCCGCGATTCCTCGAACACGAGCCGTGATCGGGGTCTAGAGTCTCTCCAAGACCGGTCCCCTCACCCTGCCGGTCCTGCCCGATGATGGGGTGCCTTCCACGGCGGCCCGCCATCGGGTGCGGACATCAGAGCGTGGAGGTGCAGGAGCAGTGGCACGCCTTTCCAGGCTGCTGTTCCCGGTCTTCCCCGGGAACGGGCTATTCCACGTCTATGGGCCCGGCGCCCGGGCCGGTGGTGCCGACATCAGCGGCCTGGCCGGGGGATCGCTCCTCGTCGGCGGGTTCGACCACCTGGAGCTCAGCACGCTGCAGGGCCGGGTGGACGTCAACGTCGCCCTGGAGGAGTGGGATCCGGCCCCCGCCGAGGCGTCCTGCGGCGGCTGGGAGGAGACCGCGTCGGCCACGGTCTTCCTGCGCGGCCAGGTCATCGTGAGCGGGAACATCCCCGGCCGGTCCGTCCGCCATCAGCTGCTCGGTGGCAGCGGGCCCTACCGCGCCGACGTCTACGCCCGCCAGCGCCGCGCGGTGGCCGAACGCTATGATCAACTGCTCCAGCGGTATCGCGATCCGCACTCCGTGGAGTTCCGCATCGCCGAGCAGGGACTCCGTGGACGTGCGGAGTTCCTGATCCGACTCTGGCCCGCGGTCGCGCACGACGGACCCCGCCCCGCCGGGGACGTGAGGTTCCCCACAGCCATTTCGGGCTGATTGTCGCGCCCAGCGGGCGTTGTGCGAAGAGCTGGAGTCGTTCGCCCGCTGTGGCCTGGGCGGATACGAGCGCCGAGGGAGATGTGCCCACCCCGCGCATCGCGGGGGAGATACGGTTGTCTACCTTTATAGTCGACTTAGTATGAAAACGCCTCACGCATTAGATTAGGCTAGCCTTGCCTGATTTACCGCGTCCCGGGTGACGTGGAGAGCGGCACGACACGGTCCCCACAGTGCCGCCCGGAAGCAGACGCGACGAAATGGAGATGTCAATGACGCGACCGATGCGAGTGGGAATCGTGGGGGCAGGCCCCGCGGGTATCTACGCAGCGGACCTGCTGACCAAGGACGAGACCCTCGCCGCGAGCGGCACCCCGGTCAGCATCGACATCCTGGACAAGCTGCCGTCCCCCTACGGCCTGGTGCGCTACGGCGTCGCCCCCGACCACCCCCGGATCAAGCAGATCCAGGGCGCCCTGCACAAGATCCTCGACAAGCCCGAGATCCGCTTCCTCGGCAACGTCGAGTACGGCGTCGACCTCAAACTCGAAGACCTGCAGCACCACTACGACGCGGTCATCTTCGCGACCGGGTCGGACCGCGACCGCTCGCTGGACATCCCCGGCATCGAGCTGCCCGGCAGCCACGGCGCGGCCGACTTCGTCTTCTGGTACGACAGCCACCCCGACGTCGCTCCGGACTGGCACGTCGAGGGGACCAGCGTCGCCGTGATCGGGGCCGGCAACGTCGCCGTCGACGTCGCGCGGATCCTCGCCAAGGACGCCGACAACCTCCTCGAGACCGACATCACCGACAACGTGTACCAGGGCCTGCGCGCCAAGAAGGTCACCGACGTGCACGTCTTCGCGCGGCGCGGCATCGCCCAGGGCAAGTTCACCCCCATGGAGCTGCGCGAGCTGGACAAGCAGCCCGGCGTCGAGGTGATCGTCTACCCCGAGGACTTCGACCTCGACGACGCGAGCCTCGCCACGCTGGAGGAGTCCAACCAGGTCAAGACCAACGTCAAGGTGCTGCAGAACTGGGCCATCCGCGACCCCCGCGGCGAGGAGAAGCGGCTGCACCTGCACTTCCTGCACCGCCCCGTCGAGGTCCTCGGCGAGGAGCGCGTCGAGGGACTGCGCACCGAGCGCATGGAGCTGACCGGCGACGGCAACGTGCGCGGCACCGGCGTGTTCATCGACCACGACGTCCAGGCCGTCTACCGCGCCATCGGCTACCTGGGCTCTCCCGCCACCGACCTGCCCTTCGACGAGGACCGGGGCGTCATCCCCAACGACGCCGGCCGCGTCCTGGACCTGGATGAGCGCGCCATCCCCGGTGTCTACGCCACCGGCTGGATCAAGCGCGGGCCCGTCGGCCTCATCGGGCACACCAAGGGCGACGCCCTGGAGACCATCACCAACCTGGTGGCCGACCGCGACCACTTCACGCCGGCCGCCGAGCCGGAGCCGGAGTCCTTCCTCCAGCTGCTGGTGGAGCGCGGTGTCCACTACACCACCTGGGACGGGTGGCAGCGCCTGGAGGCCCACGAGGAGTCGCTGGGCGAGGAGCAGGGCCGCAAGCGGGTCAAGGTCCGGGAACGGGACGAAATGACCCGTATCGCGCGAGCGGAATCCTAACCGTCTCGGGGCCGATTCCGGCCACCGGCTGTGACCTGTATAACCTCCGTTTTCCCTGGGTTTTCGGGAACATGGGGGTGCCCCGATGGGTTAGAGTCACTGGTGGTCGGCGTGGTAGCAAGTGTCCCCCGGGCCTCACCTATAGCCTTCGTGGAATACCGCGCGCGGGCCCACTCCGGTGGGTGATCGCGCGGACGTTCGGAGCCGCGTTGTGCCCCGCGCCGAGAGGCGACCGCCACGCCGACCACTTACACACGTTCCCGCCCGCTCTCCGGTCCCTGGGAGCGTGGGGCGGAGCTGTATCGGGCGATCGGAAGGACGGTCAGGCGTGGACGACAGGTCGACCCCGGAGCCGGGCGGCGAGCCGCCCGCGACTCCTTCCGACTCTGGGGGAACCGGAGAGGATCACGCCCCGCGCGTTCCCGGATCCCCGGCGGACACGGGCCCACAGCGGCCCGTTCCCGACGCTCCGACGGAGGGCGCCCCGGCCCCGAGGCCCCTCCCCCATGCATGACCCGGCACAGGGCGGCGAGCAGCCCACCGGCACCTTCCCTGCCCGTTCTCCGCCGCGCAGGGACCGCACGGCGACGCCCCGGCCACCCCGCCGACCGCTCCTCCCCGCCACCCAGCGGACGCGCGGCTCCCCTGACACCCCGTCGGGGTTCCGCAGTCTCCCCAGCCGCCGCGGCACCAGCCGCGCCCACCGATCACCCGGCCCTCCCGCCGCCACGCCCCGGCCGGGTTCCCCCTGCGCCCGAGGCGCCGCACGACGCCCAGCGCCCGGAGCCGCCGCAGGGCCCGGCCAGCCGTCCGGGCCGCACGAGCCCGCGCGTCCCGCCACGCCGCCGCCGTTCTCCCCGCAGCTGCATGAGGCCGGGGCGGACGCGGGGATGCCGCCCGACCGCCCGCCACCCCGGCTTCGCGAACCCCCGGGTGGCCCGGAGGACCCGGGGCCCGCCGACGCGCCCGCCCGCCGCTCGCGCAAGGGCCTGTTCCTCGGAATCGGCGCCGCTGTCGTCGTGCTCGCCCTGATCGGCGGCGGCATCTCCTGGTTCCTGCTGCGGGCCCCCAACCCCGACGGCACGGCCGAGGCCTACGTCGCCGCCTGGAACTCCAAGGACTACGCCGACATGGCCACGAAGGCCACCGGTGACGGACTGGAGGACGCCTACAACCGGGTCGAGAAGAACCTGGGCGTCGACAAGGCCGCCGTCGAACTCGGCGACGTCACGGCCGAGGGTGACACCGCCACGGCCTCCTACACCGCCACGCTGTCCTTGAGCAACGCGGGCGACTGGACGTATGAGGGCACGCTGCCCCTCACCCGCGCCGGGGGCGAGTGGAAGGTCGACTTCTCCCCCGCGGTGATCCACCCCGACCTCGGCGACGGCCAGACCCTCAGCCGGGTCAACGAGCGGGGCGAGCGCGGGCACATCCTCGCCGCCGACGGCTCGCGGCTGGACACCGAGGACGCCCCGGGTTCGGTGAAGATGCTCGTCGGGCAGGTCGGCCCCGCCACCAAGGACGACCTGAAGGACCTCGGCCCCGCCTACGAGGTCGACGACCCGGTCGGCCAGAGCGGACTGCAGAAGTCCTTCCAGGAGCGCCTGGCCGGAACCGCCTCGACCTCGATCCGTGTCGTGGCCGAGGGCGAGGCGGACCAGGCGGCCGATTCCGACACGGTGGTCGGAAAGGTCGACGGTGCGGCCGGAGAGGACATCACCACCTCTCTCGACCCCGCCCTTCAGGACGCCGCCGCCAAGGCCGTGGTCACCGAGGGCAAGCCCACCTCCCTGGTCGCCGTGCGCCCCTCGACCGGCGAGGTCCTGGCCGTCGCCATGAACGCCGGCGACTTCAACCGCGCCTTCGACGGCCAGTACGAGCCGGGCTCGTCATTCAAGATCATCTCCTACGAGGCGCTGCTGGAGAACGGGGTGTCCACCGACGCCACGCTGAACTGCACGAAGACCACCAAGGTCGGCGGCTGGCCGTTCAAGAACGCCGGGGACGCGGCCTACGGTAAGCAGTCCCTCACCGAGGCGTTCGCCACCTCCTGCAACACGGCGCTGGTCACGGAGGTCGACAAGCGGCTCACCTCGGACTCCCTGACCAAGACCGCCGAGGTGTTCGGCATGAACGCCGACCTGAACATCGGCCTGCCGACCCGTACGCCGTCCTTCCCGGCCCCGAAGAACGCCACCATGCTGGCGGCGCAGAGCATCGGCCAAGGGCAGGTCATCTCCACGCCCCTGCACATGGCCACCGTCCCGGCCGCGATCCAGAACGGGTCCTGGCGTTCACCAGTGCTGGTCACCGACCCGAAACTGCCCGACCAGCCCAAGCCCCGGCCGATCCCCAACGCCGAGCAGCTGCGGCCGATGATGCGCGCGGTCGTCACCGACGGGACGGCGAAGAAGGCCGGGTTCAAGGGCGAGGTCTACGGCAAGACGGGCTCGGCGGAGTTCGGCACGGCCGAGGACGAGGACGACGAGTTGGAGTCGCACGCCTGGATGGTCGGCTACAAGGGCGACCTGGCCTTCGCCGTCGTCGTGGAGGGCGGGGGAGGCGGCGGCTCGGTCGCCGGCCCGGTGGGCGCCAAGTTCGCCAACGCCGTATAGGGTCGGCGCCCGGCGGCCCCGCCTCGGCTGAGGTTGGGGCCGCCGCTCACACGACGTGGGGCCGGTCATCCGCGCCCGCGGTCCCCTCAGGGCAGCGGGCGCGGATGACCGGCCCCAGCTACGTCGCGGCGGGATCGGGAGCACGGGGGCAGGGAGCGCAGCCCGCCGACGCCCCGGTCGTCACCTCGTCATCCGGATCCGGTGTCGGCCGCCGGGGCGACGGTCGCCGTTCCACCGTCGGTGCCCGCGGGAGCGTCCCGCAGGCCCGGCGCCGTCAGGATGAGCGCCATCAGGAGCGCGATCACCGCCAGCGAGACGAGCCCGAAGACCGCCCACGGCCGCCAGCCCGGGCCCGGCTTCGCGTCGGCCGACAAGGGCGCGTCGGCGTTGAAGGTCCGCAGGTTGCCAGCCAGATCGGGGTCGTCTTCGCTGAGACGGTGTTCGATCTCGGCAAGGATCCGCCGTTCGTACTCGCGTAGAGCCATTGCTTCCTCCTCGCCCAGTCGGGGGAAACTCCGAGGTGTGGGGCAAGTCTCCCCTACATCCACTGATTTGTATCGGGGACGGAGGGGGGAAATCATCCGGTTCCGCGAAATCGCCTCTCACCTGACGGTCGGGATCGCCTTACCCGGCTTGACCGGGTTCGCCGGTGCGCCCCGTCGCACGGACGGCCGTCGGCCGCGGCCGCCGCGGTCACCCGCCCTTTCCCGCGTCCACCCGTACCGCCGGGCTCGGCGCGCTCTCGACGCGGTGGTCGTCCAGGGCCGTCACGTAATAGCGGACCGCGCCATCGGCCGGGTCGGTGTCGGTGAAGGCCTGCTTGCCCTCCGCGGCATTGCCCCCTACGACCGCCAGCAGGTGCGCGGCGTCGGCGAGCGCGCACAGGTCCTCCCCGCCGTTGTCCGGGACCCGGTAGACGGCGTGGAAGCGGGCGCCGCCGGTGGTGTCCCACACCAGCCGGACGCCCTCGGCGGAGCGCTCGGCCTCCAGGCCGGTGACCGGCTCGGGCGCCGCGGCGTCGCCGGCGGCGCGGGGCGGCAGGGCCGGGCGCCGGTAGTGCTCGGCGGCGACCTCCTCGATGGCGTCGTCGGCCACGTCGTTCAGGCTCTTCATGGAGAAGAACACGTCCCCGGTGACCTCGGGGCGCTCGGAGTTGAAGTCCAGCTGCCGGGAGAGGGCGTCGCTGCCCTCCCAGCCGTCGTCGCCCACCTTGTAGGCGGCCTGGCCGATGTAGAGGTCGACGTCGGTGCCGGCGACCTGCTCGGCCCACCACGGCACGAGCGTGGCGTAGTCGGCGGTCGTGAACCCCTGCGGCCAGTACACCTGCGGGGTGACGTAGTCGATGGTCCCCTCCTGGATCCAGGCGCGGGTGTCGGCGTACTGCGCGTCGTAGGATTCCAGGCCCTTGGTGGCCGATCCGGCGGGATCGGTGCTCTCGTTGCGCCAGATCCCGAAGGGGCTGACGCCGAACCGCACCCACGGCTTGCGGCGCTCGATCCGATCGTGGATCTCGGCGATGAGCCGGTTGACGTTGTCGCGCCGCCAGTCCCCGCGGTCGGTGAAGTCGCCGCGGTACTTCTTCCAGCTGCCGTCGTCGCCGAAGTCGCTGCCGTCCTCGTCGGGGTAGGGGTAGAAGTAGTCGTCGAAGTGGACGCCGTCGATGTCATAGCGGTCCACGACGTCGAGGACGACGTCGCCTACCCACGCGCGCACCTCGGGGTTGCCCGGGTCCATCCAGCCCTGGTCGTCGTATTCGATCAGCCAGTCGGGGTGCTTCTTGACCGGGTGGTCCTCGGCGAGGTTCTCCAGGTCCGGGTCGTCCCACCCGACGCGGTAGGGGTTGAACCAGGCGTGCAGCTCCAGGCCGCGCTTGTGCGCCTCGGTGGTGGCGAACTCCAGCGGGTCATAGCCCGGGTCGCCGCCCTGCGTTCCGGTGAGATAGCGCGCCCACGGCTCCTTCTCGGAGCGGTAGACGGCGTCCGCGGTGGGCCGGGCGTGGAAGAAGACCGCGTTGAGGCCCAGCTCCCGCGCCCGGTCGAGCTGCTCGATGAGCTCCTTCTTCTGCTGGCTCTCGCTGAGGTCGTCCGCGGAGGGCCAGTCGATGTTGCGGACGGTGGTCAGCCACACCCCGCGCATCTGGCGTTTGGGGACGGCGGCGTCGGCGTCGCAGTCGTCGGGGATCGCGCCGGGCGGTCGGGCCTCCGCGGCCGCCGCGTCCGGGTCCCCCACATCGGGTTCGGCTCCCGGTGGAACGCTGCTGCATCCCGCCAGCAGCGACATCACGGCGACCGCGATCGCTCCTCCGCCGAACCGTCCCATGGGCCGACCACCTCGACTTCCCCCGGCATTACCGCATATCCGCTTATCCGCGCATCGCGGTGAATCCCCTGTTTTTCCCCGGACAGCCTAGAGCCGTTCGGACGGTCGACGGGCAGCGTTCGCGCGATGGCAGCGGGGAATCACGGTCGGCTCAGCGTGATACTTGGCACGGTGCGGGAGCGCTCCGGGCGGCCGTGGCGCGCACACATGCACCGATCGGCGCCCTAGACTGCGGTGACGTGAGTGTCGTCGCAACAACCCCGCCCCAGCTGGCCGTGCGCACCGTTCCTCTGCGGGACGGACGCGATCTCCTCGAGCACCTGCCCGGCGATGCTCCGCTCGCGTGGGTGCATCGCGGCGACGGTCTGGTCGCGTGGGGCGAGGCGGCCCGCTTCACCTGGCCGGGGGATGACACCGGCGACGGCACGCAGCGCTTCACCGCGGCCGCGCGGTGGCTGGCCGGGGTGGCCTCCGCCACGGAGGTCGCCGACGAGGTCGACCTGCCCGGGAGCGGGATGGTCGCCTTCGGCGGCTTCACCTTCGACGGCCGCTCGGCGGGCTCGACCCTGGTCATCCCGCGCATCGTCGTCGGTCGGCGCGCCGACCGGTCCTGGCTCACCACCATCGGCGACCGGCGCGGCGCCCACCCGGGCGAGATCCTGGCCTCGTGCACGCCGGCGCGCCCGATCGGCCCGCTGACCTGGACGGAGGGGTCCATCCCGGCGGCCGAGTGGGAAGCGGCGGTCGCCACGGCGGTGCGGCACATCCGCGCGGGTGAGATCGCCAAGGTGGTGCTGGCGCGCGACGTGTACGCCCGCGCCGAGCGCGACATCGACGTGCGGACCCTCCTGCGCCGACTGACGCGCGACTACCCGGGCTGCTACACGTTCAGTGTCGACGGCATGGTCGGAGCCACCCCCGAGCTGCTAATTCGGCGCGAGGGGGACGGAATCGGATCGCTCGTGCTGGCCGGAACCCGTCCGCGCGGCACCACCCCGGCCGAGGACGAGCGGCTGGCCGCCGAGTTGACCGGGTCCGCCAAGGACTTGGAGGAGCACGAGTACGCGATCGACTCGCTGCGGGCGGCGCTCGCCCCGCTGGCCGCGACGGTCGAGACGCCCGACCGCCCCCGGCTGCTGCGGCTGCCCAACGTGCAGCACCTGGCCTCGCCGGCCCGCGCCACCCTGCATCCGGGCGTCTCCACGCTGGACGTGGTCGCCGCGCTCCACCCGACCGCCGCCGTGGGCGGGACGCCGACCGCGGCCGCCGTGGAGCTGATCCGCGACCTGGAGGCCATGGACCGCGGCCGCTACGCGGGCCCGGTCGGCTGGATCGACGCCCAGGGCAACGGCGAGTGGGGCATCGCCCTGCGCTGCGCCCACATCGCCGGGGCCCGCGCCCGCCTCTTCGCGGGATGCGGCATCGTGGCCGGTTCGACCCCGGAGGCCGAACTGGCCGAGGCCGACTCCAAGTTCCAGGTCATGCGGCACGCCCTGACAGACTGACGCGCGCTTCACCGCCCATCCGCCCTTCCGTTGATCTCGGGGATATCGACCGAATACTCGCCGGTATTCGGTTGATATCTCCGAGATCAACGGGGGAGGCGCCGATTTCACCCGCGCGGGCTCAGTCGTCAGGCGGCAGCTCGAAATCGTCCCACGCGAAGCCCGGCGAGACGAACAGGCTGACCACGCCCTCCCGGCCGGTGATGGGGTGGGCCGTCTGCCACGTTCCGGCCGGAACCAGGGCCTGCACCACCTGCCCGGCCTCGATGTGCGGGCCGAGGGTGACGCGACCGTCGGCCACGGGGCGCTCTCCGGTGCCGCCGAAGGTCAGCTCGATCGGGCCGCCGCAGTTGAAGACCCACATCTCGTCCGACCGCAACCGGTGCCAGCGGGAGCGTTCGCCCGGGCGGAGCATGAAGAGGGTGCCCGACGCGGCGTCGCGCTCGCCGGGGTACCCCTCGGGGCGCAGGGTGTGCTGACTGCGCCAGGTCGAGCGGTACCAGCCCCCTTCCGGGTGCGGGATGAGGTCGAGCTCCTCGGCGGTGGCTCCCCGGTGCTGCACCGCGGAGAACGAGCCGTCCGGCTCCCGCCGCAGGTAGCGCACGCCGATGACGGCCTTGCGCCGCACCGGGCCGTAGATGTGCGGGAACAGCACCTCCGGGTGCACCCCGGGCGGCGGGGCCGGGTTGGCCGTCTCCCAGCGCACCTCCACGTCGAGCAGGCCGGTGTCGATGACCAGGACGGCCTGGGGCGCCCACAACCCAGCGTAGAAGGCGTTGGCGACCGCGAGCAGCGTGGAGTCGTCCGGTGAGGCGTGCACGAAGCCCTGCGTCTCCAGGGATGGCGGTTCGAGGTCGCCCTCGCCGCGACGCCACTCACGAAGGTCGGTCATGTGCAACACGTAACTCATGAGGCCAGTATCATGCCCCCGGCTTCCCGAGCCCAGAGCCACGCGTCCCTTTTGTCGGAGCTATGCCTCCAGCGCACGGTCGACGGCCGCCTGCAGACGGCGGCGCAGCGCCGCGGTGTCGACGCGTCCCGTGCACACCTCGATGATCCGCAGCCCCTCGCCCAGGACGGTCTTGGGCAGGTCGGTGGCCCATTCGAGGCGGGTGTAGGGCAGGTCGGCCACGGCGGCGACGCGCTCCATCGAGACGCCGTGCGGGGTACCGAAGACCCGCTCGAAGTCGGGGTGCCCGGCCTGTTCCAGCCCAGAGAAGATGCCGCCGCCGTCGTTGTTGACGACCACGATCGCCAGGTCGGGGCGGGCCTCCTCGGCGCCGATGAGCAGACCGTTCTGGTCGTGGAGCACGGCCAGGTCGCCGAGCAGGGCGTACCCGGGACCACCGCCGTCGCGCTGGTGGGCCAGGGCGGCGCCGATGGCGGTCGAGACAGTGCCGTCGATGCCGCTCACGCCCCGGTTGCCGATGACGCGCGCCCCGCAGCGGGCGGTCATGGCGGCGTCCAGGTCGCGGATCGGCATGCTGGAGCCGGCGAACAGCAGGGCCCCGTTGGGCAGGTGCGCGGCCAGGTCGCGGGCGAGGCGGGGTTCGCTCAGCGCCTCTTCGCCGTCGAGCAGGGCGTCGATGGCGGCGCGCGCCGCGGTCTCGGCGTCCTGCCAGGAGCGCGACCACGCCGTATCGGGGGTGGCGTCGGCGGGCGGGACGAGGGCGGGAACGACCTCGGTGGCGGTGCGCACCGGGTCGGCGAACGACAGGGGGTCGCCGACGGCGATGTGCCGCCGGGCGCGGCGCAGGTAGGCCAGGAGTTGGCGGGAGAGGCCGGGACGGCCCACGCTGACCACGAGCTCGGGTTCGTGGTCGGCGACGAACCGTGGCGAGGCCAGCAGCTGGCGGTAGGTCGAGACGGCTTCGGCACGGCGCGCGTTGGAGGTGGGCTCGGCCAGCAGCGGCCACCCCGTGGCCATGGACAGCGCCAGGTAGGGGATGGGGTCGTAGTCTCCGTCACCGCAGACGATGACGCCGCGCTCCACCGATGGCGCCGTCACGGGCGCGGGCTGGGCCTCCGGCGCCGGACGCTCGATCCACGCTCGCCCGTCCACGCGGCCCGTCAGGGGTTCCGGCCACTCCTCGCCGCAGCCCGGCCCATCCGGGATGAGCGGGTCGCGGAAGGCCAGGTTGAGGTGGACCGGCCCGGGACGCTCCGTGTCGGTCGCGGCCCACGCACGGCAGGCCAGCGATCTCCAGTAGGCGACCATGCCCGGCAGCCGCTCGGCCGCGCCGACCTCGGTGAACAGGCGCACGGCCGATCCGAAGAGCTTGATCTGGTCGACGGTCTGGTTGGCGCCGGTGCCGCGCAGCTCGGGTGGACGGTCGGCGGTGAGCACGAGCAGCGGCACGCAGCTCTGGTCGGCCTCCAGTACCGCCGGGTGGAAGTTGGCCGCCGCTGTGCCCGAGGTGCACACCAGGGCGACGGCGCGCCGCGAGGCGCGTGCCAGACCGAGCGCGAGGAAGGCCGCCGAGCGCTCGTCGATGCGGACGTGGACCCGGATCCCGGGGTGGGCGACCAGGGCGAGCGCGAGGGGCGTCGAACGCGACCCTGGCGCGATGACGGCCTCGGCCAGCCCGCATCGGGCCAGTTCATCGACGAGGACCCGCGCCAGCGCGGTTGACGGATTCATCCAGACTGCTCTCAGGTCGTGACGTGTAGAACCAGTATCGACGGAGCGCCCCCGTCCGCCTCGCTACCCCCACCGCTGCGGCACTCGTGCTGTGCGTTCGGGGCGGCGATACCGGTGGCCATCACACGTTCGCGCCTGTCGGGATAGAGCGCACCGGGATCCCGACAGCGATGCGACGGTCCGTCCCGTGCAACGCGCCTCCCCACGGTATTCGTCCGCTGCAGGACTGCGATACGTCCCACTGTGCCGAACGCCGCCACGGTTTCGGACCGTTTCGGACTGATCCGCCAACCACCCGCCGTTCAGGACCGCCACTCCGCACGGGCCGCGGCCATGCGGGCGCGCCACGGCCCCGCGTCGATCTCGACGGCCGCCAGCCGCTCCTCGTCGACCGCGGGCACCCGCACCGGCAGGTGGCCGTCGACGGGCACCAGCGGATCGGCGGTCACATCGGCGCGGAGCAGCCGCATCGTCGCCAGCCCGCAGGCGTAGGGCAGCTCCGGCAGGGCGGCGGCGAGTGCGACACCGGCCGCCAGGCCCACCGAGGTCTCCACGGCGCTGGACACCACCACCGGCAGCCCGCACGCCTCGGCCACGCGCAGCGCGGCGCGGACCCCGCCCAGCGGCTGCACCTTCAGCACCACGATGTCGGCGGCATCCGCCGCGCGCACCTTCAGCGGGTCCTCGGCCCGGCGGATGGACTCGTCGGCCGCCACCGGGACGTCGGTGCGCCGCCGCACCTGGGCCAGTTCCTCCAGGGTGGCGCAGGGCTGCTCGACGTACTCCAGGTCGAAGCGGTCCAGCGCGCCGAGCATGCGCACGGCGGTCTCCACGTCCCAAGCGCCGTTGGCGTCGACGCGCACCCGTCCGGCGGGGCCGATGGCGTCGCGTACGGCCTCCACTCGGGCGATGTCCTCGGCCGGTGTCTGACCGCGCTCGGCGACCTTCACCTTCGCGGTCGCGCACCCGCCCTCGGCCACGATCCGCGCCGCGTCCTCGGGGCCGACCGCGGGCACGGTGACGTTGACCGGGACGCGTCGGCGCACCGGTGCCGGCCAGCCCTCCTCGGCGGCTTCGCGGCACGCGGCCCACCAGCGGGCGCACTCCCGCGGCGGGTACTCGGCGAAGGGGGAGAACTCCCCCCAGCCCGCGGGGCCGCGGACCAGCAGGCCCTCGCGCGCGGTGACGCCGCGGAAGCGGGTCCGCATCGGGATCGAGAACGCGCGTCCGGCCTCGGGCCCCGCGGGGGTGGAATCGTCCATCGCGGCCGCCTAGGGACGACGCGGGAACTGGTCGAAGCGCGGCTTGCGCTTCTCCTTGAAGGCGTCGCGGCCCTCCTGGGCCTCCTCGCTCATGTAGTAGAGCATCGTGGTGTCCCCGGCGAACTGCTGCATGCCCGCGGCGCCGTCGCTGACCGCGTTGATGGCGCCCTTGACCATGCGCAGCGCCAGCGGAGACTTCTCCAGCATCTCGCGGGCCCACGCAACGGTCTCCTCCTCCAGCTTCTCCAGCGGGACGACCGTGTTGACCATGCCCATCTCCAGCGCCTCCTGGGCGCTGTACTGGCGGCACAGGTACCAGATCTCGCGGGCCTTCTTCAGCCCGACCGTCTGGGCGAGCAGCCACGAGCCGTAGCCGCCGTCGAACGAACCGACCTTGGGGCCGGTCTGCCCGAACTTCGCGTTGTCGGCGGCGATGGTGAGGTCGCAGCACACCTGCAGGACGTTGCCGCCGCCGATGGACCAGCCCGCCACCATGCAGATGATCGGCTTGGGCAGGCGGCGCATCTGCACCTGCAGGTCGAGGACGTTGAGTCGGCCGATGCCCTGCTGGGCCACGGCGTCGTCGCCGAGGTAGCCGTCTTCGCCGCGGATCTTCTGGTCGCCACCGGAGCAGAACGCCTGGTCCCCGGCGCCGGTGAAAATGATCACCCCGACCTCGGAGTCGTCGCGTGCCACGTTGAAGGCGTGCTGGAGTTCGAAGAGCGTCTGCGGGCGGAAGGCGTTGTGCCGCTCGGGCCGATTGATCGTGATCTTGGCGATGCCCTCGGCGGTCTCGTAGATGATGTCGGAATATTCTCCCGACCGCTGCCAGTCGATCACGCTGCTCACGGCTCTCGTCTCTCCTAACCCGGCCATTCCGGTACTGCGGGCGAAGCGTGGGGCGCAGCGCGGAGAGCGCGGCATACTGCCCGGACCGCCTGCGCGAACGCTTCGCTTGTCAGGGGTCAACCTTAATAGTTCCGCCGGGTGCGACCGCACCGGCGTCCACACCCGGCGCGGGGGCGAGCATGCTGGGGCCACCGCGGGTTAACCTAGGTCAACGTGGCGAATCGACCCCTCCAAGCGGTGACCGGGCTTTCCCCCGCGCACCTGACCGAACTGCTGTCCGCGGCCCTGGCGGGCCGCGGCCCCGCGCTGCTGCCTATCGACCCGCGGATGCCCGCGCCGCGGGTGCGCTCCCTGCTCGCCGCCATGCGCGTCGATGAGGTGCGCACCCCCGAGGGCGTCCGCACCCTCGCCGACGGTGCGGGGACCGCCGAGGACACGGCCCTGGTCATCGCCACCTCCGGGTCCACCGGCGCCCCCAAGGGCGTGGAGCTGTCCACCGCGGCCCTGCTGCACTCGGCGCGCTCCTCCATCCGCCGCATCGGGGCCGGCCCGGACGACGCCTGGCTGTGTGTGCTGCCCACGGCGCACATCTCGGGCCTGCAGGTCCTCCTGCGCGCGCTGGTCAGCGGGGTGGAGCCGCTCCACCACGCGTTCGACCCGGCCGCCACCATGGCGCTCGCCGCCGAGCACCGCCCGCACGTGTCCCTGGTCCCCACCCAGCTGCACCGGCTGCTGGCCGTGGGGGCCGACCTGTCGCTGTTCGGCACGGTCCTGCTCGGGGGGCCGCCGCCGACGAGCGGCTGCTCGCCCAGGCCCGCGCTGCCGGGGGCCGTGTCGTCACCACCTACGGCATGAGCGAGACCTGCGGCGGCTGCGTGTACGACGGCGTCCCCCTCGACGGCATGCGCGCCGACCTCGACACCGAGGGGCGGATCCTGCTGTCGGGGCCGTCCCTGTTCTCCGGCTACCGACTCGACCCCGAGCGCACCGCCGACCACCTGCTCCCTCCGAAGGAGGGGCCCGACGGGGCACCCTGGTTCCGCACCGGCGACCTCGGCCGCTTCGACGCCGAAGGGCGGCTGCGGGTGCGCGGACGCGCCGACGACGTGATCAACACCGGCGGCCACAAGGTCGTCCCTGGCGAGGTGGCCTCCCTGCTGTGCGGGCACCCCGCGGTCCGGGAGGCGGTCGTGGTCGGCCGCGCCGATGAGGAGTGGGGACAGCGCGTCACGGCGGTCGTGGTCCCCGCCGACCCCACGTGTCCGCCGCGCCTCGATGACCTGAGACAATGGGTCCGGACCCAGCTGCCCGGCTATGCGGCCCCCCGGGAGCTCGACGTACGCGCGCAGATCCCCCTCCTCGGTTCGGGAAAACCGGATCTCTCCGCACTGCGTTCGCCCACTCGGCACCGCGATTGACCAGGCAGTACTGGGGCAGGATCACATGAGAGGCGTGTCCGCAGCCGGACGGATCCGCAAGTTGAGGGAACTTCCTGCGGGGTATGGGCGTCTACTCCTGCATCTGGTTCCCACACCCGTCGCGAGGAGGCCCAGGGTGAGTGCGGATCATCCGATCGAGGGGGGATCACACGCAGGAGCACACGGCGCCGTGCACGCCGCGCCAGGCCGTCGAACGCGCTCATTACCCGCTCCCGGGACCGGACGGCCACATATCTGATCGTGACGTATGCCACGACGCGCGATATCCAATCGAGACCGGGAACATTTGACTCTCTGACACGTTAGACATATTGGCGCGCCGAGACGGCGGTTTCCCATCGCCTCGCGCCTGACGTCTTGGAAGGGAGGGAGGTGCCTTCATGTCGCGCACTGCCCTAGCCACTTCTCCCACTCCCACGGTGGCGGACACAGTGGCGGAGACCGCAGACGGCAATGATGTCGCGTCCGCGGCTCTCGACCAGCTGATCACTCGAGGGCGTTCCCAGGGACACCTGTCCCTCGCGGAACTCCGCGCCGCGTTCTCCGCGGCCGGTATCAGCCCGGCCGACGGCCGTTCCATCCTGCGTGAGCTCACTGACGCCGGAGTGCGGCTCGCCAACGGGGGCGACGACGCCGCGGCCCTGGAGTCCGTGGACGCCGACAGCGATGACGAGGTGCTGGAGGAAACACTCGAGACCGCCAAAGCCGTCTCCAAGGCGCGGGGGAAGAAGGCCACCGCCCAGGAGCCGGAAGGTTCCGAGGCCGACCTGGATGACCAGTCGCCCGCCATGGGCGACTCGGTGCACACGTACCTGAAGGCCATCGGTCGCCGCAAGCTGCTCACCGCTGAGGAGGAGGTCGACCTCGCCAAGCGCATCGAGGCCGGTCTCTACGCTGAGTACCGCCTGGGCCTCGTCGAGGACGACGCCCCGACCACAGAACTCAGCGACAGCGAACGCTCGGAGCTGGAGGCGGTCGCCGAGGACGGGCGCCAGGCCAAGCAGCACATGCTGGAGGCCAACCTGCGCCTGGTGGTCTCGGTCGCCAAGAAGTACAGCGACCGCGGCATGTCCCTGCTGGACGTCGTCCAGGAGGGCAACCTCGGGCTCATCCGCGCGGTGGAGAAGTTCGACTACACCAAGGGCTTCAAGTTCTCCACGTACGCCATGTGGTGGATCCGGCAGGCAATACAGCGCGGCTTCGCTGACTCCGCCCGCACCATCCGCCTCCCGGTGCACGTACTGGAGCTGCTGAGCAAGGTCAGCCGGCTTGAGCGCGACATGCACCAGACCCTGGGCCGCGAGCCGAGTCCCGAGGAGCTGGCGCACGAGCTGGACAAGTCGCCGAGCCAGATCGAGGAGCTGCTGCGGATCACGCGCCAGCCCATCAGCCTCGACTCCACGATCGGGGAGGACGGCGAGACCCGCATCGGTGACCTCATCGAGGACGTCGACGCGTCGGAGGCCTCGGAGGTCGTCGACCGACAGCTCATGGCCGACCAGCTGCGCCGCGCTCTGGACGACCTGGAGCCGCGCGAGGCCACGATCATGTCGCTGCGGTTCGGCCTGATGGACGGGCGTCCCCGCACGCTCGACGAGATCGGCAAGCACCTGGGGCTGACCCGGGAGCGCATCCGGCAGCTGGAGAAGCAGTCCCTGTCCAAGCTCCGCCACCCCAGCCGCGCCCAGCAGCTGCTGGACTTCGCGAGCTAGCAGGTTCTGCCCGCGACACAGCCACCGGGGGAGTCCACTCACCCACCGACGGCCCCGGCGCCCGCACCGCACGCGGGCACCGGGGCCGTCGCCGTTCCGCGCGCCCGCCCATGGCGCCGACCGAACATCGGCGCGGGGCCGCGGCAGCGGACCGGACCCCTGAAAAACCCCTGATCTTTCCCCAGTCCCGTCGGCGGAACGGCCGGAATCGGGCGCGGGCGGGGATACTTGGGGGCATGGCCAACGACCCTCTCCCCAAAGACGAACTGGCCGCCTCACTGCGGGCGGGCCGGGAACTCGGCGCCGACTACGACGACGCGATCGCCACCTCTCTGGCCGAGCGCCTGGAACAGAGCATCGACGAGCGCGTCCGCCACCATCTCGCGACACAGCAGCAGCGCCGACCCCAGCGCCAGGGGATCCCTACCCGCACCGCGCGCATGGTGTTGGCCATCGTGTCCCTTGGCCTGGCCATCCCATTGACGGCCATCAGTGCCGGCTACGCCGGAGACGGCGGGGTCATCGCGACGTGGATCGGCATCAGCGTGCTCTACATCCTGATGCTCATCGGCACCCGCGAATAGCGTCGCCACACCCTCCGTTGATCTCGGAGATATTGGGGTGAAAAACGCCCGTGCGACCCCAATATCCCCGAGATCAACGCACGGGGATCGTCAGCGGTCGAGGGCGGCCCGCACGATGTCCAGCGCCTCGCTGCGCGCCAGCCCGAGCCGGGAGATCACGTCGGCGTAGTCGCGGGCCGCCGCCACCGCCTCCTCACGCTGGGCGTCGCCCCCGGCGGCGACGAAGGTGCCGGACCGGCCGCGCGTCTCGACCACCCCGGCCTGTTCGAGCTCCCGGTAGGCCCGGGCGACGGTGTTCACCGCGACGGCCAACTCCCCCGCCAGAGCACGGACGGTAGGCAGCTTGTACCCCACGGGGATGTCGCCGTTGGCCGCGGCGTTGGCGACCGCGGCCCGGATCTGTTCATAAGGGGGCACCTTCGATGATGGATCGAGTTCGATGAACCCCGGCATCTTCGTCCCCACTCCATTCGTCCGGCCCACACCCGGCGGCCTCGCGACGCCGTCCGGTGGCGCCGTGTTCCTTCAACGATCCTGCCATCGACGGACGCCGGACGCACGCTCGGCGGCCGGTGCGGGCGCGGGTGGGACCTCGCCCCTAGACGCCCGCGGGGGTACGCGGAACACCGGCGATGCCGTGCAGCCGGTGGGTCTCGCGCTCGGTGAGCAGTCGCTCGGCGACCTCGGTGGCGTGGCGCACGTCCCGCTTGGCCAGGCGCTTGCGGCGGTAGATGCGGTCGACGTAGCCGCGCGGGCCGATCAGGGCGCGTTCCTTGGCGTAGGCGGCGCGCATCGCGTCGGTCAGCGCGCTGTCCAGGTCCATCCCGAACCGGTGGAGTTCCTCGGCGGAGACCCCGTTCTCCTGTGCGGTGATCAGCGCCTGCTCGGCCGCCGCCACCCCGTCCAGCAGCTCCGGCAGCCGCTCCGCGGCCTGCTCGTCCTCGCTGTGGCGGCGCCGGGCGTCCTCATCGACCTTCGGGCCGGTCAACCCCATGCTCACTCCTGTGGATCGGCGGTGGGTGGATCAGAGTGTCAGGAGACACTGTAGGAGGTGACTCCGATCACGGACACACCCGAGGGGTGATTCCGGCCACCGCCTTTACAAAGTAAGTCTATGATCGGGGGCGTGAGCCGAAACAACGCCGGCCTGAGCGCCGACCGCATCATCACCGAGGCCCTGCGCATCATCGACGGCCAGGGACTGCGCCGCCTGACCATGCGCCGCCTCGGCGACGCGTTGGAGGTGGAGGCCATGGCCATCTACCACCACTTCCCGCTGGGCAAGGAGCAGCTGTTCGACGCGATCGTCGAGTACATTACCGACGTCTCCCGGCCCCGGGGCGCCGACACCGATGCCGACGCAGACGCAGAGGAGAATGACGCCGAAGCGGACGACGCGGCCGAGGACGACCGCCCCTGGGACGAGCGACTGCGCACGTGGGCGCACGACTACCGCGCGGCGCTGCTGCACCACTCCGGTGCGCTCCCGCTGTTCATCCACCGCCGCCCGGACACCGAGGCGGCGCTGCGTGCGCTGGAGCTGCAGTACGCGGCCTTCGCCGAGGCGGGGCTGGAGGGCGCGGACATCGTACGGGCGGCGTCCGCCCTGGACGCCTACGTCACCGGTGCCGTCATCCGCCAGGTCCGCGGCGAGGGCCTGGCCAGCGCCCAGCCCGCCGCGGTCGACGGGCGGTTCGGGACCGTGGCTCGACTGAGCACGGTCGAGGCGGAGCCGGAGCAGGTGTTCGACGCGGGCCTGGAGGCGCTGCTGCGCTCAGTCGTGCGTGACGCCTAGCTCCTGGGCGACGATGGCGGCCTGGACCCGGCTGCGCAGCCCCAGCTTGGCCAGGATGCGGCTGACATGGGTCTTGGTCGTGGTCTCGGTGATGGACAGCCGACGGGCGATCTGCTGGTTACTCAGCCCCTCCCCCACGCACGCCAGGACCTCGTGCTCGCGCGGGGTGAGCGCGTCGAGGGCGGCCGGGCTCACCTCCGGGGCCCGCGGCCCGCCCCCGGCGAACCGCGCGCCGGAACCGGCGAACTCGGCGATGAGCCGCCGCGTGACGGCCGGCGCGATCATCCCCTCGCCGCGGGCCACGACGCGGACCGCCTCGACCAGCTCGTCGGCCTCGATGTTCTTCAGCAGGAACCCCGCGGCACCAGCCCGAAGCGCGCCGAACACGTACTCGTCGAGGTCGAAGGTGGTCAGGATCAGCACGTCCACCCCGGTCCCGGCCAGGTCGCGGGTGGCCGCGATGCCGTCCTTGCGCGGCATCCGCACGTCCATAAGAACGATGTCGGGGAGGTAGCGGCGCGCCGCGTCGACGGCCTCGTCCCCATCGGCGGCCTCGGCGACGACGTGCATGTCCGGCGCGGCGTCCAGGATCATCACCAGCCCCGACCGCACCGCCCACTGGTCCTCGGCCACAACAACCCGGATCACGCGCCCATCCCCGCTCTCTGTCCATCGGTGTCCTCGGGCACGCCCGGCTGCGCGATCGGCAGCTCGGCCCGGACCCGCCAGCCCGCGTCTTCATCGGCCGACGGCCCGGCCTCGAAGTGGCCGCCCAGCAGCGCGACGCGCTCGCGCATCCCAGTGACCCCCGCGCCCCCGCCCAGCTCCACGCGCCAGGTAGGCTCCGGCCGGACCGGCGCCGGGTTCTCCGCCGTCAGCACCAGCCGGTCCGCCTCCTGCCCCGGTGCCGACGCCGTGTACTCCACGGTGATGTCGACCCGCCGGGGTTCGGCGTAGCGCAGCGCGTTGGTGAGCGACTCCTGCACGATCCGGTAGGCGGCCGCGTCCACGCGTGCCGGGAGGGGAGGCGCGGTGCCGCGCTCCTCCATACGGACGTCCAACCCGGATTCGCGCGCGGTGTCCACCAGTCGGTCGGCCTCGCTCAGCCGCGGCGTGACGCGCTCCAGGTCGGGGTTGTCGTCGGCGCGCAGCACGCCGATCATCTGCCGCATCTCGGCCAGCCCCCGCACGCTGTTGTCCCGCACCACGCCGAGGATCTGCCGGACCCGCTCGGGATCCGGGTCGCGCATCGACAGGGCGGCCGTGGACTGCACCGCGATGGCGCTCAGGTGGTTGGCGATGACGTCGTGCAGCTCGCGGGCCATCCGGCCGCGCTCCTCGGCGATGGCGGTGCCCCGGTCCAGTTCGGCCATCCGCAGCAGCTGGTCGGCGCGCTGCCGCTCCAGCTCGGCGCGCAGGTGGTGTTCGCGGACGGTCAGCCCGGACATCATCGGCGTCACGAAGACCAGTACGAACAGCCCCACGAACTGGACCACCTCCAGCAGGCTCTCCAGCACCCCATGCGCGAGGAGGTAGACCAGGACCCCGATCGCCACGACGGTGCAGGTCATGACGGCGGTAAAGATGCCGTAGGCCAGGCGCCGACGCCCCCACACGGCGACCGCGTAGAGGGCCTCCCCGTAGACCACCAGGACCCACCACGAGGGGCCGAGGGCGATGTCGGCGAGGAGGAACAGGGAAGCGATCGCCAGGCCGGTGCCAGGCGCGCTGCGGCGCAGCAGGACCGCCGCGCACACCCCGGTCAGGGTCAGCAGCAGCCACCGCTGGTCGATGTCGGGGCGCTCCACGTAGGCGGCCAATCCCCACAGCAGCAGCCCGACGCCGAAGTGCATTCCAGCCCACAGCGTGCTGCCGAGGTAGAGCCGACCGCCGAGGATGCGCCGGTCGAGCAGCGCGTAGCGTCGGAGAAGCAGCGTCACGCCCTCTATCTCAGCACGTCCGCACCGCCGACGCGTACTTCGAAGGTTGTACAGCGATCTCATCACCTGCGCCGATCCGCCGCCCCGGGTCGGTTCCGCATGATGGGCGGGACGCGGGGCCGGTGGACGGCCCCCATGGAGGAACGAGGGGGGCGCGACGGTGATCGCGGCGGTGATCCAGACGGTCGAGGCGCTGTTCTGGGTGCTCGTGCTGGGCGGGCTGACCGCCCGCTACCTGCTGCGCATGCGGCGGCTGAGCACGGTGATGCTGCTGCTCGTCCCCCTACTGGACGTGGTCCTGCTGACGGTGATCGCCGTCCACCTGTCCCAAGGGGCCAGCGCCGACGTGACCCATGGCCTCGGGGCGCTGTACCTGGGGTTCACCGTCGCCTACGGGCACTCGGTCATCACCTGGGCGGACGTCCGGTTCGCGCACCGCTTCGCCGGAGGTCCATCCCCTCCCCCGCGCCCCACGGCCAGAGCCGCCCGGCTGCGCCACGAGAATGTCGCCTGGCTGCGCGGGCTGCTGGCCTGCCTCATCGGCGCGGGCGCCCTGGCGGGGCTGACCCTGTTCGTCGGCGACCCGGAGCGCACGGCCGTGCTCGACGGCTTCTACACTCCGCTGGGCATCTTCATGTTCTGGAACACGGTCATCGCCGTGTGGGGCGTGGTATCGGCACTGTTCTCAGCCGAGGACGGGTCCCCGGCACCTCCGGTGCCCGCATCGGTGCACACGGACGCGCGCGGATAGCCGTGCACCGCCGATAACACCGTTGATCTCGGGGATATCGACCGAATGTCGGCCGTTATTCGGTCGATATCCCCGAGATCAACGCAGGGGACGGGGCCGGTGGGCTGGCCCCCGTCCGTCGCCGCTGTTGGTCCCGCCGCCGACACCGATGGCGGCGGGTTCAGGCCGATGGGGCGAGCTGGTCGGCCTGCCCGTCCTTCTCCTGACGCATCCGGACGCGCTCGGCACGGTGCGCGCGGGCCTCGTCGGGGTCGAGGACCGGAGCGGCGGCCAGCAGCTGCTGAGTGTAGGAGTGCTGCGGGTTCTCGTAGACCTCGTCGCCCTCGCTCATCTCCACGATCTCGCCCCGGCGCATGACCGCGACCCGGTCGCTGACCTGGCGCACCACCGCGAGGTCATGGGCCACGAAGATGTAGGTCAGGTCGAAGTCGTCCTGCAGCTCCGAGAGTAGCCGCAGCACCTGGTCCTGGGTCGACACGTCCAGCGCGGACACCGGCTCGTCGCAGATCACCAGCTTGGGGCGGAGGATCAAGGCCCGGGCGATCGCGATCCGCTGGCGCTGCCCGCCGGAGAACGCGTGCGGGAAGCGGTTGTAGTGCCGCGGTTCCAGGCCCACCCGCTCCAGCAGCTCCTGCACGCGCCGCTTGATGAGCTTGGAGTCCTTCTCGCCCTGGACCCGCAGGGCGGTGCCGATGCTGTCGCCGATGGTGAGGCGCGGGTTGAGTGACGAGTACGGGTTCTGGAAGATCATCTGCACGTCGCGGCGGAGCGGGCGCAGCTTCCGGTCCGGGAGCTGGGTGATGTCGCGGCCCTCGAAGGTGATCGAGCCCGACGCCGGCTGCAGCAGCCGCATGACCGCGCGCGACAGGGTGCTCTTGCCCGACCCGGACTCGCCGACGACGCCCAGCGTCTCGCCCTTGTACAGGTCGAAGGAGACGTCGTTCACGGCGTAGAACTCGGTGGCGGTGCTGAACATACCGCTGCGCACCTTGAACCGCACGCGCAGGTTGCGCACCTCCAGCAGCGGCTCGCCCGGCTCGGCGGCACCGATCGGTTCGGGGGCCGGGGCGGGCGTCTCCTCCGTCTTCGGGACCTGAAGCTCCTGCCGATCCTTCTCCTTGGCAGCCCTCTCCGCCTCGTCGCGCTCGGCACGGATTCGGGCGCGGCGCTCGGCGCGCGAGACCTCGACCCGGGGGACGGAGGCCAGCAGCGCCTGGGTGTAGGGGTGCTCGGGCGCGGCCAGGACCCGGCGAACGTCGCCGCGCTCCACGGCCTTGCCGTTCTGCATGACCAGGACCTCGTCGACGGACCCGGCGACGACAGCGAGGTCGTGGCTGACCAGGATCAGCGACATGCCCAGGTCGCGGCGGAGGTCGTCGAGCAGGTCCAGGATCTGCGCCTGCACGGTCACGTCCAGCGCCGTGGTCGGTTCGTCGGCGAGCAGCACCTTGGGGTCGCACATCAGCCCCATGGCGATGAGGACGCGCTGGCGCATGCCGCCGGAGAACTCGTGCGGGTAGGAGTTGATCCTGCGGGCGGGGTCCGGGATGCCCACGCGGTCCAGCGACTCGATGGCGCGCTGCTTGGCCTCGGCACGACTCGCCTGGGCACGGTGGGTGCGGTAGGCCTCGATGAGCTGGTCGCCGATGGTGTACTGCGGGTGCAGCGACGACATCGGGTCCTGGAACACCATCGCGATGTCGTTGCCGCGCAGCGCGCGGACCTCGGCGTCGGAGGCGGCCACCATGTCGGTGCCGACGACGGAGATCTGCCCGGTGATCTGGGCCTTGGTGCCGCGGTGCAGCCCCATCAGCGCGAGCGACGTGGCGCTCTTACCGGAGCCGGACTCACCGACGATCCCCAGCGCGCCGCCGGACGGCACCTCGAAGGACAGCCCGGCGACGGCGTGGACGTCGCCGTCCATCGTCGGAAACGTGATCGTCAGGTCGTCGACGCGGACCGCCGCGTCGACGGTGGCCGCGGACCCTTCCGCGGTTCCCGGAGTGGTCATTGCCGGTCTTCCTTCGGCTCGGGCCCCGGCCCGCCGGATGGTCGGGCCAGGGGTGAGAGGACTGCTCTGCGTTGGCTCGGACCGGCCGCCGGGGTTGGCTCCGGCGGCCGGGGGTCGTCAGGCCGTGACTCTGACCCGGGGGTCCACCCAGGCGTAGAGCAGGTCGACGATGAGGTTGCAGACGACGATGAAGAACGCGCCGAACAGGGTGACACCCAAGATGACGGGCAGGTCGCTCTGCACGATCGCCGTCACGGCGTAGCGGCCGATGCCGTTGAGGGAGAACACGGTCTCGGTGAGCACCGCACCGCCGAGCACCAGGCCCAGGTCCAGGCCGAAGATGGTGACGATCGGGGTGAGGGTGGGCCGCAGGCCGTGCTTGAGCACGACCCTGCGCTCGGCCAGGCCCTTGGCCCGCGCGGTGCGGATGTAGTCCTCGCCCATGGTCTCCAGCATGCCGGCGCGGGTCTGGCGCGCGTACTGGGCCGCGTGCAGGAACGCCAGGGTGATCCAGGGCAGGATCAGTCCGCCCGCCCAGGCCACCGGATTGTGGGTGAACGGGGTGTAGGAGGGACTGGCGAACCAGCCGGTGGCGTGCACGAGGAACGCCAGGCAGAGCAGGCCGGTGAAGAAGATCGGCAGGGAGACCCCGGCCAGGGCGACGCCCATGGCGACGCGGTCGAAGATGCTGCCCTTCTTGATGGCCGAGATGACGCCCACGGCGACGCCGCCGATCAGCCAGATCACACCGGCCCCGATGGCCAGCGAGAAGGTGACCGGGAGCCGCTTGACGATCTCTGGGAAGACCTCCTGGTAGTTCTGGAAGGAGTAGCCGAAGCAGGGTGCCGTGCACTGCACGGTGTCGCGGCCGAACTGGTACTCGGCCCCGAAGAAGATGCCGCGGATGAACTCCCAGAACTGCACGGCGATCGGCTGGTCCAGACCGAGCCGGTCGATGGTCGCCTGAATGGCCTCAGGCGTGGGCGCCTTGCCCACGTACATCGTCGCGAGCTGTTCGGTGGTCTGTCCGGCCAGCCGCGGAACGACGTAGAAGATCAGGAACGTCACGAGGGTGACGATGGCGAGCAGCAGCACGCCGGCGCCCAGGCGACGAAGAATGTATGTCAGCAACTTGACCGGCGGCGCGGGGCCGGTCGGAGTCGTTGTGGGAGTCCGACCGCCCCCGCCGCCTTCACCTGCCTTCTCTCAAACCGATCGAGGTGGATGCGCTACTCGCGGGTGGTGCCCAGGGCCATGAAGTCGTACCCCGCGTAGCCCACGTGGTAGTAGGCGTTGGTGAGGTTCTCCGGGCGGTAGTACACCATCTTTTCGAGGACGACCGGGAGGATCACCGCGTTCTCCATGACGATCCGGTCGATCTGGGCGTACTTGTCCGCACGGGCCTCGGGGTCCTGTTCCTTGACGGACTCCGCGAACAGCTTGTTGACCTCGGGGTCGTCGAACTCGGAGATGTTGGCGTTACCCGCGTCGCGGATGGACTCGCCGTTGACGATCTCGCTCATGAAGCCGTAGCCGGTGGGCCAGTCCGGGGCCCAGCCGAAAACCGTCAGGCCCAGCTCGTTGTCGTGCACGAAGTCGGGCGACCCGGCCTGGGTGTTGGTGTAGGTGTCCGACGGGTACTGCTTGATCGACGCACCGATGCCCGCCCGCTTCAGGCTCGCTTGCAGGGCCTCGGCGGTCGCGACGTCGGCCGGGCGGTCGGAGCGGGCCCCGATGTTGACCTTGAAGCCGTCGTCCTCGCCGCACTCCTCGAGCTTGGCCTTGGCCTTGTCGAGGTCGCCCTTGTTGTCCTCGGACGGGTACAGGTCGATGCTCGTGTCGGCGCCTTCGAGGCTCGTCGGCATGATCTGCGTCGGGATATCGCCGCCAACGGGGCCGCCCCAGGCCCGCTGGAGCGCGTCGTGGTCGACCGCGAACATGACCGCCTGGCGGCAGGCGAGGTCGTCCAGCGGCTCGACCTTGGTGTTGATGTTGACGTAGCGCATCGTGTTGCCCGACGGGTTGTCGACGTTGGCCTTCTTGGCCTCGTCGCTGAGCACGGTGCCCTTCATCGCGGGTCCGACGCTGGAGGTCGAGAGGTCGACGTCGAGCTGCCCGTTCACCAGGCGCTGGTCGATCTCGTTCTGCTCGACGCCGAGCTCGACCTCGATGCGGTCCGGCAGTGCCTTGCGGATCGGGTCGGTCGCCGCGTCCCACTCGTCGTTGCGGACGAGGTTGAGGCTCTCCTCCGGCTTGTAGTCGCCGTCGAACTTGTAGGGGCCGGACGACAGGACGTGGCTCTGGTACTGCACGCCCTTGTCGACCTCGGCGGGGACCGGGGCGCTCTGCGGCTGGATGAGGATGTACTCGAACTCCGAGAACGGCTTCTTGAGATGGAAGACCAGGGTGTGGTCGTCCGGGGTCTCGATGCCGCCGAAGCCCTGGAGCGGGTCGGAGCTGTCGGCGTAGGGGCCCTCGTAATCCTCACTGTCGGCCAGCAGCTTCTTGAAGTACTGCGGGCCGTTGGGCAGCCGCTGCTCGCCGTAGTTGCTGCGCGCGATCGCGTACTTGACGTCCTCGGCGACGATCTCCTCGCCGTTCTCGTACTTCAGCCCCTTCTTCAGCTTGACGGTGTAGGTCTTCCCGTCATCGCTGACCTCGGGCATCCCCTCGGCGAGGTCCGGCTGGAGCTCGGTGCCCTCGACCCCGGGGGACGTGGTGTAGGTCAGCAGGGTGCGTGCGTAGTAGCGGCTGAAGTTCCACGCGAAGGCGTAGTACATGTTGCCCGGGTCGGTGGAGTCGAAGTCCGACGAGTGGGCGTAGCGCAGCGTGCCGCCCTTCTCGTCCGAAGGGTTGACGATCTCGGTCTCCCCCTGGTTGAAGGCGGCTTCCCCGCCTCCACCGGCGCCTCCGCCGCCTCCGCATGCGCTCAGCAGCAAGGTCGCCGCCGCGCCGAGCGCGACGAACCCCAGAGCTCGTTTCGTCATGTCCTGCCTTTCTCGCAGACGTGGGTTGTGCCGTCCGTGGGGGTGGCGGAGCCGGGTGGGCGCCGCCGCCCGTCAGTCGGAGGACCTCGGGTCGAACGCGTCGCGCAGGCCGTCACCGAGGAGGTTGAAGGCGAGCACGGTGATGAAGATCGCCAGACCCGGGATGATCACGAAGTGCGGCGAGGTGGTGTAGTACTGCAGCGAGTCGGAGATCATGCCGCCCCACGTGGGTGTGGGCGGGTTGATGCCGACCCCGAGGAAGGACAGCGCCGCCTCGAACAGGATGTTCGTCGGGATCAGCAGCGTGGAGTAGATGAGGATCGGGGTGATGAGGTTGGGCAGGATCTCCCGGAAGAGGATGTACCGGTTGCTCGCCCCGAGGCTCCGCGCGGCCTCGACGAACTCGCGCTCCTTGAACGAGAGCGTCTGGCCGCGCACGATGCGGCCGATATAGGGCCAGTTGAAGAACCCGATGATGAAGATGAGCAGGGCGACGCGCAGCCCGTTGCCCGTCAGCCCGAACGCGCCGTCGGGGATGACACCGGCCAGCGCGATGGCGAAGAGCAGCAGCGGGAACGCGAGGAAGATGTCCATCGCCCGGCTGATGACGGTGTCGACCCAGCCGCCGAAGTAGCCGGCGAGGCTGCCCAGCACGGTGCCGATGAAGACGCACAGAACGGTGGCGCCGAAGGCGACGAGCAGCGAGATCTGCGCGCCGTAGACGATCCGGCTGAACAGGTCGCGGCCGTTGACCGGCTCCAGGCCGAGCAGGTGGTCGAGGCTCATCCCGCCCCAGGGGTCGATGCCGCTCGTGGGGTCGTTCGGGTCGTTGAGCACGCCGCCGGTGAGGGGGTCGATCGGCGCCTGGTTGAACTGGTTCGGCGGGTAGCCGACGAACTTCACCAGCAGTGGCGCGAGGATCGCGATCACGATCAGAAGTACGACGACGATGCCACCGGTCAGCGCGACCTTGTCCTGTCGGAACCGCTGCCAGGCAATCTGTCGAAGGGAACGGCTCGCGGCGTCGGCACGTCGCGGTTGGGCCTCCGCCCCGGCCTCCTCCGCCGTCCCAGGTACGTCCGAAGGCGCGGTCATTGCACCACTACTCCCCCACTAGTCCCGCTTTTGGCGCGGCCCTGAATTCCGATCAGGGCCCGTCGGGGGATGTCCCCTCGGGCCCTGGTGCGGCACTGGTCGAGTGCCCCGGGCCGACAGGTCGACCCGCACCGGCGGCGCAAGGATGAGTCCGGCCACCGGGTATGCGCGGCACCATGCTGACTTAGCTCGGGACATCAACACAGCTAACGCATGTGACCCACCTAACGGTGCATCGCGATCAATTTACGCCCGGTTTAGACACAAACCGTCCAGTAAGCCGCGATGTGGCCGAATTGTGATTTGAGAAACACGAACCCGTCACATGCTGCAACGTGACACACGGCATAACTCTCACCACAGAGTGTGCCTGACCGGCGAAGACAAGGAGGACAGGACGCGCCGGATTGTCCGTTCGCTCACGCGTAGTGAGGAATCTGCCGCCGCCCACCCCCGCCGAATTCCAGTCACGGACGTCCGAAATTGGCAAAATCAGTTGCGCCTCACGCGCCCATATGCCTCTGGGACGCCCGAAGTACGGCCGATCCGCGGACTTCAGCCGGGCTTAAGTGCCATGCCGCGACGGCGATCCGCCCCAGGCTCCACCGAGCACGCGACGGCACCGCGTCCCCGGCACACAACACACAGGGGCCGGAGGGGATGTCCCCTCCGGCCCCTGGCTCACCTGTTGTCGGGCGTGGGCTACTCGATTCCGCGCTTGCGCAGCAAGGCCTCGATGTCGCTGAAGTCGTCGTCGGCCGCCGACTGAGCGGCCTGCTTGGGCTGCTTGGGCTGCTTCGGGCTCGACGCGGGGGCGGCCTGCGCCCCGGCGATCTCCGGGGCGGCCCCACCACCGGTCTCGGCGGCCTTGGGCGCCGGCTTGGCGCCACCGGTACCGATGCCGCGTGCCCGCATGATCCCCGAGACCACCCACAGCACGACGGCCAGACCGGCCACCACGACCCCGGCCCACACGATCGGGTTGAAGATGAGGGACGCGAAGAAGCGGGAGAGGTCGAACACCAGCCGCCACACGATCGTCATCAGGCCCATGAGTCCTGCCGCCAGCGGCAGCAGCGACCACGCCACACCGCGGAGCCCGGCCGCGGAGCCCCTGCGACGCCACACCATCCAGGAGATGAGCAGACCCACGACCGTGAGGGCGGCCCCAAGCATCGGGCCCGCGATCGGCAACTGTTCCGGAACACCCATGTCCCCAGTGTCGCACCCACACGGCCCCACGCACATCCGGTCATTCCCCTAGGGAGTCGGCGTGTCAGGGTGGGCACGGTGGACGACTGGCCGTTGACCACCGATGCCACCCGTTCCTCCGTTGATCTCGGCCAAGTGCACCGAATAATCGCTGGAATTCGGTGCACTTGACCGAGATCAACGGAGGGCCCGGCGCGGACGCGGCCCAGACCGGGCCGATACCCCGGACCGTCCGCTGGCCCGCTCCGGTCGCAGGAGCGGGTCAGCGGTTCGGCCGCGCGGCGGTGGCGCCGCCGCTTCTGTCAGGTCACTCGCCGGCGGTCGTGCCCAACGTCGCGTAGTCGTACATCTTCCAGCTGGGGTTGAAGAAGACGTTGGTCAGGTTGTCCGGGCGGTACAGCACCGCCTTGTGGAACACCATCGGCGCGATGACGGCCTGCTCCATCACCTTCTTGTCGATCTCGGCGTAGACCTTGTTCCGCTCGTCCTCGTCCTCGATCGCCACGACCTCGTCGAGGAGCTTGTTGATCTCCGGATCGTCGAGCTCGGAGATGTTGGAGTTACCGGCCTTCTTGATGGCGTCGCCGTCGACGATCTGGCTGAAGTACCCGTAGCCGGTGGGCCAGTCGGGCATCCAGCCGTAGATGTTCAGACCGAGCTTCTTGTCGTGCACGAAGCTCGGCGAACCGGCCTGGGTGTTGGTGAACGTGTCCGACGGGAACTGCTGGATGTTCACGTCGATCCCGGCGCGCTTCAGGCCCTCCTGGATGGCCTCGGCGGCCGCGACCTCGGCCGGGCGGTCGGAGCGGACCCCGAGGTTGGTCTTGACGCCGTCGCCCTCGCCGCACTCGTCCAGCTTCTTCTCGGCCTGCTCGACGTCGCCCTTGCTGTCGTCGTTCTTGGACGGGTAGAGGTCCAGGTCCGGGTTGGAGCCGGGCACCGCCGGGGGCAGGATCTGGGTGGCCGGGGTGCCGCCCGCGTCGCCGCCCCAGGCGCGGTGTACCGCGTCGCGGTCCATCGCGTACTGCACGGCCTGCCGGCAGGCCAGGTTGTCGAACGGCTTCACCTGGGTGTTGATGGTGAGGTAGTAGTGGGCGCTGTTCTCCGGGTTGTCCAGTCGCGCCTTCGCCGTCTCGTCGGTGAAGACCTTGCCCTTCTGCGCCGGGCCCAGGCCGGTACCGGAGAGGTCGACGTCGAGCTTGCCGGTGGCCAGTCGCTTGTCGATCTCGTCCTGGTTGATGCCCTCCTCGACGGTGATCTTGTCGGGCAGGGCCGTGCGGACCGGGTCGGACTCGGCGTCCCACTCGTCGTTGCGGACCAGTGTGAACCCGTTGCCCGGCTGGTAGTCGCCCTCGAACTTGTAGGGACCGCTGGAGACCACGGAGGACATGTAGCGCTCGCCGGTGTCGGCGTCGGCGGGGACCGGGGCGCTCTGCGGCTGCACCAGCACGTAGGGGAAGTCCGCGAAGGCGCCCTTGAGGTGGAAGACCAGGGTGTGGTCATCGGGGGTCTCGATCGCGTCGAAGCCCTTGAGCGGGTCGCCCTTGTCCTCGTAGACGCCCTCGTAGCCCTTGGCGTCGAGGTGCTCCTTGTAGTACTTGGGGCCGTTGGGCAGGGCCTTGTCGCCGAAGTTACTGCGGGCGATCGCGTACTTGATGTCCTCGGCGACGATCTCCGCGCCGTCCTCGAACTTCATGCCCTTCTTCAGCTTGACGGTGTAGGTCTTCCCGTCGTCGCTGACCTCGGGCATTCCCTCGGCGAGGTCGGGCACGACCTCGCGGCCGGCGTCGCCGGGCTTGGCCGCATAGGTGTAGAGCGTCCGGGCGTACAGGCGGCTGAAGTTCCACATGTAGCCGTAGTAGATGTTGCCCGGGTCGGTGCTCTCCACGTTCGTGGTGATCGCGAAGCGCAGCGTGCCGCCGGTCTCCTCGCCGGGGTTCACCACCTCGGTGAGTCCCGCGTCGAACTCGGCCGCGGCCGTACCGCCCCCGCCGTTGTCACCGCCGCCGCCACACGCGCTCAGCAGCAGGATCGCCGCGGCGCCGAGCGCCGCGGATCCGATCGCCGTTCGTCTCACTGTCCGCCCTCTCGTCGAGTATCACCGGATGTGAGCGCATCACACCGACGTCCCCCCGGGCACGCCGCCGGGCCGGGTTCTCGACACCGGACGGCGCCCCTGCGGTTGTGACGCACATAACGGCTGACTCTACGGAGGCGTAGGTCACATTTTGTCTAAGGTGGGATAACTTGTCTGGTTTTATGCCGCGGTATCAGCCCCGCGCCCCGTCAGCGAGACCGTGGAGCCCCTCCAGGTCGAGGCCGACCAGCGAGTCGATCACGGTGAGCCCGTCGGCCGGAGCGATCTCGACATGGTTGGGCACGGCGACCGTGACGCAGCCCGCGGCCCGCGCCGAGGCGACGCCCACGACCGAGTCCTCGAACGCCACGCACCGCCGCGGGTCCACGCCGAGCAGGCCGGCCGCCTTGAGGTAGGGGTCGGGGTGGGGCTTGTTGTGGTCCACCTCGTCACCGGCCACGCTCAGGTCGAAGGAGCTCAGGCCGATGCCGCCGATCGCGCGCTCCACCAGGCGGCGCTCGGTGGAGGTGACCAGGGCCACCGGCAGATCGGAGGCGGCCACCAGACGCACCAGCTCCTTGGCGCCCGGGCGCAGTTCGGCGCCGTCGGCCAGCAGCCGGCCGAACTCCTCGTACAGCCGCAGCCCCACCTCGGTCTCGGAGACCTCGGCTCCGGTCAGGTCGATGATGTAGCGCGCAACGGCGGCGGTCGCGCCGCCGACGTTGCGCTCGTGGTCCTCCTCGGTCCACACACCGCCGAGCCCGGCGACGACGCTGCGTTCGGCCTCCCCCCACAGGCCCTCGCTGTCGATCAGGGTGCCGTCCATGTCGAACAGGACGGCCTGCAGGGCGCCGCCCGGGGCCTGCTGGATCGCAGGGTCCCCGGGCGTGCCGCCGGTCTCGGTATGAGTCATGCGTTGAAGTATTTCGCTTCCGGGTGATGAATGACGATCGCGTCGGTTGCCTGTTCGGGAACGAGTTGGAACTCCTCGGACAACGTGACGCCAACGCGCTCGGGTTCGAGGAGCTTCATGATCTTGGCGCGGTCCTCCAGGTTCGGGCAGGCCCCGTACCCCAGGGAGAACCGGGCGCCGCGGTAGCCCAGCTTGAAGAACGCGTCGAGGTCGGCCGGGTCATCCCCGGCGAATCCGAGCTCGGCGCGGACCCGCGTGTGCCAGTACTCCGCGAGTGCCTCGGTGAGCTGCACGGACAGTCCGTGCAGCTCCAGGTAGTCGCGGTAGGCGTTCTTCTCGAACATCTCGGCGGTGGCCTGGCTGATGGCCGATCCGACGGTGACGACCTGGAAGGCCACGACGTCGGTCTCGCCGGACTCCTTGGGCCGGAAGAAGTCGGACAGGCACAGGTGCCGGTCGCGCCGCTGCCGGGGGAAGGTGAACCGGGTCCGCTCGCCGCCGTCCTCGTCGAGCACGACGAGGTCGTCGTTCTCGCTGTAGCAGGGGTAGTAGCCGTAGACGACCGCGGCCTCCAGCCACCCCTCGGTCTTGATGCGGTCAAGCCACATCCGCATGCGCGGCCGGCCCTCGGTCTCCACCAGCTCCTCGTAGCTCGGGCCGCCGCCGCGCGAGGCCTTCAGCCCCCACTGCCCCATGAACAGGGCGCGCTCGTCCAGGAAGGCCGTGTAGTCGGCGAGCGGAAGGCCCTTGCTGATGCGCTCACCCCAGAACGGGGGCTCGGGCACGGTGTTGGTGGTGGACACGTCGCTGCGCGCCGGCATCTCCTCGGGCTCGGTGACCTGGAGCTTGGCCCCGCCCTTGACCCGGCGCTTGCGCAGCGCGGGCAGCTCGGCGCCCTCGACGCCGCGCTTGACCGCCATGAAGGCGTCCATCAGGCGCAGGCCCTCGAAGGCGTCCTTGGCGTAGCGGACGTCGCCCTCGAACATCTCGGCGAGGTCCTGCTCCACGAAGGAGCGGGTGAGCGCGGCACCGCCCAGCAGCACCGGGTAGTTCTCGGAGATCCCGCGGGAGTTCATCTCCTCCAGGTTCTCCTTCATGATCACGGTCGACTTGACGAGCAGGCCGGACATGCCGATGACGTCGGCCCGCTGCTCCTGGGCCGCCTCCAGGATCGTCGACACCGGCTGCTTGATGCCGAGGTTGACGACGTCGTAGCCGTTGTTGGAGAGGATGATGTCGACCAGGTTCTTGCCGATGTCGTGCACATCGCCCTTGACGGTGGCGAGCACGATGCGGCCCTTGCCGTCGTCGTCGGTCTTCTCCATGTGCGGTTCGAGGTAGGCGACCGCGGACTTCATGACCTCGGCGGACTTCAGCACGAACGGGAGCTGCATCTCGCCCGAGCCGAACAGGTCGCCGACGACCTTCATCCCGGCCAGCAGGGTCTCGTTGACGATCTGCAGGGCGGAGCGCTCGGTCAGCGCCTCGTCCAGGTCGGCTTCGATTCCGACCATCTCGCCGTCGATGATGCGCCGCTCCAGGCGTTCCGCCAGCGGCAGCGCCGCCAGCTCCTCGGCGCGCGAGGCCTTGAGCGCCTTGGCGTCCACGCCCTCGAACAGCTCCAGGAACTTGGCGAGCGGGTCGTAGTCCTCGGTGCGCCGGTCGTAGACCATGTCCAGGGCGACCTGGCGCTGCTCGTCGGGGATCCGGTTCATCGGCAGGATCTTGGAGGCGTGCACGATGGCCGAGTCCAGCCCGGCCTCGACGCACTCGTGCAGGAACACCGAGTTGAGCACGATGCGCGCGGCCGGGTTGAGTCCGAAGGAGATGTTGGACAGCCCCAGGGTGGTCTGCACCTCGGGGTAGCGCCGCTTGATCTCCTTGATCGCCTCGATGGTCTCGATGCCGTCGCGCCGGGTCTCGTCCTGGCCGGTGGCGATGGGGAAGGTGAGCGCGTCGACGATGATGTCGCCGACCCGCATCCCCCACGTGCCGGTGAGCTCCTCGATGAGCCGGACCGCCACCCGCACCTTCCACTCGGCGGTGCGCGCCTGGCCGTCCTCGTCGATGGTCAGCGCGACCACGGCTGCGCCGTGCTCCCGGATCAGCGGCATGATCTTGTTGATGCGGGAGTCGGGGCCGTCGCCGTCCTCGTAGTTGACCGAGTTCACCACGGCACGCCCGCCGACCAGCTGCAGTCCGGCCTCGAGCACGGCGGACTCGGTGGAGTCCAGCACCAGCGGCAGGGTGGAGGCGGTGGCCATGCGGGAGGCCAGCTCCTTCATGTCGGCCACACCGTCGCGGCCGACGTAGTCGACGCACAGGTCGAGCAGGTGGGCGCCGTCACGGATCTGGTCGCGGGCGATCTCCACGCAGTCGTCGTAGCGCTCCTCGACCATCGCCTCGCGGAACTTCTTGGAGCCGTTGGCGTTGGTCCGCTCGCCGATGGCGAGGTAGCTGGTGTCCTGGCGGAAGGGGACGCTCTGGTAGAGCGAGGCGGCCGACGGCACGCTGACCGGCCGACGGCTCTCGACCCCGCGGCCGTGTACCCGCTCCACGACCTGGCGGAGGTGCTCCGGCGTGGTGCCGCAGCATCCGCCGACCATGGACAGCCCGAACTCGGTGGTGAAGGTGTCGTGGGCGTCCGCGAGCTCGTTGGGCAGCAACGGGTAGACGGCGCCGTTGGCGCCCAGCTGGGGCAGCCCGGCGTTGGGCATGCAGGAGATGGGAACGCGGGAGTGCTGGGCGAGGAAGCGCAGGTGCTCGCTCATCTCGGCGGGGCCGGTGGCGCAGTTCAGCCCGATCATGTCGATGTCGAGCGGCTCCAGCGCGGTCAGGGCGGCACCGATCTCCGACCCGAGGAGCATGGTGCCGGTGGTTTCGATGGTGACCTGGGCGATGATCGGGATATCGGACCCGGCGGCGCGCCGCGCACGCGTCGCCGCGATCACCGCGGCCTTGGTTTGCAGCAGGTCCTGGCAGGTCTCGATGAGGATGGCGTCGGCGCCGCCCTCGATGAGTCCGGTGTGGCACTGCTCGTAGTAGTCGCGCAGGGTGGTGAACTCGGCGTGGCCGAGCGTGGGCAGTTTGGTGCCCGGGCCGACGGAGCCCAGGACGTAACGGGGGTGGTCGGGGGTGGAGTACTCGTCGGCGGCCTCGCGGGCGACCCGCGCACCGGACTCGGCGAGCTCGTAGGTGCGATCGACGATGTCGTATTCGCCGAGGTTGCCGAAGTTCGCGCCGAAGGTGTTGGTCTCGACACAATCGACGCCGACGTCGAAGAACTCCGCGTGCGTGGCACGGACGATGTCCGGTCGGGTGACATTGAGGATCTCGTTGCAGCCTTCGTGGCCCTCGAATTCGTCGAGGTCGAGATCGTGGGCCTGAAGCATGGTGCCCATCGCACCATCGGCGATGATGACGCGCTGGGCAAGGGCATCCCGGAAGGAGAGTCGAGAGCTCATGACCCTTAACTGTAGTGTCGTCCTGCTTTTGGTGCAGGACACGGGGTCCCGCGATCACCACAACCGCGGCGATACAGCAGGTCGGGGCGCAAGGGGCACGAGTTTCGGACGTCAACATCCGATGATCCGCCCTCGCTTCCGAACGACGATATCTCAGCGCGTCCCGGAGCGTTGCCCCCACCCCATAGGGTGAACCTGTCCGGTCCTTTCCGCCGTCGATGCCCCGGCATTTCACTGTCGCGGGACCAGTGGTGCGTGGTAGGGCTGGACGGCGCGTCGAACGACGTCGCGTGTGTCAGTGGAGAACCCGGCCGGGTCGGCCGCGCGGAGGACGGCCCGGGGAGTGTGAGGAGACGGCCGTTGCCTGAGCTCGACAGCGTCGGTGAGCTCGTCGAGCCTGTCCTGGTGGCCGCGTTCGAAGGCTGGAATGACGCCGGAGAAGCCGCCGGGACGGTTGTCGAACATCTGATGACGGCCTGGGGCGCCGACGAGTTGCTCACCCTCGAACCCGACGACTACTACGACTTCCAGGTCGCGCGGCCCAGGACCTCAGTCGTCAACGGGGAACACGGTGGCATCACGTGGCCCACCACGCGGATCTCGATCGCCCGGCCCGCGGGCGGCGGCTGCGACGTCGTGCTGGTGAGCGGTTCCGAACCGAACATGCGCTGGCGCGGTTTCGCCGGGGACCTGCTGGCGGTGGCACGGGAACTCGGCGTGCGCCGGGTCGTGCTGCTGGGCGCGCTGCTGGCCGACGTCCCCCACACCCGCCCGGTGCCGATCAGCGGGGTGACCTCGCCCAAGCACCTGCTCTCGACGCTGCACTTGGAGCCCGCCGGGTACGAGGGCCCCACCGGCATCATCGGTGTGCTGCAGGACACCTTCGCTTCGGCCGGGATGGAAACGGTGTCGCTGTGGGCGGCCGTGCCGCACTACGTGGCCCAGCCGCCCTCTCCCAAGGCCACACTGGCGCTGCTGCGCGGCGTGGAGGACGTCCTGGACGTCACCGTGCCGCTGGGCGACCTCATCGAGGAGGCCAGGGCCTGGGAGCACGGCGTCGACGAACTCGCCTCGGAGGACGAGGACATCGCCGGCTACGTGCGCAGCCTTGAGGAGGCCAAGGACGCGGCCGAGCTCCCCGAGGCGACCGGCGAGGCGATCGCGCGCGAGTTCGAGCGCTACCTGAAACGCCGGGGTCGCGGCTAGCGGGCCCCACCTCTCCGTTGATCTCGGAGATAGTGGGGTAAAAATCGACTCTGAGACCCCAGTATCTCCGAGATCAACGGAGGGGGTCGGTGCCGCCCACACGCTCGTGGTAGGTCCGGCGGGTGCGTTCGGTGTGCTCGCGCATGAGGTCGGCCGCCGCGTCGGCGTCGCCCGCAGCGACCGCGTCGACGAGCCGGTCGTGCTCGTCCCACGAGCTGCCGCCACGGGTGCGGGCGACCGGGGTGTAGTACCAGCGCACCCTGCGGTCGACCTGCGCGGCGAGTTCGGCCAGGACCCCGTTGCCCGAGGCCTCGGCGAGGGCACGGTGGAAGTCGGCGTTGGCGGCGACCACGGCCTCGACATCGTCGGAGGCGACCGCGGAGCGGCCGACGGCGATCAGCTCGCGCAGCGGGGTGATCTCCTCCGGTACGGCGTTGCGCGCGGCCAGGCGCGCGGCTTCGGCCTCCAGCAGGGCGCGGACGGCCAGGAGCTGGTCGGCCTCGCTCTCGGTCGGCGTGTGGACGAACGCTCCGTAGCCGGGCCGCAGGTCGACCCAGCTCTCGTTGCTGAGCCGCTGGAGTGCCTCACGGACCGGTTGGCGGGAGACCCCCAGGTGCGCGGCCAGCTCCGTCTCGACCAGGTGCTGGCCCGGGGGCAGCCGGCGGGTGGTGATCAGGTCGAGGATCGCGTCATAGACGGCGTCGCGCAGCGGCGCCGGTCGCTGGACGCGTCCGGCGGCCAGGGCCTGCAACGCCTGATGGGACATGGGCTCCGTGTTCCGCGTTCGTGCGAGGATGGGCTGTAGACAGTGTCCAACGTACAAAATGCACCGGCGTGTGCGGGGGCGCGGTGATGGCTGCGAAGGTGGCGGGTAGGGGAGGACTACCCCGGGTGATCGGGCCCGGTGCCCGTCGCCCACCAGCGATCGCCGGACAGGGCCGGAAGGGTGCAGCGGCATGGGACGCGTGACAACGCGCGAGAAGGTCCTTCGCGTCAGGGACGGGGTCGTCAGCGAGCGCGTCGACACCCTCGTCGTGGAGGAGCCGCTGGAGGTGCGGCTGAACGGGGAGCCGCTCAGCGTCACGATGCGCACGCCGGGCAACGACTTCGACCTGGCGGCGGGCTTCCTGGTGAGCGAGGGCGTGGTGGCGCGGGCCGCGGACATCGCGGCCATCCGCTACTGCGCCGGTGCCACGGAGGACGGCGTCAACACCTACAACGTCCTGGACGTGACGCTGGCGCCGGGTGTGGCGGTGCCGAGGGCGTCGCTGGAGCGCAACTTCTACACCACCTCCTCGTGCGGGCTGTGCGGAAAGGCGAGCCTGGAGGCGGTGCGCACCACGAGCCGGTGGTCGGTCGCCGACGACCCGGTGCGGATCGAGGGCCGGACCTTCGCGGCGATGCCCGACCGGCTGCGGGAGGCGCAGCGGGTGTTCGAGCGCACCGGCGGACTGCACGCGGCCGGACTGTTCGACGCCGAGGGCCGGCTGCTCGCTCTGCGCGAGGACGTGGGGCGGCACAACGCGGTCGACAAGCTCGTCGGCTGGGCGGTGCGCGAGGACCGGCTGCCGCTGCGCGGCGGCACGCTGATGGTGTCGGGGCGTGCCTCGTTCGAACTGGCGCAGAAGGCGGTGATGGCGGGGATGCCCGTGCTGGCGGCCGTGTCCGCTCCGTCGTCGCTGGCCGTGGACCTCGCGGCGGACGCGGGCCTCACCCTGGTGGGGTTCCTCCGCGGAGCCTCGATGAACGTCTACGCCGGGCGCCACCGCGTTGTCCTGGAGCAGGACGCGGCGGCGCCGACGCCCGCGGCCGCCTCGGGGTGAGGCCCGGCACGGGGCGTCAGCCCTTCTTCGCTTTGGCCGCCGCCTTGGCGCTTTTCTTGTATGCGCGCACCTCGGCCAGGGTCTGCTCGTCCAGGACGTCGGCGATGGACTTCCGGGCTCCGTCCTCGCCGTAGGCACCGGCCGCCTCGCGCCACCCCGAGGCGTCGAGGTCGAACTGCTTGCCGAGGAGGGCCAGGAAGATGCGGGCCTTCTGGTCGCCGTAGCCGGGCAGCGCCTTCAGCCGTCGCAGCACCTCGCGGCCGTCGGGGGCGCCTTCGGTCCACAGTGCCTCGGGGCGGCCGTCGTAGTGCTCGACGAGGTAGGCGCACAGGGTCTGGATCCGCTTGGCCATCGACCCCGGGAAGCGGTGCACGGCGGGCGTCTGCGCGCACGTCGCGGCGAATCCCTCGGGGTCCGCCTCGGCGATGGCCCGGATATCGAGACCGCCCATGCGGTCGGCGATCTTCTTCGGCCCCGCGAACGCCGTCTCCATCGGTACCTGCTGGTCCAGAAGCATGCCGATCAGCAGGGCCAGCGGCTCCCGTGCCAGCAGCTCATCGGCGCCGGGGTCCCCGGCCAAGTACAACCTGCGTGTCATGGTCCTGATCATCCCACGTCGTCGGTGAGATCGGCGCGAAGCCAGCGCTCGACCTCCAGGACGTGCATGGTGGCGGCGGCGCGGGCGGCGTCGGGATCGCGGGCCTGCAGCGCGCGGTAGATGCGCTCGTGGTCCTCGCGGAGGCGGGCGGTGATCCCGGCCTCGCGGTGGCCCCGCCACACCCGGGCGTTGAAGGTGCGGGAGGACAGGCCGTCGTTGATGGCGGCCAGGGTGGCGTTACCGGTGATCTCCACGATGGCCTGGTGGAAGGTGAGGTCGGCGGAGACGGTGTCCGCGTAGGCGTCCGCATCCGCGTCCGCTTCGTCCGAGCCGCCGCCCGCCTCCATCCGGTTGAGGATTTCGCCGAGGCGGCGGAGCTGGGCGTCGTCGGCGCGGGCGGCGGCCAGGGCGGTCGCGGCGGGTTCGAGCATGCGCCGCACCTGGAGCACCTCGATGAGGGTCTCCCCTTGGGAGACCTCGGCGAGCACGGAGAAGGTCTCCAGGAGGTCGGCCGGGCGCAGGGAGGTGACGTAGACGCCCGCACCGTGCCGCGCCTCCAGCACGCCCAGGGTGGTCAGTGCGCGGATGGCCTCGCGCATCGAGCTGCGTGACACGCCGAGGTCGGAGGCGAGCTCCCGCTCGGTGGGAAGGCGGTCGCCGGGCTTCAGGGTGCCGTCGGCGATGCGCTCCTTGATCCGCTCGATCGCCCGCTGCGTCACCGGCACGCTGCGGTCGGCCGACTCGGTCGGGGTCACCGGGCCCGATGCGGCGTCCGGAGCAGAATCCAGCGTCGCGTCCGGTACGGCGTCGGGGATGGTCACGCGGCGTCCTCCAGGTCGTCGACTGCAATGGGCGGGTCCGGGGCGCTGGTTGGACCAGTGGGCGTGTGCTCCGGCCGACAGCGGCCCCGATCCTCCCATCTTGACACCCCTCCCCTCACCCGCGTACAAGTGATCCGACCAATTCGCCTCTGTGTGGCGCCTCACATACGCGATCACCAGGAGAACGACAATTGTCGGTACCCACGAACGCGATAGTCATCAGACCAATTATCGTGGGCGTGGAGCACGAGCTGTGTGGGAGCAACGTGAAGTTCTTGAGAATCGGACCCCTGGGAGCCGAGCGGCCGGCGGTGCTCGGCGATGACGGCACCCCGCTGGACCTGTCCGCCATCACCCCCGACATCGACGGCGCCTTCCTCTCCGACAGCGGCGTCGAGCGCGCCCGAGCCGCGCTGGGCGCCGGCGACCTGCCGCCCGCGGCCGACGTCGACACGGCCACGCCGGGACGGCGCGTCGGCGCCCCCATCGCCACGCCGGGCAAGATCATCGGCATCGGCCTGAACTACACCGACCACGCCGCCGCGACCGGGGCCGAGCCCCCCGTGGAACCGATCGTCTTCATCAAACCGAGCGACACCATCGTGGGGCCGGACGACGATGTCCTCATCCCGCGCGGCAGCAGCAAGACCGACCACGAGGTGGAGCTGGCCGTCGTCATCGGCCGCACCGCCCGCTACCTGGAGAACCTCGGTGCCGCCGCCGACGCCATCGCCGGGTACACCATCGCCAACGACGTGACCGAACGCGAGTTCCAGCTGGAGCGCGGCGGCCAGTGGGACAAGGGCAAGTCGTGCGAGACGTTCACGCCGCTGGGTCCCTGGCTGGTCACGCCCGACGAGGTCGACGACGTCGCGGCGCTCGGTCTGCGGCTCCGGGTCAACGGCGCCCCTGTCCAGGACGGCACCACCAAGGACATGATCTTCGGGGTCCAGCACATCGTGTGGTACCTGAGCCAGTTCATGGCGCTGCGGCCCGGTGACGTCATCATCACCGGAACCCCGGCCGGAGTCGCGATGGGCCGACCCGACCGCTCCTTCCTGCGCCCCGGCGACGTCATGGAGCTGGAGGTCGACGGCCTGGGCCGGCAGCGCCAGCGCCTCGTCGCGGCCTGAGCCGACGGGCGCCATCGATCAGCACACGCGACCGGAGACGACAGGAGCCATGAAGCCATGACGTGAACACCGGCCGGTGGGATGGGACGCGCCGCGGCCACGGCGCCCCTCCCCACCGGCCCACCATCCCGCCGCGCCCGACACGCGGCACACAACGCGCACCACGCGGAGGAGACCCGGTGGCCCACCCCTAGAGTCGGGCACGGCGCCACGGGCACTCCATCCCCACCACGGAGCACACGAGGGAACGATGCGGATCGCCTTATTCATCACCTGCCTCAACGACACCCTGTTCCCGGACACAGGGCGGGCGGTGGTCCGGCTGCTGGAGCGACTCGGCCACGAGGTGGTCTTCCCCGAGTCGCAGACCTGCTGCGGGCAGATGCACTACAACACCGGCTACCGGCGCGACGCGCAGAAGCTGGCGGTCCGGTTCGTGAAGACCTTCGATGACGCTGACGTGATCCTGGCGCCCTCCGGCTCCTGCGCCGCCATGGTCCGCGACAACTACCCGCGCCTGGGCGCTGCGGGCAGTCGGCTCCAGCGCGCCACCACGGCGTTGGCCCCGCGCGTCCACGACCTCTCGGAGCTACTGGTCGACGTGCTGGGCGTGACCGACGTCGGCGCGTACTTCCCGCACACCGTCACCTACCACCCCACCTGCCACGGCCTGCGCCTGCTCGGCCTGGGCGACCGTCCCTACGCGCTCCTGCGCGAAGTGCGCGGACTGGAGCTCGTGGAACTGCCCGAGGCGCGCGAGTGCTGTGGCTTCGGCGGCACGTTCGCGGTGAAGAACCCCGACGTGTCGGCGGCCATGGGCGCGGACAAGGCGCGTAACGTCGCCGCGACCGGCGCCGAGGTGCTGTGCGCGGTGGACAACTCCTGCCTGATGCACATCGGCGGCACCCTCGACCGGCAGCGCGCCGGGGTCAAGGTCGTCCACCTCGCCGAGATCCTCGCCTCCACGGAACAGGAGCCCGCCCAGCTATGACCGGCACATTCCTCGGCATGCCGACGTTCCCCGAGGCCGCCCGCGCGGCCACCGCCGACGCCCAGCTCCGGCACAACCTCCGCAAGGCCACCCACACCATCCGCGACAAGCGGGCCGAGGCCGTGGGCGAACTCGACGACTGGACGCGGCTGCGCGCCGCGGGCAAGGCCGTCAAGGACCGCACCCTGCGCCACCTCGACCACTACCTGGAACAGCTGGAGGCGTCGGTGACGGCGGCGGGCGGCCAGGTGCACTGGGCCGCCGACGCGGCCGAGGCCAACCGCATCGTCACCGACCTGGTACGCGCGACCGGCGAGCGCGAGCTCGTCAAGGTGAAGTCGATGGCCACGCAGGAGATCGGGCTCAACGAGGCACTGGAGGCGGCGGGGATCACCGCCTACGAGACCGACCTCGCCGAACTCATCGTGCAGCTGGGCGACGACCTGCCGTCCCACATCCTGGTTCCGGCCATCCACCGCAACCGCGCCGAGATCCGCGAGATCTTCCTGCGCGAGATGGCCGCGTGGGGCACCGCGGCGCCCGACGGGCTGACGGACGATCCGCGCGCGCTGGCCGACGCGGCGCGGGTGCACCTGCGCGAGAAGTTCCTGAGCACCAAGGTCGCCGTCTCCGGAGCCAACTTCGCGGTCGCCGAGACTGGCACGCTGGTCGTCCTGGAGTCGGAGGGCAACGGGCGGATGTGCCTGACCCTCCCCGAGACGCTGATCTCCGTGGTCGGCATCGAGAAGACCATTCCGACCTGGGACGACCTGGACATCTTCCTGCAGACGCTGCCCCGCTCCTCCACCGGGGAGCGGATGAACCCCTACACCTCCACCTGGACCGGTGTGACGCCCGGCGACGGGCCCCAGGAGTTCCACCTGGTGCTGCTGGACAACGGGCGCAGTGACGTGCTGGCCGACGAGGTGGGCCGACAGGCCCTGCGCTGCATCCGCTGCTCGGCCTGCCTGAACATCTGCCCGGTCTACGAGCGCACGGGCGGGCACGCCTACGGGTCGGTCTACCCCGGCCCCATCGGCGCGATCCTCACCCCGCAGCTCAAGGGCACCGGGGGCGAGCTGGAGGCCTCGCTCCCCTACGCGTCGTCGCTGTGCGGGGCCTGCTACGAGGTCTGCCCGGTGGCCATCGACATCCCCGAGGTACTGGTGCACCTGCGGGAGGAGGTGGCCTCGGCCGGGGGTGCCGGGCACCGCGTGGAGAAGGCGGCCATGGCCGCCGCCGAGTGGGTCCTGGACGACGACCGGCGGCTGGGGTTGGCCCAGCGCGCGGTGGCCTCGGCACGCTCCCTGGTTCCCCGGCGGCTGCCCGGCCCGGTCGGCGCGTGGACTGACACGCGCGACCTCCCGGATATTCCCGAGGAGTCGTTCCGCCAGTGGTGGCGCACCCGAGAGAAGGGGAAGAGGAAGCGGTCATGAGCGGATCCCGCGAACAGATCCTGGCCCGAGTGCGCGCCGCACTGGCCGACGTTCCCAGCGGGGAACACCCGCCCGACGTCGAGGTGCCGCGCGACTACGCACGCTCACACGGGCGCGGCGGGGCCGACACCCTCGTCGACCGTCTGGAGGACTACCGGGCGATCGTGCATCGAGTGGCGGCCGACGCCCTACCTGACGCCGTCGCCGCGGCCCTGCAGCGGCGCGGCTCCCGCAGCATCGTCGTCCCCGCGGACCTACCCGAAGCGTGGACGGCGACGTGGACGGACGAGATCGGGGGCGGCGCGGACATGGCGGCGGCCGGAGCTCCGGTCCTGCGCGACGACGGCGACGGTGTCGGTCTCGGCCTCGGTCTCGGCGCCCTCGACGCGGTCGACGGCGTCGTGACCGGTTGCGCGGTCGCCATCGCCGAAACCGGCACGATCGTCCTCGACGGCGGCGAGGGCCAGGGCCGCCGCGTCCTCACCCTGGTCCCCGACTACCACCTGTGTGTGGTCCGCGCCGACCAGATCGTCGACGACGTCCCCGACGCCGTCGCCCGTCTCGACCCGCGCCGCCCCTTGACCTGGATCAGCGGCCCCTCGGCCACCAGCGACATCGAACTGGACCGGGTGGAGGGTGTCCACGGCCCGCGCACCCTGGAGGTCCTCATCGTCGGGTGACTGTCGGAGTCATCGCGGGCCTCCTGGGTGGCCGGGCGACAATCGGCACCGATGTCGGAGGGAAGCCGGTGTCCCCGGTTTCCCTCCGACGTGGGTGCCGCTGTTCCCCCGGAACGCCGGGCGGATTCAGGCGGACCCGACCGCCCGTCAAGCCACTGCCGCCGCACCGGTCGGACACGCGCTGCGTCCTCCGGTGCCGCCTTCGGCGCCTCCTCAGGCCGCGTCCTGGGTGGACTGTCCCGCTGTACCACGGTCCGTGCAGGTCTCCTCGGACTTGGCGATCTTGTCGACGCTGATGACGGCGACAACGGTGAAGCAGTAGTCCTGGGCCGGCTTCAGGCCGCTCACCTGAGCCGTGGTGGTCCCGGCCTCCGCATTGGCGAGGTTGGACGGGGTGCTTCCCACGGGACCGCCGACGACGTAGTGGGCAGCGGCCCCGCCGGTGTTGTCGTGCCAGGACAGCGTGACGTTGTAGGCGTCGTCCTCCAGCGTGACGTTGCTCGGAGCCGAGGCCTCGTCGGTTCCGGCCTCGGGGGCGGGGGCGTTCGGATCCGTTCCCTGCTGCGAAGGGTCGGTTGACGCGCCGGGCGAGGGGTTTCCTTCGGGAGCACCGCCCACGAGGTCCATCACGTCCCCGCCGATCTGCGGACGCAGCAACGCGATCAGCCCGGCGGCGACGGCGACGACCGCGACGGCGACCACCGCTGCGGCGATGTAGATCGGACGGCGCTGGATCGGCTTCGGGCCGGTGGTCGGCGGCACGGGGGACGGCGGATCCGGCTGGGGTTGCGGACCGGGTACCGGCCCGCCGTGCGGGGCGTACGCCGACCCGCCCTGCGGCGGAGCGTCTGCGCCGTGGGCGGCACCGCCGTGTGCCCAGGCGTGGCCATCAGCGCCGACGTGATCGGGGGCAGCCGACGCCCGCGGAGCGCCGTAGGCGTTGGGGGCGGGGCCGGCGTCGGTACCGGGACCTCCGGACCAGCCGTCCAGCTGGCTCCACGCGTCGACGGACCCGCCCGCCTCAGGCGACCACACCGAGGCGTCCCCGCTGGCAGTGGCCGATTCATCCAGGGATCCACGGTGTCCCGCGTCCGCGGTATCAGCGGTATGCGCGCTTTCGACCTGTGGGCCGCCGTCGCCACCGTCTTCGGGGCCGGAGCTCCATCCCGGCAGCTGTGCCCACGCGTCCTCGGGAGCGTTGCCCGCGCCTGGTGCGCCGGTCATTGCGTGTCCTGCCTTCCGTCTGGGATGGGGGTGCGCTGCCGAATGTTCGGCTCGGGGTGGCGACGGCGGGGTGTCACGATGACCGCCAGAACAGGGACCGGGGGTCGAACCACCAGGCCAGCCTCCTCCCACGGCGCTGCGCCGCGCGCAGCGACCGTATCTGACGGCGAACCGTGGCGGCCGCGTTGGCAGCGACGGCGGCGTCGACGCTACCGGGGGCGAAGCCGACGGCGTTGACCGCCTCCTCCAGCCGTGCCAGCTCAGCGGCCTCACGACCACGCTCCTGCTCCGGCAGCCGCCTGCGCACAGCCGCGGCCACCTCGGTGACGGTCAGCCCCGCCGACGCCGGGGCACCGCACATGCGCAGGCCGTCGCGCAGCTCCCGCCACGCGCCCAGGACGCGGGCGCCTGGGTCCCGAGCACGGAGCCGGCGTCTGCCGCGCAGCAGCCGGGCTCCGGGGATCAGGAGGACCGCGGCGAGGAGTCCGCCCCCTGCGCTGATCCCCACGAGGAGCGTCGTCCGGCCGTGGTCGGACTCGGACGAGCGCGGCGGCTCGATGTCGTGTGCGTTGTCCTCGTCCGCGGCGCCGCCGCTGTCCTCGGGCGGGGGCGGAGGGGCCTCGCCCGGGGCGGGTTCGTCGTCCTCCTGCCCGGTGTCGCTGCCGCCCGGCGTCACGTCGAAGGGCACCCAGCCCACCCCGTCGAAGTAGACCTCGCCCCAGGCGACGGCGTCGCCGGTGTCGACACGGTATTCGCCCCCGCCCTCGTCGGTTCCCTGCCCGAAGCCGACGGCCACCCGGCTCGGGAGGCCCGCGGCGCGGGCGAGCATGGCGAAGGCGCTGGCGAACTGCTCGGAGGTTCCGCCCCCGCCCGCTTGGCCGGGTGTCGCAAGGAAGGTGTCGAGGTTGGCGTAGCCGTGCCCGCCCGGGGTCTCGGGGTCGAAGGTGTGGGAGTCGCGCAGGTATTTGGCCAGCGCGGTGGCCCGGCGGTAGGGGGATCCCTCGATGGCGACCTGGGAGACGATCTCGTTGAGGATCGGCGGGGCACCAGGCGGGAGCTCCCGGTAGCGGTCGAACGCGCGACCGGCCGGGGTGGGGGTGTCGGCCAGCTCTTCGGGGTCCCAGTCCCCGACCTCGCCGCTGGTCTCGTACGACTCTCCGGCGATGTCGGCGCCAAGGTTCACCACGCTGCCCGACACCGCGTCGTATCCGGGCGTGCTCAGGCCGATGGTCGTGGGCGCGCCGATGACCGGCGCCCAGTTGCCGGGCAGCCCCTCCCCCACCGTGATCGTCGCCGCCGCTGAGGTGGCGTTCGGCGGGGGCGGAACGGGGGCGGGCAGCACGCGGCCCGCCGCGCGGTAGCCGCCTTCGGGCAGCCACGTGGAGCCGGTGAAGTCGCCGAGGGCGACCCAGCGCAGCCGGACCGGTTCGTCGGCCTGGACGGTGAGCAGCGGCTCGTCGGGGTCGGCGGCCCAGGCCGACAGGTAGCTCAGGGGATTGAGCGCGGGCTCGGGTTCGGTGGGCGGCTGCATGACGGCGCGCGGATCACCGGGTTCGGCGTTCCATCCGGCGACGGCGGCCGGTCCGGCGATGACCGTCAGGACGCCGACGAGGAGGACGGTGAGACCGGTCCCCAGTCCCTGGCGCAGGCCGGAGCGTGCACTGACGGCCGGGTCGGCATCGACACGCACGGTCAGGCCGCTGGGAGCGGCCGATGCCGCTGCCGTGCCGTGGGCGGTGGTGCTCATGACGACCGCGGCGCCGACGGCCAGTAGGCCGATGGCGGCGTAGGCGGGCGGGGCGGCCGGGCCGTTGAGGATGACCGCGCCGATGAGCAGCAGGATCCCGGGGAGGAGTGCGGTCACCTGGCGCCCGGCGCACCAGGCCAGCGCGGTGGCGGCTCCGGCCAGCCATGTTGCCAGCAGCGGCAGGGTGAGGGTGTCCACGCTGAGCGGCGTCGGCGCCGTGCTGGTGAGGATCCGTGCGCCCGAGTGCAGCAGTGCGTCGCCCGCGCCGAGGAACATCCCGGGGGTCTGGCCGGGCAGCGCCGCGGCGGTGCCGACGACGGCCGCCAGCGGGAGGGGGAGTCCGGCAAGCAGGGCGCCGAGGCCGTCGAAGCGGCGCCGCAGGGCGGCGGTGGCCAGCACACTGGCCGACGCGCAGGCGACCAGCAGCACCAGCGGCGGCCGAAGGTCGGTGTAGGCGGGTGCGACGGCCACGCCGCCCGCGGCGGTGGAGCAGACGAGGGCGGTCCAGACGAGGATCGCCTGCGGCCACGGGCGGCGCACGGGCTGCCCGGTGGTTTCGGGCGTAGTCTGCCGATCGTTGGAGGCGGCGCGGGCAGCGTCCGGGCGCTGCACGTTACGGCGGCCGCTCGGCCGCGGCATCAGCTCAACCACAGCGCCTCCCTCCACAGCACCACAGCGTCGTTCGGCACCTCCGGCCATCACCGGACCCGGCATCGCCTGTCAGGAGGAGACCGGAGGGCGCGCCGAACGCCAAGCGCTGTTCACTACGGCGTCCGCCGCTCCCGGACCGTTCACCACGGCAGACGCAGGTTCCGGAGCCGGTAGCCATCACGGGCGCGGACGCGGCCTGCCGACCGGGCGCGGCAATCTGAGCCGCGTCCATTCCCTGCATGTTCCGATGGCCACCGGGCTGCGACATCAGGTCACCCACAGCGCCTCGCTCCCCAGGTCCACGGAGCCGTTCGGCACCTCCGGTCATCGCCGGATCCGGCATGGTGTGTCGGGCGGAGACCGGAGGGCACGTCACAGGTCAGGGACTTCTCGGTGCGACGCCCGCCGGGCCGGGGCCGTTCACCACGGTTGACGCCGGCTCCAGCGTCGGTGACCGTCACGGGCGCGGACCCGGCCTCTCGGCCGTGCGCGGAGCTGTGGGCTCCGGCCTGCTCTGGGTCGGCCCGGTGGCTACCGGTCAGCGTCATCATCTCGACCATGGCGCCTCATTCCAGCGGTCGACGAAGGACGTGGCGTCGGCGGCGGTCACCAGGCCGACTCCGGCCGGGGCGGCCGGGGGTGGTCCGTCCCCCATGGCGACGGCCACCAACCCGGCGTAGCAGGACCGGAGCTGGGCGAACAAGCGCAGATCGGCGTTGGTGAGCCCGCCGCCGATCAGCACGGCGGTGTCGCCGGAGGGGCGAGTGCGCATCAGCCGGACGGCGCGCGCCAGGTCGGCGTCCTCGGCGGGTTCGGCCTCGGACAGGAGGTCGAGCAGGGCGGGCAGCCCGGCGCCGCTGTCCCGGCCGCGTCCGCTGACGAGGTGGGCCTCGCAGTGCAGCGAGGAGCGCACGCCGGTGGCCAGCACGCAGGCGGCCGCCTCGGCGACATCGTCGAGCCGTGCGCGCCCGCCGGGGGTCGGCCGGTCGTCGACGAGGACGGCGAGGCGGGTGTGCGAGGTGTCGATGTACTCGCGCACGATGAGCTTGTCCTGCCGGGCGGAGCTGCGCCAGTGGATGTGGCGCAGGTCGTCGCCGGGCACGTACTCGCGCAGCGCGTGGAAGGTGAGGGTGCCCGCGCGGGCGCCGTCGAGGTCGCCGTCGGGGTCGGCCACCCGCCCCACGGGGACAGCGCGCAGGTGTTCCCAGCGCGGGTGCACCCAGATCCGGTCGGTCCGCCCGTGGCCGCGCTGGGAGGCGGCCAGCCCGAGCGGGTCGGACCGGCCGGCGCGCAGCGGGCCGAGTTCGATCACGCCGCGGCGGGCGGCGCCGACCTGGTAGCCGGTCTCCGCGCTGGCTCCGGCGGCCACGGCGGGAAGGGCCACCAGCTGCTCGCCCTCAGCGTCGGCGACGAGCTCGGCGAGCCGCAGCGACCGGCGCCCGGTGTTGCGCACGCTGGTGCGGACACGCACCTCACCGCCCGGGGCGATGCGCGGCGTCGGGATGGAGCGCTGCGCCTCGGCCCGGCCGGGGCGCCCCACGAGCAGCGTCGACGCCAGGACCGTGATCAGCGCGACCGCGCCGAGCACGGCCAGTTCACGATAGCCGGACAGGACGGCGGCGAGGAGCAGTACCGCCCCCGCGCCGACGACCAGCCAGCCGCGTTTCGTCGGCATCAGCGCCCCGCCGACCCCGCCTGCTCGGGCTGGGGCACGCGGGTCGCCTCCAGGACCTCCTCCAGCACGGCCGTTCCGGTGCGTCCGCTGACCGACGCTTCGGGGGCGAGCACCAGCCGGTGCGCCCACACTGGTTCGGCCAGGCGCTTGACGTCCTCGGGGGTGACGTAGTGGCGGCCGGAGGCCAGGGCCTGCATCCGCATGACTCCGGCCATCGCGACGGTCGAGCGGGTGGAGAGCCCGACCCGCACCTCGGCGTGGGCACGCGTGGCGTGCGCGATGCGCAGCACGTACTCGTAGATGGAGCCGTGCACGTGGATCCGCTGCGCGGCCTGGCCCATCCGGGCGATGGCCTCGGCGTTGGTGACGGGTTTGAGGTCGTCGGGTGAGAGGAGCCGGTCGCCGCGGATGATGGCGAGCTCGGCGGCGTGGTCGGCGTAGCCGAGGGAGAGCCGCATGAGGAAGCGGTCGAGCTGCGCCTCGGGGAGCCGGTAGGTGCCGTCCATCTCGACGGGGTTCTGGGTGGCGACCACGAGGAAGGGCGAGGGCACGGAGTAGCGGTGGCCGTCGACGGTGACGGTGCCCTCTTCCATGACCTCCAGCAGCGCGGACTGGGTCTTGGGCGAGGCGCGGTTGATCTCGTCGGCGATGACCACGTTGCCGAACACCGGGCCGGGGTGGAACTCGAACTCGCGGGTGTTCTGGTTGAAGACGGTGACGCCGGTGACGTCGGACGGCAGCAGGTCGGGGGTGAACTGCACGCGCCGCCATGTGCCGTCCACGCTGGAGGCGATGGCGCGGGCCAGGGTCGTCTTGCCGGTGCCGGGCACGTCCTCCAGCAGGATGTGGCCCTGCGCGAGCAGCGCGACGAGGGCGAGGCGCACGACCTCGGTCTTGCCGAAGACGGCCGCCTCGATCGAGGAGGCGATCCTGTCGAACTCGGCGGCGTGGATCGCGACCTCGTCGGCCGTCACGGGAGCGGCGCTGTACTGGGGGGCGGCGCCACCAGGGGGCAGAGGAGTACTCACCTGAGGATCTTTCCGGCTCAATCGTCGTCGACGTCGTAGAAGGGTGTGGACCAGGCGAAGGGGGTGACGGGGGATGATCCAGTGCACCATTGTGCCCCGATACGGGAGGCTTGCGGTCCCCGGATCCTTGGTGACCCTACTCGCCCGGCGCGACGGAACCGGGAGAGGTCCACCAGCGTCACACGTTGACGCGCACGCGCCGTGGGTGGTCGCGCTCCGGCACCGGCCGGTGGGGCGCGCCACACCCAGGATTCGTGGTGGAGCCCATGATCAAGAAGCGAGTAGTCTCGCTCCCGCTCGGACACACCCACGCGAACGTGAGCATCTGCCGCCCCTCGTCACCTTCGGCGGCATCGACCACAGTGAGCCAAAAGGAGCCCCATGGCGGACGAAGCAGGCGCCAATCCGAACGACGCCCACAAGAAGGGCGGCGACGCCCTTTCCCTCGCCGACACGTTCGTCAATTTCCAGAACGACTTCATCGATGCGGTTGAGGACGCGGCGACGGCCGCCGCCGAAGAGGGCATCAAGAAATGCTATCCGGACTACGGCGAAAAATATTCGGTCCAAATGTCCAAGATCGAGGACCACGGAAAGAAACTCTCCGGAAACGTGCAGGCCGGCGCGGCGGAAACCGCGCACACCGACTTCTGCGCCAAGGACGGCTACCAGCCCGCCACCGACAGCCTTCTCAGCCGCAGGATCAACAAGAAGACCGATCCCTACGACGGCTGACTCCCCGCCCCACGCCCCATCCCCCGCGATTCACGCCCTGACCAGCAAAGGTAACCGCAGATGGTTGACTTCGATCCCGTTGACACCAAGGCCAAGGAGAGCACGGTCACCGACAAGGCCAACACTCTCTGGAACCTCGCCGGACGCATCATGGGGCGCAGCGGCGACTTGCGCGGACTGATCAAGGGCTCCGCCATGGAGTTCACCGAACTCGTGAGTGACAGCATCGAAAAGGGCGGAAACTACAACGACGAACTGTGGCGCGACGCCTCGATGAGCATCACCTGGGGCGCAACGATCACCGACATGTGGGCGAGCGACGTCAAGGACTTCAAGAAGGACCGCAAGAAGATCATCGACGACTTCTACGAGGCCTACCAGGCCCTGAAGCTCCAGGTGTCGATGCAGATCATGCAGGACAGGCAGAACGGGAAGCTCGCACCCCCCACTACCGCGCCCAGCTTTGACTCCGGTTCCCTCCTCAAGCCCGCGGCCCCAGCCGGCGGGCTCCACAACTGGGCGAACGACCCCGTCTTCGACGAGCGGATGCAGGCCGCCACCCTCCAGCTTCTTCAGGAGTACCACGCGAAGGCCGCTGCGCGCCTCGCGAAGCTGAGGGTCAAGTCCGAGGACCGCGGCAAGATGCTCAAGGACGGCCCCCAGGAGAAACACGTCAAGCAGCTGACCGAGCACGGCGCGCTCGGCTGGGCCGCCTACAACCTGCTCGGCGCCAAAGCCCTCCCCCCGCTCCCCGTCTCAAAGGCCGAGGCGGCGAAGATGGCGAAGGAGCTTCAGGAGTACACCAACAAGGGGAAGAAGCCGGACTTCCGCTACCTGCAGATCATGTCGGCGCTCCAGGCCGTCACCGACAAGGCGCAGGTACTCCAAGGGCTCGACGACAAGAAGCGCCGCGTCGACATCTACGACCGGGCCCAGGCCAACCATCTGTCCAAGAACGAGCTGGCCTTCCTCCGTGAGTTCTACGACGCCTATGAGAAGCAGAACCACTTCGGCGACAACGAAGGCGGCATCCTCTACCTCGGGCACCAGCTCGACACCAACCCCAACCTGGAACTGGATGAAGGCGCCAAGCAGGAGATCCTGCGCACGCTGGGCGGCGGCCTCCTGGTCCTCTCCGACGAGAACCTCGGCGGCGGCTTCGACGACCTCCCGGTGAGCATCCAGCGGGTCGCCAACGGCGAGCCCGCCCAGATCCCGCTCGGCATCCGGGACAGTAAGAAGGGCTATGACCACGTCGACTGGCTGGAGGACGCCGAGTACCTCGACCGGCTGATCGGCCGCACCGACACCGACGGGCTGCGCGGCGGCGAGACGTTCTCCGCAAACCTCGCCACCAGCATGGGGCACTACCTCAACGACGTCGACAAGACCGACAACAGCCACGACGAGACGCTGCAGTCGCTGCTCGACGTCACCAACCGGAACACCGACGCCAGCCGCGACATCCTCACCGGTGTCGACACCCACCCCAAGTTCACCGACTCCTCTGAGGTCCTCAAGGGCCTCTACACCCACGCGTGGGAGGACGACGGCGCGTCGGTGGCCGGTCTCACCGACTGGATCCCCGAGTACATGGCCAACAAGGACGACCCCACGGCCCAGGCCATGGCGAAGAAAGCGTCGCTGGGCCTCATCGAGACAACTACGGGTACGGACCTGTATAACGCTCTTATCGACACCGGCGTGGAGAAGGGCAAGAGCCACAGCGCGTCCATGGGCGAGTTCAACCCTCACATCGCCCGGAGTTTCGCAAGCGTCGTCGAGGCGAACCTTAATGACTTCGGCCTGCCGGAAGAGAAGCCCAACGAATTCGGGCTGTACGATGATTCGAGCGAGCTGAAGGTCGACTACGCGCACCGCCGCCGATTCCTCGAACTCGGTATCTCCGACCCCCAGTCCGCACAGCGCCTCATGCAGGCGGCGAACGTCCGCGACCTCAGCGGCTTCTACGATGCGACGAAATCCGGCGAGTTCGTCGACAGCAGGAACAGCGGCCGATTCCGCCAGCTGTTGGACGCTGCCATTCGCGAGGAATTGCTTGATCGTACGCAGGACAAGGACGACCACGACAACGAGGAAAAGGCCAGAGCCAGCGCCATTTCTGCTGGCGCCCGGGCGACGCTGGTCGCTGCAGGCGGCTTCGCACCGCCAATGGTTTCACAGCCCGTCGAGGCTGGGCTGAGCGTGTACGACGAGTACCTTCGCTACCGAATCGCTACAGAGTGGGGCGGGACCGAGTTCCAGGATGCGGTCAACTCCCAGGACGGCGTGACAGATCCCCGTCACCCCTTCCACATCAACACCAGCGGGAACACCTTCACTCCATCGAAGATGGAGGCCAAGTCACAGCTCGACATGCTGGACTCCCTTGCCAGAGACGGCAAGCTTGAACTCGACGACCTCAAGAAGCAGGGCCTGGCCACCGACAAAGGCGTAAAGACGATCTACGACTTCTCGGCGAAGGACTGGGACGACAACAAGGACGCCGTCGAAAAGCTTCTCTCTTCCCAGAAGGGACCAGACGGCTCTGACAAGTCGGCGCTGGAGTTCACAGAGAAGTACGTCAAGGAATACAAAGATCAGTACGACGAGGTCCACAAGTCCATGTACAACGACGTGGGTCTGCAGGAGAAGGGCGAGAGCGAACAGAAGCGCTGAGCCATCGCCTTGCAGTGGCCGGTGCCGGACTCCGTGACGAGGTCCGGCACCGGCCGCTGGTCCAGAGGGTGAGGGTCAGGCCGTCAGCGAGGTCACAAGGTCGAAAACGCCCAGCGCCCAGGCCGCCGCGGCACAGAAGGCGACGATGGCGGCCACTTCCACGCCGTTGAGGACGCGGCGGAGGGAGGCGCGGGGGACGTCGGGGAGGTCGATCCAGCTGAGTCCGGCGACCGTCACGCAGACCATCAGGGCCAGCAGGGGAAGCCACCCCTCCAGCGGGGGCAGCATGAGCACCAGGCCGACGCCGACGATGACGAAGCCGAGCACCCCGCCCACACGCAGCGGCAGCACGTGGCGGATCCGGTCGAAGAGCCGGGAGCGCATGACGAGCAGCAGCGAGACGAGGGCGGCGAGCACGAGGTCGCGCCAGCCCGCGCCGGTGAAGATGAGCAGCGGCACCGTCGCCGTGGTGGCGAGCGCGGCGCCGATGACCAGGCCGAGAAGCAGTCGATCGGTCAACCGCATGGTGCGATCGAAGCGCTCCGCGGGGGCCTGGCCGGAGTGGCGGACCTCGTAGTCCAAGCCCGACAGACCGCCCATCGACATCGCCATCCTGGGCATCACCCCGACCCCCAGGGTCAGCAGCACCGCGACTGTGCGCGCCCCCTGCGCACCGTCGACGAACAGCCCCACCGCCACCAGCACGGCCGCCGCGACGGTGAGCACACCCAGCGCCGCCAGGTAGGGCAGCGCCGTCTGGTGGATGACGCTCGCGAGCCCGACCACGACCAGCGCGCCCACAACGGCGAACACGGCCGGGACGGCCGGCGGGGGTGGTTCGGCCCCGCTGAGCACGTACGAGGCCGCCACCGCGATCATCGCGCCCCACCCGCAGGCTGCCGCGAGGGACGCGTGCGCGACACCGGCCATCGACCGCCGCACGGCCAGCCACATCGCGCCCAGGGACACGACGACGCCCAGCGGCGCGGTGACGAGGTCGATCGCCGAAAAGCGGAAGAACGCCGCCATCACGATCATGACCGCCATCGGCACGATGACGAGAAGGGCGACACCGAAGGCGAGTGTCGTGGAGGGCCGCCAGACGGACCCGGTCTCGTCGACCCGGTCCTCCACGGCCCCGCGCACGTCGTCGACGAAGGCGGGACGGTCGCGCGGCGGCTGGGAGCTGAGCAGGAGCACGTCGCCGTCCCTGACCCCCGCCTTCTGCAGGGTCGCGTCGGGGCGGACGGCCGTGCCGTCGGCGGTGGTCAGATTCCAGCCGACCGGTTCGAGCCGGTCGGTGTCGGTCGAGCACACCCGGAGCACCTGAGGCATCAGGGTGGCCACCGGAACCGTGCCGGGCAGCACGAGGTCCGCCCATCGTTGCGGACCCGTGACCGTGACGCGGCAGTATCCGCTCACCTCGACCTCCGGAGGCTGATCCGTCCGCTCTGGACGTCACGCTGGGACAAAGTCGGGGCTCCCGCACAGCGGAGCGGAACAGGCCGATACGCCCACGGCGCGCCCGTACCCGACGGAGGGCTGGGGGTCACGGGGCTGGGGGACGAGCACCTAGCGCGCATCTCCTTGCTGTCTTCCTCTCTTCGGGCGTGTATCTGAGCTGGTCGCAGCCCGGCAGATGCTAATCGCGTCAGGCGCGCTTGCTCGCCGAGCGACCCACCGGCCACGTCGTCCCGAGCACCGCCGGTCCGCACTGGTGAAGCGGTCTTGCACTGGTCAGCGCTGATCGCATGGGTCGACGCGGTCGGGGCGGGATGCCCACGAGGGTGCGATTTCCGGCGTTCCATGACGGATTATGCAATAACAGGTCCTCGCGAGATGATCACCGTAGCAACCCCCGCCCCTGTCCCCCTCGGGCCTATGAAAGAGGTCACCGTGTCGACGATGTTGGTCCACCGGCCCGCCCGGCATTCGGTGCCCGACCCCGGCGATACCCCCATCTCGGTCGCGTCTCCCCCGCAGCTACCGGAGAATCCGCCCGCATCCGGCTCCATGGCGATGATGCTGATGCCGGTGATCAGCGGGTCGGGGTCGCTGCTCATGGCGGTCACCATGGGCAACCGCCCGCTGTACGCGGCCGGGGCGATGCTCGTGATGGTGGCCAGCGTGGCCGTGGGCGTGACCATGTTCCTGGCCCAGCGCAACGGACCGCGCAGGCGCATCCTCGACCAGCGGGAGCGCTACCTCGACTACCTCGACCGCCTGCGCGCGACCGTCCGCGAGGTCACCGCGGCCCAGCGCACGAGTGCCGCGTTCCGCCACCCCGCGCCCTCGCTCCTGCCCGACCTGGCGCGGCTTCCGGCCCGCCGGTGGGAGCGGCGCGCGTCCGACCCCGACTTCCTGCACCTGCGCATCGGCTCGGGCAATCGCCCGCTGGCCCGCCCGCTGAGCATGACGGTGGACACGTCCAACCCGCTGGTCGTCTACGACCCCGTGTGCCGCGGCATGGCGGATCAGCTCATCGAACTCCACGCGCACGTGCCCGAGCAGCCGCTGGTGGTGCCGCTGCGTGAGCTGGGCGTCGTCTCCGTTGTCGGCGACCGGCGGGCCGGGCGCGACCTGGCGCGTTCTCTCGCCGCGCAGCTGGTGGCGTTCCACTCGCCCGAGGACGTGCGGCTGGGCGTGGTGCGCCACCAGCACCTGCTCTCCGAATGGGACTGGCTGAAGTGGCTGGCGCACGGCTCGGTGGACAGCGTCCAGGACGGCCCGCTCCCGGCCCGGTTCACCGCCGCGACCGCCGTGGAGATGCACGAGCTGCTCGCCGCCGAGATCGAGCAGCGCACCATCGACATGCAGCGCCGCCGCGGTGGCCCGCCGGGGCCGGGCACCCAGCGGCTGGTCGTCATCGTCGACGGCGAGTTCCAGACGACGCTGTCGGGCCTGGACGCCGAACCGCCGGTCGCGGCACTTGCCGACCTCGGCATCCACGTGATCGTGCTGGTCGCCGGGCGGCGTGAGGAGCCCGGCCATGTGGACGTGCGGCTGGAGGTCGGGGCCGACGGCGCCGTGCGCGAGCACCGCGACGTCCGGGCGACCGGGCCGACAGCGCCCGGGGAGGCCGAGGCCGGGGACAACGAGACCGCACCGCTTGAGGGCCGGGCCGACGCGGCGGGCGTCCCCCTGCTCACGTCCCTGTCGCGCATCCTGTCGCCGATGCGGCTGGCCGCAGACGATGGCGAGGACACCCTGCACAACACGGTGGGCCTGCCGGAGATCCTGGGCGTACCCGATGTGGCCCAGCTCGACGCGCGCCAGACATGGCGGCCGCGGAGCACCAGCGACTACCTGCGCGTCCCGATCGGGGTGGGGCCGACCGGCACACCGGTCCTGCTGGATTTGAAGGAGTCGGCGTTCGGCGGCATGGGCCCCCACGGCCTGGTCGTGGGCGCCACCGGCTCGGGCAAATCCGAAATGCTGCGCACCCTGGTCGCCTCCCTGGTCATCAACCACGCCCCCGACCACCTCGCCCTGCTCCTGGTCGACTTCAAGGGCGGCGCCACCTTCGCCGACACCGACCGCCTGCCCCACAGCGCCGGACTCATCACCAACCTCGCCGACGACGACACCCTCGTCGCCCGCTTCCGCGAGGCCATGTACGGCGAACTCACCCGCCGCCAGCAACTCCTTAAAGACGCCGGCAACCTGCCCAACCTCCACGCCTACGAAGCCCTGCGCGCCCAGCAGCCCGACCTGGAGCCCCTGCCCCACCTCCTGGTCATCATCGACGAGTTCTCCGAACTGCTCACCGCCCACCCCGACTTCGCCGAGCTGTTCGTGGCCATCGGCCGCATCGGCCGCTCCATCGGCGTCCACCTGCTGCTGGCCACCCAGCGCCTGGAATCAGGCAAGATCAAGGGCCTGGAATCCCACCTGTCCTACCGCATCGGCCTGCGCACCTTCTCCGAGTCCGAAAGCCGCGAGGCCATCGGCGTAGGCGACGCCTACCACCTGCCCCCCGAACCCGGATCGGGCTACCTCAAGGTCGACACCTCGGTCTTCGAACGCTTCAAAGCCGCCATGGTCTCCGGCCCCTACACCCCGCCGAGCGACGAGGAGGCCGAGCAGGTGCCCGTCCTGCCGCTGATCTCGTTCAACGGGCTGGAGAAGCTGGTGAGCGGCGATGCCTCCGCGTCGAACGCGCCGCGGGCGGCGGGCCGCCCCGCCTCCGCGGGGCGCAGCACACTGCAGGTGGCCGTCGACCGGATCGTCGCGTCGCGGGCACGGCCGGTGCGCCCGGTGTGGCTGCCGCCGCTGCCCCCGGCGCTCGCGCTCAGCCGGGTGCTGGACTGGATGCGTGCGGGACCGCGTCAGGCCGCCGCAGGCGGTCCCCCACCCGAACCCGACCCGGCCGAGGCCAAGGCCATCATCGGCGTCACCGACATCCCACGCGAGCAGCGCCAGGAACCGACGACGCTGGATTTCACCGGCGGCGACAGCAACATCGTGGTGCTCGGCGGGCCGCAGACCGGCAAGAGCACCCTGCTGCGCACGATGATCGCCAGCCTGGCGTGGCGGTACCCGCCCGGCCGCGTGGCGATCTACGGCATCGACTACGGCGGCGGGTCACTGGCGCCCTTCGAAGAGCTGCCGCATGTAGCCGGTATCGCCACGCGCGCCGACCCCGAGCGCGTGGAGCGGGTGTTCTCGGACGTCCTCACCCTGCTGGACAAGCGAGAGCAGGTGTTCCGGAGCTACCAGCTGGACTCCCCCGCGGCACTGCGCCGGGCGCGGGCGAACGGCACGGTGCCCTCTGACGTCTTCGGTGACGTCTTCCTCGTCATCGACGGCTGGTCGGCGGTGAGCGAGGCGTTCGAGGACGCCGACAACGTGCTGGTCGACATCGCCTCACGCGGCCCGTCGCTCGGCCTGCACACGATCCTCACGGGCTCCGCCAGCTCGCAGATCCGCGGCAAGCTGCAGTCGCTGTTCGGCGGCCGGATCGAGCTGCGGCTGACCGACCCGTTCGACTCGGGCATCGGCCGCAAGGTCGCCGAGGAGATCCCCAAGGACGTCCCGGGGCGCGTCCTGCTCACCAACGAGCACATGGCGCAGATCGCCCTGCCCCGGCTCGACGGGGCCAGTAACGACCAGGACCTGGGCGAGGGCGTACGCGACACGATCCGAACCATCGGCCGACGCTGGCCGCACCGTCCGGTGCCCGCGGTGCGGGTCCTCCCGCAGCACATCGCGCTGGCGGAGGTCCTGCCGCAGCACACCGGCAACGGCCTGGCCATGGGCCTGGGCGAGCGCGACCTGGGTCCGGCGGTGTTCTCCTTCCGGGAGGATCCCCACCTCGTGGTCTTCGGCGACCCGCAGACCGGCAAGAGCACCCTGCTGCGGGCTCTGCTGCGGCAGCTCACCGCGCGCTCGCCGGAGGAGGTGGGCATCGTGCTCGTCGACTTCCGCCGCGCCCACCTGGGGCTCGTGGGTGACGACCACCTGCTGGCCTACTGCACCAGCCCGCAGCACACGCAGGCGGTCGCCACCGAGTTGGCCGGGAACGTGCGCGAACGAATCCCGGGACCCAACGTCACCCCGCAGCAGCTGCGCAACCGCAGCTGGTGGGAGGGGTTGGAGCTGTTCGTCGTGGTCGACGACATGGACTTGGTCGCCGGACGCTCCAACCCCCTGGCCCCGCTGGTGCCGTTCCTCACCCAGGGCGCCGACCTCGGCCTGCACCTGATCACCGCCCGCCGCACGGGCGGCGCCGCACGGTCGATGCTGGAGCCGGTGGCACAGACGCTGGCCGACATGGCGACGCCCGGCATGCTGTTCTCCGGCGACCGCATGGAGGGCCGCATCTCCAACGGCGTGGCACCGCGGCGGCTGCCGCAGGGCCGCGCGCTGTACACCCGCCGCGGCGTCGGACCGGAGCAGGTCCAGGTCGCCTGGTCGGAGCCTGCGGACTGACGGTCTTCCAGCGGTGAACGCTGGTGCTTCCCTCGTCAGCGGCTTCCTTCGAACGAGGAGATTGCAGCTAGGGAGGCGGCGCCCCAGGTGCTGTTCGGAGAATCGCGACGGCGGCAGGGCCGTGAACGGCGTGGTCGGGCGCGCGGCGGGGCGACGGGCGCCGGTGTCGCGCCGGTCGTCTCCATTCCGGGAGATCCCGCAAGGAGGCTTCGAGCAGGCCCGCGCGAAGCATCGGCAGGTTCGACAACAGGCGTTCGGGGGCGGACGCATGCGTCCGCCCCCGAACGTCGCGCGACACAATGACCCTCCGCGTGCGGGGCCTGCCGCCACATGGGCGGCGGCAGGTGTCGGCCCCGCGTCAGCCGCCGCTGCCGTCGCAGTTGGACTTCTTCACCGTCACGGACCGGTCGCCGACCGCGCCGGTCCAGTCGACGCAGATGTTGTCGGCGTCCAGATAGACCGGGCCCGCGTACTCGCTGAAGTTACCGTCGTCCCACTTCGACGCCCCGTCGGACTCGCGGCGGAGGCCGACGTCCATGTAGGTCGATCCTGAGACGTTGCCGATGGTGATGGCGCAGTTCGAGCCGGTTCCGTTGCTGAAGTAGAGGTAGACGGTCCCCTTCCCGTTGGGTACCGCCGCGTCGTTGACCTTGACGTAGTCGTTGGCGTTCGTGTCCTTCTGATTGCAGACCGCCTGCGGGTCCGCGCCCTGGGCGGCGGTCGGTGAGACGACGACCAGCATCGCCGCGGCCGTCACGACACCGCCGAGGGCGGTGACCCACTTCCTGGTGCCCGGCTTCCGCGACGCCACGGCCGTTCCTCTCGTCGTCTCTCGGCGGTGCTGCGTGCCGCTCTCGCGTCCGTCCGTCTCGCGCATCAGCGGAACTCCTGGACACAGGAGGAGGCACTGGTCGTGCTCTTGTTGGCGGCGGCGCCGTCCGGGCCGATCGCCGTCACTGTGAAGGAGTAGCAGCGACCCGACGCCCCGCGGTTGAGGGACTGCGACGTCGTCGCGCCCGCCGTGGTGGTCTCCTTCATCGCGGACGCGCCGTCACCACCCGGCGTGATGCGGTACTTCACGGCGCCCTCGACCTCGGACCAGGTGACGTTCACCGTGCCGCCGTTGACCGTGAACTCGGCCTTCGCGGGTGCGCTCAGCTCCGTCTCGGACAGGGTCAACGAGTCGCTGCTCACGGCTTCGCCGCTGACACCGCCCGCGCCGCGCGGTGTGACGGTGAAGGTGTAGGTCCCACCGGGTTCCAGCCCCGTGACGGTCACCGAGTTCGTGGACGAGGACCGGTCGGTCACTCCGGCTCCCGATTCGGCCGAGGTGCTGACGAGATAGTCCTCGGCGCCGTCGACGTCCGCCCACGTCACGGTCGCGCTGGTCGAGGTCGCGGCCTCCGCGGTGACCCATTCCGGAGCGTCCGGCGCCCCCGTCGACGGGGTGACGCGGCCGGTCTGGGCGGCCGGGCCGGTGCCGTTCTCGTTGGTCGCGGCGACCCGGAAGCGGTAGGTGGTGCCGTTGTCCAGCCCGGTGATCTCCACACTGCGGTCATCGCCCGACACGGTCTTGCTGCCGCCCTGCCAGGTGATCTCGTAGCTCTCGATCGGAGTGTCGGGCGAGTAGGCGGCGGGCCAGGACAGCGTGACGGAGCCGTCCCCGGCCGTGAACGACACCGGGGTCGGTGCACCCGGCGCGTCGGCGCTCCGCTCCTCGGGCTCGTCGTCGCCGTCGTGATCCGGCTCTTCGGGTTGGCGGGTGGAAAGGTCGGGCAGCGGCTCGGGGCTCCCGCCCGGTCCCGGGGGGCGGGCGGTCTTGTCGATGACGCGCGCCTCACCTTCGGGGTCGACCACAGCCGCCGCGCCGGACTCGGCGGCGTTGATGAACATGCTGCCCTCTCTGACCTCAAGGCCGAGGGGCCCCTTGGCCTCGGGCAGGTGCACCTCGCCCTCTTCGACTCCATCGGGCCGGTACACGCGCACGAGGGAATCTCCGTCGAACGGCACGTACACGCGCCCCGCATACGGCATGGCCGTCCCGGATCCGTCGGCGTTGTAGGAGAACGAGTCGATCGCGCCCGCACCGTTGGGCCGAGAGACCGTGACGATCTCGCCGGCTGAGGGCGCGGTGATCGCCGCCATGTCACCGCGTGTGCGTGCGGGGAGCTCGGCGCCCTTCGTCGAAGCCGACGCGTCGAGGACCCGAGGCGTGCCGCCGCCGTCGATGGAGACGATGCGGTCGTCGGCCCGGTCCACCGCGAGGGCACCCTGGTCGAGGACCGTGAGGGCCATGTCGGTTCCGGGGTCGGACACCGCGACGGTCTCGGCGACCTCGGCCTTCTGCCCGGCGACGCGGACCCCGGCGACGGTGCCCTGGGTGGGCACGCCCAGCCACAGTGTCTCGCCGTCGTCGAAGGCGCCGCCGACGAGCGGTGCGGGCAGGTTGATGGAAGCGCCGGTGGGTTGGAGCGTCGCGGGGTCGACGGCGCGGACCTCCCCCGCGGCACGGTCGATGACCACAGCGGCGGAGCGGCCGAGGGCCAGCCCGACGTCGCTGTCCTTGCCCAGATCGAGGCTCCCGGTGAACCCCATCTCGCTGAGGTCGACCGAGGTCATCTTCCCGGTGTCCTTGTCATGGAGGATGAGGTACTGGTCGTTCTGGGTGACCTCGACGTTGTGGCCCTCAGCCTCGGGCAGCGACGAGACCAGGTCGACCTGGGCGTTGTGCCCGTTGACGCGGCTGACCTCGCCCGTGGGGCTGGTCCACAGCCACGCGTTGCCGTCCGACACCTCGTCGGCACGCCCGAGCGCGCCGACGCCGAAGACGGTGCCGACGAGGGCGATCGCCAGGACGGCGATGGTCAGGCCGGAGGCACCGGAGCGAAGGCGCTGCCCCAGGCTCGCGAGGCGCATGCGGTGGGGATGGAGGCCGAGCCTGCGACGACCCGCAGGATCCGTCGGCGAGCCGGTCGAATGGTCGACCATGACCATCGCTCTCTAGTCGGGGGACGTGTCCTCCACGCGGTCCGGCCACCGGCCGGACGTCACGGCCCGACGTGGGCGGATATCAGATGTCACTCGTGATCACTCGCGGCACGAGGTGAACGGAGGACAGATGGCACGCTGGATCCAACCAGAAGGCAACAAAGGCGTCAATTCCGACTGATCGCGCCTATCCGACCTGGCGCAGGGATGGATGCACAATCCCCACCCCGCTCCGATCCGAGATCCGTACCGCGACACGACGGCGGCCGCACGCCCGCGCTCACTCGCGGGGTGTGCGGCCGCCGTTCGCGTGCCGTCGCGGTCGACGCCGACGGGTCGTCTCCGACCCCGCCGGGTTCGCTGGTCAGGCCGCCTGGTCCACCTTGTCGACGCGCTTGGCCGCAAGCCGGTTCTCGTTGGGCCACCGCACGTTCCACGCCCAGCCGAGCTTCTCGAACGCCCAGATGACGCGGGCGCTCGGGTCGATCTGCCCCTTGAGCACGCCGTGCCGGGCGCAGGTGGGGTCGGAGTGGTGCAGGTTGTGCCAGGACTCGCCGAAGGACAGGATCGCCAGCCACCACACGTTGCGGGACTTGTCGCGGACTTCGAACTCCTCCACGCCGAAGGCGTGGCAGATGGAGTTGATCGACCAGGTCACGTGCTGCAGCAGGAAGAGCCGCACCAGGGCACCCCAGAAGAACGCGGTCAGCGCGCCCCACCAGGACATCGTCACCAGACCGCCGACCAACGCAGGCAGGAACAGCGAGAGGCCCGCGATCGGCAGGAAGAGCCGGGAGATGCGCGCGATGTCCTTGTCGGCGAGCAGGTCGGGGCAGAAGCGCTGGATGGAGGTGCGCTCGCTGGAGAACAGCCAGCCGAACTGGGCGTAGATAAGGCCCTTGCCCAGAGCCTTCCAGTCCGTGCCGAAGCGCCACGGCGAGTGGGGGTCGCCCTCGCGGTCGGCGTACTTGTGGTGGCGGCGGTGGTCGGCCACCCAGTGGATGACCGGACCCTCGATGGCGGCGGTCCCGGCCACGGCCAGCACGATGCGCAGGGGGCGGTTGGCCTTGAAGGAGCCGTGGGTGAAGTAGCGGTGGTACCCGACGGTGATACCCAGGCCGGTGAAGATGTAGGTCACCGCGAAGATCGCGACGTCGACCCAGGTCAGACCCCATCCCCAGGCGAAGGGGACCGCCGCGATGACGGCAAGGATCGGGAGCCCGATGTACACACCCAAGAGGAACTTCGCGCCCGGACCCTTCGGGGCATGTTCAACGTCGAGTTCCAGCTTGGACGCTCGTCGTTCCGCTGTCGAAACGGCGGTTTGGGACTCTCCCATTGGGGTCGACTCTCCTTCAGACGGCTGTGTGAACCTACGCCACCATAACTTACGGCCCCGTAGGTTACGCAAGCGAAGGTAAGTAAAGCCTTAGCGACCATGCGGGAATGGCATCGAGCCGGATCGCGCCGCGCGTGTCCCAGCGCCGATGCCGCCGCACCGCTCGATAGCCTGAGCCATGCGCTACATCGAGAAGGCGGACACAACCCGCCGCTACTCCAAGATCGGGTTGGGTACCTGGCAGTTCGGGTCGCCGGAATGGGGCTACAGCGCCGAATACAACCGAACCGAATCGGCGCGGATCGTGCGCCGCGCGCTGGAACTCGGGGTGACCGTGTTCGACACCGCCGAGGCCTACGGTTTCGGCCGCAGCGAGCGCATCCTCGGCTCCGCCCTGCGGACGGCGCTGGAGGAGACCGGGACGCCCCGCGAGGACGTCGTGGTGGCCACCAAGATCTTTCCGGTGCTCCCGCTCTCGCCGGTGGTACAGCAGCGCGGGGTGGCCAGCGACGCCCGGCTGGGCCTCGACACGATCGACCTGTACCAGGTACACCAGCCCAACCCGCTGGTCCACGACGCCACGACCATGCGCGGCATGCGCGTTCTGCGTGACGCGGGGGTCATCCGCGAGGTGGGGGTCAGCAACTTCTCGCTTCCCCGCTGGCGGCGGGCCGAGGCCGAACTCGGGGCGCCTGTAATCAGCAACCAGGTCCAGTACAGCCTGCTCGCCCGCTCCCCTGAACAGCGCCTCATCCCGTACGCCGAGCACACGGGGCGGATCATCATGGCCTACAGCCCGCTCGCCCAGGGGCTGCTGAGCGGCAAGTTCGACGTGGACCACCGCCCGTCCCGCGGGGTCCGGACGATGAACCCGCTGTTCCTGCCGGAGAACCTGGAGCGGGTGCGGCCCCTGCTCGGCCTGCTGCGGGACATCGCCGACACCCACCAGGCGACTCCGGCCCAGGTCGCGCTCGCCTGGACGATCCGGCACCCGTCGGTGATGGCGATCCCGGGCGCCTCCAGCGTCGCCCAGCTGGAGTCGAACGTCGCAGCCGCCGACCTCGATCTCACCCCATCCGAGTGCGAGGAGCTCACGCGGGCATCGCAGGGGCTGGGCGACCTCGACCGGGTGCGGGAACTCCCCCGCCTGCTGCGCGACCGGCTGTCCCGCTAGGTCGCGACAATCGTGAAGGAGGCGCCCGGCAGGTGCACCTTCGCGCCGGGCGCGTCCATGCCGTCGGAGGCGGTGCCACGCACGATGGCCCCGTCCCGAACGGCCAGAAGCACGTCGCGGGCAGGGGCGTCCAGGGCGACCTCGGCCGGGACCGGGCCCAGGTTGCAGACGAGCCGGAGCCGCCCCCGGTGCAGGACCAGCAGACGGCCGTCCTCCGACGCGTCCACCCGGAACCGGTCCAGGCGGGGATCGGCCAGCTCGAGGCGGGCGCGGCGAAGCGCGATCAGCGCCCGGTACACCTCCAGTACGGAGCGGTGGGGCTCGGTGCCGCGCTCGTCCCACCTCAGCACCGACCGCTCGCGTGTACGCGGGTCCATGGGGTCGGGCACGTCCTCCTCGCCCCACCCGTGGGCGGCGAACTCGCGGCGCCGCCCGTCGCGCACCGCGGCGGCCAGCACCGGATCGGGGAAGGAGGCGAAGAAGCACCACGGCGTCGACGCGGCCCACTCCTCCCCCATGAACAGCATCGGCGTGTAGGGCGAACACAGCACGATGGCGGCGCCGCAGGTCAGGAGGCTCGGGGATACCGACGCGGACAGGCGGTCGCCACGCGCCCGGTTGCCGACCTGGTCGTGGGTCTGCAAGTAGGCGAGGAAGCGGTGGCCGGGAAGGCTCCCGAAATCGGTGTCGACGGGCGCGCCGTGGGTGCGTCCGCGGAAGGAGGAATAGGTCCCGGCGTGGAAGAAGACCCGGCGCAGGGTGCGGGCGAGGGCGTCGGGGACGGCGAAATCGGCGTAGTAGCCGTGCTTCTCGCCGGTGAGCGCGGTGTGCAGGGCATGGTGCAGGTCGTCGGACCACTGGGCGGTCATGCCGTGTCCGCCGGCGTCGCGCGAGGTGACGGTGCGCGGGTCGTTGAGGTCGGATTCGGCGATGAGGGCGAGAGGACGCCGCAGACCGGCGGCCAGCGCGTCGACCTCGGCGGAGAGTTCCGCGAGCAGAGGGACGGCGCGGTGGTCCCGCAGAGCGTGCACGGCGTCCAGCCGCAGGCCGTCAAGGTGGTAGTGGCGCAGAAGACCCGCGGTGGTGTCGAGGACGTAGCGGCGGACCTCGTCGGATCCGGGGCCGTCGAGGTTGAGCGACGGACCCCAGGGCGTCTCGCCGTCGAAGTACGGGCCGAACCGGGGCAGGTAGGCGCCCGAGGGGCCGAGGTGGTTGTAGACGACGTCGAGGACGACCCCCAGGCCGCGGGTGTGGCAGGCGTCGACGAAGCGCTTGAAGCCGTCCGGGCCGCCGTAGGGTTCGTGCACGGCGCCCCACAGGGCCCCGTCGTAGCCCCAGCCGTGGTGGCCGTCGAAGGCGTTGACGGGCATCACCTCGACCAGGTCGACGCCAACGTCGACGAGGTGGTCGAGGCGGCCGATGGCCGCATCGAACGTCCCCTCGGGGGTGAAGGTGCCGATGTGCAGCTCGTAGAGGACGGACCCGGGCAGCGCCCGCCCGGTCCAGGCGGCGTCGCTCCACGGGAAGGCGGCGTGGTCGTAGCGGCGGGAGGGGCCGTGGACGCCGCGCGGCTGCCACTGGGAACGAGGGTCGGGAAGCGGCGTGGGGTCGTCGTCGAGGAGGAACGCGTAGTCGGTGTCCGGTCCGGCGCCCGGCACGTCGGCGTGCCACCACCCGTTCTCGCCACGCGCCATGGCGTGATCGGCCCCGCGGGCCCGGACCCGCACCTGTTCGCGCCCCGGCGCCCACACCGAGAACCGCTCCCACTCGCCCACGGACTGTGCCTACCCGGGGGGAGGCAGCACCACGCCGTCAGACCGGTCGATAGACGGAGAGCAGGAAGGACGCCGTGACCGGGGCGGGGGTGGGCAGCCGGCTGATCCGCCGTTCCAGTTCGCCCGGATCGAGGTGCCGGGCGCTGGGCCCCATGCCCACGGCGGTGGCCACGGCAGCGTGCGGCAGCCGCATCGGGTGGTCCAGTTCCTCGCGGCGCGTCAGCGAGAAATGGTCGCCGAGTGTCGTTTCGAGCCGCTCCTCCTTGCGCGCGTCCACGGTGACAAGCCCGAGCGCGTCGATGAGCTCGTGCAGGTGGCGGGCGGTCGGGGTGACGACGATGAGCGCGCCGTCCTCGCGCAGGACCCGGCGGAACTCAGCGCCGTCACGGGGAGCGAACACATTGAGGAGCAGCGCGACCGTGCCGGTGCCCAACGGGAGGCCCCGCCAGGCGTCGCAGGCGGCCGCCCCGGCCCGGGGGTGGGCCTTGGCGGCGCGGCGTAGCGCGAACTTGGAGACGTCCAGTGCCAGCCCGGTGGACCGGGTACAGCCCTCCAGCACCTCGCGCAGGTAGTAGCCGGTGCCTGCGCCGATGTCGGCGACCAGCCCGGTTTCGGCACCGGAACCGGCGGCGGGGACGGCGGGGAGGTGTTCCGCGGCGAGTGCGGCCAGCCGTGCCGCGAGCGGGGCGTAGTGTCCGGCCTCCTGGAACTCCTGCCGGGCCCGCACCATCTCCTTGGTGTCCCCGGTGCCGGTGGGCCGTTGGCCGGTGAGGAGGCTGACGTAGCCCTCCCGGGCGACGTCGAAGCCATGTCCGTGCGCGCAGGCGAGGGCGTTTCCGGCGGGGGAAATGCCGGCGCCGCAGTGCGGGCAGGCGAGGGCGGCCAGGACGGAGGCGGGCATGCGCAACCGGTCGGTGACGGCGGCGCGGCCAGCCCCGGTGGCGGGAGAGGAACTCGACATGATCGCGATCAGCCTATCGGCGGCGCGCCGGTGCGCCGGGCGGGCGACCGTCGCGCGGCGGCGGACCGGCACGTCGTGTCCGGTCCGACCGCTAGCATGCCCCTTCGCAATCACACCATTACCGACAGAAGGCCAGATTCGTGACCACACCTCACCCCCAACCCCCGCGGCCCCCGCACGCCCAGCCTCCCCACCCTCACTCGCCGCACTCCCAGCAGCAGGCGCCCTATGCCGCCTACCCGCAGGCCGCAGGCCGTCCCGGCGCCGCTCCCTGGCCAGGACGCGCCCCGATGCAGTGCAAGATCTGCGGCTGCCAGCCGGCCGCCTACGTCACCATCCGGGCCCACCGCGGCATGATCGCCCTCATGCAGTTCCTGTCCAAGTCGGGCCCGTTCTGCCGGTCCTGCGGAATCGCTGTCTACCGTCAAATGACCGCGCAGTCGCTGTGGCAGGGGTGGTGGAGCCCCTTCTCGCTGGTGGTCCACCCCATCATCCTGCTGATGAACGTCATCGCCCGGCAGCAGCTGTACCGGCTGCCCCCTCCCTCCGGCGGGTGGCACCCGCCGCTCGACCCGGGCAAGCCCGTCCCCCAGCGGCCCGGCGCCATCGCGTTCGGGGTGATCCTCCTCGCCATCGTGTGCCTGATCACGGTCTCCGCCCTCACCGGCCACGCCTAGGCGCGACGGGGCGGCCGCCGGTTCGGCCCGCGGCGCACAGACCTCAGGGGCGTCTCGGCTCGGCGGTGTCGGCGGTGCGCCGGACGAGCAGGGCCACGGGGTAGGGGTCGAGGACCTCGGCGAGGGCCGCGGTGGTGAAGCCATCGGTGCGCTCGGGGGCGATGGTGCGGCCGGTGAGCAGGTCGTTCCAGGTCCCCGGGCCGGACGGCAGCGGGACGGCGGTGCCGCGCCAGCCACCGGAGTCGGCCAGGCGCAGCGGGAGCCGGGTGGCGATGGTGACGACGTCGAGCGCGGGGCCGCGCGCGAAGGCCACGGCGTGGGCGGCGGCGGGGCCGGTGGGGGTGAGCGGGCGGTAGCCGCGCATGGGGTGGTCGCGGCGGAGCAGCAGCGCCTGCCGGACCACGTGGAGCTTGACGGCGCCCGCCGCGTCAATGGGCGGCAGCCAGCCGGACTCCAGGCGCTCCAGGATCATCATGCGGGTGGCGAAGTCGACGGGCCGCCGGTTGTCCGGGTCGACCAGGGACAGGTCCCACAGCTCGGTGCCCTGGTAGAGGTCGGGGACACCCGGCGCGGTGAGCTGGATGAGCTTCTGGCCGAGCGCGTTGCTCCACCCTGCCTCGCGGACGCGGGCGACGAGCGCGGCAACGTCGTCGGCCAGCGACGCGTCCGAGAGCACCCGCTCCGGCCAGGAGCGGATCTCCTTCTCGAAATCCGCGTCGGGGGCCAGCCAGGAGGTGCGCAGCTTGGCCTCGCGTGCCGCCTTGAGCAGGTAGCCGCGCAGCCGGGCCGCGCTGATGGGCCATGCGCCCACCAGGGTCTGCCAGGCCAGCAGGTTGAGCGAGGGCTCCCCGAGGCCGCACTGTTCGGTCCAGTCGCGCTCGGCCGCGGCGAACTCCGCGGGGATCTCGGTGAGTACCGCCAGCCTCGCGCGGACGTCCTCGGAGCGCTTGGTGTCGTGGGTGGACAGCGTGGTCATGGCGCACGGCCAGGACGCCTCGCGGCGGGCGGCGGCAGCGTGGAATTCCGCGACGCTCACCCCGAAGCGGTCCGGGTCGCCGCCGACCTCGTTGAGCGCGATGAAGCGGGTGGAGCGGTACAAGGCGGTGTCCTCGGTGCCCTTGGCGACGACCGTGCCGCTGGTCTGCTGGATGCGGCGGGCCAGCTCCCCTCCGGAATCGGCGCGTGCCTGGCCGTCGATGCGGGCCAGCAGGGAGGAAAGGTCGGGCCGGGCACTGCGGGCGCGGGCGACGGCCTCCGCCCAGTCGGCTTCGCCTTCGGGGAGGTAGGAGCGGTAGCCGGGGAAGCGGGTCAGGAGTTCGGCAACGGCCTGCTCGGTCCGGCTCAGCCGCGGTCCGGCTCCGTCGTCGGCGACGGCCTCCGCCCCGGGTTCTTCGACCGCGTCGTCGTCTTGGTCGTCGACCAGGGCGGCGATCCGGCGAACTTCCACCCGCAGTAGCGTGGTAGCGGCCGTACGCCGGCATTCGGTCTCCACCGCGCCGGTGTCGGTGGGCACGCCGAGAGTGTCGGCCAGGTCGGTGAGGGGCCGCTCCCCCTCGGGGTCGATGAACAGACCGCACACCTCGCGCAGCGCGTCGTACCCCGTGGTCCCGGCCACCGGCCAGGAGGCGGGCGGTGTCTCCCCTGGAGCGAGGATCTTCTCCACGACGATCCAGCCGTCGTAGGAGTCCCGCAGCCGCCGCAGATATCCGCCGGGGTCGCTCAGCCCGTCGACGTGGTCGACCCGCAGGCCGTCCGCCTCCCCCCGCTCGGCCCAGCGCAGGATCTCGGCGTGCGTGGCGGTGAAGACGTCGGGGTCCTCCACCCGGACGGCGGCCAAGCCGCTGATGTCGAAGAAGCGCCGGTAGCGCAGATCGGTCGCGGCGCTTCGCCAGGGCACCAGTCGGTAGTGCTGACGCTGGTGCACCTCGGCGGGGTCATCGCCCGGGGTGTAGGTGCCCGGTGCCAACGGAAAGCGCTGATCGCCACAGCTGAGGCAGTCGTCGACGATGGTGAGCCCGTCCAGCGCGGCGGCACCGGAATCGCCCTCGTCACCGTCGTCGGGCAGGACGGGCAGCGGAATCGGGCCGTGCGTCCAGTCGATGTCGAAACAGCGGGCGTAGGGCGAATCGGGGCCCGCGCGCAGCACATCCCACCACCATGGGTTGGCGGCGGGAACGGCCACCGACATGTGATTGGGCACGATGTCGACGACAAAGCCGAGGCCGGACTTGCGCAGCCGCGTGATCAGTGCGGTACGCCCCTCCTCACCACCGAGCACCGAGGAGACGCGCGAGGGATCCACGACGTCGTACCCGTGCTCGGAACCCGGGGCCGCGGTCAGGACCGGCGAGACGTAGAGGGCGTCGACTCCGAGGCGGTGCAGGTAGTCGACGAGGCCCGCGGCGTCGGCGAACGTACGCCCGGGCCCCAGCTGCAACCGGTAGGTGGAGGCGAGTGTGTCCATCGCCTGAGGGCATGCCCGCTCCACCAGCGGATCATGCCGTGCCCGATTGACCGCGCGGACAACCGCGGGGCCGCATGGCGCCCGGCTCCTCTCGGGGCGAGACCTCTCGTATCCGCCGCCGCACCGGAGATCACGTCGAGCGCCCGGCGCGGCACGGCTCTGGCACTCGGATCAGCGGCCGGTAGTAGTCGGCGGGCATCGGCTCACCGACGGGGGCGCCTTCGGCCTCCACCCAGGCGTGGGCCTGGAAGGGTTCGGTGCGCACGCCCACGCACCAGGTCGGCTGGGAACCGCCCATTCTGCACAGGAGCACGGTCGCGAGCGACCGCTGGAGGCAGGCCTCGCCAGCGCACAGAGTGCTGACCTCGTCGGCGGTCGACACTTCATGCGTGCCCGCGGCGCGCATTGTGATGAGGTATTTCCGAATCAGAGGTTTCCCGCCCTAACGGATCGCCCGGAAATAGCGTCTCCGCGTCCCTGGGGCCAGCGGGTGCACGCGCAACGCCCGGATCGGGCGGAGCTCCGGGCGCATTCCAGGCGCGGGCGGCCACTGCCACTAGGCTGACGCACGTCAGCCCCGGGGCGCCGCGCCCCGCGCACCATTGATCCGCGGAAGGGCATCGCCGTGCCGGACTCCACCTCGCACCCCACCGTGCTCCTGCTCAACGGGCCGAACCTGAACCTGCTCGGCGAGCGCGACCCGAAGCAGTACGGGAGCACCTCGCTCGCCGACATCGAGGCGGCGGTGACGGCCCTCGGCAAGGAGCTCGGCGTTACGGTGGTCTGCGCCCAGAGCAACCACGAGGGCGAGCTGGTCGAGCACATCCACGCGGCGCGCGACCTCGACGGCGTCGTCATCAATCCCGGCGCGTTCGCGCACTACAGCATCGCGCTGCGCGACGCCGTCGACGCCGTGGACACTCCGTGTGTGGAGGTGCACATCTCCAACGTCTACGCGCGCGAGCCCTTCCGGCACACGTCGGTGACGGCGCCGGTGATGCAGGGGTACATCGCCGGATGCGGGGTCGCCGGATACGAGTTGGGGCTGCGCGCCGTCCTGCGGCGCGTTGAGGAGGCGCGGCAGGGCGGCGCCTGACCGCGCCACCGCCGCCCGGGCGGTTCGGCCGCAGGACGGCCGCCGCACACCGGAGGCGAGCGCCCGGCCCTCAGGGTGAGTGGCGCCACAGCGCTCCCGTTCGGCATAGGGCTCCACCTCTTGTTAAATTCTTCGACGGTGTTCGATCACCATCACTTTCAGCAATCGCCGTCGGATAGGTCTACGTGGGCACACTGGGTCGCCGGCACTGACAAGGGGGATTGACTCACCGTGCTCCGGTCCACCTCGCGCAAGCTGTCCGCCACTGCGCTCATCGGCGCCCTGGCAGTGACGGCCGGGTGCGGCAGCGACATCGCGGTGCGCGGCGGCGAGCCGTTCCCCATGCCCGCCGATCTGGCCTGCTTCGATGGCAACATCGCCGGGGCGGGGTCCAGCGCCCAGGAGAACGCGATGCGGACCTGGATCGCGGCGTACCAGACCAACTGCGAGGACGCGCAGATCTTCTACGACGCGATCGGGTCGGGCGGCGGGCGCAACCAGTTCATCGACGGCGCGGTCGACTTCGCCGGGTCGGACGCCGCGATCTCGCCCGCCGAACTCAAGGATGCCGCGCCGCGCTGCCTGGGCTCTGACGCGATCAACATCCCGGCCTATGTGGTGCCGGTGGCCGTCGTGTTCAACCTGAAGGGTGTCGACTCGCTGAATCTGACGCCGCAGGTGATCGCCCGGATCTTCGACGGCAAGATCACGCGGTGGGACGACCAGGCGATCGCCGACGCCAACCCCGGCGTGAACCTGCCCGATACCCGGATCACCCCGGTCTCGCGCTCTGACGAGTCCGGTACGACCGAGAACTTCACCCAGTACCTGCACGCGGCGGCCGGGGACGACTGGCCCTACGAGCCGAGCGGCCAGTGGCCGGTGCCTCCGGCGGAAGCGGCACAGGGCAACAGCGGCATCGCCGACACGGTCCAGGGCGGCGAGGGCACGATCGGCTATGTCGAGGCGTCGCATGTCGGCCACATGAGCGCCGCCAAGGTCGGCGTGGGCGACGAGTTCGTGGAGCTGTCTCCGGAGTCGGCGGCTCGCGTGGTCGCGGAGTCGCCGCAGCGCGAGGGCGGCAACGCCCTCGACCGCGCGATCGACATCGACTACGGGACGACGGCGTCCGGCGCCTACCCGATCGTGCTGGTCAGCTACGAGATCGCGTGCCTGAAGTACGACAGTGCCGAGGACGCCGCGCGGCTTCGCGATTTCCTCAGTTACGTCATCAGTCCCGAGGGCCAGGAGTCGGCTTCCAAGGAGACCGGTTCAGCTCCTCTACCCGAGGACATCCGCTCTGACCTGCAGGAATCAATCGACGCGATCAGCGGGTCCTAGCTCGGGTTCGCGATACGGTCCGCGACGAACTGAAGAGGCCGCGACACGCGGCCTTTTCTTTTCACCCGAATACCTCACCTGATGTTGCACATGTGTGGCACAGTGTTATGGCTGTCTGCTGAAATCGGGGTCCGCCCGTCGCCGCTCGGCCGGTGTCTTCCCCCACTGACCGAGACCGGGAGGGCCCCGGACAGCACTTCTGTCGGCTCCCCGCGCCCATTACGGTCGGCGACGGCGCCGGGCCAGGCCTTTCCCCAGGCGCCCGACCAAGCGCCTCATCGCGCCACGCCCCTTCCTCGGCCCTGACGTGTCCCGGCGGGACGCCACAGCCGTGTCCCCGTCACTCGCGGCCGTCGCCGCGCCGGGTCTCCCATCCGAGGGTCGTGCGGCGCGTGCACGGGCCTCGGTCGAACGCGGGGCGATCAGGTCCTGCAGGCACTCGTGCCCGGCGTGCATCCGGTACCGTCCGTGCACCTCGGAGACGACGTCGGCGAGGGACTCGCCCTCCGACCGGACACGGAGCGCGCGGGTCAGGGCACGGGTCCGCCACAGCCGGATCCCCGCGCCGCGCGTGGGCGCGGACTCGGGGAAGAGTTCGACCAGCCCGGCCCGGGCGCGCTCGGCGCGGGCGACGAGCCGGGCCAGCGTGTCGCCACCCAGCCCCCAGGCAACGGGGACCTGCAGCAGGTAGGGCGAGGGGAACCCCGTGCGCGGGGCGACAGCGGAGAAGGAGACGCGGGGCTCGGACAGGTAGCGGGCCTGGATCAGGCGCAGCTCCAGGCGCGGGTTGGCCGACGTGCCGCCGTAGACGCCGCCGTCCCAGTCCGCGACGAGCGTCACGGCGATGTCCTGCTCGGTGCCGTCCAAGAGGCGGTCGACGCAGCCGCTGACGGTTTCGTAGGGGGCACCGGCGACGTCCACGACGGCACGCACGAGGGGAACCCGGCGCCCGTCGGCCGTCGGCAGTCCGCGCCGGGATCGAGGGTGGGGCATCAGCGGAGCGAGTGCGGTCGACTGGAAGCGGGCGGAGGGCAGACGGGTGCGCGCCGGGGTGGCCGGGCCGATGTGCCAGGCGGGTGCGGCGTACTCGGGCAGGAAGAGCCCTCCGGCCTGCCACAGCCGGTAGGCGAACTCGGTGTCCTGCCCGAGGTCGAGCGCCGGGTCGACGCCGCCCGCGGCCTCGTAGAGCGATCTCCTCAGTGACACGGCGGCGCCCACGTAGGCCTGGAAGCCGAGGTGATCGGCGTCACGCAGCCCACAGCTCTGTTCCAGCACCCGCGCCACGCGGGCATGACCGTAGGAACCGGCGAGTGCAGAGGACAGACTGCCCGAGCGGGCCAGCCCGGCCAGGGCCGTCGGGTCCTCGGGCCCACGCGCGCAGAAGAGCACCCGCCCGAGCGACACGCACTCGGCGTGCACGTGCTGCCACCGGACCAGCGCCTCGATGAAGCGCGGCCCGACCACCATGTCGGGATCCAGCCAGCAGATCACCTTCCCGGACGTGACATGGGCCCCGTAGGCCCGCGCATGCCCGGCACCTCTGCCGGTGGCGGGAGCACGCTCAATGCGGCACCGCGCCGGCCGCAGCGAGGGCAGCTGGATCGGGGGTGATGAGTGGTCGTCGACGACCACAACGTCCAGCAGTCGAGCGGGATAGGTCTGCCCGGCCAACGCGGCGAGCGTCAACGCCAGCCGCTCCGACCGGCCCCGGGCGGGGATGACCACGCTCACGGTCAACGTCGGCGTCCACACCCCCAGTTGGGGCGGCGTCAGTCGTCCCCAGTCATTCCGGAATATCCGTGTGGGGACCTGCTCGGCGCGTCCACGGTGAGTCACCCCATCCGATCGCGACTCTAAGTATTCAAAAGACGACACAGAGTTACTTTAGCTTGGGGTCAAGCCCCAAACCACCGGCTACAACAGAAGAAATCAGCCCGAGGGCACTCGACGTTCACGACGTCCGGTGCACACTGCGCAAAACCCCTCGAAACAGCGGTCGCACGCCGTGGAAGCGCAGTATCGGACACCCATCCGACGGCCCACCCAGGCCAACAACGGCCCGACCGAAACCACCCAACCAACCCACCCCAAACCCCGCCGACGGCCCCACCCGCCCACCACCACGGGAACCCGGCCTGCTGGGTCGGTCCGTTCGGCTCCTCCGGTGTTCTTGCGTGAAAAGCAGCGCCGAGGGCGAAGGGGGTTGGGGGCACCGGTCGCCCAGCGGGTGCAGCGGCGCCGGGCGACCGCCGGGGGCATGGGCGACGTGAAGCTTCCCGACGGCGAGGGCAAGGCGGCACCGACGAGGAGCGGACGGGTGGGGCACCACACTCACCCACCGGGCGGAACGCGCGACCCGGGGTCGGCCGGGTAGACCGGCGCGGGCCGGGCGGCTGCGGGCAGGTGGATCAGCCCCTCCGGCCACCCGGAGCCCGGGGGCTCCGCTTCGCGCGAGCGAGCTTCCGCAATGCGGGAGGATCGCCCCGCCGTTGGCCTCCTCCGCCGATGATCATGGGAATTCTGTCGAGAAATGGCCGCTCAAGTTTCGGGAAAATGCTGCATAATGCATGGATGTGCATGCTGGATCCAGTTGACGCCTGATTTGTCGGGTTGTGTCTGTCCTCCTCGCGGGGTGGCTGCGGTGGCCTCGTTGCTGCAGTCGCCTTCTGAGCCGACAGTGACGGCATCAGCAAGATCACCGAGGGAGCGAGCGCGGAGGCATAAACCCGAAACTTGAGTGGCCGGAAATCGACGGAATCCCCATGATCATCACGGTGTGGGGCAGGGGGTCTGCTGGGCGGCCTTGTCGGCGTTCGTCCTTTCCGGTGTTCGGTGGTGAAAAGCGGAACCGAGGGCGGTGGGGGCTGGGGGCGCCGGTCGTCCGGCGGGTGGGCGCACGGTGCCCCGGGGCGGGAAAGCGCTCTCCGTGTGCCCGTTTTGTCCGCGCCTCCATTGATCTCGGGAAAGTGCGCCAAATTCCGACGGTTTTTTGGCGCACTTTCCCGAGATCAACGCATCCACTCCGCGCTGACCATGAAAAATAGGACAAAGCACTCGTCCCTGCCCGCCTTGTCGCCCCACTGCGGAGCCCTTCTGGCGATGATCATGGGAATTCTTTCGATTTCCGGCCGATTTTCGGAAGAATTCCCATGATCATCGCGGGGAACGTGTGGCAAACCGGGCATACCCGGCTCCGGGTGGCCCGCAATCTGGTTTCCGGCCCGCCCGCCCCACCCCAGAGCCGACCGGGGCACCCCCACCACCCACCCGCCCTCGCTGCCGCCCCCGCCGCTCCGCCGGGGAGGTGACCGGCGGAGCGGGCCGCCGCTGCTCGCCCGGCCCGCCTCCCCCTCAGGGGACCAGCGCCCCCCAACCCCCTCCGCCCTCGGTGCCGCTTTTCACCCAAGAACACCGGACAGGACGAACGCCGACAAGGCCGCCCAGCAGACCCCGATTCCCTTCTCCCCGGTCGCCCGCGCCGCGCGGGTGGTCAGCTGTCGGAGATGCCGAGGCGGAGGTGTTCGATGTGGTGGACGGCCTGGTCGAGGAGTTGGGCGACGTGGTGGTCGTAAAGGGCGTAGCTCATGCTGCGGCCGTCGCGAGTGGCGGTGACCAGGCCGAGGTTGCGCAGTAGGCGGAGTTGGTGGGAGACGGCCGACTGTGACAGGCCCACCGTGTCGACGATCTCGCCGACCGTCTGGGGGCCGGAGCGCAGGGCCGTGAGGATGAGGAGGCGACTGGGGGCCGCGAGGGCTTGGAGGGTTTCGGCGACTTTCGCCGCTCCGGCGGCGTCGAGGCTCGCCGGGCCTGCGATGTCCGCTGTTTGCGTACCTGCTATCGGCCTGTGCCCCATGCGGCCATGGTACTGACCACGCGGGGATCCCAGGCCGACGCGACCGTGGGCGGGGGCGGGAACTGCCGGGCGACGCGGTGATCGAGGGCATAACTCGGACTCATATGAAGACATCTTCATATGAGCGTGTATTGTGTCCTTCGATCGTTTCAGCGTCCTGCCTGGAGTTCTCATGCCGACACTCGTATCCGCTCCCGCTGCCGAGCGGGCCGGAGGTCAGGCCCGTGCACCGATCCCCCGGCGGCGCACGCCGATGTTCGCGCTCGGTGAGGTGCGATGGGCCGCCGCGGCGCTCGTTCTGTTCTGCTGTGGTGGGCTGCTCCACCTCGCGGGGGCGCCCGCGTGGTCGTATTGGGCGTTCTACCTCGCCTGCTACGCCGTCGGCGGATGGGAGCCGGCGCTGTCCGGGCTCCGGGCGCTGCGGGAACGGACACTCGATGTCGATCTGCTGATGATCGTCGCGGCCATCGGCGCGGCCGCGATCGGCCAGATCTTCGACGGCGCCCTGCTCATCATCATCTTCGCGACCTCTGGTGCGCTGGAGGCCCTGGCCACCCGGCGCACCGAGGACTCGGTGCGCGGCCTCCTCGGCCTTGCCCCCGACCGAGGGACGCGTGTCGCTACCGATGGTTCCGAGGAGGCCGTCGACGCCGCGGATCTCCGCGTCGGCGACACCGTGCTCGTCCGTCCGGGCGAGCGGATCGCGGCCGATGGGGAGGTCGTCGACGGGGCGGGCGAGGTGGACCAGGCGACGGTCACCGGGGAATCCCTCCCCGCGGCCAAGGGCGCGGGCGACGAGGTGTTCGCCGGGACCATGAACGGCTCCGGTGCGCTGCGGATCCGTGTCACCCGTCCCGCGCACGACACCGTGGTCGCCCGCATCGCCGAGCAGGTGCGGCAGGCCACCGCGACCAAGGCGCGCACCCAGCTGTTCATCGAGCGCTTCGAACAGCACTACTCGGTGGGCGTCGTGGTCGCGACTATCGCGCTGTTCACCATCCCGCTGCTGCTGGGATCCGACCTCGAGTCCGCGCTGTTGCGCGCGATGACCTTCATGATCGTGGCCTCGCCCTGTGCCATCGTCCTGGCCACCATGCCGCCGCTCCTCGCCGCGATGGCGACGGCGGGACGCAACGGTGTGCTGGTGAAGAACGCGGTGGCGATGGAGCGGCTGGCGGCGACGTCGGTGGTCGCCTTCGACAAGACGGGAACACTCACCGCGGGCCGCCCCCGGGTGGAGGACATCCGGCTCATCGACGCCCAGGGCCATGAGCGCCGGGCAGCGGGCGGCTACCGCACCGAGACCGAGGTCCTGCGCGCGGCGGCGGCCGCCGAGTACCCCAGTGAGCATCCCGTAGGCGCCGCGATCGTGGCCGCCGCTCGGGCCGCGGAGATCGCTGTGCCCGACGCCACGGACTTCGTCGCCGCTCCGGGGCGGGGCGTGGCCGCCACGGTGGAGGGTGTACGCGTCGAGGTGGGCGAGCCGCGGCGGATGCGGCCGGACGCCGCGGGCGACGGAGCCCCCGCGGATTCCTACGTCCGTGCCTGTGCGATCGCGGCCGAGGTGGAGGCGAGTGGCCGTACCGCCGTGGCGGTCGTCGCCGACAGCGTGGCGGTGGCCGTCATCGGGATCGGTGACACACTGCGTCCCGACGCCGAGCGTGGCGTGCGACGCTGCGGCGAGTTGAGCGCCGCCCCGCCGGTGCTGCTGACGGGCGACAACGCCGGGGCGGCGGAGCGGGTGGCCGCTGCCGTCGGTATCGGTGACGTGCGTCCGGGTCTGCTCCCCGAGGACAAGGCCGCGGCGGTACGGGAACTGGCCGAAGGCGGACAGCGGGTGGCGTTCGTGGGTGACGGGGTGAACGACGCACCCGCCATGGCGACCGCGCGATCCGGGATCGCGATGGGCGGAGCAGGCTCCGACCTTGCGTTGGAGACCGCCGACGCCGTGGTCGTCCGTGACGAGCTCGCGGCGGTTCCCGCGGCGGTCGCCCTGGCGCGCCGGGCACGTCGGCTGGTGATCGCCAATCTCGTGATCGCCGGGACGGTGATCGTGACCTTGGCCACCTGGGACATCGTCGGCACGCTGCCCCTCCCCCTCGGCGTGGCCGGACACGAGGGCTCCACGGTTCTGGTCGCGCTCAACGGGTTGCGGCTGCTCCGAGACCGGGCCTGGAGCCAGGCGTCGGGCTCCTGATGCCGATCCAGGTATCAAGTGTCGCGCCGACCCGGACACCCGGTCACGGCTGACGCGCGGTCGTCTTGCGACGATTCGATCCGATACGTACCACGATTCGGCAGGCGGATCGGCGACACCACGCCCGCACCTCCCCCACAAGCGACCCGGCGTGGAGAAAATTCACTGAGAACCCGTGTCCGGCCCCCATGACCGGTGGGGCCGGACACGGGTCTCGGGAAGCCCGGACCCGCGGTGTCCGAAACCTCCGCCGATCCGACGACCTCGTGATCCGGCCACGCGCTCGCCCGCGGGCCTCAGGGTCCGGCGGCCGACGGGTCCGCGAACCGGCTCGTCACGTGGCCCGGTGGCCTCGGCGGCGCACGCCGCCCCGTCCGCACGGCCGCCGACCACGCTCGAGATCGGTCTCGATGTGCGTGCACAGCCACGCGTGCTGCGCGAAGACCACCCGCATCGCCAGGGCGCGGTGCCGGGTACCGCAGGCGACGACGGCGCTGACCTCGAACACGCTCCAATCCGTCTCATTGCGCATGACGGTGCCGCTGACACAGGGACGCTGCACCGACGACGCGTAGCCGCCCGCGCGGCGCACCAGCCGCTCGTAAGCGGCGCCGCAGAACAGGTTGCGCATCTGCCCCGGCGGACGCTCCCCGGCCAGGACCTCGGCCGTGTGCTGGGCGAACTGGGACAGCTGGTGCACGCGACTCCGATCGACAGGGGCGTGCGGCCGGAGAACGGGGCAGGGGCGGAGTGACCGGGAGAGCTGACAGGGCATCTGCGGATTCCCTTCGATTTCCCATACAACCGGGGGTCCATGGACGGGCCGCCGGCCCATCCGCTACCTAAGGACCCGCAGCAGACGCCCATTGCCACCTGGAATTCCAACTTTCTCGGCGAATCCCGGCCGTGAACGTCCGAACCGCCCTCGGCCGGCTCCGGCCCGACGCCGACCCCCGCCGTTGCTCCGTGTTCCGGGTCACCCCATACTTCTGATGTCAACCTCTCGACCTTCAAGGACGCGAGTGTCCGAAAAGGCCGGGATCGTCCGCTAGGAACTGCATGAATCACGGATACTTCGACCTCCCCACGCCCGTCGGACTGGCCCACCGAGGCGGATGGCTGACCGATGAGGACGGTCGGATCCGCACGGAGCTGGAGAACACGGCGCTGGCCTTCCAGCACGCGATCGATCTGGGCTACCGGTACTTGGAGACCGACGTCCACGCCACCCGCGACGGTGTGCTGCTGGCCTTCCACGACGACACGCTGGACCGCACCACGGACCGGTCGGGAACCATCGCCGACCTGCCCTATTCCGAGGTGGCGCAGGCCCGGGTAGGCGGGAGTGAACCGGTGCCGGTGCTGGAGGACCTGCTCGGCTCCTGGCCCGAGGCGCGGTTCAACATCGACATCAAGTCCGATGCCGCCGTGCGGCCGCTCGTCCGCGTCCTGCGCCGCACCAACTCCTGGGACCGGGTGTGTATCGGCTCGTTCGACCAGGTGCGCCTGGACCGCGCCCGGTGCGCGTTCGACCGGCCGGTGGCCACATCCTGCGGTCCGGTGGATGTCGCGCGGCTGCGGTTCGCCTCGTTCACCCCGCTGCTGGGGTGGCTGGCCCGGCGCGGCGTCGGAGCCGTGCAGATCCCGCTGCGCATGCGCGGCTTCCCGCTGTTGAGCCGGGACCTCATCGCCACCGCGCACCGGCTCGGCATGCAGGTGCACGTGTGGACGATCAACGACGCGACGCTGATGGAACGCCTGCTCGACGCGGGGGTGGACGGCATCGTGAGCGACAACATCACCGCGCTGAGGGGGCTGCTGATCGAGCGCGGCACCTGGCACAATTCCGAACAAAGCGACGAATAGGACGGACCCCGCCCTCCATGAACTCACGGCCCACGGCGCAGGTCCCGGACAACTCTCCCTCCGCCGATCCCGCGCAGCGACGACGCGAACAGCGCGGCTGGTATGTCTACGACTGGGCCAACCAGGTGTTCATCACCTCGGTGGTCACGGTCCTCATCGGCCCCTACCTCAGCGGCCTGGCGTGCACCACGGCCGGGGCTCCCGACACCGCCACCTGTACCGGCGGCGCCTACTACGTCCACCCGCTCGGCATCCAGCTGCACGCGAACGCGGTCTACCCGGCCGTGACCACCGTCGCGATCCTGCTGCAGATCCTCCTGCTGCCGCTGCTCGGCTCGCTGGCCGACCACAGCAAGCACAAGAAGCGCTGGCTGTTCTGGCTGGCCTTCCTCGGGTCGGTCGCCACGTCGCTGCTCTACTTCACCGGCGGCGACTACGTGACGACCGCCGCGCTCTTCCTGGTCGCCAACGTCCTCTACGGCGCCTCCCTGGTCATCTACAACTCCTTCCTGTCGGAGATCGCGACGCCGGACGAGCGCGACCGCGTGTCCACCGTCGGGTGGGCGATCGGCTACCTCGGCGGCGCGCTGCTGCTCGCCGCCCACCTCGTGCTGGTGCTCCAAGCCGACGCCCTGGGCATCAGCCAGGGCGAGGCCGTGCGGATCGCGATCGCGTCGGTGGGGATCTGGTGGACCGGATTCACGATCATCGCGCTCAAGCCGCTGCGGAACCGGTTCGGCGAGCTCGCCGCCCGCTCGGCCCGCCCCAACCTGCGGGCCTCCACGGTGCAGCTCGTGCACACCGTGCGCCACATGCGCCAGTACCCGCAGACCCTGCTCTTCCTGCTCGCCTTCATCTTCTTCAACGACGGCATCCAGGCCGCGGTCCGCTACGCCGCGCCCTTCGCCGCCCAGGACCTACAGCTGGACCAGGGCATCCTGATGGGCACGATCCTGATGATCCAGTTCGTGGCCTTCGCCGGAGCTCTGATGGTCGGGATGGCCGCCCGCCGCGTGGGATCCAAGCGGGCGGTCCTCGGCACGCTGGTCGTGTGGTGCGTGCTGGTGACCCTCGGCTACTTCCTGCCCGCCCGCGAACCGCTGCTCTTCCTCGCGATGGGGGTCGGAATCGGCCTGGTGCTGGGCGGCGCGCAGGCCCTCGCACGCTCGATGTACTCCCAGCTCATCCCGCGCGGACGGGAGGCCGAGTACTTCAGCCTCTACCAGATCAGCGACCGGGGATCGACGTTCCTCGGCTCGCTGGCCGTGACCATCGCCGTCACGCTGACCGGCGGATACCGGGCCGCGATCTTCTCGCTGATCATCTTCTTCCTGATCGGCGGATTCCTGCTGTGGAAGACCGACATGCGGCGCGGTATCCGCGAGGTCGGCAACAAGGTGCCCGAGCGGCTCTGAGCCGGTGCTCCGCTCTGCGGATGAGGGTGGGGGCGCGCTGCTGCCCCCACCCCGCTGTCCGCTAGCGGTGGTGGCGCCGCTGCTGCCGCAGCGCCGCGCCGGCCGCGTCCAGCTCCGAGGCGACCGGCGCCCGCCGCAGCGTCACCTCATCCGTGACTCCTGCCCAGCGCCGGACCGCCGACGTGGCCGCCGCCCGGTCCTGGTTCCCCAGCTTGGCGATGTTGGCGCCATGGTTCGCCTTGGGGGCGACGAAGCGCATCGTGTCGCGCCTGCTCGACCGGACGCGGAACGACTCGGCACCCCACGGGTCGAACTCGCCGTCGACGAACAGCATGCGCTCGCCGCTCTTGTACACCCAGTGGTCGATGTCGGGCATGGCGCGGCGGTCGAACCGCGGCATCGGGATGTCGTCGGGCACGTAGGTGTCCCCGCCGAACTGGTCGGGGTAGCGCAGCAGGTCGTCGAGGTGGCCGGTGGGCACGGTCGGCGAGCCCAGCTGGGTCGCGGCCTGGAAGTAGTACGTGATGAAGGGCTCGGTGCCCTGGTCGCTGTAGAACTCGAACCCGGCGACGTCGTCGAGGAAGGCCGCGATCTCGTCGGTGCCGGCGTCGGTGGCGGGCACCTCCGCGCACCGTGACTCGGGCTGGTACTGCCAGAACGCCCATGGCGTGTCCAGAACCAGCATCTCGAAGGCGGCGTCGGCGCTGCCGATGGTGCGGTCGAAGGTCCACCCTTCCCGAGCCGCGAGCTTCTCGTAGTGCCCGACCAGCTCGTCCCGGCGCTCCAGCGACTCCCGCTGCAGGTCGGCCAGGCTCTGCTGGCAGGCCGGGTCCGAGCCGACGCCGTCGAAGAACTTCTCGTAGGCGCGGTCTTCGTGGTTGCGGACGTCGTTGGGCGCGACGTAGGCGATGGTGCCGTCGATGTCGCCGGGGTAGAAGCGGCGGTGGTAGACCGACGTCATTCCGCCCTTGGAGGCGCCGGTGGACAGCCACTCCTTGCTGTAGATGTCGTTGAGCGCCTCGACGATGCGGTGGTGGTCGGCGGCGGCCTGCCGGATGTCCAGGTTCGACCAGTCGGCCGGGTCGGGGCGGGACGGCTCGAAGAACCGCTGCTCGGTGGAGATCTGGTTGCCGTCGACGATCCGCGTGGGCTCGGCCCGGAAGGGGAAGGTGGGGACGTTGTACCCGGTGGTGTGCAGCACCGTGGGCCGGTCCAGGCCGCGGTGCAGCAGGGTCAGGCGCTGTTCGAACGTCGCGCCGTCGGGGTCGCTGTGATCGGTCGGCTGATCGTAGGCGAGGAGGAAGAAGCGGAAACCGGGCTCGGTGTCCTGCTCCTCGACGATTCGCAGACCCGGGATGGCCTCCAGGCGTTCGACGATGCCGTCGTCGGCCGGGGCTGTGACTGTGTTGGCGTTGGCGTGGGCGTTGGTGTCGGCGGGGCGAGGATCGGCACTCGCGGGCGCCAGGGTGAGGGCGAGTGCGGACGCCGTGAGCACGGCCAGGGTGGTGGCGCGCCACGACGCCGGGGGATGCTTTCGGGGGGTCACCCGGTCAACCTCCTGCGAACTGAAGGGGGATCAGTGGGGATTCAGTAGCGGGGTAATGGGATGGCGACATTGGGTGATTCAGTGGATATCCACCGTTACGTCGCCCGACCGATCATTGGGGGACGGGGCACCCCGCGTCAAGAGCCGGAAGCTCGATTCCGCGGGCGTTGCGCGGCTCCCGCGGCTCCGGGACCGACCGGCACAGCACGGCGGACCGGAAGGCCCGGCCCCATGATCCACAGCTCCGATAGGGTGGCCGCGGGGAGAATAGGGGCGTTCCGGCGGCATCCGGGCGTTCCCGGGCGACGTGCCACGATCCAGGCGAGCGGGGGACGGGCCCCGGTGAACGGGACCACACCCCCGACATGTCACCGGCGGCACCGGAGGTGGGCGAAAATCATTGCCATGCGGTTCGGTATCCTCGGCCCCCTGCAAGCGCGCTCCGGCGACGGGCAGCCCGTCACGATCAACGGATCACGGCTCCGCGGGCTGCTGATCCTCCTGTTGCTCGACGCCGGGCAGGTGGTCGGTACCGAGCGGCTGATCGACGGGCTGTACGGCCACACCCCACCGGAGGGGGCCGCCAACGCCCTCCAGTCCCTGGTGTCGCGGCTGCGCCGCGGCCTGGCCGGATCCGATGGCGCCGGACCGGCCGTCGAGTTCCATCCCGCGGGCTACCGGCTCGCGGTCGACCCCGACGACGTCGACGCCTACCGCTTCGAGCGGCTGGCCGCCGACGGCCGCGCGGCGCTCGGCGCGGCCGACCACGCCCGTGCCGCCGGCCTGCTGCGCGACGCCCTGTCGCTGTGGCGGGTCCCGCCCTCGCGGATGCCGGGCCGACCCCCTTCGCCCGCGCCCAGGCCGAACGCTTGGAGGAGCTGCGGCTGGCCGCCCGCGAGGATCTCAACGAGGCCGAGCTGAGCCGGGGCGAGCACCGCGCCCTGCTGACCGAGCTGCGCGACCTGGTGGCCGCCCACCCGCTGCGGGAGCGCCCGCGCGGCCAGCTCATCCGCGCCCTCTACGGGGCGGGCCGCCGGGCCGAGGCGCTCGCCGCGTTCGAGGACGCCCGCCGTGTCCTCGCCGAGGAGCTGGGCACCGACCCCTCCCCCGAGCTGGCCGAGCTGCACCTGGCCGTCCTGCGCGGCGACCCCGCTCTCAGCGCCCCCGCCCAGCCCGCGGCCGCGCCCCCCAGGCAGCAGCTGCCCGCCCAGCTCACCAGCTTCGTGGGACGCGAGGACGAGCTGGAGCGCGTCGCCGCCCTGCTCAGCACCCAGCGCCTGGTCACCCTCACCGGCCCGGGCGGGGTGGGCAAGACCCGGCTCGCGGTCGAGGCGGCGGCCCGCTACCCCGGCGAGGTGTACTTCGCCGAGCTGGCCCCGCTCAGCGACGGCGCCGACCTCCCCCTGGCGATCCTGGACGCCCTCGGTGCGCGCGACACCGCCCTTCCCGCGCTGATGCCGGGCCGCCCCGGCCAGGCGCCCGAGGCCGTCGCCCGGCTGACCGGCGTCGTGGCACAGCGACGGCTGCTGCTCGTCCTCGACAACTGCGAACACCTCATCGGTGACGCCGCCCGGCTCACCGACCGCCTGCTGCGCGCCTGCCCCGGCGCGCGGGTGCTGGCGACCAGCCGCGAGCCGCTGGGGCTGACCGCCGAGCGGCTGTGCCCCGTGCCGCAGCTGGCCTCCGCCCCCGCCGACAGCACCCTGTCGGCGGCCCTGGACTACCCGGCGGTGCGGCTGTTCGCCGACCGGGCCGCCGCCGTCCGCCCCCACTTCACCGCGGAGGAGGGGACGGCCGAAGCCGTGCTGCGGATCTGCTCGGCCCTCGACGGCCTTCCGCTCGCGCTGGAGCTGGCCGCGGCACGGCTGCGCTCGCTGCCGGCCGCCGAGGTGGCCGCCCGGATCGACGACCGCTTCGGGCTGCTGTCGCGCGGCGACCGCGCCGCCCAGCCCCGCCACCAGACCCTGCGCGCCGTGGTGGCGTGGAGCTGGGACCTCCTCGGGGATGCCGAGCGGCGGCTGGCCCGCCGCCTGACCGTGTTCTCCGGCGGCGCCACCCTGGAGGCGGCGGCCCGGGTGTGCCAGATGCCCGAGGCCGAGGTCGTCGACCTGCTCACCGGCCTGGTGGAGAAGTCACTGGTGGAGACCGCCGATGGGCGGTACCGGATGCTGGAGACCATCCGCGCGTTCTGCACCGAGCGGCTGGAGGAGGCCCAAGAGCGCGACCGCTTCCGCACCGCCCACGCCCGGCACTTCCTCGATCTCGCCGAGACCGCCGAGCCGCACCTGCGCCGCGCCGAACAGGTGGACTGGCTGCCCCGGCTCGCCGCCGAGCAGGAGAACCTGCACGCGGCGCTGCGCTGGTCGGTGGAGTCCGGCGACCTGGACGCCGCGCTGCGGCTCGTCGGCGCGCTGTCCCCGTACTGGTGGCTGCGCGGGCTGCGCGGGAAGGCCGGTCCCCTCGCCGGTGAGATCCTCGCGGCGATCACGGCCGCCTCCGCCGACGGCGCGTCCCCCGCACCGGCACCCCCGGCCGGGCGCGAGGAGGAGTACGTGCTGTGTGTCGTCAACGCCGCCTCGGGCGGGGTAGACGCCCACCAGCTGGAGCCCCACCTGGCCGTGGCCGAGGCGATCGTCCGGGACACGCCGCGCCCGCTGCGGCTCCCCCTGGTCGACATGCTGTGGTCGGTGGCCAGCGGCGCCCCCGAGCGACAGTTCGACATCGCCCCGCTGATGCGCGACAACCTGGCCGCCCCCGACCCCTGGACCCGTGCCATCGCCCACGTCCAGCTCGGCTACGCCGCGTTCGCCGGAGACGTGGCCGAGGAGGCGGAGCGCGCGTTCACCGCGGGGCTGGAGGGCTTCCGATCGCTCGGCGACCGCTGGGGCATGGTGCTGGCGCTGACCGGCCTGGGCGGACTCGCGGAACTGCGCGGCGACGGCGAGCGGTGTATCGCCCACGCCGACGAGGCACTGGCCATGACCGAGGCGCTGGGTGCCACAGAGGACACCGTGGAGATCCTGTCCCTGCGCGGTTCCGGCCGCGCGAGCCTGGGCGACCTCGACGGCGCCGAGGCCGACCACCGGCACGCGGCGGAGATCGCCCGCCGGGCCGGGATCCACGAGGCTCTGGCCGGGGCCTACCGCCGGCTGGCCGAGGTCGCCCTGCGGCGCGGCGCCCCGGGCGAGGCGCGGCGGCTGTGCAGTGCGGCACTGACGGAGTGCCAGGCGGGGTCGAGCTCGGCGATCGAGACGCGGGCGCTCATCCACATCACCCTGGGCGGCATCGCCGCGGCCGAGGGGAACACCGCGCGGGCCCGCTTTATCTACCTTCAGGCGCTGGAGTCCATCCCCGGAGCACGGATCTCCGCGCCGGTGGCCGACGGCCTGGCCGCCGCCGCGATGATCGACGGCGACGCCGAGGGCGCCGCGGTCCTGCTCGGCACGTCGGCCGCCCTGCGCGGTGCCCCGACACCGTGCCCCCGACAGCCGCGACCTGGCCGAGCGGTGCCGCGCCGCCCTGGGCGGCACCGCCTTCGACGCGGCGCGCGGCCGGGGAGCGACGCTGCCCCTGGACCGGGCGCTGGCGCTGACCGGCGCCGTCCCTTCGGCGTCGGGCGGCTGACCCGCCACCTCGGAACTCCGCGCACGGGTCTCAGTCGGCTCCGTGGTCGTGCAGGAGGACGGCCTTGACCGTCCGGCCGCCGCGCACGTCGTCGATGGCGGCGGAGATGTCGCGCAGCGGGTAGGTGGTGACGAGCCGGTCCACCGGGAACCGGCCCTGCCGGTGCAGCGCCAGGAGCCGGGGGATGAGGACGGCCGGGGACTGGTGGCCCATCACGGAGCCGGTGACGGTGCGCCCCTTGAGGAGCTCGAAGGCGTCGGCCGACAGCTCCTGGCCGGGCCCCGCGACCCCCAGGATCGCCGCGGCGCCGAGCGGAGCCAGCGCCTCGACGGCGGTGCGCATCACCCCGACCGCGCCGGTGCTCTCGACGGCGTAGTCGACACCGCGCCCGCCGGTCAGCTCCCGGATGGCGGTCAGCGGGTCGACGTGGCGCGAGTCGATCACGTCGGTGGCCCCCAGCGATCGGGCGAAGTCGAGGCGCCCTTGGTCGCGGCCGACGACGATGGTCCGCGCCGCCCCGGCGGCGACGGCGGCCAGCAGCGCGCTCAGGCCGACGGTGCCCGGGCCGAACACCGCCACGGTGGATCCGGCCTCGACCCGCAGCGAGTTGAGGACGGCGCCGGCCCCGGTGATGACGCCGCACCCCATCGGCGCGAGCACCTCGAAGGGGAGGTCGTCGTCGGCCGGGACCACGGCACGCGCGTGCACCAGACCGGAGGAGCCGAAGGAGGACTGCCCGAAGAAGTGGTCGTGCACGGGCCGGCCGGCGGCGTCGCGCAGTCCGACGCTGCCGTCGGCGCGCTGCGCCCCGAAGTTGAGCGCGATGTGCTCGTCGCAGTACATGGTCATGCCGCGTCGGCAGTTGGCGCAGTGCCCGCAGGAGTCGAGGCTGAGCAGGACGCGCGCCCCGGGTGCCAGGCCCTCGACGGCCGATCCGACGGCTTCCACGACCCCGGCCCCTTCGTGGCCCAGCACGGCGGGCAGCGGTGTCGGCATCCGACCGGCCGCGGCCTCGAGATCGGTGTGGCACAGTCCGGACGCCGCGTACCGGACCCGCACCTCGTCGGGGCGGGGGTCGTCCAGTTCGAGCTGCTCGATGCCGATGGTGTCGCGGGCGACGGCCGCGGTGATCGTGGTCATGGCGCTGCCTGTGGGGCTCGACGGTCCGACACACGGCGTCGCGCCGAGCTCGGCTGGACCGGAGGCGGGTGCGCCGATCGACGAGGATGCGGGCGGCCGCGGACAGCGACCCTCGCCTCCGCTGGCATCGTCGCCGCAGGTCGTGTGGGGTGTCAAACACCTTGGGGCGGCCTTTGCCGCGCATTGGCCGACGGAGGCGGCATGGGGCGGACGGCGGCCGACGGTAGCCCGTCCCCGCCCGTCCGCGGCGCTGGCCCGCCGGTCGGGGTGGTGCCCGCGTACCGGTCCCGTCAGCACGGTCAGCGGGTGGGGCGGGTGCGGTCAGCGCCGGGTGCGTGCGCCGTCAGCGGGGCGGACCACGGTGGGAGCATGGACTCAACCGCGACCACCACAACCACGGACACCGGCGGGCGCGCCGGACGCAAGGAATGGATCGGGCTCGGACTACTGGTGCTGCCCGGGATGCTCGTCTCGATGGACATGTCGGTGCTGTACATGGCCCTCCCCTGGCTCGGTGAGGACCTGCGGCCCAGCAGCGCGCAGCTGCTGTGGATCATCGACATCTACGGGTTCCTGCTGGCCGGTCTCCTGATCACCATGGGTTCGCTGGGCGACCGCATCGGGCGGCGCCGGGTGCTGATGGCCGGCGCCGCCCTGTTCGCCGTCGGGTCGCTGGCCGCGGCCTACTCGACCAGCGCCGAGATGCTCATCGCCGCCCGCGCCCTACTGGGGATCGGCGGTGCGACGCTGGCGCCGTCCACGCTCTCGCTCATCCGCAACATGTTCCACTCCCCCCAGCAGCGGCGGACCGCCATCGGTATCTGGACGGCCGGGTTCAGCGGTGGCGCGATGCTCGGGCCGATCATCGGGGGCCTGCTGGTGGAGTCGTTCTGGTGGGGGTCGGTGTTCCTGCTCAACCTCCCGGCGATGGTGCTGGTGCTCGCCCTGGCCCCGCTGATGGTTCCGGAGTTCCGTGATCCCAAGGCCGGGCGGTTCGACCTGATCAGCGCCGTGCTCTCGCTGGCCGCTGTACTCCCGGTGATCTACGGGATGAAGATGTTCGCCGAGCACGGCTTCGCGTGGACCTCCACGCTGTGCGTCGTCGTCGGGCTGGCCCTCGGGGCGGTGTTCCTGCACCGGCAGCGGAAGGTGGACCACCCCATGATCGACCTGCACCTGTTCCGCGCCCGCGCGTTCAGCGCCTCGCTCGGCGCGGTCACCCTCGCCATGTTCGCGATGTTCGGCGCCATGTTCTTCATGTCGCAGTACCTGCAGCTGGTGCTGGGCCTGCGACCGTTCATGGCCGCCGTGTGGACGATGCCCTCGCTGCTGGGCATGATGGTCGGCGTCACGCTCGCCACGATCCTGGTGCGCTTCGTCCGGTCCGGATTCATCGTGAGCGGCGGTCTGCTGGTGGCGGCCTCCGGCATCCTGGTCATCACCGGGATCAGCGCGGAGTCCGGCCTGCCCTACATCGTCGTCGGCGGCATCCTGATGTCCGGCGGGCTGGGCGCGGTCACCGCCCTGATCACCGACCTCATCGTGAGTTCGGCGCCGCCGGAGCGCGCCGGTGCGGCTTCAGCGATCTCGGAGACCGCCAACGAGTTCGGCGGCGCGGTCGGCATCGCCGTCCTGGGCAGCGTCGCCACGGCCATCTACCGCGCCTACATCAACGCCAACACGCCCAGCGGGCTGCCGGACGCGGCCGTGGACGCCGCTCGCGACACTCTGGCCGGGGCCACGGGGGCGGCCGCCGAACTGCCCCCGGCCGCCGCACAGGAGCTGCTGGCGGTCGCCCGCGAGGCTTTCACCCAGGGAATCCACGTGAGTTCCTACCTCGGTGCCGGGGTATTGATCGTGACGGCGGTGCTGTCGGCCTATCTGCTGCGGCACACCCGCCCGCACAGCGATGACTCGACCGCGGGCGACACCGAGAGCGCAACCAGCGCGGAGGCCGACACCGGCGACGGCGCGCACACCGATGCCGAGAGCGGCCGCGGAGGCGAGGCCACCGCCGTGGCCGTCCCGAGGGCCGATGGTTAGGGGCCCGCGCAACCGGACGAAGGGCAGGGTGACATCGTGCTGTTCGGCAAGGAACACGTCGAGCGCTACCAGGCGACCGACGGCGAGGAGGGACACGACTGGGTGAAGGGCACGACCGTCCTTCTCCTCACCACAACGGGCCGCAAGACGGGGAAGCGGTACACCACCCCACTCATCTACCGGTCCGACGGCGCCGACTTCGTGGTCGTCGCCTCGAACGGCGGTGCGCCGGACTCTCCCTCCTGGTACAAGAACCTCACGGCGCATCCGGAGGTGGGGGTCCAGGTGAAGGGCGACCGGTTCACCGCGCACGCGAGAACCGCCTCGACGCAGGAGAAGGCGCGGCTGTGGCCGCTCATGGCCGAGGTGTGGCCGGACTACGACAACTACCAGGCCAAGACCGACCGTCCGATCCCGGTCGTCATTCTCCAGCGCGCCGAGTGACCCAGGCCCCGCCCGCGCGTTCCCGGAACTCGGGGAATGCGCGGGCGGGTCTGTTTTGTTCATCTGCCGGGCGGGGACTTCAGATCCCCGTACGGCACACCACCACCGCACGGTAAAGATCCGGCAAAACAACGGACAACCAGGGGCGATGTGCCGCAACGCGGAGGAGTCGCAGGGCGAGAGAATGGCCCAGCTGTCACAATGGGCGATAGGTTCGTCACAAAGAGCTGAACATTATCGCACGGTTGGATTACCCCTGTCAGGGGAATCTTGACACGGACCGACGCGTTACATCCACGAAGACCGCTAGAGCGCCTGGAGGCACGCACACGATGGCCGAGCGAGCACTTCGCGGCACACGACTCGGGGCGACCAGCTACGAGAACGACCGCAACACCGACCTGGCACCTCGCCAAGAGGTCACCTACGACTGCCCCCGGGGCCATCGCTTCTCCGTCACCTTCGCCACTGAGGCCGAGACCCCGGCGAACTGGGAGTGTCGGTTCTGCGGCGACAACGCCCTGATGGTCAACGGGGAGGAGCCGCAGGAGAAGAAGGCGAAGCCCGCGCGGACGCACTGGGACATGCTGCTGGAGCGCCGGAGCATGGAGGACCTGGAAGAGGTCCTCGCCGAACGCCTCGCCCTCCTCCGCGCCCGCCGCAAGGAGGAGCAGGAGCACCTGGAAGCGATGACAGCGGAGCAGCGGCAGAGCGCCTGACGCGTCCGCTTCCACACATTCGACGAGGGGCGGTGGCCAGAACCAGGCCACCGCCCCTCGTCGTGCGTGCTCACGCCGCTGTGCCCCACATGCGTCGGGGACGCTCAGTCGACCTTGGCTTCCTTGACCGCCCCCGGCGGCAGGTCCGCCTCGCCCGACCAGTCCTCGCCGAACGGGTCGGCCGTGGCGCCGATCAGGTCGGCGACGGAGTCCAGGACACGCGTGGGCCGGTAGGGGAACAGGTCGGCGGTCTTGTGGTCGGAGATGCCCGAGAGGACCAGCAGCGTGTGCAGCCCGGCCTCCAGCCCCGAGCGCACGTCGGTGTCCATCCGGTCGCCGATCATCAGCGTGTTCTCCGAGTGGGCACCCAGAGCACGCAGCGCCGAGCGCATCATCAGGGGGTTGGGTTTGCCCACGTAGTAGGGGGCGCGTCCGGTGGCCCGTTCGATGAGCGCCGCGACCGCGCCCGTCGCCGGGAGTGAGCCCTCGCGGCTGGGCCCCTTCTCGTCGGGGTTGGTGGCGATGAAGCGGGCGCCACCCTCCACGAGCCGGATGGCGCGGGTTATCGCTTCGAAGCTGTAGGTGCGCGTCTCCCCCAGCACCACGTAGTCCGGGTCGCGGTCGGTCAGCACGTAGCCGATGCTGTGCAGGGCCGTCGTCAGCCCGGACTCCCCCACCACGAACGCCGAGCCGCCGGGCCGCTGCTGCTTCAAGAAGCGGGCGGTGGCCAGCGCGGAGGTCCAGATGGACTCCTCGGGGATGTCCAGGCCCGTACGCAGGAGGCGCGCCCGCAGGTCGCGGGGGGTGTAGATGGAGTTATTGGTCAGCACCATGAAGCCGATGCCGTTGTCCCGCAATTCGGAGACGAAGGTGTCGGCGCCGGGAACGAGGTGCTCCTCGTGCACGAGCACCCCGTCCATGTCCATGAGGTAATTCCACCGGATTTGTTTGCTCACGCCTCCGATTGTCCCGCGATCACGTGTGTGCCCGCCACCCCGGACACCCCGTTGAGCGGGAACAATGGCGAGGGACCGGTGAATCTCCGGTGTGCTGGCGCCACAGGGGACCCAATTTCGGTCTTCTCCAGGGCGCCTCAGTCGCGGCGCGTCAGGCCGTCGCCGCCCTCACCGGAGGCGGCGCCGGGCGCTTCGTCCTCGACGATAACGCCCGGGACGACCTTTCCGGAGCCGGGTCGCTCCCCGGCGACGGGCCCGCCGCTCGGCGCGAACGCGCCGTTCACGGGGACGCCCATCTTCTTGATCCGGCGCTCGGCCCAGGCGATGAACGCCCAGCGCAGCGCGGGCCGGGTGAAGGGCAGGGCCAGGACGGCGCCCACGGCGCCGGTGAGGAAGCCCGGCGTGATCAGCAGGATGCCGCCGACCATCACCATCAGGGTGTCGAGCAGCCCGCCCTGCGGCGGGGCGCCGGTGCGCATGGCCTCATCGGCCTCGCGGAACGCCTTGGTCCCCGCTCCGCGCAGCGCCACGACACCCGAGGCGCTCAGCAGGAACAGGGCGGCGATCGTCCACGGCACGCCGATCTGCGACCCGACCAGGATCATCAGCCAGATCTCCAGGAAGGGCAGCGCCATCAGCGCAAGAACGATCAGCAGCGGCATGGGCACCATCCTCGACATCGCACTTTCCCCCAGCGGAACGTTCCGCGCCTCGGGATCGTTCCCGCCGCCGCACGGTGGAAGGGAGGCCTGATTCAGTCGCCCGCCGCGGTGTCGGCCGCGGCCGCGCTGTCGGGAGCGTCGGCGGCCCTTCGCGCCCGGCGAGCCCCGACGACACCGGCGATCACCGCGGCCGCCGCGATGAGGCTCAGCGCCGCCTCGGGTAGGGCGCCGAGCCGCGTCGCCACCGTCTGCCCCGACATCGCCGGGAGCTCGGCCACGTGCACGGCGGGCTCGTTCTCCGGGGACCGGTAGGTGACGGTGCCATCGGCCTTGGCCACGGCGCTGATGCCGCTGGTGGAGGCGACGACCGCCGGGCGGCCGTGCTCGACGGCGCGCAGCTGGGTGATGGCCAGCTGCTGGTCGGACTGGCCGGTGAAGTTGTAGTTGGCGTTGTTGGTGGGCACCACGATGATCTGGCCCCCGGCCGCCACCGCCTCGCGCACCGGCTTGTCGAAGGCGATGTCGAAGCAGATGGCCGTGGCCAGCGTCGTGCCGCCCAGCTCTACCGCGCCCGGCTTGGATCCGGGGATGGCGTCGCTGCCGATCTTCTCCAGCCGGGAGACGAACCGCGTGAAGAAGTCGCGGTAGGGGATGTACTCGCCGAAGGGGACGAGGTAGCGCTTGGTGTAGTAGTCGCCGGGGCCGTCCTCGGGGTCCCACACCACGCTGCGGATCTCGCGCTTGGCGCCGCCGTCGTGGAACTTGGTGAGCCCGAAGAGCAGGGGCGCGTCGATGTCCTTGGCGGCGTCGGAGATGAGCGCGGCGGCCTGGGGGTCGTTGTAGACGTCGATGTCGGCGGAGTTCTCCGGGAGGACCACCAGGTCGGGCTGGGGCACCTCATCGGCGTCCACCTGGCGGGCGAGCTCGTGCACGCCGTCGACGTGGTTCTGCAGCACCTGCATGCGCTCGCCGAGGATGTCCATCGTGCCGACGCGCGGGACGTTGCCCTGCACCAGGGCCACGGTGGCGGTGTGGTCGCGTGTGGGAGCGCCGACCAGGGGGACGGCCATGCCCGCCGCGCCGATGGCGATGGTGGCGGCCAGTCCGGCCGCCAGCGGGGCGGCGGCGCGCCGTACTCCGGCCTCGCGGTAGGTGCGCACGGCCCGCAGGGCACCGGCCAGCAGGACCGTGCCGGCGAGGGCCACCATGAACGTCACCAGCGCTGACGAGCCCCACGCGGCATAGCCGGCGAAGGGGGTGTCGGGCTGGGCGAAGGCGAGTTTGCCCCAGGGGAAGCCGCCGAGGGGGAACCGGGCGCGCACCGCCTCCTGCAGCACCCACAGCGCGGCGGTCCACACCGGCCAGGCGCGCAGGCGGGCGGCGCAGGCGATGCCCATCGCCATCGGGATGTAGTAGACGGTCTCGGCGGCGGCGATCAGCAGCCACACGTCGGTACCGAAGACGTCCTGCCACTTGATCAGGGGGACCATCAGCGTCGCGCCGGACACCAGGCCGAGCCAGGCGGCACGTCGCATCCGTACGCCCAGCACGGCGAGTGTCAGAAGCGCGGCGCTGAACGGCCCCAGCCACCACAGTCCGTACGGCGGAAGGGCGAGCAGCTGGGCCAGTCCGGATCCCACCGCGGCCAGGACGCGCGCGGCGAGGAGGATCCGCTCCCTGTCCCCGGTGACCGGCGCGTCCGGCGCCTCCCCGGCCGGTCCTGTCGCGGACTCCACCGGTTCCTGCCGGATGCCCTCAGCCACCACGCGGCTCGCCCTCTCCACCTACGTGTAAGGGGGACGCGGAAAAGGCCCGAGACCACCCTTCGGACCGGATCCGTCTCGTCGGCGGCGAGCGCGGAGACCGTTGTCTACTGGATGTCCGGGCCTTTTCCGGGTCCAACCCCCCGCCCGGTCGCGGAACCCCGAATCCCGCCAAACCTCCGACCGCACCTGGTGCGTGGTGCGACGTCCGGTAGGACGAGAAGCGGACCGCTCAACCGGTCCGTCCAGTGCTGGACTGGTCAGTAGATTACCCAGACTCTCCGTCCTCCGCCGCAACCCCCACGACCCGTGTCGGCCCCCGGGACCACGCCCGTGGGCGGGCAGGCCGGGCATACCAACGCAAGGCCGTCGAGCGCACGAAGTGACTGGAATCGGATAACCGCCGACAGGCTAACGCACCTGCCGAATCCATGCCAGCCCACCTTCCTCGCACCCCCTGTGAGCAGTGTATTCACCGTGGTAGCGGGGCTGACGAGGCGATCGGGCGCGCCACCCGTCGGGCCATGTGGGACGCACGTCCGAAATCAGCGGACGACGCGACGCGCGCGGGGCCACGCGGGCCTGAACACCCCGCTCCCCCACGCCCAGCATCGGGATATCTCACATCGTGGTCGCCCCATGATCGAAACCGTGCAAACTCTCGACAGAAGATGTGTCAGTGCTGTTCAATTGATCCAACGATTCGAAACGAATCGATCAACTCAGAAGATTGGCTGCTCGTTCCGGGCCTCCGGGCGGGCTACGAGCACGGGAGATGACCCCCCATGGCGAAAATCGTCCTCGACGGCGTCGACAAGGTGTACTCCGGGAACGTCAAGGCCGTCGACGACCTCAACCTGGAGATCAACGACGGCGAGTTCATGGTGCTGGTCGGCCCGTCCGGCTGCGGCAAGTCCACCGCGCTGCGGATGATCGCCGGGCTGGAGGAGATCACCGACGGCGATCTGCACATCGGCGACCAGGTCGTCAACGACCTCCCGCCCAAGGACCGCGACATCGCCATGGTCTTCCAGAACTACGCGCTCTACCCGCACATGACGGTCGAGCAGAACCTTGCCTTCGGACTGAAGCTGCGCAAGATCCCCAAGGCCGAGATCAAGGCGCGGGTGGACCAGGCCGCCGCCATGCTGGGCCTTGAGGCCTACCTCAAGCGCAAGCCGGCGGCGCTCTCCGGCGGTCAGCGCCAGCGGGTGGCCATGGGCCGGGCCATCGTCCGCGAGCCCCAGGCCTTCCTCATGGACGAGCCGCTGTCCAACCTCGACGCCAAGCTGCGCGTCCAGATGCGCGCCTCCCTCAACCAGCTGCACGAGCGCCTGGGTGTCACCACCGTCTATGTGACCCACGACCAGGTCGAGGCGATGACCCTGGGCGACCGCGTCGCGGTGCTGCGCGAGGGCCGCCTCCAGCAGGTCGACACCCCCAAGATCCTCTTCGACCAGCCGGTCAACCTGTTCGTCGCCGGATTCATCGGTTCGCCCGCCATGAACTTCGTCGTCGCCGAGCTGCAGCAGGACGGCGAGGGTGCGCAGCTGAAGTTCGCCGATCACACCCTGCCCATCTCCGCCGCCGAGCTCGACGCCCGCGACGGGCTGCGCTCCTACGTGGGCCGCCAGGTCATCCTGGGGCTGCGCCCCTCCGACTTCGAGGACGACGAGATCTCCTCGCACGGACCGGCCGCGATGACCGTGACCGCCGACGTCACCGAGGAACTCGGCACCGAGATCAATGTCATCTTCACGGTGAACGCCCCGCCGGTTCAGCACGAGGACGCCGCGGCGCTGGCCGCCGACGCTGCGGGCGACGGCCCGGGGGCGGAGTCGGCCACGCTGCCGCTGGGCGCGGACAAGACGCTGTTCACCGCCCGGGTCAGCCCGCGCAGCGGTGTGCGCCCCGGCCAGGCGGTCACACTCAGCGTCGACGTCACCCAGCTGCACTACTTCGACCGGGAGAGCGGCCTGGCCATCGGCCACCCCGCCAACCGCTGAGCCCTCTGGACGGCACACGACCCCGGTCGGGCGCGCCCACCGCGCGGCCGGCCGGGCCGCTGGCCGTCGCCTCCCCCGCTGCGCCTCTTGTCCGCCGCTCCCCTGGCGCCGCTGCGGCTACTTGACCGCGCCGGCCATGACGCCCTGCACGAAGTAGCGCTGGAACGCGAAGAACACCAGCAGCGGCACCACCATCGACAGGAAGGCGCCCGAGGAGATGACGTCGATGTTGGCGCCGAACTGGCGCATCTCCGACTGCAGGGCCACGGTCATCGGCTGGTTGGCGGAGTCGGCGAACACCAGCGCCACCAGCAGGTCGTTCCACACCCACAGGAACTGGAAGATCGCCAGCGAGGCGATGGCCGGACCACCCAGCGGCAGGATCACCCGGCGGAAGATGGTCAACTCCTTGCCGCCGTCCATCCGCGCCGCCTCCAGCAGATCGCGCGGGATCGCGGCGAAGAAGTTGCGCAGCAGGAAGATCGCGAACGGCAGGCCGAAGCCGACGTGGAACAGCACCACGCCCGGAATCGAGCCGTAGATGCCCAGGGGGCCGTACACCTGAGCGATGGGGATCAGCGCCACCTGCAACGGCACCACGAGCAGCCCGACCACGCCAAGGAAGAGCCAGTCGCGGCCGGGGAACTCCATCCAGGCGAAGGCGTAGGCGGCCAGCGCCGCGATCACGACGATCAACACGGTGGAGGGCACGCTGATCAGGATGGTGTTGAAGAACGAGGCGACGAACCCCTCGTTGTCCAGCAGACCGGCGTAGTTCTCCAGGGTGAGCCGCGAGGGCGCGGCCAGCACCGTCCACCACCCCGAGGAGGCGTTGTCCTGCGGCGAGCGGAGGCTGGAGACGAACAGCCCCAGCGTGGGCAGCAGCCAGAACAGGCCGACGAGTACCAGCAGCACCTGGATGGCGCCCGAGCCCGTGCGGGCCGCGATCCGCTCGGCCAGGGTGCGCGGCGGCCCGCCGTCGGCCTCGGAGACGGCGCCGGTCCCGGCCGCGGCGTCCGGTACCCCCTCCGGGCGTTCCGGACGCGTCTCCTCGCGTGTACTCATCGGCTCGCCTCCGATTCCGCCTCGCACCGGCTCCTCATCGGTTCTCCTGCCGGAACCGGCGAATCTGGAAGATCATCGCGGGGATCACGAGCACGAGCAGGAAGACCGCCAGCGCGCTGCCCAGCCCCTGGTCGTTGCCGCCGCCGAACGACACCCGCCACATCTCCACGGCCAGCACGTTGGCGTCGCGCTGCACCGACCCCGGCGCGATGATGAACACCAGGTCGAAGATCTTCAGCACGTAGATCATCAGGGTGACGAAGACGACCATCAGCACCGGCGACAGCAGCGGGACCGTGACCCGGCGGAACACCTGCCATTCGGTGGCCCCGTCGACGCGGGCCGCCTCCAGCGCGTCGCGCGGGATCGCCGCGAGGCCGGCCGCGATGAGCACCATCGCGAACCCCGCCCACACCCACAGGTAGGCGATGATGATCGACGGGGTGATGAGGGTGGGGCCCAGCCAGGTGAGGCCCCGGTAGGGCTCGGTGAAGTTGTCCGCGGCGAGCCGGAGGGTGTAGGGGCCGTCGCCCTCCAGCCCGGTGATCTCGAACGTGCCGTCATCCTCGGTGAGGGCCTCGGCGGCGACCTCGCCGTCCCGCACCGCCTGCACCCGCAGGGCGGGCAGGCCCGCCTCCGTGGCGTCGATGGCGCCGTGCCGACCGCCCCCGCCGCGGGTGAAGTCGAGCCACACGGTGCCCGTGAGTCCGCTCCCGGTCCCCTGCCCAGCTACGGCGGGTGCGGCGCTGTCGGGCACGTCGTCGGGCGGGATGCCCACCAGGGGGACCAGGACGGCCTCCCCGGTCCGCACCTCGCCGGTCAGCTCGTACCCGCCGCCGGGCGCCTCGGTGAGCGGCGCCTCGGGGCGCGGGCGGGCGTCGGGGTAGGCGGCTGAGGGAGCGACGGTGTCCTGGACGGTGGTGATGATCGCGTTGGCCAGGCCGCGCTCGGGGTCCTGCTCGTAGACGAGCCGGAAGATCACGCCGGACGCCAGGAAGGAGATGGCCATCGGCATGAACACCACGATCTTGAAGGCGGTGGACCAGCGGACGCGCTCGGTCAGCACCGCGAAGATGAGCCCGGCGATCGTCACCACGATGGGCGCCACGACCACCCAGATGACGTTGTTGCGCAGCGCGATGAACGTCTCCGGGTTGGTGAACATCGTGACGTAGTTGTCGATCCCGACGAACTCCAGCCCCTGGGCGCCCCACAGGCTCCGGTAGACGGAGAAGAGGATCGGATAGACCATGTACGCACCGAGGAACAGCAGCGCTGGCAGCAGGAAGACCAGCGCCAGCAACGGGGGCGGCCCCAGGCGGCCGGTTCCGCCGGGCGGGGCGGCCCCCGTCGCTTCACCGGGCGCGGGGGCGCCCGCCTCCGGCCCGCCCGCAGGTGTTCCGGTCGTCGCCATCGAAACCCACTTTCCGGCCGGTCGGCCCTTCGGCTACGACTCCGAGGCGGCCTTCTCCAGTGCCTTGGCCGCGCCTTCCGGATCGGTGGAGCCGCGCAGGAGGTCCTGCAGGATCGACCACATGCCCCGGCCCTCGGTGGCGCCGAACCTGCTGGGAACCTGGTCGGAGAGGTCGTAGCGGACGTTCTCGCCGGCCTCCACGATGGTCGTGGACAGGTTTTGGGTGAACTCGTCGGCGTAGGCGTCGGGCTTCACCCCGGAGTTCGCCGAAAGGTAGCCGCCGAGGCCCGCCCACGTGGACTGCGCCTCGGGCGACGCCAGGTAGGCCATCAGCTCCTGGACGCCCTTCTTGTCGGTCATGGCGACAGCGATGTCCCCGCCGACGACCACCGGTGCGTTGTCACCGACCGCGGGGAAGGGGAACGCCACCGCGTCCTTGCCCACGGCGGCCCCGGCCTCCGCCACGCTGGCGCCCACGAAGTCGCCCTCGAAGACCATGGCCGCCTCCTGCTGGCCGTAGACCTCGGAGACGCAGGTCGGGAAGTCGGTCTGGACGGCTCCCTTCTGGCCGCCCTTCATCATGTCGTCCTCGCCCCACACCTCGTCGAGCTTGTTCAGGGTCCGCACGACCGTGTCGTCGGTCCAGGGGATCTCGTGGTCGACGAGCTTGTCGTAGTTCTCCGGCCCGGCCTCCGACAGGTAGACGTTCTCGAACCAGTCGGTCAGCGTCCACCCCGAGGCGCCGCACATCGCGAACGGGGTGATACCGGCGTCCGAGAGCGTGCTGGAGGTCGTGTCGACGAGATCGTCCCAGGTCTCGGGCGGTTTCACCCCGGCGGCATCGAAGGCGTCCGGCCGGTACCAGATGATCGACTTGTGCGCGGCCTTGAGCAGGACGCCGTAGGGCTCGCCGTCGACGGAGCCCAGACCGCGCCAGTAGTCGGTGTAGTTGTTCTCCAGCGCGGTGGCCGCCTCGCCCTTCAGCGGCTTCAGCGCGCCCTGCTCGGCGTACTCGCGCACCAGTCCCGGCTGCGGGAGGGCGGCGATGTCCGGCGGCTCGCCCGCCTCGATCTTGGGGCCGAGGTAGGCGCCGGTGTCCTCGCCGGTGGCCTCGTAGTTGACGGTGGCCCCGGTGTCCTCCTCGAAGCCGGACAGGACCTCCTCGAAGTTCTTCTGCTCCGCGCCGGTCCACTTCGCCGCGACCGTCAGGGTGACGCCGTCGAGCTCGCCCCCGGCGCCGGACGGCCCGCTGCCCGGGCTGCAGGCGGTGGCGGCCAGCAGTCCGCCGACGGCGATCGCGGCCAGTCCGCGTGATCTCCACACGTGCTCAGGCATGTGTGCCCTCCACTTCGCTGCTGTGGGACGCCGGATCCCCCCAGATGCCCGCGCCGGTCGCGGGGTCGAAGAAGTACAGCCGCGCCGTGTCGACGCGCACCCGCACCGGCCGCCCGATCGCGGTGCTCGACCGCGGGCTGAACCGCGCCGTGATGTCGCTCTCCGTTCCGCCCGCGTCGCCCGCGTCGACGTCCACGCCGACGTCGCGGGCGAGCTCCCGGGTGTCCTCGGTGACGACGGGCGGGGCGTCCAGGCGGAAGTGGACCAGCAGCTCGGAGCCGAGTGCCTCGACGAGCTCGGTGGTGGAGGTCAGCACGGACCCGTCGGCCTCGGGGGAAAGGTCGGCGTCGTCCATGTCCTCGGGCCGGATGCCGACCGCGATGTCGCGTCCCACGTACGCGCCCAGACCGCGCTCGTCGACCGTCGCGGCGGGCACGTCCAGCGTCTGCCCGCCGACGACCAGCCGGGCGCCCGCGTCCGTTGGAGCGTCGGTCTCCAGCCGGGCCTGCAGCAGGTTCATCGCCGGGGAGCCGATGAACCCGGCGACGAAGATGTTGGCGGGGCGCTCGTAGAGCTCCTGGGGCGGCGCCACCTGCTGCAGCACGCCCTTCTTCAGCACCGCCACGCGGTCGCCGAGCGTCATCGCCTCGACCTGGTCGTGGGTGACGTAGATGGTGGTGACGCCGAGGTTGCGCTGGATGCGGGAGATCTCCGCGCGCATCTGAACGCGCAGCTTGGCGTCGAGGTTGGACAGCGGCTCGTCCATGAGGAAGGCCTTGGGGCTGCGCACGATGGCCCGGCCCATGGCCACCCGCTGGCGCTGTCCGCCGGAGAGGTTGCGGGGTCTTCGGTCGAGGTGTTCGGTCAGGCCGAGCGTGGCGGCGGCTTCCTCGACCCGCTCTTTGATCTCGGCCTTGGGGAGCTTGCGCAGCTGCAGCCCGAACCCGATGTTGTCGCGGACGGACAGGTGGGGGTAGAGCGCGTAGCTCTGGAAGACCATGGCGACGTCGCGGTCGCGGGCGGGGGTGCGGTTGACGACGCGATCGCCGATGGAGAGGGTCCCCGCGGTGATCTCCTCCAGCCCGGCGATCATGCGCAGCGCGGTGCTCTTGCCGCAGCCGGAGGGACCGACGAGGACGAGGAACTCTCCTTCACCGATGTCGAGATCGAGACCGCTCACCGCGCTCGTGCCGTCAGGGTAGGTTTTTCCGACCCCCGCCAGCTGGACTCTCGCCACGTTCCGCCTCCATCGGCCTCACTATGGGCGCGCCACGACGGGCGCGGGTCCGATCACCGGGACACATGTGGCTGTGACGTATGTCCCACCGACTCATGAACATGTCGTATCAGCGAATGTTCACACATAACAGGGGCCGGAACCCCCTGTTATGAATCCGTGTCGGGCAACCGGTTCCCAGGAAACAGCGGTGCTTCCCGCGCCGCATGCGCCATCCGTTCAATGCGTGGACGACCTCGGAGAGCAATGATTTCAACACACAGCGAACAGCTGCGTCGCCGTCACTCCCCTTCGGAGAGTCGGCGGCCGATCACCAGCCGCTGGATCTGGTTGGTGCCCTCGACGATCTGCAGCACCTTGGCCTCCCGCATCAGCCGCTCGACCGGGAAGTCGCGGGTGTAGCCGTAACCGCCGAGGACCTGAACGGCGTCGGTGGTCACCCGCATGGCGGTGTCGGTGGCGAACAGCTTGGCCATCGCCGCCTGCTTGCCGTAGGGCCGTCCGGCGTCGCGCCGACGGGCCGCGGCGAGGTACAGCTCACGGGCGGCCTCGATCTGGGTGGCCATGTCGGCGAGCATGAAGCTCAGCCCCTGGAAGTCGATGATCGGCCGACCGAACTGCTGCCGCTCGCGGGCGTAGTCGACAGCGACATCGAGCGCGGCCTGGGCGACCCCCACCGCGCAGGCGGCGATACCGAGGCGCCCGGAGTCCAGCGCGGCCAGAGCGATGGAGAACCCCTGGCCCTCCTCGCCGATGCGCGCATCAGCCCCGACCTCGGCACCGTCGAAGCGCATGACGGCGGTCGGCGAGGCGCTCATCCCCATCTTCCGCTCTGGCGCATCGGCAGAGACACCGGGAGTGGACGCGGGGACGTGGAAGCAGCTGATGCCTCTCCCCCCGGAATCGGGGGCGCCGGTCCGCGCGAACAGCGTGTAGAAGTCGGCGTGCCCACCGTGGGTGATCCACGACTTTGCACCGTCGACCCGGTACCCGGAGTCGGTACCCTGCGCGCGCGTGGACATCGCCGCCGCGTCGGACCCGGAGTGGGCTTCGGACAGGCAGTAAGCACCGAGCAGCTCTCCGCCGAGCAGGTCAGGAAGGAGCGCGGCCCGCTGATCCTCGGTGGCGTAAGTGGCCACGGGAAAGCAGGCCAGGGTGTGCACACTCAACCCGAGGCCCACGGCCAGCCAAGCACTGGCCAGCTCCTCCACGACCTGCAGATACACCTCATAGGGCTGGTCGCCACCGCCGTACTCGGACGAATACGGCAGCCCGAGCAGCCCGGCCCGCCCGAGCAGGGTGAAGACATCCCGGGGAAACGCCGCGTTCTCCTCATCGGCCGCAACCCGCCCCGAGAGCTCCTTGTCCGCGATATCCCGAACAAGCTCCAGCAGGTCTGCTGCCTCCGACGTTGGAAGCGTGCGGTCCACGGCCATGCGTTCCCTCTCCTACGCCACAGACGACCGAACAGTTAGTAGGTCGTCCAACTATATGGTGACGCAGAGCACCTTATCTCACGATACGTCCGACCCTGGCGGCGCCCTAGAGTCCAGGCACGAGGGAGCAACCGGGTCACTCGGGACCGGGACCACACCCTCACGAGCGACGTTTGTAGATCTCCGATCGATGCCCGACTTCGATCACCCAGATGATCAACTCTCCGTTGTCGACCGTGTAGATCACGCGATAGTCGCCCACCCTCAGCCGACGCCGCTCGGGCCGTGACACCATGGCGGTCGAGTTGCAGCCGTAAGGATCCTCCTGCAGGTTTGTGAGTTTGCGGAGGATGGTCATCGCGAAACGCTTCGGGATCTTGCGGAGGTCGCGCCGAGCCTCCTCGTGAAACCTGGTGCGGAAGGAGGTCACTCGGACCTCGCCAGGGTCTCTGCGATCACGTCCTCAAGTGGCACACCGGGGCCCGGCTCGGCCATGCGCTCATCCACGATCCGGTTCAGCTGCTCCTCTTCCCACTGCAGGAACTGGCGCAGCGCCTCGATGGGGATGATCGCTCCGACTTCCTTTCCCCGACGCGTGATGACCGTCGGGGATTCGGTGGAGTTCACCCGGTCGATGACTTCGGACAGGTGGTCCCGTAGATCGCGAATCGATTCGCTGGGAAGTTGCTCTGCCATGTACCAATGGTACCAACGGTACACATCATCATGCGGCCCGAAACAGCTCTTCAAGGCGCTGGGCCGTGAGGTCCCACGTCCATTCCTTCGCAACCATCTCTCGGCCCCGTTGGCCCATAGCTTGGGCCTGGTCGGGGGCGCTGAGGAGGCGGTGGAGTTTGTTGGCGACGGAGCGGGGTTCGCGGCCGTCGACGACGAAGCCGGTTTCGCCGTGGCGGACCGTGTCCGGGGCTCCGCCGGAGGAACCGACCAGGGCCGGGAGTCCGCTGGCGGCTGCCTCCAGGTAGACGATGCCGAGCCCCTCGGCTTCCAGGCCTGCTTTGCGTGTTCGGCAGGGCATGGCGAAGACGTTGGCGGCGGCGTAGAAGGACGGCATTTCGTCGTGGCCGTGGCTTCCCGCGAACACGACCTCGTCACTGACTCCTGTCCAGGCCGCCAGTTCTCGTAGGCGTCTCTCATCCGGCCCCTGGCCCACCACCACGAGGCGTGCGTCGGGCAGCCACCGTCGCACCCAGGACATGGCTCGGATCAGGGTGTCGACACCCTTGCGCGGCACCAGTCGGCAGGCGCACAGGATGACCGGTCCGTCTCCCAGGCCGTACTTTTCTCGTACCGGTGTGCCGTCCCCGCCGGCCGTGAACGCCCTCGGGTCGACGCCCGGCGTCAGGCGTGCCATGCGTTCGCGGTCGGTCGACCGCAGTGCCCGCCCGATCTCGTCGCGCGTGAAGTCGCCCAGGTAGGTCAGCACATCGACCTTCTCCCCGATGCGGCGCAGTGCCAAGCGAGCGCCGGGGACGCGGGCCCACCACACCTCGTGGCCGTGGGACATCGCGATGATCCGCCGCGCCCCCGCATCACGCAGTCCGCCCGCGAGCAGCCCCAGCGGTGCCGCCGACCCGATCAGGACGCGCTCGCATCCATACCGCTCCAGCAGTCCGGCGGCCCGGTGCGCGACGCGCCGGGTGGGCAGCAGCATGTGGGAGCTGTCGCGAACCACCGGGAACGGCTGCCGCCGGTCGAAGTCGCGCTCCGCCTCCTCCAGACCGTCGGTGCACGACGTGTAGACGACCACGCCCCCTCCCTCAGCGCCGGGCATGCGCCGCGCCAGCTCATAGCAGAAGGTCTCGATCCCGCCCCGGCGTGGCGGGAAGTCATTGGTGATCAGCAGAGTGCGCGGTGGCATGGAGCTATAGACCTACATTCCGGCCCGGAAGCGTACGGAAGAAGACGGACTCGCGTGAACGGGAACGGCGAATCCTCCCGGACGATACCCGCTGCGATCCCCGCTGAAGACCTGGCCCACGGACGTTTCCGCGACGTGAGGACGGGTGATCACTTCCGGCATGAGCGCTCCCCGAGGCACCCCTGAGACCGATGCGTGGTGGCGCGATGCCGTCATCTACCAGATCTACCCGCGCAGCTTCGCCGATGGCGATGACAACGGCACCGGCGACCTGATCGGCGTTGCCCAGCGGATCGGCCACCTCGCCGACCTGGGCGTCGACGCCCTGTGGCTGTCCCCCTTCTATCCCTCGCCGATGGCCGACGGCGGCTATGACGTGGCCGACTACCGCGATGTCGACCCGCGCTTCGGGTCTCTGGACGACTTCGACGCCCTCGTCGAGGCCGCTCACGGGCGGGGCATCCGGATCTACATCGACATCGTGCCGAACCACACGTCCTCGGCCCACCCCTGGTTTCAGGCCGCTTTGGCCGCTCCGAAAGGGTCTGCCGAGCGTGACCGCTATGTCTTCCGCGACGGGCTCGGCCCCGACGGCGACCAGCCGCCGAGCAACTGGGCGTCGCGGTTCGGCGGCTCCGCCTGGTCGCGGACGCCCGACGGGCAGTGGTACCTGCACCTGTTCCATCAGGACCAGCCGGATCTCAACTGGTCCAACCCCGAGGTGCGCGCCGAGTTCGACGACATCCTGCGGTTCTGGTGCCGGCGCGGCGTCGACGGATTCCGGATCGACGTCGCCTACGCCATGGTCAAGGATCTCGACGAGCCGCTGCGGGACGTCGTCATGGTCCCGAGCCACGCCGACGAGGTGGCCGCCAACCCCGACCACCCGTTCCTGGACCGCCCCGAGGTGCGGGACATCCACCGGGAGTGGCGGCGGATCCTGGACGGGTTCACCCCGCCGCGCGTCGCCATCGGCGAGATCTGGCTGCCGACCGATCGGAGGCTGCGCTACCTGGGTCCGGACAAGCTGCACCAGGCGTTCGACTTCGACTTCCTGCTGTGTCCCTGGGATGCGGCGGCCTACCGCGCGGTGATCGACGAGGCCGTGGACGGGGCGACCGCCGCCGGGAGCGTGCCGACGTGGGTGCTGGGCAACCACGACACCGTGCGCCCCGCCTCCAAGTTCGGGCTGCCACCGGGAACGGACACGACGGCGTGGCTGATGAGCGACGGCACCGCGCCGCCCGCCGATCCCGCCCTGGGTCTGCGCCGGGCGCGGGCGGCGGCGCTGCTGCAGCTGGCCCTGCCCGGTGCGGCCTACATCTACCAGGGCGAGGAACTGGGGCTGCCGGAGGTCGCTGACCTGTCGCCCGAGCAGCTGCAGGATCCCGTGTGGGAGCGCAGCAGGCACACCGCCAAGGGGCGCGACGGCTGCCGGGTGCCCATCCCGTGGGAGAAGTCCGGCCCCTCACTGGGCTTCGGGCGCACGGCGGGGTGGCTCCCCCAACCGGAGGACTGGTCCGACCTGTCCGTCGCGGCCCAGACCGGGGACCCGGGGTCCACCCTGGAGATGTACCGCGCCGCTCTGCGCGCGCGCCGCGCGCTCTCCCCCGGCACACGGTTCACCTGGGACCGTGATCTCAACGTCGGCTATGTCCTTGCCTTCCGCCGCGACGACCACCTGATCGTGGTCAATACGGGCAGCACACCGGTCCCGTTGCCACCGGGTGAGGCGGTCGTCGCCAGCACCGATCTCCCCCCGGCCGAACTTCCGGGCGACGCCACGGTGTGGCTGCGCACCGGCTGACCAGGCGTGCCCCCGCCCCGTCAGCCGGGTCGCTTTTTGCGCGGTCGGGACCAGGGGTTTGCCGTCCGTGGAGGGAGCGGACAGCCGCAGGTGGGGAGGTTGGTCACGGACCCAACCGCGGCCGAGAGGATAGAGCTGAGATGTCCACCGCCACACTGCCCGCGCCCCTGGACCGCTTCTTCGACGTCGTGAACAGCGGAGATTCCCAGGGGTTCCTCGACTTCTTCGGCACCGACGGGGTGGTCAACGACTGGGGCCGCGAGTTCACGGGTCGTCAGGAGATCTCCGGCTGGAACGACCGTGAGTTCATCGGTGCGAACATGCGCCTCGACGTGGAGGACGTGGCGCTGCGCGACTCCGAGGTCGCCGTGACCGCCCAGGTGACCAGCAGCGGATTCAACGGCCCGTCGACGTTCACCTTCGTCATCGAGGGGGAGCAGATCAAGCTGATGCGAATCACCGCCTGACCCGCGACGGCGGCGCCGGTCCTCGGGTCAGGGGGCATGCGCCTCGTCGACGTCGACACGAGGAACGGAACTCGGCGGTGCACGCCGCGCGTCGGATGGAACCGAACGCGCGGCGCGCCCTGCCGAGATCGTCTGCCATGGCCCCGGTGGGGGTTACCCCCGCTCAGCCCACCGACGAGTACGCCACCACGCCGCGCCGGACGAGGTCGATCGCCTTGCGCGCGTTGGCGCGCACCTTGCTGCCCTCCGGGACGGCTCCGGCGATCTGGCTGAGCATGTCGATCAGCTGCTTGGTGGTGCGCACGAAGTCGCCCGCCGGCATGTCGGCCTCCATCAGGATCCGGTCCAGGCGGTCGCCGCGTGCCCAGCGGTGCGTGATCCACACGAAACCCAGGTCGGGGCGGCGCAGGAAGGAGACCTTGTGGCGGTGCTCGACGTCGTGCAGCTCGCCCCACAGCCGCTCCATCTCCTCCAACACGTGCGCCGGAGCGCCGTCGGGGACGCGCGGGAACGGGTCGTCGTTGCGGCGCGACTCGTACACCAGCGACGCGACACAGGTCGCCAGGTCCTGCGGGTCCAGCTCCTCCCACAGGTCGCGGCGGAGGCACTCGGCTACCAGCAGGTCGAGCTCGGAGTAGACCTGCGCGAGCCGCCGCCCCTCCTCGGTGACGGTGTCGCCGTCGAGGTAGTGCAGGTCCTGCAGCACACCGCAGACGCGGTCGAAGGTGCGCGCGATGACGTGTGAGCGGCCCTCCACGCGGCGGCGCAGCCCGTCGGTCTCCTTGACCAGGCGGAAGTAGCGCTCGGCCCAGCGGGCGTGGTCCTCGCGCTCGGCGCAGCCGTGGCAGGGGTGGGACCGCATCTCCCGGCGGATCCGGTGGATCTCCGGGTCCTCCTGGTCGCGGTCGCGTCCGCCGCCTCGGGGCGGGCGCCCCTCCCCACCGGTCTCGTTGAGCCGGTTCCGCAACGACGAGGCGAGGTCGCGGCGGTCCTGCGCGGAGCGCGCGGAGAAGTTCCTCGGGACCCGCAGCCGGCCCGCCGGCTCCACCGGCACCGGGAAGTCCGCGGCGTTCACCCGCTTGACCTGCCGATTGGCGGTCAGCACCAGTGGGGCCGGGACCTCACTGCGGGTGCCGGGGTCCAGCACCACGGCGAACCCGGTGTGCCGCCCGGCCGGGATGCGGATGATGTCGCCGGGCCGCAGCCGCTCCAGGCTGGCGACGGCCTCCTCGCGGCGCCGCGACGCGCGCCCCTTGGACGCCTGCGCCTCGCGGTCGCTCAGCTCCCGGCGCAGCCGCGCGTACTCCATGAAGTCGCCCAGGTGGCACTCGGCCGCCTTGGCGTATCCCTCCAGGGCCTCCTCGTGCTTGCGCAGCTGCTTGACCAGCCCCACGACGGCACGGTCGGCCTGGAACTGGGCGAAGGACGCCTCCAGCATGTTGCGGCTGCGCTCACGGCCCACCTGGCCGACGAGGTTGACGGCCATGTTGTAGGACGGCTGGAAGCTGGAGTTCAGCGGGTAGGTACGCGTGCTGGCCAGACCCGCGACCGACTCTGGGTCGGTGCCGGGCTGCCAGATCACCACCGCGTGGCCCTCGACGTCGATGCCACGCCGCCCGGCCCGCCCGGTGAGCTGGGTGTACTCCCCCGGTGTGAGCGCCGCGTGCGTCTCGCCGTTCCACTTGTCCAGCTTCTCGATGACCACGGTGCGCGCCGGCATGTTGATGCCCAGCGCCAGGGTCTCCGTGGCGAACACGGCGCGGATGAGCCCCCGCGCGAACAGGGTCTCCACGACCTCCTTGAACGTGGGCAGCAGGCCCGCGTGGTGGGAGGACACGCCGTTCGCCAAGGCGCGCAGCCACTCGTGGTACCCGAGCACCGCGAGGTCGGCGGGCGGGATCTCGGAGCACTGCCGCTCCGCGTACTCGCGGATCTCGTCGGCTTCCTCCTCGGTGGTGAGGCAGAGCCCGGCGGCCATGCACTGGCGCACGGCGTCGTCGCACCCGGCGCGGCTGAAGATGAAGGTGATGGCCGGGAGGAGGCCTTCGCGGTCCAGCTCGTCGATGATCTGGACGCGGCTCGGCGGAGCGAACTTGGACCGCGGCCGTGGGCCGCCGCGCGCCCGGTTCTGCGGGTGGCGGCGCCGGTGGGCGAGTTGAGTGATCCGGTCGTCCTCCTGGGCCAGGCGGATGAGCCGCGGGTTGACGCGCTGCTTCTCACCGTTGAAGACGACCTCGGCGCTGCGGATGCCGTTCTCGCGGCGGTCGCGCTTGCGCTTCCGCTTGCGGTTGCGCCCGTTACCCGCCTCGGCGTCGTCGCCTCCGTCCACCTCCTCGTCCTCGATCGGAACGAACAGGTCGTGGATGCGCTTGCCCGCCATCACGTGCTGCCACAGCGGTACGGGGCGCTTCTCGTCCACGATCACCGTGGTGTCGCCGCGCACCTGCTGCATCCACTCGCCGAACTCCTCGGCGTTGCTGACCGTCGCCGACAGCGCGGCGACCTGCACCGACTCCGGCAGGTGGATGATGACCTCTTCCCAGACCGCCCCGCGGAAGCGGTCGGCGAGGTAGTGCACCTCGTCCATGACCACGTACCCGAGCCCGCCGAGGGTGTGGGAGCCCGCGTAGAGCATGTTGCGCAGCACCTCGGTGGTCATGACCACGATCGGTGCTTCGCCGTTGACGCTGTTGTCGCCGGTGAGCAGGCCGACCCTGTCCTGGCCGTAGCGGCGCACCAGGTCGGTGTACTTCTGGTTGGACAGGGCCTTGATCGGTGTGGTGTAGAAGCACTTGGCGCCGTCGCGCAGCGCGAGGTGCACGGCGAATTCGCCGACGATGGTCTTGCCCGACCCGGTGGGCGCCGCCACCAGCACGCCGTGCCCCGTCTCCAGCACCTTGCAGGCGCGGATCTGGAAGGGGTCGAACTCGAAACCGTAAAGCCTCTGGAACTCCTCGATCGTCCCGCTAGATTCGGCCTGGCGCCGACGGAATTCGGCGTAACGCGCGGCGTGCGTACTCATATTGATCAAGCCTATGGCGTATGAGCGGGTGACGCGCACGGCGAACCCGCGGAGGGTGGTCCCGGCGGCCCGTGGTCCGGCCCACACAGCGGGGCGGGCGACTGGCGGCGCGGACCGCCGGGGTCAGTTCAGCAGACGCACCGACCGCGGCACCACCTCGCAGGTGATGGGCAGCTCACCGAGGCGCTCGCCGTCGGCGTAGCCGACGACCGGCTGGGCGGCGCCGTCCGGGGCGCTGATGGTGACGGTGCGCCCGCGCAGGACGGTGACCTCGTCCAGGCCGGTGTGGCTGCCGTCGAAGACGCGGGGGAAGAAGCGGAGGAACGAGGCACGGGGAACGGCGTGCACGAACACGACCTCCAGCAGGCCGTCGTCGGCGACGGCCTCGGGGCAGATCCGCATGCCGCCGCCGTAGGAGGGGGTGTTACCGACGGCCACGAGCATGCCCTTGGACTCCAGGCGTTCGCCGTCGACCTCCACGGTGAAGGGCAGCGGGGAGAAGGACGACAGTTCGGCGGCCAGCCCGATGAGGTAGTTCATCCGGCCGAGCCCGAACCGGAAGCCGTTCACCCGCTCGTTGACCCGCGAGTCGAAGCCGCAGGCGAGCACGCTCAGGTAGTGGCGCCCCGCGGCGGCCACGGTGTCGGCGTCGGTGGTACGGCCGCTGAGGATCGCCTCGGCGGACTCGGGCAGGGAACGGGGCACCGCGAAGGCGCGGGCGATGTCGTTTCCGGTCCCCGCCGGAACGATTCCCAGCGGCACGTCGGTGCCCACGACGGCCTGCAGTGCGCCGTGGATCAGCCCGTCACCGCCGACGACCGCGAGCGCGTCGGGGCCCTCGGCGACGACGTCCCGGGCCAGGCGGACGGTGTCGGCCGGGCTGCGGCCGATGTGGACCGAGACATCCGCGCCGCGGCTCCGCAGCTCACGCAGGAGCCGGGAACCGACCACGGCGGAGCGGCCGCGGCCGGCGGCGGGGTTGACCAGGAGCGCGATCTGCTGAGCCATGGCGGTTCCGATCCGGGACAGCAAAGGACGGGCGGGGGCCGGTCCACGGGGTGACGCCGCGACGCGCACGGCGCGCCCCGTCCACCGGCTCCGTGTCGGTGCCCTCTATCTCTACCCGGACCGACCCGTTCTCCGCTAGTCCGAGGCCGTGTTCTCGCCAGCCTCCGCGTCCTTGGCGGGCGTGGTGTTGTTGGGCGAGGGAACCGCCGTGACCGGCACCTCGCCACGCTGGATGGCCGCCTCCTCCGGCGTGAGGTACTCCTCCGGAATGTCGAACTCGCCGTCCTTGGCGCCCAGCACGAACGCCTCCCACTCGGCGGGGGTGAAGAAGAGGATGCCCTTCTCCGGGTTCTTGCCGTCGCGGACGGCACGGAAGCCGTCGTCGAACTTGGCGACCTCGACGATGGCGTCGGAGTCCTCACGGGACAGCGAGGAGCGCATCCACACCGCGTCGGTGGTGTCGTGCCACTTCTCGTTGCCCATCGCCTCGGGCGGAAGCTCGCGCTCGGTCTCTTCGGCGGGCTTGTCACTCATCGTGCTCGCCTCCTGCTGCTCGGGGGTGTGCTCGGGCGGGTCGGGATCGGATCCGGCCTTGGCGGGGGCGGATCCGAGGATGACCCTAGCGCTTCGGGGTGCCCCGGGCTCCCTCATTGTCATCGTCGTCCATCACGTCGTCGAGCGCGGAGATCTCGTCATCGTCGAGGTCGGCCAGCGGGTCGGCGGAGCGGGTGCGGCGGTCGTTGAGGAAGCAGAAGAGTTCCGCCAGCTCGAACAGGACGATGATCGGGATCGCCAGGGCGAGCATGGAGATCGGCTCGGCGGGGGTGAGCACCGCGGCGAGGACGAAGGAGAAGAAGATGATGACGCGGCGCCATTTGGCGATGGCCGCGTGCGGCAGGACGCCCATGAGGTTGAGCAGCGCCACCAGGAGCGGCATCACGAAGCCGACCCCGAAGACCACCATCATCAGCATCATGTAGTTGAGGTAGTTGTCGATGGTGATCATCGGCGCCACGTCGGCGGGGGCGAAGCCGAAGAGCACCTCCATCGCCAGCTTGGTGATGTAGTACGCGAGCGCGGCCCCGGCCAGGAACAGCATGACGGCCAGGGGCAGGAAGACGTAGGTGAACTTGCGCTCCCGGCGGCGCAGGGCGGGGGCCACGAAGGCCCAGAGCTGGTACAGCCAGAACGGGCTGGAGACCAGGATGCCCACGATCACCCAGACCTTGAAGGCCACGAAGAACGCGTCGAAGACTCCGGTGAAGATGAGGTTGCAGCCGTCGTCGACCGACTGGGCCTCGGGCAGCGCGCAGTAGGGCGCCTTGAGGAACTCCCAGACCGGTGTGTAGACGTAGTAGCCGACCGCGGTGCCGAGCGCGATGGCGATCATCGCCTTGACGAGCCGGTTGCGCAGTTCGCGCAGATGATCCATCAGCGGCATGCGCCCTTCCGGGTCCCTCACCCGCCGCTGTCGACGCAGCTGCATCGCCCGTTTACGCTCCTCGAACCCTCAACGCACGTCGTCGCCGGCACCGCCCGTCCCGCAAGGGCGCCGCCGGTCCTGTTCATCACTCTGCCGCCCGGGCGTTGGTCTCGGGAGAGCGCACCGGGCTCCGGCACCTTCTCCCGAGACCAACCGGGGTGTCAGGCGGGGATGCGGGGTGTCGGGAGGATACCCGTTTTCCCGCCGCCCGCACCGACCGCGCTGTCCCAGCGGTCCGGCTCACCCGACCGCCGCAGGCGGGGCGGCCGTCCTCGTCGTCCTAGTCGCTATAGCCGCGGCGGACCGGTTCACCGTTCTCGTTGACGATGCGCTGGCCCGACGGAAGCTCCGGGTAGCCGCCGGCCGCGGGCTGCTGCCCGTTGGCCGACCCCTGGTGGACATCGTAGGCCTGGGGGGCGGGTGCCGAGGCCTGCTGACCCTGCTGGGCGGGGGCCGCCTTCTCGCTCTGCTGCTCGCCGTTCTCCTCGTCCATGAGGCCCTTGCTCTCGGCCTTGAGGATTCGGGCACTACGCCCCAGCGACCGGGCCAATTCGGGCAGCTTCTTCGCACCGAACAGCACCAGTGCGATCAGCACAAGAAGTGCAATGGTCTTGGCATCCATCCCCATGGCTCAACCTCTCTTCGGGGCGCTACCTGCGTCATCGATGGTACGCGCAGTGCTGCTATGCACCACGCGCCCCTGCGCGCGAGCGCGCTCACCCGCCTCGCGCAGCGCCGTGTACCGGGGCGCCAGATCGTCGCCGGTCCGCGCCATCGCGGCTTGCAACCGCCGCATCTCCGCCAGCATGCGCACGACGAGGACCGCCACGATCAGCGCTCCGACCAGGGTCACCACCGCGAGACCGACGAAAACAAGCACCTTCTCACCTTACTCCGCCGCAGCCGAAATCCACCCGACACCCGGACGAACCGGGCATGGCCACGACCCCAACGCCGCCGTGTGTGGTGATCGGCACGTTCCCCGGAATCGCCACGCCCGACTCCCCGGTCCCCCGCTACCCGTTGCCCGCGTAGGCGGACAGGGCGCGCCGCGCGTCCTCACGGACGCGCTCGGCCAGGTCGGCCGGGGCCACCACGCGCGCCCGCGGCCCCAGCCGCAGCGCCAGACGGCATGCCCAGGCGGGAGCCGGAGTTCGCAGGGTCGCCCTCAGCCGCCCATCGGGCAGCTCCCGCACCTCCGAGCACAGGTAGTCCTCGGTCACCCAGCGCGCCGAGGACTCCAGGTCCAGCGTCACCCGCGCGTCGTCGTCCGAGAGCTGCAACACACCGCCGCTCAGATCGCGGCGGCGCGCCCGCGAGGGCACCTCGGCCGGGTGCGGCAGTACCGTCAGGTCCAGGACACGGTCGAGCCGGAACAGCCGGACATCCTGGCGCAGGCGGCACCAGCCTTCCAGGAACGTGTGCCCGTCCTGGACCACGAGTCCCATGGGGTCGACGTCGCGCTCGGTCACCTCGTCCACGTAGCCGGACAGGTAGCGCAGGTGCACCAGCTGGCCCGCGCGCAGCGCCTGGTCACAGCGGCGCTGCAGTTCGCGGACCTCGTCGGTGAGCTCGATCTGCACCCCGACGGCGTCGACGAACCGGTCGGCCGCGGCCCCCGCCGCAGCGCGCAGCTTCTCCCCGGCCCGCTTCAGGGCGTCGCTGCCGCCCATCCCCGGCAGTTCGCCGAGCAGCTCCACGCCCACGACCAGGCTCGCCGCCTCGTCCGCGGTCAGCCGCAGCGGCTGGGCGATGGTGTCGGCGTTGCCGATGATGATCTCGCCGGTCGCCCGCGCCGCCTCCAGGTCCACCTCGATCAGGTCGCCGGGCGTGTACCCGGGCAGCCCGCACATCCACAGCAGGCTCAGGTCCTTGAGCACCTGGGCCTCCGACAGGCCGAAGTGCTCGGCCACCTCCGGGACCCGGACGTCGTGGCTGAGCGCGTAGGGCACCAGCATCAGCAGCCGGCGCAGCTGCTCGGCGGTGGACGCCGAACGCCGCGACTCGGGCTCCGGGGCGCCGCCGTTCACCGGTTCGGTGTCCTCCTCCAGCGGCTCCTGTTCCGCCACGGACGACAGGTGCCGCACGAGCGCCGCGCGCGCCTCCTCCGGCGCCTCGATCCGCACCCGGTCGCCGAACCGCGCCACGGTGCCCACCAGCTGGTCCAGGTCGGTGTAGGGGTAGTCCACCACATCCCATCGGTGGTGGCCCTGTTCGGCGATGCCGGGGATGACGCGCAGGGAACCGCGGCGCAGCTCGTGGCCGGAGTCGGCGTGGACGCGCAGCCGCGCCACCCGCTCCGGCTCGCTCGGCTGGCCGCTGACCACCGACCGCACGTCCACGCCCTCGGGCACCCGCACCGTCGAGCCGCCCGCGAGCGGCACCACCGGACCGGTGATGCGACCCAGCCGGAACACGCGGCGCGCCTGGCGCTGGCGGTCGTAACCGGCCACGTACCAGTGCCCCTTGACGTTGACCACGCCCCAGGGCTCCAGTTCCCGCCGGGCGGAGGTCTGCTGGCCCGGCTTGCGGTAGTCGAAGGCCACCGCGCGGCCGTCCCGCACCGCCTGCCACATCGGCAGGAACGCCGGTTCGTCCGTGCCGAGGACCGGGGTGATCCCGGGGGCGGCGTCGGAGTCCACCGGGACCCCCGCCGCGCGCAGCTTCATCACCGCGTTGGCCGCCGCGTCGCCCAGCGCCGCGTGCCGCCAGGCCCGTGCCGCCAGGCCGAGGACGGCCGCCTCGTCGGGCAGCAACTCGATCTCCGGCAGCTCGTAGTCGGCCCGGGAGATCCGGTAGCCCTCCTCGCCGCTCCAGATGTCGCCGCCGCCCGTCTCGATGGGGATGCCGCTCTCGCGCAGTTCCTTCTTGTCCCGCTCGAACATCCGCTTGAACGCGGCGTCACTCTCGGCCTCGGAGTATCCGGCCACCGTCGCCCGGATCTCCCGTGCGGTGAGGAACCGTCGCGTGGCGAGCAGGCAGATCACAAGGTTGAGCTGCCGTTCGGTCTTCTTCCGCGACATCGCCGCTTCCTTTCTCCCGCGCCCACAGGCGATTCTCGCGCGTTCTCCCCGTACGCCTCTGGGCCATGACGGTACCGTGCCAAGCGTGATCAGATGGCGCTCAGGACAAGTCACCGCAATCCGACGCACCTGGCCCGGGGCGGCCGAACTCGATGTCCGCGTCGCCGAGGGCGGCCCCGCCAGCGACGACACCAGCGCGGACGCCTCGGGCGGCGCGACGCGACCGGCACAGGGGAACGCGGAGAACGGCGATCGCACCTGCCGCGCCCTGGCCTACACCGACCTGGTCGGCCACCCCGAGGAGGGCGACCGGGTGCTGCTCAACACCACGGCGCTGGACATGGGGCTCGGCACGGGCGGTTACGCCCTCGTGGTCGCGCTCCCCGATCGCCTCCCACCCGACCCCGACCCCGCACCCGGCCATCTGGTCAAGGCGCGCTACACGCCGCTGCAGACCACGGTCCTCGGCGCCGACGAACAGGACTCGCCCCACCACGCCCTGCTGCGCGACGCCGACGGCGTCGACGGCATGCCGGTGGTCACCGCCGACCTGCACTCGGCCCTTCCGGCGATCGTGGCCGGAATCCGCGACTCCCGGCCCGAGGCCCGCGTGGTCTACGTGATGCTCGACGGAGGCGCGCTGCCCGCCGCCTTCTCCCGCTCCGTCGTCGCGCTGCGCGAGGCCGGCCTCCTCGCGGCCACGGTCACGGTCGGCCAAGCGTTCGGCGGCGATCTGGAGACGGTGAGCGTGCACACGGGACTGCTCGCCGCCCGGCACATCCTCGGCGCCGATGCCGCGATCGTGACCCAGGGGCCGGGCAACCTCGGCACCGGGACCCGGTGGGGGTTCTCCGGCGTCTCGACCGGCGAGGCGGTCAACGCGACGGCCGTCCTGGGCGGCCACGCCGTGGCCGCCCTCCGCGTCAGCGAGGCCGACCCCCGCGAACGCCACCGGGGGGTGTCCCACCACAGCCTCACCGCCTACGGCAAGGTCGCCCTGGCCCCGGCCGACATCGTCGTCCCCCAACTCCCCGGAGCCTTCGGAACCCGCGTCCGCTCGGACGCCGCCCCGCTCGCCGAGCGCCACCTGGTGGTGGAAGTCCCCATCGACGGCCTGCGGCAGGCGCTGAAGGACCTCCCCCTGCGCCTGTCCACCATGGGCCGCACTCTGGACGCCGATGCCGCCTACTTCCTCACAGCGGCCGCGGCCGGACGGCACGCGGCGAGTCTGATCGCGTCGTCCTGATTCACGGGACCGCTGGTCGGACTGACCGCTCGTGAGCACGCCGGGAAACGCAACGGCTCCCTGCGGGGAACACAGGGAGCCGCGAGAGGAACCCATCCAGAGGGACGAGATGAGGACGACCTACTTGTCGCTGTCGTCCTTCTTGCTGTTGTCGTCCTTGTCCTTGCTGTCCTTCTCGTCGTCCTTCTTCTTGTCGTCCTCGTCGCCGGAATCGGCCTGCGGCGGCGGGGTGCTGTCGACGGCGCCGAGGATGTCCACGACGAAGACCAGGGTGCCCTCGGGTGCGCCCCTCTTCCCGGCGTCCTTGCCGTAGGCGAGGTCCGGCGGGATCACCAGCATGACCCGGCTGCCGACCTTCTTGCCCTTCAGGCCCTGGTCCCAGCCCTTGATGACCTGGCCCTGGCCGACCGCGAAGGTGAACGGCTTGCCGCCCTTGTCCCAGGTGGAGTCGAAGACCTTGCCGTCGCTCCACTGCACGCCGGTGTACTGGACGACGACCTGCTGCTCGTCGGTGACCTCGGGCCCGTCGCCCTCGATCAGGTCGACCGTCTTCAGCTTCTTCGGCGGGTCGGTGTCCTCGGGGATGGTGATGTCCGGCGTGCCGTGCCCAGCGTCCGGGACGGTCGGGAGGCCGTCGCCGCCGTCCGTGGTCTGCTCGCCTTCGACAATGTCGCCCTTGCCGTAGCGCTTCTCGACGTCGACGATCGACACCGAGTCGCCGGGCTCTGGTGAGGGCTGTCCCATCGCCTTGGCCTCTTCGGGGTCCTGGCCCGGGAAGACGAACACCACGCGGCTGCCGACCGGCTGGTTCACCAGGTTCTTGCGCAGGTCGTCGTTCATCTCCTCCAGCTTGAGGAGCACCGGAGAGCCGGTCTCGTAGGAGGACTGCTTCTGCTCGGCCTTGCCCTTGCCGGTCCACTGGTAGTCGACGATCTGCACCTGCAGCAGGTCGTCGTTGCGGATCAGGGCACCCTCTCCGCTGCCCTTCTTGGCCACACCGGAGAGCTGCTCGCCGGGGGGCGTCTTCCCCTTGAAGTCGACCTTGGGTGCTTCGCCGACCTTGCCGGTCACGGAGGGCAGCCGGGCGTCCATCTGGTCGGAGTCCGACCGGAGGAAAGCGGGGGTCTTCCAATCCTCAGGAATCGACGCGCAGCTGGACAGCGCCAGCAGCACGGCTGAAAACGGCACCGCGAGGGCGGCGGCACGTCGTCGCATAGGTCACTACCTCAATAATCCGGCTCGGGTCCCCGACACACTATCGAAAGGGCAATAGTGCCGTCTCTGGGTGAGAACCGGGTAAGAGGGGCCCTTGGGCCCCTCCGATCACATCCCCGCGATGAGCTTCTCCACCCGCTCGTCCACCGCCTTGAACGGGTCCTTGCACAGCACGGTGCGCTGCGCCTGGTCGTTGAGCTTGAGGTGCACCCAGTCGACGGTGAAGTCGCGCCGCTTCTCCTGCGCCCTGCGGATGAACTCGCCGCGCAGGCGCGCGCGGGTGGTCTGGGGCGGTATCGACTTGGCGGCGAAGATCTTCAGGTCGCCGATCACGCGGTCCATCTCCCCCTTGCGCTGGAGGAGGTAGAACAGGCCGCGGTCGCGGTGGATGTCGTGGTAGGTCAGGTCGAGCTGGGCGACGCGCGGCGACGACAGCGACAGGCCGTGCTTGGCGCGGTAGCGCTCCAGCAGCTTGTACTTGGCGACCCAGTCGATCTCGTGCGCGACCAGGTCGAGGTTCTGCGTCTCCACCGCCTCCAGAGTGCGCTGCCACAGCTCCAGCACCCGCTTGCCCGTGGCGTCGGTGCCGTTGCGGTCGACGTAGACCTGCACCTTCTCCAGGTACTCGCGCTGGATCTCCAGCGCGCTGGCCTCGCGGCCGTTGGCCAGGCGCACCTTGCGCCGCCCGGTCATGTCGTGGCTGACCTCGCGGATCGCCCGGATGGGGTTCTCCAGCGTGTAGTCGCGCATGACCACGCCGGTCTCGATCATCCGCAGCACGAGGTCGGTGGAGGCGAGCTTGAGCAGGGTCGTGACCTCACTCATGTTGGAGTCGCCGACGATGACGTGCAGCCGCCGGAAGCGCTCGGCGTCGGCGTGCGGCTCGTCGCGCGTGTTGATGATGGGGCGCGAGCGCGTCGTCGCCGAGGAGACCCCTTCCCAGATGTGCTCGGCGCGCTGGCTCACGCAGTACAGCGCGCCCCGCGGCGTCTGCAGCACCTTGCCCGCGCCGCAGATGATCTGGCGCGTGACCAGGAAGGGGATGAGGACATCGGCCAGGCGTCCGAACTCGCCGTGCCGCCCGACCAGGTAGTTCTCGTGGCAGCCGTAGGAGTTGCCCGCGGAGTCGGTGTTGTTCTTGAAAAGGTAGATCTCGCCCGCTATGCCCTCTTCGTGCAGCCGTTGCTCAGCGTCGACCTGCAGGCCCTCAAGGATCCGCTCACCGGCCTTGTCGTGCGCCACCAGGTCGGCGAGGTTGTCGCACTCGGGGGTCGCGTACTCCGGGTGGCTGCCCACATCCAGGTAGAGGCGCGCGCCGTTGCGGAGGAAAACGTTGCTGCTGCGCCCCCAGGAGACCACCCGGCGGAAGAGGTAGCGCGCGACCTCGTCCGGTGATAGCCGCCGCTGCCCGCGGAAGGTGCAGGTGACGCCGTACTCGTTCTCCAGGCCAAAGATCCGACGTTCCATGCGGTCTCACCCGTTTCCCGTCCCATGGCCACAGCGGTCGGCGAACGCTGCGGCATCGCAACGACTCCACCCTATTTATCGGCTCCGGAGCGACCACGGAAACGAACGGCCGAGGAAACTCCGCCGGGCCTCGGATCCGCGGGTTCGCCGCCCCGCGGATCCGGTTGGCCCTCACGTCTGTGTCAGGAGGCGTCGCCCTCCCCGGGCGCGTCGGAGCCGGACGCGGCACCCTGGTCCGCGTCCTGCGCGGCGTGCCCCTCGTTGATCAGGCGGGTGAGCCGGTCGCCCTGGATCCGGCGGAACTTGCGGTGCTCCCGGTCCCGTTCGAGGACCGCCACCTCCAGGCTGCTCGCCTCCAGCTCGCGCTGCTCGCCGTTCTCGTGCTTGAGGGCGTGCATCGCCGAGATCAGGGCCGTGCTCAGCGACGCGTCCTTGTCGAAGCGCTCCTTGAGGGCGCTGCTGACCCGGTCGGCCGAGCCGCCCATGGCGAGGAATCCGCGCTCGTCGACGACCGAGCCGTCGAAGGTGATGCGGTAGATCTGGTCGCCGTCGGCGTCGTCGCCCACCTCGGCGACCACGATCTCCACCTCGGCCGGCTTGTTGCTCTCGCTGAACACCGAGCCCAGCACCTGGGCGTAGGTGTTGGCCAGCTGGCGGCCGTTGACGTCGCTGCGGTCGTAGGCGTAGCCGCGCACGTCGGCGAAGCGCACGCCCATCAGCCGCAGGTTCTCGAACTCGTTGTACCGGCCGACAGCGGCGAACGCGATGCGGTCGTAGAGCTCACTGATCTTGTGCAAGGTCCGGGACATGTTGTCCGCGACGAACAGAATGCCGCCGTCGTATTGGAGTACGACCGCGCTGCGGCCACGCGCGATTCCCTTGCGCGCGTAGTCCGCCTTGTCCTTCATGCTCTGTTCGGGCGAGACGTAGAACGGCATCGTCACCGCAGATCGTTCCTTTGCTCAGGTCGTCGGGTTCGGGGCGTCGGTGCGGCACCGCGGGTGTGGAAGGTTCGGCCGCATCAGTGCAGCGGTGCGGTCGGTCCGTCGGGGCGCTGCGCGCGTCCCTCGACGACCTGTGTGGCCAGCCGCTCGACCTCGTCGGCCGGAAGCCGCTTGTGGCCCTCATCGGTGATGACGTCGACCAGCGGGTAGATCTTGCGGTGCACGTCCGGCCCGCCGGTGGCGGAGTCGTCGTCTGCGGCGTCGTACAGCGACTGGATCGCCGCGAACACCGCGTCCTGCTGGCCGAAGTCCTCGCTGTAGAGCTTCTTCAGCGAACCCTTGGCGTAAACCGACCCCGACCCGACGGAGTGGTAGCGGTGCTCCTCGTAGCGCCCGCCCACGGGGTCGTAGCTGAAGATCCGTCCCGCCTCGCGCGCCACGTCGTACCCGACGAGCAGCGGCACCACCACGAAGCCCTGAAGGGCCATGGGAAGGTTGCCGCGGATCATGGTGGCCAGCTTGTTGGCCTTACCTTCCAGCGAGAGGGAGCGGCCCTCCATCTTCTCGTAGTGCTCCAGCTCCACCTGGAACAGCTTGGCCAGCTCGATGCCGATACCCGCCGCCCCGGCGATCGCGACAGCGGAGAACTCGTCGGTACGGAAGAGCTTGTCCATGTCGCGGTTGGCGATGACGTTGCCGGAGGTCGCCCTGCGGTCACCGGCCAGCACCACGCCTCCGGGGAAGGTCAGCGCGACGATCGTGGTGGCGTCCGGCGTGAGATGCGTACCGGTGCCCTGCGGAAGCTCCCGCCCCCCCGGCAGCAGGTCGGGGGCGACCTGACCGAGGAACTCGGAGAACGAGGAGGTTCCGGGATTCATGAACGCGGCGGGCAGCCGACCACCGAACTCGAACGCTTCAGACACGCGACTCCCTTCAGTCGCGTCCCGCCCATCGATCGGGGGCAGGCGGGGCGCATGGGGTATTTCCATCTACCGTTGACCCTACTGACGCAGTGGGACCGGCGTACTCACCGGTCGTCACTTCCGCTGTCAGCGAACCAGGTCGGATCCGTGCGCGCCGATGCCCCCGCAGCGGCCCCACACTGCGCCCGCGATGGGCGGGGCACTCGGCGCGACCCTCCTGTCTCCCGCCCGGGCACCGCGAACGCGCGCTGCGACGGACGCCGACCGGCGGCCTACTCTCCGCCCTTCTGAACGAACTGCCGCACGAAGTCCTCGCTGTTGGCTTCCAGAACCTCGTCGATCTCGTCGAGGATGTCGTCGACTTCCTCGTCCAGCTTCTCGTTGCGCTCCTGGACGTCGGTATTCGCCTCGACTTCCTCGACGTCCTCGTCGCGGCGGTTTGCGTGCCGCTGCCCGCCGGTGTCCTTCGTCGCCATCGGATCAACCTCCTCGGTCGCGGGACTCTCGCCCTTATCTTGGCCCAACGAGCTCCGGCTCAACCTTGATCGTGATGCCCGTTGTGTGCACGTTACCCACTGGAGTCCCGTACATCCGTACGAACAACGATATGGCCCCCGGGATTCCACACCCCCTCCAGGGCGACCAATGATCGGCTTCGCCGCTCGGACGTGCAGCCGTGGCCGCATCCGGCCACATAGCAAGGGTTGAAATCGCAACGAACTTCGATTTTTCGCCCCATACGTTCGTATGACTCCAGCTCGTCACACATGCCCTCATAAGTGGATCTTGGCCACAGATCGGATGACCCGATTATTAGTCAACAAACCGCTTTTTTGCTTCCATTTCCTCCCTGTTGTTGAAGCGTCTACCGATTTATAGTCCCAATCGCCTACCGAATGCCCGGTAGGCACGCGTCAGAGACCGCCCCACAAGGACGGTCCCCGACGTCAGGTTCGACGCCATCGCCGGCAACGGCGTCGGCCCTGCCTTGTTCACTCAGACCAGCAGCAAGGAGCAGGGAACGTGCGAACATCCCCCATCTTCAGCGCGCTGGGCGCGACGGCCCTCACCTTCGGCCTCATCGCCTCCCCGGCCCCCGCTTCCGCCGACTCCCCCACTGACGCTCCCCAGGGCGCTCCCGACCGCGCCGACACGCAGAGCGAGGCGCTGCAGCGCGACCTCGGTCTGTCCTCAGCCGAAGCCAAGAAGCTCCTGGCGAACGAGACCAAGGCCCGCAAGCTCGAGCGCACGGCACGCAAGGCCGCGGGCGACGCCTTCGGCGGCGCCGTCTACGACCAGAGCAGCGGCAAGCTCACGGTCTCGCTGACCGACGCCTCGGCCACCGAGAAGGTCGAAGCCATGGGCATGAGGACGCGCGTGGTCGAGCACGGTGAGGAACAGCTCGACGAGGTCGTCGACGAGCTCAACGGCGCCGAGGACACGGCCCCGGCCGAGGTCACGGGCTGGTACGCCGACCTCGAAGACGACAGCGTGGTCGTCACGGCGCTGCCCGGCGAGACGAAGGCCGCCAAGGACCTCGTCGCGGACGCCGGAGTCGACGCCGACACCGTGCGCATCGAGGAGGCCTCCGAGACGCCCGAGCTCTACGCCGACATCATCGGCGGGCTCGCCTACTACATCGGTAACCGGAGCCGCTGCTCGGTCGGGTTCACCGCGACCAACAGCTCCGGGCAGCATGGGTTCGTCACGGCCGGGCACTGCGGCAATGTCGGCGACCGTGTCACGCTCGGCAACGGCACCGGAGTCTTCCAATACAGCAGATTCCCCGGCGACGACATGGCGTTCGTGCGCGCCACCTCGAACCTGAGCCCCACCAACCTGGTGTCGATGTACAACGGCAGCTACCGGGAGGTCCGCGGTTCGAACGAGGCCAACGTCGGCGCGTCGGTCTGCCGCTCGGGTTCCACCACCGGCTGGCACTGCGGCACGATCGAGGCCAAGAACCAGACGGTGCGCTACCCCCAGGGAACGGTCTACGGCATGACCCGGACCACCGTGTGCGCCGAGCCCGGTGACTCCGGCGGTTCCTACATCTCCGGTTACCAGGCGCAGGGCGTGACCTCCGGCGGCTCCGGCAACTGCCGGGGCGGTCCCGCCACCACGTTCTTCTTCCCGGTCAACGACATCCTCCAGCAGTTCAACCTGGACCTCTACACCGGCTGACCCCCGCTCCCTCGGACCCGTTGCCGAGCGGGTCCGAGGCCCTCATCCCCCTCCAGGGAGCCCCGCCGACCGCCCTGAGGGCGGTCGGCGGGGTGCGAGTCGCTCCTCACACGAACCAGCACGACGAACCGGACGTCGAGGCGAATGCGACCACAAAGGTCTCAGACGGCTCTCAGCGGCGTCCTCCCGCGAGAACGGCCACCAGGTCGGCCGCGGTCGCGCAGCGGTCCAGCAGCGCCCCCACGTGCTCCTTGGTGCCGCGCAGCGGCTCCAGCGTGGGAACGCGCTGCAGGGAGTCGTAGCCCGGTAGGTCGAAGATGACCGAGTCCCACGAGGCCGCGGCCACCGAGTCGGCGTACTGGGCCAGGCAGCGTCCCCGGAAGTAGGCGCGGGTGTCCTCCGGCGGCTCGGTGATGGAGCGCTCCACGTCGGCGTCATCGAGCAGGCGGCGCATCCGCCCGCGCCCGGCCAGCCGGTTGTACAGCCCCCGCTCCGGGCGCACGTCGGAGTACTGCAGGTCGACGAGTTGCAGGCGGTGGTGGCCCCAGTCCAGCCCGTCGCGGCTGCGGTAGCCCTCCAGCAGCTTGAGCTTGGCCACCCAGTCGAGCTCCTCGGCGAGCTGCATCGGGTCCTCGTCGAGCCGGTCGAGGGTGGACTCCCACCGGTCCAGGACGTCCGCCGTCTCGAGGTCGACGTCGGTGCCGTAGCGGTCCTGGACGTACTTGCGGGCCTGGTCCAGGTACTCGCGCTGGATCTGGACCGCGGTCATCCGGCGCCCGTCCCGCAGCCGCGCGGTGTGGCTGAGGCCCGGGTCATGGGAGAAGGCGCGCAGGTCGGCGACGGGCGTCTCCAGTGACAGGTCGACGCTGATGAAGCCGTCCTCGATCATGGCGAGCACGATGGCGGTCGTGCCGAGCTTGAGGTAGGTGGAGACCTCGCTCATGTTGGCGTCGCCGATGATGACGTGCAGCCGCCGGTACTTGTCGGGGTCGGCGTGGGGCTCGTCGCGGGTGTTGATGATGGGGCGCTTGAGCGTGGTCTCCAGGCCCACCTCGACCTCGAAGAAGTCGGCGCGCTGGCTGATCTGGAAGCCGCTGTCACGGCCGTCGGCGCCGAGGCCGACGCGTCCGGCGCCGCAGATGACCTGGCGGGACACGAAGAAGGGGATGAGGTGCCGGACGATGTCGCCGAAGGGGGTCGAGCGGCGCATCAGGTAGTTCTCGTGGCAGCCGTAGGAGGCGCCCTTGTTGTCGGTGTTGTTCTTGTAGAGCTGGATGGGGTCGACACCGGGGATCGCGCCGGCGCGGCGGGCGGCATCGGCCATCACGCGCTCGCCGGCCTTGTCCCACAGCACGGCGTCGAGGGGGTTGGTGACCTCGGGCGCGGAGTACTCGGGGTGGGCATGGTCGACGTACAGCCGCGCGCCGTTGGTGAGGATGACGTTGGCCAGGCCGAGGTCCTCGTCGGTGAGCTGGGTGGGATCGGCCACCTCCCGAGCGAGGTCGAATCCGCGCGCGTCACGCAGCGGGTTCTCCTCCTCGAAGTCCCACCGCGCCTTGCGCGCCCGCGCGGCCGAGGCCGCCAGGTAGGCGTTGACCACCTGCGTGGAGGTCACCATCGCGTTGGCTCCGGGGTTGCCGGGTACGGAAATGCCGTACTCGGTCTCGATGCCCATAATCCGCCGAACACTCATGATGGAAGGTTATCCACCGTCGCGGCATCTTGAACTCGGCGTAGCGAATTGTGGCCCAACAGCCGCCTTCTTATGGGAGTACCGGTACTCGGGTGAGCGGTGAGGCGGCAGATGCTTTACGTCGAGCAACGCGGGTGGCCTCGATGCCGCGGCCACGGCACCGTTCGGTCGATGACGGCGAAGGACGGCGCGCGCCGAAACCCCGCAACGCCGCGCCACGCCGCGGCACAGCGGCCGCGGCATCGCTGCTGAGCTGGCATGACATGCGAGAATCGTCGAGCCTGCCCTCCTCTTGACCAGTGGATCCAACACCGAGGAGCAGATATGGCCTTCGTGGTCCAGCCGATGACCGACGAACAGCGCAAGTCGGTGGCGTTCGAGTTCTTCCGCCGCTTCGACCGCGGCGGGGACGTGCTCGATCTCTTCGATGAGCACGCCGACGCCTGGTTCCCCAAGTGGGGCGTCGCCCACGGCCGCCAGGCCATCGGCCGCATGTTCGGCGACGTGTCGCAGCTGTTCGACTCGATCAGCCACAACCTGGAGTGGCTGAAGTTCTACGTCGCCGGTGACGTGGTCATCGTGGAGGGCACCACCCAGGGGGTCACGGCCAAGGGCATCGAGTGGCGGGGCGGTGTCACACACGGCGGGCGCTGGGCCGACGTCATGGAGATCCGCGACTTCAAGATCCAGCGGCTCTTCATCTACCTCGACCCCGACTACGGCGGCGAGGACACCGACCGCTACCCCTGGCACGCCGACGGCGGACGCCCGACGCCCTTCCTGTAGCTCCGCGGCCCTTACGCGTGGGGCCCGCCGGAGGATCCGGCGGGCCCCGTCATGCCGCGTCGCTACAGGTACTGGCCGGTGTTGGCCACGGTGTCGATCGACCGGCCGGAGTCCGCGCCCTTCTTGCCGGAGACCAGAGTCCGGATGTAGACGATGCGCTCGCCCTTCTTGCCGGAGATCCGGGCCCAGTCGTCGGGGTTGGTGGTGTTCGGCAGGTCCTCGTTCTCGCTGAACTCATCGACGCAGGCCTGCATGAGGTGGGAGACCCGAAGACCCTTGGCCTGGTGGTCGATGTAGTCCTTGATGGCCATCTTCTTCGCGCGGTCGACGATGTTCTCGATCATCGCGCCGGAGTTGAAGTCCTTGAAGTACAGGACTTCCTTGTCCCCGTTGGCGTAGGTGACCTCCAGGAAGCGGTTCTCCTCGCTCTCCGTGTACATCCGCTCGACCACGCGCTGGATCATGGCGTCGACCGTGGCGGAGGAGGACTGGCCGTGCTCGACGAGGTCGTCCTCGTGGAGGGGCAGGTCGGTGGTGATGTACTTGGAGAAGATGTCCCGGGCTGCCTCCGCGTCCGGGCGCTCGATCTTGATCTTCACGTCAAGGCGGCCCGGCCGGAGAATCGCCGGGTCGATCATGTCCTCGCGGTTGGAGGCGCCGATGACGATGACGTTCTCCAGCCCCTCCACACCATCGATCTCGCTGAGCAGCTGCGGGACGATGGTGTTCTCGACGTCGCTGGACACGCCCGACCCGCGGGTGCGGAAGATCGAGTCCATCTCGTCGAAGAACACGATGACCGGTGTGCCCTCGCCGGCCTTCTCCCGGGCCCGTTGGAAGACCAGGCGGATGTGCCGCTCGGTCTCGCCAACGTACTTGTTGAGCAGCTCCGGGCCTTTGATGTTGAGGAAAAAGCTCTTGCCGACGTCGTGGCCGGTCTTCTGGGCCACCTGCCGGGCCAGTGAATTAGCCACGGCCTTGGCGATGAGGGTCTTACCGCATCCGGGGGGACCGTAGAGCAGCACACCCTTGGGCGGGCGCAGCCGGTGCTCGTAGAAGAGGTCCTTGTGCAGGTACGGCAGCTCGACAGCGTCGCGGATCATCTCGATCTGCCCGCTGAGACCGCCGATGTCGGTGTAGGCGATGTCCGGGACCTCTTCGAGGATGAGCTCCTCGACCTCGGACTTGGGGATGCGCTCGTAGACATAGCCCGACCGCGATTCGAGCAGCAGGGAGTCGCCGGGCCGGATCGGCTCGTCGCGCAGCGGCTCGGCCAGCCGGACGATCCGCTCCTCGTCGTGGTTGGAGATCACCAGTGCGCGATCGCCCTCAAGGAACTCCTTGAGCATGACGACCTCGCCCACGGTCTCGAACCGCTGGGCCTCCACGACGTTGAAGGCCTCGTTGAGCATGACCTCCTGGCCGGGGCTCAGCTGCTCGATGTCGACCGAGGGGCTGACATTGACGCGCATCTTGCGGCCGTTGGTGAAGATTTCGACCGTCTCGTCGTCGCGCGCCTCCAGGAAAATGCCGAATCCGGACGGCGGCTGCGCGAGCCGGTCGACTTCCTCCTTCAACGCCACGATCTGATCGCGCGCTTCCTTCAGGGTTGCCACAAGGCGCTCGTTCTGACCATTGGCCGCGGCGAGGTTGGCCTGCGCCTCGCGGAGCCGGTCTTCCAGGAGCCGCACGTGGCGGGGGGAGTCCGCGAGCTTGCGCCGGACTACGCTGAGTTCCTTTTCCAAATAGGAGACCTGAGCGGTGAGTTCCGCGACTTCACGGTCGCGCTCCGCCTGACGCTCGTCGTCGCGTTCGGCCACGTCCGCCACCTCCCTATTAAGAGGACGACTACTCGGAACCCTACCTACCCCTGGACTATTCCTAACCTCCGGTCCGCCGCCAGTGTGGAAGGACTCACTTTTTGATCTTGTAAACGCCTAGGTCACCCTGGTAGAGGGCCACGCGCCGTAATGAGAAAGTAACGTTCGCATCCAGCTGCGCGGCCTGATCCGGCCACCGGACATGGCCCTCTGCCCACACCGCTGTCGTGCGGCGCTCCGGCCCCGACTACTCGGCGTCGCTGCCGTGGCCATCGGTGACGGTTTCGGCGCGGTCCGCCGATGCCGAGGGCGCGGCCTCCTTGGCGGCCGTGCCGCCGCCCTCGCGGGCCCCGCGCGCCTTCCGGTAGTCCTCGCCGTATGCGCCCTTGGCCGGGCGGCGCCGGCGGTCGGGCGCCTGGGCTCCGTCGGCCAGGCGGCGAGCGGTCACCAGGAAGCCGGTGTGGCCGATCATCTTGTGGTCCGGCCGCACCGCCAGGCCCTCCACATGCCAGTTGCGCATCATGGTCTCCCACGCGTGCGGCTCGTAGAAGGCCCCGTGCTCCCGCAGCTCCTCCACGACGCGGGACAGCTGCGTGGTGGTGGCGACGTAGGCGCACAGCACCCCGCCGGGGATGAGGGCCTTGGCAACAGCGTCGAGGCATTCCCACGGGGCGAGCATGTCGAGGATGACCCGGTCCACGTCGGTGTCGGAGATGGACTCGGCGAGGTCACCGACGGTGAGCCGCCACGCCGGGTGCGGCCCGCCGAAGTAGCGCTCGACGTTGTTCCGGGCGATCTCGGCGAAGTCCTCGCGGCGCTCGTAGGAGGAGACCATGCCCTCGTCGCCGACGGCGCGCAGCAGCCAGCACGACAGCGACCCCGATCCGGCCCCGGCCTCGATGACACGGGCGCCGCGGAAGATGTCGGCCTGCGCGATGATCTGCGCCGCGTCCTTGGGGTAGACGATGGTGGCGCCGCGCTTCATCGACAGGGTGAAGTCGCTGAGCAGGGGGCGCAGCGCGACGTAGGCGGTCCCGGACGTCGAGCGCACGACACTGCCCTCGGGCTGCCCGATCAGATCGTCGTGGTCCAACCGTCCTCGGTGGGTGTGGAACGCCGTGCCGGCGCGCAGGGTGATGGTGTGCATCCGCCCCTTGGGGTCGGTCAACTGCACGCTGTCGCCGTCTTCGAAGGGTCCGCGGCGGCCGTGGATGCCGGTCACTTGAGCTCGTATCTCCCACGTCGTGGATCGTCTGGTCAGGGCAGTCGTCCAGGGTATCCGCCTTTTTCCCCGGTCGGCGCAGTCTCGGGCGGCCGACGGCCCCGTGCCGTTCGGGGTTGGGCGCGCTTCGGGCCGGGAGGGGATCAGGGGGAGGCAGGGGGATCGGCCGGGCGAAAACCGGGGAAGAATGGCATCTGGGCCGCACGGCCGCCCGAGCACACCGGCCGCGGGGGGACAGGGCCGCTGTCCCAGGGCATCACGCCGATGCGGGCACTACAGCACAGGACGCGCAGGCGCACGGAAGAAAGGGCGGTAGACGATGAAGGGCCACGCGCCCCGGGTCGGACTGGGGATCGACATCGGCGGGAGCGGCATCAAGGGCGCCCCCGTCGATCTGGACTCCGGGACGTTCGTGGTGGACCGGGTGAAGGTCGCCACGCCGCAGCCCGCGACGCGCGAGGCCGTGGCCAAGGTCCTCGCCGAGATCGCCGCGTCGTTCCCCGAGCAGGTGAGCGCGGACTGCCCGTTGGGCGTGACCTTCCCGGCGGTGGTCCAGCACGGGGTGGCCTACAGCGCGGCCAATGTGGACGACTCCTGGGTCGGCGCCAACCTGGAGCACGTGTTCTCAGAGGTGACCGGCCGCCGGGTGCACGTGCTCAACGACGCCGACGCCGCGGCCGTGGCCGAGCACCGCTACGGGGCGGCGCGCGATGCCGAGGGCGTCGTGCTGCTGACGACGCTGGGCACCGGGATCGGTACGGCACTCCTGGTGGACGGGCGGCTGGTGCCCAACACGGAGTTCGGGCACCTGGAGATCGACGGCCACGACGCCGAGAGCCGGGCGGCCTCCAGCGCGCGGGAGCGCGAGGACCTCTCCTATGAGGAGTGGGCGACCCAGCGCCTGCAGCGCTACTACTCGGTGGTGGAGGACCTGCTGTCGCCCGACCTGATCGTGGTGGGCGGCGGTGTCAGCCGCAAGGCCGACAGGTTCCTGCCGCTGCTGCACCTGCGCGCCCCCATCCTGGCCGCACGGCTGCGCAACACAGCGGGCATCGTCGGCGCCGCCGTGGCCGCGGCCGAGCGCTTCGGCGCCCCCTCCTGACCTCCGGGGACGGCGGGCGCGGCGATAGCCCGGGCGGTGGCCGCCCCGGCGGCGGAGAGCGCCTAACGACGAGCCGTGCGCAGGACCTGGACGATGCGACGGGCCGCCGCGGCGCTGTCGGCCGCCGGAGCGAGTGGAGCATGGTGGGGGGCCGAGGTAGAGGGGTCCCCGGCCCACCGCAGCCACCACCACAGACGTCCCCGGTGCGGGCGCAGCACAGCGCGCTGGATGCGGCGCGCGGGACCGTAGGCGATCGCGTCAACGGCCCCGATGACCCCGTCCATCCGCGCCTCCAGCCCGCAGGAGCGCAGTTCGACCGTGAGGCTGCTGAGCTCCCGGAGCCAGCCGGAGTCGACCGAACTTCTGCCATCGAAGCATGGGCCGCGTCCGGCCATGCCCGGTGTGCCCTGCGGAGGGGGCTCAGCGGTCATCGGCGCTCCACTCCAGACCTTGATCTCTCGATCCCCCGGGGACGTCCGTCTCACCACTGTGCACCGCCGCCGTCGGTCGCGATCCGGCCTATGCGTGCTGTGCATTGCCCCATTTCTCCTCCTCATAGCCCCAGCGGAGGGCCCACCGCCCTAATCTAGGCTCATGCCTCAGCGTGACGGCGCACTTTCGCCGGAGTTTTGGTCCCGCTCCTCGATCGCAGCCGCACTGGCAACGTGCGATATGGCGGTGATCGTCGAGGAGGTACGGCTCGCCCGCGGCTGGTCCCAAGGCGAGCTCGCCCGGATCGTGGGCTACTCGCAGAGCTGGGTCTCCCGTGTGGTCAACGGGCAGCAGTCGCTGACCGTCGACCAGGTCCGCGACATCGCGGAGCGGCTCGACGTCCCGATCCACCTGCTCCGGTTCGCGCGCGCCACCGCACCTGGGAGGGGGGCGGATCCGACGAGACGCAGAGACTTCGGCCGTGTTGTCGCCGCGGCGGCGGTGACACTGCCCGCTATGGCGGCCATCAGCATCGACATCGACGAGAACACCCCGGCCGCGCTCCGCGCGATCACCGGGGGCCAGCGGCGCCTCGACGCCTCGGCCCCGGCCCGCGATCTGGCGGGAGCGGCCGGTTCCCATCTGGACCTGATCAGCAGGACACTCGAGAGATCGGGCCGCACGCCCTACGCGCCGCAGATCGCCGCGGCGGCCAGCGAGTCGGCGGGGTTCACCGCCTGGCTGCACACCGACATGGGCGACTCCGGGTCGGCACGGCACCACTACCGCGCCGCGATCGCCTACGCGCGGCGGGCCGACGACAGCCTGCTGACCGCCTACATGGTGGGCAGCCTCGCGGCCTTCGAGATCGACGCCGGCGACCCCGAGCTGGGGTTGTCTCTGACCCGGGAGGCCGGGCGCCGCCTCGGTTCCGACGCCCACCCGACCGCTCGGGCGTGGTTGGCGTGCGTGCGGGCGCTGGGCCACTCCTCGCTCGGCGCGGCGGCGGCGACCTCGCGGGATATCGCCCTGGCGGAAGCCGGGGTGAACCGCCACGACAACGCCGACCCGCCGTGGCCGTGGGTGTTTGCCTTCGACCAGGCCAAGGTCGCCGGATACCGGGCGCTGGCGGGGGTGCGGCTGCGGCGGCCCCATGAGGCCCGCGCCGCCTTCAGCGAGGCCTTCGACGGCGCCCGGCCGGCCGGGAAGCAGGGGGCCGTACTCCAGGTGGAGCTGGCCTCGGCGCATGCCGACGCGGGCGATGTCGACGAGGCGTTCCGGCTGGCCACCGAGGCGCTGGGCACCGGAGTGCGGATGCACTCCGAGCGGGTGATCGGCCGGGTGCGGCGGTTCCGCCGCGCCTATCGGGGACCCCGGGCGCGCAGCGTGCGGGAGTTCGACGAGCGGCTGACCGGGATGCTGTCCGGCTAGCTCCGGTTTCTCCGGTACGCGGCCGTCCCGGGGCGGGTGGGCGGCCGATGACCCGGTACCCGATGCACAGGTTGAAGAACAAACCGTTGAAAGTCGGGTAGTTCCCTCAGCAAGGCATCGGCTTCTGGGGAGGGGAGCAGCATGACCTTGCGACGTATCGCCGTCACCGGCCACCGGGGACTGGCTCCTGAGGTGGAACGCGCCGTCGACACCGCGCTCCGCGCCCACCTCGCCCCCTTCGACGGCGAGATGGTGGGGTTGTCCTGCCTGGCCGACGGCGCCGACGCGCTCTTCGCCCGAGCTGTCGTGGACGCCGGGGCGCCCCTGGAGGTCGTCGTTCCGGCCGAGATATACCGGGAGGCGCTGCCCGCCCACCACCGGGCGGAGTACGACGCGCTGCTGCGGCGGGCGGTCCTGGTGCACCGGCTCCCCCACCTGGAGTCGACGCCGGAGGCGCACATGGACGCGGGACGGCACATGGTCGACCACTGCGACGAGCTCGTCGCGATCTGGGACGGAGCGCCGTCGCGCGGCGAGGGCGGCACCGCCGACATCGTGGGCTACGCCCACGACCAGGAGTGTCCGGTCGTGGTGATCTGGCCGGAGGGCGCGCGGCGCTGAGGAGGCGAGGAGGCGGCGTCGGCGGCCGCGGGTGCGGGGCCCTAGCGGCTGAACGCCGCCTCGACGTCGGTGACGCGCAGGACGCCGTAGACGCTGCCGTCCTGCTCGACCAGCAGGTAGTCGGGGACGGGGTGGCGGCGCAGCTCGCCCAGCAGGCCCTCCCCGGCCAGGTCGGCGCCGATGACCGAGCCGGAGGTGATGGCGCGCGCGACGCTGGAGACCGGCACCCAGGGGCGGCGGGCGTCGGGGACGGCCTGGGCGGCGTCCTCGTTCACGATCGAGGTGGGTGTGCCCGCGGTGTCGACCACGAGGATCGCCCCGGCGTCGGTCTCCGCCATGCGGCGCCGTGCCTCGGCTAGCGGCGTGTCAGCGGCCACGACGACGGGCCGGCGGGCCAGGAGCCGGGCGCTCAGCCGCGGTATGCGCTCGCGGATCCGCGCGGTGCGCAGCGACGACCCGGCGCCCATCCAGATGAAGGCGGCCAGCAGCACGCCCCACAGCACCGCGAAGACGCTCGGGGAGGTCTGCTGCCACCAGGCGAACAGGAACGGCAGGGTCACGACCACCGCGGCGAGCAGGCGGCCGCCCCAGGCCGCGACCACCGTCCCGGTGGTGGGTCGGCGGGTCACCTGCCACACGGCGGCGCGGACCAGCCGGCCGCCGTCCAAGGGCAGCCCCGGCAGCAGGTTGAACAGGCCGACGAGCAGGTTGGCGACCCACAGCTGCCACAGCAGCACGCCGGCGATGGTGAACGGGTCGACCAGGCCGTAGGCCATGAAGCCCAGTCCCGCCAGCACCAGGGAGAGCAGCGGCCCGGAGAACGCCACCCAGAACTCCTGGCGGGCGGTGGGCGCCTCCCGCTCGATCTCGGAGACGCCGCCGAGCATGTACAGCGTGATGCGCCGGACCGGCAGGCCGTAGAGGCGGGCCACCACCGAGTGCGCGAGCTCGTGGACCAGCACCGAGGCGTACAGCAGGACCGCGAAGACGAAGGCCACCACGTAGGAGAACGCCCCCAGCACCAGCGTCCGCTCGACCACCGGCTCGTAGAGCACGGTGATGATGACGGCGATGACGATCCATGACGGCGTCACGTACACGGGAATGCCGAAGGGCCGCCCCATGAGAAGTCCCGCGCGGCGGTCGACCGGGCGGGAGCCGTTCTCCGGCGGTGTGGGCGTTGTCGCGCTTCCGTGTTCCGTCACGCTGCCCAGGCTACCCAGGCCGACGCCGTGGAAGCGTGCCACGCGCCCAGGCGCGGCGTCATAGGCTGGTGGGCCATGGACTCCCCGCACCCCGCACCCATGGTCGCGGCGCTCTCCCCGTCACGCGCCGCCGATTTCCTGCAGTGCCCGCTGCTGTTCCGGTTCCGTGTCATCGACCGACTGCCGGAGAAGCCGAGCGCGGCGGCCCTGCGCGGCACCCTCGTCCACGCCGTGCTGGAGCGGCTCTTCGAGCTGCCCGCCGAGACCCGCACTCCGCGCACCGCGCTGTCGCTGGTGCGGCCGCAGTGGGAGCGGCTGCGCGAGCAGCGCCCGGAGAGCGAGGAGCTGTTCTCCTCCGAGGAGGAGCGCGAGGCGTGGCTGGAGGAGGCGCGCACCCTGCTGGGCCGCTACTTCGAGATGGAGCGGCCCGAGGCGCTGGAGCCCCGTGAGCGCGAGATGCGGTTGGAGGTGACCCTCGAATCGGGGCTGCGGCTGCGCGGGTACGTCGACCGCCTCGACGTGGCGCCCACCGGCCAGATCCGCGTCGTGGACTACAAGACCGGCAAGTCCCCCCGCCCGCGCTTCGAGGACAAGGCGAAGTTCCAGATCTTCTTCTACGCGGTGATGATCTGGCGCGAACTCGGCGAGATCCCCACCCGGCTGCAGCTGATGTACCTGGGCGACGGCGGGGTGCGCTGGTACGAGCCGACCAAGGACGAGCTGCTGGCGGCCGAAGCGGAGATCCTGTCCATCTGGCGGGAGATCGAGGCCACCGCGCGGTCGGGCCGGTGGGAGCCGCGGCGCAGCAAGCTGTGCGGCTGGTGCGACCACCAGGAGGTGTGCCCGGAGTTCGGCGGCACTCCCCCGCCCCTCCCGCTGGCCCCGCCGTCGGCCGCGCCCTCCGACCGGCCGGGGTAGTAGCACCGCGCCGCGGGGTGCGCCCCACTGCGCACTCCGGAGCCCCGCCGACGGTCCCACGCGGGTTTCGGCGAGGAGGCTGCGAAACATGAAGCGAGTTCATCCTGGCGTAGGAGGCGAAATCCCCCGGCCGGAGGTCGGTCCGCCCCTGGCCGCGCGTCTAGCGTGGAGGGCGTGACCAACCCGACGCCGCAGCGCCCCTCCCCCACATACCCGTGGGATCGCTGGCGTCAGGTGTCGCGTGCGCGCATCACCGACGTGCTCATCGTGCTGGTGCTGATCGCGCTCAACACGTCGCTGCTGCCGCTGGCGCTGGACGACCCCGAGATCGCCCACTACTGGCCGAACCGGGTCGGTGGGCTGGCTGCGGGCGCCGCGCTCGCGCTGGTCCTGCTGATACGCCGCTACCATCCGATGCTCGCGATGTCGGTCCTGATCCTCGGCGGGGTCGGAGCCGACAACGCCCAGATGTTCGTCTGGGGCTCGGCCACCCCCGGCATCGGCGTGGCCGTGTACTCGACCTCGCGCTATCTGGAGCTGCGCCGTGCCCTGTTCGGGCCCGTGCTCGGGGTGGTCCTGTACCTCGTGGCCCTCTGGCTCACCCCGATGGACTCGCTGACGATCCCGCTGTGGATCGACTTCGCCTTCTACCTGAGCTGCCTCGTGGCCGTCTGGTGGCTGGGGCGGCTGGTCCGCATGCGCGTCTACGACATGCGGGAGCTGAAGGCCCGGGCCGAGCGGCTGGAGCGGGCGCGCGACGCCCACACCCGCGCGGTCCTGGCCGAGGAGCGCTCGCGCATCGCCCGCGAGCTGCACGATGTCGTCGCCCACCACATCAGTGTGATGACCGTGCAGGCCACGGCCGGGCAGCGAATCATCGAGCGGTCCCCGGACCGGGCCCGCCAGGCGCTGCTCGACATCGAGGAGACCGGGCGGCTCGCGCTGTCGGAGATGCGTCGGATCGTGGGGGTGCTGCGGACCCCGCAGGACGAGGCCGACCGCTCGCCCCGGCCGGGTGTCGACGGCCTGCGGGACCTGGTCAGGCAGATGCGGGAGACCGGCATGGAGGTCGAGCTGCGCATCGACGGCGAGGTGCCGGACCTGGCCCCGGGCCTGGACCTCACCCTCTACCGGGTGGTGCAGGAGTCCCTGACCAACGTGCTCAAGCACGCCGGGGAGCAGGCGGCCGCGACCGTGACACTGGTCTTCGAGCGGCGGACCGTGACGGTGACGGTCGCCGACGACGGAACGGGGCCGGCGGCCGACCGGCGCACCGCCGACGAACCCGGCCACGGCCTGGTGGGGATGCGCGAACGGGTCGGCCTGTACGGCGGGGATCTGGACACCGGGCCGCGCCCCGACGGCGGTTTCGAGGTCCGGGCGCGGGTGCCCGTGGAGGCCGGATCCGGCCGTTGACCGGTCCCGGGGTCTCCAACACTCCGGTGATCGGGAACAATCTTCACATGCCCATCAGTGTCCTGCTCGTCGACGACCAGCCGCTCCTCCGCACCGGCTTCCGGCTCATCCTGGAATCCGAACCCGAGATCTCCGTCGTCGGCGAGGCCTCCGACGGCCACGAGGCGGTCGCCTCAACCAAGCGGCTCCTCCCGGACGTCGTGTTGATGGACATCCGCATGCCGGGCAAGGACGGCATCGACGCCACCCGCGAGATCCTGCACTGGTCGCACGACACCGGACGCGAGATCCGCGTCCTCGTTCTGACCACCTTCGACCTCGACGAGTACGTCGTCGAGGCGCTGCGGGCCGGGGCGAGCGGCTTTCTGCTCAAGGACGTGCCGCCGGACGAGCTGGTGGGGGCGATCCGCGTGGTCTCCGACGGCGCCGCGATCGTCGCCCCGACGATCACCCGGCGGCTGCTCGACCGCTTCGCCGACAAACTGCCCTCGACGCGGGAGCAGCCCACCCCGCGCCTGGACCACCTCACCGAGCGCGAACGCGAGGTGCTGCGGTTGCTCGCCCGGGGCCTGTCCAACGCGGAGATCGCGCGCCGCCTGGTCGTCAGCGAGACGACGGTGAAGACGCACGTAGGCAACGTCCTGACCAAGCTCGACCTGCGCGACCGGGTGCAGGCGGTGGTGCACGCCTACGAGACCGGCATCATCCGCCCAGGTGAGGGCGAGGATTGAGGGACAGGCGGTGGCACCGAACAGGTTGCGGCTCGGATAGGCTGTGGTTTTGGTCCCGCACCTGTTCACCTTCTTCACCTTCGTCGACTCCGTGTGACTCCTCACCGCGGCGCGACACCGCGACGACGCCCCCGCTTCCCGTCGAATCCATCCTGAGCTGCGACGATTGTCCGGAGCGACGCTCCGCGCGATCACCCGGCAGGGCGGTCCGCCATGACACCAGGTGACCGACGTCACCCGTCCTACGGTGGGATGTGCGGCCAACCATCACCGGAGACGCGGCGTCCCATCCGTGACCCCGGTCCCGCCGCCGCACCGACCCCGGCGGCACACTGCCCCGTTGAGGAGTAATCGAAGGTCCCCGATGGCCGAGAACCCGCAGAAGCCGACTTCGCTGAACGAGAACAACCTGCTGACCCGACTCCGGGACTGGCGTACGGCTCGCGAGCCGGAACTCCACGCCGACGGCCTCGACGACGACATCATCGAGCTGCCCGACCCGCGCGCCATCGACCTGGTGCTGCGCGTCGGCGAACTGCTGCTGGCCAGCGGCGAGAGCAACGAGGCGGTCAGCGAGTCCATGCTGAGCCTCTCCGTCGCCTTCGAGCTGCCGCGCACCGAGGTCTCGGTGACGTTCACCGCCATCACGATCTCCGCCCACCCCGGCGGGGACTACCCGCCGGTCACGGGCGAGCGGGTCGTCCGGCGGCGCACCCTCGACTACTTCCGGGTCAACGAACTGCACGCCCTCGTCCAGGACGCGGCTCTGGGGCAGGTAGAGCTGGAGGGGGCGATCGCACGGCTGCGCTCCATCAAGCGGAGCCGCCCGCCCTACCCCAACTGGCTGATCATCGTCGGCTTCGGGCTGATCGCCTCCAGCGCCAGCCTCATGGTCGGCGGCCAGTTCATCGTCGCCACGGCGGCGTTCCTCGCCACCGTGCTGGGCGACCGCACCTCCGCCTTCCTGGCCAAGCGCGGGGTGGCGGAGTTCTACCAGATGACCGCGGCGGCGGTGACGGCCTCGAGCATCGGCGTGGCCCTGCTGTGGGTCAGCACGGAGCTGGACCTGGGGCTGCACGCCGGCGCGATCATCACCGGTAACATCATGGCGCTCCTGCCGGGACGCCCCCTGGTCTCCAGCCTGCAGGACGGTATCAGCGGTGCCTACGTGTCCTCGGCGGCGCGGCTGCTGGAGACGTTCTTGATGCTCGGCGCGATCGTGTCCGGTGTCGGTGCCGTGGCCTACACGGCGGTCCGGCTGGGCGTCAACATGGACCTGGAGAACCTGCCCACCGCCGGCACCAGCATGGACCTCGTGGTGCTCATCGGCGCGGCCGGGATCGCGATGGCCTTCGCGGTGTCTCTGACGGTTCCCCCGCGCATGCTGCCCGTGATCGGCGCGATGGGCGTGCTGATCTGGGTGATCAACGCCGGACTGCGGTCGGTGACCGACGCGCCGCCCATCATCGGGACCGTGGCCGGGGCGGTGGTCATCGGGATCGTGGGGCACTGGCTGGCGCGACGCACCCGGCGGCCGGTGCTGTCCTATGTCGTCCCCTCCATCGCCCCACTGCTGCCGGGGAGCATCCTCTACCGCGGGCTGCTGCACATGACCCTGGGCGACGCGGTGCCCGGCCTGCTGGGCCTCGCCGAGGCGGTCGCGGTCGGCATGGCCCTGGGTGCCGGCGTCAACCTCGGTGGCGAGCTCGTCCGTGCCTTCTACCGCGGCGGGCTCGCGGGCGCCGGGCGGAGCAGCCGCCCGGCAGCCCGCCGGACCCGCGGCAGCTACTGAGGGACGAACCGGCACGGCCGCGTCGGCGGTGCGGACCGGTCAGGCGCGGCCTCCCATCGCTGCCGTTACGTTGGCTCCATGAACGCGAGCGCCACGAACAGCGAGCCGTCCCCCTCCACACCGGCACCCTCCCCGCCGTCCACGCTGTGGCCGCGCGCCGCCGAGCCGCCGTCGGTGGAAGAGGCGCGCGCTCTGCAGGACCGCCTGGCCCCGGAGGTCCGCGCCGAGCCGCTGGACGTGGAGCGCGTCGGGCTGGTCGCGGGGCTCGACGTCAGCTACACGGAAGGGCGCCTGGTGGCGGCCGCGGTGGTGCTGTCCGCGCGCACCCTGGAGGTCGTCGACTCCGCGACGGTGGCCTCCGAGCCGCGCTTCCCCTATGTTCCGGGGCTCTTCGCGTTCCGTGAGCTGCCGCCGCTGATCGACGCGATCGACCGGCTGGGCACCGCGCCGGACGTGTTCGTCTGCGACGGCTTCGGCCTGGCGCACCCGCGCCGGTTCGGCCTCGCCTGCCACCTCGGGGTGCTGCTGGACCGGCCGACACTGGGGGTCGGCAAGACGCCGTTCGTCGGCCGTGCCGAGCCCCCGGCACCGGAGCGCGGGGCGTGGTCGCCGCTGGTCGACGACGGCGAAGTGGTGGGGCGCGCGCTGCGCACCCGCACCGGGGTGAAGCCGGTCTACGTCTCCATCGGCCACCGCGTCGACCTCGACAGCGCGACCGAGCTGGTGTTGCGGATGGCGCCCAACTACCGCATACCCGAGCCGATCCGCCGCGCCGACCGGCTGTCCCGCGACCACCTCGGGGTGTGACCGCTCGCAGCGCTGACGGCGACGATTCGGGGCGCCATCGGCGGGGCGCACTGACGGTTGAGAACGCGGTGCCGCCGCGGGCCGACGAACCGACGGAGTACGACGCGGGCCGCAGGTCCGGGGTTCCCTCGAACCGGACGGTGGCCACACCTGGCCGTTTCCGCACCAACCTGGCATTTCGCGCATCACATCACACAGAAAGGGAGATGCTATGTGGTGTAGGCCACTAGAGTGCGATTGGTGCATCTCGCAGGAACACGAGACCAACGAACCGGAGGCACACGATGTGCCAGCACGTACCCGACTGCCCGGGCTTCGACGACGTCGACCGTGAAGCCGCGCGTGTGATCGCCAGCCACCCGGAACAGGGGTGGAGCCTACTGTGCAACGGCGTCGTCATTTTCGAGGACACCGGAGAGCTCCTGCCCAACGGCGGCGTAATCGATCCGCACCGGCCGACCGACGTACACGCGGCGGCCTGAGCCACCCCGCCGCCCGCCCCTCCTCTCCCTCCGGGCGGGACCGGCCCCGCGTCGGCGCGGGCGCAGCCCCGCGGCCACGCCACTGACAGCCACGTCAGTTCCACGACTCACCGCATGACCTGATGACGGGGGATCGCCCGTTCACGCCACGTGGCGGGCGACCCACTCCACCACGGCCCCCGCGACGGCCCCCGGGTCCTTGGCCAGATCGTGCCGCTCCCCGGGCCGGACCACCAGCGTCGTGGCATCGGCCGCGTCCGGGACACCGAACGGATCCCGTTCACCGTTGACCACGAGCGTGGGAACCCCCGCCGCGCGCAGCTCCGCCGCTCGCGACCGCTCCGGCTTGCCCGGCGGATGCAGGGGAAACGCCAGCGCCACCACGGCCGCCGCCCCCAGCTCCGCGGCCGTTCGGCAGGCCACCCGGGCGCCGTTGCTCCGGCCGCTGAGCACCACCGGGACGCCGGCGAACTCCGGCCGCGCGACGATGGACTCCACCACGGCCCGCCACGCCTCGTCCTGCGGTTCCGTCTTCGCGCCGGGCATCTTCCGCCCGGCCACGCGGTAGGACTGCGTGACCCGGGCGACGGCGGCGCCCTGTTTCAGCGCGGCGTCGCACACCGCCGCGATATCGGGCGCGTCCACACCGCCACCGGCGCCGTGCGTGATGACGAGCAGGTAGCGGGGGCGCCCGTCCGGCTGGTCCAGGTCCACCCGGGCGGGTCCCCGGGGCGTATCGATCTCCATCAGGCCTTCGTCGGTCGGGTCGGTGGCATCGGTCGTCGCGGTCTCGCCGGGACGGACGCTACTCCTCGTGGTCCGGCCAGCCCGCCGGGAGCACGTCGGCGTCGGAGCCGGTGGCCAGGCGCAGCCGTTCCGCGAAGTCGTCGTGGAGCGACCGCCCCCACACGTAGGCGCCGGGCGAGCGGACCGCCTCCTGAAGAGTCTGCCGCAGCGCCGTCGCCCGCGTCTCGTCTCCCACGAGGGGCAGGGCGAGGCGGCTGTACATCTGGTCGAAGGCGGAGAACAGCTCGCCGGTGAGCACCGGCAGGCTGCCCTGGGCGACAGCCGCCTCCAGGTACGGATCCCACCACGCGACGGCCTCCTCCGCCGGGCCGTCGCCCGCGCCTGTTCCCGTCGCCCCGCCCGCCGCGGCCGCGTCCTCGTCGGCCGGACCGTCAGCGTTGGGTGCCGCAAAGCCCCGCCGCAGCCGCGAGCGCACATCCGCGGCGGTCGCGGTGTCACTGTGCGTCAGCCCCAGCTCCCACGTCCGATCGGCGCCGTCGGCATCGCCGCGCACGGCGAGCAGGCGGGCCAGAAGTTCGACGGAGGCCGCGGCGGTCGCCGGCTCCACGGTCCGCGCGCCTTCCGGATCGCTCCGGGAGGCGTCGACAACGGCGCCGAACTCGCCGATCGCGCGCTCCACGTAGACCGCGCCGAGCAGAAGGCGCAGCCCAGGGTGCTCGTCCGCTTCCAACCCCCGCTGGACGACCTCGGCCGCGGCGTCCACCTCGCCCCGCGCGAGCAGCCGCTCGGCGTAGTCGTGGGCCGCCCGCGCGGCAAGCCCGGTGTCCGGCCCCTCCAGGACCTGCCCCCAGTGGGCGACGGCGGCCGCCGCATCACCCCGCTCTTCGGCGAGCCGGGCGAGCCCGTAGTGGGCCGCGGGGGTGTAGCGGTCGTTCCCGGCGTCGAGCACCTCGCGCCACGCCCCCTCCGCCTGCTGGACGACGCCGTCCTCCTCGTAGGACAGCGCGAGGTGGTAGCCGGCACGCGGGGCGTACTCGGGATGACCGGTGTCCATCGCGATCCGGTCGGCCTCGCGGGCGGCACCGATGTCACCCATGTCGTGCCGGACCACCGCGAGCCCGAGCGCGGCCCGCGCACGATGGCGCCGCGATCCGCCCTCCAGCACCCGCGCGTACACCTGGGCGGCACGCTTGAGGTGGCCACTTTCGGCCAGATCTCGTGCCTGATCGCAGAGGTTCCCGAATTCCGTCTCCGGTGGCTCGTCGGCGGCGGCGAATGCAGAGGTTCTGGACGTCGCGGTCATGAGGCGTCGCTTTCCGCACGAGGGGACGTGGCCCTCGGACCGCCGAAGCCGCAGTCGATTCGGGCCGTGTTCCTCGGAGACTAACGTGTGCGCGCGGGTCTGCGGACGAATCGAGGCCGGATATTGGTCACGGGACTGAGGAACCCGCGCGTTTACGACGTAGATTCGTAGTTGGTGACCCCATAGGGTTCGGCCTGATGTCCGGAAATCGTTCGCCGGTATGCGATCACTGCGGACCAACCCGCCGCTGACGCGAGCCCCACGCGGGGCGTGCCCTGGCCGGGTGGCGGGGCGCGGGTGGGGTCTGCTGGACGGCCTTGTCTGCGGTTGGCTGATCCGGTGTTCTGGGGTGAAAAGCGGCACCGAGGGCGGGAGCGGGCTGGGGGCGCCGATCCTTGGAGGGGTGGGGCGGGGCCGGGGGTGACGGTGGCGGCCTGCTCTCAGCAGACCATCCGGGCCGGGCCTCGACGGCGGCACCAAAGGCGGAGGGGGCCGGGGCGCCCTGTCGGCTCCTGGGTGAGGGTCGGGCGGCCGAAAGGCGGGAAAGGCGCTGTCCGGAATCCGTCCTCGCGATGATCATGGGAATTCCTACGACAAACCGGACACAATCAGAGGAATTCCCATGATCATCTTCGAAGAGGCCCCAGGGCTCCCGCATGGCGGAAGGGCTCTCACGTCCAGCGAAAACGCGGCATTCCGGCCTGCCCACGACCGGCGTTTCACCACCGCGGTTACCCCTCTCTCCGTTGATCTCGGCGATATCGACCGAATACCGGCGCGTATTCGGTCGATATCGCCGAGATCAACGGAGGAAGGGAGCGGACAGCGCCTTCCCGGCCCCACCCGCGAGCTGAGAGGGGCGCGTGGCCCACCTCGCCGTCGGCGCCGCCGTCCGGGGCCCGGCTCGGATGATGCGCTGGGAGCAGGCCGCCACCGCGACCCCTCACCCACCCGCCAGGGGACAGGGGCGCCCAGCACCCCACCGCCCTCGGCGCCGCTTTTCCCACAGAACACCGGATCAGCCGACCACCGACAAGGCCGCACAGCAGACCCCGGTGCCGACGCTTCCGGGCACAGGTCGGCGGCCCCGGCTCTCAACGGCCCCATCTCCACTGCACACGAAACGTGGCGCCGGTACCCGACCACGGGTACCGGCGCCACGTCGTTCCAACGGCCGTGTTCTGTGCCCCGGCTTACTCCTCGAAGGCCTCGGGCGGCGGGCAGGCGCAGACGAGGTTGCGGTCGCCGTAGGCCTGGTCAATGCGGCCGACCGGGGACCAGTACTTGTTCAGCCGCAGCTCCGGCACGGGGTAGCCGCCCTCGCCGCGGGTGTAGGAGTGCTTCCAGTCGTCGACGGTGAGCGCCTCGGCGGTGTGCGGGGCGTTCTTCAGCGGGTTGTCCTCGGCGTCGTAGGTGCCGTCGGCGACGCGGTCGATCTCGGCGCGGATCGCGATCATCGCGTCGATGAAGCGGTCCAGCTCCGCCAGGTTCTCGCTCTCCGTGGGCTCAACCATGAGGGTCCCGGCCACCGGGAACGACATGGTGGGGGCGTGGAAACCGTAGTCGATCAGCCGCTTGGACACGTCCTCGTTGGTGATGCCGGTCTTCTTGGCCAGGTCGCGGATGTCGATGATGCACTCGTGGGCGACCAGCCCGCCCTTGCCGGTGTACAGGACCGGGTAGTAGGGCTCCAGCCGCTTGGCGACGTAGTTGGCGCTGAGGACCGCCACCTCGGTGGCCGAGCGCAGCCCCTGCTCCCCCATCATCCGGATGTAGGCCCAGGAGATCGGCAGGATCCCGGCCGAGCCGAACGGCGCCGCCGAGACGGGGCCGACACCGGTGTGCGGACCCGCGTCGGGCTGGCCCGGGTGGTTGGGGAGGAACCCGGCCAGGTGCGACCGCACCGCCACCGGGCCGACACCCGGACCGCCGCCGCCGTGCGGGATGCAGAAGGTCTTGTGCAGGTTGAGGTGGCTGACGTCGGCCCCGAACTTGCCCGGCTTGGCCCAGCCGAGCAGCGCGTTGAGGTTGGCGCCGTCCACGTAGACCTGGCCGCCGGCCTCGTGCACCAGGCGGCACACCTCGGTGATGGTGTCCTCGTAGACGCCGTGCGTGGACGGGTAGGTCACCATCAGCGCGGCCAGCTCGTCGCCGTGCTTGTCGATCTTGGCGCGCAGGTCGTCCAGGTCGATGTTGCCGCCCTTGTCGCAGGCCACCACGGCGACCCGCATACCGGCCATCACCGCGCTGGCCGCGTTGGTGCCGTGGGCGGAGCTGGGAATCAGGCAGACCTCGCGCTGGGCCTCGCCGCGCTCGCGGTGGTAGCCGCGGATCGCCAGCAGACCGGCGAGCTCCCCCTGCGACCCGGCGTTGGGCTGCAGCGACACCGCGTCGTACCCGGTGACCTCGGCCAGCCACGCCTCCAGGTCGCGCACCAGGGCGACGGTTCCGGCGGCCTGCTCCAGGGGGGCGAACGGGTGCAGCTCGGCAAACGCCGGCCAGGTGATCGACTCCATCTCGGCCGTGGAGTTGAGCTTCATGGTGCAGGAGCCGAGCGGGATCATGCTGCGGTCCAGGGCGAGGTCCTTGTCGGCCAGCCGGCGCATGTAGCGCAGCAGGGACGTCTCGCTGCGGTGGGTGTTGAAGACCTGGTGGTCGAGGTAGTCCACGCCGCGGCGCAGCGCCTCGGGCAGGGCGACGGCCGCGCCGTCGCCCACTCCGGTGCCCTCCTTGCCGCCGAACGCCGACAGCACCAGGCCCAGGTGCTCGTCGGCGGTGGTCTCGTCGCAGGACACGCCGACGATGTCGTCGGAGACGCGCAGCAGGTTCACCCCGCGCTCGCGGGCCGCCTGCAGCACGCCGTCGGCGCCGCCCTGGACGCGGACGCGCAGGGTGTCGAAGAAGTCGCCGTGCAGGACCTCGAAGCCGCGGGCCCGCAGCCCCTCGGCGAGCCGGGCGGTGCGGCCGTGCACGTCCTCGGCGATCGCGCGCAGCCCGTGCGGGCCGTGGTAGACCGCGTACATCCCGGCCATGACAGCCAGCAGGACCTGGGCCGTACAGATGTTGCTGGTGGCCTTCTCGCGGCGGATGTGCTGCTCACGGGTCTGCAGGGCGAGGCGGTAGGCGGGCTTGCCCGCGTTGTCGACCGAGACGCCGACGAGGCGGCCGGGCAGCTGGCGCTGCAGGCCCTCGCGCACCGACATGTAGCCGGCGTGCGGCCCGCCGAAGCCCATGGGAACGCCGAAGCGCTGGGTCGAGCCGACGGCGATGTCGGCGCCCATCTCACCCGGGCTGCGGAGCATGGTCAGGGCGAGGATGTCGGCCGCGACGACGGCCAGGGCGCCGCGCTCGTGGGCCGCATCGATGACCGGGCGCGGATCGCGGATCGCGCCGCTGGCGGCGGGGTACTGCACGAGCACGCCGAACGCCTCGATGTCGGGCAGGCCCTCGCTCAGATCGGCGACGACGATGTCGATACCGAGCGGCTCGGCGCGGGTGCGCAGCACCGACAGTGTCTGCGGGAAGGTGTCGGAGTCGACGATGAAGGTCGCGGCCTTGCTGCGCGTGGCGCGCCGGGCGAGCGTCATGGCCTCGCCCGCGGCGGTCGCCTCGTCGAGGAGGGAGGCCCCGGAGACCGCGAGCCCGGTGAGGTCGCTGACCATCGTCTGGAAGTTCAGCAGGGCTTCGAGGCGCCCCTGGGAGATCTCGGGCTGGTAGGGGGTGTAGGCCGTGTACCAGGCCGGGTTCTCCAGGATGTTGCGGAGGATCACCGGCGGGGTGACCGTGCCGTAGTACCCGCGACCGATCATCGACGTGAGGACCTGGTTGCGGTCGGCGAGGGCGCGCAGCTCGGCGAGCGCGGCGGTTTCCCCGGCCGCCTCCGGAAGCCGCAGCGGAGCGGGACCACCCGGCGTGCTGAGAATGCTCTCCGGGACGGCGGCAGTCATCAGATCCGTCGTGGACCCGAATCCGACCGCCTTGAGCATGTGGCCGAGTTCCGCCGGGTCCGGGCCGATGTGCCGGTCGGCGAAAACGCGCGCGGGCGCTCCCCCCGTGGTGTTCTCATGGGTGGGCTGCTCCGGCATGGAGACCTCCTGGTCGCAGTAGCCGTTCTCGCGGCTGCTCCTATGTGGTCTCCCCCTCTGTCACGCGATACCGCGCAAGCGCGGCGCAGGCGGCAGTGCGCCTGCCGCTCCAGAGTGGCCTCCTCCACGCGGTCCCTGGTGCCTGAGAGGTTACTGGGGAGTATTGCCCCGTCGGCGCCCCTGTCGGGGGTCTCTCCCGCGTGGTATCTACGGTCCGGTCGTGTTCATTTGTGGGCAGTGCGTCGGGTGAGCACCGCTGGTGGACGGTGCTCGTTCGCACTGCACGACGACCGGCCCACGAAGCGTCCATCGGGCACGTCCGAGCGCCCCCTGACGGCAGATCGTGAGCCTGGCGTCTCCTCAAACCGTACTAAACCGTGGCGCGTACCGCAGCGCTGCCCCTCCCCGGCTACCGCCCTCACGAGACCGGGACCAACCCCGCCACCTGGGACATCGCTGTTGTTCCACGACGTTTTGACGGGACGGCCGCCGACGCGGAAAAGGCCCGCGCGCGGCGCTTCTAGCCGATCCGCCGCTCGCGGCGACGTCGCGCCAGCTCGTCGCCAGGGTGCGCGTCGGCCGGCTGCGGCAGGTGCTCGCCGGGAAGGTCGCGCAGTCGGCCCTCGACCTCGCGCCAGACCCGGCCCAGCGCGATCCCGAACACGCCCTGTCCGCCCTGCAGCAGCTCGACGACCTCGTCGGGGGTCGTGCACTCATAGACACTGATGCCGTCGCTCATCAGGGTGATCTGGGCGATGTCCGCGGTGTCGCGGCACTGGAGGTGTTCCACCGCGTTTCGGATCTGCTGGAGGGAGATGCCCGTGTCGATCAGGCGCTTGACGACCTTGAGGATGAGGATGTCGCGGACGCTGTACAGCGGCGGTCCGCCGCGGCCGCCCTCCTGGCGCACACTCGGGGCGACCAGCCCGGTTCTCGCCCAGTAGTCCAGCTGGCGGTAGGTGATTCCGGCGGCCGCACATGCCGTTGGGCCGCGATAGCCGACGTCCATAGGCAGCGCCACCACGTCCTCTTCGCACAGCAGCCCCTGCTCCCCAGCCCGCCGTAACGCTGAGCGTGTGAGACCCGAGGCTTGCCGCTTGCCGCTCGTAACCGCCACCGCCGAACCTCCGGCTCCTCGGCCCACGGCGGTTTGACAGGGGGTCGAAGGGTGCGCCGCGGGTTCCTTCGACAATGAAGGTAAGCCGGTCGGATGGACAGCGTCAACGACACCCATCGGCGCGTCGTGGAACCTCTTCGGCTGTTCTGTGGCTCCCCGACCGCCCATCCGCAACCAGGCACGCCACCCCGATCACGATGGGGCGGAGCCGCAGATGCGCGGCGCGGGATCACTCCCTCCGTCACTCGCCGGTGGAGGTCCCAGACGCCCTCCCGACGGCCCGCCGCCGCCCGCGGGCCTGCTTCGGATCCGCATTCAGAGCACGCTCTTCGACGGGTGCGGTCCGCCCCGAGTGGCGTGCCCACCGCACCGCTGCCTGCGGCTCCCGGCCTCAGGTCGTCCGGCCGAAGTCCTCGGGTGTGATCTGGTCCAGGAACTCGCGGAACTTCTCGACCTCGTCCTCCTGCTCATCCGGGATCGGAACTCCGGCTTCCTCGACGACGTCGTCATGGGCGTAGATCGGCGCGCCGGTGCGCAGGGCGAGGGCGATGGAATCCGAGGGCCGCGCGCTCACTTCGACGCCATTGGAGAAGACGAGGTCGGCGTAGAAGATGCCGTCGCTCAGGGACGTGATGTTGACGGTGCTCAGGCTGGCGTCGAGCGCGTCGAGGACGTCCCGGAACAGGTCATGGGTCAACGGCCGCGCGGGGACGACGCCCTGCTGGGCCAGAGCTATCGCGGTGGCCTCCACCGCACCGATCCAGATCGGAAGGTAGCGTTCTCCGTCGGACTCTTTGAGCAGGACGATCGGCTGGTTCGAGGGCATCTCGACCCGGACGCCGACGACCTCCATGTGCTTCACTGCGGCTCCGTCCCACGACTCGTCGTGCCGGATGGGCACTCGCCAGGATGTGCTCTGCTCCGTGCTCTTATCCGTCATTTCACGGTACACCGCGAGAGGCCCGATCTCCGAGACCCGTCCGGGGCCGAAGGCGGCCGCGGGCCAGGCCAGTGACCCCGCCAATCAGCGGGAATTTCGGGAACCCCCTGTCAAACGCACCATCCGTGACGGTCCTCGTTGAGATTAGGCTCTCCGGTGAAGAGGCAGTGCAAACCTGCCGCGGGCCGACCGTGCGGCCCGCGGCGCGGATGAACGCGTCCGCCGGGTTGTGGGTGCGACCGGGTTCCCTGGGGCGCTTCCGTTCAGCGCCGCGGCTTGGTCAGCAGCACCAGTCGGAACTTGCCGATCTGCACCTCGTCGCCGCCGCCGAGCTCGGCCTCATCTATGCGCTCGCGGTTGACATATGTGCCGTTCAGGCTGCCGACATCGCGAACCCCGAAGCCGTCTCCACGCCGGAAGAACTCCACGTGGCGCCGGGAGACGGTCACGTCGTCGAGGAAGATGTCGCTGTTGGGGTGGCGCCCGGCCGTGGTGACGTCGCTGTCCAGCAGGAAGCGACTCCCGGCGTTCGGGCCGCGCTTGACGACCAGCAGCGCTGTGCCGGCCGGCAGCGCGTCGACATTGGCGGGGTCAGCGGGAGCCTCGTCGCCCGCGTCGATCTCGGCTTCGAGGGCCTGGATTCCCGAGATGGAGATCGTGGACGTGGTCTCACCGACGGAGTCGCGGCGCTCGCCGGAACGAGGAGCCTCCTGTCCCGCCGCGCGGATGGGGGAACCACAGTTGGAGCAGAAACGGGCATCATCCGCAACGGCGTGACCGCACTGCGTGCAGTAAACGCTCGACATAGGTCGGCTCGGCCTCCTACCGCACGGGGCGGTGCTTGATTCGGCTGGTCGTCATGTAGGTGCCGGGTGATCGGGCGGCCCGCTCACCCAACACTGGTAACGCCGCGTACCGGCGTCGGGTTCCCGGCTCACCTCGCGCTTCTTTACAAGGCTTTCATCCCCCACGATCGCTGAGCCCCACACTCCCGTGTCGCACGGCCTTGCGGGGACACTCGACTCTAAACCATATTCGCGGTTCGAAGCAGACAGGAAGGCACTGCGACACTGCCCCCCGTGACGCCGCCGCGACCACTGGCAGCGGACCGGGCCGCCCGTGGGGCCGCTTCGACGGCTCCACGGACGGCCCGGACGCACGCGCCTCTCACCGCCCTTCGGCGTGACGGCGCCCGCTGTACGTGCCGCCGTGCGAGGTGTCCCGGCGACGCTGCCGAGAGGTGTCTCCCACCGTCCACGCACGGGTGCCGTCAGCCTTCGGCATGCTCGACCACGGCCGCCCACTCGTCCAGCAGACGCTGCGCGGTGTCGGAGTCGGGGCCTTCGGCCCACAGGTGGGTGACGGCTTCGGCGGTGTCGGGCAGGATGAGGGCCCACCCGCCGCCGGGCTCAAGGACCCGGACGCCGTCGGTGGTGTCGATCTCGCGGTCGCCGGCGGCCTCCACCACGGCGCGCATGACGCTGCCCTTGACCGCCCACGGTGTGGGAACGGACCGGCGCAGCAGGTGCGCCTGCGGGATGCGCCGGTCGATCTGGCTCAGCGACATCCGGGTGCGCGCCACCAGGCCGAGCAACCGGACGAACGCGGCGATGCCGTCAGTCGTACGCGAGAACTCGGGGAGCAGGTAGCCGCCGCGCCCGTCGGAGGCGAAGATGATGTCCTCGGCCTTGGCCGCCTTGGTCAGCTCGTCGGTGGACGTCGGTGTCCACTGCACCTGGGCGCCGTGGTACGACGCCACCTGCTCGGCCACCCGGGTGGTGGTCACCGGCAGGGCGACCCGGCCGCCCCGGCGCTCGGCGGCCACGAGGTCGAGGACGACCAGCAGGGCGCGGTCGTTGTCGACCAGTTCACCGTTCTCGTCCACGAGCGCGAGCCGCTCGGCCACGGGGTCGAACCGGACGCCGAAGTCGGCCCCCGAGGACTTCACGAGGTCGCCCAGGCGCTGCAGGTCGCGCATCTGCTTGGCGAGCGTGTCCGTGGGCGAGCTCTCGTCCAGCCGGTTGTTGACCGTCAGGACGTCGACCCCGATCCGGCCGAGCAGCGACGGCAGGATGAGCGAGGCGGATCCTCCGGCGCAGTCGACGACGACCTTCAGCTCGGCCTCGGCGACACCCGTGGTGTCGACGCGCCGCAGCAGCTCGTGGGCGTAGGACTCCACGCCGCGCGAGGGGAAGGACAGTTCGGCGATCTCCCCGGGGAACGCCCGGCGGTACTCGGCGCGGGAGAAGACCCGCTCCAGTTTCCGCTGGGCCGCCGGGGAGAGGTCGGCGCCGCGGTCGTCGAGGAAGACGATGTCCACCGACTGCGGGTCGCCGGGCGTGGTGCGCAGGCTGATGCCCCCGGCCACGCCGCTCTGCGAGGTGTGGAAGCGCGCCACCGGCAGCGGCACGACCTCCAGGTCGCGGACGTCGATGGCCGCGGCGGTGAGCGCGCTGATCACGGCGCGCTTGAGGGTGCGCGCCGCCCGGGAGACGTCCCGGGAGGTGATGACCACCGAGCCCTTCTTCAGGGTGGTGGCGTACGCGCTGGCCAGACGGACCGCGAGTTCGGGCGTGATCTCCACGTTGATCAGCCCGGAGACGCCGCGGGGGCCGAACAGGGAGCGCTGGCCGCGCGACTCCCAGATGACGTTCGCGTTGACGACCGCCCCGGCCTCGATGGTCTTGAAGGGGTAGACCTTGATGTCGTTGGAGAGGTACGCCTCGGACTCGATGACGCATTCCTCACCGACGACGGCGCCCTCCTCGATCCGGGCTCCCGACATCACGTCGGTGTTCTTGCCGATGACGCAGCCGCGCATGTTGGTGCTGGCGCCGATGAAGACGTTGCTGTGCACCACGGTGCGGTGCAGGAACGCTTCGGAGCGCACGACCACGTTGCTGCCGAGGACGGTGAACTCGCGGAGTTCGGCCCCCGCCTCGACCTTGGCGTAGTCACCGATGTAGAGCGGGCCCTTGAGCACGGCCTCCGGGTCGACATCGGCGCCCTCGGCCACCCAGACCCCCGGGGAGACCTCGAAGCCGTCGATGTCGACGTCGACCTTGCCGGACAGGACGTCGGCCTGGGACCTCAGATAGCTCTCGTGGGTCCCCACGTCCTCCCAGTAGCCGTCGGCGATGTAGCCGTAGAGCGGCGCCCCGTCCTTCAGCAGCTTCGGGAAGACGTCGCCGGACCAGTCGACGACCTCGCCCGCGGCGACATGGTCGAGGACCTCCGGCTCCATGATGTAGATGCCGGTGTTCACCGTGTCGGAGAAGACCTGCCCCCATGTGGGCTTCTCCAAGAAGCGCTGAATGCGCCCCTGTTCGTCCACGATGATGATGCCGAATTCCAAGGGGTTGGCGACCCGTTTGAGGCCAATGGTGACCATGGCGCCGTTCTCCCGGTGGAACCGCACCATGTCGGAGAGGTCGATGTCGGTGAGCGCGTCACCGGAAATGACGATGAACGGCTCGCCGCGGAGCTGTTCCTCGGCGTTCTTGACGCTGCCAGCCGTTCCGAGGGGAACCTCCTCGGCGACATAGCTCAGGTTCATCCCGAGCTCCTCGCCGTCACCGAAGTAGTTCCGGATCAGGGTGGCGAGGAACTGCACGGTGACAACCGTGTCGTCGATCCCGTGCCGCTTGAGGAGACGCAGCACGTGTTCCATGATCGGCTTGTTCACAACGGGCAGCAGGGGTTTGGGCTGGTTGGCGGTCATCGGCCGCAGGCGGGTCCCCTCGCCTCCAGCCATCACAACGGCCTTCATCGGGGCCACCCCCCGACCCCTGTCATACGGCGGCCAAAAGCCCCTGGGCGTGCACTCATGGTGGGGATGTCGCTCCCTTCCTGTCGCTGGACGGTGGCCCGGAGTCATCAGGGCGACGCGGAGCCTGGTCAGGTTCTTCGCAGGTCTCGTTGCTCGCCCGATCGCCGGGCACCTCACCGGCGTCGCCGGTCGTGGCCGCCGGTCGCGGCGCGGATGCGACACCCTCCGCCGACGATCGGTCGGCCCGGCGGGTCTGCCCGATCAAGCGCAGACCCTGCACTGCGTAGAGCAGTCCGGCCCACCAGTAGATAGCCGTTCCCCAGATGGCGAACGCCCAACCCACAATTCTTGCCACATCTCCGACAATTCCGTCATAACCGGCGATGAACAGCAGGGGGAACGAGTAAAGAAGGCAAAGTGTCGCCGCCTTTCCGGCGAAATTCACCGGAAGGGGGCCGTAGCCGTAGTGGCGCAGCACCGGAAGCGCGAGCACGATGAGGACGTCGCGCACGACGAGGACGGCCATGAGCCACCAGGGAACGATGTCCCGGACGACCAGGCCGAGCAGCGCAGCGAAGATGTACAGGCGGTCGGCCATGGGGTCCAGCAGCGCACCCAGGCGGCTCACCTGGTTCCACGCCCGCGCGATCTTGCCGTCGAGCCAGTCGGAGACTCCGGCGAACGCGAGGAGGCCCAGCGCCCACCAATCCGCCTGCGGCACCAGAACAAGCCACAGGAAGAAGGGGACCCCGATCAACCGCAGCACGCTTAGCAGATTCGGGACCGTCCAGATCCGATCACTCGCCGGATTCGATTGGATCGCCACCCCACCTCCCCTATTACCCAGAAGTCGAGCCTACCTGGGACAGCAGTACTCCACATGTGTGCCACGTGCCACGTAGCACCCGCCCCCACACGTGACCAAGGCCCCACGCGGGCCAGTGAAGCTCCGCAGCCGAGGCTGACCGGAACCGCCGAAGCCTGCGGCGTCTGCGGTCAGCCGGGGATGCAACGGAAAGGAAAACATCAGCGAAGTCGGTGTGCGAAATGTGCGGCGATGGTCAAACGGAAACCAAGAATCCAGAGGTGGGGCTCTCGGGCATGGGAGAAAGATCACGGGTGCCGTTCCCGTCGTGCCGAAGGACCCCGGGAACCACCGGAGCCGCGCGGACCATCCGCGGTCAGCGGCAGGGGGCGACGACCCGCGCGGACAGCGCGCGCAACCGGGCCAGGCCGGTCGGTTCCTCCGCCACCAGGGGCAGCTCCACCACCCCCGGCCCGGCGAAGCGGCGTCGTGCGGCCTCCATCACCTGCTCGTCGGGGGCGTGGGGGACCTGGTTGATGACGGCCGGGCCGAGCCGGAAACCGGCCGCGGCGAGCTGGTCGGCGGCGCGCTCGGTCTCGGCCAGCACCATGCGCCGCGGCAGCAGCACGACGCGCATCCACGCGTCACCTCGCAGCCGCCGCGCGGCGCGCTCCAACCGCAGTCGGCGCTCGTGCAGCCGCCGCAGCAGCGGGTCGTCGACCGTGTCGTCGGGTTCCTCGGAGCCGACGACGTCCTCGGCGAAGCGGTCGGCGTCCAGGGCGCGCTCGCGCTGCCGCGCCAGGCCGCGCACCCAGGGGGTGAGCAGCGCGGGCAGGTCGAGCATGCGCAGCAGGTGCCCGGTGGGGGCGCTGTCCACGACGAGCCGGTCCCACTCCCCCGGCACCTGGTCCATCGCGTCGATGAGCAGGTCGGCGAGGGCCGACTCGACCATGCCGGGACCGGCCGCGGCGTGCTCCAGGTGGCGGCGCACCGCGGGCATGATCTCGCGGGGCAGGGCGGCGTGGGCGTCCTCGGTCACCTGCTCGACGCGGCGGCGCACCGCGGCTTCGGCGTCCGGCTCGGCTGCCCAGAGGCCGTCGGCCACGCGCCGCGGGCGGTCTCCCAGCGGGGTCTCCAGGGCGTCGCCGAGCGAGTGGGCGGGGTCGGTGGAGATGACCAGGGTGCGCAGGCCCGCGTCGGCGTGCGCGAGGGCGGCGGCAGCGGCCATCGTCGTCTTGCCCACACCGCCCTTGCCGCCGAAGAAGGTGATCGGGACGGCGGGGTCGACCGCGTCGCCGTGCGCCCCCATGTCCACCGTCGTCCTGCCTCTCACGTCGCGCCGCCTGATGTCGTGCGTGCCGTTCCGTGCCCGCCTAGCAGCACACCTGGCCGTCGCCGAACTCCTCGCGCCCCGCACGGCGGTGCCATTCGTGCAGGTCGGAAACCATGTAGGGGATCAGCTCCAGAGTTTCATACGCCACCGGATTGTCCACGCCCAGTGTGTCGAGCATGAGCAGCGCGCGCAGCGTGTCCTGCTGCTTGCGGGCCTCACGCCGCCGTGCGTAGCCCCAGCGGGCGTCGAACACCGCGTCGTGGGCGGCCTCGAAGCGGCGCCATGCGGCGACCGCGCCCCGCCAGGCCCGGGCCGCACGCTCGGTCAGCCGGGCGGGTGCGCCGACGCCGGCGGGTTCGGGCGCGGTCGCCGACATCGCTACTGCTCCTCGCCGTCGGCGGCGCTCTCAGCGGCACCCGCCTCGGCACCGCGGCCCGCCGCCGGAGCCGTCCGGAGCGCCCAGGCCCGGCGCAGCGCCAGCGCGGCCTCGACGACCATCCAAACGGCCAGGGCGAAGATGACGGCGTCGAGCGGGGCGAGCAGGAAGGCCTGCAGCGGGTCCGCGGAGGTGGCGAAGCCGATGAGCTGGATGACCAGCGCCCAGGAGGTCATGATCACCAGGAACACCAGCGGGATGAGGATCGCGATGGGGTTGCGGCCGTTCTTGGTCACCCACACGGCGATGACGGCGAGCGCGAGCCCGGCGGTGAGCTGGTTGGTGGTGCCGAACAGCAGCCACAGCGTGCCGAGCGCGAAGTCGCCGGGGACCATGGCCAGGCCGATCGGGATGACGACGGCGATCAGCGTGGCCAGCGTGATGTTGCGGGCCAGCGGCTTGAACCCGACGATCTCGGAGATCTCCTGGATGATGTAGCGCTGCAGGCGGACGGCGGTGTCGAGGCTGGTGGCGGCGAAGCTGACCACGACCACGGTCGCGAACACCAGGCCGACGCTGACCGGGACGCCGAGGTGCCCGGCGAAGTTCGCCACGCCTTCGGTGAACTTCCCGGCCGCTCCGCCCTGGGCGGAGCCCCAGTCGGCGTAGAGGACCTGCCACTGCGCCGCGGGGTCGGCGGCGAGGACGACCACACCGGCGGTGCAGGCCAGGATCGAGCACAGGGCGAGGGTGCCCTCACCGAGCGAGCTGAGATACCCGACGTAGCGGGCGTCGGTCTCCTTGTCGAGCTGCTTGGCGGTGGTCCCGGAGGAGACGAGGCTGTGGAATCCGGAGACCGCCCCGCAGGCGATGGTGATGAACAGCAGCGGGAACCAGGAGGGCGAGTCCGCGGGCACGTCGTTGACGAGGGGGGCGGCGATGGTGTCCATCCCGACGACCACGCCGAGGATGATCACGGCCAGCGCGAGCACCATCTGCTGCTGGTTGATGTAGTCGCGCGGCTGGAGCAGCAGCCACACCGGCAGGCGGGAGGCGAAGAAGGTGTAGGTGAAGATCAGCACGATCCACACCGTCAGCGGCTCGACGCCGATGAGCTGGGCCAGGGGGTCCACCGTGATCGGGAACTGGGCGCCCAGCGGGATGCAGGCGTAGACGATGACCAGCGCGGCGATCGAGGGGAGCAGCGCGGCGGTGCGCCGGCGGTAGACGACCTGGCCGACCCCGATCGCCAGCGGGATCGTGATCAGCACCGACAGCACGGCTTCGGGGGTGTTGATGAACAGGCCCGCGATGACCACGGCGAAGACCGCGTTGACCATGGTCACCAGGAAGAAGATGATCAGCAGGAACAGGATGCGGGCCCGCTTGCCGATGACGTCGCGCGCCAGTGTGCCGATGCTCCGGCCCTTGTGCCGGACTGAGACCACGATCGACCCGAAGTCGTGCGCGCCCGAGGCGAAGACCGTGCCAAGGACCACCCACAGCAGCGCCGGCCCCCAGCCCCAGAACACCGCGATCGCCGGGCCGACGATCGGCGCGGCGCCGGCCACCGAGATGAAGTGGTGGGCGAAGACGATGTGCTTGTTGGTGGGGACGAAGTCGACCCCGTCGGAGTAGCGGTGGGCGGGGGTGACGAACGCGGGATCCAGTGCGTAGACGCGTTTGGCCAAGTAGGCGGAGTAGTACCGGTACCCCAGCGCGAAAACCGCCAGTACGGCCAGCAACACGACGACTGCAGGCATCAAGGCTCCTCACCACGATCATGCGCATCGGCGCCGGGCCGGGACGCGGGACCGTAGGGGGCGTCCGTTGCCCGAAAAATGATCTCCGGGATCACGTGCGTGATATCTATCAGTTAAGGTCAGCCTGAACGTAGCATGAGACTTTCCTCACCTAAAGGGCACATTGTGCGTGAGCTGATCACGGTTTGGCGGCGGTCCACGACGGCCGAACTGTGCTGGATCGCCCCCGACGGCCCCACCGGAATCCCCGTCGTTCCGCTGGTCTGGGATGACCGCCCGTGCGTCGCGCTGCCGCTGGCCCACCTCGACGCGGTCGACACCATGACCTCCGGCCACGCCGCGTTCGCCGTGACCGGGGAACGGCCCGGCGGCGCCCCGGCGGTGGTGGGTACGGGACGCGTCGACATCCGCTTCGACCTGGAGGGCGAGCGCTTCATCGACCACCTGCTGGACCAGGAGGCCGTCAAACACCCGCCCACGCGCCTGCGCTCCGACAGCATGATGGCCCGCCGCGAGAACTGGTGGTGGCTGGCCCGCGTCCTCATCACGCTGATCGCCCCCGACGAGATCCGCGAGCTCCCGGGGCGTTCACGCCCGGAGGACGCGCTCCTCGTCCGCCCGGACGAGCGGGGCGCGCGCGGCAACCGCCCCGACCTCCCCCGCGTCGACATCGTGACCTCCCGGGAGTGGCACGAGGAGGCGGGCGGAACGGTGGACCTCTGGGAGCGCCGCGGCTCCCCACTCGAAGGCACCGGGGAACCGGCCTTCGCCTTCTCGCACGCCTACAGCCCCGACCGCGAACGCTGGGAACGCTGGTACCGCACCGGCACCCTCGTCGGCGAAGAGCTCCGTGTCCAGGCCGGTGTCGGCCTCCCCCAATCCGAACCGCGCCCTTTCAGCATCCTGGAGCGCTTCCGCAACCACCGCGACGTGGCGCGGGCCTGCCGCAAGGGCATCGCCACCGCCGAGTCCCGCCTGGTGGACAGCTCCTGACCCGGCTGGGTGCGGCCCCGCGGCCCACGGACTGGACGCCGACACGTCGCGGCGGTGCCGGGTTCGTGGGTCTGCTGGGCGGCCTTGTCGGCGTTTGCCCGCGCGGTGTCCTTGGGTGAAAAGCGGCAGCGAGGGCAGAGGGGGGTCGGGGCGCCGGTCCTGTGCGGGGTGGGACGGGGCTCGGCTCGCGACGGGCGAGACTCCTCTCGCTTCGCGTGAAGGGAGTTCCGCGATGCGGGGGTGTCGCCCTTCCATTGGCGTCCTCCGCCGATGATCATGGCCTGAGATCCGGTCTCGTCCGTTTTGCCGGAAGAATTCCCATGATCATCGGCGAGAGGCCGCCGATTGCCCGCATGGTGGAAGTGCTCTCACGTCCGGCGGAACAGTGGCATTCCGGTCAGGCTTGAGGGCACCGACCGGCCCGGCCGGATCCGCGCCCCACGCCCCAAGGCACGGAGACTGCTTGCCCACCTCCGGGGCGCCCCTCTCCCCACCGCCGGACGACTGGCGCCCTGACCCCGCCGCCCTCGGTGCTGCTTTTCACCCAAGGACACCGGAAGGGCGAGCGCCGACAAGGCCGCCCAGCAGACCCCGCCCGACGCTCCCGGACACAGTAGACAGGCTCGGCTTCGATCGCCTGCCGTCCTCCGTGCGCCTTCTTAGGGATGCGCCCGGGAATGCTCCAACGGCCGAGGCCAGTGGGTCACACCTTGCGCCACTTGGGGACCCAGGCGCCGTCTTCGATCTCGTAGTCGCCGAACAGCGCGGGGGCCTCCGCCTTCAGGGCCTCGCCGATCTTGCCGAAGAGCAGGCGGATCTCCTCTTCCGCGCCCGGGGCCGTGCGGGCCTCCAGGGTGTGGCGCAGGGTGCGGACGTTGGCGGTCCACACCAGGCCGGTGGCCACGCCCTCGGGGGCGAAGCGGCGCATGAAGGAGGTCTTGTGCTTCTTCTCCGCGAACTTCACGCCCTCGTCGTCCAGGCCGAAGTGCTCGGCCATCCAGTACTGGAACTCCTCCATCTGGGCGAGCATGTCGCTGGCCCGCTTCATCAGCTCCGGGTCCTCCTGGGCCCAGTCCGGGAACCAGAAGGGGAGGTCGGTGAGGCGGACGAAGCGCAGCGACTCCTGGGAGATGGCCACGCCCGGGCGGTGGCGGATGAGCTCGTGGGTCAGCACACGGCTCACGTTGTGCAGCACGAAGCTGAAGCTGACGTGCTCCAGGACCGAGCCGTGCATGCTGGCCAGGATGTTGCTCAGGTACTTGTCCTGGTCGGTGCGGACCCGCGTCACGTTGGGGTTGAGACCCGGCTCCCAGGAGCGGTAGCACAGGCGGCCGGCGAACTCCGCGAGGTTCTGCGGGTCGTTGAGCGCGGAGTCCAGGTCCCCGCGGTCCAGCCGCTCCAGCCAGCTCTGCCCGCCGACGTCGGCCAGGTAGCGGGCGACCTCGTCATAGTCCAGTTGCGGACGCGCGACCAGATGGACTTCAGGCTCGACCCTCTTCACAGGCTTCTCTTCCTCATACGTCTCGGCTCCATCCCCGTGCACACGGACAAGGCCGCGATCGATCCGAGAACTCCGGTCTCATCAGATCACGGCCGGTCAACACGGGTAAAGGGGGTGCTCGGCCACCGGCGGCCACAGCTTCCCCGACCTTACACGGCGCCGGTGACAGCCGGGGCATCACCGCAACCGGGGAAGCACCGCACCCGAACCCGGGGCACCTCCACAGCGCAGGCACCTACCGCAGCGGGCCGCTCCCCCACTCCTGTCGGCTACTCCTCCACGTAGGGCAGGATGGCGTCCGCTCCCGCGTAGGCGCCGCTCTGGGGTCCACCGTGCCAGAAGGGGTCGTCGTCGGCGAAGTTGGCGGCGAACCGCGCGGCGTCGTCCACCGGCCGGTAGCCGAGCTCGCTCTCCCCTCCGGTGAGGTCCCAGAAGCGGCGCGCGTTGGCCGAGACCGCGTAGGCGGCGACAAAGCTCACGTTGGGGGCGGTGAGGGCGGCACGCACGAACCCGGCGCAGTCGCCCGGGCTGAGCCACGTGGCCAGGTGCCGGGTCTCGGTCGGCTCCTCCTCGAACGAGCCGAGGCGCAGCGCCACGACCTCCAGCCCGAAGGTGTCGGCGTACATCTGCCCGAGCGCCTCCACCGCGACCTTGCTCACGCCGTAGAGCCCGTCGGGCCGGGGCGGCTCGTCCGGGAAGACGTGGTGATGGATCGGGTAGTTGCCGGTGACCCGGTTGCTGGAGCCCAGCACCACGCGCCGCACGGACGCGCGCCGGGCCGCCTCCAACACGTTGAAAGTGCCCTGGACATTGGTATCGAGGAGCTCACCGAAGGAGGCTTCCCGGGCCAGGCCGGCGAGGTGCACGACCGCGTCGGCGCCCTCGAACGCTCTTACCAGAGCGTCGATATCGGCGACGTCGGCCTTGACCGCCGTCTCGTTCTCCCCGTCCGCGGTGACGGATTCGCGGTCGACGAGAACGAGATGGTCGGCGTCCCCACTGAGAGCGGTGCGCACGGTGGGACCGACGCGACCGGCCGCTCCGGTGATCACGACCCTGCCAAGTTTCGCTTCCATGCCCTGGTCCATGCCAGGAGCCTATGAGGCATCGGCGCTTTCTTCACGCGACGCGCGAGATGACACCACGTTCACTACCCTGGGCATTCATTCTGTCACTCAGCGCACCATGCGGAGGAGCCGTTCGATGATCCCCTCGCCCACCGCCGCGGTGAGAATCGACTCCGGGTGGAACTGCACGGCCCAGCGCCTGGCGTGCGGGTCCTCGATGGCCATGACGACCGGCTCGGGGCCGTCCTCCACCACCGCCGTGACCGCGTAGTTCTTCACCCGGTCGGGGGTGGTGTAGGTGGAGTGGTAGCGCGCGCCGGTGAACGCCGCGTCCTCGCCGAGACCGTCGAGCAGCTCCCCGCCCGTGACCCGGACCCGCCCCGGCTTGCCGTGCACGGGCTCGTCCAGGGTCAGCAGCTCGCCGTCGGCGTGCTCGACCATCGCCTGCAGCCCCAGGCACACGCCGAAGACCGGCAGGCCGCGCCGGTCCAGTTCGTCGAGCAACCGGTCCGTGTGGAAGTCGACGGGCAGTCCGGGGCCGGGCGAGAGCACCACGAGGTCGGGGGCGAGCTCGTCGAGCAGCGCGGGGTCGAAGCCGTGCCGCACGGTCGTCACCTCCGCACCGTGGCGGCGCACGTAGTCAGCCAGGGTGTTGACGAAGGAGTCCTCGTGGTCGACGAGGAGGACCTTCATCCCGGCACCGGCGGGCCCTTCGGCGCGGGTCGGCTCATCGACCTCCGCGGCCGCCCGATCGGCCGCGGCCGTGCCGTTGCGGGCTTCGTCGTCCAGCGCGAGCGTCTCCAGCAGCGCCCGCGCCTTGAGGAAGGTCTCGCGCTCCTCGGCGTCGGGGTCGGAGTCGTACAGCAGGGTCGCGCCGACGCGGACGGTGGCCACGCCGTTGGCGATGTGCGCGGTCCGCAGCGTGAGGCCGGTGTTCATCGACCCGTCGAAGCCGATGACGCCCACGGCGCCGCCGTACCAGCGGCGCGGCGTGGACTCGTGCTGCTCGATGAAGCGCATCGCCCAGGTCTTGGGGGCGCCGGTGACGGTGACAGCCCACATGTGGGTGAGGAAGGCGTCCAGGGCGTCGAACTCGGGGCGCAGTGTGCCCTCGATGTGGTCGACGGTGTGGATGAGCCTGCTGTACATCTCGATCTGCCGACGGCCGATGACGCGCACACTGCCGGGTTCGCAGACGCGGGACTTGTCGTTGCGGTCGACGTCGGTGCACATGGTGAGTTCCGACTCCTCCTTTGCGGAGGAGAGAAGCTCGCGGATGTTCTCGGCGTCGCCGAGGGCGTCGGCGCCGCGCTTGATGGTGCCGGAGATCGGGCAGGTCTCCACGCGCTGGCCCTGGCCGGGCTTTCCGCTGACGCGGACGAACATCTCCGGTGAGGCGCCCACCAGGTACTCGCCCTCGCCGAGGTTGAAGAAGAACTCGAAGGGGGCGGGGTTGCGCTCGCGCAGGTGCTCGTAGAAGCGAGCCGGGGACTCACAGACGCCGTAGGTGCGGTGGCCGGGCACGACCTCGAAGAGGTCGCCGCGAACGAACCGCTCCTTGGCCTCGGCGACGATGCGGGCGTAGGACCCGGGTTCGGGCTGGGGCGGGACCTCCGCGGCGACGACGGCGGGGGTGTCCTCGGTCGTCCGCGGCAGGCCATCGGTGGAGGCGTCGGCCGCCGTGTCGCTGGCGGTGTTCGTGTAGTCGGCCGGAACGGTGAACTCGTAGGTGTACCGGTAGCACGTCTCGCGCTTGCGGTCCCGCACGATCACGGCGTCGGGCAGGTGGAGCACGAGGTCGCGGTCGGCGGGGTCACGCTCCAGGACCTGTTCGATGGGTTCGAACTGGAACGCGAGGTCGTAACCGAAGGCGCCGTAGAGGCCCAGGTGGGGGTCCTCGTCGGCGAAGAAGAGCGCGACGATGGAGCGCAGCGCGGAGAAGACACTGGGCTGACGGCTGCGCTGCTCCTCGGTGAAGAAGCCCTCGGGTTCAGGGATCTCGACCTCGACGACGCCGTCCGCCGTGCCGCCAACGGTGGCGGGCGCGTGCTCCCGCAGGGCATGCGCGATGACGGGCAGCAGCACGCGGCCCCGTTCGTTGAGCGCGGTCGCGGTGACGCGCCGCCCGCGGGCGGCCACCTCCAGGCAGGGGTCGATGTACCCGAGGTGCCAGCGGCTGTACCGCCCCGGATACTCCATACCGGAGGACAGCACTCCCCCGCGGCGGTGCTCGACGGCCGCGACCAGGTCGGTGAGGGAGGCGGGGTCGCAGGGCGTGGTGCGGCGGCGCACGCTGATGCCGCCCGCAGTGCGGTAGGGAGTGGAACTCGCGTCCAAGGCCGGTCCTTTTCGCGCTGTGCTGGTGGTGAGTACCGCGCGGACCTGGCCGGAACAAGAAAACGGCCGCCAGTCCGGCGGCCGCTCGTCAGGTCTGATCGTGGGTATGCGAACCAGATGCGCCGCCTGTCAGCGGCGCCACCACTGATAACGGGTGGGTTCGATACGCATGTGAGCGAGTGTAGCGCGCGACGCTCGATTCGTGGTGGACCCCGTCGGAATTCTTTCGCGGACAGGGGGCCGCCCGTGGAAATGAGGGCGTGCTAAGGTCGAGGGTTCATCGCCTGAAAAAACCAAACACCCATCCTATATTAGGAGTATAGCAAGGCAATGGAGCTTCGTCAATCCGACGACGGCAGTGCACGGACCCATGCCATCCGCGCCGAGCAGGCCTATGTGACCGGACTCTACGAGCGGCTCGACACCGTGCGCCAGCAGACCCGCGCCGCCCTGCGCGCGGCCGACGCGGCAGGAGGGCGCTCAGGGTACTCCGCGCTCATGGACCGCGAGGCCAGGTCCAACGAGCAGGCCCGGCGGCTGTCCCAGCTCTCCGGCGTCGAGAACGGCCTGTGCTTCGGTCGCATCGATCACCGAGGTGACCGGGACGGGGATGCCGTCGACACCCTCTACATCGGCCGGATCGGACTGCGCGACGAGTCGCACGAAACGATCCTGGTCGACTGGCGCGCGCCGGCCGCCCGACCCTTCTACGCCGCCACCCCCGTCTCCCCCGGCGACCTGGTCCGGCGCCGCCATCTGCACACCCGCGACCGCGTGGTGACGGGCATCGACGACGAGGTGTTCGACCTCGACGGGCTGAGTGACACCGATCGTCGCAGCCTCGTCGGCGAGGCCGCCCTCCTCGCGGCGCTGCGCCGAGGGCGGACCGGCAGGATGAACGACATCGTCGCCACCATCCAGTCCGAGCAGGACCGGGTGATCCGCTCCCGGCTGCAAGGCGTGCTCGTGGTTCAGGGCGGCCCCGGCACCGGCAAGACCGTGGCCGCGCTGCACCGCGCCGCCTACCTGCTCTACACCCACCGCGACACCCTTAAGCGGCGGGGCGTGCTGGTCGTGGGCCCCAACCCCACGTTCCTGCGGTACATCGGCCGGGTCCTGCCCTCGCTCGGGGAAAGCGACGTGGTGCTGTCCACCGTCGGCGAGCTCTACCCGGGCGTGCGCGCGACGGCGTCGGACCCGGTGGCCACCGCCCTGGTGAAGGGGTCGGACTCCATGGTCGGCCTGGTACGCGCGGCAGTGGCCGACCGGCAGCGCGTCCCGTCCTCATCCGGCATGTCGGTGTCCGCGAACAGCGGCAGCGGCGATGAGGGCGCGTCGGGCGGCACGCGCGATCTGGAGATCGAGGTCGACGACATGACGCTGCGCGTGGACCACGCCGACTGCCTTGGCATCCGCGATCGCACGCGGTCGCTCCGGTTGCCCCACAATGTGGCGCGCAAGTTCTTCGTCACCGAGATGCTGCGGCTGCTCGCACGCAACCAGGCGGAACAGCTGGACCCGATGCTCGATCCCGCAGAGCCCGCCTACTACGACGAAACCGATCTGGACTACATGGGGGCGGCGCTATGGCAGCAGGAACCGGTCCGCCGGGGCCTCGACGAGCTGTGGCCCCTGCTTACCCCGCAGCGCCTGCTCGAGACGCTGTACGCCGACGACGCGGCGCTCGCTCGGGTCGGAGCGGAGGCCGGGCTGACGGAATCCGAGTGGAAAGGGCTGTCCCGGCCGCTCGGGAGTCCGAGGACCGTCGGTGACGTCCCACTGCTCGACGAGGCCGCCGAACTGCTCGGTGAGGACGACGCGGAGGAACGCGCCCGGCGCCGCCGCGTGGAGCGGGACCGCGCCGACGCGGAGCGCTACGCCCAGGGGGTGCTGGAGTTCACCGGCCTGTTCGAGGACCCGATGATGGGGGCGAGCGCCCTGGCCGAGCGTCACGACGACGCGGACCGGCCCCGCAGCACCGCCGAACGCGCGGAAGCGGACCGCACGTGGGCCTACGGGCACGTGATCGTGGACGAGGCCCAGGAGCTGTCGGCGATGGCGTGGCGCATGGTCATGCGCCGGATCCCGACCCGCTCCTTGACGGTGGTGGGCGACATCGCCCAGACCGGCAGCCCGGCCGGTGCCCGATCCTGGAGCTCGATGCTGGCGCCCTACGCCCACGGACGGCTGCACGAGGAACGGCTGTTGGTGAACTACCGGACCCCCGCGCAGATCATGGCCGTCGCGGCTGACGTCCTGGCGGAGGTGGCCCCCGACCAGCAGCCCCCGGAGTCGGTCCGCGACGACGGCGACCCGCCGCGCGCCGTGCGTGTCGGTGCCGAAGGGTCCGACGGAACGACACTGGCGGAGGCCCTGCCCCGACTTGTCGAGGAGGAACTGACGGCCATCGGCGAGGGGCGCCTGGTCGTCATCGTCCCCGACGCCCGCCATACCGAGATCGCCGGCCTCCTCCCGGACGCGGCGGCGGACGCGACCCCGGACGCGCTGGACTCACCGTCGACGGTCCTCACCACGACCCGTTCCAAGGGCCTGGAGTTCGATTCCGTCATCGTTGTCGAGCCCGGGGAGATCCTGGAGCAGTCTCCCCAGGGCGGCCACGACCTCTACGTCGCCCTGACGAGGGCGACCCGCAGGCTGACGGTCATCCACGAAGCCCTGCTTCCGGACATGCTGGGGCGGATCTCCCGTCAGGCGGGGCCGCCGTTGGGCGGGCCCTGCGTCGAGGCACCGGGGCCGAGGCTTTCGACGTAGTGGGCGAACAGGGGGCGCCACTGCTCCTCGATCTTCTTCTTGCGGTCGGGCGCCGCGTCCAGTGCGCCCGAGAGGTATTCGGTGAGGAGGTCCAGGCACACGTGCCAGCCGGTCGCGTCCCGTGCCGCCGCAGCGACGTCGTCGAACGTGAAGCAGAAGGTGAGCACGGTTCCGCCGGTGCCGGTCGGTTCCAGGACGTAGCGCAGGTTCTCGTTGGCCCAGGTGTATTCGAGGAGCGCCGGTGGGTCGAAGTGGAGGATCTCCCCGAGCATGGCGGCCTCCTCAGACCCGAAGGCGTCGCCCATCGGGAAGACGTAGCGGATCTTGGCGCCCTCCGCTCGCTCGCCCTCGATGGCGGCGGGGAACCAGACAGCGAGGCTCTTGGGCTCGATGAGCGCGCACCACACCTCGTCCGTCGGGTGCGGGAGTTCGCGCTTATAGGTCAGTTTCCACTGGTTCCCGGCTTCGTCGAGGCTTGCGTACATGTGATCCCCCCGCGCTGTGGTCTGCGAGCCCGATGGTGCGAGTGAGCGGTCACGGAATCCGCACGGTGATCATCTCCCCACGCCCACGGCGTCTACACCCGGAATGGCTAGACCAGTGTCGCCTGGGTCTGACCGTTTCCGGAGATCGCACCGACGACGGCGTCCGTGAGGTCCTCGATGATGTTGTCGTCGTCCACCTCGGGGTGCTCCAGCCACCACTCCCCCGCTGCCTGGACCATGCCTACGACGGCGTGCGCGACGACCTGGGCGCGCAGCGGGTCCTGGACGTGCCCCTCGGTGATCAGCACTTCGGCCAGCTCTTCGCCCATGCGGCGCACCATCATCCCCACGTCGCCGCGGGTGCGGGGGTCCTCCGCCGTGGCGCGGTCCATCAGGAACCGGTACAGGTTGAGGTTGCGGGCGATCATCTGCAGGTAGGCGCCGACCGTGGCGCGGGCGCGCAGCCGGAGCGTGGAACCGCCGTGGAGCTCGGAGCGGATGCGCTCGATGAGCGGGTCGACGTGGCGCTCGGCCAGGGCACGGTACAGGCCGCTCTTGTCGCCGAAGTGGCGGTAGAGGATCGGCTTGCTGATACCCGCCTCGGCGGCGATGGCCGACATCGAGGCGTCGGGCCCGTCGCGCTGGATCACCTCGTCGGCGGCGTCCAGGATGGCGCGGCGGCGCTCCGGGTTTCGGCCGCGTGCGGCCGGCTTGGTCTGCTGTGCGGATTGAGGGGCCACATCGTTCACGGTAGCCGGAATCGCCGGAATGGTCGTCCAACTCCTACGTTATCGCTGGGCTCCTCGCCCGCTCCGGCCGCCGCCGGAGCGGGCGGGCGTTGACGAATATCGTGCCGTCCCGCCGGTGTTACACCGTGGCCCGTAACCCGGGGATCCGTTTGAACACGAAGGTGACGGCGAGGCTCAGCAGCAGGACGGCGATGGCGTACTGGCCCGCGCGGGAGAGCATCGCGATGGGGCCGTCGGGCATACCGAAGAGGTCGCGCAGCGTGTACAGGACCATCACGTGCACGAGGAATACCCCGAAGCTCAGGTCGGAGACGGTCTTGAGGCGGGAGCGCCATGCAGCGGCGCCCGGACCCTCCCTCGCCAGCAGCCGTCCGCCCGCGGCGCGGAACAGCAGGTAGGCGGCGATGGACATGACGAGGACGGTGGGCGAGAGGTAGGCGTAGAGGTAGTCGGCCGCACTGCCCCAGCCGCCCTCGGCTCGGGCGAGGAGTCCGGCACCGACCGCTGTGGCGGCGATGCCCAGCAGCAGGGTCACGGCCGCGCCCCACGTGCGCCTGCGGGTCGTTGCGACGTCGCGCAGCAGGTAGCCCATGACGTAGTAGCCGACGAACGGGAGGAACTGGGTGACGGCGTTGGCTTCGCCGGTGCCGTCCAGCCCGGCGATCGCCTGGTCGGCCATGCCGATTACCGACATCAGCCCGGCGAACCACCACACCGTGGGGGTGCCGGCGTGTTCGACGAACACGCGCAGGAACGGGGTGAGCAGGTACAGGCCGGCGAGAACGAACAGGAAGTAGAGGTGGATCGAGGGCGCCCCGGACAGGATCTCGCCGCCCGCCTCACGCGGCGTGATCCCGGTGCGGTACACCTCCCACAGCAGGTAGGCGGTGACCCACACGACCAGCGGGATTCCGATACGTGAGAAGCGGCGCCGGTAGAAGACCGACAGCCGCTCCTCACGCGGACGCAGCAGCAGCGAACCGCTGATCATGATGAACACCGGGACGCACCACCGCAGTGACGCGTCCACGGCGTTCGCCGTCCACCACGTGGTCGTTCCCAGATCCGTGTAGCGCGTGGTGACAACGGGCGCGAACACGTGCACGAGCACGACCGCGAGCATGGCGCTGACGCGCGCGAGGTCCAGCCACGCGGTGTCGGCGGTGGCGGCCGACGATGTCGATGGATAACGAACGGCGGCGCTCGGTGCGCCGCCGGATACGGAGCGTTCGGTAGTGGGAACCATGGGCGGGGTTGTCGCTCCCCTCCGTCGTCAGCCGAGAATCCCTCCCCACTGATATCAGTCCGTTACCGAACTCTCAATTCATTCTCAGGAAACTTCAGGTCGCCGCATCCGGGCGGATCATGATCCAGGTGGCCTGGGCGCGGGCGACGATCTCACCGTCCGGGTCGTAGATCGTGCTCGCGGTGAACACCTTGCGGCCTTCTGTCCCGAGGAGCCGCCCCATGACCACGTGTGGCCGACCGACCTGGGGAGCCCGGTCGACCGCTGCCGTCATTCGGCCCAGCACCATCGGGCGTTCGCTGACATCACTGGACCACCCGCCGGGGCAGTCCAGCGCCGCCCAGACGATCTCGATGGGTACGGCGTCGCGCGGCGTGTCGTCGTCGCTGCCGTGCACCGCCCGCGCGAGGGGCAGAGCGGGGTCGGGGGTCCAGGTGCAGGCGACGGTCGTGGGGTCGTCATCGCCGACCGGTCCGGCGAACAGCCGTAGCCCGTCGCCGGGCGCGCGGTCGGTTCCGCAGGTGAAGCAGGTGGGGAACGGGTGGCCGGACAGCCCTCGGTAGCGGGCCTGCGCCCGTTCCGCCTGGGCATAGGGCACCGGCGGCACGGTCTCGACGGGGGCCTCGGCAGACTCGGCGACGGCGACGCGTTCATCGCCGTCCAGCAGCTGAAGCCCACCGTCGTCGGTGTTCTCCACCTTCATCGGGGTGTCCAGTGGTGGCGGCTTGCGCAGTGTCACACGCACACCGGCGGCGCCACGCGCGCCGAGGCGGCCGGCCAGCAGCCCGCTGATGTAGCCCCCGTTGGCGGAGTCGGGCGGCCCGTTGTACCGGGAGTCGACCGTGAGTTCGGCGAGGGTTCGGGGGTCGCCCGTGCCCTTCGCGCCCTCCGCGCCCGCCATGTGCCCGGCCGTCGACGCGTTGTTGCCTGTGCTGTCGTTCATGGGGGTCAGATTAGGAGAGGGCCGTCACATTGGCCGCGACCGACCCCACCGTCAGCATGCGGCACGAACCCCGGCCCACGGCCCCGCGACCCCCGTGGCCGCACCGGGCGACAGTGAATCCCCTGACTTACTCCGCTTTCCTATTTCCTACTCGACCGATGCGGGCGCCGCGTGGCAGCAGGACATCCGAAACGGACATATCGCCACCAACATGGCGCCTCATAATGTTGCAAGACAGTCCTTCAATGGGCGCGCCCCATGCAGCAAATCCACTTCGCACCCATGAGGAACCGAAACATGCGAAGGCGCACGGGGTGAATCGCGCGCCTTTTCCGAATTGCCGGACCGATTACGGTTTGCGGGCGATGCCCCCGTACATGATTCGCTGGTACGGTTCCAGCTCCTCGTAGGCCGGGACCTCGCGATCGGGCTCCTCCGGGAACCATCGCTGCGGGTGGTCCAAGCCGGGCTCGACCAGCGGCATGCCGAGGAAGTGCTTGCGGATCCCCTCCTCGGAGCGGAGCCACCCGTTCTTCAGCGTCTGCAGCCCCGCCTGCTCGATCGCCTGCTGAATGGGCTCACCGGTGTCGATGAAGTCGGAGATGAACAGGTAGCTACCGGAGGGGACCGCGTCCATCAGCTCGGCGACCCAGTCACGGGGACGCTCGTTGTCGTGGAAGTGCATCAGCAGCCCGAAGACCATCACCGCTATGGGGCGGTCGAAGTCGAGCAGGCCGCGGACATCCTCGTTGTTCAGGATGGTCTGCGGCTCCCTCAGGTCGGCGGTGACCACCGTGGTGGTGTTATTGGTGGCCAGCAGCGCCCGCCCGTGAGCCAGCACGATGGGGTCGTTGTCGACGTAGACGACGCGGGCGTTGGGGTTGATCTCCTGGGCGGCATCGTGGGTGTTCCTGACCGTCGGAAGCCCGCTGCCCACGTCGAGGAACTGGTCGATCCCGGCCGTCCGCGCCAGGTACTGCACGCCCTTGATCAGCATGTCGCGGTTGTCCTGGGCCGCCAGCCCCGCCTCTGGGGCGAGTTCCAGCCAGACGACGGCGGCTTCACGGTCGGGCTGGAAATTGTCCTTGCCGCCGAGGAGCGCGTCGTAAACACGTGCGATGGTCGGCTCGGACATATCGATGCCGGGGAGTTTCGGGTCGTCGCTGTGCGGCGGATTCCCGTCGGTGGTGGTCATCGGCGAGGCCTTTGCGTACTCGGGGAAGAAGTAGTCGAGCAACATCGTACGACCTCGGAAATCCAGCTATCCGCTGAATCCGTAAACCCGTTGGGAAATCCGGTCCTTGGACCTGGGATTCTCCATCCACACAAAAACGGCGGAGGTCGCCCGCCGGGTCCACCGCACTCCGAATACGAACGGCGCGTCGGAGCGCCGAGCCCACCGACGCCATGACACCATCCAAGGCAGAAGTAACTCAGAGCAATTACTTATCACTTCACGTACCAACACCGTCGGGTCATCCGCGCGTGGCTACCCCAGGGAAGCCCCATGGACGTCGTCGACCACGGACATTCCATGCCGGTCGGTGGACCGCTGTACCCGCCCTCACCGCACTACTACCAGGGCCCGCGGATCATGATCGCCATGTACGAGGCCGACACCGCCGCCGTGGCCGCCCAGCTGCCCGACGGGGTCACGCCCCTGCACGACCCCGTGGTCTGCACCGCCTGGGGCGCCGACTTCCCCCAGACCACCTACGGGCCCTATCGCGAGTCATTCCTGTTCGTCCAGGTCGATCTCGACGTCCGGGGCTACAACTACAACCCCTTCATCTACGTCACCAACGACGCCGCCATGGCGGCGGGACGCGAGACGTGGGGCTTCCCCAAGGAGTTCGCCGACATCCGTGTCGACACCTCCCAACACCAGATGATCACCACCACCGACCGGCCCGCCGGCCGACGCATCATGACCTTGACCACCACACCGGAACGCCCAGCCGACCCCGCCGAACTCGGCGCCCTTCCGGTGCTCACCCTGCGCAAGATCCCCGCGAGCCGCCCCGACGCCCCGCCGACCGCCTGTGAACTGATCCGGATCGACACGGACTTCATCCCGCACCGCACCGCCACCGACCAGCCCGACCTGTGGAGCGGGCGCGCCTCACTGACCATGGACAGCCGGTCGGCGATCGACCCGCTGCAGGCCTTCGCCCCCACACGGATCCTCGGCGGCTACTTCGGCACCTTCGACATGGTCCTCCCCATCGGGACACCGGTCCACGACTACCTCACCTAGCCAGCGGACACACTGCTCGCCGCGACCGCTGCGGCGCACACCCCGCCCACGAAACATGGGATCATGTGACGCTGCCGCGAACAACCTCCACGAGCTCAAGCTGCTCCCCGCGGTTCGTAACCCGGTCAGAACAAGGTTGGCGGCGACTGGAACGCAGGGCCGACGCCGCGGCGACCGTCCTCGTATCCGAACCTTCGCCACCCCAATCGTCCTCCGGCACCACGCCGCACTACTTGAAGAAGAACACCGACGTGACTGAGACCCGCACAACCGACATCGCCACCGACTCTCCCGGAAAGCGCCCCGCTGCCGTTGCCGCCACGGCGGTGAGCGAGGTCCTCGCCCCATGGACCGTCATCCCCGTCATGGGCCTCCTCATCGGCCTGGACGCGGCCCCCACCACGCTCCAGGGATTGCTGTGGGGCGGCCTCGCCATTCTCTTCGGGGCGGTGTTCCCCATGGGGTTCGTCTTGCTCGGCGTGAAACGCGGCTCCTGGTCCGATCACCACGTTCCCGACCGAGCTGTGCGACGGTGGCCGCTGGCCGTCTCCGCGCTTTCGAGCGCGGGCGGCCTCGCGGTCCTCACCCTCCTCGGTGCCCCGCAGGAGATGATCGCCCTCACGGTCGGCTGGACAGTCGCTCTGGTGGTGATGGCCGTCATCACTGTGGCGGCCCGCTGGAAGATATCGATGCACTCAATGGCGATCACCATCGCCACCACAGGCCTGGCCGCTGTGCACCCAGCGGCGGTGGCCACGTGGCCACTGGTACTTCTCGTGGGCTGGTCCCGCCTCCACCTGCGCCACCACACGCTGACCCAACTTGTGGCCGGAGCACTCGTCGGGGCCGCCGCGATGGTCGTCTTCGCACTCCTACGGTGACGCGGCCACCATTCAGAGCGGCATCCTCCAGCGTCGATGTCCCCTAGCCTCGACTCCGCGGCACTCATGCCCGTCCCTGAGGCCTACGTCTACTCCCCCGTCGTCGCCCACATCGTCCGCGAGGCCACAGGAGAACACGCACATTCCAAGTAGAGACCGGGTGGCGGACCTCGCAGCACACGCCGCCACAGAAGCCCTCTCACCCGCAGTCGTGGTGTGCCTCATAATTGTCGCGACGACGCTGCACTCGACCTCTACCCTCGCCGAGGCCGCCCTGTGGGCTTGCGTCGTGCTTCTTTTCGGGGTGGTGTTCCCGATGAGCTTCGTCTACTACGGCATCCGACGCGGATGGTGGAACGACCGGCACGTGAACACACGGGCACGTCGCCGTTGGCCGTTCGCCGTGTGCCTAGCATCGGTCGCCATCGGCACGCTCGTGATCCTGTCCGCTGGTGGACCAAAGGCCATGGCCGTCCTCGGCAGCGCCATGGGTGCAACGCTCGCGGTGCTGTGGGCCATCACGGATCGCGGTAAATGGAAAGTTTCCGTGCACACAGTGGTGGCCGTAGTCGGCGCTGGCATCCTCACGCTGCTGCACGGGGTCGCCGCTGCCGTCATCGCCTGGCCACTCGCGGCCGTTGTGGCCTGGTCTCGCATCCACCTGCGCGACCACACACCGGCACAGGTGGCTGTCGGGGCGCTAATCGGAGTGACGGCGATGGCTGCCTTCGCGCTACCGCGGTAACGCGCCACCTACGGCTCAGCCACGCGACTTACTCCACGGCCGATCAATCTGCAGGTGGCGGCCGGTGGACTGTCAGGCGTCGCTTCCAAGCTGCGCTTCGCCAAGTTCCGGTGATAGGCGGCATGAAACGGAAGGTCATCGTTTCGAGCTGGTAACTGCGACCAGTAACACGAATTCGTTACCGGAAACCGAAGCGATAACCGGAGCGCTGCCTTCTCCTCCAGTCACCTAACGTGGCGCCATGACCACCGATCCCCCACTCCAGCTGACCCCCAGAGCGTGCCGTCGCGACGGCGAGTCCTAGCCCGCCCTCTGTCTCGCGTCCCGGAGATCCAGCTATGGCCGCTCGGCTGGTCCCTGGTTACCGTCTTCGCCTCAGCTGTCGCCGGCATTCTTGCACTGTCGGGCGCAGGCTTGTTGCTCCTTGGCGTCGAGGGTGTCAAGCCCGAGCGGCTCTTGACACCCAAGACCGCGTTCGACCTACTTAAACTCGCCTTCGCGGTGATCGCAGGGCTGGGTGCGGCCGTCGGACTGGTGGTGGCCTACCGCCGCCAGCGCGTCCTAGAAAACGACGCCCGCCGGGGCGAGCAGGCCGCGGTGCGTCTAGCTGGAGTGCACGCCCTGGCGCACCTCGCCGACGACGCCCCCACGCGCGAGCTGCGCCAGATGGTTATCGACGTCCTGTGCGCCTATGTTCGCATGCCCCTCGAGCCTGCCCCTAGCGACCTACCTGGGGACGCCACTGAGGAACAGGCTAAGGAGCACCGCGCTCAGCAGCCCGTAGGCGGCGGCGCGCTCTGTCCAGGCGTCGTCGTCGGTGACCGGGATGCGCGCCTTCAGCAGGACCGGGGAGGCCGGGAAGGGCTCCTGAGCCCGGGTCGACCCCCACCCCAGGACCGTGCTCATGCGCCCGGGTTCGGTGAGCCTGCCGTCACCGGGCCGGGCCAACGGCAGCGTCCGGAGCGGTAGCGGCCGGTCCAGAGTGATCACGGCGACGTCGCCGCCGGGACGCGGCTTCAGGTCGCCGTGGGGGTCGGGGAAGACCGGATCGTGGGTCCAGACCGAGGTCGCCTCGCGTGTCCACCCGTCGTCGGTGCGCAGGTCGATGCGTCCGGCGATGACCAGCAGGCCGTCGCGCTCCTCGGCGTCGTCCACGCAGTGGGCGGCGGTGACGACCTTGTCGGGCCGTACCAGTGCGCCCCCGCAGTGCTGGCCTGAGGGCCGGTCGGGGAAGCTGCGCGGATTGGCCAGGGCGACCATCCACGGGTGCTCCTCGGTGGTCGCGGACGAGCCGCCGATGACCGTCGTCCGCGGCGGGGTGGCGGGCGACTCGTCGGCGTGCGCCGCGGGAGGAGCTCCGACGATCAGCGCGAGGCAGGCGCTCGCCACTGCGAGCGCCGCCGTTCGGGGGGTTGCGACCGGACGCATGCATCGCCTCCTGTGTCGGGCTATGTCGGGGGTCGAGGGTGACGGGCCGGGGCCTCGCGGCCCCGCATCCGCTCGACGCGGCCAGATTCGCCCCAGCATGCGGGCCCCGGCCGGGCTCCGTCCTCCCCCGGCCGGAGGAGCACCCCATTGTCCATTCGTCGATGCCATTCCGCCCGCACACCGGAGTAGGCCGACGAACGGCCAACAGCAGGGTGCCCGCGTCCGCACCAGACGCCGACCCGCATCCCCCTCTCTCTGAATTCCCGACCTCGACGAGGGGAGTCCCTGCTGAGGTCAGGAAGCCATTCATCGCCTAGGCTCATTCGGAGGCCGGCGTGCCGTCCCCGTGTTCTGCCTCGTGGACGGCAATCTGGCGGACTACCTGTGTTCGAGCTGCGGCGATTGCTCGCCTTCCGTTGGCTGGTGAGGTTCTCGCCGGGTCGCCCTGGCTACAGCCGCACCGCTACGGGAATTCTGCAGAGGCAGGCGAAGAGGGGGCTGGCGCTCCTGTCGCGACCTCCAGAAACGAGAGCAAGGGACGTGACCGACTTCCGATACGCGCCGGTTCGCCTGGGAGCCGGTGACGGCTCCAGCAGGCGCAGGACCGACGCCCTGCTCACCGGGCTGCGTGAGGGCGGGTGGCGCCCACGCGCCTGGGCCGCCTTCGCCGCCCGTGCCACGGCCTGGTCGGCGAGGGAGGCCGCCCGCCGTCCCCAAGCCGCCGCCGAGGCCACAGCGCTGCACGCCGCGTTCCTGTGCGCAGCCCGGGACGGCCGCGGCCGCGCCCGCGCTGCCGCGAGCTGGCTGCTGGCCATCACCCACCTGGGCATGCTGGAGGGGCGCACCCGACTCAGCGTGGCCGACACGCTCACCCTGCTGCGCGCCAACCTGCCGGCGCTGTCCGACGGCGCCTGGACCGGCCCGGCCGCGCTGGCCACCGACTTCCTCGATGGACGCCTGGCCCGCAGGACCGGAACCGCCTCCCCCTTCGGCGCCTACGCCGACGCGCTCGCCGACGCCTCCTTCTGGATCCCCTACGCCCTCCGCCACGAACCGGACCCGCGGTGGAGGGGCGCCCTGATCGGAGCCTGGGTGCTGCCGTTGGCGGGCGCGACCGCCGCCGCGTTCGCGCGCGGACGGATGGTTGACGTCCCCCGGATCCGCGGCCTCCACCCGGCGACCGCCGTCGAGGCGGCCATCGTTGCCCGCAGGCTCCGACCCGGCTTCGTCCCCGGCCGTCCCGGAACCTCCCGGGCCCGGTCCTGTCCTCGGAGCTGGAACCCCCCGTTTCCGCCGCATTCTCGGCACTGCACGTCAACTGCGCCCTGAAACCGTCGCCAGCGCTGAGCCACACCCAAGGTGACCGCCGCAGGCCTCGGGGTTCGCCTTGGTGATCCTCTCAGTTGCCTGCGCTGGATGTGCTGCGTTCGAGCAGCGTCGGTGCCTCGCCATCATCGCCCCGAGCAAGGAATTCGCCCGGCAACACGATCTCGTTTCCGGAAACAGGAGCGGTAGCACGGGTCCGGGAGAGCACGGTACATGTGAATGGAAAGCAGTAGCTTTCCACTTCTCTACCGCCGCGCCGCTCTCCCGAACGAGGCAGCACGATTCACCTAGAGACGCACCTCTACCTGCACAAACATCACCTCACCGGCAGTCCGGTCACCGTTCGGCCGATGATGAGGCGCTGGATCTCGCTGGCGCCCTCGAAGATGGTGAAGATGGTGGCGTCGCGGTGCCAGCGCTCCACTGGGTAGTCACGCGTGTAGCCGTTGCCGCCGAGGATACGGATGGCCTCTTGGGTGACCCAGGTGGCGGTCTCGCTGGCGAAGAGTTTGGACATCGACCCCTCGGCCTGGGCGAAGTCCTTGTCTTGGCGGGCCATCCAGGCGGCGCGCCAGACGAGGAGGCGGGCGGCGTCGATGCGGGTGGCCATGTCGGCGAGGGTGAAGGCGATGGCCTGGTTGTCGCCGATCGGTTTGCCGAACTGCTCGCGCTGGATGGAGTAGTCGCGGGCGTACTCGTAGGCGGCGCGGGCGCAGCCGACCGCCATGGCGCCGACGCTGGGGCGCGACTTTTCGAAGGTCTTCATCGCGGCCTGGCCGCCGGATCTGCGGCCCTCGCGGGCGCGGGCGAGGCGTTCGTCGAGTTTTTCCTTGCCGCCGAGGAGGCAGTGTCCGGGGACACGCACGTCGTCGAGGACGACTTCGGCGGTGTGCGAGGCGCGGATGCCGTGCTTGGCGAACTTCTGGCCCTGGGACAGGCCGGGCGTGTTGGGCGGCACGACGAAGGTGGCCTGGCCGCGCGAGCCGAGTTCGGGGTCGACCGCGGCGACGACGACGTGCACGTTGGCGATTCCGCCGTTGGTGGCCCAGGTCTTGGTGCCGTTGAGGACCCATTCGTCCTTGGCCTCGTCGTAGACGGCGCGGGTGCGGATGGCGCTGACGTCGCTTCCGGCGTCGGGTTCGGAGGAGCAGAACGCGCCGAGCTTGATGTCGTCGGCCGATCCGAACATCTGCGGCACCCACTCGAAGAGCTGTTCCTGCGTGCCGTTGCCCGCGACCGCGACGGCGGCCAGCCCGGTCCCGGTGAGGGACAGGGCGATGCCCGGGTCGCCCCAGTACAGCTCCTCGAAGGCGACGGGAATGCCGATACCGCTGGGCTCCAGCCACTGGTTGGCGAAGAAGTCCAGTGAGTACAGCCCGATCTTGGCCGCCTCCTGGAGGATCGGCCAGGGGGTCTCTTCTCGCTCGTCCCACTCCGCCGCGGCCGGGCGGATCACATCGCGGGCGAAGCCGTGGGCCCAGTCGCGAATGTCCCGGATGTCCTCGCTCAGTTCCAGGCTGAAGCCGGTGGTGGTCTCTGCGGCGGTGTCGGTCATGTGCACACGTCCTTCGCTGCGCCTTCGGCGGTGTCCGGAGGAGAGGGTGATGGTGGTCGTCGTCGACACCCCCGCGCCACAGCGATCGGTGGCATGACGTGGAGGGGTGCCGGACGAGCGTGTTACCAACGGTAACACTTGGCCCATAAGGCACACAACGGGCACCGGCCTTGATTTCCGAATCAAGCTCGGAAACAGGCACGAAGGGGTGGACAAGGGGTGACGTGAGCGGGAAACGTCAGTTCGGGGGCGGGACCCTCCGGGCGCCGATATCCCCCGCTGCCCGCTCGCGGGCGCTCACAGCCAGCCGCGTCGGGTCGCCTGCCAGATCAGCTGGTGGCGCGTGCGCACCCCCATCTGGGCACTGAGTCGGTTGATCCTGCGCTGGACGGTGCGCACACTCACGCCCAACTGGTTGGCCATCGCGCGATCCGTACATCCGGAGAGCATGAGCGACAGCAGGCGGCGGGCCTCCGCCTCCGCTCCGGGCAGCGGGACCGCGGCCCCCTCGGCCTCCTGCCCGGGAAAGGGGACGGCGGTCTCCCAGATGGTCTCGAAGACCCATTCGAGCGCGTCGAGCAGCCCGCTGGGGCGCACGATGATCACCGACGGCTCCTCCAGCCCCGTGGTGACCGTCGGCAGGAACGCCGCGCGGTCGTCGGCGATACTGAGCTTCATGGGGATGTGCCCCGCCACCCGCATCTCCTCGCCCAGCTCGCACGACTCGGCCAGGAGCAGGGGGTCGTCGGGATCGTCCAGCAGCGCCCGGTCGTAGACCACGCGATAGTGCACCCCGGCGGCCATCGACGCGCGCGCCACGTCGTTGTCGGCCGAGCTCACCACCATCGGCGGCCCGGTGACGAGGACCCGCACCTCCTTGGCGGCCCCTTGGTGGATCCGCCGATAGCTCTCGGTGACCGCTTCCCGGCCGGTGACGATCTCGGCGATCTCCTCCGGGTCGTGCAGCGCGGCGCGCGCCCTGTAGTCCTCGATCAAGCGGGCCACCTCCGCCTGGGTTTGGTAAAGCTCCGCCTGACGCTGGACCAGCAGGGGGCTGAGCGCGGCGTCGGGCGGTGCGACGCGCAGCGCCGACGTCCCCTCGCGCACGCGGCCGAGCAGGCCCCTGCCGGCCAGGCGGGCCAGCGCGTCCTCGGCCTCCGGTGGTGTCATGCCGAGCCGCGCGGCGAGTTCGCCGGAGCTACCGGCCGGGGAGCGGAGCAGTGCCAGATAGACCTTCTCCTCGTCCTCCGCCAGGCCGATCATCTCCAGCATCCGCTGCCCTCCGCCTCGTCGTCGCAGCCCTGCCGCCCGGCCGTAGCGGCCGAGGCATGCATGGGACTGTACGCACGACCGCGCGGGCGGGCCAGCTGCCCGCCCGCGCGGTGGCACGGGCCGTTGTCGGGCGGCGCGGGGGCGGTTCTGCCGTCGCTCCGCGCCGCCGCCGGGGTCAGTCGGCCGGGGTGATGCTCGCCCCCAGCTCATAGGGGTTGTCCGCGACGGGCGAGCTGCTCGCGGCGTCGAGCGACAGGTCCCAGATGCCGGGAATCGGGTTGCTGTAGGTGCGCTTGAGCGCGTTGCAGGTCCCCGCCTCCGGGATGTTGGTGTAGCAGTGCCCGGTCGCGCTCTCCCCGCTCGGGCCGAACGGCGTGAACGCGGTCCAGCGCAGGCGGCTGCTCTCGGCCACACCGGACATCTCGACGGTGAACGACGTCGTTCCGGGCGGGATCGCGACGTACCGGCTGCCGGCTTCGGCGCGGGAGACCTCGCCCGAGCCCGACCAGGACGTGTTCTCGCCGGTGAACTCGGCGTCGGGAACGATCACGGTGAGCATGACGGTGTGGTCGACGCCCCGCGTGCGCGGGTTGTCCAGCTGCAGAACGGCGCTGTGCGCCCCGGCCTCCGCCGGGGTGGCCGTGATGCCGAGGGAGGTCTCCTCCGCCTTGCCCAGTTTGAGGTGGCGCGGGACGGAGAAGGTGCCGTCGTCGCCGACCAGCTTCACCCGGTACGGCTGCACCGCGTCGCCGCCGGTGTCGCGGGTGATGGTGAGCTCGTAGTCCTTGCTCGCGCCGGCTTTCTGCCCACCGGCGCCGGGCAGGCAGCGGTTGTACAGGCCGCGGCCGAAGCCCGGCTCCACGAGCTTGTCCGACTGCTCGGTGCATACCGGGGCGGTGACGGTCAGCTCGTCGGTGGCCAGGTCCTTGCGCAGCAGCTTCCAGGCGGCGCCGACGTTCATCTGCCCGTGGCCCTGCTCCAGCGCCGTCAGGTCGTCGGAGAAGTCCGCGCTGGTGCGCAGTGCGGTGCGTAGCTGGACCGGAGTGACCGTCTGCCCCTTCTGTGCGGCGGCGGAGAGCAGCAGCGCCGCGCCCCCGGTCGCCTGCGGGGAGGACATGGAGGTGCCGTTCTTCATGCCGTAGCCGGGGGGCAGGTCGTATCCGGCGCCCGGGACGGGGGCGCCCTTCTTGTCGGTGGGGATGGCCGAGATGGCCGCGCCGGGGGCGGTGATGTCGGGCTTGAAGCCGCCGTCCTCGCGGGGGCCGCGCGAGGAGAAGGAGAAGAGGCCCCGGTCGTAGTCGACGTCCCGGCCGTAGTTGGCCTTCCAGGTCGCGCCGGAGACGGTCGCGCCCACGCTCATGACGTCGCCGGCCACCGACGGGTCGCCGACCGTGTTGATGCCGGCGCCCGAGTTCCCGGCGGAGATGAACATCTGCACGCCGGTCTCGGCGATGAGCCGGTTGTAGAGCAGCGCGCGGGCGTTCTGGCCGTCGTTGAGCGCGGGCAGGCCGCCGATGGACATGTTGATGACGTCCACGTCGAGGTCGGTGGCCAGCCGCACCATGCCGTCGGTGAGGGCGGCCGAGGAGCAGCCGCGGTTGTGGCAGGCGCGCATCGAGACGATCTCGGCGCCGGGCGCCGCGCCGTTCATCTTCCCGCCGAACAGCCCGTTCCCGGCGGCGATCCCGGCGACGTGGGTGCCGTGCCCGTGGGTGTCGAGGCCGATGTGCACGGTGCCGTTGTACACGTCGGGCAGGGCCGAGACGACGAAGGCGGGGGCCTCGTTGATGGGGGTGTCGGGGTCGTCGGTACCGAACTTGCCGACGTCGCGGGTGTCGCCGAATTCGCCGATCGCGTCCTCGTCGGTGAAGTCGCCGTTCTGGTCGAGGTCGACCAGGACCGTCCCTTCGGCGGGGCGGTAGAGCACGCCCCAGGCGTCGTCGTCGGACCCGGCGACCGTGAAGTCGAACTGGCCGAAGCGCCATGCACCCTCGGGTGCGGTCCAGGTGCGGCCCCGGCCCTCGAACGTCGGTCCGGTCACGCCCGCCGTGAGGACGAACGTCGGGTCGTAGATGAGGTCGATGAGGTTGGTCGGGTCGGTGGCGTTGACCCAGTCGACGATCTTGTCCTCGCCCGTGGTCGTCTTCTGGAGTGCGGGGTGCTCCACGTCGACACCGGTGTCCAGGACGCCGATCGTGACGCCGCGCCCGTCGGCCTCCGGGTTCTTCTTCCGGAAGTCGACGGCGCCGGTCTCGTTGGTCGGCATGTAGGGGTTGTCGTCGGGGGTCTCGGCCGACGGGCCGTCGGTGGCGGCGCCTGTGTCCGCGCCCTTGTCCGCCGGGGCCGGGTCGGGCAGCGGGAGCAGCTCGTCGACGTCGATGGCCACGACATCGTCGATCGCTTCGACCTTGTCCACGTCGTCGAAGCCGACATTGACCTTGAGGTAGCCGATCTCCTCCTCGACCGTGGTCACCTCGGCGCCGAAGGACTCCAGCTCGCTGCGGACCTCGTCGGCGCGGCCGTCGTTAGTGGCCAGGATGAGGGTCGCGAAGTCGCTCTTCGTGGACTTCGGCAGGATCCAGGGCTGCTTCTCGTACTTTTCGAGCAGCGCCCGGCCGTGGTCACCGATCTTGTCGGCACGCGGCTCCGCCGACGCGGTTCCGGGCAGCACGACCGCGGTGAGGCTCGCGGCGACAAGTGTGCCTACCGTGAGCAGGGCGGCACTGGATGAGCGGGGGGAACGGGGGTTCGTTGGGCAGGGGGAATCGTGGGGGAATTCTGCTGCATGCCTCTTCCCGTGGGTCATTGGGGGACGGAAGCGGGCCAACAGCGCCAACGTTGCAGCAGAGAGTGATCAACCGGTAGATGCGCGCTATGTCGTACATACGTCATGGCGGGAACTGGACAGCCGGCGCCACGGGGCATCCGCGGCCCGGAACGGGGCCGCGCATGGTGGTGGCCGGGGCGCGTGCGCCCCGGCCACCACGGTTTGGTCGGTCTTTCGGGTCGTTTCGCGTGCGGACCGGCCGCCGCCCGGCGCGTTCCGGTGTTCCGGCTGTTCCGGCGCCCCGGTGTCCCGGGCCTCGGCGGCCGCCCCGCTCACTCGGCCGCGTGCCGCTCCAGGAACGTGTACACGTCGGTCTCGTCGACGCCGGGGAAGGTTCCCGACGGCAGCGCCGACAGCACGTGCGAGTGGGCGCGGGCCGAGGGCCACACGTTGCCCTCCCACCGCGAGGCGAGCTCGGAGGGCGGCCGCACACAGCACTCGCCGGTCGGGCAGTTGGACTGGGTGCGGTTGGTGGTCTCGCGCCCGCGGAACCAGCGGGACTCCTTGTAGGGGACGCCGAGCGTGATCGCGAAGTTGCGCTCCCGGCTGGGGTCGACGTGTGCGACGCACCAGTGGGTTCCGTTGGGCTTGTCGGTGTACTGGTAGTAGATCGAGTAGCGGTCGGGCGAGGCGAACACCTGGCGCCCCGACCAGTACCGGCACATCCGCTGGCCCTCGATGGCCCCGGTGTCGTCGGTGGGGAAGATCAGGCCGTCGTTCTCGTAGGCCTTGTAGATGATCCCGGTCTCGTCGTTGCGGATGAAGTGGCAGACCAGGTCCAGGTGGCGGTTGGCCAGGTTGGTGAACCGGTGCGCGGCCATCTCGTAGGAGACGGAGTAGACGTCGCGCAGGTCCTCCACGGACAGGTCGCGCGCTTGCTTGGCCTCCTGGAGGTAGGGCACGGCCGTGGACTCGGGAATGAGCACGGCCGCCGCGAAGTAGTTGGCCTCGACCCGCTGGCGCAGGAAGTCGGCGAAGTCGCGGGGCTGGCTGTGGCCGAGCACGAAGTGCCCCAGCGTCTGCAGCAGGATGGTGCGCGGGCTGTGCATACCCAGTGACTCGCGCTTGAGGTACAGCCGCCGGTTGCGGGTGTCGGTGACCGAGCGGACCGAGCGGGGCAGGTCCTGCACGTAGCGCAGGGTGAACCCGTGGTGGGTGACGATCGACAGGATCTGCCCCTGGGACAGCGCGCCCCCGCTGTAGCCCACGGCATCCAGCGTCTCCTGCGCGGTCTTCTCGATGGCCTCGAAGTAGTTGCCGCGCTCGCGCATCTGCCGCCGCAGGTCGGCGTTGGCCAGCCGCGCCTCCTCGGGGGTGGCGGTGGGCTTGTTGTTCCGGCGCTTGAGCTCGTCGTACAGGCCGACGATGTGCTCCAGGACGTCGTTGGGCACGCGCTTGCCGACCTTGAGGTGCGGGAGGTTGAGCGTCTGGTAGACGGGGTCGCGCTGCGCTTCCTCGACCGCGATCTCCAGCTGGGCGCGGCGGCTCGGCGGCTGGCGGGACAGCAGCTCCTCGACGGAGACGCCGAGCGCCTGGGCGAGGGAGGTGAGCAGGGAGAGCTTGGGCTCGCGCTTGCCGTTCTCGAGCAGCGACAGCTGGGATGGTGCCCGGCCGACGCGTTCTCCCAGGTCAGCGAGGGTCATCTTGCGGCTGCGCCGCAGATGACGAAGCCTCTGGCCAAAGGTGACGAGATCCAGGTCACCCGGCAAAGACGGTATTTCTTCATTCCCGAAGTACGCCATGCGTTCATCATAGGGAAAGAATCAACGTTCTTCGCAAACTTTCGGGTCGAAAAACGCTGGATCTTTGCCCAGAATCATAGTTACCGGCGGGGAACATGACGCCGGGGGCGCCCCAGCTCCCCCGTCCAGTGTCTCCAGCCGGGGCACTTTTCCAGGGGACGATCCGAAGGCAGGACAGACCATGAGCATCACTGGTCGGCAGCAGGAAGCGGCCGCGGCGCTGCAGCAGGAGTGGAAGAACGACCCCCGCTGGGCCGGCATCGAGCGCACGTACTCCGCCGAAGACGTGATCCGCCTGCGCGGCTCGGTCACCGAAGAGCACACGCTGGCCCGCCTCGGCGCCCAGCGGCTCTGGGACCTGCTGCACAGCGAGGACTACGTCAACTCCCTCGGCGCGCTCACCGGCAACCAGGCGGTCCAGCAGGTCCGCGCCGGTCTCAAGGCCATCTACCTCTCCGGTTGGCAGGTGGCGGCCGACGCCAACCTGTCCGGCCACACCTACCCCGACCAGAGCCTGTACCCCGCCAACTCGGTTCCGGCGGTGGTCCGCCGCATCAACAACGCCCTGCTCCGCGCCGACCAGATCTCCTGGTCCGAGGGTGACGACGAGGCGCCGCACTGGCTGGCGCCGATCGTCGCCGACGCCGAGGCCGGGTTCGGCGGCGTGCTCAACGCCTTCGAGCTCATGAAGGGCATGATCGCGTCCGGCGCCGCGGGCGTCCACTGGGAGGACCAGCTCGCCTCCGAGAAGAAGTGCGGCCACCTGGGCGGCAAGGTCCTTATCCCGACCGGCCAGCACATCAAGACCCTGAACGCCGCCCGCCTCGCGGCCGACGTCGCGGGTGTCCCGAGCCTGGTGGTCGCGCGGACCGACGCTCAGGCCGCCACGCTGATCACCAGCGACATCGACGAGCGCGACCACCCCTTCGTCACCGGTGAGCGCACCGGCGAGGGCTTCTACCGGGTCCGCAACGGGCTGGAGGCCTGCGTCGCCCGCGGTCTGGCCTACGCCCCCTACTCCGACCTGCTGTGGATGGAGACCTCCACTCCGGACCTGGAGGTCGCGCGCCAGTTCGCCGAGCGGATCAAGGCCGAGTACCCGGACCAGATGCTCGCCTACAACTGCTCGCCGTCGTTCAACTGGAAGCGGCACCTGGACGACTCCACCATCGCCAAGTTCCAGCGCGAGCTCGGCCACATGGGCTACAAGTTCCAGTTCATCACGCTGGCCGGCTTCCACTCCCTGAACCACTCCATGTTCCACCTGTCCAAGGGCTACGCCGAGAGCGGCATGGCCGCCTACGTGGAGCTGCAGGAGGCCGAGTTCGCCGACGAGGCGCAGGGCTACACCGCGACCCGTCACCAGCGCGAGGTCGGCACCGGCTACTTCGACCAGGTGAGCACGGCCATCACACCGGACGCCTCGACCACCGCCCTCACCGGCTCTACCGAAGAAGACCAGTTCTCAGAGGCTCACTGAGGCATCAGGTCTTCGTTTCCCTGATGGCGACCCGCCCCGCTTTCGTGGCTGGGGCGCGGCGGGTCGCCGTCCTCCCGCCGCCGGTCTCGCGGAAACCGTGTCACTCGCGAGACCGGCGGCTTTGTGCTGTCCGCCGCCCTCTGGGGACGGTCCGCTGTCCTCCTCCGCTGTCCGCCCGACGGCGGACCGGTGGCGTGGGCCGCGGCACGTTGGTGGCATGATCTGGCACATGGCCGATCCCACCTTCGATCCTCAGCCCCGGGTGCCCGAGGGTGGCACAGCGGCGGGCAGCGCCTCCGCGGGCTCCCCCGCGACGCCCGCGGACGGGGCGTCGAGCACGACCCGTGCGGCCGGAGGTGGTCCGCTGCGGCCCGCGGAGCTGACGCGCGGTCTCATCGGCATGGAGATCGCGTGCGTGCTGGCGCTGTCGCTGGGCGCCGCCGCCGTCTCCTCGACGATCTCCTTCGTCGGGGCACTGACCGCGCCGGAGTCCCTAGCCGAGCAGACGGCGAGCCTCATCGGCTCACAGGCCGACGCCGAGCGCCCGTGGCTGGACCTCTCCCGGCAGCTGTTCTCGCTGGCCTTCGTGGTGACGCCGGTGCTGCTCGCGGTGTACCTGCTGCACCGGTCGCGGGAGTCCGCCGCCACGATCGGATTCGACGTGCGCCGCCCCGGCACGGACCTGGCGTCGGGTGCCGGGCTTGCGGCGCTCATCGGGATCGGCGGGCTCGCCGTCTACCTGGTCTCCTGGCAGCTCGGGCTCACTGTGACCGTGGCGCCGAGCGCCCTGAACGAGCACTGGTGGCAGCTCCCGGTGCTCATCCTGCAGGCCGTCAAGAACGGCGTGCTGGAGGAGGTCATCGTCGTGGGCTACCTGATGCTGCGGCTGCGGCAGCTGGGCTGGTCCCCGGTGCGCGCGGCGGTGACCGGATCGCTGCTCCGCGCGACCTACCACCTCTACCAGGGGGTGGGGATGTTCTTCGGCAACCTCGTCATGGGCCTGGTGTTCAGCTGGTTCTACCACCGCTACGGGCGAGTGATGCCGCTGGTGATCGCCCACGCCCTGATCGACGTCATCGCGTTCGTGGGGTCGGTGTACCTCATCGGCCGGGTCGACTGGCTTCCGGGGCCTGCGTGAGCTGGTCCTCCAGGTAGCGGGGGCGACCCAGCAACAGACCCATGCAGAAGTTGAGCGTCATGATGCCGAAGACCATCGCCAAGGGGGCGTGCCAGCCGCCGGTGACGTGGTGCAGCGTGCCGAACAGGAACGGTCCCAGACCGCCCATGAGGTAGCCGAGGCTCTGGCTGGCCGCTGAGAGCGCGGCGGTGGCGGGGGCGGTCCGGGTGCGCACCGCGAAGAACGTCAGCGCGAGGGTGAAGGCGCCCATGCCCAGGCCGAGGAACGTGGTCCAGATCCAGACGCCCTGCAGTGGAGAGAACCACATCCCGGTCAGGCCCACGATGTAGGCGACATAGAAGAACGAGACGAATCCGCGGTGGTCGCGGACGCGGGCCATGAGTCCGGGCAGGACCAGCGAGATCGGAACCGCCAGTGCGGTGAGATACGACAGCAGGATGCCGGCGTTGGCCGCGTCCATGCCCTGGTCGCGGAGCATCTGCGCGAACCAGCCGAAGAGGATGTAGGCGACCGTGGACTGGGTGCCGAAGTACAGGACGCTCTGCCAGCCCATGCGGGTGCGCAGCACGCGGCCCAGGCTCAGCGCCTCGGCGGGGTCGCCCCGCGGCGGCTCGTGGCGCAGCACCAGCAGCCAGGGCACGATCGCGATCACGGCGAAGACAGCGTAGGAGCCCAGCGCCACCCGCCAGCTGCCGGCCGCCTGTTGGACGGGAACGGTGGCGGCGGCAGCGATGGTGGTCCCCAGCGCCAACGTCGTGGTGTAGAGGGTCGTCATCGCGCCGACGCGGCCCGGGAAGTGCTGCTTGACCAGCGTGGGCAGCAGCACGTTGCCGACGGCGCCGCCGGACAGGGCGATGACGCTCAGGACGAGGAACAGCCAGGGGTCCCCGGAGAAGGCGCGGGCGCCCAGCCCCGCGGCGAGCGCGGCCAGCGCGCCGACCAGGACGTGGTGCTCACCGAAGCGCCGGATGAGGGTGGGGGCCAGCGCCCCGAACGCCGCGAAGCACAGCACCGGGAGCGTGGTCAGCACGCCCGCGAGCGTGCCGGACATGTGGAGCCCGCCGGTGACCTCGTCGAGCAGGGGGCCGACGCTGGTGATGGCGGTACGCAGGTTAAGGGCGGCGAGCCCGACACCGGCGATGAGCAACCACGCCACGGAACGCGGACGCGCGCCCCCTGGCGCTGAGGGCTTTATATCGGACTTTTCCGAACTGGTGACCGTGGCGCTTGTCACACGACTCTCACATTCGTAGGATGACAGGATCTGCTTCATGAGCGTAACGCATTGGCCATGCCGGACTATTTCCTCCCCGGAACTGGTCTAAGCTCCGGCTTTAACCGACCGCACATCCGATCGGCCTCCCCCCATGGCGGCCGTCACCTTCCCAGGAGGTAACCGCGTGCCCCTCGCCTCGACGCGTCGGACCGGCCTTGTCGACCAGGTCATCAGTCAATTACGAGCCCAGATCGACTCCGGAGAGTGGCGAGTGGGCGATCGCATCCCGACCGAATCCGAGCTCTCCGAGCAACTGGAGGTTGGGCGGAACACCGTCCGCGAGGCGGTCAGGGCGCTCGCACACGCAGGCCTGCTGGAGATCCGGCAGGGGGCCGGGACCTTCATCCGCGCATCCAGCGAGCTGGGCGGCGCGCTGCGCCGTCGTCTGGAGCGCTCGGAGCTACGGGAGAATCTCGAGGTCCGCCGCGCCCTGGAGATGGAAGCGGCCCGCCTGGCGGCGCTGCGGCACACCGAGGAAGACCTCACCGACATCGACCGCGCTATGGCGCTGCGCGACGCCGCCTGGCGCGAGAAGGACATGGGGGCCTTCGTCGAGGCCGATTTCACCTTCCACCGCGCCATCGTGAACGCGACGCACAACACGCTGCTCATCGAGCTCTACGACGACATCGCCCAGGCAGTCTACGAAAGCATCGCCCACACCGCCTACGCGGAACCGGAGAGCGACGAAGGCATCGACCACGACGGCCTCACCGAAGCCGTCCGCGCCTCCGACCCCGATCGGGCCCTGCGCGAGGCAGCGTGCTACCTGGACGAGCTCATCGCCCGGGCCGGAGAAGACTGACCCCACACGCCCAGGCGTGAGGAAGACCTCACTGCGCCCACCACGGGGGCACAGCGGCGCAGTGAGGGCCCACGCCACCCAATGCGGGCCCGACCTCGTCGGTCAGCGCCAGCGAGAAGCACCACGGCCAGGCCAGCGTTGGGGGCATTCACCCCCGGACGCTCCCTGGCGTGGTGGGGAGGGCGACACCGACGGCCGGTGGGGTCCGCGATCGTCGTTCGGGCGGCGAGCAGCCCCGCGCGCTCGGCGCCCGGTTCGCCACACGTTCCCGCGATGATCACGAGAACCCCGCGGACCATGTCCGCTCTGCCGGAGGGGTTGCCGTGATCACCGCCGTATCGGGGAGCCAGGAGCCAGCGGTCTGCTGGTCGGCCTTGTCGGCGGTGATCTGTCCGGTGTTCGGTGGTGAAAAGCGGCACCGAGGGCCGGTGGGGGTTGGGGCGCCGGGCTCCTCAGGGGCTCGACGACGCCCGGCTCACGGCGGCGCCCCGCCGGGCGACTCCCCGGTGGAACGATGAGGGCGGCACCGACAGCGGGCGGCCCGGAAGACGGATTGCGGGCCACCTGGCGCCGGGTATGCCCGGTTTGCCACAAGTTCCCCGCGATGATCACGGCAATTCTCCCAACAAACCGGACAGAATCGACGACTTTCGCCATGATCATCGGCGGACGAGGCCCACGACAGGGCGCTCCTCCCGCATCACGGAAGCTGTCTCACGCGCGGCGGAACCCCCTGGTTCCGGTCGTCCAGAGGACGCCGACCCGCACGCCCGCACCGCAGCAGGCCCGGGGCAGCACTCCCCCGCCCTCAGGGCTCCAGCCCCACCGACAGTCGAAAGGGCACCCGCACCCCCTCTGCCGCCTTGACCACCCCACCGGGAAGCTAGGCGGAGCGCATGCCCCGACGAGCGCCCGACAGCGGGTCTGACGACCCCACCGGCGCGTCTGCGCGCAGACTCGCGTTAGCGGTGGCCTGGGGCCGCCGGGCGGGGGCCGTCGGCGGTGGGGGCGTCGGGCCACGGTGTGGTGCCGGGTACGGGGCCGCCCTCCCAGCCGACGACGCGGGACGGGTCGAGGTCGAGGATGTCCAGGGTGCTGCGGCCGGAGCACAGGGCGTCGAGGACCTCTTGGTCGTGTGAGACCGATTCCACGGCCTTGGCGACGATGGCGGTGGCCCGGCCACGGGGCAGGCACACCACGCCGTCGTCGTCGGCCGTGATCCAGTCGCCGCGGCGCACCGGGACCGGAGCGCCGCCGGACTTCATCACGATCTCCTGGCCGACCATGCCGCCCGCCTCGCGGCTGGGCTCGCGGACGGAGACGCCTGCGCTCATGACCGGAAGCTGGGCGCGGGCGATGCCCGCTACGTCGCGCACGCACCCGTCGACCACAACGCCGGCCACCTCGCGCATCTGGGCCGCCACGGCGAGGATCGCGTCGATGTAGCCGTATTCGGGTTCACCCGCGACGTCGATGACCAGTGCTGTTCCGGGACGGGCCTGGGCGACGGCCACGTGGATGGCGAGGTTGTCCCCCGGGGCACACCGCACCGGCAGGGCCGTGGCCGCGAACGCCATCTCGGGCCATACGGGGAAGAGGTGCGAACCGAGGGGCCGGGCCCCGCACCGTGTTAGTGCCGCTGTGCCCACCGCCGTCAAGGTATCCGCAAGCGCCACGTCTGCCTCCCATTACACCGCGCCTGAGCGGGCCGCCCCGCAGCGCAGCGCGCTGCGCGGTTGAAATCGACCCGACCCCCTCATACTCACGGGTAACTTCAGCGTGATGCAAGACATACCGGTCGAAAATGAGCAAAAAATGCTACTGGTGGTTACACGCGCTCTTCCTGGGAGTCCTCCAGAACGAGGCCCGCGACGGCGTCCAGCGCGGCCCGTGCGGCGCCCACGTCGTGCACACGGAACACCCGCGCCCCCTCCCATGCCGACACCGCCAGCGTGGCGAGCGTGCCCGCCAGCCGATCGGTGAGCGGAGCGTCGAGCGTCTCCCCGATGAAGTCCTTGTTGGAGACCGCCACCAGGACCGGCCACCGTGTGGCGGCCAGCTCGGCCAAGCGGCGGGTGAGCTCAAGGGAGTGGTAGGTGTTCTTGCCGAAGTCGTGGGTGGGATCGACCAGGATCCGGTCGGGACGCACCCCCACCGTCACGGCACGCTCGGCCAACCCGGTGACGGTCGCGGCGACGTCGGCCATCACATCGTCGTAGGCGACCCGGTGCGGGTCGGTCCGCGGTGCCAGACCGCCGCTGTGACTGCACACCAGCCCCACGTCGAACTCCGCGGCCACCAGCGCCAGGTCCGGGTCGGCACCGGCCCAGGTGTCGTTGATGAGGTCGGCACCGGCCGCGGCGCACTCCCGGCCGACCCGCGCGCGCCAGGTGTCGACCGAGATGACCACGTCGGGGTGGCGCTCACGCAGCTCCGCCACGAAAGGCACGGTGCGGCGGATCTCCTCCTCGGGCGGGACATGCTCGCCGTAGCCGGCCTTGACGCCACCCACGTCGATGATGTCCGCACCGTGCCGCACGGCCACGTCGGCGGCGCGCAGGGCCGCGTCGAAGGCGAAGGTGGCGCCGCGATCGTAGAACGAATCGGGGGTCCGGTTGATGACCCCCATCACCGCGTACCTGCCGGGACCGAACTCGCGCCCGCGCAGCCGGAGCACGCCCCCTGACGGCATGGGTACCGCTAGCCCCATAGCCCGACTCCCCCGTCCGTTCCTCGTCGCGTCGCACCGGCATCGGGCACCGGGCGTCCGGGGATCGATCCGCCCCTGCGCCACGAACCACGCGGACGCCCTTGGGCACACCTGTGGCGACGCGGGCACACGTCCGCAGCCTCGCCGACCGCGGCCTACACCGTCACCGGATCGCCCGAGCATGCTCCCTGCGCGAGCAGGCCGCGCTCTTCCTCGGCCGCCGCGGGCGCGGCCGAGGCTCCCGCGTCACCGCGCCGCCGTTCCTTGGCCACCGACAGATGCTCCCAGGTCTCGAGGTAGGCGACTTCCGTGCTCGACCGGATCGCCTCCACCGCGTCGACCAGCGAGTGGCGGTCGGCCGCTGTCACGCCACCGACGATGTCGTAGCGGCCGAACCCCGTTGCCAGGAACGACACCCCGGACAGCGTACCGATGCGCACAGCGGCGGCGCCCGCGTCCCCCCGGCACCGCACGCCGAATCCGAGCTGCTCGTCGGCGCCCACTACGGACGGTTCCACGAGCGCGGTGACATGAACCACCCCCGCGTCGATGAGCCGCACCACACGAGAGCGCGCCGCCGCCTGCGACAGGCCCACCTGCCGCGCCAGCTCGGCGTAGGAGGCGCGGCCGTCGCGCTGCAGATGGCGCACGAGGCGCCAGTCGAGCGGATCGATGACGATGTCCCGCAGCCTGCGCACACTGCTGTAGGCGTCCTTGATGACGGAGTCGGCGCGGAAGACCTCCACGCCGGTCACGCCGGGCAGCGCGCGTAAGGCGGCGAGTTCGGTGGCCAACGCCTCGTCGTTGCGCACCCGCAGGTCCGCGACGAGGGGGAAGCGGCCCGCTGTCTGCGCAGCGAACGTCACCGCGTCCCGCGGAGCGATCTCCCGTAGAACCGGTGCTACGGGTCCCGAAACACTGAATGAAACCTGGCCCAACACCTCCATGCCGAGAACACCGGCGTGCAGCACGCCCACGATCCGGATCGCACCGGTCCCGACCAGCTGCCTGACCCGCGCGCGCACCGCTGTCCGCGACAGCCCGACTCCGTCCGCGAGCGCTTGATATGTAGCTCTTCCGTCCCCCTGAAGCGCCCGCATGAGCGCAACATCGACCGCATCGAGCACGATGGCATGCCTTTCGTTCCCATGACGGCGCCCTTTCCCCCCGGACACCGCCCCCTCCTGCGGCCAGATCATGGCAGTTGTAGCGTCACTTAACTACTGATCACGAAAGAAACAAGGACTACTTTGGCTCGCGACACGCGGAGAACAGGACATTAGAGCCCCCCGCGTGACATGTTGGACATCATCCGAACATGCTCTCGCCGGGCACCCGTGTGCGAACAACTCCGGCAAAGCGAGACACTGTATCTCCGGAATGTCGCAACCCGGAGATGTATGGGTCGGCGGCATCCGGACATGCTTACGACCAACAGAAAGGACGACTATGGCAGCAGGACGGCAGAAGGAGAAGGAGAGCCGCCCTGCCGGCACTGGTCGTGCGCTGTTGTGGACCGCAGGCTCCGCAGTCCTTCCGGGACTCGCACACCTCCGTACCGGGCGAAGAACGGCCGGATGGGTCATCCTCGGCGTCTACCTGGTCCTGATCGCGGCCGCCATCGTCGCCGCCATGGTGGCGCACGGCGACCTCACGATGAGTGCCGCCATCGCCGTGCAGGGGCGCTGGCTGCTCACCGCCGCCACCGTCGCCTTCGTCATCGCCGTGCTGTGGATGACCGTCGTCATCCACTCATGGGTCATCACCCGGCCGGAGTCCGCGGGAGTGGGGGTGAAGCTGGCCGGGGGGACGCTGGTGCTCGCGCTGTGTCTGATGATCGCCGCACCCGCCGGGGCGGTCGTCTACGGCGCCTACACCGCTCACGACGCGATCTCCTCGGTGTTCGGCCCGGAACCCGATGACCCGCACGGCGCGCTCGCCGGCCGCTGGGGCGACGACCAGGCCCGTGTCAACGTCCTGCTGATCGGTGGCGACTCCGGCAGCAACCGCTATGGCATGCGCACCGACTCGATGATGGTGGCCAGCATCGACGTCGAGTACGGCGACGTCGTCCTCATCGGCATCCCCCGCAACCTGGAAAACGCGCAGTTCCCCAAGGACACCGCGCTCGCCAAGCGGTTCCCGCCGCCGCACGGCTTCAACGACCTGCTCAACGAGGTCTACCAGACCGTCGCCGAGAACCCGCAGGAACTGGCCTTCGACCCCACCGCCAAGGACCCCGCCGCCGACACCCTGAAGGGCGTCATCGGCCACCTCCTCGACATCGACCTCGACTACTACGCGCTGGTCGACATGAAGGGCTTCGAAGGCCTCATCGACGCCATCGGCGGTATCCGGGTGCACATCGACAAGCCGATCCCCTACGGCCAGCGGGGCGACATCCTGCAGCCCGGCGACCGGGTCCTCACGGGCAACGAGGCACTGTGGTACGGACGCAGCCGGGTCAACAGCGACGACTACACGCGCATGGGGCGCCAGGGCTGCCTCATCAAGTACGTCGCCGAGCAGGCCGAGCCGACCAAGATCCTGACCAGCTTCCAGTCACTGGCCGGCGCCGCCAAGCAGACGCTGCGGACCGACATCCCGCCGTCCCGCCTGCCCGCGTTCATCGAACTCGCCGACCGGGTCAAGAACGAGGGCGATATGCGGACGTTCCAGCTCTCGCCGCCGCAGGTGAACACGGCCTACCCGGACTGGAAGGAGATCCAGCACCTGGTCTCCGACGCCGTGCAGAAGCAGGAGGGCGAGCAGGGCAAGCAGGGTCCGGACACGGCGAAGGGCACCCCCAAGGACGCGCCCTCCCCCGCCCCGTCGGCCGCCCCCAGCGGAGAGAAGAAGGACGACAGCCAGGTCGGCGAGTCCACCCAGTGGCAGGAGTACTCCGGCCGCCCCGAGCCCTCGCCGACGACGCCCGGCCGACAGGTGGGCGATGCGGCCGCGTCGCTGGACACCCTCTGCCCCTAGGCTGACCCGAGGTGTGACGGAACCTTTTCCCGGGCGCCGGCGTCGGACCATCCGACGCCGGCGTTTCCGGTGCACCACCCTCATCCCCCTTTCCCCCTGAGGAGTGAACGAGTAAGTGCGAACCCCCCTGAAGGCATCGGTCTGCGCGGTCGCGCTGGCGGCCCTGCTGAGCGGCTGCGGCATGCTCGGCGGCGACGGCGCGGACGAGAAGGACGAGAAGAAGGGCCAGGGGCAGGCGTCCCAGGAGCCAGGCACCGCACCCAAGGCGGACAACGTCATCGGCGAGGCCACGTTCGACTACCACGGTGGCAAGGGGGAGGTGAAGTTCGAGATCAACTCCCTCACCGTGCGCGGGGACCTGCTGCAGATGGACTACACGGTGACGCCCGGGAAGCCGAGCTCAGGCGCTATGCGCAATCCGTACGTGCGAAAGCTTTTCGATGTGGGCCACGGCGAATCCGCCCACCTCATCGATATGGCCAACCTGAGGCGGCATTCCATCGTCAAGGACGGCAACGGCGACTACCTGGAACCGCATCCCTGGGACACAGACCTTACCTACGGTGAGCCGAAGCAGCTGAGTGTTATATTCGCCGCGCCCCCGGAAAACACGGAGGCGATGGATGTCTACCTCTACGACTTCCCGCCCATTATGAACGTGCCGGTGACCCGTTCCGAGGGGGACGCCTGATGCGCGGCGGTGGCGCGGCCCGACGCGCGCTGACAGTGGTCCCCGCTCTCGCCCTGGTCGCCGCCCTGTCCGGGACCGCCGCAGCGGAGACACCGCCCGATTTCAGCGATCTCAATCCGAACGACATCTCACGCAGCGCGGTGGAGGACTCCGTCTCCGACATCAACCCCTCGGAGTTCGTCACGGGTATCGACCCCTCGGGCTTCGTTGAGGAGCTGGAGCAGGAGGAGGTCGAGGGCTCGACCACCACGGTCACCATCTCCGCCGACGTCCTCTTCGAGTTCGACGAGGCCACGCTGAACAAGGGCGCGGAGAAGCAGCTGACGAGCGTTGCCGAGCGCCTGAAGAACGTCACGGGCACTGTCGAGGTCGTCGGACACTCCGATGGGATCGGTGACGACGACTACAACAAGAAGCTCTCCGAGGACCGCGCCAAAGCCGTGAAGAAGGCGCTGGAGGACGAACTCGGATCCGACGGCCCCGACATCGAGGCCACTGGTAAGGGCTCCTCAGATCCCGTCGCCGAGGAAACCGACGACGACGGCAACGACATGCCCTCCGCCCGCGCGAAGAACCGCCGCGTGGAGATCAGCTTCGAGGGGTCCTAGCAGCGCGGGCGCCGCACCGCGCCCGCGCCTGCACCAGTTCTGGTCGGTCCGGCCGCTCAGGCCTCGAAGCGCCCGTACCGGCCGCGGTGGTACAGCAGTGGACGGCCGCCGTCCCCGGCCTGAACCTCCGCCGCGGCCACGCGGCCCACCACGAGCCAGTGGTCGCCCACGGCCAGCAGATCGTGGCGGCGGCACAGGATGTGTCCCACCGCGTCCTCGATCAGCGGGAGTCCCTCGGCTCCCGGCCGCCACCGCGTGGGCGGGGCGAACCGGTCGACGCCCTTGGTGGCGAACCGCTGCGCGGTCTCCCACTGGTCTTCGGAGAGGACGTTGACCGCGAAGGCGGGCGCGTCGCGGATCCCGGGCCAGGTGCCCGACCGCGCGTCGATGTAGAAGGAGACCAGTGGCGGGTCCAGACTCACGCTGGTGAACGAGGTCGCGGTCACGCCCACCGGGCCGGTGGCCGGAGCCGCGGTCACCACGACGACCCCGGCGGCGTGCGAGCCCAGGGCTCGGCGGAACGTCTCGGCGCCCACACCCGCCTCGCGCGGCAGCCGCTCGGGCTCCTCCGCGCGGTCGGGTTCGGCCATCGTTCCTGCCCACGCCCCTGTCACTGGCGATATCCGCACGCACGCCTCCATCTCGGCCGTCGTCGCGCCCCGGCCTCCCTCTGGTCCTCTCGGGACAACCGCAGCCGTCAACACCGTATGCCCGATCCAAGGCCGACCACCACGACACAACTCACATATGTGGCCGGATACGGCCAATGACATGCCTTTCCATTGATCGGCATGATCATCTCGTGTGACGCTCACCGTGGTGTACCCAGCGACGGGAGCCCCCATGAGCGTCGCCCAGTTTTGGCTACTGATCGGACTCGGCGTACTGCACGGCGTGAATCCCGCGATGGGGTGGCTGCTCGCAACCGCCCGCGGGCTTCAGGAACGCCGAAGATCGGCGGTGCTGGGGGCGGTGCCGGCGCTCGCCGTGGGACACGCGGCGTCGATCGCGCTGGTCACCGTCGTCATCACGGTCACCGGTTCCCTGGTCGTCTCTCGCTGGTTTTCGGTGATCGGTGGTGCCGTGGTCGTCGCCGCCGGCCTGTGGGTGCTGCTGGCGCGGCACAGCTTCCACTGGCGGGACGTGCGGATGTCGCTGTGGCAGCTGACCGGATGGTCGTTCCTGATGGCATCGATGCACGGAGCCGGGCTGATGCTGCTGCCGATCCTCTCGGGCAACATCGGGGAGGCCAACACCGCGGGCCACGGCCACAGCGGGCATACGGCTCACTCGGGTCATTCCCACCTCATCGCGCACGACACCGCCGCCGCCGATTCCGCGCCACCTGACGCCGGAGTGGCATCGGACGCCATGGCCATGGGCGGAGGGTGGAGCCTCGTGGACCTGACGATGCTGGGCGTGTTCGCCACCGCCGTGCACACGGCCGCGATGTTCGTCGCCGTCGCAGTGAGCGCGCTGATCGCCTACGACTTCCTCGGTGTGCGGGCCATGCGGCTGCGCTGGGTCACCCTGGACCGCGTATGGGCGTTCACCCTCATCGTCGGGGGCGTGTTCGTTCTGTGGACCGCCATGTGAGGCCGATTCCGGTGGTCCCGCGCGCCCCGACCTGAGCCACTAGAGTCATGGCTATGCGCGCACGAAGCGCCCGAGGGCGCCGGACGCTGGTGGTCCTCGTGGTTGCAGCGGCCCTGATCGGATCACTCGTAGTGGCCGGTCCGTGGCTGATGGAGCGCGCCGGGTTCGACGCGACCGCGCTGCCGTGGGGGCCGCCGTGCTCGGTGCGGACCGAGGACGGCACCGTGGCGCTGTCCGTGGACGACGCCCGGCTGGCGACCACGGCCGTGGCCCTACGGGCACGGGGCGCCGACGCACCCGACACGTCCGCCATCGACGAGGCCGTACTGCGCCGCCTGGCCGACGGGCCGCGAGGCGACGCGGGCCCCGTCCTCACCTGCCGCGCGTCCACCACGTCCGGTCTCGCCGCCGAGGGGCTCACCGAGTCCGGGCTGACCCCGCGCGCCGAGAGGGTGCGCGCGGCGATGGCCGAGGTGTTCGGGGAGCAGAGCCTCGGCGGGTTCGAGCCGGGCGGGATCAGCGACGGCCACGGCACGGACTCCCCGCACTACGACGGCCGCGCCATCGACGTCTTCTACCGGCCGGTGAGCGAGGAGAACAGGCGCGAGGGCTGGCTGCTCGCCCATTGGCTGGTGGCCCATGCCGAGAAGCTGCACCTGGCCAACGTCATCTTCGACGACAGGATCTGGAACGTCCGCGGCTCGGCCGGCGGGTGGTGGGACTACGACGCTCCCGACCCGGACAACGAGATCCTGCGCCACCTCGACCACGTGCACGTCGACGTCCAGCGCGGCTCCGACACTGGGTGAGCCGGGCACCCCGGGGAAGCGACGGCAGCGGCTCCCGTGCGGAGGACGGCGCGCGCGTCGCCCTCTGGTTCTCGGCCGGTTCCCCCGTTAAGTTGGGGAACCGTGCCTGATATCGACCCGGATTTCCTCGCCCTCCCACTCCGCGGGTTGGCCGACGCGGCGCTCCAGCGCGCTCGCGACCTCGGCGCCGACCACGCGGACTTCCGACTGGAACGCGTCCGTGAGCGGCGGCTCTCGCTGAGCGACGGCGCCGTGGAGACCGCCGCGGACTCCGACACCCTCGGGTTCGCGGTACGCGTGATCCACAACGGCGTCTGGGGATTCGCCGCCGGAACCGACCTGACGCCTGACGCGGCGACAGCGGTCGCCGCCCGCGCCATCGAGGTCGCCAAGGTCGCCGCCGACGTCACCACCGAACGCATCGAACTGGCCCCGGAACCCGCCCACCCCGACGCCACTTGGGTATCGCCCTACGAGGTCGACCCCTTTGGCATTCCGGTGCGGGAGCAGACCTCGCTGCTGGCCGCGTGGAGCCGCCGCCTCCTGGAGGACGCCCGCGTCGACCACGTGGACGCGACGCTCTCCCAGGTCAAGGAACAGAAGTTCTACGCCGACACCGCCGGCACGGTCACCACGCAGCAGCGCGTGCGGATCGCTCCGGAGGCCGAGGTGCTGGCCACGCGGGACGGCCTGCTGGACAGCATGCGCACGATCTCTCCGCCCGCGGGGCGCGGTTGGGAGTACATGCCCACCGTCGAGGCGGAGCTGGCCGACCTCCCCGACCTCCTCGCCGAGAAGCTCGCCGCGCCCAGTGTCGAGGCGAGCAACTACGACCTGGTCATCCACCCGTCCCAGCTGTGGCTGACGATCCACGAGTCCATCGGCCACGCCACCGAGCTGGACCGCGCGCTGGGCTACGAGGCCGCCTACGCGGGGACCTCGTTCGCGACGGTGGACAAGCTCGGCTCGCTGCAGTACGGCTCGCCCATCATGAACGTCACCGGTGACCGGACCGTCGAGAACGGGCTGGCCAGCATCGGCTACGACGACGAGGGCGTGGCCACGTCCTCCTTCGACCTGGTGCGCGACGGCGTCCTCGTCGGCTACCAGCGCGACCGCCGTATCTCGGCGCTGCAGGGCGAGCCCGCCTCCAACGGGTGCGCGTTTGCCGACTCCCCGGCGACCATGCCGATCCAGCGCATGGCCAACGTGTCGCTGGCGCCCGCGAAGAACGGGCCCTCCACCGAGGAGCTCATCTCCGGTGTGGAGCGCGGCATCTACATCATCGGCGACCGCAGCTGGTCGATCGACATGCAGCGGTACAACTTCCAGTTCACCGGGCAGCGCTTCTACCGGATCGAGAACGGGCGACTCACGGGGATGCTGCGGGACGTCGCCTACCAGGCGACCACGACCGATTTCTGGAACGCGATGACGGCGGTCGGTGGTCCGCAGACCTACGTCCTCGGCGGCACGTTCCGATGCGGCAAGGGGCAGCCCGGCCAGGTGGCCGCCGTCAGCCACGGCTGCCCGAGCGCGCTGTTCTCCGATGTGCGGGTCCTCAACACGGTTCAGGAGGCGGGAAAGTGAGCCGATCGTCGTCGACCGCCCAGGAGGTCGTGGAGCGTGCGCTGAAGCTGTCCCGCAGCGACGGCTGCATGGTGCTGGTCGAGGAACGGAGCACGGCGAACCTGCGCTGGGCCGGGAACTCGCTGACGACCAACGGCGTCACCGAGGGCCGGACCGTCACGGTCATCGCGCTGACCGAGGGGACGCACGGCACGTCCGTGGGTGTGATGGAGCGCAGTGGGCTGCGGACGGAGGCCGATGGGGACGCGGTCCCCGGGGCTCCGGACGAGCTGGAGGAGCTGGTCCGCGCCGCCGAGAAGGCGAGCCGCGAGGCGGTCCCGGCCGAGGACGCCCAGCCGCTGCTGACGCCGCAGGAGGCGGGTGCCGGAGGCGACTGGGACGCCGCGCCCACGGCCACGGACATCTCGGTGTTCGCCGACCTCGCGCCGGGGCTGGGGCGGGAGTTCGATCGCTGCGCCGCCTCCCACCACCTGCTCTACGGGTATGCCGAGCACGCGGTGACCTCGACGTTCCTGGGCACATCCAGCGGGCTGCGGCTGCGCCACGACCAGCCCACCGGCACGGTGGAGCTGAACGCGAAGTCGGCGGCGCCGGGCGTGCTGGGCGGTCACTCAACCTGGGTGGGGCAGGCCACCCGGGACTTCACCGACGTGGACACCGGGGCGCTCGGAGCGGAGCTGAACCGGCGGATGGAGTGGGCGCGGAACCGGGTGGACCTCCCTGCGGGCCGGTACGAGACGTTGCTCCCGCCGGCGGCCGTCGCCGACCTGATGATCGATCTGTACGGGGAGAACGGCGGGCGGGACGCGGTCGAGGGTCGGACGGTGTTCTCCGGCGCCGATGGCGGGACCCGGATCGGCGAGCGGTTGGCGCGGCTGCCCCTGAACCTCTACAGCGACCCGGCCGCCGCGGGGCTGGAGTGTGCCCCGTTCGTGCTGACCGGCGCGCCGGGGCGGCGCATCACAGCGTTCGACAACGGGCTTCCGCTGCGGCGCACGGAGTGGATCTCCGGCGGCGAGCTGGCCGCGCTGAACCAGACCCGGCACTCGGCCGGGCTCACCGGGCTGCCCATGACCGGCCACATCGACAACCTCGTCCTGGACCTCCCGGAGGCGTCGGCGACGCTGGACGACATGATCGCCGGTACCGAGCGTGGCCTGCTGCTGACGTGCCTGTGGTACATCCGGATGGTCGACCCGCAGACGCTGCTGCTGACCGGGCTCACGCGTGACGGCGTCTACCTGGTGGAGGACGGGAAGGTCAGCGGCGCGGTGAACAACTTCCGGTTCAACGAGTCGCCGGTGAGCCTGCTGGAGCGGGCCACCGAGGCCGGGGCGTCGACGCGGACGCTGAGCCGCGAGACGGGCGACTTCTTCTCGCGTACGGCCATGCCGCCGCTGCGGATCCCGGACTTCAACATGTCCACGGTGAGCCAGGCGTCCTGATGGCGTCGAGCGCCCGTGCACCACGGCACGGGCGCGTCGGTGCCCCGCTCCGGCCACGGCGCGTGGACGGAGCGGGTCGAGCGGGGGCGGACGAGGGGCGGTGGCGGTGTTCGCGTCAGTCCTCGATCCGGAAACCCACCTTCATGCCCACCTGGAAGTGCGCGATGGCACCGCCCTCCAGGTGGCCGCGGATCTCGGTTACCTCAAACCAGTCCAGACCACGCACGGTGGACGAAGCACGGTCGATTCCGTTGCGAATGGCCTGTTCTAGCCCAGTGGTGGACGTTCCGACGATCTCGGTGACCCGATAGGTGTGGTCGGTCATGGCGCCGCTCCCCTTTCAGTGTGTCTTCTGGCACATTTCCCAACGCGGTTGGGCTCGAATCAGCGAGCCGTGTGACCGCTGAAACTGACTTGACCAAGGGGAGGGCCTGCGATTTGCCGGTTTTTGACAACCGATTTCGAGGCCTCTGGGACTCATGAAGGTTAGTTTCCGGTTGTGGACCTTGGCCACGTTTCTGCGGGACTCTCCCGAGATAACGTCGTAACAGACTCTTGACGTACTGGGGGGACTGGCGGTGTACATTGGGATTCAGCGCTTCGGTCCCCGTCGGAGCGCTTGGCCGGTGTTTCGAGCCCCGTCGGAACACCGTGCGCGACGTCGGGTGGTTTGCCCCCGTAGCCACCCGGCGTCGCTTTTTCTTTGGCGCTGGCGCCGCCTTGACCTTTCGCTGACTGATCCCTGACCGTGACGACGGCCGACGACCCCGTGGGTAAACGATGAGTTTCGACGACGAGCCGGTGCAGTGCTCCCGCAAGGGCTGCCGGGCCCCGGCCGAGTGGGTCCTGGTGTGGAACAACCCCAAGATCCACACCCCTGACCGCCGCAAGACCTGGATGGCGTGCGGGGAGCACCGCGACTACCTGTCGGAGTTCCTCGACATCCGGGGGTTCCTGCGCGAGGTCGTCCCGTTCTCCGAGTTCGAAGGGTGAAGCAGCGCGCGGGCCCGCGCCAGCTCATCGGGGGTGTCGCAGTCGTGCGCCACGTGATCGTCGGGTTCGGCCGGAGCGACCGGCACAGGGTCGAGTGGATCCAGAAGCCCCCGGAGTGACGGTCCCGCATAAGCGGTGAGCGCCGCACGCAGCACAGCGGTGTTCCAGACTCCCACCAGCCACTGCCGTCGGCCACCGGCATCGATGAACACGGCGCCGTTGCGGCCGGAGGCCGCCCGCCGCAGCAGGCCGATGTGTTCGATGCGCAGGAAGGGCAGGTCCCCGGCGAGCAGGGCGCAGAAGGGGGCCTCGACCTCGGCGAGCCCGGCACGCAGGGCGGGAACCGGGCCGCCGCCCGGCGGATCCTCGCGTACGTAGTGGGCCTGGGGACTGGTGCGGCGCGGGCCGACGATGATCAGCCGCTCCGCGTCGGGCACGGCCGCCGCCACGCGCTCCAGCAGCGTCGCCCCACCGACGTCCATTCCCGGCTTGTCCGCACCACCCATCCGCTGTGCCGCGCCTCCGGCGAGGATCACCGCGTCGAACGGGTCGGAGATGGACATCGGCGCTCCTGGGACGGTGGGTACCGGGGCCGCAGGGTGCCGCCCCGGCGGTGCGGCGGGCGCGGTATGCGGCGCCGCGACTGATCATGTGCTCATGTCATTCCCAGGATCCCAGATGTGCCCCACGGGCCTGTCGCCCGCCGCCCCTGGGCGCGGGACAGCGCCCAGGGGCCTGCCGGAACGATGCCGACGGCGCCGACCGCCACCGGGGAAGGGGTGCGGTGGCGGTGGTATCGGCGCTCGTCAGGCGCGTCGCGCGCGTCGGGTCGCCGCACCCACGGGCCGCCGGTTCAGCGGGCAGGACGCGGGACGACTCCGTGGCGCCCTCGCGGGGGTCGCCACCACACTGGGGTCGGACTGGATGCGGGTCACGCCCAGGGGCCGGACCAGCGCGCGCAGGGCCGGTTCGGCCATGCGGATCCACTGCTGCCGGGGACCCATCGCGGCGTGCAGGCGCTCCGGGCTACTGAATTCGAGCGCCACGCGCTCGCCGTTCCCGAGGCGCGCCAGCCGCACGCAGTCGACACCGTTCGTGACGCGGACCGGTACGCACACCGTGGTGGTCGCGGCGTCCGGTCCGCCCGGTTGTGATGGCGATTCTTCATCCGGTTCCGGTCCTGTTCCCGGTTCCATCGTGGGAATGCCTCCTCAAGGTGTGCTTCGGGCCCCGCCGGAGGGGACCCGTTCTCAAGCTAAGAGTCCTTCCCCGCAATGGAAGATCCGTTAACGCGGGCGCAACACACCGCTAGGTCATATTGACGGCACGTTAACGCGGGTGTGACTTGACACACGTCGGTGACGATCGTGTATCCCTTCGGTCCACGGATGGACAGTTGGATCACGGCGAATCCCACCGATTCGCGCGCCGATTGGCGCGGCGCGGAAAAACATGTGCTGCCGCCCCGACTCCAGAGGCAGAATCGGCCAGATGACCGACTTTTACCATGTCTGCTTCGCCGTGCCGGATATCGAGCCCGCCATGCGAGACCTCACGACAGCGGCCGGCGTCGAATGGAATCCCGTAAAACAGGACAAGCTCGGTGAGTGGGAATTCCAGATCGTTTTCTCGCGCAAAGCGCGTCCGTCATCCCACGCCGCCCCCTACATCGAACTGATCCAGGGGCCACCGGGCAGCCCGTGGGACGTGACGGAGACCGGCGCCCGCTGCGACCACATCGGCTTCTGGGCCCAGGACCTGGAAGCGCAGTCGCGGCGCTGGGAAGCGGAAGGCTTCCCCACCGACTTCAGCGGATGCCCCTACGGAAGGCCGTTCGCCTACCACCGTGCCGACAGCCTCGGCATCCGCCTGGAACTCGTCGACGCCTCCCGCCAGGCCGGCTTCCTGGCCGCCTGGGATCCGGAAGGCGGCGCCATGCCCGTCCTGGACACGTAGGGCGGCAGTGAAGGGCCCGGCCCGCGAAACGTGCTCTGGGCCGGGCCCCGCTATATTCCGTCAGCCCTTCACGCAGATGACCTGGCGCAGGTGGGCGACGACCTCGACGAGGTCGGTCTGGGCGTCGATCACCGACTCCAGATCCTTGTACGCGCCGGGGATCTCGTCGAGCACGCCGGTGTCCTTGCGGCACTCCACGCCCTTGGTCTGCTCGAACAGGTCGGCGCGGGTGAAGGTCTTCTTGGCCTTGTTCCGGCTCATCCGGCGGCCGGCGCCGTGCGAGGCGGAGTTGAACGAGGCCGGGTTGCCCAGGCCGCGCACGATGTAGGTGCCGGTCGCCATGGAACCGGGGATGATCCCCAAATCCCCCTGTCCGGCCCGGATCGCGCCCTTGCGGGTGACCAGTACATCGACACCGTCGTAGTTCTCCTCGGCCACGTAGTTGTGGTGGCAGGAGATCCACTGCTCGAAGCGCACCCGCGGGAACGCCTTGCGCATGACGTCGCAGGCCAGGCCCATCATGACGTCGCGGTTGCGGCGCGCGTACTCCTGGGCCCAGAACAGGTCGCGGCGGTAGGCGTCCATCTCCGGGGTGTCGGCGACGAACACCGCGAGGTCGCGGTCGGGCAGGTCCTGGTTGTGCGGCAGCTTGCGGGCCTTCTCGATGTGGTACTCGGCGAGCTCCTTGCCGATGTTGCGGGATCCGGAGTGCAGCACGACCCACACCGTGCCCTCGTCGTCCAGGCAGACTTCGAGGAAGTGGTTGCCGCCGCCCAGCGTGCCCAACTGGTTCTCGGCGCGCTGGCGCCGGTCCCGCACAGCGGGGGCGAGGTCGTCGAAGCGGTCCCAGAACTTGGACCACTCACCGGTCTTGAGCCCGTGGATGCGGTGCGGGTTCACCGGGGTCTTGTGCATCTGGAACCCGACCGGGATGGACTTCTCCAGGTCCGAGCGCAGGCGGTGCAGGTCGTCGGGGAGGTCCTCGGCCGTCAGCGACGTCTCGACGGCGGTCATGCCGCAGCCGATGTCGACGCCGACGGCGGCCGGGGACACCGCGTCGCGCATGGCGATGACCGAGCCGACGGTGGCGCCCTTCCCGTAGTGGACGTCCGGCATCACGGCCAGTCCGTGCACCCACGGCATGCGCGTGACGTTGCGGAGCTGGTCCATGGCCGCGGCCTCGACCGTCTGTGGGTCGGCCCACATCCGGATCGGAACACGCGCACCCGGAGCTTCGGTGTACGGCATGAGGGCCACCTCCCTTTCATAACGGGGACAACGGTCGCGCGACGGCCCAACGCTCGCGCCCCTGTATAAAGCCACAAGGCGCGGTGAGGCGGCAACCTGTTTTCTCCCGTTATGCCCGGTGTTCGGCCCTCGTCCTCAGCCTCCGATCGCCGACATCGGGCGGGCCGGCTGCAGGAACGTGGGGTCGTTGATGCCGTGGCCGGGGAGCTTGGTGGCCACAGCGGCGGTCCAGCGGTCGGCGATCTCGTCGTCGGTGGCGCCGTCGCGCAGCAGGGAGCGCAGGTCGGACTCCTCGCGGGCGAACAGGCAGTTGCGGATCTGGCCGTCGGCGGTGAGCCGGACCCGGTCGCAGGCGCCGCAGAAGGGCCGGGTGACCGAGCCGATCACGCCCACTGTCGCGGGCCCGCCGTCGACATAGAACAGTTCGGCCGGGGCGCTGCCGCGGGTCGAGGCGTCGGCGGCCTCCAGGCTGAAGGAGGCGCTCAGCCGGTCCAGGATCTCGTCGGCGGTGATCATGGTGTCGCGCCGCCACCCGTGCTGCGCGTCGAGCGGCATCTGCTCGATGAAGCGCAGCTGGTAGCCGTGCTCCATGCAGTAGCGCAGCAGCTCCGGCGCTTCGTCGTCGTTGATGTCGCGCATGAGCACGGCGTTGACCTTGACCGGGGTGAGACCGGCGGCGGCCGCTCCCGCCATGCCCTCCAGTACGTCGTCGAGTCGTCGGCGGCGGGCGAGCTTCTCGAAGACATCGGGGCGCAGGGTGTCCAGGGAGACGTTGACCCGGTCGAGCCCGGCCTCGGCCAGCGCGGGCGCCGTGCGGTGCAGGCCGATGCCGTTGGTCGTGAGCGCGGTCCTGGGGCGCGGACGCAGAGCGGTGGCCGCGGCGATGATGCCGGGCAGCCCGCGGCGGAGCAGCGGTTCGCCGCCGGTGAAGCGGACCTCTTCGATGCCCAGGATGGTGACGCCGATGCGGATCAGCCGGTTGAGTTCGTCATCGGTGAGCAGTTCGGGTTTGGGCAGCCACTCCAGGCCTTCGGGGGGCATGCAGTAGCTGCAGCGCAGGTTGCAGCGGTCGGTGAGCGAGACTCGGAGGTCGGTAGCCACTCTTCCGTAGGAATCGGCCAGCATGGGCGTCACCTCCCATTTCCGGTGGCAGTCCAGCTGCGGTCCGGTACGGATACGTGTCTGCGGGCGGGTTGCCGGGCTATGGCGCCCGCCATGTGATCTCCACCCTAGGAGACGGTGGAAACCGGGTTCGTCCGCCACGCCGCAGGATGAACAACAACGAACATCAGCAATACCGACGATTACCCCATTTTTGGTCGAATCCACTCGTCGGGCCGCACAAAGCGGCATCGCACCCGGTCAGAGGATTCAGATGATGTGACAGCCGTCACCTCGCCGTGGAGGCGCGCGAAGGAGGCGCGGTGTCCCCGCTACGCTGCCGGTGACATCGCGGTCGGGCGATGGACGGCGAATCTGGGACCGGAATCGAGGGGGCACGGTGATCAGTACCAGGGAGTGGCGGCTGCCGGGCGGGCCGAACGGATCAGGGCACCTGTCGGCGCGGGCCTGGGTCGCGACCGAGGAGGAGCCCGACTGGCTGGCGGTGCTCGTCCACGGCTACGGCGAGCACATCGGACGCTACGAGCACGTGGCAGGCCACCTGTGCGAACGCGGCGCGGCGGTCTACGGCCTGGACCATCGGGGGCACGGCCACTCCTCGGGAGAGCGGGTGCTGATCGACGACTTCGCCGGGGTCGTGGAGGACGTGCATCGGGTGATCACCCAGGCCCGCACGGCCTACCGCTCCCTCCCACTCGTGCTTATCGGCCATTCCCTCGGCGGCATGATCGCGTCGCGCTACGCGCAGGTGCACCCCGCCGAGGTCACCGGACTGGTGCTGTCCGCGCCGGTCCTCGGCAGGTGGAACGTGGTCGAGGAACTGCTGCCGCTGGACGAGATCCCGCACACCCCCATCGATCCGGACACGCTCTCGCGCGACCCCGAGGTGGGCGCCGCCTACGGCGCCGACGAGCTGGTCTGGCACGGCCCGTTCAAGCGCCCCACCCTGCAGGCCATCGACACCGAGCTGAAGCGCATCGCCGCCGACGGCTGCATCGGCGAGATGCCGCTGCTGTGGCTGCACGGCTCCGACGACCGCCTGGTGCCGCTCACCGGAACCCGAACCGGAATCGACGCCCTGGCCGGCAACGACGTCACGGCACGGATCTTCCCTGACGCGCGACACGAGGTCTTCAACGAGACCAACCGGGCCGAGGTGCTCGACGAGGTCACGCGCTTCGCCCAGCGGTTCGCGGACCGCGGCTGAGCTTTCACTCGCGATGTCGGTTCGCGCCTCGCCCCTCCGTTGATCTCGGGGATATCGACCGAATAGGCGCAGGAATTCGGTCGATATCCCCGAGATCAACGGAGGGACTGTGACTAACGTCAGTCGGCGCTCACGCGCTGTACAGGCGTCCTAAGTCGTCGGAGTACTTGCGCTGAATCACGCGCCGCTTGAGCTTGAGCGAGGGGGTGAGCTCCTCGGTCTCCACGGTCCACTCGGCCGGCAGCAGGCGCCACTTCTTCACCTGCTGGACCCGCGCCAGTTTGCCGTTGGCCTCCTCCACGGCCCGGCCCACCTCCTCCAGCACGCGCGGGTGCGTGGCGAGCGCTGCCAGGTCGGCGGCGTCCACCCCCTGGTCGGCCGCCCAGCCGGGGGCGATATCGGGGTCCAGGGTGAGCAGGGCCACCGGGTAGGGACGGCGGTCGCCATAGGCCAGGGCCTGCCCGATCAGCGGGTGCTCCTTGAGGCGGTTCTCGATGGTGGCCGGTGCGATGTTCTCCCCACCGGACGTGATGATGAGCTCCTTCTTGCGGTCCACCACGTAGACGAACCCGTCCTCGTCGATGTGCCCGATGTCGCCGGTGTGCAGCCAGCCGTCGGCGTCGATGAGGGCGGCGGACTCCTCGGGACGGTCGAGGTAGCCGCCGACGTTGACGGGACCCCGCACCAGCAGTTCGCCGTCGTCGGTGGTACTCAGCTCGATCCCGTCCTGGGGCCTGCCGACACTTCCGAACCGGTAGGCGTCGTGGCGGTTGGCGGTGACGGCCCCGCAGTTCTCCGTCATGCCGTACACGTCGCGGATGAGCAGACCGAGACCGGCGAAGAACCGCAGCGTGTCGACGGGCATCGGGGCGGCCCCGACGATGCACGCCTCGGCTCGGTCGAGCCCGATCAGCGCGCGGATGGGCGCCAGCACCTCCTCGTCGACGCGGGCGAAGCGCTTCTCCAGTTCGGGGGTGCGGGTGCGGCCGTACTGGCCGCCCTCGACGTACGCGCGCGCCACCTCCGCCGCGGACTCGATGGCCGTCCGCTGCTCGCCCGGCGCCGCGGCGAGGGCGGCCGACAGTCTGGCCTGGAGTTTCTCCCATATCCGCGGGACGCCGAACAGGCCGTGCGGTCGGACCAGGCCGAGAAACTCGCCCAGGCGCAGGACGTCCGGGCAGAAGTGGATGTGTCCGGCGACGGTCATCGGCAGGTAGGCGCTGAGAACCCGCTCGGCGATGTGCGCCATGGACAGGTAGGACAGCGAGGCCGCGCCGTGCGGCAGTCCAGCGGACCGCTGGGTGATGGTGACCTGGTACAGCACCTGGTGGTGAGTCTCGTAGACGCCCTTGGGGTTGCCGGTGGTGCCGGACGTGTAGAGCAGGGTGGCGTTGCTTTCGGGCGTCACAGCGGCCGTCCGGGCGTCGACGGCGGCGGGGTCGGCCGCGTACGCGCGTCGTCCGGCCGCGGTGAACTCCGCCCAGGACACGAACTCCGGCTCGCCGTCGGCCCGGATCTCCGGAACCGCCGAAGCATCGAGCAGCACCACCGTGCGCAGGTGGGGCAGGCGCGCCAGACCCGGCCTCCACCGGGCGAGTTCGTCCGCGCCGTCGAGGACGGCGACCTTGGCCGCGCAGTCGGCGGCGACGAACTCGATCTGCTCGGCCGAGAATGTGGCGTAGACGCTGAACGGGACCGCTCCGGCGTGCACGGCGCCCATGTCGGCGATCAGGTGCTCGGAGCGGTTCGGCATCATCAGGGCGACGACGTCTCCGGGGTCGACGCCGGTGTGTAGGTAGGCGGCGGCCAGTTCCCGTGCGGCCTGCCGGTACTCCGACCAGGTGAGGGTGGTCCAGCCGTCGCCCACCCGGTCGGAGAGAGCCGGCAGGCCGCCGTGCTCCGTGGCGGTGCGGTGGAGCAGGTCCACCAGGGTGAGGCCCTCGATCTCGGCTTCGACGCTCTGTCGCGCCCGCAGCACGTCCGTCTGCTCCATCACTCGCACTCCTATGCGTGATGTGTGGCCCTTGTCACCCCCGGTGGCCAATCGCACCAGGCACGCGCGGAGCCCGGCAAGGCGCCGGGGTGCCGTGTTTTGGGGGCGCGGCGCGCTGCGCCCACTTTCCCGCGCGGCGCGCCGCCCCGCTTGTCGCACGTCCTCGGCCGTGGCCTCGCTGTGCCCGCACCGCCGAGGGTGCCGTGGCCGCTTCCGGTCACACGAACAGGTCCCGGTTCATCGGGACCGGACGCGCCACGGTGTCGGCGTAGGCGTCGGCGAGCCGGTCGACGGCGTCGACGAGCACGTCAGGCGGTTGGGTGTAGGAGAAGCGCATGAAGCGCTCCAGGGTGCCCTCGGCGCCGAAGACGGGACCGGGGGCCGAGTGCACGCCGTGGCGTACCGCGTTCTCGCGCAGCACCGAGGCCACGGGCATCGGAAGTTCGGCCCACAGCACCAGGCCCCCGCTGGGCGAGGTGAACCGCCAGTCGGGCAGCCGATCGCGCAGCGCCGTGACCAGGGCGTCCCGGTTCCGGCGCAGCCCGCTGCTGCGTTCGGCACGGATCCGCATGACGTCGGAGAGCAGGTGGGTGACGATCAGCTGGTCCAGGACGGGGCTGGACAGGTCGCCGCGCTGGCGCACCTCCATGAGCCGGGCGACCATCGGCGGGGTGGTCCGGATCCAGCCGATGCGCAGTCCGCCCCACAGCAGCTTGGCGGCGGAGCCGAGGGTGAAGACTCGGCCGTCGGTGTCGTGCGCGGCGACGGGGGCCGGCTGGTCGCCGGAGTCGATGGCGAGTTCTGCGACGCTCTCGTCGATGATCAGCGAGGTTCCCGAACGGCGCGCCTCGGCGACCACGGCGGCCCGCTCGTCGTCGTCCATGAGCGCGCCGGTGGGGTTCTGGAAGTCGGGGATGAGGAAAGCCAGCCGCGGTTTGGTGGTGCGGAAGGCGTCCACGACGTACTCCATGTCCCAGCCGCCGGGCGTCACCCCGATGGTGCGCACCCGCGCCCCGTGGCGACGCGCGATGTCAAGCGCGTGCGGGTAGGTGGGCGACTCCGCCAGGAACCCGTCGCCGGGTTCCAGCAGCAGGTCGGTGAGGAGCGCCAGCGCGTGCTGGGCCCCGTTGGTGACGAAGATCTGCTCGGGTGTGGTGGGCAGGCCGCGCTCGACGTAGCGGCGGGCGATGGCGTGCCGCAGCTCGGGCAGGCCGTGCGGGCTGTACCCGAGCCCGCCGACGTGGGCGTCGAGCTGGCCGACGGCCAGCCGGGCGGCGTCGCGCAGCCCCTCGATGGCCGAGGGGGCGGCGACCCCCAGGTCGATGTGCTCGGCGTCCGGAACGATCGACCCTCCGCGTCCGGCCCCGGTTCCCACGTCGGGCAACACGGTCCAGCTCCCCGACCCCTGTCGGCTGTCCAGGAACCCGTTCTCGCGCAGCCACCCGTAGGCGGCGGTGACGGTGGTGCGGCTCAGCTTGAGCGCGGTCGCGAGGTCGCGCTCGGCGGGCAGCCGCGTGTGGGTGGGAATCCGGCCGTCCAGGATGAGACCGCTGATCGATCTCCCCACAGCGACGTAGTAGGGGCGCTCGTACGCACTTCGCCCGATCAAACGGGCAAGCAGGTGTCCGTTGATCCTTCGTTCGCCGACCGGCATGGCACCACTTTCCCCCGATTGGCTCTGCTCTGGTCGCAGCCGTATCAGGCCATTCTTACCTCGCCGTCACAGCGCGCTACACCGTTATAGGCAGTACCTGAGCAGTTGTCCGCGTTCCTCCGCCACATCTGTCTCACCGGCACCACAGGGCCCGACACCCTCACCACTCTCCCCGATGGAGTCTCCGGAGACCGTGCTCAGCACCGCTGGCGGTCGGCCTTCTCGACTCGTCTCCACGGATCGGCCTGTTTTCTGGGCAGGCCAATCGGTGGTTAACGGTCCTAGCAGGGAAGGGGTCCTAATGCGAGAATCCGAGAAACGACTGATACGGAGTGGCGCGAATGGCTACCGTGGGCGACGACAAGGATCCGACACGCAGAGGCAGTGACATGACGACTCCTGTTGTCGAGCGGCGAGTCGCGGCGCCCCTGTCGTCGGCGGGTCGCACCTGGCCCGTGCCCCCTCCGGACGGCTACACCGCCGATGACCTCGACCGAATTCCGGATCTCCCCCCACACACCGAGCTCATCGACGGGAGCCTCGTCTTCGTGAGTCCACAGAAGCTCTTCCACATGCAGATCGTGGACTTGCTGAAGGATAAGCTCCGACACCTGGCTCCTGACCACCTGAAGGTCCGCCGCGAAATGACTGTGACGCTGGCGAAGCGCCAACGACCCGAGCCGGACATCATGGTCGTGAGGAAAGAGGCGGCGGCTGACGAAGGTAGGAAGACCACGAACTACCTCCGTGAGGCTATAGAACTCGCCGTCGAGGTCGTGTCTCCTGACTCCGAGGAGCGTGACCGAGAGCGCAAACCAGAGCTCTACGCCAAGGCGGGGATCCCCCACTTCTGGCGGATCGAGGAAGACGAGAACGAAGACCCTGTGGTCTACGTCTACGAATTGGACCCAGCCACTCAGGCCTACGTCGCGACCGGAATCTACCGTGACCGGCTGAAGCTCACGGTGCCTTTCGACATCGACCTCGACCTCGCGGAGATGGACGAGTACTGACTGTCGACAGCTGCCTCCAGCCGATGAGTTCATCAAGAGCCTCCGACGACAACGTCGGAGGCTCTTGATCACGGCGGCGTAACTTCTGCGGGGATCATCGGGGGACAAACCCCTTACTCCCCCACATTTGCTCGTAGCCCCCTCCAGTCCAGGACCAACAGCGGGTAGCGTGACGTTAAAGCCACACGAAACCGTGACCACGGGCAGGGCGCGGCAGCCGCGGCATCAGCCGCCCCGAAATAACGTTCCGGGCATTGGGCACGAGGGCCCTGGGGCTGTTCAGGGGATGACCACGGGGCTGACCGGAGTTGGATACGGTACGTCCGCGAGAACGTGATCTTGGATACTCAGGGGGTGAAGCCGCGTGTCCGGCTGGATTGAAGACTACGCGCTGATCGGCGACATGGAGACCGCCGCGCTGGTCGGGCGCGACGGCTCTATCGATTGGCTGTGCCTCCCCACTTCGATTCACCCGCATGCTTCGCCGGCATCCTGGGCGACGAGCAGAACGGCAACTGGTGGATCCGCCCCGCCAGCGGCGCCACCCACGCCACCCGCCGCCGCTACCGGCACGAGACGCTCATCCTGGAAAGCGACTGGGACACCCCCGAGGGCAGCGTCCGGGTCATCGACTTCATGCCGCCGCGCGGCGGCGCCCCCCACGTCGTGCGCATCGTCGTCGGCCTGCGCGGCACCGTCCGGATGAGCACCGCGCTGCGTCTCCGCTTCGACTACGGCAACGTCGTGCCGTGGATCCGCCGCAGCGGCACCGAGCTGGCCGCGGTCGCGGGCCCCGACTCCGTCTGGCTCAGCTCGCCGATTCCGCTGGAGGGCCACAACTTCGCCCACGACGCCACCTTCACCATCAGCGCGGGCCAGCGCGTCCCCTTCGTCATGACCTGGCACCCTTCGCAGACCGAGGAGTCCGATCACCTCGACGCCGAGAAAGCGCTGTCCCGCACCGAGCGCTTCTGGCACAGGTGGGTGGAGCAGTGCTGCTACGAGGGCGACTACCGCGACACCGTGGTCCGCTCGCTCATCACCCTCAAGGCACTGACCTACCGCCCGACCGGCGGCATCGTCGCCGCCCCGACCACCTCCCTGCCCGAGGAGATCGGCGGCGTGCGCAACTGGGACTACCGCTACTGCTGGCTGCGCGACGCCACCATCACCCTGGAGGCGCTGATCCGCAGCGGCTACACCGACGAGGCGAACGCCTGGCGCGAGTGGCTGGTCCGCGCGGTCGCGGGAGAGCCCCAGCACATGCAGATCATGTACGGCGTGCGCGGGGAGCGGCGGCTCACCGAGTGGGAGGCCGACTGGCTCCCCGGCTACGAGAGCTCCCGTCCGGTGCGCATCGGGAACGCCGCCGTCGGGCAGTACCAGCTCGACGTCTACGGCGAGGTCATGGACGTGCTGCACCTCGCCCGTACCTCGGGGCTGCACGCCGGGGAGCATGTGTGGGGCCTGCAGCGGTCCCTGGTGAACTACCTGGAGTGGTGCTGGGATGAACCGGACGAGGGCCTGTGGGAGGTCCGCGGCCCGCGCCAGCACTTCGTGCACTCCAAGGTGATGGCCTGGGTCGCCGCCGACCGCGCCGTCCGGGCGATCGAGGAGTTCGGCAAGGAGGGCCCGATCGAGCGCTGGAAGGCGCTGCGCGACACCATCCACGCTGAGGTGTGCGAGTACGGCTACGACTCCCGGCGCAACACCTTCACCCAGTACTACGGCAGCAAGGAGCTCGACGCCGCCCTGCTGCTCATGCCGGAGGTCGGCTTCCTCCCCTACAGCGACCCCCGCATCGTCGGCACCATCGAGGCCGTCCGCGACGATCTGATGATCGACGGCTTCGTGATGCGCTACCGCACCGACCGCGAGGACGCCGCTGACAAGCTGCCCGGCGACGAGGGCGCGTTCCTCGCCTGCAGCTTCTGGATGGCCAACGCCCTGCTGTCGATCGGACGGGAGAAGGAGGCGCGCGACCTCTTCGATCGGCTGCTGTCACTGCGCAACGATGTCGGACTACTCGCCGAGGAGTTCGACGCCAAGCAGGGGCGCCAGGTGGGCAACTTCCCGCAGGCGTTCAGCCACGTGCCGCTGGTGACGACCGCGCTCAACCTCTCCCACCACGACGGCCACCGCCGCGGCGGGAACTGACGGCGCCGCTCACGCTCGGTCCGGGTGGGGCGGGATACGCCCGCCCCACCCGCGCCCCCGTCCTCCTCATCTGCGCACCAACCGCGTGTGCGGGAGGGAAAGGACCCGCTGCAGCGGGTAGGACTGCCTCATGCAAGGCGTGGCCGTGCAGGGGTGGGAGCAGCTGGTGGCGCTGCTCCTCGCCCTCGTGCTGTGCAGCCTGATCGGCCTGGAGCGCCAGCTCCGGCAGAAGAGCGCGGGACTGCGCACCCACACCCTCGTCGGGCTCGGTGCCGCGCTGTTCGTCATCGTGAGCAAGTACGGCTTCGGCGACGTGATCGACCCGCCGGACGTGGTGCTCGATCCCTCGCGCGTCGCGGCCCAGATCGTCTCGGGCGTCGGCTTCATCGGCGCCGGACTCGTCTTCGTCCGCCGGGACATCGTGCGCGGTCTGACCACCGCCGCGGCCGTGTGGTTATCGGCGGCCGTCGGCACGGCGGCCGGTGCCGGGCTGTGGATCATCGCGGCCGCCGTCACCGCCGCCTACTTCCTGGTGGTCTTCTGCTACCCGTGGATCCTGGACCGACTCGCAGCGACCGAACCGGCCACCGCCGTGATCCAGGTCGGCTACGAGGGCGAACGCGGCGTCCTGCGGTCGATCGTCACCCAGGCCACGCACAGCGGCTTCGTCATCGAGGAGGTACGCAGCCAGCGCGCCGAGACGCGGCGGCCCGGCCCCGTCTACGTCGACCTCGCCATGCGGGTCCAGGGCAAGGGTGACGTCAACGAGCTGGCGGCGGACCTGTCGGACATCCCCGGAGTGCACCGTGTGGACGTGGGGCCTGATGGCGAGAACGAGAAGGAGTAGCGGGAGCAGCGCCCGCTAGGCAACTACTGTGGCGGCTGGGGAGGTCGGCCGCCCGCGTTCCGGTCCGCCGTCAACCGGGAACTTCGTAGAACCTATCCATGGGCCGATCGTGTGCCCCGCATCAACGGTCTCGGCGCTGGGGAGAGCCGGCGCGGCTCAGCTTCCCATCGAGAAGCCGTCGCAGACGATCGACATCCTCCAACGCACGCACTCCCCGCTTGGGAAGAACCGCGAGAGTAACCGTGCCCATCCGACCTCCCAGGAGCACGAACCGGCCAGCCGTCTCCGCATACTCGGCGTACGAATCCCATGCGAACGTCATGGTCGAGGCTCTGGTCTCGCAGCGGAATCCGCTACTGTCGACCACCACGCGGACGTCACCCTCCGGCTCCAGCGCCTGGTGGAGAGCACGCGTCTGGGAGCTGAGCAGCGCCCACGGCAGGAAGACGCACAAGGCTCCGCAAACGCCGCTGACAGCGCCAATGGCGGCGGGGAGCGCCACGGGTACATGGTCGAAGGTCGGGGCGACCAGCGCAGCCGCGACGGCCATCGCCCAGAACGCCACCGCGCCCGCCAGAGCAGACCGCCACGTCCCGGCCGCGCGTGCCCGCACTCGCAGTGCCTCTCGGATGTCCGCCATGGTCGGCACGTAGGCCACTTCGATCGGTTCCGCTTCTGTCCGCTGCTCGCTCATGTTCCCTTCCCGCCGACGCCGATGCGGCGCCTCCAGGTCGACGACCGGTCAGTGGATGGTTGAGACCCATCCCGCCTGTGCGGCCGCCAATGCGGACGCAGGGCACCGACGCCGCCATCTCGTCCAAGTGGAACCAGTGTGTCGTTCGGTGATCTCGACTCGGCTACCGCCGCAGATCAGGAACGCATCCGCCGCCCAGATCGCTGAAATGGGCCTAGAATCGTTGATGCGGCCGCGCGGTCGGCCCCGATTCACGTCGCTCCGGACGACTCGGCCCACACCACGAACATGGCCTTAGTTGTCGCCGTGCACCGCTATGGTTCTGAACCATGTCGGGACGACCTTTGAACGAAATCATGGACGACGGCTGGGCCAAGGCTCTGGAGCCGGTGGCCGGCCGTATCTCCGAGATGGGCGAGTTCCTCCGCAAGGAGATCGACGAGGGGCGCACCTACCTGCCCGCCGGGGAAAACGTGCTGCGGGCGTTCCAGCAGCCCTTCGATGACGTCCGGGTGCTGATCGTGGGCCAGGACCCCTACCCCACGCCCGGGCACGCCATCGGGCTGAGCTTCGCCGTGGCCCCCGATGTGAAGCTTCCGGGGAGCCTGCGCAACATCTACAAGGAGTACATGGAGGACCTGAACCTGCCCATGCCCTCCAACGGCGACCTCACCCCCTGGACCAAGCAGGGCGTGCTGCTGCTCAACCGTGCCCTGACGGTAATGCCGGGCAAGCCGGCATCGCACCGGGGCAAAGGCTGGGAAGAGGTGACCGAGCAGGCGATCCGCGCACTCGCGGAGCGCGGCACACCACTGGTATCGATCCTGTGGGGCCGCGACGCCCGCAACCTGCGCCCCCTCATGCCCGGTGTGCCCTGCGTCGAGGCACCGCACCCGAGCCCGATGTCGGCGAAGTACGGCTTCTTCGGCTCGCGCCCGTTCAGCAAGGCCAACGCCCTGCTGGAGGAACAGGGCGCCGAAGCAGTCGACTGGAGGCTTCCCTAGGACCTCACGGCATGTGGCTGCCGGACACCGCGCAGGGCCCAGCCCTTCAGTCTCCGCTATCGCCTGCCACGGAGAGCTCCTCGCCGCCGCCTTCGATGCAGAATTCACTGCCCACGGAATCGGCGAGGAGCCCGAAGTCGTTACTGCGTGGAGCAGTTCATCTGTTGTTCGTTAGACGACATGATATAGTACCTCTTCTGTTCATAACCCCATGACCAGTAGACAGCTTTCAAGTCTCCCTCGGATTTCGTGGTCATGATTTCAGTTTTGTACATGGCCCACGCCCAGTTGGGAATGGGTGACAGGTTTGCCACGCTGGACACGACCGCCTTGCCGAAGGATTCATAATTTCCTGCCGGAACGAGGCCCTGCGCCCAGTTGAACGGGTCCACGCCGCCCTCATACAGGGCGAACCAGTCCCAATCGTCCAGTCGATTTGCTGTGAACCCGATCGCGACTTGTCCGTCGCTACATTTCATGTGCATGTCGATACCGTTCGACATTCTCTCCTCCTTGGTGTCTTATCCTGCCGACACCGAATCCTTATCCCAATTGCGGAGCCATCCCGCCCCATAAGCACACACATGGACGACGATCTTCGCTCGTGCGGGTGGGCGGTGGCCCTCGCCCCGTTCTCTTGGGTTCGTTGTCGGCCGACGCCCGGCTGCCGTCAGACCATGTTGCGCAGCACCCACATGACAAAACTGCGAGTGGCTAGAATATTACTATGAGTGATATCTGCTGGTGCGACCTGAAGCCGTTTTTGGGGCGAGACTGGCAGGCTCACGTATCCACGTAGCGCCTGTTCGAGGTCGGGCTGCCGCCATGGAACGCCACCGAGTGTGCCGGTCACTTCGAGCATGGCGAGTCGGCGGTGCAGCGCGGTGCCGAGCCCTTGCCCTGGCGCGACGACCCCGCGTGGTTCACGCGGGGACGGGCGGCCTTTCTTTGCTGACCGCTTCGAGCAGCACTCCGCGCCCGCCGTGCATCAGCTCATAGAGGCGGCCCCGCTTCAAGCCAAGGTTGAACGCATCCTGGATCCCGAGGTTGAGGCCCTGCCCGCCGACCGGCTGAAGTCTCCCAACTCATCCCTTTGCATTAGAGATGACCCCGATTTAAGAGCCACACAACACTTTCCGGGAGCACCCTTGACTTAAGGGAGAGGTCCGCTCTGTGGGGGTGAACACCATGTCGATCATGGAAGAGGCAGGCCAGCGGTTCGACACGGGCCAGCTACGCCACGCAGTCGAGGACAAGGACCTCGACGCGATGCTGGCCCTGTTCACCGACGACGCCGAGTACCGCATCATCAGCAAGGGCTCACCGCCGTCGTCTCCACAAGTCCTGCACGGGCGCGACGAGATCGGTGAGCTCATGCGCGACATCTTCAGCCGCGATCTGAGCCACAAACTACAGAACGTGGTGGTGGAGGGCGACCACGTCGCCTTCGAGGAAGTGTGCACCTACGGCGACGGGACCCGGGTCGTCGGCATGTCCATGGCGGACCTGGTGAACGGCCGCATCCGCCGCGTCACCGACATCGAGGCCTGGGACGACGTGAGCAGTAAGCATCGCGCCGACTTCGCCGTACCCGACGAGACGCGGACCTTCGACAACGGGCGTCTGGACCTCATCCACCTCGATGAGGGAACGGTCGGGATGTTCCGGCTCGAACCGGGGTGGCGGTGGTCCAAGGATGTCAGGCCGATCGCCGGCACGGAGCTGTGCCAGAACGAACACTTCGCGTTCCACATTTCGGGGACACTGCGCGTCCAGTTCTCCGACGGCACCGAGATCGACCTGAAGCCCGGACAGGTGGCGCACGTGCCGCCCGGACACGACGCGTGGGTGGTCGGTGACGAACCCGTGAGCGTGCTCGACTGGTCCGGCGCTACGCACTACGCCAAGAAGTAGCACGAAGTAGTTTGGCGGGCGACACTCGGCGAACAGGCCGCTGCCGGCCCGCACCGAGTGCGGGCGGGCAGCGGCGTCCGTGCGTCGATAGTGTGTCACCGCTTGCTGAGGCACCTGCGCCGCCACGCAATGTCGTCGCGCTGCCATCGCAGCCGCTCGACCTCACCCTGGACCAAGGGAGGCGGTTCCCGGGGGTCCACGGCGAGCGCTCCGCGGAACGTCACGAGAACGCGCAGCTCCTCGATCTCGCGGCGGAGCGCGTCAGCATCGTCCCGACCGCTGCTCATCGGCTGGGCTCCTGGACCGCCACGGGAGCGTCCTCTGAAGCTGGTGCGGTGTCCCAGACGAGGCGGTAGTACATTCCGCGGCCGTTGGGCAGGGCGCCCAGCTCGTCGGCGAAGTGCAGGGCGAGCCGCAGCCCTCGGCCGCCTTCGGTGTCCGGGTCGCAGTCGGTCAGGTGGCGCACGCTAGCCGCGGCGCCGTTGTCAGCGACCCGTGCCTCAAGCTCACCGGATGTGAGCACGAGGCGGACGGTGAACCGCCCTTCTTGCTTCCCACTCCGGCTGTACCGGATGACGTTCGTGCACAGCTCCGAAAGGAGCAGCACGGCGGTCGCGATGGTGTCGTCCGGGACGCCGGGTCCGCTGGTTGCAGTGGTCAGTACGTCGTCGACCCAGTGGCGGGCCTCGGCGACCTGTTCGGGGAGTCCGGGGAAGCTGCGAGTGAAGACATCCATGGTCAGGCCGCTTCCCCCATGACGACTCGGATGTAGGGGCGCACCCGCGCGGCCCGCCGATCGTTCAGTTTCCGAACGCGGTGATTCCTTGTACCGGTCGCTTGTTCGGCTTGGCGGACGTTATCGTTCATTTCGGGTCCTCGCCTGTCTGGTTCAGGTCTGGGGATCAAGGCCCTGCGTCCGGCGTGTGCTGACACCGGCCAGGGCCGTCTTTGTGCCGCCCACCTTGCCTTCACCCAGCTCCTGGATCCAGCGAATTCACTGCTATGCACATTTCTGTGCGATCTGGAGACACGGGTAGAGTTCGCGTGTAAAAAAGTGAACATGGCGGAAGTTGTTCTTGAAAAATGGCGGCGTTGGGGCGATGAGCTGCGGAGGTTGCGCTGCGCGGCCAAGAAGACCCAGGCCCAGTTAGCAGGCCTCCTGCACGTGGCGCCGGTGACCATCAGCGCATGGGAGCGGGGAACAAGAACCCCAAATCGGGACATCGCACAAGCTATAGATGAAAAACTGGAAACCGGAGGTGTGCTGGATCAGCTATGGTGCGCTCTGGCCAATGTTCGGGAGATCCCCGAGGAGTGGCGTAACTTCGCGACACTGGAGCGTCAGGCCACCGCGATCCGCGCGCACCAGCCCCTGGTAATCCCCGGCCTGTTGCAGACGAAGGCGTACGCCCGCCACATCATGCTCCAGTGGGAGCCAGAGCTCGACAGTGACCAGCTGGAGCACCAAGTGACCGCCCGAACATCCCGTCTGGACGCGCTACGACGCACCGCACTGACGTTCGTGCTGGACGAGGGAGTGGTAAGTCGTCAGGTGGGTTCGGCCGAGCTGATGCGGAGTCAGCTCGACCACATCCTGAATGTGATCGACGATCACCGGATACGCGTCTCGGTGATCCCGAGGAACGCTCCTCTACGTCCGCTCATGATCAGTTCGTTTCGCATCATGACCCTGCCTGATGGGCGCCTCGTCGGGCATGAGGAACTCATGTGGGGCGTGCACGTGACAAGCAGCGCCGTGGAGGTCGAAAAGATGGCATCAGTGTTCGGTTCTCTCCAGGCGGAAGCACTGTCCCCAGGGGCATCCGCCGATTTGATCGCAGATTTGAGAAAGGAGATCTGATGGACGCCCTGAACTGGAGCAAGAGCAGCTACAGCGGTGGAGGAAACCCGGACTGTGTGGAGGTCGCCAGACGCCCCGCTGAGGCACACGTGCGAGACACGCAGAACCGACACCTCGGCCACCTCACCATCCCCGCCCAAGAGTGGAGCGCCTTCCTGTCCGGGGTTCGTACCGACCGCCTTTAGCTGTCCTCCCTCCACTCCCGGTGCCCCCATCGGCCTCCTACCGTTCGCGGTCGGGGGCCTTTGACAAGGATCCGCGCCATCCCGCCCTCAGCTCCCCGGGGCCCTCATGAGGGAGCCCTGGCTCAGTTCGGCGGGGGTGCGGTATCCGGCGAGTCCCAACGTCAGGTCGAGGTCGGCCAGCACGCCCCGCAGGACATCCCGCACCCCCTCCTCGCCGCCGTGGGCGAGCCCGTAGACATAGGGGCGCCCCAGCAGCACCGCACGCGCGCCGAGCGCCAGCGCCTTGACCACGTCGGATGCGGAGCGGATGCCGGAGTCGAACAGCACCTCGATCCGGTCGCCCACGGCCTCCACGATCAGCGGCAGGGCATCCAGCGACGCAATGGCCCCGTCGACCTGGCGGCCGCCGTGGTTGGAGACGACGATGCCGTCCATGCCGGCGTCCGCTGCCCGGCGCGCGTCGTCGGCGTGCAGGATTCCTTTGAGCACGATCGGGCCGTCCCAGAGCTGCCGCAGAAGGGACAGTCGGCCCCAGCTCTTGTCGGTTCCGGTAAACATCGGCACCCAGCGCTGCACCGCCCCGGCCAGGTCTTCTTCGGGTGGGCGGTCCAGCAGGGCGCGGAAGGCGGGGTCCGAGAAGGGAATGGCTGTTCCCACGCCTCGGACGAACGGCACGTAGGCGTTGTCGAGGTCGCGCGGCCGCCAGGCCAGCGTCCACGTGTCCAGGGTGACCACGAGCGTGGTGAAGCCCGCGTCGCGGGCGCGGCGGAGGATGCTGGCGGTCACGTCGTCGTCATTGGGCCAGTACAGCTGGAACCACCGCGGCCCACCGCCGCAGGCGTCGGCCACGTCCTCGATGGTGTGCGATGCGGCCGTGGACAGCACGCTGGGCACCCCCAGCCCGGCCGCCGCCCGCGCCGTGGCGAGCTCGCCGTCCGGGTGGACGATGGACTGCACCCCCACGGGAGCGAGCAGCACCGGAGCGGGCAGGTCTTCGCCGAAGAGGGAGGTCCTCAGGTCGCGCGTCGTCGCGTCGGTGAGCATCCGGGGCACGATCCGCCACTGGCCGAACGCGTCCGCGTTCGCCCGCGCGGTGGAACCGGTGCCGGCATTGCCCGCCACGTACCCGAACGCCCACGGTTCGAGGAGGGCGCCCGCCGCGTCCTCCAGCGCGGCCGGGTCGGTTGTGATCTTCGGGGTGCGCCCTTCCAGCCCCTGCGCGTAGATCTCGCTCTGGAAGGCAGCGAACGATGTGCCCATTGGTCCTCCTTCAACGCTTCGCCATAGGTGCTTGCACGTGCCGGGGGGAAGCGTTCAGCCGAGATCGCGCGCGATGGCGCGGCCGGCGGTCCGTCCGGAGAAGATGCAGCCTCCCAGGAAGGTCCCTTCCAGGGCGTTGTAGCCGTGGACACCGCCGCCGCCGAACCCGGCGGCCTCGCCCGCCGCGAACAGGCCGTCAAAGGGGCTTCCGTCGGGGCGGACGACCTGCGAGTCGAGGTTGGTCTCCACACCACCCAGGGTCTTGCGGGTGAGTAGCCGCAACCGCACCGCGATGAGGGGGCCGTGCCGCGGATCGAGGATCCGGTGCGGCTTCGCGATACGGACAATGCGGTCGCTGAGGAACCGCCGTGCCGTGTGGATGGCGGCGGTCTGCAGGTCCTTGCCGTAGCTGTTGCCGAACTGGCGATCACGTGCGACAACCTCCCGCCTGACCTGCTCGTGGTCCAGCAGTGGTGTCCCGGTGACGGCGTTCATCCCGTCGACCAGCTCCCGGAGGCTGCCGCGGACCACGAAGTCCTCACCGTGCCGCAGGAACTCCCGGATCGGTCCGGGAACGCCCCCGCCTACGCGGCCCAGCGACGCCGTGAGGCTCTTGCTCGTGAAGTCGGGGTTCTGCTCGGAGCCGGAGAGCGCGAACTCCTTCTCGATGATCGACCGGTTCAGCACGTACCAGGTGTGGCCGTATCCCGTGCCGAGGATGTGCCGGAACGTGCCCAGCGTGTCGAAGCCGGGGAAGTACGGGGCCGGGAGCCGGTGGCCGGTGGCGTCCAGCCACAGCGACGACGGCCCGGGGATGATCCTGATCGCGTGGTTCGGCCAGATCGGGTTCCAGTTGGCGATGCCCTCGGTGTAGTGCCACATGCGGTCGCTGTTGACGATGTTCCCGCCGGCGGCTTCGGTGATCGCCAGCATCCGCCCGTCGACGTGGGCGGGGACACCGGTGAGCATGGGCTCCGGCGGCCTACCGAGCGAGCTGGGCCAGTTCTTCTCGACGAGGCCGGGGTTTCCGCCGATGCCGCCCGAGGTGACAACCACCGCCTGGGCGCGGAACTCGAAGTCGCCCACGGGTGTGCGCGAGGACTGCACGCCCCGCGGTGCCGTCGACGGCTCCAGCACAGTCCCGCGGACCCCCTGGGCGGCGCCGTCGGCCACCAGCACCTCGTCCACCTGGTGGCGGTACCGGAACGAGACCTGGCCGGCGCGGGCGGCCTCCAGAACTCGGTCGGCGAACACGCGGACCACTTCGGGCCCGGTTCCCCAGGTCATGTGGAAGCGCGGGACGGAGTTGCCGTGGCCGGACGCGGTGCCGCTGCCCCGCTCGGCCCACCCCACCGTGGGGAGGACCCGCAACCCGAGGTCGTGGAGATACGCCCACTTCTCCCCGGCGGCGAACTCGACGTAGGAGCGGGCCCACTGCCGCGGCCAGTGGTCGTCGCGCTCCCGATCGAAGCGGGCCGAGTCGAACCAGTCCTGCAGCGCCAGCTCGTAGGAGTCGTTGATCCCCAGGCGCCGCTGCGCCGGACTGTCGACGAAGAACAGCCCGCCCAGGGACCAGAACGCCTGCCCGCCCAGGTTGTCGGCGTTCTCCTGATCCACGACGAGCACCGTGCGCCCGGCCCGCACCAGCTCGTAGGTGGCCACCAGGCCGGCCAGGCCCGCACCGACCACGATGACGTCCGCATCCATCCTGCTGCCCCCGTTCGACTGAATTTCTCTAGAGCCCGTAGCGGCGGGAGACCAGCCGCTCGGCCGTCCGCCGCGGCAGCAGCCGCTGCAGCGCGAAAACGAGGGGCGCGTTGCTGCCGACGGCGTAGAGCGGCTTCGGCTGCCGCGCCTCGACGGCCTTCACGATCGTCTGGGCGACCCTGGCCGGCGGTGTTCCGGCGGCCTCACCGGCATCCAGCGACTCCGCGACCCGGAAATAGCGGTCAGCGTAGGGGGAAGGGTCGGCGATGAAGCGGTCGCGGCGGGAACTGATGCCGGTGTTGATCTGCCCCGGCTCGACCACGGTGCAGGCCACGCCGAACGGTTCGAGCTCCTTGCGGGCGGCGAGGGCGAATCCCTTCAGCGCCGCCTTCGATGCGACATAGCTGGAGCGGAAGGCCATCGGGAAGCTCGCCTGCATCGAGCCCACCATCACCACCCGCCCGTACCCCCGCTCGCGCATCCCCGGCAGCAGCAGCTGCGTGAGCCGGACCGGACCGAGCACGTTGGACGCGAACTGCTGCTCCAAGACCGCCGGCGGCAGTTCCTCGAAGGGGGCGAGCTGACTCTGGCCGGCGTTGTTGACCAGCACATCGACCGCGCCGGCGCGTTCCGCGCAGCTCGCCACGCTGTCCGGGTCGGTGAGGTCCAGGGGGAGGTAGCGCACTCCCGGTACCTGCTGGTCGACGCGCAGGCTTTCCGGATCCCGGCAGGTACCCAGCACCCGGTAGCCCCGCTCGGCCAGGAGGGCGGCGGTCGCGCGCCCAATCCCCGACGACGCACCGGTCACCAGGGCAACCCCAGCTCCTGACCTGCTCATCTCCGCCCCCGCATCGAAAGGATGCATAACTGCATCGGATACAACACTGTATGCTCGATCACCCGGACGCGCCAGTATGGGTGGCCCACATCACAGTGAGGTGTGCCGGGTCGGCGCGGGCGAACGGTCCCAGGGCGCGGACTATCGCCGTTCAACCGGATACAGCAGCACATCGGATACGGTCTCGTATGATGGGCGGTTGCGGAAGTCAACGTGCCGACCAGCAGGGGGAACCGGTGCCCAAGGGCCCCACGAAGCGCCGTCCGCGGACGCTGGCCAAGCTGCTCGACGCTGCCCTCGAGGTCTTCGCGGACCGCAGCTTCTACGGCGCCTCCATCGAGGAGATCTGCGACCGCGCGGGCTACACCCGGGGCGCGTTCTACTCCAACTTCACCAGCAAGGAAGAACTGTTCCTGGCCCTGTTCGACCGGCACAGCCAGCAGACACTCGAAGGGCTGGCCGAAGCCGTGACCCGGGCGGAGAACGCCGCGGATCCAGTCATGGAGCTGGCCGAGTGGGCTGGCGCGCAGGCGCCCGCCGAGCGCAGATGGCAGCTGGTCTCGACCGAGTTCTCTCTACTCGCCGCGCGCGCCCCGGAGACCGCCGCCCGACTGGCGCAGTACGAGGCCGAGGTGCGCGCTGGGATCGTACGGCTGCTCGAGCTGCTGTTCCGGCACATGGGCATCCAGCCGCAGGTCGACCTGGAACTGGTGGCACGGCTCGCCATCGCGGTCCGGGAAGGCGGGATCCTGCAGTCCCTCGTGGAACCCGACGCCCTGCCCGCAGGCGAGCTGGAGCGGCAGTTCTTCCCCCTGCTCCTGCGAGCCGTCGCAGCGCAACAGGAGTGAACCGGGCCCCGCGTACCTGGGCATACCCGGCGTTCCGGCGGAGAGGACGGGAGCGCACCACCGACCGCGGTCCGCACTGATGGAGAGGGGCGTGCCGACGACGCCCGTCGTGGCACGCCGGGGGACGGCCGGGATGTCCGCTGGTCCGCAGCGTCAGCGGACGACCCGATCGAGTTCACGGCGCTGGGCGTCGGTGTCGGGCGCCGTCAGCAGGACGGGGCCGCGGCCCGCGGTGTCCTTGCGGACGGCGACGAAAGTGGAGGCACCGTGCTCCTGGAAGATCAGGCGGATCAGGAAGTCGGGGAAGTCCTCGCGGAGGCGCCGGAGCTCCTCACTGGCATTGATCAGGTACCCGGTCACGGCGGATCACCTGTCCGTAGCGGAGTCCGGGGTTCGTGCCGACCGCCTGTAGCTGTCCTCCCTCCACTACCCCCTGATGCCCCCTGGGCCTCCTACCGGTCGCGGCCGGGGGCTTTTGACATGGCACAGGCAGCAGGCCCCTCCGCCCTCCGGGTCCGCTTGAACTCGTAGTCTCCGCTGTCGCCCGCGGCGGCGAGTTCCTCGTCGCTGCGCTCGATGCAGAACTCGTTGCCCTCGGGATCGGTCAGGACCACGAAACCCTTGCCGTCATCCGTCCGGAAATCGGACAAGAACGTGGCGCCGATCCCAAGGATCCGCGCCATCTCGCCGTCCCGGGTGTTGCCGTTGGGCCCGAGGTCGAGGTGGATTCGGTTCTTCACCGTCTTACCTTCTGGCACGCGCAAAAACAGCAACCCCGGTTGCCCGTCCGGGGTCTCGATGAACGCTTCCTCGTCCCCGGATTCACATTCCGGGTGAAGCGGCTCGCCGATCACCTGGCTCCAGAATTTCGCAAGCTCATAGGGGTCGGCACAGTCGATGGTCACCTTGCGGATGGGCGACGGCACTGTGGTCCTCCGGTGTGATGGCTCGATTGTCGGAGCATCCTCTCATAGTGGTCATGAAGGGAGCGGATTTGAGGCTCCGGCGCTCCCCGTACTTGAATAGGGCGCGCCGCCCCAAACGGACCATGTGAGAGGCCCATCCTCGATGGCGAAAAGGCTCAGCTACGCCGACGCACTGAAGATCCTGGGCAAGGACGACTCCGCCGTCCTGGACTTCGCCGAACAGGCCGCCGACGGAGCACTGAGTGTGGTCGGCATCCCGGATCTCTTCGGCGCCGGAGGCGCGGTCGTCAAACACGGCCGCAAACTGCTGACGTCGGTTCGGGAGCGCATTAACGGCGTCGGGAGGCTGGACCGCACACAGCGCATCACAGCGGCACACACCGTCCTGGTGATCGTCGCCTACTTCGAGGCGGTGGAGGAATGCCTCGCGGAACAGGACTCTCCGCTCACTCTGAACGACCTGGAACTGACTGCAGACGAGCAAGTGCGGCTGGCCGGAGTCTCGGAGGACCTACTGGATGGCCAGCACGTGCCATTCCCCGAGGCGCACGGCGAGTTCGAGATCAATCAGCTTCTGTTGGAGGAGTTCTACGATCTGAGCCTCCGATCGGCCCTGTACCAGTTCCTCACCGGGCTCGCCTGTTGGGAGGCGCTATCGACGACCGATAAGGGCCGTCTCGCGAGGATCCTGCATACGTGCGTCCCCGGGCGTGCTCTGCGCCGCTATGCCGAGGGCTACCGACAGCTCGCGGTGGACGTGCCCGAATTCGGTGTGTGGAGCATGATGCGGGAGCATCAGCGCACCCGAGCCCGCCTGGACACCGGCCTGGCCGGGCTGCGCGACCTGCTCGCCGACATGACGACGGGAGCCACACCCGGCAAGCAGTGCGCCGCGCTCTCCCGCCGCTACGCCAAGGCGTTGGAGCGTCCGGTGCTGGCCGCCGACGACGCCCCTGCCGACTTCACCCTGCCCAGCCTCGGCAAGGCCTACATCAACCCACGCGGGCGCGTGGGGCGGGCCGTGGCGAACAGCCAGCCGTCCACCGAGGAGTGGGTCAACGACCACCCCGTCATCGACGATCTGCAGGGCGTGATCGCCGGTACCCTGACCGGCCCATCGGCGGTCACCCACCCGATCGTCGTCCTCGGCCAACCGGGTTCCGGCAAGTCCAAGCTCACCCAGGTACTGGCCGCCCGGCTCCCGGCCGCCGACTTCCTGCCGGTCCTCGTGGAGCTGCGCTCCGTGACGGCTGACGCCCCGCTTCAGGACCAGATCGAGGAGGGCATCTACGCGACGATCGGCGAGCGCGTGTCCTGGCCCGACCTGGTCCGTTCCGCGGGTGACGCGCTACCGGTGGTCATCCTGGACGGATTCGACGAACTGCTGCAGGCCACCGGCGCCAGCCAGTCCGACTATCTGGAACAGGTCCGCCTGTTCCAGGAACGCGAGGCGGAGCTCGACCGCCCCACCGCCGTCATCGTGACCACGCGCACGGCGGTCGCCAACCGGGCGCGAATTCCCGACGGGTCGCTCATCGTGCGGTTGGAACCGTTCGACGACCATCAGATCGACCGGATGATCGAGGTCTGGAACCACGCGAACCAGGACGCGCTGGAGCGCCGCGGACTGCGGCGCCTGTCGGCCCAGACGGTGCTCCGCTACCGGGATCTCGCCGAGCAGCCGCTTCTGCTCATGATGCTGCTGATCTATGACGCCGACGAGAACGCGCTCCAGCGGACGGATACCGAGGGTGCGGCCATGTCCGACGGACGTGCTTATTCCGGATCGTCAGTCCCGCCACCCGCCAGTAGTTCCAGAGACCAGATTGCCCCCGGCAACCCGTACTCATCGGGCGGCGGCCCGACCCCACCCGGACGCGTAGAGGCAGGCGCGGGGTCCAAGGGCGAACTCTATGAACAGCTCCTCACGTCCTTCGCCCGCCGTGAAGTGCGGAAGCATCAGCCGCATCTCGACGATGGCGGTATGGAGCACGCGGTCGACCTCGAACTGCGTCGGCTGGAGATCGTGGCCGTGGCGATGTTCACCCGCCGTCGGCAGACGGTGACAGCAGATGAACTCAACTCCGACCTGTCGGTTCTCATCCCCGAGATGCATGTGGATGCGCGCGGTACCGACCTGAGCGGTTCGGTCAGCGACGCGCACCAGGTCTTCGGGCGCTTCTTCTTCGTGCACGAATCCCAGGCCCAGCGCGACGCCCGCACCGACAGCGTCTACGAATTCCTGCACTCCACTTTCGGTGAGTTTCTGGTCGCACGGCATGTCACGGCGACGCTGCACGATCTCGTCATCGATCGGGCCAACGCCCGGCGCCGCCGCTTCTCCACTCCGCTGGACGATGGCCTGCTGTACGCGATCACCTCGTTCGCCGCACTCTCCGGCCGCCAGGCGATCGTCGAATTCCTCGGCGACATCTTCGAGCGGCGGTTCGCGCAGGAGCCCGAGGAGCGGACGGAGTACCGCTCACTCCTCCTCGAACTCTTCCATGAGGCGCCGTTCCCCCAGCCCAATCGGTCGTTTACCGACTACGCGCCGGTCCGCCTGCCCATCGTCACCCGGCAGTCGACCTACACGGCCAACCTCGTCCTGCTTCTCGTTCTCGGCGGAACGAAGATCGCCGCCGCCGAGCTCTTCCCGGATTCCCAGAACCCGTGGAAGGACTGGCGTGTGGTGGCCAACCAGTGGCGGGGAATCGTCGACCACGAATGGCACGGACTGGTGGACGTCATCCGGGTCCGGCATGACTACACATGGAGGGGAGAGGGATCGACCCACCTCGAACTCGAACGCGGAGATGACGTGAACGTCGGTGAATGCATCGGATTCGAGATCAAGGCGAACCCGTTCAAGGGCTCTGCCGCGGTCACCGATCCCTATCGGATCACCCTCGCATTCGAGGGTGTGACATCGAGTCTGCTACGCGCCGCAGCGTTGCGCGCCAATGGAACGGCCGCGCGTACCTTCCTGATGCTCGGACCGTACCTGACCCACGTGTCGTCCGACATGCTGACGTGGTACACGGAATTCGACGCTTCCCAGGACGACGCGGTCTGGGGGGAGCTGCACGATGTCATGGAGCTGCGTCTCGCGCCACTCGGCGACGGCAGTGAAGAACGACTGCGACGGTATTCGCGACTGCTCGACACCCGGTGGCTCGGCCGCCTGGAGCTCCTCGTGCTCCGGCAGGCGGCCGAAGACCTCCGAATCGGCCGGGCCTCAGGCACCGATCCGTCGTACATGGCGGACCTGTCGTCGGAGGTCTGGTCGTACCTCGGCAGAGTCCGCAAGGTGGTGTACGGAAAGCGGCTGTCGCCGAAGGCGGTTCGACCCGTCCTCGACGCCCTGGAGCCTTTCTTCTCCGAGTTCTTGGATGAGCTGAGCCACGCCCCGCAGCAGGTCTTCGAGGGAATCCTGGGCCTCGCCGAAGCGAACAGCCCATCGGAGCCGGATCCCGAATGGCACTACACCTCCTCCTCCGGAGCTTCCGGTCCGGGCGCGCCGCCGAGCAGGGAAGCCCCAGCGGATCGCGCGCCTCTGACCGGCCCCGGAGGACCAGCGCCGGAGATCTTCCGTCGTCGGGAGCTCCCACCCGCCACAGAACAGCGCCGGATGACGCGGTCCCGCCGCGGTCAGGGCCGCTGCGCCAGCGACTCCTTCACCAGCTCGGGCAGGACCTCGCCGATAGGTTCGCGCAGCACCGCCGCCGCGACCTCGTCATAGGGGGTGGGGTCGGCGTTGATGACGATCAGCCGGGCGCCGTGCTCCAGGGCGAGGTCGCACAGCCCCGCCACCGGGTGCACCGTGAGCGAGGTGCCCACAGCGACGAAGACCTCGCAGTCCTCCGTGGCCGCGACGGCGGCCTCCAGTACCTCGGCCCTCAGCCGCTGGCCGAACGAGATGGTGTCCGCCTTCTGGATACCGCCGCACTTCCGGCAGTGCGGGTCGGACTCCTCGTCCAGTCGGGCCAGCACCTCCGGGCTTGGCGTGCGCAGGCCACATGACATGCACACGACCCAGTGAATGGTCCCGTGCACCTCGATCACGCGCCGGGGGTCGATGCCCGCGGCCTGGTGCAGGCCGTCGACGTTCTGGGTGACGAGCGCGCGCAGCCGCCCGGCGCGATCGAGCTCGGTCAGGGCGTAGTGCGCCGCGTTCGGACTCGCCGTCCAGGCGGGATGCGCCCGCCGCATGAGCCACACCTCCCGCCGGACGTTGACATCGGCCATGTAGGTGTCGATGTCGAACATCGCGGCCGCCGCGGGGTTCGCGGTCCATACGCCGTTCGGGCCACGGAAGTCCGGGATGCCGGAGTCGGTGGAGATCCCCGCGCCGGTGAGCACGGTGACCTGGTCGGTCTCCGCCAGCAGCGCTGAGACCTCGGTGGTGCGGGAGATGGAGGGCATGGACGGATCCTCAGTGGTCTCATTCACACGATGTCCGCCCATTGTGGCAGCGCTGTTACGGCCTTCAACCGTCCGGCCCCTCGGTTAGGACGCCAGGAGTCGCGATCGGTTACGGACGGTCCTTCCCTGAGCTTGGTGAATGTGTTACCTGCCAGAGACCCGCCAAGGCTGCCGGACCGACCGCCCGGACGCGGCGGAACGCGGTACGCTCACGTCACACCGGCTGGGAGTAGGTGCCACTGATCCGCCGCAGACCCAGCCGCGTCACCCCGGGGGACGCAACTCGGGACGGTGATCCCCGCGCGGCTGTCGGAATTGACCGCATTCTCCGGCAATAAGAGGGCCGGATGGACCGAAGTCCGTCAAACGATGTCAAAATCTACATACATCATGAAGCAGCCGTCCTACATCCTCGTCGTCAACGGGACGAAGGTCCACCGCCCGGTCTTCGTCCTCGGCGCCCCGCACTCAGGCGTGAATCTGATCGCCAGGGCGCTGCGCCGCGCGCCCGGCTTCCATGTCGGCGGCGGCGACACCGGCGTGCTCAACGCGATCTACGCGGTCGCCCGCCGCCCCTCCGTCGTCGAAGAGCGCGCCTCGGGCACGGCCAGCCTGCTGCGCGACGCGTTCGCCGAATCCTGGCAGCTGACCCGCTCACCTGTCCGCTCTGCCCCCCGGGCCGGGTGGCGGCGCGCGAGTCGGCCGATCCATGCCGGCACGCCAGACGGGTAACCCGCTTCGGCGACGCCAGCCCGGACCTGCTCTACAGCGCGACGGCCCTCAACGCCGCGTTCAGTGACGCCGTGTTCGTGCAGATCATCCGCGACGGCCGGGACGTCGTCGCCGACATGCTCGACGACGAGCAGTCGCTGGCCTGGTTCCGCCCCAGCATGGCCAATCTGGACCATGAGCTGCCCAACCCGTTCTTCGGGATCGAGACCCAGCAGGAACGCGAGGAGTACCCGAACCAGTCGGTCGCGGCCAAGTGCGCGATGCGCTGGCGGGGTGCGGTGCGGCTGTCGGCCCAGCTGCGCGGGATGCTCGGTGCCGACCGGCTGATGACGCTGCGCTACGAGGACATGTTCGGGGGCGAGGTCGAGACCGCGGAACGGCTCCGCGAGGTCACGGGGGCACGGGTGTCGGCCGTGGAGCTGGTGCGGACCGACGCCTCCGGGATCGGGTCATGGCGCAACCGCCTCACCGGCGACCAGCGCAAGGACGTGCGGTCGATTGCGCACGCCGAGCTGTCCCGGCTCGGCTACACCTGATCCGCTCATTCACCCCTCCCCTCCCCTCCCCGTTGATCTCGGGAAAGTCAACCTGTCACCGACGAGTATTCGGTCGATATTCCCGAGACCAACGGGAGGGGTGCCTGGGGTGATCACAAGTCGCCCAGGTGCTCCTGAACGGTCTCCCAGGACTCATGCGCGGGGTCGATGACGTCGAAGTGGTCCGCGTCAAGGAGTTCGATGTAGTCGACGCGGTCTCCGGCAGCCCTGGCAGCCTTCACGTACGCGCGGCTTTGCTCGACCGGAACGCGGTCGTCGCGCTTGCCGTGCACGATGAGCTGTACGGTGCCGATCGGGATACGGCGCAGTGGCGAGGAGTCCTCGACCAGCTCGTCTGCCGGGTCGGGGCCGAGGAAGGCGCTGACGGCACCCTCGCCGAGGCCCGCGTGCAGGCTCGTCCGAAGGTCGGTGACGGGCGCCAGTCCGACGACTATCGTCAGCGGTGACCCGAGGGCGGCCATCAGACTCAGGTGCCCTCCGGCGGAGTGGCCGAACGCGACGACGCGGGAGGGGTCGCCTGGTTCTGCACCGTCCGCGAGCCGCACTTTGAGTAGGTCCAGGGCGGTGCGGACGTCGTCCAGTGTCCGGGGCCACCCACCGCCGTCGTCGCCGGTCCGGCGGTACTCGATGTTCCACACGAGCCATCCGGCCTCGGCGAGGTCGGCGGCGAGCGGTTCCATCAGCCGGGCGTCGTACCGGTCGCGCCACCATCCGCCGTGCAGCAGCACCGCGACGGGAAAGGGGGCGTCCGCGTCGGTGTCGGGCTGGCGGACGTGGATCACCTGGCTGGGGTGCGTCCCGTAGCAGAGCGTAGCTGTCACCGGCATGGGTGCGCCCCTTTCCTCAGTTCTCACAGATGTGAGCCGACGCTGGATCCGACGGTAGCGCCCGAATATCCGCCCCCGCCAGAGTGGAATGTCCGCCGAAAGGGAGATCGAGCAGGGCGCCGCGGGTCCGGCGGACGCGCAGGCGCCGTCCGACACGGCCGACCGGCGACGGGGAATCGAGCGGTGTCACGCCTCCGCACTGCGCTGCGGGCGCCATCGGCGGTGGGCGGTGTCCGGGCCGCCGTCCCCGCGCACCAGCTCCAGGCGGGGGCGGGGACCGTCCGTGCGCCCGGTCTGCGGCCGACGGGAGCCCGCCTGGAAGGGAACCGGCCAGGTCACGCCGGGCCCGGAGTAGCCCTGCTCGGCGGCGGCGTGCAGGGTCCAGCTCGGGTCGTACAGGTGGGGCCGGCCCAGCGCGCACAGGTCGGTCCGGCCGGCCAGGATGAGCGAGTTGACGTCGTCGTAGGAGGAGATCGCGCCGACGGCGATCGTCGGGATCCCGGTCTCGCTGCGGATCCGGTCGGCGAACGGGGTCTGGTAGCTGCGCCCGTAGGCCGGTTCCTCGTCCGGGGTGACCTGGCCGGTCGAGACGTCGATGGCGTCGGCCCCGGCGTCGGCGAAGGCGCGCGCGATGGTGACCGCGTCGTCGGCCGTGGTTCCGCCGTCGACCCAGTCGGTGGCGGAGATGCGCACGGTCATCGGCTTGTCGTCGGGCCAGGCGGCGCGTACGGCCGCGAACACCTCCAGGGGGAAGCGCAGCCGTGCCGCCAGATCCCCGCCGTAGGCGTCGGTGCGCCGGTTGGTGAGGGGCGAGAGGAAGCTGGAGAGCAGGTAGCCGTGCGCGCAGTGCACTTCCAGCAGGTCGAATCCGGCGCGGTCGGCGGCGCGGGCCGACGCGACGAACTCGTCGCGGATCGCGTCGAGCTCGGCCGCGGTGAGTTCGCGCGGCACCTGGTTGACGCCGGGCCGGTAGGCCAGCGGCGAGGGGGCCACGACCGGCCAGTTCCCCTCCTCCAGGGGCTCGTCGATGCCCTCCCACATCACCCGTGTCGAGCCCTTGCGCCCGGAGTGGCCGAGCTGGATGCCGATAGCGGCGTCGGTGTGGCGGTGGACGAAGTCGGTGACGCGGCTCCATGCGGCCTCGTGTTCGGCGGCGTACAGCCCGGCGCATGCGGGGGTGATCCGGCCTGCGGCGGAGACGCAGACCATCTCGGTCATCACCAGCGCGGCACCGCCCAGCGCCTTGGAGCCGAGATGGACGAGGTGAAAGTCGCCGGGGGTGCCGTCCGTCGCGGAGTACATGTCCATGGCGGAGACGACGACCCGGTTCTTCAGCTCCAGGCCGCGCAGCCGGAACGGATAGAACATGGGCGGCCGGTGTGCGGACGAGGGCAAGGGCGCGGTCGGGGACTGGGTGGCGCCGAACCACGCGTCGACGTCGGCGACGAAGTCGGGGTCGCGCATGCGGAGGTTGTCGTAGGTGACCCGGCGGCTGCGCGTGAGCAGGTTGAACGCGAACGGGCGCGGTTCCTGGGCGGTGTGCCGCTCGATGTCCTCGAACCACTCCAGGCTGGCCTGGGCGGCGCGCTGGGTGCTGGCGACGACGGGGCGCCGCTCCTCCTCGTAGGCGGCCAGGGCCTCGCGGACGCCCTCGTGCTCGTGGAGGGAGGCGGCGAGCGCGAGGGCGTCCTCCATGGCGAGCTTGGTGCCCGACCCGATCGAGAAGTGGGCGGTGTGGGCGGCGTCGCCGAGCAGGACCACATTGCCGCGGCGCCAGGTGTCGGTGCGCACGGTGGTGAACGCGAGCCACCGCGAGTTGTTGGGGATGAGGCGGTGGCCGCGGCCGAGGACGTCGGCGAAGAGCTTTTCGCAGGCGTCGACGGCGTCGTGGTCGCTCTCGCCGGGACGCAGGTCGGGGCGGTCGGTGAAGCCGGCGGCGCGCCACACGCGTTCGTGCATCTCCACGATGAAGGTGCTGGCGTCGGCCGAGTAGGGGTAGCCATGCACCTGCATGATCCCGTGCGGCGTGTCCACGATGTGGAAGTTGAACGCGTCGAACACGAGGTCGGTGCCGAGCCACATGTACTTGCAGTGGCGGTGGTCGAGGCGTTCGCCGAAGTCCGGGGCGTGGGTGCGGCGGGTGGTGCTGTTGGCGCCGTCGGCTGCGACGACGAGGTCGTGGGTGGCGGCGAGGTCGGTGGCGGGTGGCGCGGTGGTGCGGAAGTGCAGCGTGACGCCGAGGTCGGCGCAGCGGTCGCGGAGGATCCGCAGCAGCCGCCTGCGGTCGATGGCGGAGAACCCGTGGCCCCCGGAGGTGATGACCCGGCCCCGGTAGTGGATGTCGATGTCGTCCCAGCACGCGAACTCGGCACTGAGGGCCGCATACACCGCGGGGTCGGCGTGTTCGATCCCGCCGAGGGTCTCGTCGGAGAGCACGACGCCGAAGCCGAAGGTGTCGTCGGGCGCGTTGCGCTCGTAGACGGTCACCTCGTGGGCGGGATCGAGCCGTTTCATCAGCGCGGCGAAGTACAGGCCCCCGGGGCCGCCGCCGATGCAGGCGATGCGCATGGAAGCCGCTCACCCCTCCCTCAGTTTGAATCGCTGCAACTTGCCGGTCGGGGTGCGTGGGAGCGTTCGGGTGAACTCCACGGCCCGTGGCGCTTTGTAGGGGGCGATCTCGGTGGTGACGAACCGCTTGAGCTCGTCGGCCGTGTCCTCGGTCGCGGGGACGCCGTCCTGGGGGACGACGAACGCCTTGACGATCTGGCCGCGATCGGGGTCGGGGATGCCGACAACGGCCACCTCCGCGACCTGCGGCGCGCGCATCAGCACCTCTTCGACCTCGATGGCGGCGATGTTGTATCCGGCCGAGACGATCATGTCGTCGGAGCGGGACCGGTACCAGAAGTAGCCGTCGGCGTCGCGGACGTAGGTGTCGCCGGTGATGTTCCAGCCGTCGCGGACGTAGCGGCGCTGGCGGTCGTCGGCGAGGTAGCGGCAGCCCACGGGGCCGCGTACGGCGAGGCGGCCGGGCTGTCCGTCGGGCACGGGGTCGCCTTTGCCGTCGAGGATGGCGGCGGTGAAGCCGGGGACGGGGATGCCGGTGGAGCCGGGGCGGATGTCGTCGTCGGCCGCGGAGATGAAGATGTGCAGCATCTCAGTGGCGCCGATGCCGTCGATGAGTCGGATACCGGTGGCGTCGAGCCAGGCCTTCCACGTGGCGGCGGGGAGGTGTTCGCCCGCCGAGACGCAGCGGCGCAGCGAGGACAGGTTCGCATCCGCGGCCCGGCCGAGCATGGCGCGGTAGGCGGTGGGAGCGGTGAAGACGACGGTGGCGTGGTCCTCTTCGATCGCGCGCAGGAGGCGGTCGGGGCCGGCCTTCTCCAGCAGCAGGGTGGAGGCTCCGGCGCGCAGCGGGAAGACGAGCAGGCCGCCCAGGCCGAAGGTGAAGGCGAACGGGGGGCTTCCGACGAACAGGTCATCGGTGTGCGGGCGGAGCACGTGCGCGGAGAAGGTGTCGGCGATGGCCAGAACGTCGCGGTGGAAGTGCACGCACCCCTTGGGGCGGCCGGTGGTGCCGGAGGTGTAGGCGATGAGGGCGACGTCGTCGGCCGCGGCCGGGAAGGCGGGGAACGGCGTGCCGGGCGCGGCGGCGACGCGTGCGGTGAGGTCGTCGGGGCGGCCGGAGCCGTAGGGGGTGATGCCGGTGCGGACGGGCAGGTCGGGTGCGGCGCGGTCGACGGCGGTTTCGAGGTCGTCGGTGAACCGGGCGTCGCACAGCGCGTGGGAGATCCGGGCGGAGCGCAGGATGTCGGTGAGCTCTCCGCTGCGCAGGGCCGGAAGGACGGTGACGACGATGCCCCCGGCCTTGAGGATGGCCAGCCAGCAGGCGGCCAACCAGGGTGAGTTGGGGCCGCGCAGCAGGACCCGGTTGCCGGGGCGCACGCCGAGTTCGTCGGTCAGGACGCGCGCCGCGCGGTCGACCAGCCACCGCAGTTCCCCGTACGTCCAGGACTCGCGTTCTCCGCGGATGCAGGGGCGTTCGGTGCCGTGGCGCTCGATGGTGCGGTCCAGGAGCTCCTCGGCGCAGTTCATCCGGTCGGGGTAGCGGAGTTCGGGGAGGGAGAAGTGGAGGTGGGGCCACTGGTCGGGCGGGGGGAGGTGGTCGCGGGCGAAGGTGTCGGTGTAGGCGGACGGTGAGAGGGTCGGCTCCATCGCGGATCTCCTGGTCCGGTGCGGGTCAGCGATACAGCTCCCGCGCGATGATGGTGCGCTGGACTTCGGAGGCTCCCTCGTAGATGCGCGGGGCGCGCACCTCGCGGTAGAGCTCCTCCAGCGGGTGGCCGCGTCGCAAAGCGCGTGCGCCGTGCAGCTGGACGGCGGCGTCGACGACGTACTGGGCGGCCTCGGTGGCGTACAGCTTCGCCATGGCCGCGCGTGCGGTGAGCGAGAGGTCGTGGTCCGGGGCGGGGGGCGACCCGTCCGCTGTGCTCGTGGGGCCGGGGATTCGACGTGTGCGCCGTGCTCGGGGCGGGGGCAGGGGCATCGCTGGCGTCGCGGGCGGTGGCGGCGGCGTAGACGAGCAGCCGGGCGGCCTCGGTGCGGGTGGCCATCTCGGCGAGGGTGTGCGCGACGCTCTGCATGTCCTTGAGCGGACCGCCGAAGGCGGTGCGGTGGGCGGCGTGGTCGCGCGCGAGGTCGAGGGCGGCCTGCGCCATGCCGACGGCGAACGCGCCGACGCTGGGGCGGAACAGGTCGAGGGTGCGCATGGCGACGCGGAAGCCCTGCCCGGGGGCGCCGAGAAGGTCGTCGCGCGTGACGGGGACCCCGTCGAACGTGAGGTGTCCCAGCGCGTGCGGGGCGATCATGTCGAGCGGTTCGCCGGAGAGCCCGGGACGGTCGGCGGGAACGAGGAACGCGGAGACGCCCCGTGCCCCGGCGTCCGGGCCGGTGCGGGCGAACACGGTGTAGATGTCGGCGTCGGGAGCGTTGGAGATCCAGGTCTTCTCACCGGTGAGGCGCCACCGGCCCGCCTCCGCGCCCGACCCTGGTTCCGGTTCGGCGGCCAGGCGCAGCGCGGCGGCATCGGACCCGGCGTCCGGCTCACTGAGCGCGAACGCCGCGATGGCGTCGCCGGTCGCGACCTTCGGGATCCAGTCGGCGATCTGCTGCTCGGTTCCGGACTGGACGATGGGGGTGGCGCCGAGTCCCTGCAGTGCCAGTGTGGTCTCGGCCGCGGTGCTGACCTGCGCCAATGTCTCGCGGAGCAGGCACAGCTCGACCGCCGACGCCGAGCGCGGCGGCCGCCCGTCGGCGGCCCCGGGAAAAAGGGGATGGAGCAGCCCCGAGCGGCCGAGACGGTACAGCAGGTCGCGGTCGACCCGGCCCGTGTGTGCGGGAGACCCCGACGCGAGGCCGATCGAGTGAGCGGAGTCGTCGAGCCCCCTGGCCGTAGGCCCAATCGGCTCGGCGGCGGAGGAACGAGGAGACCGAGCGCGGGAGGACACTGCACGGATCTCACGCTCGGCGGTTTCCCGCACCCACGCGGCGAACCTGCGGTGGTCGGGGCTGAGCGTGAACGCCATGACGTCCCCTTCCGGAGGTTTCCGGCGGTGCGGGCTCGATTTGACCTAGAGTCGAATATACCGATTGCGTGACGACCGTCAACACTTCAGCACTTCCCACGTCCTTCCCACCTCGCTGTGGGGCGCCGCGCGCAGGGGAGGTCGTCACACAGGGCTGCGGTGACGCGGATAACCGTTGGAAGGCGCGTGTGGGCGGGTGATGGAATGCCGCCGTGAATCGCTACTGGACACCGGCCCATGAGGCGGTCGAGCACGAGGACACGGAGACCCTGGCCCGGCTCCTGGCCGACGGCGCCGATCCCGACGAGGTATTCGAGGACATGACGCTGCTGACCCATGCGATCGATACCGAGGGGGACGGCGCCATGCAGACCCGGGAACCGTTGACCGTGCACACCACGGCGGTGCTGCTGGCCTTCGGCGCCGATCCGCAGCGCGGACCCCGACGGCGACACCCCCATGGATCTCGCCCGGAGATACCGGCACGATCCGGCGGTGAAGCTGCTGCGACAGCACATCAGGTGGCGCAGGGGCGACAGCGATTGAGCCCGGGAAACGGGCTGTTCACATCGAGTGGGACGGCACGCGGAGCGCTGCGGGCATGCCGCCCTGTCGCGATATCGTGCATGTGTGACGACGACATCCGGAACGACATATCGGGCTGAACTCGCAGAACACCCGCAGGAGCGGCAGAACCGTCGGCCCCGCTCGCTGATCGTGTCGTTCTTCGGCACCTATGCCCGCGAGATCGGCGGATGGGTCCCGGTCGCGGGGCTCATCCCGCTCATGACCGGGCTGGACGTGGACGCGCCCGGGGTCCGTTCGGCCGTCTCCCGGCTGAAGCGGCGCGGCCTGCTGGCCTCTGAGCGTGTCGGCGGGGTGGCCGGGTACCGGCTCTCCCCGGAGGGCCTGGCCATGTTCGACGAAGGGGATCGGCGGATCTTCGATCGGCGGGTGGCCAGCCTCGCCGACGGCTGGGTGCTCGTGGTGTTCTCGATCCCCGAGTCCGAGCGTCACAAGCGCCACCTGCTGCGCTCACGGCTGGGCCGACTGGGGTTCGGGACGACGGCGGCCGGGGTGTGGATCGCCCCCGCCCACCTCACCGACGACGCCCGGCACACCATCGCCGATCTGGGCATGGAGTCCTACGTCCAGCTCTTCCACAGCCATCACCTGGGCTTCGGTGAGCTCGCGTCGACCGTGGCGCAGTGGTGGGACCTGGACGCCCTCCAGGAGATGTACCGGGGCTTTCTCGACGCCCACGCCCCGGTGTTGGACCGATGGCGGCGGCACGACCGCGAGGCCACGCGCACGTCGGCGGAGGAGCACGCGGAGACGGCAGGGGCAGGGCCGGAGGGCGCCGCCGCGTTCGCCGACCACCTGCGGGCCGTGGACGCCTGGCGGCACCTGCCCTACCTCGACCCCGGTCTACCGCCGGACCTGCTGCCCGACCCCTGGGCGGGCCGCAGAGCGGCCGACGTCTTCTTCGCACTCCACGAGCTTCTCCGCGGCCCCGCCCTGGAGCACGTGCGCGCGGCGACCGGACAGCCCTGAGCGGATACAGCGGACACGGACGGGCGCGGGGCCCACTCCTGCGCCCGCATCCGCTCAGCGGTCGGGGATCACGGCGGTGCCCAGCAGCTCGATCTTCGCCTCGGGATCGAACAGGCCGCTGACGCCGAACAGTGCCATCGCCGGGTAGTGGCGGCCCAGATGGCGCCGGTAGGCCGCGCCGAGCGGCTTGAGGTTCTCCCGATAGGCGGCGACATCGGTGGTGTAGACGTTCAGGGCGACCAGGTGCCCCGGCTCGGCTCCGGCGGCGCGCATGGCCTCCAGTAGGTTGGCGAGCGCCTGGTCGAACTGCTCGACGACTCCCGGGCCGATGATCGCGCCGTCGGGGCGCTGCGCGGTCTGCCCGGCCAGGTGAACGGTGCGCCCCGGGCCGGAGACGACGGCGTGCGCGAAGCCCACCGGCGCGGCGAGCGTGGACGGGTTGACGATGCGGTGCGGCGTGCCGTGGCCGCCGCTCGGCGCCGCCTCCGCGGATCGGCGCGCGGCGTCGCTCACTCCACTCATCTACCGGCCCTTCCATTGCGGGTCGCGCTTGCCGGTGAACGCCGCGTGGAACTCGGCGTAGTCTTCGCTCTTCATCAGCAGCGCCTGGGTCATAGCTTCCAGCTCGATGGCGCCGGAGAGGTTCATGTCCAGCTCCCGGGAGAGCAGGGCCTTGGTCTGCGCATAGCCGAACGCGGGGCCGCCCGCCAACCGCTCGGCCAGTGCGGTGACCGACGCGTCCAGGTCGTCATCCTCCACCAACTCGCTGACCAGGCCGTACCGGTCGGCCTCGGCCGCGCCTACGGTGTCGCCGAGCATCAGCAGCTTGGTCGCGTGCCCGAGCCCGACGACGCGGGGTAGCAGGTAGGCGGCGCCCATATCCGCCCCGGACAGGCCGACCTTGGTGAACAGGAAGGCGAATCGGGCCGAGCGCGCGACGACGCGGAAGTCCGCCGCCAGGGCCAGGACGGCACCCGCACCGGCAGCGATCCCGTGAACGGAGGCGATGACCGGGACCGGGCACTCGCGCATCGCCTTGACGACCTCACCCGTCATGCGAGTGAAGGCGAGGAGGTCGTCGGGGTCCATCTTCAATGTCTCCCCGATGATCTCGTTGACGTCTCCGCCGGAGCAGAAGCCGCGCCCCTCGCCGCGGAGCACCAGCACCCGCGTATCGTCCCGGTGCGGGATCTCGGTCAGCAGGTCGCGGAGGTCGGCGTAGACGTCGAACGTGAGGGCGTTGATCTTGTCCGGGCGCGTGAACGTCACCGTGGTGACGCCCCCGTCGTTCGTCAGGTCGAAGTGGTCCCACGAGTCCGTCAGTGGGGCGGACGCACGAAACGGGCTCACGACTGGATACCTCCTCCGTCGAGGACAAGGGACTGGCCGTTGACGCAGGCGGCCGCGTCGGAGACGAAGTAGCCGACGGCCGCCGCGACCTCCTCCGGTTCCACCAGGCGGCCCAACGGCCCGGAGTCGGTTAGAGCCTGCTGCGCGGCCTCCGGCGTGCGGCCGGTGCGCTCGGCGATGCGCTGGACCGAGCGCTCGGTCATGGGTGTGCGCACGAAGGAGGGGCAGACGGCGTTGCTGGTGACGCCGGTACCGGCGACCTCGGCCGCCACCACGCGGGCGAGGCCGAGCATGGCGTGTTTGGACGCCGTATAGGCGGCGGTGTAGGGGGTTCCGGCGCGGGCGGCGGTGGAGGCGATGAACACGACGCGGCCGCGGTCGCGTTCCCGCATGCCGGGAATGACCTGGCGGGTGAGCAGGAACGCCGATGTGGCGTTGGCGGCGAGATGGTCGTGCCAGGAGCGAAGCGTGGTGTCGTGCAGCGGGGCGCTTTCGGCGGTGCCGGCATTGTTCACCAGGACGGAGACGGGCCCCAGAGCAGAGAGCACACGATCGGTCTCCGTCTCGTCGGTGACGTCGCAGACGACCCCGCGCACCGGCGGGTGGTCGGAGGCACCGGCGTCCGCAGCGCGGACGGTCATGGCCTCAAGCTCCCGGAGTCGCCGGGGACTGCGCCCAAGGGCGACGACCTCATACCCGCGCTGGACCAGCTCCCGGCACAGGGCGCGGCCGATGCCGCCGCCCCCGCCGGATATCACGGCGAGACGGGCGGAGGTCTCCATGCGCGGCACGCTATCACGCACATGTGACCTTCGTCAGCAGATCGTCATAGAACGCTTCCGGCGAAACGAGATCACCGACGCACTGTTGCACGCCCGAAGGAACACGCGCGGCGGTCCGCCCGAAAGCGGTGCCCCCAGACAGAAGAACGGTGGCCCGCCCCTGTGCAGGGGCGGACCACCGCTTTCACCTCGTCACCATTTCACTGTCGGCCACCGGCGTGGCCGGCCGCCGACAGGACCAGTGGATCAGGCCTGGTTGAAGGTGTCGGGATCCGGGCCGAAGCGCTCGTCGGCGTTGAGGCCGGAGATCGTCTCCACGTCGCCGCTGGCCAGCTCGAAGTCGAAGACCTCGAAGTTGGAGCGGATCCGCTCCGGCGTGGCCGACTTCGGGATGACGATGTTGCCCATCTGCAGGTGCCAACGGATGATCACCTGGGCCGGGCTCTTGCCGTAGGCCTCGGCGATCTTCACGATGTCCGGATCCTGCAGCAGGTTGCCCTGGCCCAGCGGGCTCCACGCCTCGGTGGCGATGTCGTGCTCGCGGTGGAACTCGCGCAGCGGCCTCTGGGTCATGCGCGGATGCAGCTCGACCTGGTTGACCGTCGGCGCGATGCCGCCCTCGTCCAGGATCCGCTGCATGTGCTCGATCTGGAAGTTCGAGACCCCGATCGCCCGCACACGACCCTCGATGTACAGGCGCTCCAGCGCCTTGTAGGTGCTCATGTAGGTGTCGCGCTCAGGCATCGGCCAGTGGATCAGGTACAGGTCGAGCCGGTCCAGTCCGAGCCGCTTCATCGTGGCGTCGAAGGCGCGGAGCGTCGCGTCGTACCCCTGGTCGCTGTTCCACACCTTGGAGGTGACGAACAGCTGGTCGCGGTGGATCCCGGAACGGCGGAGGGCCTCCCCAACCCCCGCCTCGTTCCCATAGACCGCGGCCGTATCGATGCTGCGATAACCGGCTTCGAGCGCCGTACCGACGACGCCCACGACGTCTTCGTCGGCTACCTGCCACACCCCGAACCCCAGCTGCGGAATCCGCACACCGTTGTTGAGGGTGACCTCGGGAACCGTGAACATGTATGTACTCCCCCGTCACTGCAGGCTCAACGCTTCCGTTGAGCTACACATAACTCCCTCTGCGGCAACCCCCCAGGTGCGAGGACACATTCCCGGTGCCCAGGCACTGTGAAAAGCCCCACTCCCCCACCATTACCCGTAATCGGGTGAGGCACGCCAGGGGTTTATGGGCCGTGACAGAACCCCGACCTGCACTGAGTCGACACAGGCGCGGAGCCCGCCCCCCGGCCGGACCGCGCCCGGGGTCTCGGTTCTGCGGGCACGACGCGTCTGCCGACCGGCCTACCGCCGCGCCCGCACAACGGACACCGCTCAGTCGTCGAACTCGTAGACCACGCCGAACACGACCAGCGCGTCGGACTGTGTTCCCAGGGCGAGGTCCTCGAACTCCGAGGCCTTCCCCTGCCGGATGACATAGGGGGCTCCCGGCCAGCGGGTTTCGATCTCGTGGGAGATCGCCGTGCGTGCGGCGGCAGCGGCGACGTCCCTCTGCTCGGGTGTGTCGATCTCCTCCGCGTCGAAGGCGCGGGGGACCAGGTCGACGGCGTGTGCCTGCTCCGGAACCAGCCGGGACCGGCGGCCCACCGCCGCCAGTCGCGGGCGGAGCCATTCTTTGGTGCGCTGTTGCTCCATGCCTCATCTTCTCTCTGAGACCACGGATTGTCACGTACCACAACAGAACGGATAGAGAACCACGAACACTCGCTGATCAGCAGCCTACGGAAGAGGGTGCGCGCGGCCACGAGGCCAGGCCGACCGACGTGGCCGGAGGCCGCGAGCGACGGGGACCGCGGTCACGGCGGCAGCGGACCGACCCCGGGTGACCGGCGTCTTCCTCTCACCCCGCCGCGAGCCGCGACGGAACGCGAACGTAGAGTGGAGCGCACGCTGATCGCGCCGCGTCCCGACGATCGTTCACTTCTCGGGCATGATGCCGAGGTACCGGGACGCGATATCCGCGCTCTTCACCACTCACACCGAGCGCAATCGAAAAAGGGACTATGGCGACTTTTCGCGTCCGAATGACCGACGGATCGCTGCGCACCGAACAGGCTCTCCGTGTGCGCACCGACACCGACAACCTCTACCTCGAACAGCGCTCATCCGGAGACTGGAACCCGGTGTTCGACTCCCCGCTCGCCGACATCGAACAGGTCCAACGCCGCTACACCGAGAACAACGGCCGCTGGGTGTGGGTGACCGAATCCCTTCCCACGGCGCAGACCGACATGACGTAGCGGACGACGTCGGCGGCCGACGGGGCCTCGGCGTCCTTCGCCGCTCCGCTCGTGGCGACGCACTGCGCGACCGCTTCGGCCGACTCCGATCCGCCTGCGACAGCTCTGCGCCGACACATTGTGTGGCTGCGGATCGCGATGGGTACCGCCCCTGCGGACGGGGCCGGGCGCGTGGCGCGTCCACGGGGGAGCCCGCTGCGAGGGAGCATTGATGCCGACGATCCAGGCCAACGGTGCGACGATCGCCTACACCGACACCGGAGCGCCCCCGGACCAGCCCGACGCGCCGACCGTGGTGTTCGGTCATGGCCTGCTCTTCAGCGGGTGGCTCTTCCACCACCAGGTGGCCGCGCTGCGCGACCGCTACCGCTGCATCACCGTGGACTGGCGCGGCCAGGGCGACAGCCCGCCCACGCACGGCGGCTACGACATGGACACGCTCGCCGCCGACGCCATCGCCCTGATCGAGCGGCTCGGGGTGGCGCCCGTGCACTACGTCGGCCTGTCGATGGGCGGTTTCATAGGGCAGCGCATCGGCGCCCGGCGCGGCGATCTACTGCGATCGCTGACGCTGCTGGACACCAGCGCCGACGCGGAGGACCCCGCCAAGGTCGGGCGCTACCGGATGCTGGCGTCCGTCTACTGGCTTCTCGGCCTGCGGCCGGTGTTCGGACAGGTGACCCCGCTGATGTTCGGACCGACGTTCCTGGCGTCTCCCGAAGGCCGACCGTTGATCGACGAGTGGGCCCGGCGGCTGCGGAGGTGCCGGCGCTCGGGCATCCGCAAGGCCGTCCTCGGCGTCGCCGACCGCGCTCCCGTGGATGAGGAGATCGCGGCTGTCTCCGTGCCCACCCTCGTCGCCAGCGGCGCCGACGACGCGGCGCTCCCTCCCGACCGGGCCGAACGTATCGCCGCCCGCATCCCCGGGGCACGGCTGGAGATCATCCCGGACTCGGGCCACTCCAGCACGCTCGAACAGCCGGACGCCGTCACCTCGCTCATCGCGGGCTTCCTCGCATCGGTCGACGCCACCTGACGGCCCGAAACCGGCCGGTCCACGTCGCGCGGCCCCCTCCCCCACCTCACGGATGTGATCCGGGAGGACGTGGAAACGTACTGGTGCCCCGGGGAGTCAGCGGTTAGAGTCCCGGAACAGAATCCGGTTCGGTCGCCGGATGCGCGCAGGCCGCACCGCTCCCCTCTCGCTCCTTTCACAGAAGGCAAGGTGAATCCATGCAGCCCACGCAGGAGACGCGCGACTTCATCAACATGCTCACCGAGAACTTCCCCACGATCGACGGCCAGGCGTCGGCCGCCGAACTCCGGGCCGCTGCCGCCCCCAACGGCGCGGTGCAGGGCCCCGACGTGGCGCTGGTGCGCGACCTGTCGGCTCCTGGGCCGGCCGGGTCGATCCCCCTCCGGCACTACCGCCCCGACCCCGACAGGGTCGCGCCGGGCGTCGTGTACTTCCACGGCGGTGGGTTCGTCCTCGGGGATCTGGACTCGCACGATCACGTGTGCCGCATCATCGCGGCGCGGACCGGGGCCGTCGTCGTGTCGGTCGACTATCGACTCGCGCCGGAGCACCCGTTCCCCGCAGCGCCCGACGACGCCTTCGCGGCGACGCGCTGGGTGGCCGAGAACGCCGCGCAACTCGGGATCGACCCGGAACGACTGGCGGTGGCCGGGGACAGTGCGGGTGGCTGTCTGGCGGCGGCCGTGTCCCTGCTGGCCCGCGACGAAGGCGGGCCAGCGATCGCCTACCAGGCGCTGGTCTACCCGGTGGTCGACCACGATGGCGGCTCCTCCGGTCGGCAGTACCCGTCGCGCGTGGAGAACGGGGACGGCTACTTCCTCACCAGCGTGGAGATGGAGTGGTTCGGCGAGCAGTACATCGCGGCTCCCGCGGACCGACACGACGTCCGCGCCTCGCCGATCCGCGCCGCGTCTCTGGAGGGCCTGCCACCCGCCCTGGTCCTCACCGCCGACTTCGATCCACTGCGCGACGAGGGCGAGGAGTACGCCCGCGCGCTGGCGTCGGCCGGGGTCCCGACGACGACCGTACGGATCAACGACGGCATCCACGGGATTCTCGGCTTCGGGCAGTTCCTGAGTGCGGCCAGACGCGCCGAAACCGCACTGGTTTCGGCGTTGCGCGCGGCGTTGGCGGAGGAGTCCTCGACGAGCCAGCGGCTTTCCTCCACAGAAACGCGGCGGTGACCACGGTGAGCCCCGAGACGACCGCCAGCAGACCGAACCCCCAGGGGTAGGCGGCGGGGTCGCTACTGCCGCCGGTCTGGGTGAGGACGATGACCACCGCGGCGGCGCCCAGGGCGCCGCCGACGCGCTGCACGATGTTGACCAGGGTGGTGGCGTCGCCCATCTGTTCGGCGGACACCGACGCATAGGCGGCGGTGATCGCGGGCATCTGGCCCAGGGCCAGCGCCACCCCGCGCACCACGAGGATCGCGGCCAGCGCGTAGAGCGGAAGCGCCCCGGAGAACAGGAATGGCAGGGTGGCGCCGACCAGCAGCACCGCTCCGATGATGCAGACCGGCCCCGCCCCGAACCGGTCGCTCATCGTCCCGGCGACGTAGAGCGCGACGGCCGAGCCCAGGCCCATGGCCAGCAGCATCAGCCCGGTCACCAGGCTGTCCTGGGCGGCCACGAGCTGCAGGTAGAGCGGAAGGAGCAGGAGTCCGCCGTACATGTTCGCGCCGGTGAGCCCGGCGGTCAGGGTGGCGGCGGCGAACCTCGCTCGGCGCAGCAGCCGCAGTTCGATCAAGGGGCGCTCGGTGCGCAGTGCGGAGACGACGAATCCGGCGGCCAGCAGTGTCCCCACGCACACGGCGAGGACGGTGACCGCCGTGGTGCCCGTGGCACCGATCTCGGTCGCGCCGTAGAGCACCAGCGGAAGTCCGAGGCCGAGGAGGGCGAGTCCGCGGAGGTCGAGGCGGCGGTCGGGGTCGACCACTCCGTCGATGGCTAGGCCGCGGGCGCCGATGAGAGCGGCCACACCGATCGGGACGTTCATCCAGAACAGCCACTGCCACGAGGCCACCTCCAGGAGGAGCCCGCCGACCGCGGGGCCGACGGCCGGGCCGAGGCTGACGACCATGCCGGACAGTCCCATGACGCGGCCGAGCTGGTCGCGTTCGGCCGACGAGCCGAGGACCGCCTGGCCGACCGGGACCATCACGCCGGCGGCCAGCCCCTGGACGAATCGGGCGGCGATCAGGAACAGGGTCCCGGGCGATAGCGCGCACAGGGCCGAGGCGGCGGTGAAGACGGCCAGGGAGACCGCCCAGACGCGCCCCTGCCCGAAGCGGATGCCGAGCCATCCGGCGACGGGGAGCGAGACGGCGAGCGCGATGAGGTAACCGGTGGCGACCCACTGGACCATCGGGAGGGTCGAGCCCGTGTCGGAGCGGATGGACTCCAGGGCGAGGTTGGCCACCGTGGAGTCCAGCATGGCGATGAAGGCGCCTGCCCCCGTGACCGCGGCGATCTTCCAGGTCCGGACTGGAACCGCCGTGGGGGCCGAGGAACGCGGCGTAGATGCGGTCACAGCAGCGGGATCCTTACTGGTCGTTCCTGGTCGAACTTCGGCGATCCGGGAACCCGGGACCGCGGAACCGGCAGCGGCCCGAACCCGACCGTCCAATCTTTATGATACATACGTATCATAAAGATTCCTGCGCGTGTGAGAGGCCTGGGCACACGGTCACCCTGCGGTCGCTCGCCGCCGCAGGTGTCGCCCTTCGGCGCGGGTGCGACGCTCGCTCAGTCCCGGCGCTCGCCGCCCATCCCAGCAATCCCGCCAACAGCGCGACATGTGCAGGTCAGGTGGTCATCGTTCCGCCCCGGCCCCGCTTCTCCACGGACAGTGGAACTCCCCCTCGCCCCGAACTACCTCCCCTCAGCGCCGGACGGACCTACGGCGGCTGAGCACAGCGGCGGGACACCTGAGACCACCCGGGCGCGCGCCAGAAGCAACCTGGCGAACAAAGCGAACGCCCCACCGCCCGACTCCAATTGCCGTTTCTGCTGGTCATGAAATATTTCTTTCAATGATCACCGGACAATAGGCGATGCCGCCTGTCGAAGAACGATAAGAACTCTTGCGCCAACGGCGTCATGTCACATATCTGGGGAAAGGGCGAAGCGGGACGAGCCTGATTCCGGAGATGCTGGAGAGGCCGTCGGACACCGCGGCCGGGGAGGAGCACAATGGGGACCCTGAACCCGGCCGTCCTCAGCCTGCTGGCCATTCTTCCCATCGTCGCGATCGGCGTGCTCCTCGTCGGCCTGCGCTGGCCGGCCAAGTACGCGATGCCCATCGGCTACGCCGTGGCGGTCGCCCTCGCCGTCATAGTGTGGCGGGTGGGGTGGCGGGAGATCGCCGCATCGACCGTCCAGGGGTTCGTCATCGCCCTCGGACTGCTCTACATCGTCTTCGGAGCACTGCTCCTCCTCGCGACCTTGAACGCCAGCGGTGCCCTGCGCTCGATCCGCGCGGCATTCACCCGCATCACCCCCGACAGACGAGTCCAGGTCATCATCGTCGCCTGGCTGTTCGGCAGCTTCATCGAGGGTGCCTCCGGATTCGGCACGCCCGCGGCCGTGGCCGCTCCCCTCCTGCTCGCGCTCGGATTCCCCGCGATGGCCGCCGTGATGGCCGGACTCATCATCCAGAGCACGCCGGTCAGCTTCGGCGCGGTCGGAACCCCGCTCCTCGTCGGCGTCCACGGTGGACTCTCGGGATCGGCGGAGGTCGAACAGAGCCTTGAAGCCGCCGGGCTCGGACTGGACGCCTACGTCAGCGGCCCGGTCACGTTCCAGGTGGCGGTCATGCACGCCATCATCGGCACCCTGGTCCCCCTGTTCCTGGTCTGCATGCTCACGCTCTTCTTCGGCGAGCGACGCAGCGCGGCGGACGGCCTGCGGGTCGCCCCGTTCGCGCTGTTCGCGGCGCTCGCCATGACGGTGCCCTACCTCCTCACCGCCTGGCTGCTGGGGCCGGAGTTCCCCGCCCTCTTCGGTGGGCTCATCGGGCTGGTGATCGTGGTGTTCGCGGCCCGGCGAGGATTCCTGATCCCGTCCGACCCCTGGGACTTCCCGCCGCGCGGGCAGTGGCGGCCCGACTGGATGGGCCGCATCGTCCCGGACACGCGGGACGTCGGCGACGGCGACATGGGCGTGGCCCGCGCGTGGACTCCCTACGTCCTGGTCGCGGTGCTGCTCCTGCTGACCCGCCTGGCCCTGGCCGACCCGCTTCAGGCGGTGAAGATCGAGTGGAGCGGGATCTTCGGTACCGACATCTCAGCGGACTTCAGCCCGCTGTGGTCCCCCGGCTTCGTGTTCCTGACCGTGATCGTGCTGACCTACGCCCTCCACCGCATGAAGCGGCCGGAGATCGCCCAGTCGTGGACCGTCGCCAGCCGCCAACTCGGCATCGCCGCCATCGCGCTCCTGGCAGCCGTCCCGATGGTGCGCGTCTTCATCAACTCGGGCGCCGAATTCAACGCCTCAGGCCTGGACAGCATGCCCCTGACGCTGGCGGCCGGAGCATCGGCCCTCGCCGGACAGTCCTGGCCGCTCTTCGCCCCCTGGATCGGCGCGCTCGGCGCCTTCGCGGCCGGCAGCAACACCGTCAGCAACCTGATGTTCTCCCTCTTCCAGTTCTCCACGGCCGAGCAGATCGGAGCCCCGACACAGGTGGTCGTCGCCGCCCAGGCGGTTGGCGGAGCAGCGGGCAACATGATCACCGTCCACAACGTCGTCGCGGCCTGCGCCACCGTGGGCCTCATCGACAAGGAGGGCGCCCTCATCCGGAAGACCGTGTTCCCCATGGCCTACTACTGCCTGGCGGCAGGGATGCTGGCCTATGTGTTCAGCTACGGCGTCGGCCTGAACGCGGGAACGATCGGCCTGGTCGTGCTCGCCGTCGGCCTGGCGCTAGCGGCGGCACGGGCATGGCGTCCATCGTCGGCACGCAGACGGAACGCGCGCTGTGGCGGGACGTAGGCCATCGAGGCGCGGGTGCCGCCTGCCGGTGGGAACGGCCCCGCACCGACGACCGCCGTAGCAGCGGTCGCCCGCCGTGCCGATGGCGTGTCTCCGCGTTGTCCGCGGGAATCATGCAAGGGAACAGGGCCAACGTCATCGGCGCCGTCATGCGGTAGGCAGCCGGAGAGGACTGGCCCGGGAACACCACACCACCGCGAAGGAGCCACCCTGTCACCCGCGCCCCCGCACGACGCCTACTCCCGAGGCAACCCGACGCTGCGGTTCCTGGAGGAGTTCGGCTGGGGCGACCTGGTCAGCCTGGGGCGGCTCACTCCTCTCACCCTGCCGTGGCTCGTCGGCGGCCGCCTCGACGCCCTCCAGCGGCGCCTGGCCCGCGACTCGCTCGCTCTGCTGCGCCACCGGCGCGGTCAGCGCGTCCTCGACGCCTGCTGCGGGCGCGGCTACGCCGCGGCCGCGCTCGCCGGATCAGGGTGCACGGCCGTCGGCCTCGATGTACTGCCCGCGCAGATCAGCCAGGCGCGGCAGCGCTTCGGCCAGGGCGCCCGACTCGGCTTCGCCGTCGCCGACGTCAGGGCCCCACCGGCGCGCGTCGAGGGCATCGACCTCGGCGATGCCTCCTTCGACCGCATCCACTGCCTGGAAGCGGCCTTCCACTTCGGCCCGCCCGGCCGCAGCGCGTTCCTGATGGAGGGCTTCCGCCTGCTGCGGCCGGGCGGCCGCCTGGTCTTGGTCGACATCACCTGGCGCGGCGAGGATCCGCATCGGATCGACCGGGTCGATCCCGCACGCCTGGTGCGCGATACCTGGCAGTTCGACGAATTCGAGCCCCGCACGCGCTACCCGCGGCTGGCGCGGCGGGCCGGATTCACCGTGCACAAGGTCCTGGACTGGTCGAACACCGTCACCCGCCCCTGGGGCCAAGCCGCCGCTCTCCTCGGCCGCATCGCGGCGACCCCACTCGGTCGGGCGGCGCTGCGTGCGCGCCGACCCGGCCTCGGCGACTTGACCCTCGAGGAATGGCGGCACCTCGCCGACGTGGCCCGCGCCCACCACGCCGTGGCCTCCTCCGTGTCCTATACGGCACTCGTCCTCGACAAACCCGTGTAGGCCCTGCCGCCGCCGCGGGCGGGCACGCGGAAGGGCCCTGGAAACAGACGAAAGCCGGCCCGGCCGCGAGGGCCGAGCCGGCTTATGCGCGCGGGCCGAGAAGCCCAGCGGGCAGGATCAGGCGAGGTCGAACCGGTCGAGGTTCATGACCTTGTCCCACGCCGCGACGAAGTCCTTCACGAACTTCTCCTTCGCGTCGTCGGCCGCGTAGACCTCCGCGACCGCACGCAGCTCGGAGTTCGACCCGAAGACGAGGTCGGCGCGGCTGCCGGTCCACAGCAGCTCGCCCGTGGCGTCGCTGCGGCACTCGAAGGTCTCGGAGGTCTCGTCGGTCGGCTTCCACGTGCTGCCCAGGTCGAGCAGGTTCACGAAGAAGTCGTTCGTCAGCGTCCCGGGCGTCTTGGTGAGAACGCCCAGGTCCGAGTCCTCGAAGTTCGCGCCCAGGACCCGCAGACCGCCGACGAGGACCGTCATCTCCGGCGCGCTCAGGGTGAGCAGGTTCGCCTTGTCGATGAGGAGGTACTCCGTCGGGAGGCGGTGCCCCTTGCCGAGGTAGTTGCGGAACCCGTCCGCGCTCGGCTCCAGGTGGGAGAAGGACTCCACGTCGGTCTGCTCCTGGGTGGCGTCGCCGCGGCCCGGAGTGAAGGGGACCTCGATGTCGTAGCCGGCGGCCTTGGCGGCCTGCTCGACGCCCACGCAGCCGGCGAGGACCACCAGGTCGGCGAAGGAGACCTGCTTGCCGCCGGTCTGGGCGGCGTTGAAGGACTCCTGGATGCCCTCAAGCGTGCGCAGCACGGGCGCGAGCTTCTCGGGCTCGTTAACCTCCCAGGTGCTCTGCGGCTCAAGGCGGATACGGCCGCCGTTGGCGCCGCCGCGCTTGTCGCTGCCGCGGAACGACGAGGCCGCCGCCCACGCGGTGGAGACCAGCTGCGCGACGGTCAGGTCGGAGTCGAGGATCTTGGCCTTCAGGCTCGCGATCTCCTCAGCGCCGATGAGCTCGTAGTCGGGCGTGGGGATCGGGTCCTGCCACAGCAGCTCCTCGGACGGCACCTCCGAGCCGAGGTAGCGCACGATCGGGCCCATGTCGCGGTGGGTCAGCTTGAACCACGCGCGGGCGAAGGCGTCCGCGAACTCCTCGGGGTTCTCCATGAAACGCCGCGAGATCGGCTCGTAGACCGGGTCGAACCGGAGCGCCAGGTCCGTGGTCAGCATGGTCGGAGCGTGCTTCTTCGACGGGTCGTGGGCGTCGGGGACGGTGCCCTCACCCGCACCGTCCTTCGGCTTCCACTGGTGCGCGCCCGCCGGGCTCTTGGTCAGCTCCCACTCGTAGCCGAACAGGTTCTGGAAGAAGCCGTTGCTCCACTGCGTCGGCGTGGTGGTCCAGGTGACCTCCAGGCCACTGGTGATGGCGTCGCCGCCCTTGCCGGTGCCGTGGCTGTTCTGCCAGCCCAGGCCCTGGGCCTCGAGCGGGGCGCCCTCGGGCTCGGCGCCGAGGTGGCTGTCGGGAGCCGCACCGTGGGTCTTGCCGAAGGTGTGACCGCCGGCGATCAGCGCGACGGTCTCCTCGTCGTTCATCGCCATCCGGCCGAAGGTCTCGCGGATGTCGCGGGCGGCAGCCAGCGGGTCCGGGTTGCCGTTCGGGCCCTCCGGGTTGACGTAGATGAGGCCCATCTGCACCGCGGCCAGCGGCTTCTCCAGATCCCGGTCGCCGCTGTAGCGCTCATCGTCGAGCCACCCGGTCTCCGGGCCCCAGTAGACGTCCTCGTCGGGCTCCCAGACGTCCTCACGGCCGCCGGCGAAGCCGAAGGTCTTGAGGCCCATCGACTCCAGCGCCACGTTGCCGGCGAGGATCATCAGGTCGGCCCACGAGATCTTGCGGCCGTACTTCTGCTTGACCGGCCACAGCAGTCGGCGCGCCTTGTCGAGGTTGCCGTTGTCCGGCCAGCTGTTGAGCGGCGCGAACCGCTGCTGGCCGGCGCCACCGCCGCCGCGGCCGTCGCTGACGCGGTAGGTCCCCGCACTGTGCCAGGCCATCCGGATCATCAGCGGGCCGTAGTGGCCGAAGTCGGCCGGCCACCAGTCCTGCGAGGTGGTCAGCACCTCGGAGATGTCCCGCTTCACGGCGGCGAGGTCGAGGGTCTTGAACTCTTCGGCGTAGTCGAACTTCTCGCCCATGGGGTCGGCCACGGCGGGGTTCTTGGCGAGGATCTTCAGGTTGAGCCGGTTCGGCCACCAGCCGCGGTTGGCGTCACCCTGGGTGGGGTGCGGGGCGCCACCGTGCGCGACCGGACAGCCGCCGCTCTCGGCCTTCGCGGCGGGGTCGTGGCTTTCAGACATGGCCATCCTTCCGGGCAGGGAGGAACTGTGTGATTCAGGAACTACGTTTGTTGGCACAGTCGGGACACAAGCCCCAATAGATGACCTCGGCCTCGTCGATCGAGAAGCCGTGGTCATCGGACGCGGTCAGGCACGGTGCGTGGCCGACGGCGCAGTCGATGTCGGCGATAGCGTCGCACGACCGGCACACGACGTGGTGGTGGTTGTCCCCGACCCGCGTCTCGTAACGGGCCACGGAGCCCAGCGGCTGGATCCGACGTACCAGACCCGTGCTGGTCAGCGCCTTGAGCACGTCGTAGACAGCCTGGTGAGACACCGCACCGAGCCTGTCACGCACGACGCCGATGACCGACTCCGTGTCGGCGTGCGGATTGTCGTGTACGGCGGACAGCACCGCTACGCGCGGACCCGTCACCCGCAGCCCGACCTCGCGCAGCATGCGCTCGAAGTTCGTGGGCGTTGGCATGTAAGGAAGTCTGCCGCGTTTTCTTGAATAAGTCAAAAGTAGTCGTGAGTCCACGCTGGCACGCCACGTGGGCAGGTCAACGAGACCTCTGGACCGGGACTCGGTGCTGTCTGGAGAGCCCAGAAGGCACCATCCGGGCGCTGCGGGCTCACCGAGCAACGCACGACCAGGGCGGCGCTATGTTTACCGGCGATTCCCAGCTCATACCGCCCTCACGTGTATCAATTGGACATCGCGCGCCCTCGGAGGCGACGTCTCTCCTGCGCACATGCGCTCCTTCGCCCGAGGGGCAGACCAACGCTACAGACACGCATCACCCTGCACCACTCGAAGCGGATAAGCCGGACACAAATGCAGGTTCCGGCAGAATCACGCCTCAAACTTTTCATATCAGGGTGACCTCCATGGGCACGGAAGGCGGTTCAAAAAGAACCACGATCATGAAGCTCACTATCACCACGTGGGTCACCGTCGACGGCGTGATGCAGGGACTCGGCGGGCCAGACGAGGACCGCAGCGGCGGATTCGAGCGCGGCGGATGGGCCATGCCGCTGTCCGACAACGAGACCGCGACGTTTCTGAACCAGGTCTACCTGCCCACCGGCCGCCCGCGGTACGAAACGGCCACGCCGACCCCAAGCACGTGACGCAGGGTCCGCACTAGACGACCGACCGGTTCCATCCGTATGACCACGACCCACCCACGTTGGAAACGAAAACCTGACCGACAAACCTCGCGACGGCATGCGGATCCAGACAACGGTCGTTCACTGCTCGCTGCGGCAGACGTCAACTTTCGCAGGACTCATGTGCATCAAATGTGCATCGCGCCTGTGCGGTGTCTGCCCTGCGGACGACGAAGCGGGCGCTCACCTGCGTGAACACCCGCTCTCTGTCGGGACGGCGGGATTTGAACCCACGACCCCTTGACCCCCAGATAGGTGCATATATTCCAGATGACCTGGTAAAACGCGCCGACCTGCGTCGATAGGTGGACATGGGTGGACCGGAAGGGCCGCGATAAGCCCCCTCGGGACATGATCGATACCCATTCTGTTCCCACGCCGACCTAACAGCGAAGCGCCCCCGAAGCGGTGTGACCCCACCGCTCCGAGGGCTAGCACAGCAACCTGCCGATACAGGAGCTGAGCTGTGAAAATGCTATCGCTGGTACCACACTTCCCGGGCACATTGCCCGCTGACATCTTCCAGGCCCTTGTTGGCCTTCCTCCGGTCGCGCTCGCTGCTGCGGCCGTGCTTCTTCTCGCCGCCGCCGTTCTGGTGGCGCGCCGCCCCGCCTCCCCCGAGATGGTTTCCCGTCTCCGCGCTGAGACCGAGGAGGCGCGGCGATGAGCGGCTCCTCCTACCACTACGTCATGACGCTCCAGGCTCCCGTCGGCAGCGCGGCGGCGGTCCATACCCAGTCGGGGACGCTGACCGTCCCTGCCGGGACAACGCGCGCCCAGGTGTACACCCATGTCGTTGAGGTGGTCCGGCGCGAACTCCCTGATGGTGCCGGGGAGCCGACCGTGCTGTTTTGGTCGCTGGAGCCGAACCTGCTCGGTGGCGACCGCTGAGGTGCCTCCGCCCGCCCCTGCGGGGGCGGGTCAGGGACCGCAGCGGTCCACCCCCACCCCCGAGGAGGAACCGTGATCAGCGCTGTGACCGAGGTGCTGCGGGAGATCCGCGACAGCCTGCGCCCCACCCCCCACGAGCAGGTGCTCGCCGAGCGCAAGGCCCGCGCCGTGAGCATCGCCGCGACCCGCGCCATGGCGGAGAGGGCCTACGTCAACGCTGGCGGTGAGCGGCACCAGCATCACGCCGTCATGCTCGCCGCCCTTCCGTTGGAGGCGTTCGAGCTGCCCGACATCAAGTACGGCGGGTCAGTGACTGTGTACGGCCACGAATACGAGGGTGGCGTCGAGGTGGCCTATGACCCGCGTGCGACGCAGCGGGTGATGCAGGAGCGGTTCGGGTTGACCTATGAGGAGGCCCGGGAGGTGAAGCGGAAGCACGAGGTCGCGGATCAGAAGGCCAGGGAGGAGGTTGCCCGGCGGGTGAAGGAGCGCGAGGAGCAGCGCCGGACCAATGGCGGGCTGCCCGTGTGATGCCTGTGCGCACCCGGGATCGGGTGCGCGCGGGGACCACACGAACAACCCTTTGGAGGACCCGCTGTGTATCGCGACCCCTGGTACATGGACCTGATCAACCTGTTCGGCATTGTCGGCGCCCCGATCCTGCTGGTCGTCGGCGTGCTGGTCGGGACCGGCGTCATCACCCTCAACCTCTGACCGAACACGACCCGCCCCTATGAGGAGATGAGATGTCCCGAGACCGCTGCTGCGGAACCAGCGTCGGCGTCCTGATCGCTGACGACCACGGCCGCTACCTGATGGTCACCCGGGCGTGGCACCCAGTCGGTATCGCCCCGGTGGCCGGGCATGTGCTGGACGAGCACGCCGTGCGCGACCGGACCGGCGCCCTTGTCCTGGGCGCGTCCTATGAGCAGGCGGCGATCGCCGAGGTGGCTGAGGAGGTGGGCCTGGAGGTCGTGGATCTCGACTTGAAGCTGGACGTCCACCTGCCCAACCTGTGCTCGTCGCCGCCTGCGGACCCGCCGGGCCACCACTGGCGGATCTACCGGGCGCACGTGACCGGCGAGCTGGCCCCCGACCCCGAGGAAACCCGCGGCGCCGACTGGTACACGCCCGACCAGGTGGAGGTGCTGGCGCAGCGCACCATCATGCACGCCCACGGACGGCTCAGTGACGAGGAGATCATCGAGCGGCCCGGCCTGGAGGCGGTGTGGGTGCGTCACCTGGCCGCCCTTGGCGTCATCCGGGTGGACCCGGTGGACCTGGCCGCCGTCGAGCGTGTCTATGCGACGCCGCCCGCGACGCACTGGCGGGGCTGATCCCGCCTGGCGCCTGCGGCGCCCGACGAGTGCGGGCGCCGTGGGGACCAGGACGGTCCGTACCTCTACCCCAAGGAGACAACGTGACGTGCAAAGGCTGCGGCAGGACGTTCGAGCACCCCATGGACTTCCTCACGCACGACTGCATCCCCACCCGGTCCACCCGATAGGAGCCCGGTGATGAGCACTGGCTGGGACGAGCGGCTGAAGAAGGCCGCTGAGGACGCCGCCGAAGCCAGCCGCAAGCAGGCCGAGGCAGCTGCCCGAGCCCAGGCCGAGGACGAGAAGAAGCAGGGAGAGCCCCGATGATCGACCGAACCGACCAGGATCTCGTCGACGCGATCGCCGACAAACTCCAACGCACCCCGAAGCGGCGGTCTGACGACGATCTGGTCCGTCAGATCCGCGAGGACGACGATGACAGGAAGGGATCGACCCAGTGACCACCACCGCCACGCCCAGTCGAAAGCCGTACTGGGAGCACAACGAGACCGCCGTCCTCGCAATGCGTGCGCTGCGCCGCCTGAGCGGGGCCGAGGACGACCTGCGCGCCCGTGTGGCCGCCTACACCCAGCTCGCCGACGCCGATGCTGGGTGTGCCCTGCACGCCCCCGACCTCGATGCCGGAACCCCCTGGTACGACCCGGACTGGGTGGCCCAGGTGCAGGCGTGGCACACCGACGGGGCGTGGGTATGGCGGGGGCTCGCCCTGGCTGAGAGCCGCGACACCGAGGCGCTGGTCGCGCACGTCGCCTCCCGTCCGGAGCTGGAGCGGGTTGGGCAGGCGCTGGCGAGGATCGCCAGCGCGGAGCGGCTGGCCCCCAGCCTGGCCTACATCCTGCTGGGCGCCGTGTACTGGCACGACATGCCCAGTGAGGCCGTCGATCCCCTGGAAGTGCTCGTGGCCACCTACGACCAATACGAGGAGTGACACGCGCGGCCCGCCCAGGTCTATGCCGGGACAGGGCGGGCCGCCAACCCCCAGCACTGCGTGTGAGGAGGGCCGTCTCATGGTGACACTCGCAGCCCGACGCTGCCCACCCCTCGGGGAGCCCCCTCATGCGCTACCTGGCCCTGGTCGCCTACATCGCCGCCGCCGCATGGACCGCCTACGACCATGCCGCCACCCCGTGGTTCATCGTGCACGCCTCCGGCGCCATCGCCGGGGTATGCGCTCTCGGCCTGGCCGGGAAGCACGGCGATCTGGACCGGGAGCTGCACGGCGAACCGGAACCGGACCAGGCGCGGAAGGACATCGACCGATGGGAGGAGGAGTGGTGAGCGAGGACACCACACAGCCCGCAGAGGACCGGCCGCCGGAGCCCGCCCCCGCACCTGAACCTGCTCCGCCCACCGCTCCCCCAGCGGACCCGGGCGACGACACGAAGAAGGACGACACCTCCGACGAGCAGCCCCCCGGAAAGGTGCCCGCCAGCCAGCTGCTGCTCGGCGGCGCCTCAGCGACCACGATCGGCACCGTTTGGCTCGCGAGCGCGTTCGGGCCGTGGGCGGCGGCGGTCCCGGCCGCCGTCGCGGTGGCGGGTGGCGCGGCTTACGCCGATCACCGGTGGCGCCGCCGTCGGGGCGAGGGACGCTCGGCCACCATGCGCACGGAGCGGCGTTCGTCGGGTCCTGTCAGCGGTCTGGGGCGAATGACCGGCCTCGGGAGCCGCCCGTCTGGGTCCTCCGGAGGGTTCTCCGGTAAGGGCGGATCGCACGGCCGGGTGGGAACCGCAGCGGGGTTCCGGTCGGGGCCGTCGCTGTCACCGGGGCGGAGCGGGTCCGGTTCGGGTGCCGCATCTCCCGGTCACCGCAATGCCTCGGGCGGCCGGGGCGGTGGGTCGGCCGCGGGGACGCCGCGGGGCGGCGCCACCGGGTTCCGGCCGGGCGGGAGCAGCGGGCGGCGCGCTGGAGGCGGGACATCCCCCGGCTCTGGTGGCGGGTCGGATTCTCGCGGCGGGCTGTTCGGCCCCAAGCGCTCCGGCAGTACCCCGGGCGGCTCCGGTGGCCCCACCTCGGGCGGCACGTCCCCGAAGGGCGCCGGTCGGCGCTTTGGGCGCAAGCACTCCACCCCGCCCGGGGACGGCGGCCCCTCCCCCACCCCACGGTCGGGGCTGTTCTCGGGCCGTCGCAGCAGCCGCCCCGGTCATGGAGGCGGCCGTGCCTCGACCCCGCCGAAGGGAGAGCGGATGGACGCCACGGGCGGGTCGCGGTGGGGCGGAGCCCGCGGCACCACCACACCCCCCACCGGACGGCTCGGGCGCACCGCTGCGGCCGCCCGCCGCACAGCAGGCAAGGGCGCCCGCCGCCTGGGCGGGTGGGCCGACCGGAAAACCGGCAACCGCGCCTCCACCGCCTGGAAGGCAGCCTCCGGCGAGAGTGGGTTCCGTGCCCGCCGCCGCGCCGCGAAGCAGGCGCTGGCCGACCACGCCGACCACCGGCCCGTTGTCAACGGAATGTTCGCCGCCCTCGGGGCGCTGCTGGCGTCCCTGTGGGCGTGGGCCGGGCGCCGTCGCGACGGCTTCTACGCCCGCTGCGACGCCGCACTGGACCGCGTGGACCCCCACACCCACAGCCCCGGCGCCGACACCGAGACCACCCACTCCCCTGAGGACCCGGCGGACGAGACGACGAGCGCCGACGAGGCACCCGCCCCCGGGACCTCCACCGAAACCCCCGCTTCCACAACCACACCCACGAGGAGCACCACCATGGCAGGACTGCCCCACGCCCAGATGGCATCCGAGATGAACGCCGCCGCGGCCCGCTACGAACCGCTCGACGCCTACCAGGTGGTCGACGAGTCCCAGCAGTGGCCCGACACGGTGCGCGACTTCGCCCTTTCCATCCGCGCCTACGCCCAGCGCCTCGAGATGGCGCGCTTCCCCCTCTCCCCGGACTCGCTGCGCCGCATCGAGGACCTCTACGAGGCGGTCTCGAAGACCATCCCCGTGGCCGAGGACATCCACCCCGGGCTCAGCCGGGACCACGAGACCGATCTGGCCCGGCGTGACGCGCCCCGCGGCGACGAGTCGAAGTGGAACGTGTGACATGAGCCGGAAGAAGCCGCCGCCGGGGCGTTTGCCGCCGTGGGGGGTGGGCGTGCAGTCCACCCTCGTCGTCGGCGCCATCGGCGCGTGCGGCGACTACTTCTCCTGGTCGCCGCTCCTTGGCTTCGGGGCCGCCGCTATCGGCGGGCTGTGCTCGGTGCTGCGTGCCGCCGGAGACGATCAGGGGGCCCACCCCGACCGGGTCGTGATCCATCTGGGCCGGTGGACCGGGCTGGGCGGGTGGCTCGCCTGGGTGTGGGCCGGCCCTGAGGACTGGCTCGCCCGCTTTGTCGCCGGGCTCGGCGCGGGCGACATCACCGGCGACCCGTTGTCTCTGGCCGGGCTGGGCACCCTGGCGGCCGGGGCGCAGGTCAGCGCCCACCTTGACCTGTACATGCGACGCCGCCCCCGCACCCCGGACGGTGAGGGCGGGCTGGTGCTGCGTTCCCAGGCCCGCCTGGAGGCCGAATGGCAGGCCCGCATCGCCCGGGTGTGCCGCATCCAGGTCGAGATCACCAGCCTGCGGCACTGGGACAGCGGCGCGGGCTACACCCTCACCGTGCTGTTCCCGCCCGGCGGCGCCACACGGCACACCCTCGCCGTCCACGCCGACGCGCTGGCCTCCGACGCCCGCCTCGACGAGGGGTGCGGGGTGGAGGTCCTCAAGGGCCCCCACCGGGGCAGCGCCGTGCTGCAGGTGTCCACCGTCGACCGGATGAGTGAGGAACTGGACTACCCCTCCGACTACTCGCCGCGCTCCATCCTGGACCAGGCTGCCCTGGGCGAGTACCGCAACGGCGAGATCGCCGGGCCCCACCTGCGGGAGAACGCCGGCCTGGTCGTCGGCACCCGCGGGTCGGGCAAGACCACCCTGCTGCGGGTGCTCACCGCCGCCGTGGGCCGCTGCACCGACGCCCTGGTCTGGCACATCGACCTGACCGGCGGCGGCCTGTCGAGGGACTGGCTCAGGCCGTGGCTGGACGGGCGCACCGAGCGGCCCGCGATCGACTGGGCGGTCAACACCGTGGAGGACGCGCTGGCCATGGCGCGTGCCGCGGTGGCGATCTCCAAGGACCGCAAGGAGAGCGGGCACGACCGCAAGGTCGCCGCTAACACCACCCTGCTGCCCATCGATGAGGACATGCCCGAGATCGTCATCATCATCGACGAGGGCAAGACCATTCTTGCCCCCTCGATTCGCGACCGGCTGCTGCGCGACCTTCGCGAGACACTCAATCTGGCCCTCGACATTGCCCGCGACAGCGCGGTCAACGTGGTGTTCTCCGCGCTGGGCGCCACCTCGACCAGCCTGGACACCGCCATCAAGGCCCAGTGCGCGTTCAAGCTCGGCATGCTGTGCGAGAAGGACGCCGAGCTGGCCTACCTGTTCGACTGGGGCCAGGCCACCATGGACGATCTGGCCGGGGTCGGGTCGGGGTTCATTCGGGAGTCGGGGGCGGCGCCGCGCCCGATGGGCGGCTACAACCTGACCCCGCGGCGCATCATCGACGAGTTGGCGCCGGCGGTGTCGCAGCGCCAGCCGACGCTTGATGAGCGGGCGGCTCGCGCCGCCGGTCCGGCGTATGCCGACCGGTATGTGCGGATGCGCGAGGCGTTCGAGAAGAAGTCCGCGGCGCCTGGGCCTTCCTGCCAGCCGGAGCCGTCTGCGCCTGCCCCGGTGGGTGACACGTTGGGCTGGTCGGACCCGGCCGATATCGCCCGTGACAGCGGGCGCACTGCGGTGCTGGAGCGCCCCGCCCTCGCCCCGGCCGAGGCGCGGGGGCGGGTGGTCGCTGCGATCCTCGTCGATGCCCTGCAGGTGTTCGACGCCGAGGACACCGATCGGCTGCCCCGCGAGCTGCTCGCCGCCCGGGTGACCGATGGCGACGAGGACGACCTCCGCCGCCGGATGCTCGCTGCGGGGGCGGGTCCGCCGCACTCAATCCGCTACCGCGGGGATCCGGCCCGGGGCTGGTACCGGCGCGATGTTGAGGAGGCGATGGCCGTGACACCCGCGTGACAGCCGCCGTCACGCGCACCGTCACAGCGTGACGCCGTCACACCACCGAAACGCTTTGACCTGCTGTGACACCGTTACGCGGCTGTGCGGCACCCCCGGTTTCCCCTAGCTGACACCCCGAACCCCCCATGTGTCTGGAGCTGTAACGATGAATACCACCGACCTTCGCGGACTCGCCGCCCCCGCCGTCGAATGGATCACGGGGCCGCTGGTGCGTGTCGCTTTGGTGCTGGCCCTGTGCCTGGTGCTGATCGCCGTAGCCCAGTGGATGCTGCGGCGCATGCTGCGCCACTGGCAGGACCGGGACCATCCGGCCGGAGGGTTGGAACGGGGCGACCGTGTCGCGATCGCGGTCATCATCAGCCTCGCGTTCGTGTTCGTCAGCGTCGCGTTCGCGATGAGCGCGGCGGCGCTGCACGACTCGGCGACCTGGCTGGAAGACACGGCGATCCCGATCAACGGCGGCGACCTGCGGATCCTCTTCCCGCTGGTGCTGGACGGGCTCATCGTGCTGTTCCTGGCGCTGGATCTGTGGACGGAGTGGCGCAAGATGCGCCACCCCTACTACCGGTGGGTTGCCTATGGGCTCAGCGTCCTCACCCTGTACTTGAACGTCTCCCACGGCGAGGACGGGTCGCTGTTCGGGCACGCCGCACCACCCCTGGGCGTCATCGTCATCTCCGAAGGGCTGGCCATCTGGATCCGCTCCATGGCCAAGCTCATCGACACCGGCAAGACCACCGACCGCGTGCCCATGGGCCACTGGATCGCCCGCCCCGCGTCGGCGTTCCGGGTGTCGCGGCTGATGCTGGGCTGGAACATCACCTCCTATGAGGCGGCTGTGGAGATGGAGCGCCGCCGGTCCATGGCCAAGGCGATGCTGCGACAGCAGTACGGCGACGCCTGGAGGCGGGCGACACCTGAGCATGTCCGGTGGATGCTGAACAACGGACACGACCTCGATGTCGCCTACGACCTGACGCGTGCCTTGACCCGACAGCGTGTCGCGATGACGCCTGAGGAGGTCGCCGCTGTCGCCTCCCTACCCGACGCGACACCCCAGATCCATGTCGCCGACACCCGACGCGACAGCAACGGCCAGGCCACCGGGGCGCGCGACACCCGGTCGCTGATGTCGCGGCTGCTGGTTCGCTCCGGACACGACAGGCTCGACACCGGACGCGACACCCCAGCACTGTCCGAGGGCGACACGCCACCCGCCCTGGAGGCGACAGGCGACACTGCGCAGGTCACAGCCGATGTCGCCCCCGTGTCGCAGGGGACACGACTCCTGGAGGAGGGCGACACGACACCACGGCAACCCGGCGCGGGCCCGTCGCGTCCGGTCGCGTCGCTGACCGACATGGCCGACCGCGACAAGCAGGTCGTCGCGTGGCTCGTCGGGTCGCCGGACATGTCGGGGGCGGAGATCGGGCGTCGTGTCGGGGCGACAGCCAAGACCGGGCAGCGACTCCGCAAGCGACTGCTGCCTGTCGCTGAGGCGCAGCGCGACACCGGGACCGACACGACGCCGCCCGGTGAAGAGTCCGGGCAAACGACACGCGACAGCGACACCGCGGGCGTGCTGCCCAAGGGTGTCCGGGTGAAGCACTGGAAGCGGTCGTCCTGATCTGTCCCGGAGCGTCGCACGAAGGCGCTCCGGGATTCCCTCTTGAGATACTGGAGACCCCCTCATGACTCTTGCGAGGACTGATGACCATGCTCCCGGACGAGGCGTACCGCCTGTTGTCTCTGCTGTACGCGGGGCCGCGCGGTGCGGTGGTGCGCCGTCGCGGGCGCCTGGAGGTCGTGGCCGAACGCACCGAGACCGACCAGGTGGAGCTGACCCAAGAGCAGGTGCTGGAGCGGGGCGTGGAGGCGCTTCTGGAGCTGAAGGCCTGACCCCCGGGCGGTGGGGCCGGTGATGGGGTCGACGCACTCCGCGACGGGCAGCCTGGCGGGCGTTCTGGTGGCGGGCGGGCTCGGGGCCGCCGGTCCCGTGGAGTTGGCTGCGGCGGCCGGGGTGGGTGCGGGCGCGGCGTTGCTGCCCGACATCGACCACCCGGCCTCGACGGCGACCCGGTCGGCGGGCCCGGTGACCGCAGTACTCTCCCGCTGCGTGCGCGCCGCCTCATCGGCGGCCTGGCGGGCGACCCGCGCCCCGGGACGACGGTGGGTACCGCGACGGCACCGGTGCGCACCGCCACCTCACCCACACCCTGCCCGCCGCGGTGGTGTGCGGGCTGGCCGCCGGGGTTGCCGCGCTGCACTGGGTTGGTGCCGCGGTCGTGGTGTGGGTGTTGCTGTCGCTGGCGATCTGCGGGGCCGAGGCGTGCACCCCGGCCCGGGGCCGCCTGGACTGGGGCACCCGCGCCCTGGTGTCGGCCGCTGGCGCCGGGGTGGTGATGGCGCTCGCACAGCCGCACCCGGCGCTCCTCGGGGTGCTGGTCGCCGCCGGGATGGTGGTGCACGTCCTCGGGGATTGGCTCACACCTGCGGGGGTGCCGCTCGCCTGGCCGCTGTGTCACCGCGGCAGGAGATGGTGGATGTGGCGCAGCCCGGTCGCGTTCAAAACCGGGGACTGCTGGCAGGAGACCGCGGTCAGGTGGGCGTGCTGGAGCGGCACACCCCTTGTCGCCGCTCTGACCGTCACGTGAGGCCCGCCTGGACTGTGGGCGGCCATGACAAGCAGGCCACACGGAGGAGGACAGGGTGGGACGAATCGAGCTGACGGACGAGCAGAAAACCCAGATCATCACCTGGTTCGAGGGGCTGGCCCCCGACGAGGACGACGCGCGCGCGGCCTTCGCCAATGCTCTCCAGGAGCTGGAGAAGGTGAACGATGTTCTGGTCGAGGCGGGGATCTACCAATCGCGGGGTGCGGAGGGGGTGGGGGTCCTCGCGAAGCGTGCGCGAGAACTTGAGGTTCACCTGGAAAAGGCGTGGAAGCGGGAACACGATTTGCAGGCCGAACTTGCACGGCTGAAGGAAGTGCTGGCCTACGCGCAGCGCGAGCACCTGCCGCTGGACGAGGCCAGCGTGGCGGACGCGCTCGACGACATCCAACGGGAACGGGAGAATCGAAGCGGGGAGAGGCATGATGGGTGACGACGTATGGTTCTGGCCAGCACCGCGTGAAGGAGTGGGAATCGTGGACGAGTTCAACAAGGGCGGCGTGCTTCCAACCGGACCATCAACCGTCGACCTTGACCCCGACGAGTGCATGCACACACTGGATTCCGGCACGGTTCAGGGGTGACGCCTCCCCTGAGAACGTAGTTAACGTTGTGAACAGTGCGTGCTCCGTCATCCTGCAGCTCCCCGAACCCGCCGACCGGCTGCCCGCGCGGCTGCTGCACACCACCTACGTGACGATGCCCATGCGCGACGTTCCGGACGATGTGTTCGACGACGGGCGCGACCGGAGCATCGACTACGCGGTGATCGCGATCGCGCACGTGCCGCGTGACGCCGTGTCTTTGCGTGGAGATGTGAGTGAGCGCGAGGATCACCTGTTCCCGCCGGCCGGGTGGAGGTAAACCGTGCGTGACGCGGACATGCTCGCGGCACTGACCGTGTGCGTGGCCGGATCTGGCCGTTGCCATGACGCACAGCCATCGCCGGGCTACCGTCGCCACACACCCCGACCGGTAGGAGGCGGCCATGGGCACCCGCGGCAAGAAAGTCAAGTGCGGCGTCTGCAACGGAAACAAAGGCTGGTACTCAAGCGAAGACGGCAACCGACGCTGGGTCCAGTGCTGGGGTTGCTCCGGGACCGGTGAGCAGTGACCCGCGGACAGAAGGCGGTCGCTGCCGTCGACCGCACCCCATTCGTCCCCGCCGACATCTGGGTCCCCACCGAGGAAACCGGCTGGCTCGTACCGCTCAACCGCTACCGCGAACCCGACCGGTGGCGCCGCTGCGTCGACGCCGACGAGCCCATCGTGACGGCCGTGGAGTTCGACCCGCGCATCCCGCAGCACCTGCGCAACCCTGAAACCGGCCGCGGAGTCGTCGCCACGTCCTCCTCCAGCAAGCCCGGCGTCATGGCGGCCATGCTCGACGCGCTCGAACCCGACGAGGATATGCGGGCGCTGGAGATCGGCACCGGCACCGGGTACAACGCCGCCGTTATCTCCCACATCACCGGCCCCGGCACGGTCACCTCGGTGGAGGTCGCCCCGGGTGGCCGATGCCGCCCGCGCCGCCCTGGACGCGACTGGGTTCGAGGTGGAGGTGGTGACCGGCGACGGTAACGACGGGTACCCGCCCGGCGCCCCGTATGACCGGGTGATCGTCACTGCGGCCGTGCGCCACATCCCGTATGCGTGGGTGGAGCAGTGCTCGCCTGGCGCGGTCATCGTGGCCCCATGGGCGCCGGTGTTCCACCCCGATTCCCCGCTGGCCATCGTGCACGTGGGCGAGGACGGGCACGCGGCCGGGACGTTCACCGGGTCCGCGCCGTTCATGCCTCTCGACGGCGAGGCCACCACCCCGGCGGAGGCCGACGCCGTGCACGCCAAATGGAAGGAAATGGGGCGCCCCGATCCGGAGCGGTTCGGCATTACCATCGCCCCGCAGGGTCAACGGGTATGGCTGGACACCCCGGACCAGCCACTCACCGCGGGAACAGCCGGGATAGTCACGGGGCCGACACTCCCCTGACACGCAGAAAAGCCCGCCCTATCCTGACAGTGCCACTGACAGATAGGACGGGCTCAATCCATGGACGAGATTACCAGCATCGGCCCCCGCCTCCGGCGCCTGCGCACCGACCACGGCATGACCCAGACCGAACTCGCCGACCGCAGCAGCGTGTCAGTCGAACTCATCTCCAAGCTGGAGCGCGGCGCCCGCCAGACCGCGAAACTCTCCAGCCTCACCAAGATCGCCCGCGGTCTCGACGAGGACCTGTCTGTCCTCGTCGGAAAATCGAACCGGGTGAAGCGTGTCGGTGAGGCTGGGGTGCTCGCGGTGCGCGACGCCGTCAGCGACCCCGCCCTGCTGCCCGGCCTGGACGCCGACGATGACGGCGAGCCCACCGACCCCGCCGACCTGTGGGCCCAGGTCGAGCGCGCCTACGGCGCCTACTTCGCCGGCCATTTCGGAGCACTCGCCTCCACCCTGCCCCACCTGCTCAGCGAGTGCCGCATCACCCGCGCTGCCCTGGGGCCCGGCCCGGTGGCGGCCGCCTATGCGCATGCTTACCAGCTCGCCGCGTGCCTGATGATCCACACCGGCAAGGACGACGCGTCCCTGTTGGCCTCCGAGCGCGGCATCCACGCCGCCGCCGAGGGCGAGGACGAGTTCCGGCTGGCGACCCTGTATGGCACCTACACGTGGATTCTGCTGCGGATGGGTCGCCATTCCCAGGCGGAAGCACTAGCGGTGCGCACGGCCGAGTCGATCGAACCGTCGTGGTCGACCAGGAACCCCCGACAGCTGACCGCGTGGGGTGGGCAGCTGCTGCACGCCGCCGTGGTCGCGGGCGCGGCCGAGCGCCACGATGATGCCCAGCAGTACCTGGCCCAAGCGAAGGCGGGCGCAGACTTGATGGGTGAAGACCGCCACGACTACTGGGTCAGCTTCGGTCCCACCTCGGTGGCGATGCAGGAGGCGCACGTGTGGACGGCGGCCGACCAGCCGACCAGGGTGCTGCAAGCCTCGGAACGGGTCGACCCCCGAGCGCTCTTCCCGATCAGCTATGCGCGGCACAGCTTGAATGAGGCGGCGGCGCTGGAGCGGCGGCGGAACGTGGATGAGGCGATCGCGGTCGCCGATCGCGCCTTCCAGATCTCTCCGGAGTGGTTCCGCCACCAGCGCTTCGCCGGGTCGGTCGTGACTGACCTGACCTCGCGCAAGACCCAGCTGCCTGCGGCGCTACGGCGCATGGCCCAGGCCTGTACGGAAGGGCAGGGCATGCAGGCCAACGAATAGGACTGTCCCGTACAGGCTGTACGAGCCATGACACGGAAAACGGCCGACCCGCACACCGTGTACGGGTCGGCCGTCGTATGGGGCCGAAAACCGTACAGGGCGTACCTGGAGGCTCCCCCTGGCTCCCCGTAGCGTCATCGTCACCCCGACGACCAGGGAGGACGCATGACGATCCGCCAGGAGCGACGCCACACCCTCCACACATGGCCCGGCGAAACCGACGACGAGACCGCGCTGCGGCACCTGCGCGCCCGCTACGACGACCACCTCATCTGGCGCGCCACCCGCGAGGACATGACCCCGGGTGACTGGTGCGCCCAGCGCGTCGCCGACGGTAAAGCGTTCACCGCCAGCAGTCCCGAGGAGCTGCGGGAGCTGTTGGAGGAGGCGCGGTAGGCCATGGCATTCTCCGACGACCCGCTGCTCGACGAGGTCCGCGCGAAGTACGGCGCCGACTGGCGCATCACCCGCGAGCCCGGCGGGCGCCTGCGCGCCGTCCACCGCGAGGAGAAGCGCGACATGACCCGCGAGCGCGCGTTGATCTTCACTGAGCTGACCGCCTGGCAGGTCGAGCAGCTGTCCGCCGCTCTTTTCGTCCAGCAGGCGCTCCGAGCGGGCGAAGCACAGGCAGCCGACGAGCAGGCGGTGGAGCCCCGGTGACCACCGACCTCACCGCGACCGAGCAGAAGGCGCTGGAAGCCGACTACCCCGGGTGGCGGATCAGCGTCGGGTGGATCACCGGTGGCCTGTACTGCGTCGCCGAGCGCCGTGTCCCGCTGCTTGGGCCTCCCCAAGCAACGCCTGGCCTGTACGACCGGGTGACCGCGATCGGCCTCGGGGCGCTCCGCCGCGCCCTGGAGGGGCAGGCCCGCATCGCGGCCCATCTGGGCCTCTAGTCCGGCTGCGCGCCGCGGGTGGCCCAGCCTGGTGACGGCGCGCAGCCCCACCCCCGCCCCACCTGCTGCAGTAGACCGCGGCGCTTCCCCACGGGGCGGGGGTCGCCGTACCCGCTGGCAGCGGGTACGGCGGAAGGCACTCCCGACTCAAGGAAAGACCCATGGATAAAGACGACCTCAACAGCCAGGTCGACGCTGAGATCGCAGGGCTCGTCCGCGACCTGACCTCGTCCGACGAGGCCACGCGCGCCGACGCAGCCGAGAAAGCGCACCTCGCCGAAAAACTCCTCAAGGGCATCGACCGCAAGAAGAAGTAGGGGCCTGCGTCCTCTCTGGCCCCGACACGCAGTTCGCGTAGGCGCGGACGCGTCTGAGAGCAGACCCCGCCCTTCACCTTTGGTGCTTCCCCAGGGCGGGGGCTTTCTGCCGTCCCCGCGTGAGCATGCACCGTCGAATTGACGCTTACTAAAGGTTCCATAGACGGCACTGCGGGCAGCACGCCAGCGATGACTCGACGACACGAGGAGCACTATGATCGCCAAGCTGTCCGAAATGGGCGTCACCTCAGAGATGGCCTACGCCGCGGGAACCGCGTCAATCGGGCTCAGCGTGCTGACCTGGCTGGTTTCCAAAAAGACGGAAGAGGCCGGTATCGCCCGAGCCGACCGGTGGGGGATTTTCGTGGGGCAGTGGGCCCCGACGTTCTTCGCGCTCGGCGTCGCGCTGCGGCTGGAGGAGAACAAGTTCTGACTGTCAGGTAGTCGCTGGACGCGGAGAGCCACGCACCTTTTACCCCCATTTCGTGGCGTTTTGCCTGGTTAGGGCGATGATGGTGGTGATCGCTAGGGGGTGGCGATGGCCAGCACAGTATGGAAAGGCACGCTCAGCGTGGGGCTGCTCGCGCTCGGTATCCGGCTCTACAGTGCGCGTGAGCGACACGGGCCGACCATGCACCAATTCGTCCGCGGATCGACGAGCAGGGTGCGCTACCGGCGTATCGACGAGGCCTCGGGCAAGGAAGTCGCCGACAGCGACATCGTCAAAGGCGCCCAGGTGGACGGGTCGGACGAATACGTGGTGATCGAACCCGTGGAACTGGAGCGCATCGCCCCTGGCCGCACGAAAACCATGGAAATCACTCGGTTCATCCCCAGAGATGCTGTGGCGCCACTGTGGTACGCCACCACCTACTACATGGGGCCGCTGGACAAAGCCGCCGCCAAGCCATACAGGTTGCTTTGTGCAGCGCTGGAACGCACAGGCCGACTCGGCTTGGCGACGATGGTGATGCGCGACCGGGAACATCTGGTCCTTGTCGGCCCCCAGGCCGGCGTGTTGACCGCCGCAACCTTGTGGTGGCCGGATGAGATCCGCGCCCCTGAGGACGTCATGCCGCCGATCCCGCAGGAGCCGGAGTTGGCCGACCGCGACCTGACTCTGGCTGAGCAGCTAGTGGAAGCGATGGCCGAGGACTGGGCGCCGGAGGAGTACGAGGACACCTACCAGGCGCGGCTGGAGGAGCTGATAGCCGCCAAGGCCAAGGGCCAGACCATCACCTACGGAGAGGAGCCCGCCGCACCCCCGGGCACGGTCGTGGAGCTGACCGACGCGCTCCGGCAGACCCTGGAGGCGCGCCGGGGGAAGAAGAAGAGGGCGCCGAAACCCCGCGCGCCTTCGGGCTCATCGCCCAAGTCCGGTGCGACGAAGAAGGAGCTGCTGGAGAAAGCGCAGCAGCTTGGCGTGCCGGGGCGCTCGAAGATGTCCAAGGACGAGCTCGTGGCCGCGATCGAGGAGCGCTCCTCAGCCTGACCGGCGCTCGATATCCAACCCCTGGGGCACCTCGTCCACCGACAGGTCCGGGCGAACTCGGACGTACCGCACCGAGTGGCGCCACCTCCCGGCCGCGACTCCGGTGTCGGGGGCAACCTCCACCACCACGTCCGGGGTGACGCGGGTGTAGGGGGCCGCACGGGAGGGGCCGAGGGCGGGCGCGTTTCCGCCGGGCCACGGGTGGCCGCTGCTGGCCTCCTCCAGCAGCGGCGCGAGATCCCTCTGCTGGGGCGGGGAGAGCGGGGAGGTGCGACCAACGATCCGCAGCTCCCCCGTCTCCGGGTCGTGGCGGCCCAGCACGAGCGCGGTCGGCGCCTCCACGCTCCCCACCACCGCGCCGACGATCGCCTCGGTGGTTTGCAGGTTTTTGTACTTGTACCAGGCGCGTTTGCCCGGCCGGTAGGGCTCACGGGAATCTTTGATGATCAGCCCCTCGATGCCGACGTCCGTCAGGTGCTCATACCAGTCGCGGGCCTCATCGGGGTCCGCGGTCTGCCACGCCAGGTCCAGGTGGGGGTCGTGATCGGCGGCGAACAGGGCTTCGAGGCGCTGGCGCCGGTCGCGCAGAGGCTGGTGCCAGATCTCTTCACCGTCTTCTCGGAGCAGGTCGAAGGCCACGAAATGCGCGGGTTGGGTTCGCGCGAGGCCGCGTGCCCGCCGCGGACTGGCGGTGTTGCGGCGCAACAGGGCATCGAAACTTAGCCGACCGTCACGCCAACACACGATCTCGCCGTCTAGCAACAACCCGTCGGGAAGGGTGTCGAGGGCGGCCACCAGCTCCGGCCACCGCTGGTTGGTGATGTATCCGGACTTCGACACAATCCGCGTCGGCCCGGTTGTCACCCTTGTACGGAACCCGTCCCATTTCGGCTCATAGACCAGGTGGTCGCCGACCGGCATTGCAGTGACGGTCTTCGCGAGCATGCGTTCCGGGACCACACCAGCCTCATTCCCTTATTCGGCGCGCGGGTGTGGTTTACGTCGGTAAAACTCCTCCCCGGGCCGCCTGGGGTATTAGGCGGGATTTTTGCATGTCATGAGCCCAACCCACCGGCGGGTTGTGGCGCGCATCGCCCAGGAGGTCCCCGGGCTGGTGATCGTCAGCCCTGGCGAGGCGTGATCAGAATGCGTCGCGTTCGCGAGATCACCGTGATCCAGCGGCGCACTATGGAACACCACGCGCTCCAGCTGGGCATGACCCCTCACCAGGCACAATAGGTGGCATGCCCAGCCCGCTGACCCGTGTCCCGCCCGTCGTGAACTACCGCGGCGCCGGGTACGCCTACCTCCTGGCCTGGGTGCGCACCACGGGCGGGATCCTCGCGCGGATCACCTGGGTCGAGACCTACACCGGTGAGCACGGGCAGCAATGGCGGTGGGAAGTCGCCGAAGTGCCGACGGACAAGGTCGAGCAGGTGCGAGGGCAGATCTACAGCTCGGTGCCCGTCGAGCACCGAGCCGAGACGCCCGAGGAGAAGCCCGAGCGGCCCGTGTCCTGGCGAAAACGGCGGCACTGACCCGGACCCGCACACGCGAAAACGCCCCGTCCACCAGCAGGTGGACGGGGCACGCCCAGGAGGACCAGCAGAGCCAGGCGCAGAGATCATGCAGCGAACATCGGCACCCCCACCCCGGTGAACCCGGTTGATTCGGGGAGGGCAACCGGCCCGATCGAGTCTCCGGATGAGGAGAGCGCGACCTCGTCCCACCACACGCCGCCGGTGCCGTACCGCTCCCACCACCACTGGGTGACTGCGTCGGTCGCGACGGTGCCAGTTGCCGATGCGTCCGGTGCACCGGTGGACTGCGGGTCAGCCGCCCACACCTCCAGGTGACCAGTGGAGCCGACCCTGCGCAGCTCGACGCGCACCCACGTGTCGGCCGGCACGGCGCCGGAGACGAGACTGAGCCCGGCCCAGTCGATACCGCCGCCCGAGGTGAGGACAGCGCCGCCGATGTCGTTGGCCCACGCGATGTGTCCGGACTCTGCGGAGCCGTCGCGGCGCAGGTACCCGCGAGCTGCGAAGTCGTTGAGGCTGCTGCGTGGGTACCAGGCCACCCCGGTGCCGGTGGTGAACCCGGATCCGAATCGGATGCTGCCGCCCCCCGTGTAGGCGGTGTCCTGGTAGAGAAGGCCGGTGTCGACCGCGCCCCACGCATCCCCATGAGCGCCGGAGTTCGCGACGGTGACGGCCGTGTCATGCGCCCCGTCTGCTGAATTGACTAGTGGTGTGGGGGCTACCGGGCCGATCTCATCGGCGGTGTCGGCCAGCGCCCACTGGTCGCACCAGATCGCATCGCCCTGGTGCTCCAGCCACCACTGGGTGATGGTGGACCCGTCCACCGTGGCGGAGGTTTCGGCGTCAGGCGGCCCGATGCTTTCGGGGGCGGTGGACCACACGGCCAGCGTCCCGGTCGTGGCGGAGCGAGTGAATTCAACCCTGCACCAGGTGTCGGCGGGGAGCGCGTCCTCCAGGAGCAGCACCCCGGTTCCCAGGTCGCCCCCGGCGCCGATGCTCGCGGAGCCTATCGCGTTGTTCCACCACACGTTGCCGGACTCGGCGGAGGCGGACCGCTTGACGTAGACGCGCAGAGCGCAGTCGCCGAGGCTGAGCCCGGTCCAGGCCAGGCCGTGGGACGCGGAGGGCTCGTCGAGCCGGAGCGATGCGGCGCCCTCATAGGCGCCGTCGGCGTCGTAGGTGACCCCGCCCGAGTCGACGACATCGAACGCATCACCGTGGTTTCCACTGTTGGCGACGGTGACGGCGGTCTCGTCGGGACCATCGAAGGAGTTCTGCCGGATGACCGCCATCAGCTACACCACCCGCACCGACACGGTGATCGCCTCGGCCGCGTCATCCCCGACCGTGGGCACCACCGTCAGGTAGGAGCCCGACGCGAACGTGGCGGAGCCCGTCGGTGACACCGTGCCCGACGTGTTGGCGCCCACCGGGATCGAGGGCCGGTCCGCCGCAGCAGCGAACACCGAGGTGCCGTCCACCTGGACGTCGAACTCCATCTCATTCGTGCTCGGTGCGGTGTCGACGCTCGCGTGCACCGACTGGACTGTCTGAGAAGCACCGCTGATGTTGTAGGCGCGGTGCGGCGGCGGAGGCGAGGCAGCCTCGGCCACCGTCACTGTCGCCGCGGAGAACCTGACCGTCTCCGGGACCTGGGAGCCGACCCCGCCGGACTCCAGCGTGGTGACGCGGGTATCCAGGTCGGCAATGTCGTCGCCCAGGTCGGTGGCGATCACGGCATACCGGGTGGCCGAACCATCCGAGCTCGCTGATCCCCACAGCTTGCGGACCCCGTCCGGACCGTTGAACTGGGGGATGTTGCCGTCGGCGTCGGCGGTCAGCGTCGCGATCGGGTCCCCGGTCGCCGGGTCGGTGATGTCCGTGATCTGGGTGCCGCCGGTGCGGGCATCCCACAGGGTGACCTCCTGGCCGGGCAGCATCACCGGCACGTAGCCGGTGACGACATCGTCCTCAGTGATCGCCTCCCCGGTGACCATGACCCAGTCCGACCGGGTGGCCCCGAACGGGTGACGCGCCATCCTGCCCCCTAAGCGGTGTCGAAGCTGGCGTCGAGCCCCACGAAGGTCCCGACCGTGTTCTGCGGGATCACGTCACCGTTGGCGTCGACCTCCAGGCGGCACAGGTCCGGCGGCGACCCGCCGGAGGAGATCGCCGCGACCACGAAATCGGCCGGCGGCCGGAACCCGCTCGGCAGGGTAAAGGCGACGGTGCCAGCCGTGCCACCGTCGATCGTGCCTCGGATCCACACCCGCCCAGACAAGTCCTTGCGGTATTCGGCCACCTGCCAGGTCCCGCCGAAGTTCACCCAGGAGTTCACCAGGGTGGGGGCGGTCCACCGGTCGGTGGTGTCGTCCTCGATGTCGCCGGTGGTGCCGGAGTCGGTGAGGTCGTTGTCGCCGCGGCGGATCTCGGAGCAGGTGCTCGTGACGGACAGGCCGAAGGCAGCCTCGTTCCCGCTGCCCCTCCGGCGGACCTTGTTGCCCTCGATGAGTACGTCGACGGCGCTGCTGCTGATGCGGATGCCGTAGTTCGCGAGGTCAGTGCCGCGCGACGAGCCGACCAGGACGTTGCCGAGCAGCTCTGTGTCGTTGCCGCCCAGCAGGTGGATGCCGTTCAGCCCCGCGTCATTGACGCGGTTGGTGGCCACCAGGACGTGCTGCCCGCCGGTGCGGTTGTCCACGGTGACCCCCGACCCGTCCGGGGTGTCGATGGTGTTGGTACTGATCTGGACGTGCTCCAGCACCAGCGTGGAGACACCGGTCCCCCCGCTGCCCGTCGCCGTGTTGGATGCGATGACGGCTTCGTCGAGGTATTCGGCACGGATCCCGTTCTGCCCGCTACCGACGCCGTCGATGACGTTGCCGGTCACGGTGGCGCGGCGCACGTGCCCCGTCGCCTCGCCCTGCACCCGCATGCCCTCATCGTGGGTGCCGGTGGTGCCGGTGACGAGGTTGTCGGCGATGACGATGCGACTGGAAGGCTGGGAGGCGCCGGTGTCGGAGCCGGTGGTGTCCTGCCGGTGGGAGGCGATCGAGGAGTCCAGGCTGCGCACCCAGATCCCGGCGCCGCAGTCCTCGATGGTGTTGCCCGTGATGATGGCGTCGTCCCATACGTAGCCCCCGACGGCGTACTCCAGGGTGTCGACGATGCGGTTGCCGATGACGCGGATTCCGGTGTGCCACACGGTCGCCGTCGCGGAGTGCGATCCGACGCCGCGGCCCCACGAGGTGGTGCCCGCGGTACCGGAGGGGCCGACGGTGCAGCTCTGCACGACGATGTCCTCGCACGGGGTGTGGTCGTAGGGGCCGAACCCGCCGAAGACGCTGCTGGACTTGGCGAGGTCGACCTGGAACGCCTCGCTGAAGCTCCGGGCACCGGTGTCGATGAACCCGAGCGCTGCGACGTTGAGGATCCGCCCACGCTTCGTCGAGTTCAGCTCGATGGCGTGGAATCCGGGCACATCGAGGATGGTCGTGTTCCGGATGGTGACGTTCTCGGCGTGCCCGATGCTGATGGCCATGTTGTTTCCGGTGACCACGGTGCCGTTGGCGTCCCACGTGCCGCCCTCGATCACCAGGTCGCCGTGCCCGGTGTAGCCTCCGAAGTTCTGGGCGGCGTCGCCGTTGAGGAGCATCGTGCCGGAGGCGTCGCGGCGGATGACCGCGTCCGGGGCGAGCCAGAGGTGCGTGCTGCCGTAGATCCGCAGCGGCCCGGTCTGGATGGAGTAGGTGCCGCCGGGCACGTAGACCGTGCCGCCACCGTCGGTCTGCACCTGATCCAGGGCCGCCTGGATCGCCGCGGTGTCGTCGGTGGAGCCGTCCCCGGTTGCACCGTAGGCCGCGTCGGTGACCACGTGCCAGCCGTCCATCGACGGCTGGGCCTCCAGGGTGGTGATGCGGGTGCCGTGGTCGCTGACGGTGGTGTCCAACGCGTCCAACTCCGCAGTGACGTCGGCGAAGGAGTCACCGACGTCGACGGCGGTCATCGCATACCGGGTCGCCGACCCGTCCACCGACGCGGACCCCCACAGGTAGGTCACCCCGTCCGGGCCCAGGAACGCCGGGATGTTGCCTGCCCCATCGCTGGTGATGGAGGACCCCAGTGGGTCGCCGGTGCCGGGGTCCTGCAGGTCGGTGATCTGGGTGCCGCCGGTCTCCGCACCCCAGAACGTGACCGCCTCGTTGGGCAGCAGGTTGGGGATGTACGCGACGACGGTCTCCCCGGCCTGGATCGCCTCCCCGGGCTCCATCACCCAATCGGCGCGGTTGCCACCGAACCGGTGCCTCACCGGGAACGATCCTTACGGGCGCCCTCCAGGCGCCGCTGGGCGTAGGCCACCACCGCGCCGAGCACCGCCGTGCCGACCACCGCGCTGAGGGTGGGCCAGTCCACCGCCTCACCGGCGGTCAGGGTGTCGGCCACCGCTCCGGCGGCAGCGACGAGGACGACCGACACGACACCGGCCAGCGCGTTCTGCAGGACGGTGCGCAGCGACCGATCTTTGGCATCGGTCTTCGTCTCAAGGGTTGCGGGCATGATGGGTCTCCTGTCTGCTCGATGGACCACGGCGGCCTCCTGAGGCGACTAGCCCTGGCGTCGGGCGACGGCGGCCATGAGCTGGGCATACGCCCAGCCGGTCACGGTGTCGCCCCACCCGTCCTTGGCTTCGCTGCCGACGCTGCGCCGCACCGCCAGCAGAGCCGATGCGGTCTCGTCGCCGTAGTCGCCGTCCGCCCCGTACTGGGGCAGCGCGCCGCCCGCGTAGAGGATGAGCGCCTGCAGCGCTAGCACGTGCTCGCCGGTGTCGCCCTTCTTGAGTCCGATCACGTCGTCGCCTCCTGCTGCGGTGGTGCCGTCGGTGGGCATGCCGTCGCGGACCCACTGGTAGAGGTCATCGCCAGGGCATGAGGTCGAGTTGAGGTCGCGGTGCCCGCTTCGGGGCAGCGCCCGCCCCGCCCGGCGGTCGGCCTCGTCGCAGATCGCGCGGATCGCGCGTTTGGCGGCGGGGGTCGCGTCGCCGTCGGACCCGATGAAGCACACCCCGATATGGCTGGTGTTGTAGGGGGCGGCGTGGGCTCCGATCACCAGCCAGCCGCGCCCTTCATAGGCGTTGCCCAGGGTGTCGACGAGGAAGTTGTAGCCGATGTCGGACCATCCGTTGGAATCCATGTGGAAGTCCTGGATCTGCCGGGGCGTCTGGGTGGGCGATCCGAACGAGTAGTGCACCGTGACGCCCGTGCGGGCATCCCAGCTGGTGGTCGCGCGTGCGCGCGGCGATCTCGCGCCCCACGCGGACCGCGAAATGATGGTGACCATCACTGTCCTCCTGTGCTCGTCATGGGGCGGCGGTGGTGCAGGTCCATGCGCCGGTGGGTGGTGTGGGCGGGGTGCAGTACACGGTGTCGGGGGCCTCGCCGTCCTGGCCGTCCTCCCCTGGCGGCCCGGAGGGTCCCGGCGGTCCGGGAGGTCCGGAGGGGCCGCTCGGGCCGGGCTCACCGGGCTCCCCGCGCGACCCGGGGCCTCCCGCAGGACCGGACGGCCCCAGGCTTCCGGGCTCACCCGGAGCCCCCGGCGGCCCGGATGCTCCTGGTTCACCGGGCTCGCCCACTCCCTCCTCACCCTCAGGCCCCCGGGGGCCACGCGGCCCCGGCGACCCCCCAGAGCCGGGTGGGCCTGAGGGGCCCGGCGGTCCGGACGGAGCCACCGACGGCACCGGAACCGGCGTTCCACCCAGGCCCTCGACCTGCTCGGATAGCGCCTCACGGTGCGCCTCGGCCTCACTGAGCCGCTCCGACTGATGAGCGATCGCCCCGATGACCAGGGCCAGCGCGGTCACGATCGCCAGAAGTAGCAGGACGAAGGCTGCCCCCCGGAGACCGACGCGGTGTCGCCCGGTCATGGCCCACCCCCGCCCAGCACCACCGCGAGCACGATCCCGACGACAATTGGGGCGATGAACGACGTGAGCGCGGTCAGCAGCGCCTTGCGCGTGGTCTCACGCGCGGTGGCCAGCTCGGTCTCCAGCCGTGCGATGCGCACCAGGTCCGCATCCCGCCGGGCCTCGTAGACCTCTTTCAGGACGTACTGGTCGAGGCGACTGTTGAGGGCCTGGATGTCGGCGGACAGCTCGCGGTACCCGGCCTGGATGGTGCGCTGCAGCTCCCACAGAGTCGGCTCATCGGGCACAGTCACCGCCTAACAGTCAGCATCTACACGTCGAAGAAGACTCCGTCCAGATACATCCACTCCGGCGTGTAGCCCGTGAGTATGCCCACGTAGATCTCGCCAGGTTGGAAAGATGTGGCGTTGACGCTGGCGATCGACAGGCGGATGGTCGCGGCGGTGTCGCCCTGCAGCTCCGCCCCGACCACCTGGCGGGTCCAGGCGGCCGGGCGCGCGCCCGATGGCATGCGGGCGACGACTGAGTTGTTCGATATCGCACCGCTGCTCCTCGCCAACGACCCGCGCAGCTCCACCCGCGTGGGCGACAGGAAACGGTAGCTCGGGGAGTGACCCTCGGGGGTGTGGTTGACGTAGCCGGTCGTCAACGGGATCGGCGTCCACGACGTCGGGAAACCGGGGTCGGCCTGCGTCGCCCACGCCGCCCCGTCGTGAATGATGGTGCGGCCGGTGTCCAGCTCATAGGCACGGTGCCCCACTGGCGGGTTAACCGGGCGGGCTGAGGAATTGCACAGGATGTCGCCCAGCGGGTTGAGGAACGTCCTGTCGTCGGCAAAATCGATGATCGAGCCGCTGTTGCCGTTGCGGCGGAACCGGGCGATGGGCAGTTCCCAGACGGTGTCGGTCTGGGTCACCGCAGGGAGCTGTGGGGAGGAGGCAGCGGTCCCTTCGAGGATCGCACCCACCGCGGTGCGCGCGCCGACGTCATGGCGCACCACCACCCGGTAGAGCTTCGGCAGCGAGCTGGTGTTGTCCGGGGCCGACACGGTGTCCTGGGCGTCCAACTCCACCGAATAGCCGTTGAGCTGGGCACGGCCCGGCTGGATCGTCACACCGGAGGAGTCAGCTAACGGCGCGGCTTTCAGCGCATCGGTCGCACCACCGCCGGAGTAGCGATCCACCCCGTGCTGGGTCGCCGCCTCCAGCGTCCACCGGAACTGGCCCTCGTTGACCTCCTGCGGGGTCACCCCGTCCGGCAAGAAATCGTGCGGCCACGCGGTCCACGCCACTATTGGCTCCTCTCCAGAGCGGACACGGCACGCTGCAGGCGCGCGAGTTCCTTGTCCTGCCGGGTCTCATACGGGCCGGTCGTCCAGCCGACGGCGGGGGCGATCCGCACCTCACCGGAGTCGGCATCGGCCGAGATCCGCACACTGGTCACGATGTCGGTGAACGCGGTGGCGGCTTCGGGGACGATGGTGACGCGGTCACCGAGCTGGTAGTCGGTGCTGTAGGCCAGACGCGCGGTGTCGACCAGCTCGGCCTCGATGATTCCCAGCCGTTTGCCGTCCTCCAGGGCCTCGTCGCCCGCCTGATCCATCTCCAAAGTGTTGGAGGTGTGGCGCTGGTCGACGAACACTGCGGAGTGCATGCGCCACGCGTTCGCGGCCGTGGAATCCCGGCGCTCGCGGAACACTCTCAAGGTGCCTTCGCCTTCGCCGCCGACAACCGCGTGGGTGACCTCGGGCATCCCATCGGACCAACGTGCGCGCCTCAAGTTGCCCAACTCGAACGAGAACACCGCGCTGCCGGACAGGTCCTGCGGGTCGATCACGTCGAACACAAGTTGTTGAGAATCGTTCTGGGAGCAGGTGACCCCGAGGCCGCCGTGGATCCCGCGGATCACATCGAGCAACGGCTCGAATCGCGCCGAATACTCCACGGTCGCGCCGCGGGCGAGGTCTGCACCGACGACGACCTCGCGCACGTTCGGCGCCGCAGCATCGGCCCGGTCCACGTCACGGCCGACTCCCACATTGGCGGACACGTAGCCCTTGATGACGGTCTCCGCCACACCGGACCGGGAGTCGCGCGCGGAGGCGCCCTGGTTGGTGACCGGCTCGGTTGGCACCGGCCACGCCAGCTCTGAGGCGACGATCGCGAGGTCGTCGGCGCCGGTGATGGACACCGTCCCCACGCCGGACCCCTGGTCGTTGGCGGCGCGCTCGCGTTCGATGTCCTCAATGCTCCCGGACAGGATCTGCTGGCCGTCGAGGAGCACCAGGACACCCCAGCCCTGCGAGCACTTCTCCAGGACGTTCTCGGTGGCCGGCAGGTCGATCGTGAAGCTGTCGACGGCAAGCCAATTCAATGCCACCTCAGCGCGGGCGTAGGGCAGGTACCCACGTATCACCAGGTCCGGATCGCGGCTGAGCACCTCGACCCGGCGCACCGAGACCACGTCACCACCCCGCCCGGTAGCGCGGCCGGTAGGTCAGCCGCACCTGCGATCCCTCATCCGCGCCGGTCATCGTGATCTGCAGGGAGGTCTCACCGGGCGGCAGGAGGAAGAGTTCGGGGAATCCGGCGAAGTTCGGCCACCAGTCGGTCCCCCCGCCGCTGACGGCGGTGAGCCCGGTCTCCGGGGCGATGTCCGGTGGCCGGGTGTCCACAGTGACGACCTCGCCGATGCCCAGCGCGGTGTCGAACCCCCAGGACTCTCCCGTGTCCGAGTTCGTCACGACCGGTGTACCGGGACCGGTGATCTCCCAGATCGGGTATGCGTCCGCGTCGCCCGCGTTGGTGAATGTCGCACTGCCGCCCAGCTGGGAAGGGTTCACCGTGATCGGATAGATCGGGTAGAACGCGCGCGACGAAATGACAATCTTCCACGCCTGGGTCACCTCCGGCCCCTCGAAAAACGGGTCCGGCGCGTAGAACTCCAAACTGGGGTGCTCCTGGCGCGACCACATCAGGTCGTCCAGCTCCGTCTCGTGCGGGTCCAGCCCATCCTGGTAATAGGCGGTGATTTGGCGCCAGGAGCCGTCGGGCAGCTCCACCCGAAGCGTCCCCGCCGTCACCGTGGCGCCGGTTTTGTGCCGGGTGGAGGCGGTCAGGGTCCGATACGCCGCCAGGTAGGCGTCGGCGTCGCCCGCCTGCACGATCAGCGGCACTCGCATCACCCGCGGCGTGACCCGCACGTCGCGGAGCAGAGCCGTGCCGGACATGGTGCGGTCCACCACGTGCTCGGGCCGCACCGCCCCGAACCCCGACCGGCCGGTCACTGAAATGTAGGGGTCGCCGTCACTGAGCCCCAGCTCAGTACCATCCGGCGCGATCCACACGATCCTCTTGCCCGGCGCGACCGGGACCTTCGGGAACCCCGGCGGCTCCGGCGGCGCCGTCTCCGGCGGGATGTGCAGCAGCGGCACCCGGCGCCTCCTCTACCTGGCCCGGCCGATGCGGGCCGAGCGCTGGCGGCGCTCGTCGGCGCGCTGTAGATCCTGCACGGTGCTGTATCCGGGGACGTGGTGGATGTGGTACTCGGTGTGCTCCACGACCTGGGCGCCGTCGCCGCCGCGCGCTCCGCCAGGCCGGGACAGCAGCCCGTCGACGAGCCGGTCGAACGCGTCCGTCGTCGCCGGATCCAACACCCTCTCTGGGCGGCGGGTCATGTTCACCCCGTGCTCGCCGGGATACATCATGCCGCCGTCATCGAACCGGCCCGGCCGTCGGATCGCCAGCGGACTCGGGTACATCGACCGGTATCCGGCCACATCACCCGTCCGGAACGTGTGGAACAGCCTGCCCCCGCCGACGTACATCCCCACGTGCCCGCGGTGGGGGAATACCAGGTCGCCGGGGATCTGCTGGCCTGTCGGCACAGCCCTGCCGGTGTTGATCTGGTCGTAGGTGACCCGCGGGATGCGCACCCGGCCGTTGGTGCCGTGGTACCACGCGTACTGCATCAGGCTGGAGCAGTCGAAACCGCGGATCCCCGCTCCCCGCCCGAACCCCTCGGATGGGCCGCCGATCCCGCCGCCACCCCAGCTGTAGGGGGTGCCCGCCCACTTGGTGGCCTGACGCACGACCGACCCGCCGGACTCGAGGTGCTTCTTGAGCTGCTTGCCGATCTCGGAGGCCATGCCGTCAACTGTCGCCTCGATGAGCCGGAACAGGCGGATCCGGGTGTCCTCCCGGTGGTCATTGACGATCCGCGCGCTCTTGGGGAGCACCGATCCGCCGCGGGCGTAGCGCTGTACTGCTGCGTCACCGACAGCGCCGCCGCCTGCGAATCGCAGGTCTCCGGCGCGGATCAGGTCCCGGATCGCATGGATCGCCTGCTGGCCACCTGCTGCCCGCACCTCGTTGGCGGGGATGACGTGCTCATTGTTACTGAGCAGTGCCGGGATCGAATCTGAGGTCTCCGTGCCTGGCCCGAAAACCGGCCCGCCATGCGCCCGCAGAGAGATCTGCGACCCGCCGCTGCCAGCGGCCGTCTCGCCAGACGGCGAGATCGTGAAACCTCCGACGACTTTCCATTTTCCCTTGGCGTCGACTTCGATGTCCGTGTTGATGTTGTCGGGGATGTCGCGGAGCATGTCCGCATACCCCTCGGCCTCCTCTGCCGACGCCCCCATGTCACTACCGGCGGTGCGGATCTGCTCGCGCATTTTTTCCTGCGCCTTGCGGAGTTCCTTGGATGAAGCCCCCGACTCGATCATCATCGCGATGTGCTTGTTACCGGACTTCACCATCTCGTTGAGCGCGCGTTGGTTAGACCGGCCCGCCTCGGTATTCAGATCAAGCGTCGCCCCATTCGCCGCGATCGAGTCGCTTGCCGCATCCACGGCCTCCTGCCAGCGGATCTCCGCGTCGACCGCATCCAGAGCAGAGCTGGTGAGCTGTTCGACGGAGTCGCGGTAGTTGTCGGCAGCCTCCTCGGCCGTCATGTATTGACCGGTGGTCGCCTCGGTCTCTAGGGCGAGGGCCGCCTGTGCCTCGGTGGCGGAGTCCATCGTCTCGATCTGCTCGGCTAACCCACCGTTAAGGTTCTGGATCTGCTGCCACTGCTCGTCGGTCAGATCGCGCCACGTCGTACCGGTCCCGAACAACACTTCGAGCGCAGCGTTGAGGTCTTTGATGGACTGGCGCTCGTCGCTGTACTCCTCCAGTAGCCCCTGTTTGGCGAGCTGCGCCATCTGGTCGGCGGTCGCCAGCGCCTTGCGGGCCTCGCCCTCCTGGATGAGCGCCTGGGTGAGCACCCCCTCCTGGACCCCGAGTTCTTTGGACAGCTCCAGCAGCCCGGTTTCTTCCAGCTTGCGCGCTCCGAGTTGGGCGATGCTGGCGTCGATCACGCCGCCGGTCTCAGCGAGCGCGTCCGCCCACTCCTGCTCGGCGGCGATCTGGCGGGCCTTTTGGTCCAGCCACAGCCCACCTAGTGCCATGACGCCGCCGATAGCCGCACCGTAGGGGCCGGTGAGGAATGTTGCGGTAGCGCCGAGCCCGCGCTGCATGCGGGTGCCGCCGGAGGTGGCCAACTCCTGCATGTTCTCGCGCCACTCCAGCAGCTTCGGCCCTCCGGCCACCAGCGCGCCGGTTACCAACCCCAGCGCGGAGACCGTGCCGCCCACGGTGGTCACCCACCCCTGCTGGGTCTCCGACAGGGAGGAGAACGCCGTCCCATAGTCGGTGACACGCTGAGCGGCGTCACCCAGAATCGGCAGCAGCCCCTCCCCGAGGGCGATCCCCATCTCGTTGATCGAGTTCTGGGCGATCTGCACCTTCGACTCGGTCGTCTCATAGCGCTGGGCCGCCTCCTCCAACAGCGCCGTGTTCTCCTCCCAGCCCTGGTTGCCGAGTTCGAGTGACTGGGCGACGACGTCGGAGGCCCCGGCCATACGCAGCAGGGCGTCGCGGACGACGATCTCACCTAGGCCCAGCTCGGCGAGGGTGGCGGCGACGTTCTCGCCCGAGGTGTTCATTTCGTCCAGGCCACTCACGAACTGAGCGATCGCCTGCGACGGGTCGTCCCTCCACGTCTCCGTGAACTCATCAGCGCTGGTCCCAGCAACCTGCGCGAACCTCGTGAGGTTTTCGCCGGATTCGGCGACCGCGGTGTCGATGTTCAGCATCACCCGGCTGACCGCTGACCCGCCCGCCTCCGCCTCGACGCCCACAGAGCTGAGGGCGGCGGCGAACCCGAGGACGTCGCCCTCGGTCATGCCGACGGTGTTCCCGGCGCCGGCGATACGCATCGCCATCTCCAGGATCTCCGCCTCGGTCGTCGCCGAGTTGTTGCCCAGCTCGACGATCGACGCACCCAGTCGGTCAATGTCCTGCTGTGGGGTGCCCATGATGTTGGAGAATCGCGCCATCTGTTTGGCGGCGTCCTCCACGGTCATGTTGGTGGTGACGCCCATGGCGGCGATGGTGCGGGTGAACCCGATGACGTTCTCGGTTTGCACGCCGAGCTGTCCGGCGGATTCGGCGATCTGGGCGAGTTCGGTGTGGGTGGCGGGGATCTGCAGGGCCAGTCCGCGCAGCGAGTCCTCCAGCGCCTGCATCTGAGCGTCGCTGCCTTCGACGGTCTTGGTGACCCCGGCCCAGTCGGACTCCCACTGCACCGCTGCCCGCGCGGCCAGCCCCAGCCCGGCGGCGATCGCCCCACCAGCGACCATCATTCCGGTACCTAGGCGCTGCGCCGATTCGGCCGCGCGGGCGGAGCGCGCCTCCACCTCGGCCAGCGTCTTGTCGATGTCGCGCTGCAGCTCCTGCTCCAGGCGCATCATCGCCGAGTTGGCGTCCTCCACCGAGCGCCGGTAGCGCTCCATGGCGCGCTCGCCGCGCTGCATGCCCCGTTCCAGCGACCGGGTTTCCGCGCTGAGGTTGACGCGCAGGTCCTTCTGGGCCACCACTCACCCCCTCGGCTGCGGGTTGGGTTTCAGGTGGACTTTCAGGCCGGCGGGGAGGTGCTGACCGTGCTGCTTTGACAGCCAGTCCTGGCGGGCCGCGAGCTGCTGGCAGCCCGGACACGTGGACTCCGTCGCGAGGTAAGCGCCGCGGCGCCCGCCCTGGGCCGGGTCCCATTCCTCGGTCCGGGTCCCGCACCCCTGGCACGTCGCGCGTTTGCGGACGTGCAGCCAGATGGCTTTGTCGCGGTCGGATTTAGGCCAGCTGAGCAGTTGGGAGTGGGGGATGCGGTAGTGCTCGGCGACCTCCATCTCCAGCCGGAACTGGGGGTCGCGGTCTAGCCTTTTGGGACTCCGCCGCCTGGCGCGCGGGTGCGGCCGTTGATCCCGAGCGCCAGCTGAAACAGCTCGTTGCGCTCGCCCGTGCTGAGGTTTTCGGCGATGACCTGGTCCCACTCCACCTCAGTCAGGTCGGAGTCGACCGACGCGTGGAACACTGCCCGCAGGTACGCCTCATCGGCCTCGCGGCGGGCAGCTGTGTCCTCGCCGTCCTCGGGCTCGGGGTAGGCGTCCTGCAGCTTCTCAAAATCGCGGACGGGCAGGGCGCGCAGGACGATCTCGGCGTAGCAGGCGTCCCGCGCCGCCTGCGCACGCTCAACCGTCTTCTTGGCCTTGGCGAGCTTGGCGCGGTCCGGAGTGTCCTGCGCTTCCCAAATCCGCAGCGACCGTTTGGCAGCCGCCAGCTCCGCCTCCGCCTCGGACGTCTCTGAGACGGAGGCCACCCGAAGCGGGTAGGTGACGCTCGGCCGCTCCCGAGCGAGCAGCCGCTCCCGCAGATCACTCACGCCGGGATCGCCACCGACTCAGCGGGCTCGCTGGGGATAGCGAACTGGACCGCAATGCTGGCGATCTCGCTGCCCTCGGGCAGGACGGGCTTGCCCAGCGAGGACACCTCCACCGGCCACACATCCATGGGAGAGGCAGCCACGTCACCGCCATGCATGATCACGATGTAGCCCGTGGTCCCCTGCGGGAGCACGCTGCGGACGTCGTCGCCCGCCAGGTCCTGCGGCAGCGTCAGCGAGGAGTCATCAACGCTCTGCCGACCAGCGATGTTCGGCGTGAACTTGCTGCCCAACGGGTTGTAGCTGACGCGGTTGGAGTTCAACTGCCACCCTCCAGCGGCGATGACCTCCTCGGTGAGGTCGGTGCCCGCGTCCAGCTCCACGCGCGTCGGGGCCGCAGGATCCGCGATCGTCGGCACGAACAGAACGACGGTGATCCCGGGGTGGATGAATTTGTCGCTCACATTGATTGGTGTGGCGGCCATCAGCTACCGTCCTTCTCGCTCTGCGCCGACTTCCCGGCGTCCTTCGACCTCGTGCGCACCTGCGCCTGCTCACCCGTGCGCGGTGCGTCGGCTCGCCGCCACCCGCGCGACTCCCAGAACGCGACCGCACTCACGGGGGCGTCGTAGTGGCCGCTGACCCCGTCGTGCACCAGCCGCACTTTCTGCTGCGCCATCGCTCCTCCTATGTCCGTTTGAAACCGGCCTCGCGGGCGGCCTCGTCGACGGTCTTGTTGACGGCGGCCACCACCCGGCGCCCGTGCAAGTCCACCGCCGGGCCGATGAACGGGCGCGTCTTCTGTTCCACCCATTCCTCGCGGTTGCCGAATACCGGGTGGCGGAAGTTGTCGCGGCCGGTGATGCCTTCGTAGGGCCGCGCGTGCGGGGCCCGCTTCTGCGACGCCACGATCGAAACCCCGGCCTGACGCCTCGTAAACGACGTGGCCAGCCGGAGCGCCGCGGGGATGCGCGTCGACCACGACGCCCGCCGCCGCGCATCCGCCAGCACCGGCTGCGCCGCCTCCCGCATCGCCGGACGCAACCGTTTGCGCAGATCGTCCGGGAGCCGACCCACGTCCCTGATGAGCCGCCGGACCGCGTTACCCGCCAACGCCTCACCCAAGTTGATCTCGTCGCCAGCCACGGTTACCTCTTGGTCAGAGCGTTGATGGAGATCAGCACCTCGGCAGTGCAGCACGGGCCGGTGTCGGTCTGTATGGGGGCGACACTGTGCACCGACAGGCGCGCGTGCAAGCACGCCCCGCCCAGCCGCCGATCCGCGATCAGCACCTGGTTCATGGCATCGACCAGGGCGGCGCACCGATCGCGCACCGCCTTCACGCCTGACTCGCCCCGCCAGGACGAGGCCAGACACACCAGGTCGTAGTCCTCCCGGTCACGCGTGGCGGCCAGGTTCTGCTCGGACTGGGTGACCTCCATCGCCGGACGCTCCGTCGAAAAACCCACGACGATCACATCCGGCTCCAACGTGACGTTGCGGGTCGGCGGGCCGTCGATGATCTGCACACCCGACAGGTCCGGCGCCGCGCCGAATCCCGCGATGAGCGCGTCGGTCACCGCCGGGTAGCTCGTCGCGGACGTGGCGATACCCATCAGGCGAACGCCGGTCCGGTCGAATGCGCCTCCAACAGCTGGATCGCCCGCCGCGGCACCGAGAACGTAAACCCGCCCGTCGTCACCGTCTCCAAACCTCCCGCGAGGTCAGGGCGACGACTATCGCCGCCGCGCTGCGTCTCCCACAGGTGCTGGATGATGATCCGCCCTGCGATGTCCGCCGCTGCGGGAGCCGAACCGCCCCGCCCTGCCACGTACTCCACCAGGTACCGGCCCTCCGGCCACCACTCCGCCGTTTTGAGCCGCAGCACACCCAGTTCAATGTCCACGTCCACGTCGGCCACCGCCGCCACCTCCGAGCCGTCGACCAGGTAGGTGACTGAGGTCAGGGACACCACTGGGCGGTGCCGGACCGCGATCGCCCGCCGCGCCCCGGTCCACCGCTCCACCACCGTCCGGTCGTCCACCGGGCCGACGTAGAACTCGACGACCTCGTTGACGCCGTCAACGTAGTCCTGCAGCTCGGTGTCGTGGGTCGTCGACGTGATGTTGAGCTGCTTCTTGGCGGCGGCCAGCGTCAGCGCGGGCACCGGTCATTCGCCCTTCGGCGGGCGCTTGCGCGCCGTGGCCTTGCCAGGTCGGCGCGGAGCCGACACGGCGGTCTCCGGATTCGGAGCCGACTGCTCCGGCGTCTGCGGCTCCGCGGTGCGCACCAGCTCAGCGCGCACCCCGTCCGCCCACCGCTCGGCCTGCTCACCCGACATGTCCACCACATCCCCCGGCACCCACGAGAAATCAGGGCCCGCGATAGGCACGAGCACCCTCACGGCCACCATCAGGACCCCTGGGCGATCTCGCGGGCATGCCCCAGCACCACCAGGACGCCGTACACGCCTCCGGACGTCGCCCCGGTCACGGTGGTGACCGCGCGCACGTAGCGCTTGCGGCCGAAGTACCCGATAGTGTGCTCTCCCGCCTCCGACGTGGAGAACGTCGGCAGGGTGCCCTGCAGGTCGGCGGCGGCCACCTCGGTCCAGGTGGAGTCGTCGTCGGAGTGCTCCACGGTGATGGCGTGGTCCCCATCGGTGATGGTCCCGGCGTAGGCCACCACCGCCACCGACTCGTAGGCGTTGCTGTTCTGCCCGCGGTCCACCGAGGTCCCGTTGGCCGAGGCGGTGTGGGCGGCCGGCGCGATCGACTCCACCGGCGTGATCAGGCTGTGCAGGTCACGCATGACGCTGCTCCTCTCAGGTCAAAGGTGGGGTCAGGACGCGGCGTGCTGGTAGAGACGGATCGCCGCCGGGTCGTTGATCTTGCCGTCGTGGCGGGCGTAGGCGAAGAAGGCGACCTGGAGCTTCTCGGCGTACCTCTCGTCCAGGCGCACCATCTGCATGCCGCGGACCTCGCGGATGATGTAGCCCGCGCGCACGTCCCCGAACAGCATCGTCTTGTTCGACGCGCCCGGCGTCGGGAAGCTGTTGTCGATGGTGTAGGCCCAGCTGTTAATGGTCGGCGGGAAACCCGGGGCGGGCACTGGCTGCCACAGCGGCCGACCGTCGGCGTCCTTGAGCTTGCGCAGGACCTTCAGGGTTTCGTCGTGGAATACGTAGCCGGCGTTGCCGGCGTTGCGGTAGGCCGGGTCCACCGAGTGCTCCAGGTCGATCATGTCGTCGTAGATGATCGACGTGGTCTGGCCCGTGGCGCCGGTCTTGCCGACGGTGGCATTGGTGGTGATGCCCTCGGGCTGGTCCACGCCGGTGCCGGTCGCCCACGCTCGTGCACCGCGGCGGGCGATGCGCATGCCGAGCTTGCGGCCCAGGAACGCCTGCACGTCGAACGCGCTGTCCTGCATCAGAGCCAGCGGCACCAGCACCTTGCCTGAGGTGATGATGTGGGCGAACATCTTGCGCCGCCCAAACGTGACCTCGGTGTCGGGCACCTCCTCGTTCTCCCCGAGGTAGGACCCCTCGTTGGCGGTGTCGTCGTTGGTGGGCCACGGCAAGTCGTTGCCGGTGTCGGTTGTGATGATCTCGGCGAGTTCACGCAGACCACCGAACGCCTTCATCGTCTCGGTGATGGTGTTGCGGAAACCGTCCGGGACGAGGAATCCGCCTTCGGTGCCGACCTCGGTGCCCTGGGCACGCAGCTCTTCGTGGTGTTCCTCCAGCAGGCTGCGCTGTTCAATGGAGAGTCGCCCCATGCCGCGCCGCAGGTAGGTGGAGAACGCCTCGACGTAGCGCTGCTCGGGGGTCTCGCCCTGCCCGCGCAAGTCGCCCTCGGGCTCCCCTCCCGGCGCACCGGCGTCCACGTGCTGGGACCGGTCGACCTGGGACAGTCGCGCCATGCGCTGCACCCGGTCCAGGTCCTCCGACACCTGGGTCAGTTCGGCCTCGGCCTTATCCCAGGTATCGCGCTCCTCAGCGGTGAGGTCCCGCGCTTCCTCCTCAGCGCCGCGCATGATCTCCTGCATGCGGTGCCAGGTCGTGTTCTGGCGCTCGATGAGCGTCTTCTCGGTCGTGCTCACGCGCCCTCCTCAGGGCATGCCGACAACCCCGCCATGGGCGGGGTCGTGATCGATAGATGGGTTACCGGGGCAGCCGGTAGCGGGCGGCTAGACCCCGCATCGCCAGGTCGATCCGGTCGACGTGCCTCCTCGGAGTGGACTCTCCCGGCTCCTCGGATGCGTCAGCGCGAGTGGGCTCTCCCGGCTCGCGCGGTTCGATGACCTGCAATAGGTCCCGTAGTTCGGGACGGTGTGCGGCCCGACGCTCGATCGCGCCGGGGTCGCCTCGGCGCAGCAGCGCCGCAGAGACCGACCGGACGTCGGCCTCGGTGTCCTCATACGCCGGGAAGGTCACCGCACTGACCTCGATCAGCTTCGCCTCCCGGATGATGCGCACCTCCACGGTCGCGCTCTGGCCATCGGAGGTCTCAATGTCCTCCTCCACCCAGTCGACCTTGACCGGGTAGAAACCCACACTCATGCCCGTGACGTTGCGGTTTTCCAGGTTGACCGCGAGATCGCTGACGTAGGACAGCCGCATATCCAGTGCGGAGTCCACCGCCAGGCCGACCCGGTCCTGGGCCAAGTTCAAGGTGTCGGCGCTGACCCGAGACACCACGTAGTAGGAGTCATGGTCAATTAGGAACCGCTGGTCGCCCTCCGACAAGGTCTTCGTGTACACCCCGGCCGCGAATTCCTCGTAAAACCCCCAGGTGAGCGGGTTCCCGATCGCGGTGCGGGCGTTGAACTTGGTTGCATAGCCATGGAAGCGCCGTTCCCCATGGCCGTCATCGCCGCCGTCGACGCGGATCTCAGCGGACGCGTCCGACAGCGGAAGCCGGCGCCGTTCCAGGGTCGTGAGGCTCATTCGTCTTCCTCGTCGTCATCGTCGTCGTCCGGATCCTCCGGAGGTCGCGGAGTATCGTCGTCCGGGTCGGAGCCGAGAGGGGCCATGTTGACCGGCTGCAGGTAGGTGTCGCCGCCCTCGACCGGGGGACGGTTCTCCAGCTGGCGGATGTCGTTCGCGGAGTAGGCGCCGACCTCGCGCATCACTCGGTAGAACTGGGCGCGCGCCGCGGAATCCCCGCGCAGCAGGCCCTCCACGCTGTACTCGGCATACAGCCCGGCGGGGGCGAGCAGTTCCTTGGTGATGCGGGCCTCGGTGGGTGCCAGCCAATCCGGGTGCAGGTCGAACTGCACCCATCCCAGCGCCTGCTGTTCCAGCCCGGTGCCCCACGAGGTGGACTTCTCTGTCTCGAACAGGAACACCAGCGGTACCCCGTAGTAGCGGGCGACCTCGACGACCTGGAATTTCCTGCTTTCGATGAACTGTGTGTCCTTGTTGGGCATCGTCACCGACTCGAATGACGCTCCAGAGTCCAAGACCGCTATGTCGTGGGCGTTCTCTACTCCGCCCACTTTGGACTGCCACCGCTCCTTCAGCGCATCGGCCGCCTGCTTGTCCAGGCGCTGCTCGGTCTGCAAAATGCCTGACATCAGGGATCCGGACCCGAACAGCTTCGCGCCGTATTTCTCCGCCGCCAGCCCCATTCCGATGCCCTCGGCTGCGCACCTGATCGGCGAGACTCCGGTGATGCCGTCGTAGCCCATCGCAGGCATGTGCAGGATCTCGCGCGAGGACAGGTCCTGGGTGACACCCCAGTCGTCCACCACGGTGAACACCTTCTGCGGTGGGCTGGTGGGCGTGGGGCGAATGCGCCCGACCTGCACCCGGTCCGGCGAGATCGGCCACAGCTCGACGATCTGTCCGGCGCCGTTGCGGATCTTCTGCAGGTAGGAGTTGCCCCACAGGCCCTTGTGCACATAGGTCAGCCGCCACAGCTCCAGCGCCGTCAGCTCTGGATGCGGCTCATCCAGAAGTGTCGAACCCGCTTTGGTCTTGTCCCGCTTGGTGTAGACGTGCAGCGGCAGCGCCGAAGGCACTGCGGAGGTGAGCTTGACACAGCGGAAAACCGCCGAGAACTTCAGCGCGGTCTTCTCCGTGACGCTCATCCCGGCCGTGCCCGGCTTCCCACCGAGCAGGCTGACGATGGACGGGCTTGACAGCGGCACCGCCGGGTCTTCCAAGCCGCGCCGCTCGAACAACCCGCCGAACAAACTCACGAGCGCTCACCGCCCCCAGCCCGGCGTCGCCGCGCCAGATCGCGCGCCTCCACCGCCACCACCAGCGTCGCCCCAACCACCAGCAGCGGCAGCGGCGGCCACACAAACCAGGAGAACGCCGCCATCAGCGCGATGCCGAGCGCCTGCACGAGGATGCTCACCACAGGTTCGGCACCCCCTCCGGCTCAGCAACGCACGCCCGGTCGTAGGCCATCACTGCGGCGATCGCCAAGTCGATCTTGCGGGGTGAGTTCTTCGCGTCCTTGCGCAACCGCGACCCGCGTGAGTCGGTGTAGACCGTGCAGTTATCGATGTGGCGGGCCAGCCGCGCATCCCCCGAATGGGTCACCGTCGCGTTGAGGACCGCCTCGTAGAACCGCTGCGTCGCCGGGATCATCCGCGTCGGCGACTGCGGGTACTCCACGATCGGCAGCCCCTCCTCCTCCAAAATCGCGTAAGTGCGTGACCACCGAGCCGGGTCGCACACGACCTCGCGCACCTGCCACCGGCGGCACGCCCGGCGAATCTCCTCCTCCACCGCCATCACCGGCACCCGCCACTCCTGCCCGGCGTCAGCGGGCTTCTCCCAGCACTCGACCACGTCGATGTGCGGGGCCTCCTCGCCATCCGGGATCTGCACCACCACCAGCGCCGTGGAGTCGTTGGAGAAGCTGCCGTCGAAGCCGAGCACGACCTCGGCGCCGTCGGGCACCCCGCGAGCATCCGTGCACTCGCCCCACGCCCCCGCGGGCATCCACGACTCCGCGGTACTGACCCACTGGTTGCAGCGCTTGGTGCGCCACTCCGGCTCCATCGTGCGCAGCACCCCGGACGCGAAATCCTCCGCCGAGACAAGGTCGCCGAATCCGGGGTTGGCCTCCCGCCACGTGTTGGGGTCGCGGTGGTCGGCCTTGGGGTCGGCGGGCTCCCACCACGCCATGAAGAAGCTCGGGTCCTCGAACTCCCCGGCCGCGACGCGCCGCCCGTACTGATACATCGAGTAGCACAGCGAGTCCTTGCCGGTGGCGTCCGCGCGGACCCCGGCGGTGGTGATCCCGATGAGCAGAGGTTCCACCCGGGCGCCCATGGCCAGCGCCATCACGTCCCACAGTTCCCGGTTCGGTTGGGCGTGCACCTCGTCGAAAATGACCTGGGTGGGGTTCAGGCCCTCCTTGGTGAAGGCCTCCGCCGACAGGACCCGGTAGACACTGCCGGTTTCCTTGACCTCCAGGGCGTCTTTGTACGGCTTGATGACCTCGGCGAGGTCCGGCTCCATCTCCACCATGCGCTTAGCGGTGCCGAACACGATGCGGGCCTGCTCCTTGTCCGCCGCACACGAGTACACCTCGCCGCCCGCAGGACCGCACAGCAACCCGTACAGCGCCATCCCCGCCCCCAGCGCCGACTTGCCGTTCTTGCGCGCCACCCCCACCAGCGCCTGGCGGTGCCGGTAGCGGCCATCGGCCCGCCGCGCATACACGTGCGCCAGCAGATCGCGCTGCCATCCCCGCAGCACGATCGGTTCCCCGGAGGCGCCCGCCACGCTCTCCTTGGTGATGCGGCACAGCGCCTCGATGAAATCCGCAGCGTGATCTCCGTCGCCACGCACCAGGTCCTCCGCAGGCACCAGGGTCAGCCACCGCGGCGGCCACGCCTCACCCCGCGTCACGGCGTCTCTGCAGTAGCTCGTCCAGCTTCGACTGGCGCTTCACCTCGGCATATCCCAGACGACCGCGATCGCTGGGGTTGAACCCGCATAGACCTTCGAGCTTGGTCATCTGCGATTCCAGTTCCCGCAGGGTGCGGATGAGCGGATTTGGCCGCGGCTGGCCCTGCGACCCACTCACTAGGTAGCCGGACTCCGCCAGCTCCGCGCGAATCGCTTCCCTCTCGTCGTGCGCCTCACACAGCCGCGTCATGATGTCCACGTCCGTGGTCGGCGACAGCCACCCCTGTCCTGCGGTCCACAAGCGTTGCCACACTGCCCGGCCCGTCTGTCCCAGCGTCACCGGAACCGGCGGCATGTTGTCGCTCGGCTGCAGGACCGCCACCGGCTCCGGCAGCGAGCGCTTGCCGGGGTTGCCGCGGGCCCGCTTGCGCTCAACCGGCTGTGGGGGCTGACCGGGCATGCAAGTCACCCCCTGTAGTCGCCAACGGCGCAAAAATGACTTTAAGTTGCGGCGATATTCCCGCCCGGGGGGCACGGGTCAGGCTCGGCCCGACCCGAAGATCCGACTCCCCCTCCCCCGCGCGTGTCAGCCGGTGATGACCTCGTCGCCGTCGCGTGGCGTGTACCTGGCGAGCCAGATCTTGATCGCTTTGGTCGTCTCGCGTCGTGCGGGCCGGGCGCGCGCCCTGGTCAGCAGCTCGGGCAGTGGGGGCAGGAGGAGCACGGTGCGGGCGGCCCTCAGATAGTGGGCGAGCCGGGCGCGGTGGGTTGCGGTGGGTGCGGTGCGGATGACCCACGCGGTTCCGTGTTCCATGGTGGCGACGTGGCGCAGGAGCTGGGCGACGTAGCGCTCGGCCTGTCCTCGGAGTGCGGGGCCGTGGTTGTGGTGGCGGGTGGAGCCGAGGTGTCGGGCGAGGGCGTCGTGGTCGACCACGATGTCGTCGGGGCTGGCGTGCTCGGCTACCCAGGTGGTCTTGCCAGAGCAGGGTGGGCCACAGACCAGCGTGACCTGGCGGGTCACGTTCCCTTCCTGCTTCGCTTCTTGCGGGAGTTGCAGTGTCGGCATTCGAGCTGCAGGTTCTCGTCGTCGTTGGTGCCGCCGTCCTCGCGGGCGACGATGTGTCCGGCGGTCATCGAGTTGTGGACGCCTGCCTCGTCGTAATGGCCGACCTGGTGGCAGTACACGCAGCCCTCGCCGCGCCGCACGGCGGCGTCGACGAACTGCTTGGCGACGCGTTGCCAGTCCTTGCCGTACCGCTGCACCCACGACGGACGGCTGGCTTCCCGTCTGCGGTCGGCCTCGGCCTGGTGCTCGGGGCAGCGGGAGCCGCGGGTGAGGCGGTTGCAGGGTTGGCCGTGCACACCGAGGCAGGGACGCAGCGGCATCGTCGCCTCCTCCTGGCCTGGTCCGGCCACATGGTACGCGGCGCAGGTACGGGACCGTAGGCTCAGCCCCACATCCCCCGAGGTGAGGAGTTCCTGTGTCCCGTGCTGGTGTGCTGATGCTGGTGGGTGCCGCGATCGTGGTGGGCGGGTTCGTGCTGGGCCTGGTGCCGACTTCGTGTGGCGCGGCGTTCGACTCAAGTGGGTGTCCGGCGGCGGCTGATGGTGCCCCGCTGGCGGTGGCGTTGCTGGCGGTGGGCGGTGTGCTGCTGGCCGGGGGGTTCTGGGCGAGCGCTAAGCCTCCGCATGAGCGGCGTGATCAGTAGGAGAACGCGCGGAGCTTGAGGTCGGCGTGGGCGACGTCCACGTGCAGCTCGCGCCCGTACACGCTGACGGGGAAGCTGCCGAAGCGGTGGGTCTCGCCGAACGGGATGCTCTTGGTTCGGTCGCCGACGGCCTGCCCGTCGACGGTCTGCTGCGTGACGAACGTGACGTCGTGCGCCGTGGTGCCCGACGCGTTGCGGACCTCGACAAACACTCTGCCTGTGTTCGCCACACTGTGGTTGTTGGCGGGGTCGCCGTCGGCCTCGGCCGCGCCGGTGACACCGTCGCGGGTGATCGGGGTGACGGTGATGGCGACGCGCGGCATGGTGTCCTCCGTGGCGCTGGTGTGGCGGTCCGGCCCGACTCAGACGCCCACCCCCCAGTGGCGGAGTCGGGCCGGACGGGTGGGCGCCCGGCAGGTGGGGCGCTCCCGTAGGGGCGGGTGTGGGGCCTGCCGGGCACGACGAAGGCCCAGCCGTGGCGACCGGGCCTTGCGACAGTGGATCTATTTGATCACGACGATACGGAACACCCGCAACTCCCGCAACCTAGGGCCTATTCGAGCGGTTCGATGGCGGCCAGCTCGGCTCGGTCGGCCTCACCGAGCGGTTCGCCCTCGACGAGGTCCGCGAAGTCGTGATCGAGGTCGTTGACCAGGCACTCCAGCTCATGCAGGGTTCCTGCGGTGGGGCCACTGGGGATGCGGATGCGGGCCAGCACCCGCCCCTCGCGGTCATAGACCGTGAAGTCGTCACCCACCCAGCTGTAGGTCTCAGCGGGGATCCCAGCGGTGTGCAGCTCATCGACAAGCCACAGGCCGACCGGTGAGGCGTCGACGCTGCCGCGCTCACCGACGATCCCGGCGGCGCGAATGCGGTCGGCGATCTGCTCGGGGGTGCGCTGGTTGGCGTAGTGGATGGTGGCAACGAGTTGCCGGTAGGTGGCCAGCTGCTCGGGGCGAACAGCGGTACGGTTGAGCACGGATCCTCCTATGTGGCTGGAACTGCATGGATGGGATCGAGGCCCCGTCCGGCGGTCGCGTCGCCGTGACGGGGCCGTCTCTGTGTCAGATCACGGGCTGGTGGTGGGTGCGGAGCGCGCGGTATTCCTCGTAGGTGATCTCGCCCCGGTCGACCGCGCCCTGATGCCAGGAGCAGAACGGCTCGTCGGAGTCGGCGTTGGCGGGGATCGGGTTGCCGCACTCGGCGCCGCCGTCTGTCTCCCACAGGCAGGTCGTGGTGGCGGGCTCGTCGTCCCAGATCCCGGAGCGGTTGTTCCAGTACGGGAGGTTCATGCGGCGGCTCCCAGCTCGATGGAGTGGGCGCCGCACACCGGGGTGGGCAGATCGTCGGGGTAGGTGTAGGTGATCGCGGATTCCTTGCAGTAGGTGCACCGCGCGTCGTCGTGGTGGTTGAATTCCATCGGGTTCACTCCTGGCGCATCAGGTGTGGATCAAGGCCCCGGGAAGGTGTTGGCGCACCGGCCCGGGGCCGCGTTTGTTAGGTGACTGAGCGCAGCTCGCTCACAGGGCTGAAGGACCCGGGCCGCACGTGGAGGAGTACGGCCTCTTCGGTGATGAGGTCGTCCAGCTGGTACCGGGTTTGGCCGCAGTGCTCGTTCTCGCAGTCGCACGGCCACGCTTCGAAGTGGTGGCCATGCCAGGGGGTGACGGATCCGTGGTAGACGACCACGGTGCCGTTGGGCCACCGGGTCTGCTGGGTGGTGTGCTGCGCCATGCCCGCCTCCTGTGTGCCTCGTGCTGATGATTCCATTGTATGCCTACGCCGTAGGCCATGCAAGTAGGCAATGGAAATTGGCCTACTCGTGTGGCAATCTGTTGGGCATGGAAGACGAACTGACAGCAGCCGTCGCCGCCGCCCAGAGATGGCGCGACCTCAAAGACCTGCTGGAACAGGCAAAACACGACCGTGACACCGCTATCCGCAAAGCGGCTGACGCAGGCGTCGCTCAGACCGATCTTGTGAAGCGCACCGACCTGACTCGGGAGACGATCCGCCGGATCACCAACCCGGAGGCCGCCGAAGCCGTTAGGAAGTCGGCAGCCGAGAAGCGCCGCGCCGCGAAGAAGGGGGCCGGGTCATGAGCGATCTGGTCGGCGGTAGATCGCGGCGTATAGGCCCGGACCGGTCTGGTTCGGACCTATACGCCGCGCCTCGGACGGGGGCACGCCCCAGACCCGCCCCACCCGAGGACTAGCTCGCCCGCGACTGCGGACTCATCTCGGCCAGCACGTCCCCCAGCCGGTACCGGCGCGGATGCGCCTCCGGGTCCACCGGGCCAGGCGCCCCATCTGGTCAAGGCGACGGATCCACCGGTCAGTGACCCGCTGGCCCATTGCGGTCGCCACCAACGCGGCTTCAACCGCGGTCACCTCCCGGTCGGGGGCCAGGCGGGCGGCCTCGCGGGCGGCGTCCGCCCGGCGGGCGTCGGGGTCCTCGATGATGCCGTCGCACCCCTCCCGGCGGCAGTCCGCGGTGTCGCGGCCCTTCACCCCGTACACCGGTGCCGAGCACTGGGGGCACTCCCCCGCATACACCCGCTCGGGGGGCCGGTCGACGGCGCGCCGCGCCTGGGCGACGGCGGCCAGGACCTCGTCGACGCACTCCGGGGCCCATGCGCGGTGCCGGATCGTCTCGGTGCGCTCCCCGAGCCAGCGCGCCATGGACGCCAGGGTGCCCGTCGGCGGGTGGCCGCCGTCCTCGTCGATGAGGACCCGGCACCAGGTGGACAGGGTGCCGCGCAGCACCTGGGCGGCCTCGCTCGCGCGGGGGTCGACGCCACCCATGGCCAGCGCCTGGGGCAGGGTGATGTCCTCGGTGATGATCTGGGAGGCGGTCTTGGTGCGCTTGGCTCCGGTGTCGGGCAGCCGGGTGCCCTGTCGGGCGATGGCGATGTCGAGATCGGTGTCCAGCCCGTGCAGGTGCGCGTCGCCGTGGACGGCGCGCAGGGCGGCGAGCATCCCCCCGGCGCACGCCGCGCACACGTAGGCCTGCTCCCCCACCGGGTGCTCGCAGATTTCGCAGATCGCGCCCATAGCGCCCCCTCGTGATCGTGATCTATCGTGACCGCATCCCATCGGGGGATACAGGCGTACACGGGCGCCAGACGCAGGGGGCCGGCGGGTTGGATCCGCCGGTCCTTGCTCATGCGGGCGGGCTGGTCGTGGCGTGGCAGCGCGGCAGTGTGGGGCAGTCGGGGCGGTGGCCTGGGAGCCGCTTGCCGCAGTAGGGGCACCACGGCGGGGGCTGGGTGGCGTGGGCTCGGTTCATGGCTGCTCCTCGGTGACGGTGGTCCAGGTTGTGTCGCGATAACGGTGGCCGCCGTGGTGGCCGTGCGGGAGTTCGCAGGTGAGGGGCGGCCCGCTGATGATGCGTGGACAGGTGTCGCCGCAGGGCCCGTTGAGTTGTTTCATGACGGCGAAGGTGATGCGGTGGGCGTCGTCGTCGAGTGCGGTGTGGCCGCCGGTGGGGCGGCCGTCGTCGGCGTCGGGGTGGAGCTGGTGGAGGGTCTGGCGGATCGCGGCGTAGACCCGGCCGCGGGGGCCGTCCGCCTCATAGGCGCGGCCGTGGTCCTGGTCATGGCGAGTGAGTGCGTTGATGACGGCGGTCGCTGTGAAGTGCTGCCAGTCGGTTCCGGCGGGGTAGCAGTCGTCGCACCATGTGTGGCCGAGTTCGCTGTCGAGTACGCGGGCGATGGTGTCGAGGGTCGCGTGGTCGTAGCCGGGCGAGAGCTGCACCGGATATCCGTCGTGCTGCGGACGCGGTGTGATGTGGCCGCCGTGGGCGGGGTGGCGGGTGGCCAGCAGGTGCCGCACGGTGCGCAGGAACTTGAGCATCACGTCTCCTTGCCCTGCGCGAACGCGAGCACGTCGGCGGCGCAGGTGTCGCACAGCGTGAGATCGGTGTAGGTGGTCTGGACCCGGTCGGCCGGGTGGGCGGGCATCCAGCGGAACCGCCAGATGCTGAACCTGAGGATGTGCGTCGTGGTGGTCATGCGCAGCCGGTAGCGGACTCCTTCGCGGGGTGGTTCGGTCGGGACGGCGCGGGTGCAGCGCGTGCACTTGGACACCTCAGTGCTCACGCAGCACCGCCTTCCGCCGCGCGCACGACCGCCCGGAGCCACTCCACGTCGGACTCAGCGACGTGTGCCCCACCAGAGCGACAGACGATGATGTCGGTGGGTTGGCCGTCGCCGTCGCGGTGACTGCTGAGGAACGCGCCCCAGGGTTGGGACCCGCCAGTGGGCGGGGTGTGGCCGTCGGGGCAGTGCGGACAATCCACGGCGGCGTTGGCCCATTTGACCGGTTCGGGGTCGGTCCATTGGATGTGGGTGTGTCCGCCGTGGCCGTGGATGGCTTCGACGTCGGCGGCGGAGTCGTAGATCGCGGTGGAGGAGGTGGCGGTGAGCCAGCGCACGACGACTGCTCCGTCGGGCCACTGCACACCGAGGGCGACGACACCGGTTCCTGACACTCCGGTGACGTCGTGGTCGCGGACGAGTTCGAATCGGCGGGGTTGGGTCATCGGGTCTCCTTGGGGTTGTCGCCTGGGAGGTAGACGGTTTCGATGCGGCGGGTGCCGTGGCGGCGCTGCAGCCCGGTGTAGGCGTCGTCTGCGGTGGTGGGGCGCTTGGGGTGGCTGGCGGTGGTGTTGGGTGGGCGGAGCCGTCCACGCAGCACGGCGGGCGGTTCGGAAAGGTCGAACAGGGGGTCCTGGACTGCGTTCACGCGGCCTCCCAGGTACGGGCGAGGCGCTGCCGGTCCGCGTCGCTCATGGTCCGCCCCCACACGGGATGGCCGTCGACGGTGCGGCGGGTGATCTCCATGCCGCGGGTGGCGGGGTCGTGGCAGGCGGTGTTGCCGCCGCGTTGGTCCTGGTGTTTGTCGAAGGCGGTGGGCCCGGTGAACACCAAGTGGCATCGGGGGCAGACGCACCCGTTGTGTCCGGGTGGGGTGGGGCGGTTGCTCATGTGTGCCTCTCTTTGCTGACCGTGCGGAAAAATGCGGGCTTAACGGGGTGCTCCGGGTGTCCTTGGGTGGGTGCGGGTTGCGGGACGTCTGAGGCGCTCAGGGCGGTGGCGTGTGCCCGGCCCACGAGCACCGCCAGGCGCCCGAGCATGTCCGCGGGCACACCGGCCCGGCACTCCGGGCCGACACCGACGGTCTTGGACTCCGGGTCGCTCAGCGCCCGCCCGCAGGAGCAGCACCGCGTGGTGAACGCCGCGAAGCGGGCCCGGCAGGCGTCGGGGTCGGCGTCGATGGCGGAGCGGATGGCGGCGTCCCACGGGTGGCGGTGGGTGCGGTGCCAGTCCTGGGCCCAGGCGCGCCGGTCGGGCCCGGTGAGCCCCGCGGGCACCTGGGAGCGGTAGAGGGCGGGGCCGTAGCGGGCTTTGGCGGGCCAGGGGTTGAGGCGGCCGCGGTCGTCGCGCCGCCAGTAGGTGATCTGGCCGGGGTCGTGGGGGTCGGGCAGTCGGTCACTGCTCGACTCCGTGGGAGGCCAGCCACAGGCCGGTGTCCAGGCGCCCGGTCTCACCCGCGGTGCGCACCAGTTCCATCCAGTCCGTTTTGGGCAGCCACGTCTTCTCCGACATGTGCGCCGTCCACACCAGGAGCTGGCACGCCGTGCTGATCTGCTGCAGCTCGATCCCGTAGGTCAGCGCGTCCAAGTTCGGGTGGCACCCCCGGTGGGTGACCCGCCACCGGGCGAAGCCGTCCTCGTTGGAGCCGTTGAGGTCGGCCAAGTCGGCCGACACGACCCCGTCGTTTGCGGGGATCTGGGTGCGGCAGATGCCGCAGATCGCGATGAGCTGGTCCATTCGTCCTCCTCGGGTTATCCGGCCGCCATGTCGACGACACGGGAGTAGTGGCCCTGGAACGCGCAGGTGACCGTGCACCGGGGCCCCTGCCGGTTCTTCTCGACGATCAGGTCGATCTCTCCGGAGCGGGGGGAATCGCGGTCGTGCATGTCGTCGCGGTGGAGCAGGACCACGATGTCGCTGTCCTGCTCCACGGCCCCGCTCTCACGCAGGTCGCTGAGGATGGGCTTCTTGTCGTGGCGCTTCGTTGATTCGCGGTTGAGCTGGCTGAGCAGCACCACTGGCGCGCCGAACTCCCCGGCCAGCTTTTTCAGTCCGCGCGCCATCTGGGCGACCTCGATCTGCCGGTTCTCCGCGCGGCCGGGAGAGTCCATCAGCTGGAGGTAGTCCACGACGATCAGGCCGACGGGGCGGGAGCGGGCGAGGTGGCGCAGGCGGGCGCGGATGTGGGGCAGGGAGATGTTGCTGGCGTCGTCGAGCATCAGCGGCGACTCGTTGAACCGGGCCTGGACCGCGCTCATGCGCTCCCACTCGGCATCGCGCAGGGACCTGTTGCGGATCGCGGTGATGGTGATCTGCGCTTCGGCTGACACGATGCGGTGCATCAGCTCCCGCTTGGTCATTTCCAGGCTGAACACGACGGTGCGCAGACCCTGCCGGATGGCGGCGTGGCGGGCGATGTCCACTCCGACGACGGTCTTTCCCACGCTGGGGCGGGCACCGATGACCATGAGCTGGCCGGGGTGCAGACCGCCGAGCACCTCCTGCAGGTCGGTGTAGGGCAGCTCGATGGCGTCGCCGGACTCCTCAGGCTTCTCCAGTTCGTCGACCATGGGGGCGAACAGTTCGCCGATGGTGGCGATGGTGTCGTCGCACACGGGTGTGTCGACCGTGTCCATGGCGTCGCGGGCGTGGGAGACCAGGTCGGTGACGTCCCCGACGCCGTCGTAGCCGTAGTGGGCGATGCGGGTGCCGACCTCGACGAGGCGGCGCTGCACGGCCCGATCCGCGACGATCTTGGCGTAGTAGCCCCCGTTGGCCGCAGTGGGGATCTTGTCGTCCAGCTCGGCCAGGTACAGCGGGTCGATGCGCGACCCGGCGCGGCGCATCTGGGCGGCCAGTGCCACGTGGCCGTGCTCAGCGCCCGCGGTGACCAGTTCGACCAGCAGCGCAAACAGCTCCTGGTGGGCGGGCCGGTAGAAGTCGCGGGGCTGCAGGATGTCGATGATCTGCTCGGCGGCGCGCCGGTTGAGCATCATCGCTTCCAGGACGCACTGTTCGGCGTTCAGGTCCCAGGGCATCTCGCGGGCGTCGCTCACTGCTGCCCCCTGCGGCGGTCGCCGTTGGTGAACACGACCGCGGTGGCGCCGCCGGCCAGCCGGGAGGCGACCCGCTCGCCGAGCAGGGGCCGCAGGTCGGAGCTGTTGGAGGTGATGACGGTGGCGCGGTGGTGCTGGCGGCGGGTGTCGATCAGCGCGTGCAGGGCGTCCATGTCCCAGTCGTTGATGCGCTGGGAGCCGATGTCGTCGATGCACAGCAGGTCGGCCTCGCGCCAGACGCGGACCTGGTCGTGGTCCACCGGCCGGTCGGTGGCTTCCTTGAGTTCGTAGGAGGAGGCGATTTCGCACCGGCCGCGCCACCCGCGTTCGATGAGGGTTTCCTGGATCTTCCACAGCGACCAGGTCTTCCCGGCGCCGACCGCTCCGATGATGATGAGCGCGAGGGCGCGGCCCCGGGCGAGGTAGGCCTCGATCCACGGTTCGATGTCGGGGTGCAGGTCGCCGGGTTCGGCGAACTCGATCGGCCGCTTGGTGCGGAACGCCTGCAGGCGGCGCTCGGCCTGCTCGCGGCGCCAGGACTCTTGGGCGCGGCGCCAGTTGGCCTCGTCGTCGTAGGGGTCGAAGTCGGTGGACATCAGATGTTGATTCCTCCGTTGGCGGCGATGTCGCGGGCTTGTTCGGGGGTGAGGATGTGGTGGTCGTCGTAGGCGCCGCCGCGGCGGGCCTCACCGGACAGGACCCGCAGCTGCGGGATGCCTCCGGGATCGTCGGGGGCCTTGTTGGGTAGCTGCTTCCAGCCGGGGATGAAGTACTTCGCGGAGGAGACGCCGGTGCGGGCGTTGCGGGCCGACTGGATCGCGCAGGCGGCCATGGGCTGTTCGCCTTTGGCTTTCATCAGGGCGTGGACGGTGACCCAGTCGGCGCTGTTGAGGTTCCACCGGATGGCGTCGAGGCCGTTGGCTTGCATGAGGTGCACCAGCGGCAGCGCCCAGTCGGGGATCGGATCAGGGTGGGCGTCGCCCGCGCGCGGACGTCCATCTGTAGTACTCCCGTAGGGAGTACTGGCATGGCTATCGGCATGGGGTGGTGTGACACCGTCTGTGGCGTCACGCTGTGACAACCCCTCTTGACCTGCAGCGCTTTGTGAAAACGGGGGGTCTTTTCGTCCGCGATTCGCAGACTTTTCGTCGACGAATCGATCCGTTTTCGAAGGCGAATCGGAAGCGTTTTTCTCTGTGTCCTGCTTCGCGCGGCGCCTGCGCTGCCGTTCGGCGGCGGCGTCCCGGGCGGCTTCGGCTTGGGCCTTGGTGGTGTTGCGGCCCGACTCGAAGAAGTCGTGCATGACATAGTCGCCCGCGTCCGGCTGGGGGCACCGGTCGCAGTCGTGGCCCGCCTCGTGCCACAGCCCGACCTTGACGAGCTTGCGGGCCTGAGGGGCGGTGCCGTACATCCGAGCGACATCGCCGGGGACGACACCTTCGGTGAGGTGCTGGGCGGAGTAGGAGCCGCAGCGCGCCCAGAGACCGAGGGCGGCGTTGCCCGCCTTCACCCACTTGGGGTGAGAGTGCGCTGAGTCGTCGATCTTGAACCAGGGCATCGGTCTCTCTTCCGGACGTGCGGGTGGCGAACGACAGGGGGTCAGCGGCGGTGGGGCAGGCCCCAGCCGCAGACCCAGGTGTGGCCGCAGTGGTGGCGGTAGCGGGCGACGAGGCCGGTGCGGGTTGGGCGGACCTTGTGGGGCAGGGTGGTGTAGCGGTGGTGCGCTGTTTCCACCGCGATGCAGTGGTCGCAGGTGTCGCGGTAGTCCTCGGGGTTGAGGCCCGCGAGGTCGGCGTGGGTGGGGCCGTTCTCAGTTGTGGTGGTCAACGGGCCTCCTCGGTGGGGGCGGCGCGCGGTGCGCCGCCCCGGGTGGTTAGCGGGCGCGCAGACCGATGGGCATGATCCGGCCGCGGAACCGCGCCCCGCGCAGGCCGGGGGCGTCGGCCTCGTAGTGGACGCCGTCGCAGTCGCAGCGCCCTGGGCACGGTGTGGCGACGAGGTCCTGCGGGGCGTAGTCGCCCGCCTCGACGGTGATCTCGTCGTCGCGCAGCTCGGCGACGGCGGCGTCGACGCGGTGGCGGATCTCCTCGGTGCTGGTGCCGCGGACCATGAGGGTGTCGTTGTCGAGCCAGTCGTAGTCCGGGACGCGCGGGGTGTGGTCAGTGTCCATATCGGTCTCCTCAGTGATCGGTGTCGCAGTTCGTGCAGGTGGCCTGGGGTTGCCAGGCATCGGCCTCGCGGTTGACCGCTTCCTGGACCTGTTCTGCGGTGCGGGGCAGGCCGGTGCCGGGATCGCGGTTGAAGGGGCTGATGGTCTGCATGAAGGTGCGCTGCCGCGTAAGGGTCTTGCCGCAGCCGCCGGAGCACTTCACGCGGCGCTTGGCGGTGGCGGTGCGGGACTCGAATCGGACGGTTGGCATCTTGTGTCCTCCAGGAGGTCGAGTTGCCCTTCGCCAGGGCGGGTGCCCCGGGACGGGTTGGCCTTGTGCTGGGGCTGTGGGGTGCGGCGCCTGCGGCACACGGGCCCGGTCCCGGCGGCGATGGACGCCGGGCATTTCAGGGGCCTGCGGCAGGCGCCGCACCTGGGCGTCACTGCGTATGCTCCGCAGGCTGATCGGCGGCGTGGAGCCAGAGACTGTGGATCCGGGCGGCAGTGTCGCGGTCGCCCTGGTCGAGGGCGACCCGGGCGGCCCGCTCTCGCATTTCCATGGCGCCGTGTTCGAAGCTGTTGGCCATCTCCAGCGGCAGGGAGGCGCGGATGCCGCGCAGCCGCTCCACCTCGGCTTCGGCTGCGTCGGCGCGCGCCCTGTGCTTCTCCAGCGCGTCGCACACCGCCTGGTAGGCGTGGGCAGTGGGGTAGGGCTGGCGGTCGTGGGCGATCGCGAGGTCGCGCTCGTGGGTGAGCCGCTCTACCTCGGCGAGCAGCTGTTCGGCCTTTCGGTAGTGCTCTGGTCCTGTCATCGGGTCCTCCCAATCGCGGGAGGTGTGCGTGGGGTAGTCCCTGAGCAGACCGCGGTACTTCTCGGCGGGGTAGGCCAGGTACTGAAGGGCTCCGAAGCGGACGATGTAGTCGCCGATGGGTGCGATCTGGACGCCACCGCTCACCCACGCCACGGCGGTGGTCCCGTCGTCGAGCCGCTCGACGCGGCCCTGGTGCAGCAGCTCGGCGAGCGTGTCAGCGTTGTCCTCGGTGACCTGGACGGCGTGGAGGAGCTGGGGCTTGCGGGGAGTGCAGGAGACGAACTCGGTGGTGAGAGCGTGGGCGTGACACCATTCGCGGCCCTGGGTGGTCCAGGTGCAGGTGCAGTCGCGGTTGCGTTTTTCCATGTGGGCTACTCCGCAGGAGGTAGGGGTTGTGCGTGCCCGCCCCGGCGTTGCACCGGGGCGCCGGCTGGATCCGGGCGGGCTGGGGTGGTCACGTGCGCTCGTCGGGCTGGAACCCCAAGCCGTGCAGCTGGGCGCCGGGGAGGTGCCACGTCCCGCCGGTCTCCACAGAGGTGACGTGGTAGACGTCGGCGGCGCCGGGCAGCTTGTAGTCCACCCGGACGGTCATCGGCGCCTCGGGGTGCGACCAGGTGGTCATGAGGGGGCGGTCGGTCATCGGTCCTCCTAGATCCACATGAGTTCGTGGACGGCGAGCGGGTCGGTCTGGCCCAAGATCACGAGGTCATGGGCGCTCAGGCCCTTCTTCTGTGCGCCCTCCCACACGAGCTTGGGGCTGGCGGCACCCACCATGAGCTGCATGGGGCCGTCGCAGTAGGAGGCCATGAGGGCGGCGTCGGACTGCTGTACAGCGCCGACCGTGGCGACCTCAGCGAGGGCTTCTTCGTAGGTCATCGGGGCTCCTCGTCGGTATTGCGCAGGATCTGAAGGGCGGTCCGGGCCGTGCTCCGGTCGGTGCCGGTGCGCCCGTGCAGGATCCGACGGTCGCGCTCATCGGCGGCATGGCAGGCGGGGCATGTGTCGGTGGGCGGGTGGCCGTGGGGGCAGGTCGCGTGGGCGATCAGGGAGGTCACCTCGTCGGGGGTGATGTCGAGGCGGTCGACCACCCCGACCGCACCGCACGCCCTGTCGAGGGCGGTGTAGCAGCGGGCGCGCCGCTCGCCGCCGACTTCGCGGGCCAGGTGGGTGGCGATGACGCCGAGGGTCACGTCGGGGAAGCGGGTGGTGATCCAAGTACGGCCGCTGTCGAGGCTGATCTCGGAGTGGAAGTCCTGGGTGTGGGAGAGGTCGTAGTCGCGCTGGTCGTGTGTGACGGGTGCGGGGTCGATGCCGGGGGCGTGGACTCGGTAGAGGACGGTCATCAGGACTCCTCGGGGTGGGCGGCGTGCAGGTGGGCCCGGGCTGCGTCCACGGCCGCGTCGTGGGTGGCGTAGCCGTGATCGGCGGTCTGGGGGTGGGTCGCGGTGTCGAAGCAGATCCACACGTGCCCCAGGTCGTCGTCGTGCCAGACGGTGAGGTGCTTGGGCAGGCCGTCATTGACGGCGGGGTGGCTGGGCTCGATCTCGGTGAGCGCGGCCAGCCCGCCGTCGTTGAGCCGGACCGGCTCGAAGACGGGTACGTGGTTCGCGAGCCCGAGGCGGACCAGGTCACAGGGGCAGGCGTCGGTGGCCCATTCGGCGTTGTGGGTGAGGGCGCCGTTGGCGTCGGTGCCGGTGGTGAGCAGGGTGCGGATGTCGTCGGTCAGGGTCATCTCGTCTCCCGTTCGCTTTGGTGTACGTACACCACAATAGGCGAGGTGTACGTACACCGCAAGGGGTTTGGGGTTGAGAAATGTACGTACACCGCTTACCGTGAGCACATGCCCGACGCCCCGAAAACCCAGCACCGATCCGTCCGCGTCCCCGACGACGACTGGGCCGATCTCGAGACAGCCGCCAAGAAGCAAGGCACCGACCGCGGCACCCTCATCAAGGAATTCATCGCGTGGTACCTGCGCCGCCCGAAAGCGAAGCTGCCGAAGCGGCCCGAACACTGACGCGCCCACCCGGCCCGGCGTGGGCCGGACCGTCGTGCCCGCGCTCACGCCGCCCTCCGTGTCGCCTGGTCCAACGCGGCGCGGTGGCGTGCCGCGGCGCCGGGGGTGATGACCTCCGGGCCGCCGTCGGTCCACGCCAGCAGCTCGGTCTGCGTCGCTTTGGCGGGCACCTGCGCGGCCAGGGCGACACACATCGGCCACCCCTCGCGAGGGATGCCGGAGGCGGTGAGGATGTGCTGCACCTCGGCCGCGTCCCAGTGGTGGACGGCGGCGACCAGGCACCCGGCGGGATGCAGGACGTCCTCGTGGAGGTCGTCGGGGTGTGCGGTCATCGGGCACCTCCAGGTGTGGGGCCCGCCGTGTCCATGGCGCTCCGAAGACACGGCGGGCGGGCTGGGTCAGGCGGCGTTAGCGCGGCGGGTCCGGCGTCGGCGTTCCGAGGTCCGCTCGTCTTCGTTGAGGCCGCCCCAGAACCCGTCACGCTCCGGAGCGGTGAGCGCGTACTCAGCGCACTCCCGGCGGATCGGGCACACGTGGCAGATCTCGCGCGCCTTGTCCTCGCGGGCTTCTTTGGCTGTCTGGTGCTCGCCGTCGGGGCCGAAGAAGAGGTTGATGTCCTCGCCGCGGCAGGCGGCGTCCACCGCCCACGACAGGTCCGCTGCCGCCCGCTTCTCCCGGATCCGCGGTGGGCGCTTCTGCGAACTGGCGCGCTGGTCGGCCTTCACTTGGCGGGCGCACGGACGGCACCGAAGGTCCCCCTGGGCGTCGGTGTAGGTGGTCTCTGCGGTGCGGGGGTGACCCCGCTTGCAGGTCGCCGCAGCCATCACGCCACCTCCAAGCGGCGAACGCGGATCACCGCGCCGGGCACCTGCAGGGAGTCGGGGTCGCCGGAGGCGGTGTAGACCTTGGCCAGGCGCCCGCATTCGACGACGCGGGCGTCATCGCGCCACACTCCCGCCGATGTCAACGCGTCCTCGGTGGAGCGAAGGAGCTTAGAGAGGTCCGGCATGCTCGCCGGGTACGGCGGGGCGGACCGCTTGAGGACGCCGGCATTGCGACCCGTCCCGAAGTGGCTCTTGGGACGCTCGACGCTGAACACCATGTCCACCGAGAGCGGCCCGTTCAGCGGGAAGGCGTGCGGGTCGTCTTCTAGGCGGAGCGCGTCTTCGGCGGCGGCGCGCACGTCCTGGCGCCATGGGCGCACGTACTTCGACATCTCTTGGGTGATGATCTTGCCGGTGCTGTTGTGATTGAACGCCTTTTTCGATCCCTGCGGCGCGGGACGCCCGCGGACGACGAGGTCGAAGGCGATAGCGGGTGCGTAGTCGTGTGCTGTGCTGGTCACGGTGGTCCTTCCTTGGTGGGGGTGGCCCGCCCGGCATCCCCCGATCCGGGCGGGCCGTGGGGGTGGTCAAGGGGCGCCCCGTCCCCCGAGGTCGGGGCGCCCGGGTGGTCCCGCCCCGCCCGAGGACGGCAGGCGGGGCGGGGGTTCAGGCGGCGCGGTCCTGCCGCATCCGTCTGCGCTGCTCACGCGTGGTTCCAGCCCAGATGCCGTAGTCCAGGGCGTGGGGCACCGCCAGGGCAGCGTCGAGGCACAACTGCCGGGTCGGGCACGCCTTGCAGATACGGCGGGCGCGCGCCACCCCCGCACTCCCCCGGCCGCGCGGATAGAACAGCTCGGGATCCGCGCCCCGGCACGCCGCACGCGGATGCCAGGACGTGTCGACCGGGCCAACTTCCAGCCAGCGGAACGGGATCCCGGCGGTCACTGCGGCACCTCCCCGCCGTCGAGGAGCGGCCCGGCCAGCGCCTCCGCGTGCTCAGCGTCCAGCAGGAGCGCGACCGGGCGGCCATCTGCGGTGGTGCAGCACACCACCGTGTCCTCGGCCGGGTCGTCCGGGTGGATGAAAGTGCCCTCCCAGCGGACCACCAGCGGCTCGTCGCTGCCCGTGCGCTCTGTCAGCGCCCACGTGGTGGTGATGGCCCTGGCCATGGCCTCCGGCGGGCACGGGCCCACATCGGCGATGTAGGCGGCGAGCGCGGCCTGCTCCGGGGTGGGCTCACCCAGCAGCCCAGCGTGGTGCCGGGGCGCCGTATCCGTGACGACGTGGGCGTCGTCCCGCCCAATCACGTGGTCAGTCACAGCCCCTCCTCCAGGTCGGCCAGCTCAGCGCGGAGCCGCGCCAGCTCGACAGATTTCGGTGCGTGTCGGTTCAGGTACCGGACGCGGTCACGCAGCCGCAGCGCCCGGTCGAACTTGGCCTCCAGCCACTCAGCGGGAGAACCGGCGGTGCTGGGGTCGGCGAGCACGACCGGGACCTCTGGTGGTGCCGCGGTGGCTGCGGTGGGGGCGGTGTCGGGCACCACCCGCACCCCGTAGGCGCGGATCTGAGCAATCAGCGACCTGTTCATCACGCACCCCCTGTCAGGTCGTCGGGGTCGGCGTCCGCAGCTTGGGCGAGCAGCGAGCGCTCATCGGCCAGCCGGGCGCGGAAGGTCTTCAGCCGCTCAATGGCCTCGACAGCCGCATCGTCAACGCGATTCAGGTCTAGGCAGGTGTGTCCGACCAGGGCACGGCCGTGCAGCAGGCGGGCCACAGCCACCAGCCGGTGAGCGTGATGCATGTGGGAGATGGCGGTGTCGCCATCGGGGTCCGGCACCAGAGGAGGGGCGGGGGCCACCGGCCCGCCCTCAGGGCGGGACCGGCGGAACAGTGAGGCGAGCCGCGCGATCACGACTGGTCCCCGCACTCATCGCAGAGCAGCCGCACATCCGGGTGGACGACCATCGTTCCGGGAGGCGCCGGAAGCGCCTTGCCGCACTCGTCGCAGGCAAACGAACCCCGACCCTCGGGCAAGGGCTCGATGACCTCAGCGTCGACCGGCTCGTCTTCAGGCTCGAAGTCGTCGTCGGTCCCGTGGAAGCGCTTCGCGGGCGCACGCTCCTCGCCGCTGTCCTGCTCGTGGCGCTCCTCTGCCCGCTTCTCCAGAGCGGAGATGACCTGCTCGACCTCCTCAGCGGTCATCTCCGACCGGTTGGCGACCTCGCGGCCGACAACCTCCGTAACGAACGGCAGCGCGTCGGCGGAGCCCATGCCCAGGTGGCGCATGAGCCCGCCCATGTAGCGCATCCGATCCGGATCCACCTGAGGCTCCGACTGCTCTGTGGTCGCCTGGGTGGTCTCGGCGACCGCCTCGGCGATCGTCGCCCCCGCCCGGTGCTGAGCGTCGGGAACACTAACGACGTTGCCGTCGGGGTCGACCTCCGCCCCCAGCTCCTCGGGGGTGTAGCCGACCCCCAGCAGCGCCTCCTCGCACGCCTCGCGGGCCACCTCGGTGATCGCGCGGGCCTTGAGCATGGCCTCCGGGTAGGACTTCCATACCTGCTTGGTGGCGACCCCGGCGCGTTGTGCGCGCGCCAGGTCCCACCGGGACTCGAACGTGAAGTCGGGGTCATCAGCGCGGATGATCTGCGCGACGGCCTCCAGGCCCTCGTCGCGGTGCACCCGGATGCGCAGCCGGTGCCCGGCCCGCCGCACCAGCGCAGAGATGAGCCCCGAGGACGCCGAGGGCTTGCCCTCGATGACATGGACGGAGTTGATGGCGGTGATGGGCTCCAACCCCAGGGCGCGCCCGTACTCCACGGCGAACAGGACGTTAGCGGGCTGGCCTCGGTAGGCCTTGGGCAGCAGCCCGGAGGAGGCCAGGGTGCGGGCGTACTCCATGCGGTCGGGCAGGTCAGCGCGAAGCGCGATCTCAGTCATGCGGTGAACTCCTCAGCGATGAAGTCGGTGTGGGGCGGGCACTTGCGGTCGGCCACCACAAATGGCGGGGCATCCCCGCGCGCCTGGCGGGCGGCGATGCGCTGGCCCAGGAAGCAGGCGCGGCGCGCGTTTCCCATGAGGTCGCCCATCTGTGAGCGGGCGAGATTCCACGCGGCGTCGGCGGCGAGCTTGTCCTCGCGCCCCTGGGTGAACGCCGCGACCTGGTCCAGGGACAGCTCAACCTCGCGGTCCTCGATGGACGGGTGGAGCTGGCGCACCGTGAGGTAGGTGGAGTCGGTGGTGTCCTTGTCGGGGACCTCGCCGAACAGCATCGAGTCGAGGAACTGCTCGGCATGCTGGCGGAGGAGCGTGGCGTCGGCCGGGTCGTAGGCCACCTGGTATTCGCGGAACTCCAGGCCGCGCCCGATCATCGCCACATGGGCGGTGTCCAACCCCAGGCAGTCCAGGTACCACTGGATCTGCGTCCGGTAGTAGAGCGGGACTTCGTCGGTGCCCTCCCGGCCCCACCCCTCGCCGTCCCCGGCGTCGGACTTCAACTCCAGCACCGCGCGGACGCGCCCGTCCTGCAGCAGGAGCCGGTCAGGGTTGGCCAGCTGGTAGTCCCGCTCCACGTTGGTGAAGGTTCCGGCCTCCACCACCTCGAACTCGGGGTGGCGGTCAGCGAACCAACTCGCGATCGCGGGTTCCAGGTAGTGGCCGCGCGCCTGCGCCTCGGTGGTCGGCAGGTCCTGGACCAGGCCCTGCTTCAAATGCCACAGGCGGTAGTGCGACACCCACGGCGACCTGCCGAGCACGGCGGCCATATCGCTTCCGCCGAGGCGCCCGGCGCGGGCGGCGTGCCAGGCTTCGGACCCGGAGGGCCAGGAGCCGAGCAGGTGGCCCGTGGGCGTGGAAAGCGTGGCGGTCATCGCTTGGTCTCCTTGGTCTTGGCGGCCCGCCCCGGCTCGGGCAGGCCGCGCACAGCGGCGGGGGTGTGGGCTCGGCAGCGGCGACCCTGCGCATACAGGCGGGTCGGGGTAGACCCGCAAGAGCGGGAACCGATCCAGTAGGTGCACGGGACGTCCCACGGGGAGGCCAGCTGAGCGGGGGCGGGCGCGCTCACCGGTCCTCACCCGCCTCCGGCAGATCCCGTAGGTCCTCCATGGCCCGGATCTCCTCCAGCAGCGGGGCCATCTCCGCCTCGCGCCGCAGCACCACCTGCACGGCCTCCGCGATCGCCGAGGCGGTGTCCCGGAGCGCTGCGGCGTCCGACACCAGCCGCGCTGCCGCATCCGGCCGCCAGTCGGTGGCCTCGCCGTTGACCAGCGACCCCCGGACGTCGTCCGCCAGCTCGGGCAGTTGGTCCAGCAGCAGCCGGATGTCGTGCGGGGTGGCGGTCTCGATCGGCTGCTGCGGTCGGTAGGCAGGGCCCAACAGCATCCGCAGCAGGGTCATCAGATTGGTCATCGCGTGTGCCTCCCTCGCGGGTCGGCGTGGATGTAGCCCGCCTGCTCAGCGGCGGCGATGATCTCGTCGCGCGTCGCGACCTCACGCTCCTGGCGGCGCCACATGGGGGCGTCCGCCCACCCGCGGGCGATCCACCCCACGGCCACCAGGGCGAGGACGCCGACCACCAGCAGCGCGACGAAGAACACGAGGAACACGTACAGTTCGGCGTCATTCACCGCGCTCACCCCGCTCGTGGATCTCGCGGATGTGCATCCGGGCGGCGTCACGCACCGGCATGCGCATCGCATCGAAACGGCTGCGCAGCCCCGTGACGGGGTTCCGGCACCGGCTGCAGTAGAAATGCGGGGCGTCGTAGCCCGCGTCACTGGCGTCCCGCCCGAACTTGATCCACTCCGGGAACTCCCCAGGCGGGGTGTCAGCGAGGAGATCCGCCCGCGGCTCCTCCGGCGTCTTGGCGGATGCCTGGTCGGCCGCGCGCTGTGCGAGGCGCCGCACACCATCGGCGAGATCGGCGTTCGCCTGCATCTCCTCGCGATAGGCGCGCCGGATCCGGTACGCCTCCTGATGAGCGGCGAACCTCTCGTCGCAGGCCGCCCGCACTGACGCGGGCTCCTGCTCCACCCGGACGGGATGACCGTTGTGGGCAGGGGCAGAGCGCGCCTCGCGCCGCTCCTCCCGCGCGTCCGACAGCCGCCTGATCAGGGACACCAGAGCATCGACCTGCTCACACCCGGCGACGACGTGGAACAGCACCTCGTCGGACTGCTCCACGCGCTGGCCCGCCTGGTGCATCGCGTCATACAGCAGCGGCGAGTAGTCAGCGTGGTCCCAGCGGCCTGGGGGGATCGGGGTGGTCATGACACACCTCCTGCTCCTGTGCGCTGCAGCAGGGCGCACACCTGCGCCTCCACCAACTGCCGGGGGCCCTTGCCGGGGCGGCGCACCACGTCCAGGCGACCGCTGCGGATATGCCGCTCCAGCTCCCGCCGGGGGCAGCCGAATCGCTCCTCGGCCTCGCGGATGGTGATCAGCACGTCCGCCGCCGGGCGGGTGATCGTGGTGCGCTCACTCATGGCGCACCCCGCGCATCGCTTGGTCGTCCAGGTGGTCGGCCAGCAGCTCGAAAGCACGGGACAGGTCCCGGGCAGCCACGGCGGACTCGGCCGGGTCGCCGACGATCTCGATGGCCATCGCCGGGTCCAGAGCCTCGACGGACGTGAAGATGCCGATCCGCGGGCGGCCGCCGCGGTCGGTCTTGACCTCGGTTTCCGCGCAGGAGGGGATGATCCACTCCTGCGTCTCGCGGGTGAGCAGCCGCTGCGGCGGCTCGGGTCGGTTACTCTGTTGCACGGCCCTGTTCCTTTCTCTTGGTTGGGTGGGGCCACGCCCTCGCCTGGAGTTGGGTCCGGGCGGGGGCACATCTGTGTCAGAAGCTGATGCGCCGGGCCGAATCCGGCTTGGGTTGCAGCGGAAGTGCTGAGACGTTGTCGCGCGGGGTAGCGCGGCGAGGCGCTGACCTCGCAGGCGCTCGACGCCTGGCTGACGAGCCGACGGGTTCACCCACGGGGACCGCTGCGGCGTCGAGGAGCGCGGCGATATCGGCGCGGGTGAACACGATCTGCCTGTTCCTGCCGATGCGGCGGTGCGCGATCTTCCCGCGCTGCGCCTGCTTGCGGAGCCCGTCCGGCGTCGCGGTCGGCAGCCAGTGCTCGACGACTTCCTCAGGCGTGTAGGTGCGCAGGTCATCGTCCGGTGTGGTCATGCGGCACCCGCCTCATGGGGCTCGGTCAACAGCACGTCGTCAGGCATGGGGCCTCCTATGCACGCGCAGTTGGGGATGGGGGTGACCGCCCGCTCCCGGGACACGTGGCCACGCAGGGACGGGCGAGAGCGGACGGTCCAGCTCATCTCCGGCTCATAAAGTCCTAAGGATGAGTTAATGACTACCGTAGACCGGTCCTCTGAAGTCATCAAGGGTTTGTGAGGACTAGACTCGATCGCGGCACAGGCACCGGTGGGGAAAGCGGAGATAACGTGGCGAAACACGATCTGGTGGCTGCCGCCGTGCGTCGCGACATCACCGCAGGCGTCCATCCCGTCGGCGTCAAGCTGCCGTCCGAAGCCGCACTTGCGGAGCGGTACGACGTGTCGGTGCCGACCGTCCGCCAAGCGCTCGGCGCGCTCGCCGAGGACGGGTTGGTCGAGAAGCGGCACGGGTCGGGGAACTACGTGCTCCGCCGTCCGGTCGTACGGCGTCTCGCGATGGAGCGCTACCGCGCGGACCTGGCGGCCACCCCTACCCCTGAGCAGCCGCAGACCTCGTTCACCAAGGATCAGAACATTCCCTGGTCGGCGTACCGGCTGGATCGGGACTACGCGCAGGTGGACGCTGACGACGACCTCGCCGACATGCTGGGGGTCGAACCCGGCACCGCCCTGTTGCGCAGGCACTTCGTGTTCTACGCGGCCGGACAGCCGTCGCAGATCAGCGTCAACTACCTGCCGTGGGAACTGGTGGGCGGAACCCCGATCGCCGACCCCGAGAGGGAGCCGTGGCCGGGCGGAACGCTGGCGCAGGCCCGCCACCTCGGCCACCCCATCGTGCGGGTGGAGGAGTCCGTCACCGCGCGCATGCCCACCCCCGACGAGGCGGAGACACTGCGCATGCCCTCCGGCGTGCCCGTACAGGCGATCCGCCGCCGCCTCATCGCGGACGACCTGGTCGTCGAGGCGTGCCGGGAGATCGTCATCCCGGCCGACCAGGTGGTGCTGGACAACGCCATCGACCTCTAGGCCAGTCATGACGCGTCGCCTCCGACTGCTTCGCAGCAGTGGCTGATCGACTCCATCAGCAGCGCGTTGACCGGTACGTTCAGCTCTCTCGCGATGCGGTGGATTAGCTCGACCCCGCACCGCTTCTTTCTCGGTGTCGTTGAGTCGTAAAGCTCCAGGTTGCGGAGGGTCTGCTCGTGGATGCCGATGCTGGCGGCGACTTCCGCACATGACCTGCCCTGGCTGACTCGGATGCTGCGGATCGCCGCACCGTTGTGCTTAGCGGTCGATTTGACTGGCATGTAGGACACGTTAGGACTCAGAGTCCGACTATACAACCCCTGGTGAGACTCATTTGCTCGTTCAGTCCTATTTCTTCCCGTGAAGATAGGACTCACTAGGCCCCAAGGACAGGGGGACCTATCAGCCGCGAAATAGGGGGTCTAGACTGGTTGCCTGTGTCCTACTGAGTCCGCATAATCGGTAGGGTCCCCAGAGAGGAGTACGCGGTGTCACAGGTCAGCAGCACAGAGTCCTGGGCTCGGTTGGCGAGCATGCTGAAGGCGCGCCGCGTACAGGTGGGCTACAAATCTCTGGCGGCGCTCAGCCGAGAGACCGGAGTCAATTACAAGACTCTCCAGCGAGCCGAGCGCGGGGCACCCCACCCCTTCACCCAGGGAACGCTCTACGAAATCGATCGCGCATACCAGTACGAGGCCGGGAGCATCCAGCGCATCCTGGACGGCGGCGACCCATCGCCGGCACAGTCCTCCGCCGATGAGCAGGCCTCCCGGGACCCCGATGCATCGCTCAGCGGCCACCAGTTCTATGAGCCGGAGTTCTGGGAGGAGTCCCAGGAAGTCCCGGCGGCCTCCCTCCCCGTGGGGTGGGCGCTCCTGCGCAACCCCATGGCCGACGAGGAAACCGTCATGTGGATCCTGATGTTCTCGCCCGGGACGTGGACCCAGCTCCGACTCCCTGCCGACTACACCCAGCAGCAGGTGCTGGGGGCTTTTCGTGACTCGTTGAAATACATCGACAAAGAGAAGGCAGACCTCATTTAATTTAGGTCTGCCTATCTTTACCGCCTAGAGATAGGCGGAGATTTCGTCGTGAGAGATACCCAAAACCTTATGCGACCTGTGGCAATACGCACCGTGATCAGCTGAAATTTTTACTATTTCGGGCTCGGTGAATCTGGTGTGCCAGATTCACCTGAGTTACTGTCGTCCCTCACCAGGAAATTGGGCCACCAGGACGACGAGGGGACCCGCACGACGACGTGTGGGAGGAAGGACTCTGGTGCGCACCCGAGCCACAATCCAAATCAAAGAACCTACAATCCGACAACTAGAGCTGGCCGCGACACCACGGCCCAGCCCCGACTCCAGCCCGATCACCGTGTCCCGCCTCGCCGAGGAAAAAGTCCGCGTGGACATCCACCCCCACGTGGACTGCCTCGACATCGCCGAGGCCGCCGTCCGGCTCTGCGACGACTCCACACTGACCCTGTGGTTGCTGAGCTACGGCATCTACGTCCCCGTCAGGGCCTACCGCATCAATTTCGAGGAGATCATGGGCTCACACGGCCTTCTTCACCCGGGTGCCGACGTGCACCACCACATCACCCCTGAGGAGCAGCAACCTATCCAGCTCTCCCCACTGCCCCACCCCAGACCGACCGCATAAGAATCGCCGCCCCACCGGCGCACAGCGACGACCCCGCCCGCTCCGGGGTTTCCCGCTCCCTTCCCCACCCATCAGCGCATCCCGGCAGAATTGACCCTGCCCCCAAAGACAGGAGCACGATGCGCCCCTATGTAGAGAAGCGGCGGAACACATTCCGTGTCAGGTACCGAACCGCTGACGGCGAGATGGTCCCCCTCGGCAGCGGGTTCACCACACACGAAGAAGCAGAAGCCCACGGGTGGGAACAGATCGCCAAAATCACCAAAGGCACCTGGATCGACCCACGCGACGGCGAAATCACCCTCACCGAATGGGCCAACAACTGGCTGCCGGCCCAATCCTCGATCCCCGGCACCCAGCAGCACTACGCCTACCTGCTGCAGTCATTCATCCTGCCTGCGTTCGGCAACCGGACACTCAACTCTCTCGCCTACGCCGACCAGGAGATCGACGCCTGGGAACGGAAAATCCGCAGCGCCTACGCGGCCTCCACCGCACGGCAGGCCCGCGGCCGCCTCGACAACATGCTCGAGGACGCCGTCGCACAGCAAGCCATACCCCGGGCGCCGGTGCGGCGGCGCTCCACCCGTGGCAGCATCGAGGAGCGCCGCGTCCTCGCCGACGCCCAAAAGCGACGCGACGACGACGAGATGTGGACCACCCCGCTCGGGGCACTCCTCATCGCCGAACGCATGGCCCTGCTCACCGGCAGGGACGCCGAATTCGTCATCGGCGTCACCATGCCCTACATGTGCATGCGGTTCGGCGAGGTGATCGGCCTGGAGCGGACCGCGCTCGAAATGGCCCGGCTCCATATCCATTGGCAGCTGTACGGGCTCAACGACGGCAGCATCATCCGCAAGCTGCCGAAGGACGGCAAGCGGCGGGTTGCCGATGTCCCCACCCACATCGCCCGGCTGCTCCGGCACCAGATCCGCACCCTGCCTGCGATCAGCCCCTCTGCTGGGACCTGCCCCTGCGTGAAGCACGAGGACGCCCCGGAGTTCCGGGAAAAGTACAGCCATCCTGCAGGGATTCACATCTTCCCGGGTCCGGTCGGCATCGTGTCGCGCTCCGGGCCGTCGCTGAAGGCGGTCGCCACGGAGGCTGGGGTGTCGACGGGAACCGTGTACAACGTGCTTAATCGCCCCGACGTTGTTCGCGCCTCGACGCGGGCCCGCGTCGAGGCCGCCATCGCCAACCTGGGGTTCACGAGCGCGCCGACGACGCGCGCGACCGAGGCGCACTGGACGCGGTCCAACTTCCGCTCCGGTGTGTTCTACCCGGCGGTGTGGGGGTGGTATCCGACGAAGAAGCCGCTGCCGGAGCGGCCCGTACCGGTGGGGGCCGGCCCGTGGCCCGGTGTCCCGCTGAAAGGGCGGGGAGCGGCGGAGCGGGCGACCGCGGCGTGGCTGCCCATCACCGAGGGGTTGACCCCGCACGGGCACCGGCACAGCGGCAAAGTGTGGATGGATGAGGACGGCATCGCCGAGCCGCTGAAGGACGAGCGGATGGGACACGAGAACGGCACCGTGCAGGCGACGTATTCGCATCCGACTCCGGCGATGCGGGAGAAGCTCCTGCGGTCCCTGGACGCCCGGTGGGAGGCATCGCTCATCGAGCGGGCGCGTATGTGGCCTTCATCACAGGTTGAGATTTTGGATCATCTACTGGAGCCGTACCGGCACAAATACCGCCGGTGCATCCCCATCGCGGCACCGCCGACCAAGATCATTACCCATGATGTACCCACAGAGACGAGAAAGGCCCGTTACCCTAGGAGGGCAACGAGCCTCTAACGTGCTACTTCGCTGTCGGGACGGCGGGATTTGAACCCACGACCCCTTGACCCCCAGTCAAGTGCGCTACCAAACTGCGCTACGTCCCGGTGCTGTTCGGGGCTTTTCCGTCCCCGCCAACGAGTAAGACTCTATCGCATCTCAGAGCGTGCTCGTGACAGCTCCTGCGGCCAGAGCGGGGATGCCGAGGCCGAGTGGCTGGCGCTTACCGGGGTGACCTGCGCAGACCGCGTGCTTGGGTAGCGCACGTGACTGGGGGGCGTGGGATCACAACCCGTTCTGTTCAGGACTGGCTTCGAGGGCCTGGAGGTGGGCGACGGCCTCGGGGAGTTCGGATTCGGTGAAGACCGCGATGCCGTTGTCGAGGAGGAGGCGGGCGGTGACGCCCGGGCCCGAGGTGGTGGCGCCGGTGAAGGATCCGTCGTAGACGCGGTGGACGCCGCAGGAGGGGCTGGACTCCTTCAGGATGGCGATGCGGACCCCGTGCTGCCGGGCGGTGTCGAGGGCGGCGTGGGCTCCGGCGAGGAAGAAGGTGGTGACATCGGCGCCCTGCGGGGTTCTGATGCGGGCGTTGCCGGTGAGGACGGCCGTGGCGCCCGACGCCGCCTCGATCTCGGCCGGCGGGCGGGGGACGGGCAGGCCACCGGCGACCTCGGGGCAGTGGACCACCAGGCGTCTCTCTGCGCGCCATCGGTCGAGGATCTCGTCCTCGACGGTCTTGGCACGTCCGTCGAATCGCACGCGCCTGCCAATCAGGCAGGCGCTGACCAGGATCTTCTCCATGGCGCCTTCCTCCTCGGCCGTGGCGCGCCTCTGCACGCCACGCTACCCGTGACCGGATCCGCGCGTGATCTTCATACGTGATGAGGGTGCCGGACGATCGCGGCGGATTCGGGCGGCACGCGGTCGATGCGCTCCGTCAGAAGGCGAACCCGTGCAGGTGACGCCGCGCGTGGGCATTCCCTCGGTGTGGGAGTCGACCGCGCTGGTGGTCCGGTCAGTGTGTGCCACCCGCCGCCGCCCGCTTGTTCTTCGGGGTACGGGGCCGCTGGGGTGATCCCTTCTCCGCCGGGGCTGTCGATCCGCGCGGACGCGGGGCCCGCTGGGGGCGGGGGGTGTCGAGTGTGGCGATGTAGGCCATGGCGCGCCGTGTGGCGGCGATGATGTCGTCGCGGTGCTCGGCGACCAGCGGCCCGCGCGGCGGGCGGCACGGCCCGCCCTTCCGCCCCGCCATGTCCATCACCAACTTCACGGCCTGCACGAACTCCGTCCGCGTGTCCCAGCGGAGGAGCGGCAGGAGTTCGGCGTGGAGTGCCGTGGCCTCCTTTGTCTTGCCCGCGCGGATCAGGTCGAACATCCGCACGCACTCCGCCGGGAAGGCGTTGGGCAGCCCCGCGAACCAGCCGGTGGCTCCGTCGGTGAGGTTGTCCAGCACGAGGTCGTCCGCTCCCGCGATCACCTGGATTTCCGGGGCGAGCTCGCGGATCTGCGATACCCGGGCCGGGTCACCGGAGAACTCCTTGACGGCGACGACATTGTCGATCCGGGACAGCTCGGCGATGAGGTCAGGGGTCAGGTCGACCTTCGTGTCGCGGGGGTTGTTGTAGAGCACGACCGGCAGCCCGACCGACGCGACTGCCCGATAGTGGTCGACGACCTCCGCCCGGTTCGCCCGGTACAGCGTCGGCGGCAAGCACAGGACGGCGTCGGCGCCGTCCGCGGCGGCGAGCTCGGCCCAGTGCCGCGCCTGGTGCGCCCCCACGCCGTGCACACCCACGACGACGATTCCGGTCCCGTCCACCGCCTCGATCGCGGTGCGCGCGACGGCGCGGCGTTCGGCGTCGGTGAGGGAGGAATACTCCCCCAGCGACCCGTTGGGGCCGATGCCCCGGCAGCCGTGGGAGATCAGCCAGCGGCAGTGGTGGGCGTAGGCCTCGTGGTCCACGGTCAGGCCGCCGGGCGCGAACGCGTCCCCCCGGTAGGGCAGGGCCGTGGCGACCACGACGCCGCCGAGGTCGATACGCGGAGTCGGAGTGGCTGTGTCGACCATGTCCTCACTCTCCTTCGGGTGTACGGGCGGGTGGCACGGCGGACCGCTTCCCCAGGCAGGTCTCCGTCCTCGCCGCTGGTCTGGCCGATGCTCCGGTACCGACGACGAACGGCGTGGCTCCACCGGTGCCGGACGCCGCGCACGCCGCCGTCCTGTGCGTTCCTGCCCCGCCTTCGCACAGGTCACGCATTCCCTTCTTCCTGGCGGGCCCTGCCGTGGCCGTTGATGACGTCGCTGTCGCGGGCGGTCTGCCGGCAGGCCCGGACATCGGGGAATCGCGGCCTGAGTTCCTCGTACTGCTCGGCCACCGCCCGCGGCCACAACCCCACCGACTCCCGTGCGGGGAATTCCCCGTGGCCGCTTCCACGCCCCCGTCCTTCTACCGCGTGGACCCTCTCCGAATCGCGGCTTCACCGCACCGGGCCGCGGTGACCGGGGCCGCGCGGCACGACGGCTCGGGGTCCTTTTCCAAACCGTGACGTGTCCGCCTTCACAACGGCCGAAACCGCCGCCACACACGGGCTTCGCGACCGGTGGCCCACATCACGGCAAGAGACCGCAAAGTCGGGGATTTCGCCCCCCGACACTGGTGTTGCAGGCGAAGTTCCCCCACATGGAACCGTCCGGCACCCCGCGTATCTCAGGCGGCTCACGGTGCCATCACTTCTCCATCTAGAGAACCCCTGAACATTCCCATCCGTTCATCGTGCCCTTTTTTGGAGTCCGCTGTGAGCCATGCCCTCGTGCGCACCAGCCGTCCGGTGCGGCGTTCCTCCGTGTCCACGGGCCCGGCACCCCCACGCCCCCGCCGGTCCGTCGTGCTCCTCGTCTTCATCCTGGGAGTCCTGTCCGCCACCAGCCCCCTGGCCACCGACCTCTACCTCCCCGCCTTCCCCCAGATCGCCGACGACCTCGGAGCGAGCGAAGCCCAGGTCCAGCTCACCCTCACCGCCGTCATGGTCGGCCTCGCGCTTGGCCAGCTGGTGGTCGGCCCGCTCAGCGACCAGTTCGGGCGTCGCGTCCCGCTGCTGATCGGCACCGCCGTGTTCGCCGCCACGTCGATCCTGTGCATGTTCGTCACGTCGGCCGAGATGTTCACCGCGATTCGCTTCCTGCAGGGTCTGGCGGCCGCGGCCGGGATGGCGGTCTCCCGGGCGGTCGTCCGCGACGCCTTCGACGGCGACTCCGCCGCCCGCTTCTTCTCCCGGCTCGTGCTGCTGGTGGGGCTGGCCCCCATGCTCGGGCCGATCATCGGCGGCCGGATGCTGCTGTTCGGCCCGTGGCAGGTCATCTTCGCCGCGCTCGGCGTCGCCGGGGTGGTTGGGTTCGCCCTCGTGTTCTTCGGGCTCCCCGAGACCCTGCCGCGGGCGGACCGGCGCCGCCAGGACCCCATGCTCATGCTGCGCACCTTCGGCCGCCTCCTCCGCGACCCCCGCTTCATCGCCCCCGCCCTGACCATGGCGCTCAGCTTCGCGATGACCTTCACCTATATCTCGTCGTTCTCCTTCGTCTCCCAGGCCCAGTTCGGGGCGAGCGCCCAGCAGTTCAGCCTGATCTTCGGCATCACGACCCTGGGCATGATCCTCGGCAACCAGGTCAACGCCGCCCTGATCGGCCGTATGGGCACCTCGCAGCGGCTGTTCGCCGGGCTGGCCGGGGCCACCCTCACCGTCCTGCTGCTCGTCGCGCTCGACATCACCGGGTGGGCGGACCTGGTGACGGTCACCGCCGTGCTCTTCGCGATGATGTTCTGCACCGGCCTCATCTCCCCGAACGCGACCACGCTGGCCATCGCGAGCCAGCCCTCGACGATCGCCGGAAGCACCTCGGCGCTCCTGGGCACGCTGCAGTTCGCGCTCGGCGGCACCCTCGCGGCCGCGGCCGGGTTCACGAGCACCGGAGAGGCCACGCTCACCAGCATGATCGTGGTCATGCTCGCCACCGGTCTGGCCGCGACGGGCGTGTTCGCCGTGGCGGCGGTGCGAGGGCACGCCGGATCCGCGTGACGACCAGGAACTCCCCAGCTCCTCCCGCGTCCCACGTCGTCCGTCTCTTCGGATGAACGCGAAGGGCCCGCGTCGGGTCGAGACCGTGTGGTCCCGACCCGACGCGGGCCCTTGTCACGTCAGAGGCCGGCGGGTCAGCGCTTCCAGTCGGGGCGGGTGCTGCCCTTGGACGCCCTGCCTCCGCCCTTCTTGTCCCGGATGCGCATGCTCAGCTTGACCGGGCTGCCCTCGAAGCCGAAGTCCTCGCGCAGCCGACGCTCGACAAAGCGCCGGTAGTTGTCCTCCAGGAAGCCCGTGGTGAACAGGACGAAGTGCGGCGGACGCGCGCTGGCCTGCGTGGCGAACAGGATCTTGGGCTGCTTGCCGCCGCGCACCGGCGGAGGCGTGGCGGCCACCAGTTCCTTGAGCCAGCTGTTCAGCCGCCCCGTCGGAATGCGGGTGTCCCAGCTGGCCAGTCCGGTCTCGAGCGCCGGGACCAGCTTCTCCACGTGCCGTCCGGTCTTCGCCGAGATGTTCACGCGCGGCGCCCAGGAGACCCGGGACAGCTGGCGGTCGATCTCCTTCTCCAGGTAGTAGCGCCGCTCCTCGTCGAGCGTGTCCCACTTGTTGAAGGCCAGCACCAGGGCCCGGCCCGACTCGACGACCTGCTCGACGACCCGGATGTCCTGCTCGGCCAGCGGCTCGCTGACATCCATCAGCACGACGGCCACCTCGGCCCGGTCCAGCGCCGACGACGTGCGCACGGTCGCGTAGTAGTCGGCGCCCTGCAGGTTCCGGAACCGTCGGCGGATTCCCGCGGTGTCGATGAACTTCCACGTCTCGCCGCCCAGCTCGATGAGCTCGTCCACGGCGTCGCGGGTCGTCCCGGCCACCTCGTCGACGACCACCCGGTCCTCGCCGGCGAGCCGGTTGAGCAGGCTGGACTTGCCGACGTTGGGCCGCCCCACCAGCGCGATGCGCCGCGGGCCGCCCTCCTCGTCGGCTGACTCGGCCTGGGGCACCTCGGGGAAGGACGCGACAACGGCGTCCAGCAGGTCGCCGGTCCCCCGCCCGTGCAGGGCACTGATCGGGAACGGCTCGCCCACGCCCAGGTTCCACAGCACCAGGGCGTCGGCCTCCTGCAGCTCACCGTCGACCTTGTTGGCCGCGAGCACGACCGGTCGGTTGGTGGCGCGCAGGACGCGGGTCACGGCCTCGTCGGCGTCGGTGATGCCCACCGTCGCGTCGACGACGAACAGGATGACGTCGGCGGTCTGCGCCGCGTACTCGGCCTGGCGGGCGACCATCGCGGCCAGCCCGCTGACGCTGGTCTCCCAGCCGCCGGTGTCGACGAGGGTGAACTCCGCGGCCTGCCAGGAGGCGTCATAGGCCACCCGGTCGCGGGTCACGCCCGGAACATCCTCCACCACTGCCTCGCGGCGGCCGATGATCCTGTTCACCAGGGACGACTTTCCGACGTTGGGGCGTCCGACGACGGCCACCACCGGTTTCACGGCCGCCTCCGCGGCGGCCTCGCCCTCTTCGGGCATGCCGGATACGGCATGCATGTTCTCGGTCAACCTATTCACTCCCGGTAACGATGCCCCACGCGCCCAGGATGCGTGCCGTGGGGATGGAAAACAGTGTGCCGTTTAGGGGACGCACGCGCACGCCGCGTCGGCGTGCGACGCATCCGGATGCGGTGTCCGATCCTTGCCCTGACCGGCGGTTCGGCGCTGTCAGCGCGCCGTGGAGCCCTCCACGGCTCCGACGGCCTCGTCGGCCAGTTTGACGACGATCGCGATGACCTCGTCGAGGGTCAGGTTGCTGGTCTCCAGTTCCAGGGCGTCCTCGGTCTGGGTCAGCGGCGAGGCCGCCCGGCTGGAGTCGAGCTGGTCGCGGCGGGCGAGGTCGGCCTGGGTCGCGGCGACGTCGTCGGTCTCGACCTCCTTGCTGCGGCGGTCCGCGCGCGCCTCGGCGCTCGCGGTCAGAAAGATCTTGACCGGCGCGTCGGGCGCGACGACCGTGGTGATGTCGCGGCCCTCGACCACGATGCCGCTGGCCTCGCGCCGGGCCCGCGCGATCGTCTCGCGCTGCAGGGCGACGAGTCGTTCGCGCACCTCCGGCACGGCGCTCACCGCGCTGACGTTCGTGGTGACCTCCTGGGTCCGGATCGCCGCGGCGACGTCGGTGCCGTCCACGTCGACGGTGGGGGCCGCCGGATCGGTGCCCATGGTGATGACCGGGCGCGATGACGCCTCGGCGACGGCCGCCGCGTCGTTCGCGTCGATCCCCTGGTGCAGCATCCACCAGGTCATCGCCCTGTACATCGCCCCCGTGTCGAGGTAGCGAAGCTCACGTGCCCTGGCGACGCCCTTGGCCGTGCTGGATTTGCCCGACCCCGAGGGACCGTCGATGGCGATGACGATGCCCTCAGCGTGGCCCTGCGCACTCACTTCGGCTCTCTCCTCCGGGGGATGACGCGGTTTCGTTTCAACGCTTCAGCCTACCGGCGCATGAGCCGTGCTCGCCCCCGTCGCACCGAGGGGACGCCGTCAGGCGTGGACCGACCATCCGCCCTCCGCCAGGGTGCGCGAGAGCTCGGCGGCGGCCTCGGGGAGCACGGAGAGCTGGGCGACACCGACCGGCAGGCCCGGGAGTGGTCGATGCGCACGTCCTCGATGTTGACCTGGGCGGCGCCGGCCGCGGCGAAGAGCCGCCCAGCGCCCCCGGCTCGTCGGGGATCACCACGGGGACGACCGTGTAGGCGGGGTGCGCTGCGCGCCGTGCTTGCCGGGGATGCGGTCGTGGCCGCGCCGCCCCCGGTCGAGCAGGTCGCGCACCCGCTCCCGGGCGGAGGCGGTGGCCTGGTCCGGCGCGGTACCGCGGAGCGCGGCGGCGGCCCCGTGCAGGTCGTCAGCGATCTCCTCCAGCAGCTCGGCGACCGGTCCCGGGTTGTCGCGCAGGATCTCCAGCCACAGCCCCGGGTCACCGCCCGCGACGCGGGTGACGTCGCGAACCCCCTGGCCGGCCAGGGCCAGCGCGGTGTCGTCGCCGCCGAGCAGCCGTGCGGCGACGGCGGCGGCGGCGACGTGCGGCGCGTGCGACACGAGGGCCACGGCACGGTCGTGCGCGGCGGCCGACAGCGTCACCGGTTCGGCCCCGCACATCCGGGCCAGCGCGGTCGCCGTGGCGATCGCGCCGGGGTCGGCCTTGGCCGTCGGGCACAGCGCCCAGGAGCGGCCGAGGAACAGGTCGGCGCGGGCCGCGCTGGGGCCGTGCTTCTCCCGGCCGCCCATCGGATGGCCGGGGACGAACGTGGACATGTCGCATCCGCGCCGCACGGCTTCGGCGATCACGCCGTCCTTCACGCTGGCGGCGTCGGTGTAGACATGGGCCAGGCCCCGGTGCTGCGCGTCGCGCACCACCTCGGGGACCGCCGCGGGCGGCGCCGCGATGATGGCGATGTCGGCGGGGCGGTCGGGCGATGCGGTGTCGAGCGGCCGACCGGCGCCCAGGTCGCAGGCGAGTCGGAGCGAGGCGGTGTCGGGGTCGGTGAGGCGCACCTCGACGCCGTGCTCACGCAGGGCGAGCGCGATCGACGTGCCGATCAGCCCCGTGCCCATCACGACGGCGCGCTCGATGCCGGTCACCGGTTCTCCCCTGTCGTCACATGCGTTTCTCTACTCGCTCAGCCGCGATGCTCTCAGCCTAGAGCAGTCCGGCCGACGCGGGCCTCGATGAGGGCCGCGGCGAGCCCTCCCCCGGATACACGACGGGGTGGGACGCGCGTCTCCGCGCGTCCCACCCCGTCCGTACAGCCGGTCGTGGCTCTTCGCCGCTACTGCGCGATGTCCAGCCGCAGCGCCTGCGCCCCGCGCAGATACACGTGCTGGAGGTCGGCCCGCGGCTTGCCCGTCTCGACGTGCGCCATCAGCCGGACCACGCGCGGCAGCGCGTGGGGCACGTCGATCTCGGTGGCGCACATCAGCGGTACGTCGGCGAACCCGAGCTTACGCGCGGCGAGCGCGGGAAACTCCGAGGTCAGGTCGGGTGTGGCCGTGAAGACCACACTGATCACGTCGTCGGTGGTCAGCTCGTTGCGTCGCATCGTCTCGGTGACCAGCTCCGCGGTCGCCTCCAGGATGAGATCACGGTCGTCGGCCTCCACCTGCACCGCGCCGCGAATCGCTCGTACTGCCACGTCACACCCGCCCTTGTCCGCTGCTGGAATACCGCCGGAAGCATCCCCCATCGCGGAGACTACATGCCCGCTGCGGTGTAGAGCTCGCTGACCTCCTTGGCCGTCAGCGCGCGCATGGTCCCGGGCTTGAGCGTGTTCAGGTCGATCGGGCCGACCTGGGTCCGAGCGAGATCGGAGACCGGGTGGCCCACGGCGTCCAGCAGCCGACGCACGATGTGCTTGCGCCCCTCGTGCAGCTGGACCTCGACCAGGGCCTTGGGCTCCATGTTGTCCACGACGCGGAAGGAGTCGACCTTCACGAGGCCGTCCTCCAGCTCGACGCCGTCCCGCACCTGCTTGACGACCTCGCGCGGCACCGGTCCCGGCACCTTGGCGATGTAGGTCTTGATGACCTTGTAGCGCGGATGCGTGAGCCGGTTGGCGAGTTCACCGTCGTTGGTGAGCAGGATCAGGCCCTCGGTCTCGGTGTCGAGGCGGCCGACGTGGAACAGCCGCTCCTCGGTCTGCCCCGCGTAGTCGGCGAGCGTGGGCCGCCCCTCGGGGTCCCACATCGTGCTGACGACGCCGCGCGGCTTGTTCAGCGCGAAGTAGAGGAGGTCGGGCGCGGTGGCGACGCGCATGCCGTCGACGCGGATCTCCGAGGTCTCCGGGTCCACGCGGGCGCCGAAGCGCCGGACGGTCTGGCCGTCGACGCTGACGCGCCCGGCCACGATCATCTCCTCGCTGGCGCGGCGGCTGGCGACACCGGCCTGGGCCAGTGCCTTCTGCAGCCGGATGCCGCCGGGGACGTCCTGGTAGGTGTCGCGCGGACCGTCGGCGCGGTCGTCGTCGCGCGGGTCGTACTCAGAACGCAGCGCTTCGAGCCGCATGCGCGCGGCGACCGAGAGCTGGTTCTCGGCCTTGGGCTTGCCGCCAGCGGCGGCGCGGTTGCCGCGCGGGGCCGGTCCGCGCCCGGTCGCACGGTTGTCTCCCTGGGAGCCGCGCCCCCCGCTACCCGTGCGGGGACGGTCGGAGCGGCGGTCGTCGCGGTCGCGCCCGCCGTCACCGCGGCGGACGGAGTCCTTGCCGCGCCGGTCATCACGGCGGAACGAGCCACGCTCATCACGCCGCCGGTCGTCACGCTGGAAGGCGCGGCGGTCGGACCGGGCACCCGAGCCGGCGGGGTCGCGGTCGTCGCGCCAGCTGCCCCGGCGGTCGTCGCGGTCGCGCCCGCCCTCGCCGCGGCGGACGGAGTCCTTGCCGCGCCGGTCATCACGGCGGAACGAGCCACGCTCATCACGCCGCCGGTCGTCACGCTGGGAGCCGGGGCGGTCGTCGCGCCGGTAGGAGCCGGGGCCGCGGCGCTCGCCGCGCTCCGGGGAACGGGAGGAGTCGCGGTCCCCGCGCCGGTTTCCGGCGGGGCCGCGCCGATCGTCGCGGCCCTCCGAACGGTGGGAACCCCGGTCGTCGCGGCGGAACGAGCCGCGCTCGCCGCCGCTGCGTCCGCCCTGACGCCGGTCGTTGTGTTGGCCGTCCCGGCGCTGGCCGGAGCGGTAGGAGCCGCCGCGCTCACCGCGCGGCTGGTAGGAGTCGCCGCGCTCACCGCGCGGGGCGTTGTCCCGCGCACCGCGGGACCGTGAGTTATTACGAGGTGTGTTCACCGGTGTCGTCTAAACCTTCGATGTCGTCAGGCAGGAAAGGTGCCAGATCGGGAAGTTCGTCGAGGCTGCGCAGGCCGAGGCGCTCCAGGAAGTAGCTCGTGGTCCGGTACAGCAGCGCACCCGATTCGGGGTCGTGCCCGGCCTCTTCGACCAAGCCTCTCAGTACGAGGGTACGCATAACCCCGTCGCAGTTCACACCGCGGACGGCCGAGACCCGCCCCCGCGACACGGGCTGGCGGTACGCGACGACCGCCAACGTCTCCAGCGCGGCCTGCGTGAGCCGCACCTCCTGGCCCTCCTTGAGGAAGTGCTCGACGATGTCGGCGCACTCGGGGCGGGTGTAGACGCGCCACCCTTCGGCGACCTGGCGTAGGTCGAAACCCCGGCCCTGGACGGTGTATTCCTCGGAGAGCTCGGTGAGCGCCGCCTCGATCTCGCGCACCGGCCGGTCGAAGGCGCGCGCGATGTCGTAGGCGGCGACCGGCTGGTCGACCACCATCAGCACCGCTTCGAGGTCCCGCCGCAGCCGGGCGTGGGCAGGATCACCCTCCTCCGCATCGCCGGGGGGCACCGCCGCGGTGTTCTCGCTCACGCTCACGCCGACTCCTCGTCCTCCGCGCTCTGGCGGTCCTTCTTCGCCTGTTCGTACTCGTCGGCGACGGTCACCTCGCCCTCGGCGGAGCCCGTCCACATCACGGTCAGTTCGTCGAGCGGTTCGGGCTGGTCGAACTCGACGTTCTCGGCGCGGTACAGCTCCAGCAGGGCGAGGAACCGGGCCACGATCTCGAAGGTACCGGTGCAGTCGGCCGTCAGCTCGCCGAAGGTGAGGGTGCCGTGCTCCCGCAGCGCCTCCACCACCAGGGAGCCCTGCTCGCGCACGGAGGTCCTGGTCTGGTGGATGTGCTCGACGGGGACGCTGGGCGGCTCCTTGGGCGTGAACACGCGCGCCGCCAGCGCCGCGAACTCCTGGGGGCCCAGTTTGATAAAGACGTCGGGCCGCGCGTCGGCGAAGCGCCGCTCCAGCGGCACCGCACGCGCGAAGCACCGGCCCTGCGCGCTGATGCGCCCGGAGAACAGGGCCGCGACCTCCTTGTAGGCGCGGTACTGCAGCAGCCGGGCGAACAGCAGGTCGCGGGCCTCCAACAGGGCGAGGTCGGCCTCGTCCTCGACTTCGCCGCGCGGCAGCAGCCGCGCCGCCTTCAGGTCGAGCAGCGTCGCCGCCACCAGGAGGAAGTTGCTCGCCTGGTCGAGGTCCCAGAACTCGCCGAGCGCCGAGATGTGGGCGAGGAACTCGTCGGTGACCTTCGACAGCGAGACTTCGGTGATGTCCAGCTTGTGCTTGGAGATCAGCCCCAGCAGCAGGTCGAAGGGGCCCTCGAAGTTGTCCAGGCGCACCTGGAAGCCGGACTCGTCGGCCTCCTCGGTCGCCACCTGCTCGCCCGAGGCCCCTTCCGCGGTGCTCATGCCGCCAGGGTCGGGTTGGTTGTGCTCATCCACCTAGGGTGTCACCGATCCGCGCGTGCCCGGTCACCTCGCCGCCCCGGCACCGGTCGTTTCCAGCGGCGGGCCGCACCGGTGCCGCGTGCGTTCACTCTGTGTCTGTGTCAGCGTCCGCCAGCAGCCGCTGCACCAGCATGCTGGACTCCCCGTGCTCCTCGAAGTCGGCGAGCAGCACCGCCACGGCCTCCCGGACGATCCGCCCCCGGTCGGCCGTCAGACCGTGTTCGGCGCGCAGGGTCAGCCGGGTCTGCTCCAGGGCGAGGAGCTCGGGTGCGGAAATGTACACCGTGATCTTCTCGTCGTGGCGCTGGCGCCCGCTGGGCTGCGGCGCGCGCTTGGGCCGCGGCTTGCGGGCGCGCGGGCGCGGCGCGTCCGGCTCCGCGGCCGGCGCGGGCGCTTCGGGCGCCGGATCCGCCTCGGCGCGGGCGTCGGGCGGCTCCGTGGGCGGGGTTGTCGGTGCAGGAGGTGCGGGCTCGGGTGCGGCGGTTTCGGACGGACGGAAGAACAGTTCGTCCGCGCCGGGCAGGGTCACGCGCCGTGACCGCTGTGTTGCCACCTAGCCAGCACCTCCTTGGCGAGTTCCCGATAGGCGTTGGCCCCGGCCGACGAGGAGTCGAACCGCGTGATCGGCTCCCCCGCCACCGTGGCGTCGGGGAACCGCACCGTGCGGTTGATGACGGTCCCGTACACCTTGTCGCCGAAGCCGTCGATGATGGTCGACAGCACCTCGCGCGCGTGCAGCGTGCGCGGGTCGTACATGGTGCCGAGGAAGCCCTCGATGACCAGGCGCTCGTTGAGCCGCTCCTGGACCTTCTGGATCGTGTCCATCAGCAGGGCCACGCCGCGCAGCGCGAAGAACTCGCACTCCAGCGGCACGATGACACCGTCGGCGGCGGTGAGCGCGTTGACGGTGAGCAGGCCCAGCGACGGCTGGCAGTCGATGAGGATGACGTCGTAGTCGTCCATCACCGGCCGCAGCGCCCGGCCCAGCATCTGCTCCCGGGCCACCTCGCCGACGAGCTGCACCTCGGCGGCCGACAGGTCGATGTTGCTCGGGATGAGGTCGAGGCCGTCGATGTCGGTCTTCAGCAGCACGTCCGACACGGTGACGTCGCGCTGCATGAGCAGGTTGTAGACGGTCAGGTCGAGCTCGCGCGGATCGAGTCGGCCCAGCCCGACCGAGAGCGCCCCCTGCGGGTCGAAGTCGACGAGCAGCACCCGCCGCCCGAACTCCGCGATGGCGGCGCCGAGATTGATCGTGGTCGTCGTCTTACCGACGCCACCCTTTTGGTTGCACAGTGCGATGATCCGGGCCGGGCCGTGGTCGTCCAACGGCTCTGGCTCGGGAAACCACACTTTCGGTCTGTTCGATTGCAGAGCCGCCCCCGTGCTGTGCGTTTCCCCCCACGGGTTGATCGCCGATCTCTCCGGACTGTTCTCGTCGGTGGGGACATCGCCCTCCACCTCCGCACCGTCGTGCTCCGACCAGCTCACAACCCTTGACCTCCCTACGAACCGGCCGTGGCCGGACGTTTCATCCGTACCGGTTGACCGGCCGTCGGAAAAACTCAATATGTCGACAGCATCGAACCGTCGTGCCCGCGACTCTAAAACCTCGGCACAGGATCATTCAACGCGACACTCAACGGTGTCACCGATGCGTGACCGGGGGTCGCGTTCACCGCGCGGCGTTGGCGCGGGGGTGGCTGGCGGCGTAGACCTCGCGGAGCCGGTCCACGGTGACCAGGGTGTAGACCTGCGTGGTGGTGACCGACGCGTGGCCGAGGAGCTCCTGGACGACGCGCACGTCAGCGCCGCCGTCGAGGAGGTGGGTGGCGAACGAGTGCCGCAGGGTGTGCGGGGAGACCTCGCTCAGGCCGGCCCGCTCGGCGGCGGCGCGCAGGACGGCCCAGGCGCCCTGTCGGGTCAGGCGTCCGCCGCGGGCGTTGAGGAAGAGGGCGGGGGCACCGCGGCCGGAGGCGGCGAGGATGGGCCGGGCGCGGACGAGGTAGGCGTCGATGGCCGCGCGGGCGAACCTGCCGATCGGCACCAGCCGCTCCTTGCCGCCCTTGCCGCGGAACCGCACGACCGTGACGTCGGCGTCGGGGGCGTCGCCAACAGTGTCGGCGGTCTCCGCCCCGCCGAGGCGGCCGACGTCGTCGACGTCCAGGCCGATCGCCTCGGAGATCCGCGCTCCCGTTCCGTACAGCAGCTCCAGCAGGGCCCGGTCGCGCAGCGCACGGGGGTCGTCGGCCGCGCCGACGGCGTCGAGCAGCGACTCCACGGCGTCCAGTGACATCGCCTTGGGCAGGCGGCGCGGCGGCGAGGGCGGCCGGACCTCGCTGGCCGGGTCGCCGGTGGTGATGCCCTCCTTCCGGGCGAAGCGGTGGAGGCCGCGCACGGCCACGACGGCGCGTCCGGCGGAGTTGAGCCCGAGCGGGGGGTGGGTGTCGTCGCCCTCGCGCAGCCCCCGGAGGAAGTCGGTGACGTCGCCCTCGCCGACCTCGCCGAGCGAGGTGCGTCCGCGGGCGACCAGAAACTCCAGGTAGCGGCGGAGGTCGCGGCGGTAGGACGTGAGGGTGTTGGCGGCCAGGCCGCGCTCCACGGTGAGGTGATCGAGGTACCCGCGCACCGCCGACACCAGGAGGGGGGCCGCGTCGTCGGCTACCATCGCATCCCTGATCCTTCACGAAGTGACGTATTTGTTACTGTCAGTAGTTGTCGTGCGGGGTGGACCGCTCTCCGCCGGATGGCACGAGGGGCGCGTCGCCGGAACGCGGCGGAGCGTTCGCCGGTGCGGACCGCACCCGCCGACACCCGCGCACGGCGACGGGACGCCACCTTCACGGGGAAGGGGTGTCGCGCGTTCGGCTGTCGTCGCCATCACCTGACCTCGCGGCCGTTTCCGAGCGCGATGATGCCACACGGCAGCGCGTCGCGGAGGCTCGACACGGCGGGATCTCCCGCCTATCTCCGGACGATCCAGGTGATCACCGCCGAATTCCCAAGATTCCCGGCAGGTCAGGGGCGGAGCGACGGGAAGGGGGGACGAGACGAAGAACCGCCGCCCGGGACGGTGTCCCGGGCGGCGGTGCAAGCGTGGGCGGGCGGCCCCTGGTCAGTCCGCCGGACGCAGACCGGCGAAGCCGTCGCGCGCCGCGATGGAGGCGGCGAGGATGCCGACGACGGTGGCCCCGTTGTGCAGCCGGCCCTCCTGGACGGCCGTGACCGCCTCGTCGAGCGGGACCCAGGCCGGGACCATGTCGGCCTCCTCGTGGATGCGCTCGAAGTCGATCTCGTCGTGCGGCACCTCGGTGAGGCCGCGGGCGAGGAAGACCTTGATGCGCTCGGTCGAGAAGCCCGCCGAGGGGAAGAAGTCGGCCAGCTCGTACCAGTGCTCCGCGCGGTACCCGGCCTCCTCCAGCAGCTCGCGCTGGGCGGTGCGGACCGCCGGCTCGCCCTCCTCGTCGCGCAGCCCCGCCGGGAGCTCCCACAGCCGGTGCCCCACGGCGTGCCGGTACTGGCTCAGCAGGAGCACGCGGTCGTCCTCGTCCACCGCCAGCGCGGCCACGGCGCCCAGGTGCACCATGTGCTCGCGCCGCACCAGCTCCGGGCCGTCGCTGCCCTGCATGGTCAGCCAGTCCACCCGCATCGCCGTCTTGGCGCCGCGGAACGGCTCGGTGCTCTTCTCGACCGTCCAGTGCTCCGGCTGGTCTTCGATCTTCACCGATCTCGCCGCGTCGTCACGCGCCGACGCGCTCATGCGCTCGACTTCCCGGCCGTGCCCTGCCGCTCCAAGGCGGCCGAGACCAGCCCGGAGAACAGCACGTGCGCCCGGGTCGGGCGGGAGCGCAGCTCGGGGTGGGCCTGCGTGGCGATGTAGAACGGGTGCTCGTCGCGCGCCAGCTCGACGTACTCCACGAGCTTGCCGTCCGGCGACAGACCCGAGAAGACCATCCCCGCCTTCTCCAGCTGCGGGCGGTAGGCGTTGTTCACCTCGAAGCGGTGGCGGTGCCGCTCGGAGACCCGCGCCTGGCCGTAGAGCCCGCGCGCCAGGGAGCCCTCGGCGAGCTCGGCCGGGTAGAGGCCGAGCCGCATGGTGCCGCCCATGTCGCGCTCACCGGCAACGACGTCGGCCTGGTCGGCCATGGTCGCGATGACCGGCTCGGCGGACTTGTCGTCGAACTCCAGGCTGTTGGCACCGGCCAGCCCGGCGACGTTGCGCGCGTACTCGATGACCACGCACTGCAGGCCCAGGCAGATGCCCAGCGTCGGGATCTTGCGCTCCCGGGCGAACTTGAGCGCCCCGAGCTTGCCCTCGATGCCGCGCACGCCGAAGCCGCCGGGGATCAGCACACCGTCGACGTCCCCGAGCCGACGCTCGGCACCCTCCTCGGTGGCGCACTCGTCGCTGGGCACCCAGCGGATGTTCACCCGGGTCCGCTCGGAGAACCCGCCGGCGCGCAGCGCCTCGGTCACCGACAGGTAGGCGTCGGGCAGGTCGATGTACTTGCCCACCAGGCCGATCGTGACCTCGTGGTCCGGGTTGTGGACGCGGCCCAGCAGGTCGTCCCACTCGGTCCAGTCGACGTCGCGGAAGGCCAGGCCCAGGCGGCGCACGACGTAGGCGTCCAGCCCCTCGCCGTGGAGCACCTTGGGGATGTCGTAGATCGACGGCGCGTCGGGCGTGGAGACCACGCCGCCCTCCTCCACGTCGCACATGAGGCTGATCTTGCCCTTCATGGCGTGCGGGATCGGGCGGTCGGAACGGCACACGATGGCGTCGGGCTGGATACCGATGCTGCGCAGCGCGGCGACGGAGTGCTGGGTCGGCTTGGTCTTGAGCTCGCCCGAGGGAGCGAGGTAGGGCACCAGCGAAACGTGCAGGAAGAAGCTGTTGTCCCGGCCGATCTCGTGCCGGATCTGGCGCACGGCCTCCAGGAACGGCTGGGACTCGATGTCACCGACGGTTCCGCCGATCTCGGTGATGACGACATCGACGTCGGCCGACTCCATCGCGTAGATGCTGGCCTTGATCTCGTTGGTGATGTGCGGGATGACCTGCACGGTGTCGCCCAGGTAGGCGCCCTGGCGCTCCTTGGCGATCACGCTGGAGTAGATCTGGCCGGTCGTCACGTTCGCCGACGCCGACAGCTCGGTGTCGAGGAACCGCTCGTAGTGGCCGATGTCGAGGTCGGTCTCTGCCCCGTCGTCGGTGACGAACACCTCTCCGTGCTGGAAGGGGTTCATCGTGCCCGGGTCGACATTGAGGTAAGGGTCGAGCTTCTGCATCGTGACGCGCAGCCCGCGCGCCTTCAACAGCCGCCCCAGGCTGGAGGCGGTCAGGCCCTTCCCGAGGCTGGAGGCGACGCCGCCGGTGACGAAAAGGTGTTTGGTGCTAGCGGCGGATGCCAAAGTGATGCTCCCGTGGTCGAATGGCTACGGCGCGCCCGAGTGTGTTCGGGCCGCCGTGCGGCGTCCGTCACCGGCAGGACCGCAGACCGGTCCCTACCTCGGACTCCACGGGCCACCAGGATAACAGTGCCGAGCACCTGCGCCGGTATCGCACCACCGTCCGCACCGCCCGATCAGGCCGGGAACCCTCCGGCACGGCCCAGGAGCGCCGGGGGCGCCTTGTCCAACCGGGTTCCGAGCCACGCGCCGAGATCGGCGAGCGCCGTGGGTCCGGTGCCCGTCTCCACCCCGCTGCGGTGCAGCATGTACACCAGGTCCTCGGTGGCGATGTTGCCGGTGGCCGCCGGGGCGAAGGGGCACCCGCCGAACCCGCCCACGCTGGAGTCGAGCACGGTGACGCCGTTCTCGAACGCCGTCAGCGCGTTGGCGTAGCCGGTGTTGCGGGTGTTGTGGAAGTGGCAGCGCAGCCGGGCGCCGTCGGCGACCTCGCGCACGCGCCGCACCAGGTCGGCGACCTGCCGGGGGACGCCGACGCCGATGGTGTCGGCGAGGGCGATCTCCACCGCCCCGGACGCCGCCGCCCGGCGGGCGATCTCCACCACGCGCTCCGGCGGGGTCTCGCCCTCAAACGGGCAGCCGAAGGCCGTGGAGACGGTGACGCTCACCGGCATCCCGGCGGCGGCCGCGGCCTTGGCGATGTCGTCGTAGGCCGCCAGCATCTCCTCCACCGTGCAGCCCTGGTTGCGGCGGCAGAACTCGTCGGTGGCCGGAATCGCGACGTTGACCTCGTCGACACCGGCGGCCAGCGCGCGGTCCAGGCCCCTGCGGTTGAGCACCAGCCCGATGTAGGACGCCCCGGCGCCGCGGTCGATGCCGGCCATGACCTCCTCGGCCCCGGCCATCTGCGGCACCCGCTTGGGGTTGACGAAGCTCACCGCCTCGATCCGGCGGACCCCGGCGGCGACCGCGCGGTCGATCAGCTCGATCTTCTCCGCGACGGACAGGACCCGGTCCTCGTTCTGCAGGCCGTCCCGCGGCCCGACCTCGACGATCTCCACCCGACCGGCCACCATGGCGCGATCACCTCACTCCCGGGTCCCACTGACGTCATCGTCCGCGGCCGCCATCGCGCGCCGTGCGCGGCGAATGGTGCCGATCATCACACGCCAGCCTAGTCAACGGGGGTTCGCCGCCGCCCTCCGGGGGTTCACACCGTTGATCTCTGGGATATCGACCGAATACTCGCTGGTATTAGGGCGATATCCCCGAGATCAACGGAAGATCGGGGCGCGCGTTGGTCAGCGCAGGGCGAGGGCCGGCCGGATCTCCCACGTGGTCCACAGCGGCCGGTAGCCCATCCGGTTCCAGAACGGGCCGGAGAGCGGGTTCATCATCGCATAGTTGAGCAGGGTGACCGCGATCCCGTAGCTGTCGAGCGCCTGGTGCACCTGGCTGACCAGGGCCGTGCCGATGCCCTGGCCGCGCTCTTCCTCGGCCACGACCCCGTAGCCGATGTGGGCGGTGGGGGACGCGCTGACCAGCGGCGCCGCCCAGTGGGCGCGCTCGGGCGGGGACGCCCACACCAGCCCGACCGGACGGCCGCCGCGCTCGGCCAGCCAGATCCACGAGGGCGAGCGGCTCAGCGCCCGCGCGACCACGCGCCGGGTCTGTTCGGCGGTCTCGGCCTGGATGAACACCCCGCCGAAGGCCTCCTCATAGCGGTGCTCCTCCATGAGCAGTCCGACGACCTGCGCGACGTCGCCGGACCCGGCCAGCCGGATGGTGACGTCGCGCGGCGGCAGCGACGGGGGAACGCCCCGGCGGAAGCCGCGCACCGCGAGGACGCCGTAGGGCTGCAGGCCGTGGCGCTGCAGCGGGAGGACGCCGCAGACATCCCGGGAGGGCCACGTGAGGACCGCCGCGGACTCCGACCCCGTACCGGTGGGCAGCGCTTCCAGCTGGTCGCGCCAGTGGGTGAGCAGCGAGTCGAGGGCGGCCCCGGGATCGGGGCCGCCGACGATCGGGGTGAGCCAGTGCTGGTCCGGCACGCCCCAGGTGCGCCCCGGCTCGCCGGGCTGGTACCAGGAGTAGCGCATGGTCCCGGCGGCCACGGGACGCCCGGCGCCGTCGCTGACCGTCAGCAGGGGGTAGGTGCTCGCGCGGGGATGGGCGGGAACCGGTAGAAGGGGGTCGACCTTGTGCCATCGCTGCGCCGCCGAACTCACCAGTAGATCGAACTCGGCGCTGCGGCTTGACAGGTCGTCATGCCGCACCCGGGCGACATAACCGCTCATCTCACACTCCCCGGCCGCAGTACTACTACCTGCCCATGTCACGGCTCAGTGGCGCGGCGTGACCAGAACCGACGGGCGAACACGCAACGTCGCGTCGTCACCACAGAGACCGTACCGCCTTGCCGCGGCTCGCGTCTGTCGAGCTGCGACAAAGTTACTGAAATCGTTCCGGATTTGTCGCCATGCAATTGCATCATGAGCAACCCCGGAAAGGACTACGGTAGCTGATTCCTCGGGCGATCCCGCCACCAGCCCTTGCTCCGCGCCCCTACGGCGTCACGCGGTCACCCGGTGGCATCGCCGCCCGAGGTGATTTCGTTACCGCTGCCGATATCGACGACGTTGGGCTTCTCCCCGGAGTGGTACACGGTGAGGTCCGACCCGGCGAGGGTGACGGAGTCGGCCGCGGCCAGGTGGACCGTGGTGCCGCTGCCCGAGACGTTCACCGCACCGCACGCGCCGTTGAGCACGACCGTGGCGTCGCTGGAGGCGACGTTGACCATGCGCCCCGCACAGTCGTCCACCGTGGTCTCGCCGGTGGAGGTGATGTTCACGGTGTCGCCGACCTCGACGTCGACACCGTCCTCGCCGACGGACACCCCGCCGTCGGAGTTCTCGGCCGAGACGCCGTCCTGGTCGACCTTGACCCCGCTCCCGTCCTCGTCGGAGTAGGACACGCCGTCCTCATTGACCGACAGGCCGCAGCCGGCTCCCGTCAGGGCGATCACGCCCGCGATCGCCACCATGGCCGGTCTCCGCATCCGCATGAGCTCTCCTTCCACATCCGCCATCCCGCCCCGGCGGGTCCGGGCCCGTTGCGACTGTTGGATGCAAGAGTAGCGGGGTCGGTTCCGTGCTCCCCGTGGCCGGGAACCCCTACTGCAGGCAGAACTCGTTGCCCTCCGGGTCGAGCATGACCATCGCGTAGCCCTTGGGCTCGTCGACCTCCCGCACGCGGGTGGCCCCCAGCTCGACGGCGCGTTCGGCCACCTCGGCGACCTTGGCGCGGCGCTGGTCGTACTGCACCTGCGCGGCGACGTTCACATCCAGGTGGACCCGGTTCTTCGCGCTCTTGCCCTCGGGCACCTGCTGCAGGAAGATCCGCGGCCCGACACCGGCTGGATCGACGATGGCATAGGCGCTGTCGTGCTCGTCCTCGGGCACGCCGAAGGCGGTGAGCGCCTCGTCCCAGGTCGCGAAGCCGGCGGGCGGCGGCTGTTCCTGGTAGCCCAGCAGATCCGCCCAGAACCGGCCGAGCTTGCGGGGCTCGTGGGCGTCGAAGGTGACCTGGAACGTGTGGGCCATGGCGGGCCACTCCCTACTTCTCATCGCGGTGGACAGGCGACGCGGCTGTCTTCGAACATATATTCGAATCAATGAGCGCGCAACGTCGCCGCCGGGGCTCACGCGGGGGGCCGACCGTGCTCGGCCCCCGGGGAGGAAAGGGGCCGGGTCAGCTCACTCCGGCGGCGTCCATGCCGCGCAGCTCGCGCTTGAGCTCCTTGATCTCGTCGCGCAACCGCGCGGCCAGCTCGAACTGCAGGTCGGCCGCTGCCTGGTGCATCTGCTCGCCCAGCTGGTCGATCAGGTCGGCGAGCTCGGCGCGCGGCATCTTGGCGACGTCGGCCGAGCGTTCCTCGCCCGCCGTCGAGGACAGGGCCGGGACCGGCGCCTTGCCCTTCTCGCCCTTGCGGTAGCCGGTGCCCAGCAGCTCCTCGGTGTCGACGTCCTCCCGGGCCAGCGAGTCGAGGATGTCGGCGATCTTCTTGCGCAGCGGCTGCGGGTCGATGCCGTTCTCCTCGTTGTAGGCCTGCTGCTTGGCCCGGCGCCGGTTGGTCTCGTCGATGGCGTTGCGCATGGCCTCGGTGACCGTGTCGGCGTACATGAAGACCTGCCCGGCGACGTTGCGGGCCGCGCGCCCGATCGTCTGGATCAGCGACGTCTCCGAGCGCAGGAAGCCCTGCTTGTCGGCGTCGAGGATCGCCACCAGCGACACCTCGGGCAGGTCCAGGCCCTCCCGCAGCAGGTTGATGCCGACCAGGACGTCGAACTCGCCCACGCGCAGCTCGCGCAGCAGCTCCACGCGGCGCAGGGTGTCGACCTCGCTGTGCAGGTAGCGCACCCGGATACCGAGTTCGGCGAAGTAGTCGGTGAGGTCCTCGGCCATCTTCTTGGTCAGCGTGGTGACCAGGACCCGCTCGTCGCGCTCGGAGCGCACCCGGATCTCGTGGACCAGGTCGTCGATCTGGTCGTCGGTGGGCTTGACGACGACCTCCGGGTCGACCAGCCCGGTGGGCCGGATGACCTGCTCGACGACGTCGCCGCCGCTCTGCCGCAGCTCGTAGGGCCCGGGGGTGGCCGACAGGTAGACCGTCTGGCCGATCCGCTCCAGGAACTCCTCCCACTTCAGCGGCCGGTTGTCCAGCGCCGAGGGCAGCCGGAAGCCGTGGTCGACCAGGGTGCGCTTGCGGGAGGCGTCGCCCTCGTACATGCCGCCGATCTGCGGGACGGTGACGTGCGACTCGTCGACGACGAGGAGGAAGTCCTCGGGGAAGTAGTCGAGGAGGGTGTTGGGCGCGCTGCCCGGCTCGCGGCCGTCGAAGTGCCGCGAGTAGTTCTCGATGCCCGAGCAGGTGCCGATCTGGTGCAGCATCTCCAGGTCGTAGGTGGTGCGCATGCGCAGCCGCTGCGCCTCCAGCAGCTTGCCCTGGGCCTCCAGCTCGCTCAGGCGCTCGCCCAGCTCGGCCTCGATCTGGCGGACGGCCCGCTCGGTGCGCTCGGGGCCCGCCACGTAGTGGGAGGCGGGGAAGATGTACATCTCCTCGTCCTCGCCCAGCACCTCACCGGTGAGCGGGTGGAGGGTCTGCAGGCGCTCGACCTCGTCACCGAACATCTCGATGCGGATGGCCAGCTCCTCGTAGACCGGGATGATCTCGATGGTGTCCCCGCGGACCCGGAACGTCCCGCGGGTGAAGGCCATGTCGTTGCGGGTGTACTGCATCTCGACGAGCTTGCGCAGCAGGTCGTCGCGGTCGACCTCCATGCCGACGCTGAGCATCGCCATGCGGTCGACGTACTCCTGCGGCGTGCCCAGGCCGTAGATGCACGACACCGAGGCGACCACGATGGTGTCGCGCCGGGTGAGCAGCGAGTTGGTGGCCGAGTGCCGCAGCCGCTCCACCTCGTCGTTGATGGACGAGTCCTTCTCGATGTAGGTATCGGTCTGCGGGACGTAGGCCTCGGGCTGGTAGTAGTCGTAGTAGGAGACGAAGTACTCGACCGCGTTGTTGGGCAGCATCTCGCGCAGCTCGTTGGCGAACTGCGCGGCGAGCGTCTTGTTGGGCTGCATGACCAGCGTGGGCCGCTGGACCTGCTCCACCAGCCACGCCACCGTGGCGGTCTTACCCGTACCGGTGGCGCCCAGCAGCACGCTGTCGTTGTTCCCGGCGTTGATCCGCCGGGACAGCTCGGCGATCGCCGAGGGTTGGTCGCCCGCGGGCGACATCTCCGAAACCACGTCGAAGGGCGCCATCTTGCGCTGGATATCGGTCACCGGCCGCACGTCGCGTCAACTCCCCATCGGTTGCACCCCCGGACCCTTCCACGGTATCGGCGGAAGGTGACAGAACCGCCAACGCTGTGCGGTGGGAGGGGCGGAGGCCCCCAGGGCCCGGTCCCGTGGGCCGGGCAGGTGGAGCGGGGAGTCGAGGGAAGCGGGGTCAGGCGTCCGCGGCGGCGCGGTCCAGCAGCCGCTTCCACAGGTCGGCGACGGCCCGGTCGAGGTCGGCGACGGTGCCGGCGTTGTCCACGACGATGTCGGCCGCGCCGAGCCGCTCCTCGCGGGTGGCCTGCGCCTTGATCCGGGCGCGGGCCTGGTCCTCGGGCATGCCGCGGTGGGCGATCAGGCGGTCGATCCGGGTCTCCTCGGGCGCGTCGACCACCACGACGAGGTCGTAAAGCGCGCCCAGCCCGTTCTCCACCAGCAGCGGAACGTCGTAGACGACGATGGCGTCCGGTGCCGCCCGGGCCATCAGACCCTCGGTGCGCTCCCCCACACGCGGGTGCACGATGGCGTTGAGCCGGGCGAGCTTGTCGGCGTCGGCGAACACGATCTCACCGAGCCGCGGCCGGTCCAGTTCCCCATCGGGGGTGAGGACCTCCTCGCCGAACTCCGCGACGATCTCCGCCAGGCCGGAGGTCCCGGGCTCGACGACCTCGCGGGCCAGCTGGTCGGCGTCGATGATCAGGGCGCCGTGCGCCGCGAGGCGGCGCGACACCTCGCTCTTGCCCGAGCCGATCCCCCCGGTGAGTCCTACACGCAGCATGCAGCCGAGCCTATCTCCTAGCCCACCGGCGCCTCGGGCGCGCCCCCGGGAGCGGGTTTGCGCAGGTGCACGGTGGTGATGTGGTCAGCGAGCCGTTCGCGGCCGGTCTCGGTGTAGCCGAGCGCGCGGTAGAGCCGCAGGTCGGCCGCGCCGCCGCGCCCGGTGACCAGGGCGAAGGACTCCAGGTCGGGCAGGGCCCGCAGGGCGTGCTCCTCCAGCGCGGCCAGCAGCGCCCGGCCGATGCCCCGGCGGCGCACGTCGGGGACGACGGCCAGCCGGTTGATGAGGAAGCCCGCGCCGGTCCCGCGGCCGCGCGCGCTGCCCACGATCCGGCCGCCGAGCACCGCCTTGAGCAGGATGCGGTCCGCACCGAGGTAGGCGCCGACCTGCTCGCGGGTCTCGGCGAGCGGGGCGATGTAGGGGTCGCCCACGGCCTGGGCCTCGTCCAGGTAGGCGGCCCGCTGCACGGTCCAGATCTCGCCGATGTCGGCTTCCTCGGCGACGGAGATTCGCGGGGTGCTCACCCTCCGACCATAGCGAAAGGGCCGCTCCCCCGAAGGGGAGCGGCCCTCAGCGATTCGCCTCAGGGAACCGCGGCGACCTTACTCGCCGCCGCCCGCGAGCTTCTCGCGCAGCGCGGCCAGCGCCTCGTCGGAGGCGAGGGCGCCACCGGAGGACGCCTCGGCGTTGCCGCCGCCACCGCCGGTGCTGGCCGGAGCGGCCGGCGCGGCCTCAGCGGCCTCGGCCGGCGCCTCGGCGGCCTCGGCCTCAGCGGCCTGGGCCTCCTCGACCTGCTTGCGGTGCGCCTCGAAGCGGGCCTGCGCCTGAGCGTACTGCTGCTCCCACTCGTCGCGCTGGGTCTCGTAGCCCTCGAGCCACTCGCCGCTCTCGGGGTCGAAGCCCTCGGGGTACTTGTAGTTGCCCTGCTCGTCGTACTCGGCGGACATGCCGTAGAGCGTCGGGTCGAAGTCGACCTGGTCCGGCGAGACGGCCTCGTTCGCCTGCTTCAGCGAGAGGCTGATGCGGCGGCGCTCGAGGTCGATGTCGATGATCTTGACGAAGATCTCGGTGCCGACCTGGACGACCTGCTCCGGGATCTCGACGTGGCGCTCGGCCAGCTCGGAGATGTGGACCAGGCCCTCGATGCCCTCCTCGACGCGCACGAACGCACCGAACGGAACCAGCTTGGTGACCTTGCCGGGAACAACCTGGCCGATCTGGTGCGTGCGGGCGAACTGCTGCCAGGGGTCTTCCTGGGTGGCCTTGAGGGACAGGGAGACGCGCTCGCGCTCCATGTCGACGTCGAGAACCTCGACGGTGACCTCCTGGCCGACCTCGACGACCTCGCTCGGGTGGTCGATGTGCTTCCAGGACAGCTCGGAGACGTGCACCAGACCGTCGACGCCGCCGAGGTCGACGAACGCACCGAAGTTGACGATCGAGGACACGACGCCCTTGCGGATCTGGCCCTTCTGCAGGGTGTTGAGGAACGTCTGGCGGACCTCGGACTGGGTCTGCTCCAGCCAGGCGCGGCGCGACAGGACCACGTTGTTGCGGTTCTTGTCGAGCTCGATGATCTTGGCCTCGAGCTCCCGGCCCACGTAGGGCTGGAGGTCGCGGACGCGGCGCATCTCGACCAGGGAGGCCGGCAGGAAGCCCCGCAGGCCGATGTCGAGAATCAGACCGCCCTTGACGACCTCGATCACCGTACCGGTGACGACGCCGTCCTCTTCCTTGATCTTCTCGATCGTGCCCCAGGCGCGCTCGTACTGGGCGCGCTTCTTGGACAGGATCAGGCGGCCTTCCTTGTCCTCCTTCTGGAGGACCAGGGCCTCGACGTGGTCGCCGACGGACACCACTTCACCGGGGTCGACGTCGTGCTTGATCGAGAGCTCGCGGGAAGGGATCACACCCTCGGTCTTGTAACCGATGTCGAGCAAGACCTCATCTCGATCGACCTTCACGATGGTGCCCTCGACAATGTCACCGTCGTTGAAGTACTTGATGGTCTCGTCGATCGCTGCGAGGAAGGCTTCCTCGGACCCGATGTCGTTGACCGCTACCTGGGGTGTCGAGGTTGCCTCGGTGCTGCTCGTCATGTGTGGGTGGACTCCGGACACGGATATGGACAGAAATGGGCGCGCTGCGAAATCGAACGGACACCCGGCGGACCGCCGGACAACGACGGCGACTCCGGAGCCATGAACGCCCCGGGGGTCTCCCCGCCTATCCGCAAGTGCCAAGCGACCGTCGCGCCCACCCGGCTCCGGTGCGCCCCAGGTAGAGGCGGTCGGTCTGCCTCACTCGGAACGAACTTTCGAGGTCGAGCTGCGCATGCGAGTCCACAACGCTCCGGTCAGAATATGAGACGCGGGCGTCTTGGTCAATCGGAATCCCGGCCGTCTAACGGACCAAGACCGCAACCGGGGCATTCTACTCTCACTCGTCCCACGTCAGAGTGTGGCCCCTCTCACGCATCAAGGGTCGCGGATTCGAGCGCGCACGCCCGAATCAGTCGTCGAACCGCCGCGCGCGTGTCCGTTTCAGCTCGGCGCGGCGGCGCTTGGAATTCAGCCTGCGCTCCTTGGCCGACCGGCTCGGGCGGGTGGCCCGACGGGGACGGGGCCCCGGCGCGGCCGCCTCGGCCAGTACGGCGGTGAGTCGCTCCCGGGCCAGGTCGCGGTTGCGGGCCTGGGAGCGGCTGTCGGCGGCGGTGACGGTCAGCACGCCGTCGACCAGGCGGCCCTCCAGCCGCCGCAGCGCGCGCCGACGCTGGTCGTCGGTGAGGGCGGTGGTGGCGGTGAGATCCAGGGAGAGCGCGACGCGCGTGTCGGACGTGTTGACGTGCTGCCCGCCCGGCCCCCCGGAGCGGGAGAAACGCCACCGCAGCTCGCTGTCGACCAGGACTACCCGGACACAGCCCGGCATCGTCGGCCCCTCCTCTCCCTGGATCTTCACAACGGGTGCGCGTACCGCACCGGCGCCAGTGGGCGTCGGGTCCGTCGCGGAACACGCCGTGCCCGCACGGAACGCCTAGTGGGCGGCGTCGTGCCAGTCGCGGCCGACGCCGACCGACACGGCCAGCGGCACACGGAGAGCATAGGCGTTCGCCATCTTTTCCGATACCAGTTTTCGGACATCCGCCAACTCGGCCGAAGTCACTTCCAGAACGAGTTCGTCGTGCACCTGCAGCAGCATCCGCGACGTGAACCCGCCCTCCCGCAGCGCGGCGTCCACGTCGAGCATCGCCACCTTGATGATGTCGGCGGCTGACCCCTGGATGGGGGCGTTGAACGCCATCCGCTCGGCCATCTCCCGGCGCTGGCGGTTGTCGCTGGTCAGGTCCGGCAGGTAGCGGCGGCGGCCGAGCATCGTCTCGGTGTAGCCGTCGCGGCGCGCCTGCTCGACCACCGAGTGGAGGTAGGCGCGGACCCCGCCGAACTGCGCGAAGTAGTCGTCCATGAGGCCGCGCGCCTCGTCGGGCGTGATCCCCAGCTGGGAGGAGAGGCCATAGGCGCTCAGCCCGTAGGCCAGGCCGTAGTTCATCGCCTTGATCCGGGCGCGGGCCTCGCCGTCGACCTCGTCGACGCCGACCTTGAACACGCGGGCGGCGATCTCGGCGTGGAAGTCGTGGCCGGTCTGGAAGGCCTCGATGAGCGCGGCGTCCTCCGACAGGTGCGCCATGATGCGCAGCTCGATCTGGCTGTAGTCGGCGGTCAGCAGGTCCTCGTACCCCTCCCCGACGACGAACGCGCGGCGGATGCGCCGCCCCGCGTCGGTGCGCACGGGAATGTTCTGCAGGTTGGGGTCGGTGGAGCTGAGCCGCCCGGTGGCCGCCACCGTCTGGTTGAAGGTGGTGTGGATGCGGCCGTCCTCGGCGATCGTCTTGATCAGGCCCTCGACCGTGGTCCGCAGCCGGGTCTGGTCGCGGTGGCGGAGCAGGATCGCCGGGAGTTCGTGGTCGGTCTGGGTGGCCAGCCAGGCCAGCGCGTCGGCGTCGGTGGTGTAGCCGGTCTTGATGCGCTTGGTCTTGGGCAGTTCCAGCTCGGTGAACAGCACCTGCTGCAGCTGCTTGGGCGAGCCGAGGTTGAACTCGTGGCCGACCACACGGTGGGCCTCGGCCACCGCCTGGCGCACCGCGGCCGCGAACTCCTCCTCCAGGCCGTCGAGGTAGGCGCGGTCGACCGCGATGCCGGTGCGCTCCATGGCGGCCAGGACCCGCACCAGGGGCAGCTCCAGGTCGGCGAGGAGGCGGTCGGCGCCGCGCTTGCGCAGATCGGAGTCGAGGCCCACGGCCAGGTCGAGGGTGGCGCGGGCACGCAGGGCGAGATCGCGCCGTGCGGTGTCGGCGGCGTCGCCCTCCCCGGTGACGTCGAGGGTGAGCTGCTCGCCGCCGCCGGTGTGTTCGCTGAGCTCGCGGTTGAGGTACTTGCGGCACAGGTCGACGAGGTCGACCTTGCGCTGGCCGGGCTGCACCAGGTAGGCGGCGAGCGCGGTGTCGCTGGTGAGGCCGCCGAGCTCCCAGCCGTGGGCGGCCATCGCGAGCATGGGGCCCTTGGCGTCGTGCACCGCCTTGGGGTGGGCGGGGTCGGCCAGCCAGGCGGCCAGCGCCCGCTCGTCGTCGGCGTCCAGGGCCGTGGGGTCGATGTGGGCGGCGGCTCCGCCGGCGGCGGCGATCGCCAGGCCGCTGATCGACCCGGTACCGCGCCCCCACTCCCCGGACAGCGCCAGGCCGACACGCTTGCCATCGAAGGCGTGGCCGCGCAGCCAGGCGCCGACCTCGCCGGTGCCCAGGACCGTCAGGTCGACGGAGAAGTCCTCGGCGTTGTTCTCGGACTCGTCTTCACCCTGCTCGGCGTCGGCCCCCACCACGGCGAACAGGCGGTCGCGCAGGGTGGAGGCGAACTCCAGGGCGTCGAACAGGGAGTTGATGGAGGAGGGGTCGGCCTCCCGCATGGTGAGCTCGGTGACCGGGGCGCCGACCTCGACGTCGGTGGCGAGCTCGTTGAGCCGCTGGTTGCGCAGGACGTCGTCGAGGTGGTCGCGGAAGTTCTGCCCGGCCTTGCCGGTGACCTCGTCGGCGTGCGCGACCAGTTCGTCCAGGGAGCCGTACTTGGTGATCCACTTGGCGGCGGTCTTGGGACCGACGCCCGGGACACCGGGGAGGTTGTCGGCCTTCTCCCCCACCAGCGCGGCGAGGTCGCGGTAGCGGCCCGGCGGCACGCCGTACTTCTCCTCGATCCGCTCCGGGGTCATCCGGGTCAGCTCCGACAGGCTCTTGCCCGGGTAGAGCACCGTGCAGCCGTCGGTGACCAGCTGGAACGCGTCGCGGTCGCCGGAGGCGATGAGCACCTCCATACCCTCGGCGCCGCCCCGCTGGGCGAGGGTCGCGATGACATCGTCGGCCTCGAAGCCCGTGGCTGAGACGCTGGTGACGCCCATCATCCGCAGCAGCTCCTGGATCAGCTCCACCTGGGAGGGGAACTCCTGCGGGGTTTCGGCGCGGCCGTCCTTATACTCCTCGTACACCTCGTGCCGGAACGTCGGACCGGACAGGTCCCAGGCCACCGCGATGTGCGTGGGTTGCTCGTCGCGCAGCAGCTTGATCAGCATCGAGGTGAAGCCGTAGACCGCGTTGGTCGACTGGCCGGTGCTCGTCGCGAACTTCTCCACGGGCAGCGCGAAGAAGGCGCGGAAGGCCATGGAGTGGCCGTCCAGCAGCAGTAGGCGCCGACGGCCCGCGGCCTCACCCCCGGCGGCCGGGGAGGGACTGTTCTGATCGGGGGTCTGTTGAGTCTTCACCACAAGCAAATCCTAGGATGCGGTGCGGACATTTTCGCGTCCCTTGCGATTGGACGCGCCAGGTCATCCGGGCGGCCCGTGTTTTCGGGCGTCGCCGACGGAGTTTCGAGAGAGGGCAGGGGACGATGACGCTGGACGCCGAGCAGCTCGCCGAGCTGATGGGGAACACCAACGCGGGCGGTGGGCTCGGGGAGCGGATGGGGCTGGAGGTCAGCGAGGCCTCGGCCAAGCGCGTCGTGGGCCGGATGCCCGTGTCCGGCAACACGCAGCCCTACGGCCTGCTGCACGGCGGCGCGTCGTGTGTCCTCGCCGAGACCCTGGGGTCGGTCGGCTCCGCGATCCACGCGGGCGAGGGCCGGATCGCCGTCGGCATCGAGATCAACGCCACGCACCACCGCAGCGCCACCGAGGGGTACGTGACCGGTGTGGCCACGGCGGTGCACCTGGGCCGCACGCTGGCCACCTGGGACATCGCCATCACCGATGACGAGGGACGGCGGGTGTGCACCTCGCGGCTGACCTGCCTACTGCGCGACGCCTGAGCCCAATTCATCCCTTTCCATCCCTGTGGGGGTGGGGCCGCCGGATCGGTGGCCCCACCCCCACTGTCGTTGTTGGGAAGACGTCGCTGGGAAGAACGTGACCGAGACCCGAACATAGGATCACCCAGGGTAGCGACATCCGGCCATTGCGTCGCTTTATTTGCCAACCAACCGCTCTGATCTGCGTATTTACCAGCGAAACATGACTACAGAGCGATAACGGCATGAACCCGACTCTGCACCGACATGACCAACAATCTTCCGGTTCATGAACGCTGATGATTAAGTCGCGCTAACGCCGGACATTAAGCGAAGCCCTCACCATGCGGCTTCGAACGGCGACCCGTCCCCATCGCTAACAGCCGGTTGAACGGAGAGTCCTCGATGCCAGGCAAGAAGGCCCTAAGCCTCGCCGCGGCGGCCGCGGCCATCACCCTCGGAGCCGCCGCCTGTGGCGGTAACGGCGACGGAGCGGACAGCGAAGCGCTGCAGTTCGGGTACGTCTTCCCGGAGACGGGCGACCTCTCCCACCTGGGACCTCCCCAGATCAGCGGCGCGAAGTTCGCGCTGCACGAGATCAACGAAGCGGGGGGCGTGCTCGACCAGGAGGTTCCCGCCATCCTCACCGGCGACGAGGCCAACGACGCCGCACAGGCCAACGACGCCGCGCAGCGACTGGTCGACAACGACGTGGACGTCGTCCTCGGCGCCGCCAGCTCCAGCATGACCCTGGCCATCATCGACACGGTGACCGGCTCGGAGACCGTCCAGTGCTCCGGCTCCAACACCGCGCCCGGTCTCACCGAGGAGAAGCCGACCGAGTACTACTACCGCACCGCCCCCAGCGACCTGCTGCAGGGACCGGTCCTCGCGCAGAAGGTCGCCAGCGACGGCCACCAGAACGTCGCCATCGCCTACCGCGCCGATGACTACGGCGAGGGCCTGGCCAACGCCGCGGCCCAGGCGATGAAGGACAACGGTATCGAGGTCAAGTACCAGGAAGGCTACGACCCCAACGCCCCGAACTTCGACTCCGTGGTCACGGAGATCGCCAACCAGAAGACCGACGCCGTCGTCATGGTCGCCTTCGAGGAGGGCGTGCAGATCATCACCGGCCTGCTGGAGTCCGGTGTGGACGCCGACCAGATGTACGGCACGGACGGTCTGAACGACGAGACGCTCGGCTCCTCGGTCGACTCGGACAACCCCGGCATCATCGACGGGTTCCAGGGCACCGCGCCCGACGTCGGTGAAGCGGGCTTCGTCAAGGACCTGCAGGCGTTCGACGAGGACCTGGAGATCATGCAGTTCTCCAGCCAGATCTTCGACTGCGCCATCGTGGCGGCGCTCGCCGCCGAGCAGGCCGAGAGCACCGACCCGACCGTCTTCGTCAAGGAACTCGCCCCCGTCACCCAGGACGGCGAGAAGTGCACCTCCTTCGCCCAGTGCCGCGACCTGATCCGCGAAGGCAAGGACATCGACTACGAAGGCGTCAGCGGCCCCATCAACCTGGATGAGAAGGGCGACGTCAGCCAGGCCACCTTCCAGGTCTACGGCTTCGAGGACGGCGGCAAGCACGTGAAGCACGAGTCCATCACCGTCCCGTAGCCCGCCGAACCCACCACAACCATCGCCCCGCACCCCTGGCCCCCGGACCGCCGTCCGGGGGCCAGGTGCTGCCAGGGACAGCGGGTCTGCTGGGTCGGCCTGCTCCGCTCCTCCGGTGTTCTGCGGTGAAAAGCGGCAGCGGGGCGGAGGGGGGCTGGGGCGCCCAGCAGACCCCGGTCTCTCCCGCTCCGCGCGATGCCCCGGGGCACGCCTCTGACGTTGTCGGTCGTTGTCCGTCGTTCCGGATGCACGCCTGGGATCACCGGCCGAAAGGCCCCGGCGCGATGGGAGAACCCGATCGGCGAGGTCTCCCGCGCACGACGGAGGGGCGGTGCCGTTGTGGCACCGCCCCTCGTGTGCGCGCTCGTGTTCCCGGTGCCGGGACTAGCCCGCCTTGGCCAGGGTTCCCAGGTACAGCTCGATGACGTTGGGGTCGTCCAGCAGCTGACGGCCGGTCCCCGTGTAGGCGTTGCGGCCCTGGTCCAGCACGTAGCCGCGGTCGCAGATCTGCAGGCAGCGGCGTGCGTTCTGCTCCACCATGATCACCGAGACACCGGTCGCGTTGATCTCCCTGACGCGCCGGAACACCTCGTCCTGGAAGATCGGCGACAGTCCGGCGGTGGGCTCGTCCAGCAGCAGCACGGACGGCTCCATCACCAGGGCGCGGCCCATCGCGACCATCTGGCGCTCACCGCCGGACAGCGCACCCGCCTTCTGGCGGCGGCGCTGCGCCAGCAGCGGGAACACCTCGGCCACCGCGTCGAAGCGCCGATGGAACGCCTTCGGGCGCAGGAAGGCACCCATCTCCAGGTTCTCCTCGACGGTGAGCGACGGGAAGACGTTCCGGGTCTGCGGCACGTAGCCCACCCCGCGCGACACCAGTTCGTGGGCGCTGAGATTGGCGATGCCCTCCCCGCGCAGCGCGATCGAGCCCCCGCGCACCGGGATCAGCCCGAAGATGGTCTTGACCAGCGTGGACTTGCCCGCGCCGTTCGGACCGATGATGCCGACGACCTCCCCTTCCCCCAGGGTCAGGGTGCAGCCGTTGAGGATGTTGACCTCGGGGACGTACCCCGCCTCGATCTCCTCGGCGACCAGGAGGTAGTCGGAATAGTCCTCGATCACGGTACGACCGGCGTGCTCCAGCACGTCCTCGCGCACGTCCTGCAGAGCGGCCGCCTCCTCCGCCGTCTCCGGCCCGTGGTCGTGCGGGTGGTCATGCGCCGGGCCGTGGGCGTGGCCCTGACCGTGGTCGGGTGTGGGGCGGGGGCCCGCCCCCGGGTACTCGCTCATCTGCCCTCCTCCTGACCGGCCGCGGTGCCGTCATCGCCGGAGTTCCCGGCGTCGGCGGACTCGCCGCCGCTGCCAGGCTCGTCGTGATGCGCGCCCAGGTAGGCGTCGATGACCTGCTCGTTGGAGCGAATGTCGTCGGGCCGTCCTTCAGCGATCACCTGCCCCTGGGCCAAGACCACAATCCAGTCGCTAATGCCCATGATGACGTCCATGTCGTGCTCGACGAAGAGCACCGTCATGCCCTCGTCGCGCAGCGCCGTGATGTGCCCGAGCAGCGACTGCACCAGCGCCGGGTTCACCCCGGCCATCGGCTCGTCCAGCATCACCATGGACGGGTTCACCATCAGTGAGCGGGCCATCTCCAGCAGCTTGCGCTGCCCACCGGAGAGGCTGCCCGCGATGTCGTCCTTCTTCGTGTCGAGCTTGAAGCGCTCCAACAACTCCATGGCGCGCCGCACATTGTCCTGCTCCTGGCCGGCCCACTGCCACCGGAGGAACGAGCCGAAGAACCGCTCCCCCATCTGGCCCTGGGCCGCCAGCAGCATGTTGTCCAGCACGGTCATCCTGGTCAGCGCCTTGGTGAGCTGGAAGGTGCGCACCATGCCGTTCCGGGCCACCTTGTGGCCGGGCATGCCGTTCAGTCGTCGGCCCTCGAAGGACCACTCGCCCGCGTCCACCCGGTCGAACCCGGTCAGCAGGTTGAACAGCGTCGACTTTCCGGCCCCGTTCGGGCCGATGAGCGCGGTGATCGTGCCGCGCTGCACCTCCAGGTGCCCCACATCCACGGCGGTCAGCCCGCCGAACGAGCGGCGCACCCCGCTCGCCCGCAGAATCGGATCCGGCTTGGCCACGCCCGGACGCGGCTCGACACCGGCCATCCGGTCGAGCACGGCGCCCGTGCCCTGGCCCCCGGGCTCCATCGCGTCACTTGACATTGACCAGCATCTCCTTGCGGTTGCCGATGATTCCCTGCGGCCGGTAGATGATCAACAGCACCAGAGCGATGCCCACGAACGCGTGCCGCAGCGCGCCGATGTCGGCGTTGCCGATGAACGGCAGCACCTCCGCCCGGGAGAGCGCCCGCAGCGTCTCGTCGAACGCGGTGAGCAGGAACCACATCACCATCGGGCCGATCACGGGGCCGAGCGTGCGCCCGGCGCCGCCGAGCAGCAGCATCGCCCACAGGTAGAAGGTCACCTGCGGCATGAACTGGTCCGCCGTGATGTTCTGCTGGTTCAGCGCGATCATCGCGCCGGCCAGGCCGCCGAACACGCCGCCCAGCACCAGGCTCTGCATCTTGTAGGCGAAGACGTTCTTGCCGAGGCTGCGCACGGCCTCCTCGTCCTCCCGGATGCCCTTGAGGACACGGCCCCAGGGGCTGTGGATCAGCAGCGCCGTGATCGCCAGCGCCAGGACGACCAGGCCCCAGATGGCCAGCATCAGCCACAGCTGACGGGAGGAGTAGGAGACGACGAGGAAGTCGTAGCGCCCGGATGGAATCGGGTTGAGTTCGTTGAAGTCGGTGGCGAAGCCCTGCAGGCCGTACACGCCGCCGGTGAGGGGCCGGGCGAACTCCGCCCGGTACAGCAGGCGCCCGACCTCCGCCACCGCGATCGTGGCGATGGCGAGGTAGTCGGCGCGCAGCCGCAGCGTCGGAATGCCCAGGAGGAGGGCCAGCAGGGCGGAGCAGGCGACGCACACCAGCAGTCCGACCCACAGCGGCTGGCCGTAGACGACCACCGGGATGGCCACGCCATACGCGCCGACCAGCATGAAGCCGACCTGGCCGAAGTTGAGCAGGCCCGTGTAGCCGAAGTGCATATTGAGCCCGATGGCCGCGAGCACGTAGATCGCCGCGATCGGCCCGATCGCCGACTCCAGGGAGGCGGTGAGGATGTTCAGAATGTCCATCGTCGTTACTCCCCTACCCGACCCGCTCGCGTCGGCCCAGGATTCCCTGGGGCCGGACCAGCAGCACGATGATCATGATCGCCAGCGCCCAGGCGTTCATCAGCTGCGGCGCGAACCACAGCGTCGACAGCTGGGCGATCAGGCCGATCACCAGGCCACCCACCATCGCCCCGTAAGCGGTACCGAGACCGCCCAGAATCACCGCGGCGAACATCAGCAGCAGCAGGTGGAAGCCCATCTGCCAGTAGACGGTCTGGTTGAGCCCGAGGAAGACGCCACCCAGCGCCGACAGGGCGCCGCCGAGGCCCCAGACGTAGAGCGTGACCCGGTCGACGTCGATGCCGGACGACTCGGCGAGGTCCCGGTTGTCGGAGACGGCGCGCATCGCCTTTCCGATCCGCGTGAGCTGCAGCATGCTCGCCACCGCCACCAGGACCACGATCGACAGCAGGAGGATGGTGAGGTCGCGGGACGTGATGGCGAACGGGCCGAGCTGCATCATCTCCTGGATGCGGAACTCGGGGTACTTGGTGCGCCGGGCGTCGAATGCGACGAGCAGCAGGTGCCGCAGGATCAGCGCGAGACCGATCGTCACGATGAACATCTGGATCAGCGCGACGTTGCGGCGGCGCAGTGGGCGCCAGAGGAAACGTTCCATGCCCGCACCGAGCAGGCCGCCGAGGACGACCGCCAGGAGGAGGCCGATGACCAGCGGGTTGGTGGCGAAGTCCAGCACGGGGACGCCGTCGAAGAGAGCGTTGAAGCTGGAGAACAGCGCCATGTTGCTGAACATCATCGCCATCATGGCGCCGAAGGTGACCATGTCGCCGTGGGCGAAGTTGATCATCCGGGTGGTGCCGAAGATCAGCGAGAGGCCGACGGCGGAGATCGCGATGATCAGGCCGAAGATGACCCCGGAGAGGGCGAGCTGCAGGACCTTCGAACCGAAGGGAGTTCCGGCCTCGACGCCGGGAGCCTCGACCACGCCCTCGTCCTCGTCGCCAACGGGTGTGGACCCCTCCCCCGGTGAGGCGCCGTCCGCGTCCCCGTCGTCGGGAGATGGGGAGCTCGGCGTGCTCTCCACGTCTTCCTGCCCGGCCGGGACCAGGGGGAAGACCACGGTGAAGGATCGGCCCTCCCGTACGGTGACATCCCGTTCGGGGCCGGGCTTCGCCCGGAGGGTGAACTCGTCGGGTACGGACTCTGCGTCCAAGACCACGCGGTAGTCCCCCGGTTCGGGGAGTTCCACGGTCCATTCGCCGGCAGAGTCGGTGGTCGCCGTTCCGATGTCCGCGCCGTCTCGGGTGACGGTGATGTCGATGCCTTCGACACCCTCATCGCTCCCTGGGGCGCGAATCTGTCCGGTCAGCGACTCACCGCCTTGGACGTCTGCCGCTGCCGGCACCGGGATCACCAGGATTGCGGTGATCGCGGCGAGCAGCACTGTCACGAGGCGTGTGCGCACGCGCACTCCTTGCGCATTTTAGGATGGCCGATCCGGGCAGGGGCGCCAGACCGGTTCTTTGCTGTTCGGTGGCGTGAGTTTAGCCCGGTTTACCCAGGTCATTCAGCACGCCTTAAGCCACGTGACCCAAACGTCACCCCTTTGTGTACATACGTGATCAAATCGGGACACGAAGCCGGTTGACCGGAGACCGAAACCCCGGGACGAAACCGGGGTTATTACCTCTGACCTGGTGAGACTCTCTGTGATACCCGCCCGACGGAGCGCTCTCAAGGCGCGTGCGGCGCGGCCGAAGATCGTGTGTGACGTGGGGCGCCGCCGCCCCGCTTCATCGGGGCCGACGGTGACGCTGCGTTACTTCCCACCCGACGTCGGGCGTGTCGGGCGACATACACGTGGCATACAAAAAGGCGCGCCTTCCGGATACGGTCCGGGAGGCGCGCCCTGGTAGCTATCGGTGCGGCGGTCGACGCGCTGTCGGTCGGGTGGGTCTACTTCTCCCCTTGGGGTGGCTGCCCTTCCAGCGTCTCGATCACGGTCTCAGCGACCTTGCGCATGGTCAGCCGCCGGTCCATCGAGTTCTTCTGGATCCACCGGAACGCTTCGGGCTCGCTCAGCCCGTGTCGGCTCTGCAGCAGCCCCTTGGCGCGCTCGACGAGCTTGCGCGTCTCCAGTCGGTCCTGGAGCCCGGTGACCTCCGCCTCCAAGGCGGAGAGTTCGGCGTACCGGCTGACCGCCATCTCGATCGCGGGGACCAGGTCCGCCTTGTTGAAGGGCTTGACCAGATACGCCATCGCACCCGCGTCCCGCGCGCGCTCGACCAGCTCGCGCTGGGAGAAGGCGGTCAGGATCACGACCGGAGCGATCCGCTCCGCCGCGATGCGCTCGGCGGCGGACAGCCCGTCCAGGACAGGCATCTTGATGTCGAGGATGACAAGGTCCGGCTTGAGCTCGGTCGCGAGACGTATCGCCGTCTCGCCATCACCCGCCTCCCCAACGACGGCATAGCCGTCTTCCTCAAGCATCTCCTTGAGGTCCAGCCGGATCAGGGCCTCGTCTTCCGCGATCACCACGCGGCTCTGCGTCGTCGTCACGTACATGAGCCTACCGAGGACGTGTAGACTCCGGGACGTCGGCGGGCCCACTGGAGCCAAGTCGATACCCTGATCCGGCTTCTCAGCCAAATGAGGCAGACGTCCGGATCATGCCGGAATGGTGGAATGGTATACACGATCGTCTCAAAAGCGATTGCCCGAAAGGGCTTGTGGGTTCGAATCCCACTTCCGGCACCCGCGCACCCCACCCCCGAACAGCTCCTCCGAGCCATTCGGGGGTTATTTTCTTGTGGATAGTCGAACTCCCGTACGAACGCCGCGGCACGCTAGGCGTATGTACCCCCGCGCAACCGTCAACGAGGCCCTGCGACTCCACGCCCAAGGATGGACAGACCATGCCGTAGCTCAGGCATGCAATGTTTCCGTCCAGTCCGTCCGGAACTGGCGGACAGGACGAAGACGACGCTCCACGAAGAACGAATCGGAGACCTACTGCCCCCGGTGCTCGGGGGCAAGCCTGGACCACCGCGCTTACTCCTACCTCCTCGGCCTGTATCTCGGCGACGGCTATATCGGCTATGTGGGAGAACGAGCGAAGAAGGTGTGGGCCCTCCAGATCTCCTGCGCGAACGACTGGCCTGGCCTGGTCCAGGAGTGCACCAACGCCTTGCACACCGTGCTACCGAATCATCGCGTCATCGTCGTCAACAGGACCGGCTGCAAGGACGTGAAGGCGTACTGGAAGCACTGGCTGTGCATCTTCCCTCAGCACGGCGCCCGCCGCAAGCACGAACGCCAGATCTCACTAGCGGAGTGGCAGATCGCTATCGTCGAGAACCATCCCCGTGAGTTCGTGCGCGGGCTCATCCATTCAGACGGCTGTAGGACGACCAACCGCGTGCGGCGCATGGTCGACGGCGAGTGGAAGTACTACGAGTACCCTCGCTACTTCTTCTCCAACGCCTCCCGCGACATTCTGGGACTGCTCGTCGTCATGCTGGACCTGCTCGGCATCGAATGGAAGTTTCGATGGAAGCGGGGCAGGGAGGGCCACCAGGTCCAAGGCATCGTCTCCATCGCCAAGAAGCCCTCGGTCGCTCTCCTGGACTCGTTCGTCGGCCCGAAATACTGAGACTTACCCACCCTGGAAGGCCCTGAACAGGACGTTTGCCATGCCCAGCGCACCTTAGTGACCAGGACCGGTCACATCACGGCTACAACCTGGGCACAACCCGTGGGTTTGGTCGCCACGACGGGCTATAGTCCCCGATCCTGTAATCGGGAGTGGTCCGGGTAGCGGCATCGTCAGTCGACGTCGACGGCGCGCCGGGACCCGTTGCGAAGGGAGTGCGGGGTGTTCACCGCGGTCGCCGGGGTGGTTGGGGCGCTGACGATCGGTGCCTGGGCCGTCGTGGCTTGGGGGTCTCAGCGGCGACAGCCGTGGCTGATGGCTCCCCTCGCACTGCTCATCGTCGTTCTCGTGGTGGCCGACCAGGGCGCGTGGGCGATCCTGCCCATCGTGGCGCTGGCGGCCGGGTCCTTCGCCGAGCTGGTCATCGGCGCCCGTGAGGCGCCCACGCTGCGCACCAAGAACCCCGACGCGCCGCTGAGCACCGAGCGCTGGGCCGCGGCGGTGGCCGCGCCGTTCCGCGTGGCGTTGGCCGAGCCCTGGGACGTGGTGGTCCGGCCGCAGCTGCGCCGGCGCTACCGCAGGGTCTTCGAGCAGGAGTGGGGCATCGTCAACCGGCAGACGCTGCTGGCGACGGTCGATCGCCTCTGGGATGAGCTGCACGCCGGGGACCGCGCCGACCTGGTCGTCGATCTGCGCACGGGCACGGCGCGCAGCCGCGATCCCGAGGGGCAGCGCGAAGAGCAGCGGATCCGGCTCACGCCCGAGCAGGTCGAGCGGATGCGCGAGATCACCGGGTCGGACGACTCCGCCGAGACCGTGGTCATCGGCGCCTACCAGTGGTGGAAGTCGGTGCACCTGATCCGGTTGGCCTGCGGGGGCGCCACGCTCGACTGGCTGAGCCCGGTGGAGACGCACAACCTGCTGCGGCGCGTCGCCACGGACCTCCAGCGCCGCTACGCGAGCTGGCACCAGCTGGCCGAGGCGTTCCACGGCGGCTACCTGCTCTGGCACGGCGGCGGCTCCGATGACGCGGGGTCGGACCGCGTGTGGACGGCCCTGGGGATCCTCACCACCGACCCGGCCAGCCCGTGGAACCTGCTGCCGTGGGACATGCCCCTGGAGCGGGTTCCCTACGAGAACGGCGTCTCCAACGTGCAGCCGCAGTGATCGCATCGCCCCGAGAAGCGTCCTGGCCGTCCCCGACAGCGCTCGGCGGATTGATCCGCCTGAGCCCCTCGGGGCGAGCCGTCCGCGTCCGCTCAGGCGGCGCTGAACCGCGCCCACGGACCCGGCCGGAGGGCGGCCCCGCGACGCCCCGCGGCCGGGTCCGGGTGGGTGCTCATGGACTACTGGCCATGCGCGATGGCGTCACCGAGGCGGTGGACGCGCAGCGAGTTGGTGGAACCGGGGGTTCCGGGCGGGCTGCCGGCGACGATGACGATCTTGTCGCCCTTGTTGTAGGCGCCCATCTCCAGGAGTTCGCTCTCGACCTGGGCGACCATGGCGTCGGTGTGGTCGACCCACGGCACGCAGTGCGTCTCGACGCCCCAGGTGAGGCAGAGCTGCGCGCGCGTGGAGGACTCCGTGGTGAAGGCCATCAGTGGGATGGGCGAGCGGTAGCGGGCCAGGCGGCGCGCGGTCTCGCCGGACATGGTGAAGGCGACCAGGGCCCTGGCCCCGATGGTGGCGCCCACCTCGGCGGCGGCGCGGGCGATGGACCCGCCGGTGGTCTCCGGCACCCGTTGCAGGATGTGCGAGGCGCGCAGCGACTCCTGCTCGGCGGCGGCGACGATGCGGGCCATGGTCTGCACGGTCTCGATCGGGTACTCGCCGACGCTGGTCTCGCCGGACAGCATGACCGCGTCGGCGCCGTCGAGGACGGCGTTGGCGACGTCGGAGGCCTCGGCGCGGGTGGGCCGGGGCGAGCTGATCATGGATTCCAGCATCTGGGTGGCGACGATGACCGGCTTGGCCTTGTCCCGGCAGCGCTCGATGGCGCGTTTCTGCACCATGGGGACGTTTTCAAGGGGCAGTTCGACGCCGAGGTCGCCGCGGGCGACCATGACGCCGTCGAAGACCTCGATGATGTCCTGGAGGCGCTCGACCGCCTGGGGCTTCTCGATCTTGGCGATGAGCGGGACGCGGACGCCGACCTCGTCCATGATGCGGAAGCACTCGTCGGCGTCGGCGGGGCTGCGCACGAAGGACAGGGCGACGATGTCGACGCCCTGTCGGAGGGCCCAGCGGAGGTCGGCCTCGTCCTTGTCGGTGAGGGCCGGGACGCTGACGGAGACGCCGGGGAGGTTGAGCCCCTTGTTGTTGGAGACGGGGCCGCCGATGATGACGCGGGTGTGGACGTCGGCGCTGGTGGTCTTGGTGCACTCCAGCACGACGCGGCCGTCGTCGATGAGGACGCGGTCACCGGGGCGGACGTCGCTGGGCAGGCCCTTGTAGGTCGTGGAGACCCGGCGGGCGTCGCCGGGGACGTCGTCGATGGTGACGGTGAACTCGTCGCCGGGGGCGAGCTCGACCGGGCCGTCGGCGAAGGTGCCGACGCGGATTTTGGGTCCTTGGAGGTCGGCGAGGATCCCGACGCTGCGTCCGGCGGCTTCGGCCGCGGCGCGTACGTTCTCGTAGTTGTTGCGGTGGTCTTCGTATGTTCCGTGGCTGAGATTGAGTCGCGCTACGTCCAGCCCGGCGTCAACAAGCGCGCGGAGGGTCTCCGGGCTCGAGGTTGCTGGGCCGAGGGTCGCGACGATTTTTGCTCGACGTGTCACGTTGCAACTCTACGACTATTCCGGACCCAGGTGGTCTAAACCAGGTTGCGACTGAGCGTCGGTGAGCTGGTGTTCCGGCGAACTCCTGTCCCCCGCTGCGTGGCCGGCGGGGGTGGGGCGGTAGCTTCCGCCGCATGGCTGAGTGGCAACGGGCTGATGTGATGGCGGCGCTGCGCGCCGAGGCGTCCCGGGTGACGGGGGTGCTGCTGGGGTTGACGGAGGAGGAGGTGGTGCGGCCGACGCGGTGCGCGCCGTGGGATGTGGCGGCGCTGGCGGTGCACACGGTGGGTGCGCTGCACCGGGTGGCGTCGATGTTGGATGAGGTGGCGCCGGAGCGGGCGCTGGTGGACGCGGCGGGGTACTACACGCCGGATGGGCGGATGTCCGCGGAGACGGACGAGGAGCGGGTTTCGGGCGCCGTGGAGGCGGCGGCGCGCCGGTCGGACGCGGGTGAGATGGGGCGCGTCTGCGAGGGCGTGTGGCGGGAGCTGGAGCCGCGGTTGGCGAAGGAGGCGTCGGACCGGGTGGTGCTGACGCGGCACGGCGATGCGATGCTGCTCACCGATTTCCTGGTGACGCGCGTGGTGGAGCTGGCGTTGCACGGCCTGGACCTGGCGGATGCGCTGGGGCGCGATCCGTGGACGTCGCCGGAGGCGCTGGATGTGGTGGCGCGGTTGCTGTTCGGCGAGGGAGATCCGGGGGTGCCGACCATGACGGCGGTGCGGGCCGCGACGGGGCGGGTGCTGCCGGGTGATCCGGGGCCGGAGGCGCTGGCCGGTTCGGGGGTGCGGGTGCTGACGCTGGGTCGGCCGGATGCGGCCGGTCGGGGGGTGTGATCACACGGGGCGGCGGTCGGCCGGTTCCGGGATGCCCGGTCGCGCCGACCGCCGGTGTGCGGGCGGGTCAGGCCTGTATCGGGGCGGGGACGGAGCTGCCGATGCGGCCGTAGGCGCGCAGGGTGAGCAGCCGCTGGATGGTGATGATGCCGCGCCACTCGTTGGTGGCGGTGTCGGCCCAGCTCTCCCAGTTGATCGGCCAGCCGCCGTCGTCGGCCTGCTGGGCCAGCAGGGCGTCGAGGTGCTTGTCGATCTCAGCATCGGTGAACAGGCGGCGGGCGATGTGGTCGGGGCTGGGCGCGAGGTCGAGGGGCGTGTGGACGTGGCCGGTGGCGTCGGGGTCGAGTTCGACGACGGCGCGGATCATCGGTGCGAGCCGGTCGAGCTCGGCGTTGGCGCGGGTGCGGTTGGGCGCGTTCTGCAGGAAGGTGCAGATCCCCATGGCTTCAATGGGGTCGGTCCAGTTGATTCCGACGATGCGGGTCCAGCAGAAGGAGGTGGCCCGGTCCCGCCAGGGGTGGGGGTCGTGGTGCTTGTGCAGGATGCCGACGATGGAGGCGGTGGGGGCGAGCGCTCCGGCGAAGTCGTCGGCCTCGCGCCACCAGGGGGCGGCCTCGGTGTGCCGGACGCTGGGCAGGACGCTGGGGACGCCGCCGTTGCTGTGGGTGACGCGGGTGAGGTACTTGCAGATGTCGGCGGCGGTGTCGCGGCCGATGGAGCCGAGCTCGTCGAGATAGCGCAGGGCGGTTTCCACAGCGATGGGCTGGCTGCCGTGACCTCTCAGGTCGGGGTCCAGCCCATTGCCATAGCCACCGTCGACGTTCCGGTAGGACTCCAGGGCCGACAGGATCGGGGCGGCCGGCCCACTGGAGAAGTGGAACGCGAAGCGGTGCCGGTCGATCAGCCGTGCGGTGCGGGAGATGAAGTGCTCTGCTGCTCGGAGGTCTTCCATGGTCAATAAGCTCATATTTCGAAGGTACGCCCGCAGTGCCCGGTTGAAACCTCCGTGAGGTACGCCATATGTCACCGTTTGCCCAGGTCGATGGCGCCACTCCGGCAATAATCGGACATTCTGCACGGAAGATTCTCACGCGTTCTTAACGCGTCTTGTGGACCTCTCACCTGGCATGGGCCGTCGCGGATCGCCGACGTTGCAGGAGAAGCACGCCGGTCCACGCGACGAAGATGAGGACCCCCACGCCGAACCGCACCGCGTCCAGGTACTGCTCGGGGTAGATGACCCCGGTGAGGTAGTGGTCGATGAAGCCCGACCCGGCCAGCCCCTCCTGGCCGGCCTTCTCCCGCGCCCAGTCCTCGACACCGGTCAGCGGACACGGCCAGCCGATGAGCGTGATCAGGATCCCGTACCCGGCGCACACGAAGTGCGGCCAGATGAGCCGGGGCCACCGCCAGGCGAGGAACCCCCCGAGCGTGACATAGACCAGGAAGGCGAAGTGCAGCAGCATCGCCGTCTCACCGAGTACTCGGTAGGCCATGGCTTCAGGCTATGCGGCCGTGATCGCGCCCGACAGGCCCGGCAACGGAAGCGGGGGCTGTCGCCCCGGGCGACGGCCCCCGCCACGCTGTGCTTCGCGCTGACGCGCTACACCAGCGGCCGCTCCGTGGGCGGGATGGCCACCGGCAGGGCGGTCTGCTCGGTCAGGTAGCGGTCGACACCGGCGGCCGCGGAGCGGCCCTCGGCGATCGCCCAGACGATGAGCGACTGCCCGCGGCCCATGTCACCGGCGCAGAACACGCCGTCGACGGTGGTCGCGTAGTCGTCGGCGCGGACGACGTTGCCGCGCCCGTCGAGCTCGACGCCCAGCGCCTCGATCATGCCCTCCTTCTCCGGGCCGACGAAGCCCATGGCGAGCGTGACGAGCTCGGCCGGGATCTCCCGCTCCGTGCCCTCGACCGGCTCGAAGCCCTTGTCGGTGCGCTTGACGTCGACGAGCTTCAGCGCGCGCACGCGGCCCTGCTCGTCGCCGAGGAACTCCACGGTGTTCACGGAGTAGATCCGCTTACCGCCCTCCTCGTGCGCGCTGGTGACCTTGTACAGCATCGGCATGGTCGGCCACGGCTGGGAGTCGGGCCGGTTCACCGGGGGCTTGGGCATGATCTCCAGCTGGGTGACCGAGGCGGCCCCCTGCCGGTGCGCGGTGCCCACGCAGTCGGCGCCGGTGTCGCCGCCGCCGATCACGATGACGTGCTTGCCCTCGGCGGTGATGGCGGGCCGCTCGATGTCGCCCTGCTGCACCCGGTTGGCCTGCGGCAGGTACTCCATCGCCTGGTGGACGCCGTCGAGCTCGCGGCCCGGGACGGGCAGGTCGCGCCAGGCGGTGGCGCCGCCGGCGAGCAGCACCGCGTCGTGCTCGGCGCGCAGCTGCTCGACCGTGATGTCCACGCCGACGTTGACCCCGGTGCGGAACTCGGTGCCCTCGGCGGTCATCTGCGCGACCCGGCGGTCGACGTGCCGCTTCTCCATCTTGAACTCGGGGATGCCGTAGCGCAGCAGCCCGCCGATGCGGTCGGCGCGCTCGAAGACGGTCACGTCGTGGCCGGCGCGGGTGAGCTGCTGGGCGGCGGCGAGCCCGGCCGGGCCGGAGCCGACGACCGCGACCTTCTTGCCGGTGCGCACCTCGGGCGGCTGGGGGCGGACCCAGCCCTCCTCCCAGGCCCGGTCGATGATCGAGACCTCGACGTTCTTGATGGTCACGGCCGGCTGGTTGATGCCCAGCACGCACGCCGACTCACACGGGGCGGGGCACAGCCGCCCGGTGAACTCGGGGAAGTTGTTGGTGGCGTGCAGGCGCTCGATGGCCTCGCCCCAGTCGTGCCGGTAGACGAGGTCGTTCCACTCGGGGATGAGGTTGCCCAGCGGGCAGCCGTTGTGGCAGAACGGGATGCCGCAGTCCATGCAGCGCGACGCCTGCTTGGTCACCGTGGCGCGGTCGAAGTCCGCATAGACCTCGCGCCAGTCCTGGATCCGAACGTCGACCGGGCGGTGGGCGGGCAGCTCCCGCTCGGTGATCTTGAGGAAGCCCTTCGGGTCAGCCATCTGTGGTTTCCCTCCTTTCGTAGGCGCTGACTAGGACTGCGCGGAGGCCATGACGGCCTCGTTGACGTCGCGGCCGTCGCGTTCGGCGGCGGCCTGGGCGAGCAGCACCCGCTTGTAGTCGCGGGGCATGACCTTGGCGAACCGCCCCGCGGCCGTGTCGAAGTCGCCGAGCAGGTTCCGCGCGACACCCGAGCCGGTCTCGGCGTGGTGCCGCTCCAGCACGTCGCGCAGGAACTCGCGGTCGGCGCCGTCGAGCGGCTCGATGTCGACCATCTCGCCGTTGACCCGCTCGCTGTCGAGGTCGAGCACGTAGGCGATGCCGCCGGACATTCCGGCCGCGAAGTTGCGCCCGGTGCGGCCGAGGACGACGGCGCGCCCCCCGGTCATGTACTCGCAGCCGTGGTCGCCCACGCCCTCGGCGACGGCCAGCGCGCCGGAGTTGCGCACGCAGAACCGCTCGCCGACGATGCCGCGCAGGAACACCTCGCCCGACGTCGCGCCGTAGGCGATGACGTTTCCGGCGATGATCTGCTCCTCGGGGGCGAAGGACACGTCCTCGGGCGGCCGGACGATGATGCGTCCGCCTGAGAGCCCCTTGCCGACGTAGTCGTTGGCGTCGCCGGTGAGACGCAGGGTGATGCCGCGCGGCACGAACGCGCCGAACGACTGGCCGGCCGATCCGGTGAAGGCGATGTCGATGGTGTTCTCGGGCAGGCCCTCGGCGCCGTAGCGCTTGGAGACCTCGTGGCCGAGCATCGTGCCGACCGTCCGGTTGACGTTGCGCACCGGCAGCTCCAGCTTGAGCGGCTCCCGGTAGTCCAGAGCGCCCTCGGAGAGCTGGATGAGCGTGTTGTCCAGGGCCTTCTCCAGCCCGTGGTCCTGGCCGCGCACCTGGTGGCGGTGGTCGTCGGCCCAGGGCTCCACCTCGTGCAGGATCGGCGCGAGGTCGAGGCCCGCGGCCTTCCAGTGCTCGACGGCCTCGGTGGTGTCGAGCAGGTCGACGGCGCCGATGGCCTCGTCCAGCGAGCGGAAGCCCAGCGCCGCCAGGTACTCGCGCACCTCTTCGGCGATGAACTCGAAGAAGTTGACCACGAACTCGGCCTTGCCGGAGAACCGCTCGCGCAGCGCGGGGTTCTGCGTGGCCACGCCGACGGGGCAGGTGTCCAGGTGGCACACGCGCATCATGACGCAGCCGGAGACGACCAGCGGCGCCGTGGCGAAGCCGTACTCCTCGGCGCCGAGGAGGGCGGCGACGACGACGTCGCGGCCGGTCTTCATCTGCCCGTCGGCCTGCACGACGATGCGGTCGCGCAGCCCGTTGAGCAGCAGGGTCTGCTGCGTCTCGGCCAGGCCCAGCTCCCAGGGGGTGCCCGCGTGCTTGAGCGAGGTCAGCGGCGAGGCGCCGGTGCCGCCGTCGTGCCCGGAGATGAGCACGACGTCGGCGTGCGCCTTGGAGACACCGGCGGCCACCGTGCCCACGCCCGCCTCCGAGACCAGCTTGACGTGCACCCGGGCCTGCGGGTTGGCGTTCTTCAGGTCGTGGATGAGCTGGGCGAGGTCCTCGATGGAGTAGATGTCGTGGTGGGGCGGCGGCGAGATGAGGCCGACGCCGGGCGTGGAGTGCCGGGTGTCGGCGACCCACGGATAGACCTTGTGGCCGGGGAGCTGGCCGCCCTCGCCGGGCTTGGCGCCCTGGGCCATCTTGATCTGGATGTCGTCGGCGTTGGTGAGGTAGTGCGAGGTCACGCCGAACCGGCCCGAGGCCACCTGCTTGATGGCGCTGCGCCGCAGGTCGCCGTTGGGGTCGGCGGTGAAGCGGTCGGGGTCCTCGCCGCCCTCGCCGGTGTTGGACTTGCCGCCGAGCCGGTTCATGGCGATGGCCAGCGTCTCGTGCGCCTCAGCCGAGATGGAGCCATACGACATGGCACCGGTGGAGAAGCGCTTGACGATCTCGGAGGCCGGCTCGACCTCCTCGATCGGCACCGGCTGGCGCACGCCCTCCTTGAGCCGGAACAGGCCGCGCAGGGTCATCAGGTCCTGGGCCTGGTCGTCGATCTTGGAGGTGTACTCCTTGAAGATGTCGTAGCGGCGGCTGCGGGTGGAGTGCTGCAGCTTGAAGACGGTCTCGGGGCTGAACAGGTGGGGCTCGCCCTCGCGGCGCCACTGGTACTCGCCGCCGATGGCCAGCCGCCGGTGGTCGGCGGGGTTGGCGGAGTAGGCGGTCGCGTGCCGCATCCGGACCTCTTCGGCGAGCACGCCGAAGCCGACGCCGCCGAGCTTGGAGGTGGTGCCGGTGAAGCAGCGGTCGATGACCTCCTGGCCCAGACCCAGCGCCTCGAAGATCTGCGCGCCGGTGTAGGAGCTCACCGTGGACACGCCGATCTTGGACATGACCTTCAGGACGCCCTTGCCGAACGCCTTGACGGTGTTGCGCACCGCCGCGTCGGCCTCGATGCCGCCGATGACGCCGCGGGCGACCATGTCGCGCACGGTGCCCAGGGCGAGGTAAGGGTTGACGGCGGAGGCGCCGTAGCCCAGCAGGAGCGCGACGTGGTGGCACTCGCGCACGTCGCCGGCCTCCACGACCAGTCCGACGTCGGTGCGGGTCTTGTCCCGCACGAGGTGGTGGTGGACGGCGCCGGTGAGCAGCAGCGACGGGATCGGGGCGCGGTCGGCGCCGGATCCGCGGTCGCTGAGCACGATGATGTGCGCACCGTCGGCGATGGCGCGCGACACCTCGGCGCAGATCTCGTCGAGACGGGCCGACAGCGCGTCGCCCCCGCCGTCGACGGGGTAGGTGCCCTCGACGGTGAACACGCGGAAGGCCGGGTTGCCGCCGGGCTGCCCGGCCGCGACGATCGCGGCGAGCTCGGCGTCGTCGATGACCGGCGTGGGCAGGGTGAGGCGGCGGCAGTCGACCGGCTCGGGGGTCAGGACGTTGTCCTCGGCGCCCAGGGTGGTGCCCAGGCTGGTCACCATCTCCTCGCGGATGGCGTCCAGCGGCGGGTTGGTTACCTGCGCGAAGTGCTGCGAGAAGTAGTCGAACAGCTGCCGGGAGCGGCTGGACAGGGCGGCGACGGGGGTGTCGGTGCCCATGGAGCCGATGGGCTCGGCGCCGGTGCGGGCCATCGGGGTGAGGATGACGCGGAGTTCTTCCTCGGTGTACCCGAAGGTCTGCTGGGCCCGGTTGAGGTCGGTGATCTCGGCGGGCTCGGCGGCGGGCAGGTCGGAGAGGTCGACGACGCCCTCGGCCAGCCACTCGGCATACGGGTGCTCGGCGGCGAGTTCGGCCTTGAGCTCCTCGTCCTCGATGATGCGGCCCTGGGCGGTGTCGACGACGAAGATGCGTCCGGGCTGCAGGCGGCCCTTGCGCACGATCGATGCGGGGTCGATGTCGAGGACGCCGGCCTCGCTGGCCAGGACGACGAGGCCGTCGTCGGTGACCCAGTACCGGCCGGGGCGCAGGCCGTTGCGGTCGAGGACGGCGCCGACGACGCTGCCGTCGGTGAAGGACACCGAGGCGGGGCCGTCCCAGGGCTCCATGAGCATGGAGTGGAACTCGTAGAAGGCCCGCACCTGCGGGTCCATCTCGGTGTGGTTCTCCCAGGGCTCGGGGATCATCATCAGCACCGCGTGCGGCAGCGAGCGGCCGCCGAGGTGCAGGAGCTCCAGCGCGGCGTCGAAGGACGCGGTGTCGGAGTCCTCGGGGTCGACGATCGGGAAGATCCGGTCCAGGTCGCCGGGGAGGAGGTCGCTGGCGAGCTTGGCCTCGCGGGCGCGCATCATGTTCCGGTTGCCGCGGACGGTGTTGATCTCACCGTTGTGGGCGACGTAGCGGAACGGGTGGGCCAGCGGCCAGGACGGGAAGGTGTTGGTGGAGAACCGGGAGTGGACCAGGGCCAGGCCGGAGGCGTAGCGCCGGTCGGACAGGTCGGGGAAGAACGGCTCCAGCTGCGGGGTGGTGAGCATGCCCTTGTAGGCGATGGTGCGGGGGGACAGGCTCGGGAAGTACACGCCGGTCTCGTGCTCGGCGCGCTTGCGGACGCAGTAGGCGTAGCGCTCCAGGTCGATGCCGGTCAGTCCCTCGGTGGGGGTGCCGGGGCGTCCGGCCAGGAAGAGCTGGCCGAAGAACGGCATGACCTCGCGCGCGGCCGGGCCGCAGTAGCGGGGTTCGACGGGGAGGTCACGCCAGCCCAGGACGACCAGGCCCTCGTCGGCGACGATGGCGTTGATCGTGGCGACGACGTCGGCGCGCTCGGCGGCGTCGGCGGGGAGGAAGCCGATGCCGGCGGCGTAGGCGCCCGCGGCGGGCAGCTCGAAGTCGCAGACCTCGCGGTACAGCTCGTCCGGGATCTGGGTGAGGATCCCGGCGCCGTCACCGTCGTCGGGGTCGGCGCCGGCGGCACCGCGGTGGTCGAGGTTGCGCAGTACGGTGAGCGCCTTCTCGACAATGTCGTGGCTGCGACGGCCGGAGAGATCGGCGACGAACCCGACACCGCAGGCGTCGTGCTCGTAGGTGCTGTCGTACAGGCCCTTGGGGGTGGTCTCGGCGTTCGGTCGGACAGACGAACGCTGCACCTGGCCAGCAGGCATCTACCCTCCTGTCGTCTAACGTCTGGGCTTCGTGAAAAGCGCATCCGGGACGACATTGGCCCTGCTGCGGTGTGCATTGTGAAAGACCGCCCGGCACCGGTTCCACAGACGGCAAGAGCCGGACCTGCGTTCACATCCTCGTGGTAACCGGTGTTCGACCGGGCGGTCGCGAAACTTCGCGGTAACTCAGGTTATACATCGTGGCCCAGCCCCGATGCCACTCGGAGGTCTAGACCAACCGCCGCCACACTGCGGGGTGGTTGTGGCGGCGTACGTGTGTACATCGCCTAGCGCGGATCACGCGCGGCTGGTCGGCACCGCCATGGTGCGACCAACGCGAATCTTTCCACGCCCTGGGATTCGCAAACATCATCAAACTTATTGAAAGCAACCCGAACGCGCCACATAACGCGGGATTTACACGCCCGGCATGAACCCGATCGGGCTCCGCTCACCACGGCATCCTTGCTGATCACAGAGGTGCTGAAGGGCCGACGTGGCACCGCCGGGAGACGCTGGACCGCGCCCCTCCCCCGCCCCCGACCGACAGGCGTGTGCGAGATACGCCACACCGCTCCCACTGCGCCACCCGCGCCCCTCGCGTCGCGGCGCCACGGACGACCCAGCAGACCTCAGTAGACCACGGTTCCCCGCCTCTTGCGCCGGTGGCCGCGAGACGGCCTCCGATTCGGTCCGCTTCGCCCGAGGGATCCGCGTGATCGCGCCAGGGGCATGGGGCGCACGACGTCCTCGGGCGTGGTCAGCGCCGTGGGATGATCGGGGGCGTGATCGATCATTCGGGAGAACTGTCGGACCTGCTCGGTGAGCAGGGCGCCGATGCCGCGCGTCTGCATGATGTCCTCGCCGCCCTCGCGGGTGGGGGCTGGTGGAGCGCCCGCGACCTCGTGCGGGAGACCGGGGTGGCCCACCGCCTGGTCGAGCGGGTGCTGGAGGCGCTCGGCGAGGAGGTCGAGTGGGATGCGGCCGCCGAGCGCGAGCCGCGCGTGCGGCTGCGCTCCCCCGGCCGGTACGCGGGCTTCGGCCGACCGAGGCTGGCCGATCCGGTGGGCCATCTGCTGGACGGGCACGGTGAGGCCGCCGCCGAGCTGGAGCGGCTGGTCGCGGAGGCGCCCGCGTCGCGCGTCGACCTCGATCACGTCGCCGCGAGTGCGCGCACGGCGCTGCGGCGCGGTGTCTTCCTGGCGACGCGCTTCGCGCTACCCGGTACGCGGCTGCTGTGCGTCGGCGACCACGACCTGACGTCGCTGGCCACCACGCTGGTGTGCAAGGACACCGAGGCCGTCGTCGTGGACATCGACGAGCGCATGCTGGCCTACATCGACGCCGCCGCGGAACGGCTCGGGTTGGCGGTGCGGTGCCACTTCGCCGATCTGCGGCTGGGCCTGCCGGAGGCGGTGCGGGGGCGGGCCGACCTCGTCTTCACCGATCCGCCCTACACCCCGGAGGGGGTCGAGCTGTTCGCGCGTCGGGGGCTGGAGGGGCTGGCCGACCCGCGCCGCGGGCGGATCCTCGTCGCCTACGGGGCGAGTGCGACCACGCCCGCGCTCGCCGCCAAGACCCAGTCCCGCCTGGCGCGGATGAGCCTGCTCTCCGAGGCGATCTGGCCGGACTTCAACCGCTACCTGGGCGCCGAGGCGATCGGCGCGGCCAGTGACCTGTACGTGCTGCGCCCCACGTCCCGCACCCCCACCGGCGACGCCGGCGGGGCCGAGGCGGCACGGATCTACAGCCAGGGCGCCAACGCCAAGGAGGCCGCCTCAGCTCTGCCTCCCGAGGACGCCCGCTCGGTGCTGGAGCGTGCCGTGGGCGACGGTGCGGCGGACCGCGTGGACACGGTCGTGGGCGACTGGCCGCAGGGCGCGGTGCCCGACGGCGTCCGCAAGGTACGGCTGTCGACCTGGCTGGACTCCCCCACGCCGGGCGATCGCGTGGCGGTCAACCTGACGGGCGGCTGGGAGGCCCTGCTGGACCGTGTGATCCTGGCCGCCTCCGCGAGCGAGGCGCACGTCGTCGTGCCGTCCTCGGCCGACGCCGTGCGGGACGAAGCGGGGCAGAAGGCCCTGCGCGCCCGGCTCGAACCCCGCTATACCGTGCGCTTCCTGCGTGGGGTCCCCGGCCCGCGCACGACCGTCGTCGTCGCCAGCGCCCGGGACCTGGACGCCGAGGCGTCGGCTGGACAGCGCCTGCTGTGGCACTGCCAGGACCGGGCCCATGGACGGCTCACGAGCACGCTGCGCGAAGGGCTCGTCGCCGTCACCGCCCACCTGGGCCGCCCGCTGAACAAGAAGGGGGCGCGGACCCGCGTGGCCGCGTCGGCGCCCTGGCTGCCCGGACACACGCTGCTGGATCTGCCCGGGCATCGCTGTGGCGAGCTGCGGGATGTCGCCGATCGCCTGGTGGCCGAATCTGCCGCGTGACGGCGGTGTCATCGACTTCCCCGTTGATCTCGGGGATATCGACCGAATAGTCGGCGACATTCGGTCGATATCCCCGAGATCAACGGGGGCGGGCGTGAAACGCCGCAGTGCGGTTATCCGGCCGGCTGCCCGGCGGCGGGGTCCGCGCCCGTACCGGCGCCGGTCCCAGTGCCCGCGCCGGTCCCGGCCCCTGCGCCGCCACCCGTGCCCGTGTCGGTGCCCGCGCCGCTGGTTCCGCCCTGGTGCTCGGCGAACTCCTCCAGCTGGGTCATCCGGCGGAAGAGCAGGTCGCGGAAGGAGCTCAGGGCGATGAGCGGGGAGGAGAGGCTCTCCTTCTCCTCCGTGGACGTCGAGTCCTTCGGCTGGGCCCAGGTCACCAGCAGGTAGTGGCCGCTGACCGTGGCCTCCGCCTCGTTGTATCCGGCGCCCAGAGCGGCGATGTCGCCGTCGTCCGCTCCGGTGAGCAGGAAGCCGCCCGCGTCGGAGTCGGGGTCGTCCGGGAGCTCCATGGCATCGGCCACGGCCTGGGAGCCGTCGGTGTCGGACAGGTTGAACAGGACGGCCAGTCCGACGTAGTCGTCGGCGACGTACGAGCCGCGCGCGGCCTGGGTGCAGCCCGCGCCCTTCAGGGCCTTCTTCAGGTCATCGCCCCACACCAGCTCCGCGCAGTCCTCGGTGAGCGTCTGGTCGGCCAGTTTGAAGGTGATGCCCTGGCTGGAGATCTCCTCGTTGCGGAAGACCTCGTGCTCGTTGAGCGGGCGGCTGTCCACGTCCTGGGAGGCCAGCGCATTGTTGAGGCTGTCGCCGGAACCGATGACGGTGTAGGAGACCGGACGGGTCTGCTCCGGCGCGGCCGCGGCCCCCGGCAGGAACTGGATGACGAGGACGACGACCAAGGCGATCACGGCGATGCCCAGGGCCCCGAGGAGGAGGGGCAGCGCTCGCCCGAAGGACTTCTTCGGCGCGGACTCCGGGCGCTTGCGCCGCGACCCCTTGGGCCGCGGGGGCCGAGGAGGGGTGTCTCCGTCTTCTCCCGGCGCGCCTTCGGGGCGCCGCGGGTCGGCGACGAGGCCCGCGATGGCCTCGGCGTCGTCGTTTTTCCTCCGCCGGCCACGACCACCAGGCACGGACGATTCAGAAGAAGACACCAGAACCTCTCGGAAAGCTCACGGGAGAGGGGTTCTCCCGGGTCGGTTGGGGGACGCAGGGCCGGGGCGGGTCGGCTCCGCCGCGGGTGCGCAAATCCTAGCCTGCGCAGGGGCGAGCGCGGACGCCGCTCACCCCTCCTGCTCCTTGGCGGCCTTGACCTCCTCCAAGACGTACACCCCCGCCTCCATGGCGGCCACGTTCAGCGTCGCCATGCTGTCGTCGTCCCCGGGGTCGGAGCCGTCGGCGCGGGCCACCCAGAACACCGCCAGGTAGTGGCCCATGACCTGGGCTGTCGCCTGGCTGTAGCCCTCGTGCAGGCCCTTGATGTCGTCGTCGAGCGGCAGCAGGAACCCGGGCTCGGTGTTCGTGGGGTCGTTGATGTCGAGCGCCGTGGCGACCTTTCCGGCCGCTTCGGCGTCGGACATGTCGAAGAGCGTGAACTGCGCCACGAACTTCTTGTTCTGGTCCTGGTACACGCCGCGCGCCGCCGACCCGCAGGATCCGTCGACGAGCGCCTGCTGCAGCTGTTCGCCCCACACGACCGCCGTGCAGGTGTCGGTGACCTCGGAGTCGTCCAGGAGCAGCTCATAGTCCTTCAGGCTGAGCTTCTCCGCGTCGGCGAAGACCTCTTTCTCCTTCAGGGGCTCGGCGTCCTTGGGGCGCTCGGCGATCGGGGCGAAGACGTCGGTGCTCTCGGTCTGGCCCTGGTAAAGGCGCGGCACGAGGGTGGAGTGGCCCTTGGGGGGTTCGACGATGGCGTTGGCGCCGTCGCCGTAGCCGCCGATGGTTTCGCCCCTGACGAGCTGGACGATGAGGACACCCAGGAGGGAGACGAGCGCCACACCGCACAGGGCGAGCAGGGTGCCGAGCACGACCGAGCCGCGCTTGCGCTGGCTCTGTTCGGCGAGGGTGTAGACGACCTGGTTGGGGCGGTCCCCCAGGACACTGACGCGCTTCAGCGCGGAGGCGGAGAACTTGGAGACGGGGTCGGGACTTCCGGCGCTGCGGCGGCCGCGTCCGGCCTTGGCGCCCTTCTTCGCGGCGGATCTGCGGCCGCGCCCCGCACCGGCGCGGCCGCGCTGGGCGTTCTCGCCGTCGCCGTCGCCGTCGTCGGCGGCGCCGGCCGCCGGGTCGTACTCGTAATCGTCAGCAGCGGAGGCGTCGTCGGCCACATCGACGGCGCCGCCCTGGTCGTGGCCGTCCTGGACGTGATCGTCCGGTGCGGCGCGTCGCGACCGGCGGCGGCCCTTGCGGCCGGCGGAGTCGGATCTACTCACGTGTACGTACTCACCCGTTCAGCGCGGCCCGCCACCGCACGACGTCTACGGCGTGCGGCGGCGGGCCTGGCGCGGTCTATGTATCGCGTTGCGGCCCCTTGCCGTTGGTGGTTCCGGAGGCGGCCTCGTCGTCCCCCGTACTCGTCTCGGTCGACTCCCCTGTGTCCGAATCGCTGTCGGCCGCGGAGCTCCGCTCGCCCGAGGAGGCGGGGTCGGTGTCGAACACCTGGGTGCCGACGTCGTGCCCCACGGGGACGACGCGCGTCGAGAACCGGTCGAGCCGCCGACCGGCCCACACGAAGTAAGCGAGGGCACCGAGGAACACCAGGATCGAGGTCCAGTTGTTCAGGCGGAAGCCCAGGATCTCGTTGGCGGGGTCGACGCGCAGGTACTCGATCCAGAACCGACCCACACAGTAGCCCATGATGTACAGCGCGAAGAGCCGTCCGCCGCCGAGCTCGTCGGCCAGCCTCCGGCCGATCCAGGCGAGGAAGACGGCCAGGGCGAGGTTCCACAGCGACTCGTACAGGAAGGTGGGGTGGTAGGTGAACACCCCCGGTTCCATGCCCGGGCGCAGTACGCCGTTGGGGTAGGGGGAGATCTCGAGCGCCCACGGCAGGTCGGTGGGGGCGCCGAAGAGCTCCTGGTTGAAGTAGTTCCCCCAACGCCCGAACGCCTGGCCCAGCGGGATGGTCGGGGCGATGGCAAAGGACAGCTTCGACATCGACAGGCCACGGCGGCGTGCCACCCACCACACACCCAGCGCCCCAGCGGGACCGCGCCCAGATGCCGAGGCCGCCCTCCCAGATGTAGAGCGCCCTGATGGGCTCCCGGCCCGGCCCGAAGTACAGCTGGTAGTCGGAGATCACATGGTAGAGGCGGCCGCCGACGAGCCCCAGGAGCACCGCCGGGACCGCGAGGTCCATGATGGTGCCCTTCTCGCCGCCCATGGCGGCCCACCGGCGCTCGCTCCAGTACACGGCGGCGATGACGCCCGCCAGGATGCACAGGGCGTAGAAGTGGATGGTCAGCGGCCCGATGGGAATGGAGTTCACCGTCGGGCTCGGGATGGCCGCGTAGTACATGGGGCGGTTCTATTCCTTGGCTTCGGGGGACTCGTCGGTCGTGGGGGCGTCGTCGGACTCGGGCTCCGCGGACTTCGACGCCTCGGATTCGGGCTGCGCTCCCTCGTCGGAGGCCAGCGGCTTGGACTGCACCTCGCCGGGGTCCGCGTCGAGGATGGCCTGCTTCAGCTGCTGCGGGTTGTAGGCCTCATTGCCCATCTTGCTTCCGTTGAGGTAGATGGACGGCGTGCCCTCGAACTTGTTGTCGCCGGTGTAGCGGGTGTTGACGGCGTTGGTCGCGTCCAGTGTCTCCTTGACGTAGGTGCCATCCAGGAAGGAGCTGTCCACGCCGTTGTCGTCGCCCCATTCGAGCAGATCGCCCGTGGTCATCGTGGAGAGCTTGTCCATGCCCAGCTCGTCCTTGGCCTTCTTCGTCAGCTTCGGGGTGTAGTCGCCGGTGTAGGTGTCGACGATCTTGTTCTCCGCCTCGACCCGCTTGCCGAAGGCCGCGTCGTCGATGCCGACCTCCTCACCCCACGAGATCAGGTCCTCCACCGAGTAGCCGGGGCTGCCCTCGGCCGGCTGGTTCTCGAAGAGGACGTCGTTGTACTCCACGTACTTGCCGTAGTCGGCCGCCGCCCGGGCCGCCGCGGCCGCCCGCAGCGAGTTGCTGCTGATCGGGGCCTGCTGCTGGGCGAAGATGCTCACGGGCCGGTAGTGGACGATCGCCTGGCCGTCGGCCGCCAGCTGCTGCAGCGTACTTCCGGCCGCGGTCTCGAACTGCTTGCAGGCCGGGCACTGGAAGTCCGCGTAGACCTCGACGACCGGTGCCTTGGCGCCGTCCTTCGCGAGCACGACGCTGCCGTCCTGCTGCAGGGTCTGCGGGGGAAGGTCGGCGGTCAGCTTGTCGCCGGTGTTGGAGGAGGTCAGGTACCAGTAGCCGCCGCCCACGACCACCAGGACGACGACGAGCGCGGCCCCCACGACGCCGAGGATCCTGTTGCGTTTGGCTCGCTGCTGCGCCTTGAGGCGCTCCTGCTTGAGTCGTTCGCGGGACGCGCGCCGCTCCGCCTTGCCCATCAGCCGTTCACCGTTCTTCGCTGGAAATGTCGTTTCCCGGCCCAGCCGGGGATGCCGTTCGGGTTGTCGGTCCTCGGTTCGCGAGTGCACCGGGCCGCGTTCCGCCTGACCTTCCGGCGGGTCCGCACACCGCCCCGACCGGAGGCATGCGGTGCGACCCCGCTCGGGGTCAGCGGTACAACCCGAAGACCCGGTCGAGCGCGAGCGGGGAGCGCGGCCAGATCATGACGATACCGGCCAGCGCGATGAAGCCGATATCGCGCAGGATGTCCAGGCCGTAGGCGGTCTCGCCCTCGGCGACCGGCCCCCCGGAGCCGAAGCAGCCGCAGTCGATGGCCAGGCCGCGCGCCCACGCCGAGACGATGCCCGCGATGAACACGAGCATCAGAAGGGCCGTCGCCCCGCCCACGTACCGCGTGGCCAGGCCGATGAGCAGCAGCAGCGCCAGCGCGAACTCGATGAGCGGCAGCGTGTAGCCGATGAGTTCGGCCACGCCCGGAGAGAACAGCTGGTAGGCCTCGACCGACTGCACCGACAGTGCCGGGGGCAGTTTGGTGTAGGCGGCGAAAGCCAGGATCCCGGCCAGCGCGATGCGGCAGACCAGCGTGACCCACGGTTGGACCGTGGGCCAGTGGCGGGTGAGGGCGGAGGTCCGCGGCGCCGCATCGGACGGCGGGTCGCCGTCCACGCCGGTGTCCTGGCTCGACGGCTGCTGTGCTTCGGTGTCCACGACGACTTCCCTGGGGGGTGGAGACGGTTCATCTGCGCGTTTCCCGGGCGACGCCGACGACGTGCCCGAATGCCGAGACAGATCCTACTCGGCGTGACCGCACGTGGGCAGTGGGTCGGAACCCGGTGTGTCCGGCGGCCGTGCTCCCGCACTCTAGCCACCGGACACCGCGCACGACCTTCGATCTCTCACAGGGGGCCGCCTTCACACCGGATTCTTACCCGGACCCGCGCCGTGTCGGCGGCGTCACCTGGCCGCGGATCGGACCCCCACGGCGAGGTCCTCGGCGAACGCGCGCACCGCGCCCAGCCCCGTCTCCAGGTCGGGCGCGTCGAGGATCCGCTGGCAGAACCCGGCACCGACGATCACCCCGTCGGCGAAGCCCGCGACCTCGGCCGCCTGGGCACCGGTCGAAATCCCCAGGCCGACGCAGACCGGCAGGTCTCCCCCGGCCTCCCTGGTCCGGGCCACCAGCTTCTCGGCGCCGCCGCTCAGGCGGGTGCGGGCGCCGGTGACGCCCATGCGCGAGGCCGCGTAGACGAACCCGCGGCACGCGCCGGTGGTGAGCCGCAGCCGCTGCTCGCTGGAGGACTGGGCGACCAGGAAGATGCGGTCCAGCCCGGCCGCGTCGGTGGCGGCGAACCAGTCGTCGGCTTCCTCAGGCAGCAGGTCGGGCGTGATGACGCCGGAGCCGCCCGCGGCGGCCAGGTCGGCGGCGAACCGACCGGGGCCGTAGCACTCGATGGGGTTCCAGTAGGACATCACGAGTGCGGCCGCGCCCGTCTCTGCGGTCGCGGTGACCACGCGCAGCACGTCGGCGGGGGTGGTCCCGGCCTCCAGGGCGCGCCCGGCGGCGCGCTGGATGGTGGGGCCGTCCATCATCGGGTCGGAGTAGGGCAGCCCGACCTCGATCACGTCGCAGCCGCCCTCGACCATGGCCTGGATGACCTTGATGGAGGACTCCACATCGGGGAATCCGGCGGGGAGGTAGCCGATGAGGGCGGCCCGGCCGACGGCCTTGGCCTCGGCCAGTTTGGCCCTAAGAGTGGTCGGTGTCGTCGTCACGCCTGCTCCTTGTGCTCGTCGATGAGGCCGAAGTAGGTCGCGGCGGTGTCGACGTCCTTGTCTCCCCGGCCGGAGAGGTTGACCAGCACGATGGCGTCCGGCCCGAGCTTCGCGCCGATCTTGCGGGCGCCGGCCAGCGCGTGGGCGCTCTCGATGGCCGGAATGATGCCCTCGGTCCGGCACAGCAGCCGGAAGGCCTCCATCGCCTCGGCGTCGGTGATGGGGGCGTAGGTGGCGCGGCCGCTGTCGGCGAGGGCGGCGTGTTCCGGGCCGACCGCCGGGTAGTCGAGCCCCGCCGAGATGGAGTGGCTCGGGATGGTCTGGCCGTGCTCGTCCTGCATCACATAGGTCCGCGCGCCCTGGAAAACACCCGGGGACCCCCCGGTGATGGAGGCGGCGTGCCGACCGGTGTCCACGCCGTCGCCGCCCGCCTCGAATCCGTAGAGGCGCACCTCGGAGTCGGGGATGAAGGCGGCGAAGATGCCGATCGCGTTGGAGCCGCCGCCGACGCACGCGGCCACGGCGTCGGGCAGCCGTCCGGCCAGCTCCAGCACCTGGGCGCGGGCCTCTTCGCCGATGATGTAGTGCAGGTCGCGCACGAGCGTGGGGAACGGGTGCGGCCCGGCGGCGGTACCGAAGAGGTAGTGGGTGCTCTCGACGTTGCTCACCCAGTCGCGGAACGCCTCGGTGACGGCGTCCTTGAGGGTACGGCTGCCGATGGTGACGGAGACGACCTCGGCGCCGAGCAGCCGCATCCGGGCGACGTTGAGCGCCTGGCGGCGGGTGTCCTCCTCGCCCATGTAGATGACGCAGTCCAGGCCGAGCAGGGCGGCGGCCGTGGCGGTGGCGACGCCGTGCTGGCCCGCGCCGGTCTCGGCGATGATCCGCGTCTTGCCCATGCGCTTGGCGAGCAGGGCCTGGCCGAGCACGTTGTTGATCTTGTGCGACCCGGTGTGGTTGAGGTCCTCACGCTTGAGGAGGATCCGGGCGCCCCCGCAGTGCTCGGCGAACTTCGTGGCGTCGGTCAGCGGGCTGGGCCGCCCGGTGTAGCTGCTCAGCAGCTCGCGGAGGGTGGCCTGGTACTCGGGGTCCACCTTGGCCTTGGCCCAGGCCGCCGCGACCTCGTCCAGAGCGGCGACGATGGCCTCCGGGCTGAACCGGCCGCCGAAGCGGCCGTAGTGCCCGTGTTCGTCAGGCGTCGGGGGCTGTGTTGGCGTTGGTGGTGTTGGCGATGGCGTCGATGACATGGTGACTCTCACGGGATCAGTGCGGTCGGCACGCCGGTTTTCCGACGCGGGCATACCGACCGATGGACGGATGTCGGTCCGCAGGCGACGGGAACCCGAGGATGGAGGGAGGGGCGGGTGCCGCACTTCCACTACTGCGTCGGGCTCCCTAGCGCCATCGCCCGGGCATGGCGGGCCGCCGGTCGGTGCCGATCCCCCGTCGCGGACACATGGTCACCGTGGTCATCAGTGCCGGTCCCGCAGTGCCGGGTGAGCGCCCGCGGTGACCAGGTCGGCGACGGCTTCACGCGGGTTGCGGCCGCGCACCAGGCTCTCCCCGACGAGCACGGCGTCGGCCCCGGCGCTGGCGTAGGCCAGCAGGTCGTGCGGGCCGCGGACACCGGACTCGGCGACCCGGATGCGGTCGTCGGGGATGAGCGGGGCGAGGCGGGTGAAGGTGCCGCGGTCGACTTCGAGGGTCTTGAGGTTGCGGGCGTTGACACCGATGACGGTGGCGCCGGCGTCGAGGGCGCGCTGGACCTCGTCCTCGTCGTGCACCTCCACCAGCGGGGTCAGACCCAGCGATTCGGCCCGCTCCACCAGGGAGACCAGGGCGTCCTGCTCCAGGGCGGCGACGATCAGCAGGACCGCGTCGGCGCCGTGGACCCGCGCCTCCCACAGCTGGTAGGAGCTGACCACGAAGTCTTTGCGCAGCAGCGGGGTGTCGACCGCGGCGCGCACCGCCGCGAGGTCGGCCAGGCTGCCGCTGAAGCGGCGCTGCTCGGTCAGCACGCTGATCAGGCACGCGCCCCCGGCGGAGTAGTCGCGGGCGAGCGAGGCCGGGTCGGCGATGGGGGCGAGGGATCCCTTGGACGGGCTGGAGCGCTTGACCTCGGCGATGACCTGGACACCGGGGCTGCGGAGGGCCGCCACGACGTCCTTCGGCCAGGGCACGGACCCCGCCATCTCCTTGAGCCGCTCGAGGGGCGTGGCCGCCTGCCGTTCCGCGAGATCGGCGCGTACCCCGTCAAGGATCTCGTCGAGCACGCTCACGTGGGACTGCCCCCTCCAAATAGCCGGACATCTTTCGGCCGGGCACGGCCGAATGTATCGAACGCGCGAGGCCGGGCCGGTGCCCCGTTGCCCGCGCTCGTACGCGAAAGGCACAGGATCTCATTTTCGGGCCGAGGCGGACCGGGGATCCTGTGCCTTCGATCGTAGCCGTGTTCCGGGTGAGGGCCGTCACCGCCCTCCCCTGTGTGTCACCCCGGTGCGAGGACCGAGGCGAACGGGAGATTGCGCACCACCCAGAAGGCCAGGATGACCCCGAGGAACAGCCAGAGCCAGAAGGGGTGTGCGGCCCTGACGTGCTCGGTCGGCGGGCGGAAGGAGTAGTACACCCACTTGGCGTAGGAGTACGCCATCACCGGAAGCAGCGCGATCGTCAGGACGTTCATCCGCAGCGCGCCGGTGAGGTCGAGGTTGGTGAGCGCGTTGATGGCCCGCATACTGCCGCAGCCGGGGCAGAACGTCCCGGTCATCATCAGCCAGGGGCAGGTCGGGTAGTGCCCGGGCTCGTGCGGGTCGATGAAGTGGACCATGATCGCCCCGGCGATGCCGACCGCACCCAGGAGGAGGGGCGCCGTGGCGGGGTGCAGGCGGCGTTGGATGCGACTCAGGAGCGGTGTGTCGGTCATGGGTACTCCGTGCTGTTCATCGACGTTCACAGGACCTTCGGCCATGTCGGCAACTGCGAACACGACAGGTATCAGGAGTCGCCAGCCTAGATCGCAGCTGGGGGACACGGGCCCTCGGCAGTGGCGGTCGACGATCAGCGACCGCTTGGTCAACGGGTCGACCAGCAACGTGTACCAGACCGCGGCGTTGGGCGCGCAGCTCCGCTGCGGGACATGTTCGCTGTCACCCGGCTACGTCGAAACGGCTGGTGAGAATGTGGAGCACGCGAGCAGCTCCCCGGCACCCGGCTCCACTGTGAGCTCAGCAATGTCCCACCGGTCGAGGACGGCGCCGCCTACGACGCCCAGAACTCCCCGGAGCCACAGACCGCACCAACACCGGGAGTCTCTCAACAATCCGGGAATGCTCAGTGCGCGAGAGAATTATTTCCAGAGTTTGACTCTCGCTATACCGCACATTTGTTATCCACCACCCAAACTTACTGCAAGTCCAGCACCATCCATATACCCCCGAGAAGGACAAAAACCATACCCCATTACTAGATACCAGCAGTGGGCGTCAACTGATCGACGTGGAGGCGATGGATTCGGGCTAATTGCACATCTAGCGATAGTTCGATAACTTGACGCCGCAATCCACGGGAAAGGAGGTGAAAACATGGCTACGCCGTTTGGCATGAACATCGCTTCGCGCGAAAGTGAAATCTCTGTAAACGACACCCAGCAACCCGAGGCCTCCTCTTGGACTGGGACGTCTGAGGCGAGCGCGATCGACGTTCGCCTGTGCACGACGTTCGGCATTGGGCCGATCTCCTACGAGCGTTCGCTCAGTGACATGGGTCCGCCTATCTGTGGTGGCTGACTGTCTCCCCGTTGAAGAATGTTGCATGCCGCCTCTGTGACGCTGCGCAGCGAAACAAGCGGTTGGGTGCGGTGTGGATACACTGGTATTCACACCGCACTTCTCATGAGAGATGTTTTACGCTGACTGGCGGTGCAGGATATGGACAACTCCCGGGTTGTCATTTTCACAAGTTCAACGGACGCACACTCTGATGTCATGGCCAGCAAACTGCACAGCTTGGGCCATGACCCGATCCGGTTGAACACCGATGAAATTCCCGGTTCGACTGCCTTCAACCTCTCCCTCAATGGCGAAGGGTGGACTGGCGGTATTTCGATCGGGTCGGACCAACAATCCTTCCTTGGCTTCGAAGATGTGCGTTCCGTCCTGGTTCGACGTCCCGGATTCTATAATCCCGGGGCGGATATGGAGCATGACGAACAGGCGTTCGTGACAGCCGAACTCGATCACGCGATAGGTGGACTGTGGGCATCGCTCCCGTGTCGCTGGGTCAGTCACCCCACAGCAATTCGCGCCGCAAGCTGGAAGATCGAACAGCTCGGCCGAGCCAAGAACATGGGATTCGAAGCTCCCCGGACGCTGGTGTCCACCGATCCGGAACGTGTGAAGCAGTTCTATGAGCAGTGCTCAGGAAAGATCATCTACAAATGCATATCCGGCCCGGGAGCGATCATGGGAGCTGCCGGGGCGATGGGGGTTCGTCCTCCGGATCTTCAGCTTCCAACAGTGATGATCACGGAGGATCAGCTGGAGCACGTGGAGTCTGTCAGCCAGGCGCCGTGTTTGTTCCAAGAGTACATCGAGAAGGATGTCGAGCTCCGAGTCACGGTCATCGGCGACGAGGTGTTCACGGCAGCGATTCATTCCCAAGAGCACCCCAAGACGAAGGTTGATTTCCGCCACTTCGACGTGGACATACCCTATAGAAAGGCAAAGCTTCCGGACGGCATCGAACGGCTGTGTGTGGAGTTCGTGCAGAGCTATGATCTTCTCTTCGGCGCTATTGACCTAATTCTCACGCCTGATGGCAGGTATATATTCATCGAAAACAACCCGGTAGGCCAATTCATGTTCGTCGAACATCTTGTGCCGGAGCTGAGGATGTGCGATGCTCTGGCATCCCTGCTGATCAGAGGTAGCGGCGCATGAGCATCCCACCTCAGGTCGTCGAAGCTCTCTCCACTCTCGAGCGTTCGCGAAACGGTCCCGTTATCGCATACGTCGTACACGAGTTCAGTGATACGGACATCTATTTTCTGTATGAGTGCCTGCGCTCGATGAAAGGTGCTCGCGAACTAAATATGGTCCTCTATACGAACGGCGGAGAGATAGATGTAACGAGACGCATTGCTCTGTTGCTGTACGAGTTCTGCGACGAGCTCAACATCATGGTTCCAGACAACTCGGTCTCATCGGGAACACTGCTCTGCCTGGCCGCGCACAAACTGACCCTCGGCCCCATGGCCCGTCTCGGTCCAATCGATCCGCACATATCGGCAAGCGGAGCCAGTGCGAACATGCCCAAGAAAATCTCCACCGAAGAAATTCGCGCCTTTCGGGAGATGGCAAGCACATGGTTCTCAATATGCCCCACGGAGTCAGAAAACGAGACATTCCGGGCACTCTCCCAGTGGTTTTTTCCAGCCACACTGGGCGCCTTTTACCGAGCCGACATGAATGTCCGCTCGATAGCTGCAGAACTCCTAGCACATCAGCGACTCGACTGGACAGAAGACGAGCGACAGAGAGTTATCGACCACCTCGTCACCGGGTACCATAGTCACTCCCATGCCATCACCCGACGAGATGCGCAACAATTGGGGTTGAACATTCATTTCCCCACTCGTGAAGAAGAGAACGCGATGTGGGAGTGCACCCACATCATCCGCGAACACTATACAAACCCGCGCGATGCCGAGGAGCAGGTACTGGGCACAATCGTGAGTGGACACGGGTATCATGCCGAACGCGTATACGGAAGTACTTCGCTGGCAGCCACAGAAGGAAGTATACCGAAGATTTATTGGCGAAGTGCCACACCAGACGGCACCAGGTAGTCCATAAAGGAAAAAGCAATGTTGGCTCCGTTTTCCGAGCACGCGATGCTGTTCTGCCGGATGGTGATATGGACGGTGTTCACTCTCGCTGCTGTGAACAAGCTGAGGGACCTGTCGAGTTTTACGGACAGCATCCGCTCCCTGCTCAGTCTTCCAGCGTCATACGCGCGTCCTCTCGCCCAGGCAGTGATAATCGTTGAACTGCTCATTGGCCTCATGATGCTCGTCGGCGGCGCCGCGCTGCAGTGGGGATTCAGCACGGCACTTTTCCTGCTTCTTGCATTTTCTGCGACCCTGGTCAACTCGCTCGCCCGCGGCCGACAGGTCTCATGCAACTGCTTCGGCTCCACCACTGATCCGGTATCTCCCGCTGACGTTATCCGTAATATTCTGCTATCTCTCGTCCCGGCCGCAGGAATGTACGTGGCTCTGGAGTGGGGCCCTGCCACAGCATCTCCCGTCTCATGGGACGGGATCGTAGTCCTTGCGTCCGTGGTCGTGTGGGTTACCGTCAGTCTTCACCTGCGTCAGGTCTCCTGGGCGTTCTCCAACGCGGCGACCGAAGACCATGCTCCAGCTAAGGAAATGTGATGAGCACAGAATCCGTGCTTGCTGTGCTGTGGGTCGTTGTCTCGTTCAACCTCCTCCTCACATTGCGGCTGGCCAGCAAGATGAGAAAGGGAGTGCCTCCGCCCGCTTCAGCTTCCCCGGAGGTCCCGAGTGTTCCGACAGGAGCGGCCGCTCCGCCCTTCGAGGCGACGACCCTAGATGGTCGTCCATTCTCACTCCGCGAGTACGAAAACCGTGCCGTCACATTCGTATTCTTTTATCACGGATGCGCTACCTGCCGCTCCCATTTTCCCACTATCAGTAGACTCTTCGCGATCGCACAGCGCGCCAACAGCGAACTCGTACTCGTAACGTACGACGAGCAGAAGGATAGTCGGCCGGCAACGGAGGAGATGGTCAAAGAGTTCAGAATTCCAGCAAAGGTGCTCTTCGTCCCTCTCGGCCATGAACTGGAAAAGACGTATAACCCGCGCAAGGCCACGCCATTTTTTATCCATATTGAGAACGGCATCGTCCGCCGCAATGGAGGCCTTGGCGGAGATGAATGGGATCAACTGGTGGCGGAATGGCATGCCAAGGCTGAGGCGGGACGCCGTCTGATAAGAAAGTTCGCGTAGACGGGAGTGATTCCACTCAACGAAGGGGATGAATATATGACCGGCAAGACAAAGCACGCAGCGGAAACCTCCGCACCGCCGCTACGAAAATTGTGGACACGACTGCGTGCGCATCGCACCTCGTTACTCCTGGGCGGGGTTCTGAATTTCGCGGGCGGGGCTGTTGGATTGGCTCAGCCGCTATTTGCGAAGTACGTTGTCGAATCTCTGGGAAATGGCGATGCGCTCGCCAGGTCGTTGGTTGTCCTTTCCGGCTTGATACTCGTGAGTGCGCTCATGTCCGCGCTCGGTGGTTACGTCCTCGAGCGGACGGCGCACACACTTGTCCTGCACATCCGCCGCGAACTGGTCGCGCGACTATTGCGTCTGCGGATGTCGGAGGTGGATCGCCTGAAACCTGGAGACCTCATCTCCCGTGTCACCTCCGACACGAATCTGTTGCGCAACGTAGTAACAAATAGCATAACTCAACTCGTCAGTGGAGTTGTGCTTCTCGTACTGGGCCTCGCGATCATGTTCTATCTGGACGCGGTCCTGTTTGGAATAACAGTCGCGGTGGCTATCGTAGTAGTCCTGATTCTCACCAGAATCATCCCCCACCTCGCCAAGTCTGCTTTCGCCACGCAAAGCGCGGTGGGTGAGATGGGTGCACGTTTGGAGCGCGTATTCGGAGCCTATCGGACATTTAAATCCTTCTCCGCCGAGCATTCCGAGATGGCGCAACTTGGCACGGTGGCAGACCGAGCCTGGAGGAAGGGCGTAGCAGTTGCCGGCTGGCAGGCCGGTACCGGGACACTCGGCTGGATATCCGTGAACCTGGCGTTCTTGATCGTTCTCGCCGTCGGGGCATCCCGGGTGAGCTCGAACGCGCTTGAGATATCCTCACTGATCGCATATCTGCTACTCATTTTTTACCTCATGCAGCCCGTCTTCTCAACTCTCTCCGGTATCACGGTTCTGCAGACCGGGTTGGCCGCACTGCGGCGCATCGAGGAGACCGCTCTGTTGGAGACGGAGACAGAACTGGACGTGGCCGACCACCGGACGTGCGGTGCCGCCCCCGCTCCGGCCACTGTCGTATTCGACCGAGTCAACTTCGCGTACGACGCCGATAGCACCAACGTCTTGACCAACGTCTCCTTCAGCGTCGACGGTCCGGGACTCACAGCTATCGTCGGCCCATCGGGTACGGGAAAGACAACGCTCCTCTCCCTCATCGAGCGTTTTTATGACGCAGCCGACGGAAGCTTAGCGATCGACGGGAAGGACGTGACCGAATGGCCGCTCCGCGAACTTCGCTCGAATATTGGATACGTTGAACAGGATTCCCCCGTCTTCGACGGCTCCCTGCGGGAGAACTTGACCATATCCGCGCCGGATGCAACCGAGGAAGAAATTAGCCGTGCAGTGGAGCTCGCCCGGCTGACCGACCTCACATCGACCCTGCCCGGGGGCCTTGACGGAGAGATTGGCCATCGGGGTGCCACCGTTTCCGGCGGTGAGCGGCAACGCATCGCTATCGCACGTGCGCTACTGAGGAAGCCGCGTGTGCTGCTGCTGGATGAGGTAACATCCCAGCTGGATGCCGCGAACGAGGCCGCACTCAAGAGGACCATCACGGAAATCGCTGAGCATGCGACCGTCATTGTGGTCGCCCATCGGCTGTCGACAGTAAGCCAGGCCGACCGGATCATCGTGATGGAGTCCGGCCGTGTCCGGGTCACCGGACGCCACGATGAGCTGATGGACTCTGATGACCTTTATCAGGACCTCGTCAGGTCTCAGGTCCTTACCTAGTACTCCAGTTGTAGATCCGGTTTGTCATGATTCTCGGACTGCCTGTCTACGGTAGCGGCAGCGCTGGGCCTGTGCTTGGTGGGAGCGTCTGAACACCGACCAGGCCAGGACGTGCTCGTCGTTGGAGCGGGCTGGGAACAGGGCGTGCAGCAGATGGGCGATCTCGTTGCAGGTCAACGTGATCAGCCCCGCCGAGGCCGGCCGGTGACGGGCTTCGCGGAACCCACCGCACCCCATCGGACCCAACGCGGTCACCGATGAGCGCCCAGGCGTAGTAGCGCTGCCCCTTGGCCCCGGCCCCGGCGGAGCGCTTCTGCCAAGCCGCTCGGGGCAGCAGCACGGCCAGCTCCTTCATCGTGACCGGCCCGCGCGGGACGGGGATCCGGTCGGTGGCGGCGATGGCCATCACGTACCCGACCCGGTGTTCTTCCAGGTACTCGCGCAGGGCGGGGGTGCGTCCGTAAACCTCGCCGCCGGCTACCCACGCCGCTGGGGCGTGCTCCAGCGCGGCGGCGATCATCTCCCTGGCCAGTTCGGGTTTGGTCGCGAAGGCGACCTCGGCGGGCACTCCCGCCGCCTGGAGCCGGGCGTGGTCCTCGCCCGAGGCCCGGGGCAGGTAGACGCAGTGGTCGATGAGGGCGTGGGTCCCGGGTGTGGTGTAGGCGAGATAGACCGCGACCTGGCAGTTGTCGATCTTTCCGGTGGTACCGGTGTACTGGCGGGCGACGCCCACGGTGCTGGAGCCCTTCTTGGAATCCCCTGTCTCGTCAACGACCAGGACCACGTCCTTGGAGCCCAGGCAGGTGATGAGGTAGCCGCGCAGGCAGGCCCTCACAGCGGCCTCGTCCAGGCGGGCGCGGGTGAGCAGGTGCTGCATCCGGTAGGGGGAAGGGTGTCCGGCGTGCTCGGACAGCGCCCGGCAGTTCTTGCGGGTCAGCGGCGCGAGAAGGGCCCTGAGTATGTCACAGGCGGTAGCTCGGGTCGCGGGACGGGCCAGGTGTGGGTCGGGGACGGTGGAGATGAGTTCGTTCGGCAGGTGCGGCCAGCGCAGGGCCGCTACGCTGGTGGCTGCGGCCGCCGCCTGCTTTTTCGTTGTCTTCACAACCATCGATGATCGGGCGGTGGCCGTTGGTGTGCGCGGTGAACGGCCAGATCAGCATGGCCGGAAGTCACTGAACTCCGTGAATGGTGACTGATCAGGGCAAGCCGGATCTACAACTGGAGTACTGGATCGTCGACGCAGGAGATAACAAACGCTCACCAAGGGGTGGGGCGTCGTGCAGACGAGGCGGTGAGCATCCCGCTCACCAGAAGAACGGGCTCCGGTACCGCCGCGATGTACGGACGGTGCCGGAGCCCTATGAGGACCGATGCCTCGGTCATGGGCCTTTAGTAGCCGCCCGTGTCGTACGTAGCCGGAGCGCTCGCTGCCAGGCCGAATCCGATGAGCCAAAGGATGATGTAGACGATCCAGAAGGCGAGCCCCAGACCGAGGGCGATCAGCGTCCACATCTTGGCCTTGCCGGCGGAGTCCTGGGCACCCGCGAAGTCACCCATGTTCCACTTGCTGTTGACCTGAGAGGCGAAGACGATGCCCGGGATGGCTGCCGGCCAGCAGCAGAAGATGGTCAGGATGGCCGGAATCAGCCAGTTGGACGGCGGCTGGCCGCCGCCCATCGGCTGCTGCATTCCGGGGTAACCGCCGGTGCCGCCGGGAGGCGGGGGCGGCCCGTACCCACCACCGGGCGGGGGCGGCGGAGGGGAACCAGGGGGAGGACCGTAACTCATGCTTGGTGTGTCTTCCTGACGACGGAATAGAAAAGCTGCTTACTCCGCGGGCCGGTGAAGAAGCGCACCAACAGGGGCACGGCTGGGGACGGCGCCTCACGCGCATCGCGGGCAGAAAGGGATCATGCCAGAACTTGCCACGCATAGCCGACGCAAACCGGCGGCGGTACGGCACTGGCCTCGCCTATTTACCCACAAGACCGAGAAAACGTCCACTTCCCGATATGCCACCGTTACTTCGCGGCGGCGGCAGCGGGCTCCTTGTCGCCCTTAGCGCTCGCGGCCTTGCCCTTCGTGGCGGCGGCGCGCGCGGCCTCCCACTCCTCGCGGGTCTGCGGGACCGGACGCGGCTCCTTGCGGCCCATGCCCGCCTTCTTCATGACCCCGGAGACCACCGCGCAGACGACGCTGGCGACCAGCGCGATGGTCGACCACAGGACGACCTTGCCGTCGGCGACGATGATGGCCACGCCGGCGATCGTCCAGACCACGATCCAGGAGAGGGTCAAGAACCAGGCGGCGAGGGTGTTGCCGTGGTCTTCGTGTGCTTCGTCGTGGTGTGCGTCGGCCATTCAGGTCTCCTTCGAATCTGCCGATTCCGCATCGCGGTCGTGCGTTGACACACCGGACGACGCCGTGGCGCCCGTCCCGGGCGCGGCGCTGTCCGATGCGGGGTCCAATGTGGGGTCGGTGCCACTGTCGAGCGACTTCCACAGCTCGGCGGGGTCGCCGGCGCGGTCCGTGCTCGGGGCACTGTGGCGATCGTACCTGCTGCCCATGCCAGGCCAGGCAGCACCCCGGATCGCCGTTGCCGCCCCGACGGCCAGCAGAAGCACCGCCCCCGCCGTGGCCAGAACCGGCCACTGACCGGCCAGGTCGAGGGTGCCGAGGTGGCCGTCGGCGGTGGTCTGTTCTCCGGCCGCACGGGCGAGTGCGTCGGGGCGTGTCCCGCGCCACAGGTCGTAGCCGCCGGCGGCGCCGAAGATCACGATGAGCACGCCGACGGCGCGGCGCGCCCACCCGCGCGTGGCCAGCAGCGCCCCGAGCGCGGCGAGCGAGGCCCAACCCAGAGCGGAGGCCGCGGGCGCGATGTCGGTGCCGCTGAGGGCGACGGGCGCGGGGGCCGAGGGTCCGGGGATCGTCACGTCACCGGTGGCCCAGGTCTGCCCGGCGGACGCCAGCAGCGCGACCGCCCCGGCGACCGTGGCGGCCAGGGCGATGGCGAACTCCCGGCGCGCGGCGCGTCTGTCGGGCTCGGTCGGCTCGGCCGCCGCGCCCTCCTCCGGCGCGCCGGTACCCGCCGGTCCGTTCTCCTCCGGCTCGCTCACGGCGCCTCCTCCGCCACGGGAAGCGGGTCGCCGTCGAAGCACGTGCGGTCGCCCGTGTGGCAGGCGGCACCGGTCTGGTCGACCTTGATCAGCAGGGTGTCGCCGTCGCAGTCCAGAGCGGCCGAGACGACCCGCTGCACGTTGCCGGAGGTGGCGCCCTTCACCCAGTACTCCTGGCGGCTGCGCGACCAGTAGGTGGCGGCGCGCGTGGTGAGGGTGCGGCGCAGGGCCTCGTCGTCCATCCAGGCGAGCATGAGCACCTCGCCGGTGTCGTACTGCTGGACGACGGCGGGCACCAGGCCGTCGGCGGTGCGCTTCAGCCGTGCCACGATCGCGGGGTCCAGTTCCTGGCCGGGCGCGGGTGCGCTGCCGTTTTCCGGGGGACGCGTGCTCATGGGTTCCAGCCTATGGCCGTGTCGGGAGGGGCCGCCTCGGGCCCCCGGTCAGCGGGGGCGCGTGGCGGGTGACAATGGCCATAGGGGCGCCCCCGCAGGGCAGGAGCCGGGCGCGGCGCGGACTAGGGTGCGATTGCCCGGCCGCCGTGCGCCGGGGGCGGACCACCCACCACTATGGACGGGTCGTGTCGTCGATGTTCGATGAGTCAGGAGTCATGTGACCGCCGAGTTGCTCTCCGCCGACCTGGCGGGCAAGCCAGGGGCGCTGACCGCGCTGGCCGACCGCCTGGCGCGCCGTGACCCCTATGCGGCGCTGCCCTCCCTGCTGGACGACGAGCCGGCCGGGGTGCTGCTGCTGGGCACGGGCGGCGCCCGCTACGCGTGTGAGGCGGCGGCGGAGCGGATGCGGCGGGCCGGGCTCGGGGCCGTCGCGGAGTACGCCTCGACGACGGCGTCGCTGCCGCCGGGGCCGGACACACTGGTGGTGGCGGTGTCGCTGGGCAGTGGGCTGCGGGAGCTGTGCACGGCGCTCGACCACTACGTGGAGCGGTCGGCCGTCATCGTGCTGTGCGACGATGCGGACTCCCCCGTGGCGCGCTACGCCGACGTCCTGGTCCCGCTGTTGTCCGGGGAGGAACGCAGTGGCCTGGCCTGCAGCGGATACATGAACGCGCTGGCGCTGCTGCTGCTCCTGGGGCACCAGCTGGGGGCTCCCGTGCTGGGGGCGACGGCGGATCTGGGCCAGACGCTGCGCCGCAGCGCCAACGCCATCTCCGACCTCGTGGAGCGGGCGCCGGGGTGGGTGCCCGAGGCGGCCAAGGCGCTGGACTCCCCCGACGGTGTGCACTTCGTCGCCCCCGTGGAGCGGCTGTGCTCGGCTCGGCAGGCGGCGCTGGCGGTCCGGCAGGGGCCGGTGCGGGCCGCGCACGCGGCGGAGTCGGCCGAGTGGTCGCACACCGGCCGCCACCTCGCCGCGATCTCCGACTACCGGGCGGTGCTGTTCACCGGCTCGCACTATGACGACCGCGTCGCCGAACACCTGTTGCAGCTGCGCGGCGCGTTCGTGGCCGTGGGCGGCGCGGTCGAGGGCGCGGAGGTGAACCTGCGCTACCTCGGGGACACCGACCCCGACGTGCGGCTGCTCACCGAGCCGGTGGTCGGTGAGCTCCTCGCCGCCCACTGGTGGGCCGAACGCGGCGTCTGACCGCGCGGCCCGCCGACCGGCCCACCGCCCCTGGCCCGTCAGGCCGAGCTGTGCACCCAGGAGGCGTGCAGGTCGGCGTAGATGCCCGGGGTGGCGACCAGGTCGGTGTGCGTCCCGCGCTGGACGAGGCGCCCGGCGTCGAAGACGAAGACCTCCTCGGCGGCCTCGGCCGTGGACAGGCGGTGGGCGATGGTCACCGATGTCCGGCCGTGGGTGAGGCGGTCCAGGGCACGCTGGATGCGGACCTCGGTGTGCGGGTCGACCGCCGAGGTGGCCTCGTCCAGCACCAGCAGCTCGGGGTCGGCGATGTAGGCCCGGACCAGCGCCACGAGCTGGCGCTCCCCCGCCGACAGGGATTCGCCGCGCTGGCCGACCGGGGTGTCCAGGCCGTGCGCGAGCCCGCCGAGCCAGTCGGCGAGCCCGAGTTCGGCGATGGCGGCCTCCAGCTCGGCGTCGGTGGCCTCGGGGCGGGCGAAGCGGATGTTGTCGCCCAACGAGCTGTCGAACAGGAACCCCTCCTGGGGGACCATCACGACGCGGCTGCGCAGCGAGGAGAAGGCGACGTCGCGCAGGTCCACGCCGTCGAGCAGGACGCGCCCGTGCAGCGGGTCCATCAGCCGGGTGAGCAGCTTGACGAAGGTGGTCTTGCCCGAGCCGGTCTCGCCCACCACGGCGACCCGGGTGCCCGGCCGGATCTCCACGTCGACGTCGTCGAGCACGGTCGGGCCGTCGGGGTAGGCGTAGCTCACGTGGTCGAAGCCGACGGACACCGGACCGCGCGGCAACTCCCGTCCGGCCTCGCCGGGGTCGGCGATGTCGGGGACGGTGTCGAGCACGCCGAGGACGCGCCGCCATCCGGCGATGGCGTTCTGCGCCTCGTTGAAGATCTCGGTGGCCATCATCATCGGCATGACGAACAGCGTCACCAGGAACAGGAACGCCACCAGCTCGCCGGGGGTGATGTCGCCGCCGATGCCGATCAGCACCCCGGCCACGACCACGGCGGCGTTGCCCACGGCGGCGACGATCTCGGCGAACGGGGAGACCGCCATGGACAGCCGCTGCGCCCTGACCTGGGCCGTGCGGGTCGCCAGGACGGTCTCGTCGATGCGCCGGGCCGTGCGCTCCTCGGTGCCGTGCGCCCGGATGACCGCGGCGCCCATGACGGTCTCGCCGATGGCGCCGAGCATGTCGCCGGTACGCTCGCGCACCTTCAGGTAGGCCTTGGACAGCAGCTTCTGCAGCCACCGGACGCCGAACATCAGCGGCAGGAAGCAGACCCACACCAGCAGGGTGAGCTTCCAGGAGTAGACCGCCATGAGGGTGGTGGCGATGAACAGCTGCCCGGTGCTGATGATCAGCAGCAGGCCGCCCCACTGCATGAACGTGGAGATCTGGTCGACGTCGGCGGTGACCCGCGAGACCAGCGCGCCCTTGCGCTCGCTGTTCTGGGTGAGCACGGACAGGTCGTGGACGTGCCGGAACGCCTTGCGGCGCAGCGTGGCCAGACCAGACTCGGTGGCCCGGTACAGCCGCAGGTTCATCAGGTAGGAGCAGACCATGGTGACCAGCAGCAGCACGGCGCACAGGCCGACCGTGGCGGCCACAAACGACAGGTCGGGCTCGCCTCCGCCGGCGCCGAGGCCGTTGTCGATGACCTGTTGGATCGCCATGGGGACGATGACCTTGCCCAGCGTGGCCACGACCGCGAACAGCAGGGTCAGCCTGAGGCCGCGGGTGAACTCCGGGGACAGCTCCAACCCGCGGCGGATGGTGCCCAGAGCGGAGTCGTTCGACCGGTGCAGGGTAGTGGTGCCCGCCCCGCCGCCGGCGGCGGCGGTCGGCTGGTCGGTGTCGCGCCGGGTGGGGGTGGTGGCAGGGGCGCTCAACGGACGATCTCCTCGGACGTGTCGACGTTCTCGGCGCGGCCGGTCGCCCGCGCCTCCCTTTCCTCCGCGGCCCGCTCGTAGGCGGTCACCAGGCGCTGGTAGCCGGGCGAGCGCTCCAGCAGCTCGCTGTGCGTGCCGCGGTCCCGCACGGTGCCCTGTTCCAGGTAGATGACGTCGTCGGCCAGCTCGATAGTGGCCCTGCGGTAGGCGACCACGACGACGGTGGCGGCGAGGTCGGTGTCCCGGAGCCCGGCCAGGATCTGGGCCTCGACCTGCGGGTCGACGGCCGAGGTGGCGTCGTCGAGGATGAGCAGCCGGGGGCGGCGCACCACGGCGCGGGCCAGGGCCAGGCGCTGCCGCTGGCCGCCCGACAGGCTCGTGCCGCGTTCGCCGAGGCGGGTGTCGAGCGCGTTGGGCAGCGCCGCGACGAAGGAGTCGGCGCGCGCCAGCCGCAGTGCGGCCCACACGTCCTCGTCGGGCACGTCGGCGCCGAGGGCGACGTTGTCGCGCACGGTGTCCTCGAAGACGAAGGTCGACTGCGGCACCAGCGCGGCGACGCGGGACAGCTCCCCCTTCTCCAGGTCGCGCACGTCGGTGCCGTCGTAGCGGACGGTGCCGGTGTCGGGGTCGACGAGACGCATGAGCAGGGTCGTCAGGGTGGACTTGCCGGAGCCGGTGGGGCCGACGAGCGCGACGGTGCGGCCCGGGGCGATGTCGAACGCGACATCGTGCAGGACCGTGGAGCGCGGCGCCTCGGCCGCGTCCGGGGCGTCGACGAGGTCGCGGCGGCCACTCGTGCCGGGCTCGGTGTAGCTGTCCTCGTAGGAGAAGGCGACGTCGGTGACGTCGACCCCGATGCCGCCGGTCCCGCTGAGGCGGGTGGCGCCGTGCTCCATGGTCCCCTCGGACGCCAGCACGTGCTGGACGCGGTCCCAGCCGACGACGCTGCGCGGCAGGTCGCCCAGCAGCCAGCCGAAGGAGCGGATGGGCAGGGCGAGCAGAGTGAACAGGAAGGCGATCTGGACGAGGTCGCCGGGCACGATCGCGCCGGTGGACAGCCGCCACATGCCCACCATCAGTACGGCGAGCACGCCGAGGTTGGGCAGGGTCTCCATGACGGGGTCGAACATCGAGCGCATCCGCCCGACCTGGATCTGGGCGTCGCGGAGCCGGTGGGCGGCGGCGGTGAACCGTTCGGTCTCGGTGTCCTCGCGGCCCAGGGTCTTGACGACCAGCGCGCCGTCGAAGGACTCGTGGGCGACCTCGCTGACCTCGGCGCGCAACGCCTGGGCGCGTGTGGCCATGGGGGCGACGCGGCGCTGGAAGGCGACGTTGGCGGCGAAGAGCAGGGGAAAGACGACGAACCCGACGAGGGCGAGGACGGGGTCGGTGACGACCATGGCGACGGCCGCGATCAGGAGCAGGAAGAGGCTGCCGATCACCATGGGGAGGGGGGCCAGGGGCTGCCATGCGGCCTCGACGTCGGCGTTGGCGTTGGACAGCAGCTGGCCGGTGGGGTGGCGGTGGTGCCAGGCCAGCGGGAGTCGCAGGTAGGTGCGGGCGACCTCGCGGCGGTAGCGGGCCTGCATCCGGAACTGCATGAGCCCGGCGAACAGCCGCCGCGCGGCGAGTCCGGCGGCCTTGAAAACGCCGATGCCGATGAGCAGGGCGGCCGCCGCGGCCAGCGCGGCGACCGTGGTGCGGCCCTCGGCGAAGGCGGGGAGGATCGTGGTGTCGGTGATGTGGCCGAGGACGGATGCCGATCCGACCGTGACGGCCGCGTGCAGGGACGCTCCGCCGACGGCGATGGCGCACACCCAGGGTTCGGTGCGCATGGCGACCCACAGCACCCGCATGCCGCGGCGGAACACCCCGGAGTCGGGCCTCGGCCCCGTCGTGCTTCCGTCGGACATGCGTAACCCCCGCTACCTCGGCGACCCCGGAAAACAGCGCATGCCATCCGGTGACAGGACGGCATGAGCGGTGACAACCTACTCCGCGTGGCGGCGTAGAGGACACCGATTTCTTCAGCATCGGGCGGGGACGGGCTATTCCCTTGGGAATCGTCGCAGGTGGCGGCGGTTTGATCCGGAACACGCGGGACGGGCCGGTCCGCCCGTAATGGGCGGACCGGCCCGTCGCTATCGCGTGCGGTGGGTGTCGGAGCGGCTTAGCGGCCGATGATGACCAGGTAGGTGAAGGTTTGGATGCCGACCTCGCCGTCGACATCGATGCTCTGCGACCTTTGGAAGTCCCGCACGGCCTGCTCGGTCAGCGGACCGAAGTCACCGTCCACGGCCAGGTGGTAGCCGTGGCCCTCGTTGAGCGCGTACTGCACTGCGCGGACCAGGTCCGAGAAGTCCCCCCGTCTGACGACCCCGAACAGGGTGCGCATCTGCGTCCAGGTCGCGTCGTCGACCGCGCTGGTGAGCCGGAGGTAGTAGTCCCCCTGGAACTTGCGGACGGCCTCCTCCAGCATGTGGTCGAAGCGGTCATCGATCGAACCGACGTTGTAGCCGAAGTCCTGGAGGACGTACTCCACAAAGCCGACACGCCAGTGGATGCGGCCGATCTTGAGCACGTCCCACCAGCTCGGCGACTGCGTTACCGGGCCACTCGGCTTTCCTGACATGTGAGATCCCCCTTCTCACTTGCACGCTCACTGCGTGTGTACGGGAGGATGCGCAGCTCAGGGCCGTGGTTTTCGAAAAGCGGAAAGTACCACCATGTAGCCATGCTTCGCTCACTGGAGCACCAAGGGGACGTTGCCCATGCGCCAGGGGTCTGCTGGGTGGCGTTCCTCGCGATGTCGGCTAGCGCACGGCGTGGCCGTGGGCGCGCAGTTCCGCCTTGACGTCGGCGATGGTGAACTCGCCGAAGTGGAACACCGAGGCGGCCAGCACCGCGTCGGCGCCCGCGTCGATGGCCGGGGGGAAGTGCTCGACCTTGCCCGCGCCCCCGCTGGCGATGAGGGGGATGTCCACGACGGCACGCACCTTGCGGATCAGCTCCAGGTCGAACCCGGCCTTGGTGCCGTCGGCGTCCATCGAGTTCAGCAGGATCTCGCCCGCGCCCAGCTCGGCGACGCGCGCACACCACTCCACGGCGTCGATGCCGGTCCCCTTGCGGCCGCCGTGCGTGGTGACCTCGAACCCGCTCGGGGTGGGCTCGCCGTCGGTGACCCGGCGGACGTCGGCGGACAGCACCAGGACCTGGCGGCCGAACCGCTCGGCGATCTCCCGGATGAGCTCGGGGCGCGCGATCGCGGCGGTGTTCACTCCGACCTTGTCGGCCCCGGCGCGCAGCAGCCGGTCGACGTCCTCGGCGGTGCGCACGCCGCCGCCGACCGTGAGCGGGATGAAGACCTGCTCGGCGGTGCGGCGCACCACGTCGTAGGTGGTCTCCCGCTCCCCGCTGGAGGCGGTGACGTCGAGGAAGGTGAGTTCGTCGGCGCCGTCGGTGTCATAGCGCGCGGCCAGCTCCACCGGGTCGCCGGCGTCGCGCAGGTTGGCGAACTTGACGCCCTTGACGACGCGCCCGGCGTCGACGTCGAGGCAGGGGATGACCCGGATCGCCAGACTCATCGGGCGCTCACCGCCGCCAGCGCCTCCTGGAGGGTGAACGCGCCCTCGTAGAGGGCCGTGCCCATGATGGCGCCCTCGACGCCGACCGGGGTCAGGGTGGCGATGGCCAGCAGGTCGTCCAGGCTGGAGACACCGCCGCTGGCCACCACGGGCTTGTCGGTGCGCTCGCAGACCGTACGCAGCAGGTCCAGGTTGGGGCCCTTGAGGGTGCCGTCCTTGTTGACGTCGGTCACCACGTAGCGGGCGCAGCCCTCCGACTCCAGCCGCTCCAGGGTGGCGAACAGGTCGCCGCCGTCGCGGGTCCAGCCGCGGGCGGCCAGCGTGGTGCCGCGCACGTCGAGGCCGATGGCGACCTTCTCGCCGTGCTCGGCGATGATCTTGGCGCACCACTCGGGGTTCTCCAGCGCGGCCGTGCCGATGTTGACGCGCGTGCAGCCGGTGGCGAGCGCCGCGCGCAGCGACTCGTCGTCGCGGATGCCCCCCGACAGCTCCACCTTGACGTCGAGGCGGCCGACGATGCCGGTCAGCAGCTCCCGGTTGTGGCCGCGTCCGAAGGCGGCGTCCAGGTCGACCAGGTGGATCCATTCGGCGCCGGCGTTCTGCCAGGCCATGGCGGCCTGCAGCGGATCGCCGTACTGGCCGCCGGAGCCGGCCTTCCCCTGGACGAGCTGGACGGCCTGGCCGTCGGCGACGTCCACAGCGGGCAGGAGTTCGAGGGTGGAGGACATGGGTTGTGGGCGACCTTCACTTCAGACGGGTTGGGGTCGAATCAAGCATGCCAGACGGGGGCGTGACGGGCGCGGGTGCCGCTCCAGCGCGGCGGAGCGGGCGGCTGCTCACAGCGTGGCGACCCAGTTGGCCAGCACCTTGGCACCGGCGTCTCCGGACTTCTCCGGGTGGAACTGGGTGGCGCACAGCGGGCCGTTCTCGACCGCGGCGACGAACGGGCTGCCGTGCGTCGACCAGGTCACCTTGGGCGCGGCGATGTGCTCGCTGGTGGGCTCCAGCTTCCAGTCGAGCACGCCATAGGAGTGCACGAAGTAGAAGCGCTCGTCGGCGCCGATCCCCGCGAACAACCGGGACCCCTCGGGGATGTCGAGGGTGTTCCAGCCCATGTGCGGGACGATGGGGGCGCGCAGGCGCTCGACGGTGCCGGGCCACTCAGCGCACCCCGCACTCGCCACGCCGTGTTCGACGCCCTGCTCGAAGAGGACCTGCATGCCCACGCAGATGCCGAGCACGGGGCGGCCCCCGGCGAGCCTGCGCCCGATGACGCGGTCGCCCTGGGCGGCGTGCAGCCCCTCCATGCAGGCGCCGAACGCGCCCACGCCGGGGACGACGAGGCCGTCGGCGTCCAGGGCGGCCTGCGGGTCACCGGTGACGGTGACCTCGGCGCCGGTGCGTTCCATGGCCCGCTGCGCCGAGCGCAGGTTGCCCGATCCGTAGTCGAAGATGACGACGCGAGGCTGCACGGGGAATCGTGCCTTTCCAGTTGCCGGCGGTGCCGGGATCCTATGGCCGACCCGGGTCGCTGCGCCGGGTCGGCCGCATCAGCCGAAGTAGCCCAGCCGCAGCACGCCGGACGCGACGGCCAGGACGGTGCACAGGCCGAGAGCGGCGGCCAGGACCTTGTTCATCTTCCAGGAGGCGATAGTGCCACCGAAGAGCAGTCCGCCCAGCGCGATGAGCAGGACGGCCCACATGTCCTGCATTACAGGGCGCCCTTGGTGGAGGGCACGCCGGACACGCGGGGGTCGCGCTCGCAGGCGAAGCGCAGGGCGCGCGCGAAGGCCTTGAACTGGCACTCGACGATGTGGTGGGCGTTGCGGCCGTAGGGCACGTGGATGTGCAGGGCGACACGGGCCTGGGCGACGAACGACTCGAAGATGTGCCGGGTCATCGTGGTGTCGTAGTCGCGGCCGATGACCGGGGCCATCGGCTCGGGCTCGGTGTGCACCAGGTAGGGCCGACCCGACACGTCCACGGTGACCTCGGCGAGCGCCTCGTCGAGCGGCACCTTGGCGTCGGCGAACCGGCGGATCCCGACCTTGTCGCCCAGCGCCTCCTTGAACGCCGCGCCGAGCGCGAGCGCGGTGTCCTCCATCGTGTGGTGGGAGTCGATGTGCAGATCGCCCTCGGTGCGCACGGTCAGGTCGAACAAGCCGTGCTTGGCGAGCTGGTCGAGCATGTGGTCGTAGAAGCCGACGCCCGTGGAGATGTCGGAGACACCGGTGCCGTCAAGGTCGATCTCGACGACGACCTTGGTCTCCTTGGTGGTGCGTTCGACGCGGCCGATGCGGCTCATTGGACTCGGACTCTCCTGGTCTGGTGGTGGGGGGGACGGTGGACGGGCGCGCTCGGCCTCCCTAGGCCCCGGGGCTCCCCGACGCCCCGGGCCCGGCGGTCTCGTCATGCTGCTCACGCGCGGCGGGCAGGTCGGCCGTCACCCGGAGCAACGCGTCGCGGAACGCCGACATTTCCTCCGGCGTGCCGACGGTGACGCGCAGCCACCCGGCCGGTCCGACCTCGCGGATGAGCACGCCGTGGTCGAGCAGACCACGCCAGACGGCCGCGCGGTCGGTGAACTCACCGAACATGACGAAGTTGGCGTCGGAGTCGGCCACGGTGAACCCGTGGTCGCGCAGCCAGGCGACCAGGGCGTCGCGCTCCCCGCGCAGCTGCTTGACCGCGCCGAGGAGTTCGTCGGAGAACTCCAGCGCGGTGAGCGCGACGATCTGGCTGACCGCCGAGAGGTGGTACGGCAGGCGGACCAGCTGCAGTGCGTCGATCACGGCCGGGTTCGCGGCGAGGTAGCCCAGCCGCGCCCCGGCCATGGCGAACGCCTTGGACATGGTCCGGCTCACGATCAGCCGGGGGTGGTCGGGCAGCAGCGACAGGGCGCTGGGGGTGTTCTCGCGGCGGAACTCGGCGTAGGCCTCGTCCACCACGACCATGCCCGGCGCCACGGCGGCGACCTCCCGGATCACCTCCAGCGGCAGCGCCGTGCCGGTGGGGTTGTTGGGCGAGGTCAGAAAGACGATGTCGGGCCGGTGGCGGGCGATCGCGTCCTTGGCGGCGTCGAGGTCGATGGTGAAGTCGGCGGCGCGCGGCACGCTGACCCACTCGGTGCCGGTGACCCCGGTGATGATGGGGTGCATCGAGTAGGACGGCTCGAAGCCCATGGCGGTGCGCCCGGCGCCGCCGAAGACCTGCAGGATCTGCTGCAGCACCTCGTTGGAGCCGTTGGCGGCCCACACCTCGCGGACGTCGAGGTCGTGGCCGAGGTAGGTGGCCAGGGCGGCCCGCAGCCGGGTGGCGTCGCGGTCGGGGTAGCGGTTCAGCCCGCGGGCGACGTCGGCGACGCCGCGGGCCAGAGCGGCGGCGAGCTCCTCGGAGGGGGCGTAGGGGTTCTCGTTGGTGTTGAGTGCGTAGGGCACGTCGAGCTGCGGCGCGCCGTACGGGGTCTTGCCGCGCAGGTCGTCGCGGATCGGCAGGTCCGCCAGGCGGAACCCCGCGGCGGCCTCTTCGACGGCTTCCTCGCGCCGGATCACTGGGCGCCCCCTTCGGTCCGGCCCACGCGGGCGCTAACGGCTTCGCCGTGGGCGGGCAGGTCCTCGGCCTCGGCGAGCGCGACGACGCTCGGGGCGATCTCGGCCAGCGCGGCGCGGTCGTACTCCACGACGTGGATGCCGCGCAGGAAGGTCTGCACGCTCAGCCCCGAGGAGTGGTGGGCGCTGCCGCCGGTGGGCAGCACGTGGTTGGAGCCGGCGCAGTAGTCGCCGAGGGAGACGGGGGCGAAGTCGCCGACGAACACGGCGCCGGCGTTGCGCACCCGGGCCGCGACGGCGACGGCGTCGGCCGTCATGATCTCCAGGTGCTCGGCGGCGTAGGCGTCGACGGCGGCGATCCCCTGGTCGAGGTCGTCGACCAGCACGATGCCCGACTGGCGGCCCCCCAGGGCCTCGGCGACGCGCTCGCTGTGCTTGGTGGCGGGGACGCGTTCGGCCAGCTCGGCCTCGACCCTGTCGGCGAGTTCGGGGGACGGGGTGACCAGCACGGAGGCCGCGATGACGTCGTGCTCGGCCTGGCTGATGAGGTCGGCGGCGACGTAGCCGGGGTCGGCGGTGTCGTCGGCGAGGATGGCGATCTCGGTGGGGCCGGCCTCGGCGTCGATGCCGATGACGCCCTTGAGCAGGCGCTTGGCGGCGGCCACCCAGATGTTGCCCGGCCCGGTGACCATGTCGGCGCGCGCGCACTCGCCCGCGCCGAAGGCGAACATGGCGACGGCCTGGGCGCCGCCGACAGCGTAGACCTCGTCGATGCCGAGGAGGGCGCAGGCGGCCAGGACCGTGGGGTGCGGCAGGCCGCCGAAGTCGGCCTGGGGCGGGGAGGCCACGGCGAGCGAGCTGACCCCGGCCTCCTGGGCGGGCACCACGTTCATCACGACGCTGGAGGGGTAGACGGCGCGGCCGCCGGGGACGTAAAGGCCCACGCGGCCGACGGGCACCCACCGCTCGGTGACGGTGCCGCCGGGGACGACCTGTGTGACGGTGTCGGTGCGGCGCTGGTCGGCGTGGACCTTGCGGGCACGCTGGATGGACTTCTCCAGGCCCGTGCGCACGGCCGGGTCGAGCTCCGCGAGAGCCGAATCGATGGCCGTCCGGGGACGCGGATGTCGTCGAGGCGGACACCGTCGAAACGCTCGGTGAGCTCGATCAGCGCCTCGACGCCCGATGGCGGACGTCGTCGCAGATCGGGCGGACCTTCTCGGTCGCGGCCTCGATGTCGAGCTCGGCGCGCGGCAGCAGGTCACGCGGGTCGCCAGGGGTTCCTCGGAGGTCGATTCGGGAGATCACCCCTTCATTCTAGGGGTCGGGCGCCTCACCTGCTCCTACGGGCGGCACGCGTCGCACCGGTCGCGGCCGGACCGGACCGCGCGCGGACGCGCGGTGCGCCCCGCCTCGCCCGCTGTCCCCCGACTCCGCCCTGTCGGTCCCGTTTTAGGGAAGCCTCACCATAAACGCCACGAATAAGTGTCGCCTAACTTTGGAACACCTAACCTAATTTCCATTCTGAAAGGCTTGCCTCAGTGCTCGACGTTACCTTTCGAATGTTCGACTCGGCCATTGTTTCGCGTTATTGTTGAAGCATGGCTTCCACGACAAAGAGCGCCGACCACGGCCTTTCCAAGTTCCACCGCCTCCTCATTGACCAGGTGCGTCATGAGTTCACGGCCTCGCACCAGTACATCGCGCTGGCCGCGTGGTTCGACGCCCGCGACCTTCCGCAGCTGGCCCGCGTGTTTTACCACCAGTCGCTGGAAGAGCGCGACCACGCGATGATGATCGTGCGCTTCCTGGTCGACAGTGACGTTTCGGTTTCGATCCCGCGGGTCGACGAAATCCAGAACGATTTCGACACGCCGCGCGACCTTGTCGCCCTGGCGCTGCGCCAGGAGCGCGAGGTGACCGACCAGTTCCACATGCTGATGAAGGTCGCGCGCGACGAGAACGACTACACCGGCGAGCAGTTCCTCCAGTGGTTCCTCCAGGAGCAGACGGAGGAGGTCGCCAAGATGTCGACGCTGCTGGCCGTCGTCGACCGCAGCGCCGGGAACCTCTTCGACGTCGAGGCGTTCGTCGCCCGTGACATGCCCGACGAGAGCGGCGATGGCGCGGACGCTCCGAGCACCGCGGGTCCGGCCCTGACCTGACGGGCGGACGCGGACGACAGGCGCCAGGGCCGGTCGGGCATACTTGTTCAATGCCTGACCGGCTACCGCTGTTTCCGCTCGGGAGCGTGCTGTTCCCGGGGCTCACCATGCCGCTCCATGTGTTCGAGGAGCGGTATCGCCGACTCATGTCCGAGCTGTTGGGGCCTGCCGAGGACGCGGGAGAGGCCCAGCAGTTCGGGGTCGTCGGGATCGAGCTCGGGCACGAGGTCGGAGCGTCGGCCGCGCACCAGCTGTCCGACGTCGGCTGTATGGCCGAGGTCCGCAGTGTGCGCAGGCACGACGACGGCCGGTACGACCTCGTGATCGAGGGCCGGTCGCGCTTCCGCGTCGAGGAGGTCGACGACCCCGACGACGACCGCCCCTACCTGCGGGCGGCCACCACGCTCATCCCCGACGAACTGGGAGCCGGCGCCGAGGAGCAGGCCGAGCGGGCCAGTCGGCTGTTCCGCGTCTACTGCGAGCGGCTGACCGGCATCGGTATCCCCACCGAGCCGCCCGCGGAGTTCCCCGCCGACCCGCTGCCGCTGTCGTACGCGGTCGCGTCCGCGCTCGTCCTCGACCAGCGCGACAAGCAGGCGCTGCTGGAGGCCGATCACGCGGCGGCGCGCCTGGAGCTGGCCTCCGCCCTGATGCGGCGGGAGAACCGCGTGCTCACGGCCCTGCCCACCCTGCCCGCCGGGCCGCTGCTGCGTCGGGAGGTCAACCTCAACTAGTGCGGTGCCCCGGCTCTCTCCCCCGCCCCGCGCCCGCCCTCGCCCGTGTTCCCGCTGACCCCGCTGACCCCGCTGACCCCGCTGCGGGGCATACCATGCGGCTGATCAGCGTCGCCACGAGTCGAGCAGGAGCGTCATGAGCGGAAAGGGCACCCCCGCCACGGTCGCGGCCACCCGCGCCAAGGTTGGGTTCTCCCTCCACCCCTACGAGGCCTCCGGCGACGGCGGCGCGTCCTACGGGGAGGAGGCCGCCGACGCGCTGGGGGTGGGCCGCGACCGGGTGTTCAAGACGCTCGTGGCCGAGGTCGACGGCGCGCTCACGGTGGGCGTCGTGCCGGTCGACGCCAACCTGGACCTGAAGGCGCTGGCAGCGGCGGTCGGCGGTAAGAAGGCCGCGATGGCCGACCCAGCGGCGGCCGAGCGCGCCACCGGCTACGTGCGCGGCGGCATCAGCCCCCTCGGCCAGCGCAAACGCCTGCCCACGGTCATCGATGCGTCGGTCGGCGGACACGCCACCGTCTTCGTCTCCGCCGGACGGCGCGGGCTTCAGATGGAGCTCTCCCCCGCCGACCTGATCCACCTGACCGGGGCGGCCACCGCCGACCTCCGCGCCTGAGGCGACGGCCCGGTCTCCCCCCCCGCGGTCCGAGGGCCCGATCCAGCGTGCCCGCGCCGCGCCACGCGCGCCACCCTCTTCTCACGGCGGCCTTGGAGGCCTAACGTTGAGGAACCAGGCGAACACAATAGGGCGCGCGTGGAGGATGAGGCGCGATGGTGGTCGAGGCGGTCGTGCTCGGCACTGTGCTGTGCTACCTCGCGATAGCGGGCTGCTACGCGGCCACTCGCTACGGTTATCGCCGCATTCTGGCGGCGGGCCCTCGACGTCCCGCTGTCGGCGCCGAGGAGCTGACCCCGTTCGAGCTGGGGATGCTCGCCGGAGGCAGGCGGCGGCTGGGTGAGGTCGCCCTCGCCGAGCTGTACCTGAGCGGGCGCGCCGTCGCCCATGGGCACGGTATGGTGGCCCGTCCGTGGCAGGCCGAGCAGCGGCCCGCCCCCGATGCGCTGGCCCCCTTCACCCGGGTCCTGGACGCACGCCTCCCCGCGGGACGCGCCGTCCCCGCCGACCACCTGGTGGCGGCGGCGTCGACGAGCGACGCGACGACGGTGCTGCTGTGGCGGCTGCGCCGCCTGGGGCTGCTCTTCTCCCCGGAGCGGATGCGCCGGGTGACCTTCGCGCGCAACGCGGCGTGGGGCCTGCAGGTCCTCATCGGAGCTGCGGGGGTGCCGTTCGCCGGAGGCGCGGCGGTTGCAGCGATGATGGCGCCCCGCGAGCCGGTCGGGATCGTGTTCGTGCTGCTGGCCGGGCTGTTCCTGGCCTATCCCTTCCTCCTGCATCTGACGCACCGGGTCATCGGCGGTGTGCGGGCGGCGGTCCTCGCCGCCTTCATCGTCACGGCCGCGGCGGCCCCGGCGGCCGAGCTGCCGCGCGAGCTCATCGCGGCGCTGGGGCTGTTCCTCGGCTGGTTCGCGCTGTACGGCGTGTACCGGCTGACCGGGGGCGGTCTGGGGCCACGCACGAGAGCCGGGGACGCGGTGCTGGCCGAAGCCCGATCCGACCTCGATCCGTCCGCCCGAGCGGAACCGCCGGAACCGCTGGAACAGCCGGGGCACGCGGAAGCGCGGGATCGACCCCGGCCGCGCGGCCCGGCGCTGCGCGCCACCGCCCTGCTCGGTTTCCGCGAACTGCGCCGCCGCCCGGGCAAGCGGGGTCTGCGAGCACCGGGGTGTCCGGGTCTCGGCCTGGTGCGGTCGTTCGCCACGGCCTGCGGCCGCGGCGTCGGCGGGCCGGACGGGGGTCTGGTGGGCGACTTCACCGGTGTGCCCGGGAGCACCGCCTGGCGTCGCGTGGGCGGCGGCGTGCCCACGGTCGGGCGGCACCATCATCCGCACCATCCGCGCGGGGACTAGCGCGGCGGCCGCGGGGCTCAGTGCGCGGCGGGCTCGTTGCGCGGCGCGTCCACGGCCGGTGCCGATGCGTCCTGCTCACGCTGGTGGGGGAGGTCACGGCGCCACAGGCTGACCGCGTCGAACAGCCCGTACTGCAGGACGGCGACGAAGGGCCACAGCATCAGGGCGCTCAGTGCCCGCAGCCCGAGTCCGGCGGTGACGACGTCGCCCGGTTCGGCCTCGGCGACCGCGCGGGCGAAGGCGCCCGCGTCCAGACCGACCCCGATGCGCCAGGCGACCAGCGATCCGAGCACGGAGCCGGCCGCCAGGCCCAGCAGGCAGGCCAGCCGGAGGTCGACGCGTTCGCGTGCGCACAGGCGGTACTGCACCAGGTAGGAACCGTAGCCGCAGAGGATTCCCGCGCACATCATCATGACGGCGAAGTAGCCCTCGGAGGCGAACAGGGTCTGGGAGACGGGGAAGGGGGCGGTCGTCCCGTCGCCATCGATGACGGTGACGCTGGGCCGGGGGGTGATCAGCCACCACAGCAGGCCGAGCGGGATGCCGAGCGCCGCGACGCTCCCCAGCGTCGCCGCGCCCACGACCAGTCGCCGCCGTGTCACGGGTCGACGCTCCTTATTGCTCTGCACTCTTCGAATCTATCCGCCGGTGCCGGGGGAAAAACCGGTGGTGCTGTGTTCGTGCGCACGTGACAATGCCCGGATGACGAACACGATGGATCGTTTCGACCCGCCGATGTCGGCCGACGAGCGCACCATGCTCACCTCCTGGCTGGACCGGCACCGGGCAACGGTGCGGGAGAAGTGTGCCGGGCTCGACGCGGGACTGTCGTCGTCGGCTCCGCTGCCGACGTCGCCGCTGATGTCGATCGGCGGCGTCGTTTCCCATCTGCGCTGGGTGGAGCACTATTGGTTCGAGGTCCGCCTGCTCGGTGTGCGTGATCGGGCCCCGTGGTCCCCCGACGACTGGGACGCCGAGTTCCGCGTCGGCGCGGAGCGCCCCCTCACCGAGCTGCTCGACGAGTACGACGCGCAGTGCGCGCGCTCCCGGGAGATCACCGCCAAGCTCGAACTCAACAGCAGTGCCCGGGTGTCCACGGAAGGCGAACAACGGGCCACGCTGCGCTGGGTCCTGATGCACATGGTCGAGGAGACGGCGCGGCACAACGGCCACCTGGACATCCTCCGCGAACTGGCCGACGGCAGGACGGGAGAATGAGCAGTGGGGTGGGGGACGCGGCCCTCTCCGGCCGCGTCCCCCACCCCACGGGGTTACCGGCGCCGGTGCGGTCCGCACCAGCCGGTGGGGCGCCGATCTAGGCGTCGCCCTCCTCGCCGTCCTCATCGACGTCGGTGTCGTCCTCGGCGAGGATGCGGTAGAGGCCGCGCTTGGTCTCGGCCAGCAGCCGCTTCGCCCGGTCCAGCTGCTCGGGGGTTCCGGCCTGGGCGACCTGTGCCGCCGCCGCGGACAGCTGGTAGGCGAGGGAGCTGATCTCGCCATAGCGTGCCATGGAGTCCATGTACTCCTCGTGCACCGCCTCCCACGGCGGGGTCAGCTCGGCCGCGTTCTCCTCGACGTAGGCGTGCCCCTCATCGGTCAGTTCGAAGGGGCGGCGCCGCCCGCCGCCGGACGCCTCGGCCGGACGGACCAGGCCTTCGTCCTCCAGCTGCTGCAGCATCGGGTAGACCGAGCCGGGGCTGGGCCGCCAAGCGCCGTTACTGCGCTCTTTGCCCTCGCGGATGATCTCGTACCCGCTGCGGGGCTCCTCGGCCAGGAGCAGCAGGATCCCGGTACGGACGTCACCCCGCCGGGCCCGCGGCCCGCCGCGGCGCCCGCGGCCCCGGCCTCCGCCGAACATCCCCTCCATCGGATGCCCGTGCGGGACCTGCGGGCCGCCCCACGGCATGTTCGGCGGGAAGGGAGGCTGCGGCGGGTGCGGCGGGTGGAAGCCGCCGCCCGGCCCGCCGGACCCTCCCATCGCCATCCATCCCTCCGGTGCCCACGGACCGCGCCGACCGCGTCCGCCGCTCCGTCCGCGCCACCGGGGCCCGCGGCCGCGCCCGCGCTCACCGTCGCCCTCGTGGCTGTGGTCCTCGGGGACCTCCCAGCCGCCGGCGATCGGCTGCTTCTCCGGGCGTCCGCCCCAGGCCCACGGCATCGCCATCTCTGTCATCTCGTTCTCCTTCGGTTGGTGACAACGTCGATCCATCGTGATCAATGTCGATAGTTCATCTCCTATCGAGATAGTTCTACGATATATCGCTAACTCACTCCGGTCAAGACCGACCGCCGACACCAACGGAGCGCGAGGAGCACCGACCACAGGCACCGTCCCCGCCCCCGCGCAGGCACGAAAAAGGGCGGGGAGGGGCCGTGCCCCTCCCCGCCCGACACCACGGCCGGAAACTCGCGTCAGTACGTGACCGCGTCCGGCCCCAGCAGGGACTTCACATCGCCGGAGAACTCCGGCCCCACCTGGATCGGGTAGCCCGGGATCTCGAACACCCGGCTCTTGACTGGGTGGTCGACCCGGATCGTCAACGGGGTCTCGCCCCGGTGGGCCTTCAGGACCTGCTTGAGCTCATCCACCAGCTCCGGCGTGAGGCGCTTGTCCTGCACGGTGAGCAGCATGGGGGGCGGCCCCTCCGAGACGTGGGAGATGTCCAGGATCGACATCTCGGAGGCGAACATCGACCAGGTGCCGTCGCGGTCGTTGAGCCGGCCCTTGACGGTGACGGCGGTGTCCTCCATCAGGGCGTCCATGTACAGGGGGTAGGTCTTGGGGAAGAACAGGACTTCCATGCTGGCGTCCAGGTCCTCCACCGTGGCGATGGCCCACTGGTTGCCCGCCTTGTTCACGCGCTTGTCGACCTTGGAGATCAGTCCGGCGATGCGGACCTCACCGCGCTCGCCGCCGCGCTCACCCGCCACGATCTGGGTGATCGAGGTGTCACGGGACCGGGCGAGGATCCGCTCGGCGCCCGAGAGCGGGTGGCTGGAGACGTACAGGCCGAGCATCTCCCGCTCGAACGCGAGCTTGGTCTTGCGGTCCCACTCGTCATCGCCCCAGTTGATGTTGAGCCCGATGGGCGTGGAGTCGCCCGCATCGGCGTCCCCGCCGCCGAACAGGTCGAACTGGCCGTTCGCCTCCTGCTTCTTGGAGCTGATCATCCCCTCGACCGCGGTCTCGTGGTGGCGGTACAGCGCCTGGCGTGGCTGGCCCAGCGAGTCGAAGGCACCGGCCTTGATCAGCGATTCGACGACGCGCTTGTTGCAGGCCGCCAGCTCGATCTTGGACAGGAAATCGGTGAAGGAGCTGAACTTGCCCTTCTCGGTGCGGGTCGTGGTGATGGAGTGGACGACGTTCCCACCCACGTTGCGGACGGCGCCCATACCGAAGCGGATGTCCCGGCCGACCGGGGTGAACCGCAGACCGGACTCGTTGACGTCGGGGGGCAGCACATTGATGCCCTGGGACCGGCATTCGGCCAGGTAGACGGCCATCTTGTCCTTGTCGTCACCGACAGACGTCAGAAGGGCCGCCATATAGGAGGCGGGGTGGTTGGCCTTGAGGTAGGCGGTCCAGTAGGAGACGAGCCCGTACCCGGCGGTGTGCGACTTGTTGAACGCATAGCCGGAGAACGGCAGCATGACGTCCCACAAGGCCTGGACGGCCTCCTGTGAAAAGCCCCGTTCCTTGGCGCCCTCGAAGAACTTGACCTCTTCCTTTTCGAGGGCTTCCTTCTTCTTCTTGCCCATCGCCCGGCGCATGAGGTCGGCGCCGCCCAGGCTGTACCCGGCCAGCTGCTGGGCGATGGCCATGACCTGCTCCTGGTAGACGAGCAGGTGGAAGGTCTCACCGAGGATCGGCTCAAGGGCAGCCTCGAGCTCGGGATGGATCGGGGTGATGTCCTGCCGCCCATTCGAGCGGTCGGCGTAGTCGTTGTGGGCGTTCGCCGCCATGGGGCCGGGCCGGTAGAGCGCGAGCACAGCGGCGATGTCACCGAACTTCTTCGGTTCCATGCGCTTGAGCAGGTTGCGCATCGCGCCACCGTCGAGCTGGAAGACGCCGAGGGTGTCACCTCGCGACAGGAGCTTGTAGGTCTTCTCGTCATCGAGCGGGAGCGTCGGCAGATCGATGTCGATCCCCTCGGCCTCCTTGACGTTCTTCACCGCGTCGTCGATCACGGTGAGATTCCGCAGGCCGAGGAAGTCCATCTTGAGCAGGCCCATTTCCTCGCACTGAGGGAATGGGAACCCGGTGATGATGGCGCCGTCGGTGTCGCGCTTGTGCAGGGGGATGACGTCGAGGAGCGGTACGTCGGAGAGGATGACGCCAGCCGCGTGGACGCCGGTGCCGCGGGTCAGGCCCTCGATACCGCGAGCGGTCTCCATAACCTTGTTGACCTGCTGATCCTTCTCCATCAACGAGCGCAGCTCGGTCGTTTCCGCGTGCCGCTCATGGTCCTCGCTGTAAACGGCGTCGAGCGGGATCTCCTTGCCGTTGGCAGCTGCGGGGAAGGCTTTGGTGATCTGGTCGCCGAGGGAGTAGGGGAACCCGAGGATCCGGGTCGAGTCCTTCACCGCGGCCTTGGCCTTGATAGTGCCGAAGGTCAGGATCTGGGCTGTGTTCTCCTCCCCGTACATGCGAGTGACATAGTCGATCATCTCGCCGCGCCGACGCTCGTCGAAGTCCAGGTCGACATCGGGCATGGTGACACGTTCGGGGTTGAGGAACCGCTCGAAGATGAGGCTGTGCTCGATCGGGTCAAGGTCGGTGATGCCCAGGACGTAGGCGACCATCGAGCCGGTCGCCGAGCCCCGGCCCGGGCCGAGGGCGATGTCGTTCTTCCGCGCGTACTGGCAGATGTCGGCGACGACGAGGAAGTAGGCCGGGAAGCCCATGGACTCGATGATGCCGAGTTCGTACTCGATCCGCTGGCGCACTTCCTCGCTTGCCCCGTCGGGGAAGCGTGTGGGGATGCCGCGCTCGACTTCCTTCTTCAGCCAGGAGAGCTGGCTTTCGCCCTCGGGAACAGGGAACTTAGGTGACAGGTCCCGGGAAGCGAAGACGTTGTCGTAGGCGTCGGGGGCGATGCGTTCGGCCACGAGCAGCGTGTTCTTGCACCCCTGCGCCCACTCGTCGAAGTTGAGGATGCCGCGCATCTCGTCGGCGGTCTTGAGGTAGTAACCCGCACCGTTGAACCGGAACCGCGTGGGGTCGTCCAGGTTCTTACCGACACCGACAGCCAGCAACGCGTCATGCGCGGTGGCCTGGCTCTCGTAGACATAGTGCGAGTCGTTGGTGACCAGCGGCGGGATGCTGAGTTCCTTGCCGACTTTCAGGAGCCCGGAGCGGACCTGCTTTTCGATGTCCACGCCGTGGTCCATCAGCTCCAGGAAGACGTTCTCCCGGCCGAAGATGTCCTGCAGCTTGGCGGCGTACTCGATCGCCTCCTTCTCCTGGCCGAGTCGCAGGCGCGTCTGCACGCCACCGGAGGGACAGCCGGTGCTGACGATGATGCCCTCGCTGTACTGGGACATCAGTTCCAGGTCCATCCGGGGCTTCATGTAGTAGCCCTCAATCGACGCGAGTGAGGAGAGGCGGAAGAGATTGCGCAGCCCGATCTCGTTCTCTGCGAGCATCGTCATGTGCAGGTAGCGGCCACCACCTGAGATGTCCTTGCCACCCTCGGTTGAGGCGTCGTCCGTACCCGCCGAACGTCCCCACTGGACCCGCTTCTTATGGAACCGGGACTCTGGCGCGACGTAGGCCTCGATGCCGATGATCGGTTTGACGCCGGTGCCCTGCGACTGCTGGTAGAACTCGTAGGCGCCGAACATGTTGCCGTGGTCTGTCATTGCCACAGCGGGCATTCCCTGGTTTGCCGCCTCCGCGAAGAGCGGCTTGAGCTTCGCCGCTCCGTCGAGCATCGAGTACTCGGTGTGGACGTGCAGGTGAGCGAAGGAATCGGCCATGACGTGGCTGCTCCGTATATGGCTCGTGAGTCGGATGGTGCCTCACGAGCTTAGGACCTTCACACGGACTCCGCAGCCGGTTGTGGATGGCCCCAGATTTGCGGCCCAGGCCCTGAACTCAGCTCGGCTCAGGACCTGGGCTCCGACGGCGACGTACGTCACGGCGCTATTCTCGACATCGTTATCACCACAGAGCCACCTCATCGGTGCTGTCCGGTCATCAGCCCAGACGGGTGATCTGATGAGTCACTCTCAACAGCACAGGACGAGCACCTGGTCGGAGTTTGTGTCAGGTGTTCGGCCCACCCGGACAGGTGCACTCGGACTGGTGATTCCCGCAGTCCCGGCAGTCTTCCCCTGACGCTGGCATGGGAACCTCCGCTTCCTCTCGACCGGTTATCACTCACGGCAGGTGACCTGCCGCACACCCAGAATCGCGATGAAATCGCCCTCTGGATAGGGATCCGACCGCTTCCGGGCACGGGCTTCCGTGGTCGAGCAGTCTGTGCTAACGGCGCATCCCTGAAGAGTGCACCGGTCAGGCGCTGAACTCACCGGACTTGACGGCGCGAATGAATCTGGACCACTCAACGACAGGGAAGCGCTGGATCAACCCCACCGGACTCTTGGAGTCACGGACTGCCCGGCCTCCACACGACAGCGGAGCCACTTCGACACACTCACCTGGGTTGGAGTAGCTGCTCTTTTGGAACACCAGGTCAGTTAGGGTCTCGTGGCTCATGATGGGGGTGCTCTCTAGTCCGACTGATCGAGCATGGCGCGCAGGTAGGGGACGGTTTCGTGGGGGTGGAGCGCATCCAACTGAATCAGGTTGAAGAGGTCGCGGTAACCGGTCACTCGAGGTTTGTCTTCGATGTACAGCGCTTGGCCGTACAGCTCAAGGTAGACCACCGATAAGTCCAGTTCGTCCTCGTAGTCGAGGATGACGAACTTCTGACCGAGGCCATTGTGCAGACCAGCGGCTATGGGCACCAGCTGAATCGTGATGGTCTTAACTCCCGTGGCGAGACTCACAAGGTGTTGCACCTGATCCCGGAACACCGATCGGTCAGGGATGTGCAGTAGCGCCGATTCATCGAGGATGGCCCATAGCTTCGGGGGATTCGAGCGCTCGAAGATCTGGTGACGCCGCTGACGGCTCTCAACCAAGCGCTCGACCTCGGCGGGATCATCGCCCAGCTGCCTTCCGACAAGCGCACGGGTGTAGTCCGCCGTCTGAAGGAGACCGGGAACAACATCGCACTGGAACGTACTGATCCGACACGCTTCATTCTCGAAGCCCACGTAAGCCGCAGGCAGGTGCGGACTGTACTTCTCCCACCAACCACGCTCCCGCGCCTGCCGAACCAGGGTCTCGATGGCCTCACGACGCTTCGGGTCGGTCACCTCATAGAGATCTAGCATCGCGCGGATGTCGGTGAGGCTGATTCGCATCCAGTTCCCGGTCTCGAGGTTGGCGACCTTGCCGTGCGAACAATCAAGCCTCTTCGCGACGTCCTTCAGCGTCAGCCCTCGATCGTTGCGCAGCCTCCGCAACTCGCGTGACAGACGACGCTTACCCACAGTCGGAACGTACTTGGTAGCCACCGACGCCTCCTTCGACAGAGCAGGTCTTGATTCTAAAGCTCGCAGCCAGCTCTCTGAGCAATACAAGCACCTACGCGATTACCCAATCCGCTTGAAATCTCTTGAATCCAGAGTAGCGTGTTCCAACATCCAGCCGGACAAGAGGACGGCTGCCCCGACCGACTCTGTGGGTGATCCGAGTGTCCAACTCGCCCTGTCCCATGCCATCCGTGCTCCCGCTCGCGCCACACACCAACAGCCCCTCAGTGGCACGAGCCTTCCTCACCTCGTCTCTCATCCCGCTGGGGTGCTCCCAGGGCAGCGTCGACGATGCCAGGTTGATGGTCAGCGAGGCCGTCGCCAACGCCATCGAGCACGGCCGCGCCCCTATCCACCTGTCGGTGACCAGCAAATTCACTCGGGTGGAGGTCGAGGTGTACGACAGCGACCCAACGCACCTGGAGTTACCGCGATGCCCCGTTGACTACGTCGAAGGCGAGATCGTCGGCGACGACCTCGATTCATTCCTTGGGACGATCGATGAGGACATGGCTAGTGTCCGACTCTCCGAATCAGGACGCGGTCTCGACCTCATCAGCAACCTGTCGGACGGCCGCTGCGGTTGGCGTTCCCGGCCACCCGGAAAGGTCGTCTGGTTCAGTGCCCCCGTCCCCATAGACCCGGGACCGAGCGCGATCGAGCTTCGCATCGCCCGACCAGGATCAGAGTGGGCGTTCTCGCCCCTCGTGGACCAGTCGCTCCGCGCACAGATCCAGGAGGCCCTTCGATGAGCGCGGAACGCCTACCTCTACCGTCCCGCCGTAATCTGCGGAACAGCGGTCGAACGAGCGCTGCCCGCAAAGGCCGCGGCCCCGCTCTGGCGGGGGCCGCGGGGGCACGCCTGCTGGACGCGACGGCGGTCGATGACACCGCGATCTTCGGCTACGGCTGGGGCAAGGAGATCACCGAGCACCTGAGTGCGGACTTGCTGCTACCTCAACTGCCCGAGGGGTGGACGTACGCCGGAGCTTGCAAACTCGCCTCAACCCTGGCCGCCTTCATGGGCTGCGAAACGGGTCTGCTCGCTGAAAGCGGGATCTCCGCCCGTCGGGCAGCGCTGGCCATGGCATCCCACGGTGCGCAAGCTCGTCGCCTCCTACCCGGCTCGATCCTGCACCTGCACGGCTTCGACGGGGCAGACGCGAAGTTACGGGTCGCGACAATCCAGGGGGACATCTTCTCGACCAGCACGATCAGCACATCCTGCGGACCCACGCATTGGACCGATGCCGTCGAGGAGATGATTCACCGATCTGCCTGCAAAGTCTCGGCCATATCGCTGCGGCCACCGATCAGTCGCGCGCTTCCACTGGAGTTCTTGGAAGACGTCCGGAATATCTGTGACGATCTCAGCTTGGCCTGGGCCTGGGACGAATCCCAGATTGGGCTCGGGCGCACGGGCCGCGTCTACTGTCTTCACCACGCACAGAACGCCCGGGTCAGGCCGGATCTCCTTGTTATCGGAGACAGTCTGGCAGCTGGCTACGCCCCCATCGGAGCCATCATCGCGCGGCACAGTCCTTACGGACGTACGTCTTCTTACATCCCCCAGCCTCCATCACCAATGGCGTCTTCCATCGCCGCATACACGGTGTATTCGCTCATCAATCACGGCACCTTGGCTGCCATCGACGCATGGGGCGCCGGTCTTGCCGATCGGCTACGAGACGGACTCAGCGGCACCTCCCATGTCGTCCGTCAGCTCGGTCTCGGCGTCGCTATCGAGCTTCACGGATCCGGGAAACAGGCCTCGGATGCCCCCGCTGCGGCAGTCGCCTACCGTGCGGCTAACGCACGGCTGCGTCTCGGGGCAACATCAGACCTCTCGTCCGTCGTCCTCACCCCGCCCTTTAACTGCCGATCGGATGAGTACGCCCTTCTCGCCGCACTAACGGTCCAGGCGATACGCGCTGGTTCTCAGCAGGAATGAGGGACCAGCCGACCAACCGACTCGGCGGCGCGGCCTTTCCGTCAGGGAAGACAACAGGTGCAAGTGCCGGATGGTCGGCTGTTCCTGAAGTAGGACACGACAGAGCCGCAGGTAAACGCGCGTCGGACACCACAGCAGACGTGGGGTGGGTGGGCCCGCCAGCAGACAGCAACCACTGAGGCGGGACGGTGGAGATACTTGGGAAAGATCCTCCCCTGTTCTTTTCCTTCATTCGTCGCTGATGCCTAACGGCAGTGCTCACTCCTTCCCCTGCTCGTCTGGCTACCCGGCCGCGACTAGGTGAGCGCAGGCCAGAACGTCGGAGTTGCGCTGCCTTCGACCAAGAATCCGTGACCGATTACGGACAGGCATACTGCGAGTCGCATGAGTAAGCTGACCACTGCATCGCCGAAGTTCCGGTCGTCGGGAGGCGGGCACAGTAGCCCGGGACTCACGGGGCAACGGGGTGATTGGGGTAGATCGCGGTGCTGCATGTCCATTTCAACGGGGAGCATCCGGAGCGGATCCGTTGTGCGGCGGAGCCCGATCCGATGTGGGAGGTCTTGCTGAGTCTGCACATGCTGCAGCTGCACCATGCGGGGGCGCGGCACGATCAGTGGCGGTTGCGGGTGCGGGAGCGGATGAGCGGTCATATGTGGCGGCTGGCCGAGCTGGCGCCGCCGCGGGGGTATTCGCCGGACTTCCTGACGCCGGTGTGCGGCGGGGGCGGTCTTGAGGAGGGGCTGAATTCGCTGGTGTCCACTCCTCCCGCGTACGTGCGCCGTGACCTGGGCATCCTCGCCATGCAGCAGCGCCTGTCCGCCCCCGTACGCTCCCTCGCACGTGGGGAGGGGCGCATGCTCCCGCAGCTGGCGGACACCGTGCGGGGCTACTTCGATCTCGCGCTGGCTCCCGAGTGGGAGGACATCGAGGGCACGGTGCGCCAACGCCTGAGCGGCCGCATTCCCGAGCAGATCGCTCCGGCGCAGGCGGCCGGTGTTCCGCCGCCGCTGCGGGCCGCCGCGCGGTGGCGCGGTCCGGTGCTGGAGGTCTCCTATCCGCTGGAGCGGCACCTCCACCTCGAGGGGCGTGACCTTCACCTGATCCCCTCGTTCTTCTGTCGGCGCTACCCCATCGCCTTCCAGGACCCGGGGCTCCCACCTGTGCTCGTCTACCCGGTGCTGGACTGCCTGGACTTCCCCCATGGCCAGCAGCTTGACACCGTGCGGAGGAAGGCCTTGGAGAAGCTGCTGGGCGGTACCCGGGCCGCTGTCCTGCAGACGATCGCCGCCAACACCTACTCAACGTCTGAGCTGGCCGAACGGCTCGGGATCTCGCCGGCCTCGGCCAGCGAGCACGCCACCGTCCTGCGCGCCTCCGGCCTCACCCACAGCCGCCGCGACCGCAACGCCATCCGTCATGAGCTGACCGAGTTGGGGTCGCGGCTGTTGCTCGGGGATCCGGAGTAGGGCGACTGGAGCACTTCGCCGGTGTAGTCGCGGGGGTCGAGTCTGCGGGTGCGCTGGCGGTAGCGCCACGTGAAGCCGGGCCAGTTGACGGTCTGGGCGCCCGATGCGGTGACATACCAGCTGTCGCAGCCCGTGGCCCAGACACCGCGCTTCAGGCGCTTGCGGATACGGCGGACGAAGCGGGCCTGGGCGTCGGGGCGGACTTCGAGGGTGCGGCGGCCGGGGGCGCTGAGGCGGCGGACCGCGTCCATCACGTGGTGGATCTGGCTCTCCAGCATGTAGATGATCGAGTTGTGCCCGAGGTTGGTGTTGGGCCCGTACAGCAGGAAGAAGTTGGGGAACCCCGCTACGGTGATGCCCAGGTGGGCCTCGGCGCCGTCGCGCCAGGCCGTGGTGAGGTCCAGCCCGTTGCGGCCGGTGACGCGCATGGGGGCGAGGAAGTCGGTCGCGGTGAAGCCCGTGCCGTAGATGAGCACGTCCGCACGGTGGTGGGTGCCGTCGGCGGTGACCACGCCGTCGGGTTCGATCCCGCGCACGGACTGGTCGACGAGTTCGACGTTGGGGCGCGCGAGCGCCGCGTAGAAGTCGTTGGACAGCAGGATGCGCTTGCAGCCCATGGTGTAGTCGGGCACCAGCCGCGCGCGCAGGTCGGGGTCGGTGACGCGTTGGCGCAGTTGGCGTAGGAATGCGGCGCGCATGGGGCCCATGAGGGAAGGTAGGTACTGGAACGCCACGACCTTGCTCTCGAAGCGCAGGTAGGTGGCGGCCCGGCTCGTCCGCAGGAGCAGGGGGTGCCGGGCGAAGCGGGCGCGTTCGGCCTGGCTGTAGGGACGGTCGTCCTTGGGCAGGACGTAGGCGGGGCTGCGCTGGAAGAGGCGCAGGCGCCCGGCCCGTTCGGCGATCCGCGGCACGAACTGGATCGCACTCGCGCCGGTTCCCACGACGGCAACATCCTTGCCGTCCAGGTCGGTGTCGTGGTTCCAGCGTGCGGAGTGGAAGGACTCCCCCGCGAAGGCCGCTCGGCCCGGGATGTCCGGATAGGCGGGGCGCTGGAGTTGCCCGCAGGCCGAGATGACGACGTCGAACTCCTCCGACGCGCCCGACGCCATGGTCAGCCGCCACGTCCGCGCAGCGTCGTCGAACGCCGCTGCGGTGATCTCGGTACCGAAGCGTATGTGCGGCACGACGTCGAAGTCCCGGGCGCACCGCTCCAGGTAGTCGAGGATCTCCCGCTGGTCGGCGTAGCTGCGCGTCCACGCGGGGTTGGGCGCGAAGGAGAAGGAGTAGAGGTGGGAGGGCACGTCGCAGGCCGCGCCGGGGTAGGTGTTGTCGCGCCAGACGCCCCCGATGCCGTCGCCGCGTTCGAAGACGGTGAACGACGTGATCCCGGCGCGCCGCAGGCGGATGGCCATGCAGATGCCGCCGAAGCCCGCTCCGATGATGGCGATCCGCGGCGATGAGGGTGGCGGGGACGACACTTTCCGACCCCCTTGTTCGGTGGCCCGTCAGCTGAAGTCACCGACGCTAACACCTGACCGGAACCCCTGGGGTTATGGGTATGACGGAATTGCGGCGCGATGTCAGCCGAATGTTCATCGCGGTGATGTCCCGTTGATCGTCAGGGTTTGGCACGCTTATCTGCGACGTGCCCGTTGTGAGATATCGGCATTGATGGAAGGCGCTCCATGATCCCCCGGCACCGGTTCCCCACCGCTCTGGCAGCGACCGCTCTGCTCACCCTGTCCACGCTGTCCGCCATCCCCGCGACGGCGGACACGACCAAGCGGGCGGAGGGGTCCGGCGTCCGGTTCGCCACGTTCAACGCGTCGCTGCACCGGTCGGCCGAGGGCGAACTGATCGAGGACCTGTCGACCGGCGACGACGGGCAGGCGCGGGCGGTCGCCGAGATCATCCAGCGCAACCGTCCCGATGTGCTGCTGGTCAACGAGTTCGACCACGACGCTGATGGGCGCGCGGCCGAGTTGTTCCAGGACAATTACCTGGCGGTGGGGCAGAACGGCGCCGAGCCGATCACCTACCCCTACCGCTACACCGCACCGAGCAACACCGGCGTCCCCTCCGAGTTCGACCTGGACAACAACGGCGAGGCCGTCACCGAACCCGGCGCCCCCGGCTACGGCGAGGACGCCTTCGGGTTCGGCCAGTACCCGGGGCAGTACGGGACGGTCGTCTACTCCGCCTACCCCATCGACACCGGGGCCGCGCGCACGTTCCAGGAGTTCCGCTGGGCGGACATGCCCGGGGCCCATCTGCCGACCGATCCGGAGACCGGCGAGGGCTTCTACTCCGAGGAGGAGCTGGAGGTGCTGCGCCTGTCCTCGAAGAGCCACTGGGACCTGCCGGTACGCCTCGGCAGAGGGAGGACCGTGCACCTGCTCGCGTCACACCCGACGCCGCCCGCCTTCGACGGGCCGGAGCGGCGAAATGCTCTTCGGAACAGCGATGAGACCCGGTTCTGGGCCGACTACGTGACACCGCGCAGGGGCGGCTACATCTACGACGACAAGGGCGCACGCGGCGGGCTGAAGCCCGGGGCGCGGTTCGTCGTCGTCGGTGACCTGAACGCCGACCCGAACGACAGCGCGGGGCCCGAGGGAGGCATCACCGACCTGCTGGGCGCTCCCCTGGTGAACGACAGGGTCGCACCGGCCAGCGCGGGTGCCGTCGAGGCCGCCGAACTCCAGGGCGGCGCCAACGACGACCACACGGGCGACCCTGCCCTGGACACCGCCGACTTCAACGACAAGGCACCGGGCAACCTGCGCGTCGACTACGTCCTGCCGTCGCGCGGGCTCCCCGTGCGCGACACCGCCGTCTACTGGCCGACCACCGACGACCCGATGTCGCGAGTGACCGGCGCCGCGTCGGACCACCGGCTGGTCTGGCTGGACATCCGCTGAGCCACCGCCGCCCCGTCCCCGGCCCGGAGGGCAGGGCCGGGGACGCATGCGGCGGCTCAGGTGCGCTGTGCCGACCGGGCGTGCGCGGCCTCCCTCTCGGCCGCGTCCAGTCCGGCCTCGATGACCTCGGACATGATGCGGGCGAGCCGCGCCTCGCCCAGTCGGGGCGCGTGCACGGCCATGGCGGCGACGAGGGCCCGTTCGCGCTTCGGGTCACGGCCGGCAAAGCCGCCGACGGGCTTGAGCCGCTGGACGTGGGCGGCGAGCAGGGCACGGCGTTCCAGCAGGCGTGCGAGCTCCGCGTCGACCTCGTCGATGCGGCCGCGGAGGTCGTCGATGGTGGTGGCGCTTTCGGTCATCGCATTCGTTCCTTCTGTCGCGTCGACGCGGCCGGTGGTCCACTGGCTCGCGCGACGCGCGGGAACGGGGCGGAGCCGACCGCTGGGAAAAGAAAAAGAGCGGAAGGCGTCTGCCTTCTCGCTCTTCAGCCGGCTCAGAACCCGTCGACCGCTTACGTCGTAGCGGCCGGCTGCTCTGGAGCCGGCGTGCTAAACGCGCAATAGCGGTGGGTCATGGCGGTCATCCTAGCGCCTCCGCGCCGGTGCCGCGCGGATCAGCGGCGCCCCTGCCCCCACCACGGCGGTTGATATAACGCGTTCTTGTTTGATGAAACCCCCTAGAAATAGGCAATTTATGACATCACACTGAAACGTGCTCTGCATACATCCGCAGGGGTTGGGAGGCCACATGCGCAAGCACGACCGGCTCTACATCGGCGGGGAGTGGGTGGAGCCCGCCGGGACCGGAACGATCGATGTGGTGTCGCCGCACACCGAGGAGGCCATCGGGCAGGCCCCCGAGGGCACAGCCGCCGACATGGACCGCGCCGTGGCCGCCGCCCGCGCGGCGTTCGACCACGGCCCCTGGCCGCGTATGGCGCCCGGGGAGCGAGCGGCGGTCCTCACCCGGCTGGCCGAGCTCTACGAGGCGCGCCTCGACGAGGTCGCCGGACTGGTCACCGCCGAGATGGGCTGCCCGCTGACCCTGTCGAACCTCGCCCAGGCGTCCCTGCCACAGCGCACGCTCGCCTACTTCGGCGGCCTCGCCGACGACGTCACCTGGGAGGAGACCCGCGAAGGGCTCCTCGGGCCGACGCGCGTCGTCAGCGAACCGGTGGGGGTGGTCGCCGCGATCACCCCGTGGAACGTCCCGCAGCTTCTCATCATCGCCAAGGTCGCCCCGGCGCTGCTCGCCGGATGCACGGTGGTGGTCAAGCCCGCGCCGGAGACCGCGCTCGACCCCTACGTCCTCGCCGAGCTCGCCGAGGAGGCGGGTGTCCCCGCCGGTGTGCTCAACATCGTCGCGGCCGACCGCGCGGTCGGGGAGCACCTCGTCACCCACCCCGGGGTGGACCACGTCGCGTTCACCGGCTCCACCGCCGCAGGACGGCGCATCGCGACCCTGTGCGGCGAGCGGCTGCGCGGGTGCGGCCTGGAGCTCGGTGGAAAGTCCGCGGCGATCCTGCTCCCGGACGCGGACCTGACCGCCTACACCGGCATGCTGACGCTGACCGCGCTCCTCAACAACGGCGAGGCCTGCGTCGCGCAGGCGCGGGTCCTGGCGCCGCGCGAGCGCTACACCGAGGTCGTCGACGCCCTTGCCGCGCGCCTGGCCGAGCTCTCCGTCGGCGACCCGGCGGACCCGTCCACCGACATCGGACCGCTGGTCTCGCCCGCCCAGCGGGAGCGGGTGGAGGGCTACATCGACCTGGGTCGCGCCGAGGGCGCGCGGCTCGTCGCGGGCGGGGGCCGTCCGGCGTCCGCACAGCGGGGGTACTACGTCGAGCCCACCCTCTTCGCCGACGTCGACAACCGCATGCGCATCGCCCGCGAGGAGATCTTCGGCCCGGTCCTCACGGTGATCCCCTACGACGACGAGCGCCATGCGGTCGACCTCGCCAACGACAGCGAGTACGGCCTGGCCGGGTCGGTGTGGACCGCCGACCCGGAGCACGGCATCGCCGTCGCCCGCCGGATCCACACCGGCAGCTGCGGGGTGAACATGTACAACATCGACGTCAACACGCCCTTCGGCGGGCGCAAGTCCAGCGGCCTGGGATACGAGTACGGGCCGGAGGGCCTGCGGGAGTACCTGGAGTTCAAGTCGATCGCGACAATGGGGTGAGGCCGGGCTAGGGGCGCCGACCGCCCCGCATCCGATCGCGACCCTCCCGACCGAGCGTCTCCCCTGGCTGGCACGGTGTGCGTCGTCGCACCGTGCCAGAGTCGTGTCGACCCTTCTACGCTTCTGCGTTTATCGGCCTGACCACACTGGAAGGCTGGTAGCCGTATACATACATAGAGTATTCATCGTGACTTAGGGAACATAAAGAGCCAACCGAATTTCAGCGATCCGTCTCACGCAGCCCCCCACGTACAACCGAAGAAAGAGGCCGCGCCACGGTGGCATCTCCTTCGACGCCCCGTTCCACCGAGGGCCCGCCCCCTCCGACCCCCCGTTCCCCAACGTGGCAGGTCAGGATCATGACTCCCGACGGCCTGGTGGCCGGAGGCGGGGTCCTCGTTCCCGGAAACAGGGTCTTGACCTGCGTACATGTCGTCAACGTCGCACTGCGCAGAGGAAACGATCCCGCCCCGCCGGGACCGGATGAACCCATATCCGTCGACACCCCGCACCATCCCGGGTACCGGCCGGTGGCCGCCCATGTCGTCGGCGACACGTGGGACGCGGGCCGTGACACCACCCTGCTCCGGCTCGACGAGGACCCCCGGGACTACGAGCACCCCGCCGCCTGGCTCGCCGCGCGCATGGAGGAGGTCGCGGAGTCGGGGTCCCCGCGCCGCGTGGTCGTGCGCGGCTACCCCAGCGGAGTGCCCGAGGGTCTGCTGGCCGGTGCGGAGGTCGTCGGCTACGGAGGCGGCATCCCCGGCCGCGCGCAGCTCAACGTCGTCGACCCGACGGTCAGTGTCGAGCAGGGGTTCAGCGGCTGCGGCGTGCGGGACACCACCGACGGCTCGGTGATCGGGATCGTCACCACCGCGCGGTTCGACGCCGCGCACCCGCACCAGAGCCGGGTCGCCTTCATGGAGCCGCTGGAATGGGTCACCGCACTCCGGCCGCTCCTGGTCGACGAGGAGTTCGAGGCGGTCAAGACGTTCCTGCTCGCCCTGCGGTTCGAGGCCGTCAGCGCCGCCTACGTCGCGGCCACCCGGCACCGGGGCCCGGAGCGCGCCGACTTCACCTCGGCGTGGGACGCGTTCGTCCGGCTGCGCCAGTTCACCCCCGGTCCCGACGACCTCCCCTGCGAGATCGTCTACCTCGCGGAGATCGCCAAGATGGGGTTTGCCGATGCCCGCGCCCTGCAGGGCTATGTGGAGAGCCGGCCCCCCTGGTACGTGCCGCGGGACGCGCTGGTCCGGGTCTCGAACGAGCCGAGCACGCCCGCACCGACCGGAGGCTCCCTCATCATCGCGGCCGAGCCCATCCCGGGCGAACCCGGCACCATCCCGCGTTACACCCTTTCCCACTGGCTGGATGACGGGCGTACCATCACCAACAGGGGATCCCACCGGATCACCGAGGACACCCTGCGCGAAACGGTGCTGCAGATGGTGGAGGACGCCGAAGCTCAGCTGCCGGTCTGGGATTCACCGGCCTCCGCAGGGCTGCGCCTGGAGTTCATCCTTCCCTTTCCGCTCCTGACCCAGCAAATCGCACAATGGCGACTTCCCTCCCCTTTCACCGGCGAAGGGGAACGGATCGGCGCAACTTATGAAATCGTCGTCCACTCGGCCGAGCGTTTCACCGAGAAACGGTTGGCCCGAGCCCGCCGCAAACTCGGCGAACGCTGGCGCAGGCTCGCCGACAACGACGAAGGAATCGTCCACCGCATCCCGCCGCGCCCCGCGTCCCCGGACGATCCGCCGCTCGCCGATCGGCTCGCCAACCCGGGGATCGCACTGTGCGCACTGGGGGCGCCGCCGCGCGAACGCGACGGCACACTGCAGCTCTACCACGCCATCGAGGCCGGACTACCTGCGATTATCTGGCTGGATGTGGCCGATGAGGACGCCACCCGACGTTTCCATGGCCGAATAGAATCCTTTACCAGGCGGAACGGTGAAGCGATCTCCCTTGACGATGTCGCCTCCCTCTCCCGCTACGTGCGTTCATGGCGCACGCGCAATACAATCGGCGGGCAGGACAACGGCGAAGGCTACGACCCCTACGACATAAACATCATATTGGACGATATGTCGCACATCCGACGACTGTTCCATATAGGAATCCTCTCCACGCCCGAATAACACGAGGTCGACGACGACAAGGATGGTCTTCCGATGGCCTCTTCCCCGACGTCCGACCCCGGGAAATCCCCCGGTCACCATGCTTCGGGCGGCAATGGTGCCGTGCCGTCGTGGTGGATCTACCGGGGGACGGGCCGACCGGCCACCTACGCGACGAACCTGGCGGAGCGGCTCCCCGGTCCCCCGCCGTGGCGCCGCTTCGACGGTGGCCCCGACCAACCCGACCCGCCGACCGACGACGAGGAGACCGCGCGCGTCCTCGGCGTCACGACCGCTCTGGCCGGTCAGCCGCTGACCGACCACGAGACGGCGGTGGTCGAGGCGGTCAACACCGCGCTGCTCCTGCGCCGCCCGCTTCTCGTCACTGGGGCGCCCGGGGTCGGCAAGTCCAGCCTCGCCTACCACGTGAGCCGCGAGCTGGGCTTGGGGCGCGTGCTGCGCTGGCCCATCACCAGCCGCAGCACCCTGCGCTCGGGACTCTACGAGTACGATCCCATCGCCCGCATCCACGACATCTCGGCCGACGCCGCGGCGGCACCGGACGACCAACCGCCGCCTGAGCGGCCCATCGGCGACTACCTGAGCCTCGGCCCTCTGGGGACCGCTTTGCTTCCGCACCGGCTCCCCCGCGTCCTGGTGATCGACGAGTTCGACAAGGGCGACATCGACCTCGCCAACGACCTGCTCGACGTCCTGGAGTACGGCCGCTACCGGATCCCCGAGCTCGTCCGGCTCCGCTCCTCCCAGGAGTACATCACTGTTCCCACCGACGACCCCGGACGGACGGCGACGGTGCACGAGGGCGAGGTGCGCTGCCACGAGTTCCCGTTCATCGTCATCACCAGCAATGGTGAGCGCCCCCTGCCCCCCGCCTTCCTCCGCCGCTGTCTCCCCGTCCACCTGGAGCGCCCATCGGAAGGGCGGCTCGCCGACATCGTCTGCGCCCACTTCATCGACCGGGAGCGCGCCCAGGACCGCCAACTCATCCAGGACTTCCTCCGGCGGAGCCAGGAAGTCAACGGGCTGTCGATCGACCAGCTACTGAACTCGGTCCATCTCGTTAGTTCCGATGTCCGCGCCCATGCAACATCCTTGGACCCGAACGCCTGGAACCGGATATTGAACCTGGTCTGGCGCCGTCTGACGGAAACGGAGGCGGGCCTCGAGTGACCGGGAGCAGGGGTCGCGACCGGCCGGAGGCCGAGGGGTCGGCGGCATCGCCGTCCCCAGGTGAGTCATTTCCGCAGTCCACGGCCTCATTACCGACGTGGTGGGAAGTGGGCGACGCGCTGTGGCTCGCCGCGCACCGCTACCACGCGCCGGAGCCGCCGGACACCGAACCGGCCGAGGCCCCCGACGAACCTGGTGGCCAGGCACAGGTCGAACCGCCGGACGAAGCACTCGGCGACTCCTCCCCCGAGGCGGACGACGCGGCACCGGAGACACCGGCACAGGATCCGCGCGACGCGTCCCCCGACCCTCCGGATCACCTTGCCGACCCCGAGGCGGACCCTGAGTCCCCCGACGGCGACGCGGAGGGCTCCGAGCCGTCTCCGGGCCATCCCCATACGCCCGTCGGCGCCGCCCCCGAGCGGGCGGGCGGCCCGCTGATCGGCGACCGCGTATCGATGGTCCGCGCACTGCGGTGGTTCCGGCGCCACCACGAGTCGGACACCGGCACCCTGGTGGACGAGGACGCCACCGCGGCGCACTACGCCGAGCGGTCGCTGGCCCGCCGCGGCGTCCGGCGCGCACGGCCCGCACCGCTGCTGCCGGAGTTCCTGCCCGAGCGGGAGGTCGCCGACGGCCTCACCCTGCTGGTCGACGACAGCCTGTCCATGGTCGTCCAGGAGCCGCTCGTTCGGGAGTTCATCGAGCTGCTCACGCCGCTGAACGTGTTCCGCCGGATCCGGGTCTGCTACTTCGACTCCGGCAAGACGCACGTGGACGACTTCCCCTTGCGGACGACCGGGGGCCCCGCGCCGGACCCCGACCGCCTCGTGGACGGCCGCTCCCCCGAATCCCGCATCCTGCTGGTGCTCACCGACGGCGTCGGCGACGGCTGGCACACCGGAGCGATCGACACGTGGCTCGCCCGCTGGGGCGCGAAGGGGCCGGTGGGCGTGGCCCACCTGCTCGACCGGACGGTGTGGCCGTCGACCGGCATGTCCCCGGAGCGCGTCAAGCTGCGGGCGCCCTGGCCGCCCGGTGACGCGCTGGCACCCAACTCCACGTACCGGATCCGACCGTTCTCCGCATGGCCGCCCGTCGAGGTCGACGCCCCACAGGACGACGCGGTCCCCATCCCGGTCTTCCCCCTGGAAGCCGACGAGGTCGGGCGCTGGGCCCGCTTCGTCGCGGGCCGCCAGGCCCCGCCGGAATATCCGGCGACCGCGCTGCTCACCAGCCCGGACTTCCAAGCGCCCAGCGGCGCCGACGACGCGTGGGGCATCGGTTCGCTCCCCGATCCGGCGGCCGGGGAGTCGGAGGTCCCCCAGGACCTCGCAGCCCATCGTCGCGTCGAGACGTTCCGGGCCATCGCCTCACCGGCCGCGTTCCGGCTGGCGGTGCACCTGGCGGCGGTGCCGCTCAACCTGTCGACGATCCGGTTGATCCAGGAGCGCTTCGACCCCCGGGCGCGCCCCTCCGACCTGACGGAGGTGCTGTGCTCCGGTCTGATCCATCGCAGCGAGGACGCCCCCTCCATCGACCGCGGCGACCGCGTGACCCTCGAATTCCACCCCGGTGTGCGGGAACTGCTGCTGGCGGTGGGCGGGCAGCGCCACGAGATCCAGGAACTCCTGACGGCCATCGCCGGGCACTACCGGACCACCATCCCCTGGTTCGCCGACCTGGAGCGACTGCTGCTGGGCGACGCCCCCGACCTACGGCTGCCCGAGGTGTCCGGAGACACGGCCCCCTTCGCCCACGCCGTCTACGCGGCGATGCGGGCACTGCCCGGGCCAATTCGGCAGGCCGCCGAAGAGTGGAAAGGCCCCGAGCAGGCGACGGGGCCTCCGCACACCGCGCCCACATCCACACTGGCCGGGTTCGGCCAAAGCCAACCCGGTTCCGACGCAGCCAGCCGTGAAACGCTGAAGGGCAGAGACGTGAACCTCGACGAGTTCCAGACGGCCGACTCTCCCGCGTATCCCCAGCGGGCAGGGCTGGTCCCACCTGTGCCCGACGGAGACAGCATGCACATGGCGCAGCAGACGGTTCCGCGGGGGCAGCACACCCGCCCGGCCGTATGGGGGCAGGTTCCGCCGCGGAACATGAGCTTCGTCGGCCGCGAGCCGCTCCTGGCCGAGTTGGGCCGACGGCTGCAGGAGGGCACTGCCATGGTGCTGCCGCAGACCGTCCCGCAGGCGCTCCAGGGCATGGGCGGTGTCGGAAAGACACAGCTCGCCACGGAGTACGCCTGGCGCCACCGGTCCCACTACGACCTGGTGTGGTGGATCCCCGCCGACACCCCGGCCCAGGTCCAGCAGTCGCTCATCGAGCTCGCGCCGAAGCTGGGGATCGGCACGGTCGGCGACCCCGCGGCCACGGTCCGCACCGTACTGGAGGCGCTGCGCTCGGGCCGTCCGGTGAGTGACTGGCTGCTGGTCTACGACAACGCCACCGCGCCCGCCGACATCCGCCCGCTGATCCCCACCGGCGGCCCGGGCCACGTGGTGGTCACCTCCCGGTCCCCCGAATGGCGCACCGCGGGCGGCAACCTGTTGCAGGTCGACACCTTCGAGCGGGAGGAGAGCACCGAGCTGCTGCTCAAGCGCGGCCCGGAGGCGCTCACCGCCGAGGAGGCCGACCGCATCGCCGAGCGGCTCGGCGACCTGCCCCTGGCGGTGGAGCAGACCGCGGTGTGGCTGTACGAGACGCTGATGCCCGCCGAGGAGTGGCTGGAGCTCTTCGACGTGAAGGCCGACCAGCTGCTGGCCAACGTGGCGCCGAGCCCGGACTACCCCTGGTCGGTCGCGGCGACGATGAACATGACGCTGGAGCGGCTGCGGGAGTCCAACCCCGGCGCGCTGCAGCTGCTGCAGGTCTGCGCGTTCCTCGCACCGCAGCCGATCCCGCGTCGGCTGTTCAACGGTGCGCGCAACGTCGAGGCGCCGGAGTACCTGACGGAGATCCTCGCCGACCCCGCGATCAAGCTGGGCCGTGCGCTGCGCACCATCGACCGCTACGCCCTGGCCAAGATGGACCACCGCAACACCACGTTCCAGCTGCACCGGCTGGTGCAGGAGACGTTGAAGCTGCCGCTGGACTCCGAGGAGCGCGACCGCTTCCGGCACTGCGCCCACCTGCTGCTGGCCAACCTCAACCCGGGCGACCCGCTCTCTCCGGGAGACTGGCCGCGGTATGTGGAGCTGCTGCCGCACGTGTGGGAGACCCGGCAGTGGGACTGCCGCAGCGACTGGGCCCGGGACCTGGCTCTCCACGAGGTGCTGTTCCTCTTCCAATGGGGCAGGTTGACCGAGGCCGAGGCGCTGGTTCGCCGCCTGCTCGACCTGTGGCCCGACAAACTCGGGCCGGAGGATCCGCACACGCTGCGCGCCGAGATGCGCTACGCGCAGATCGCCGCGGAGGCCGGGAGGTTCGACGAGGCCTACGAGCGCCGGAAGGAGCTGGTCGAGACGTTGATCCGGCTGCGGGGCACCGATGATGAGGAGACCCTGGAGTCGCGCGGCCTCCTCTCCTTGGATCTGCGGAACCTGGGGCAGTACCGTCGCGCGGTCAAGGTGAGTGCGGATGTGCTCGACCGACAACAGCGCGCCTTCGGCCGCGACGATCCGCTCACCCTGCAGTCCGCCCACGTGCACGCTGTCGGTCTCCGGTTGACCGGCCAGTTCACCGAGTCGATAGAGATCAACCAGTACAACTTCCAGCGTCGCAGCGAGATGCTGGGGCCGGAGCACGTGCAGACGCTGGCCAGCCGCTCGGCGCACGCTCAGGGACTCATGGAGTCGGGGCGCTACTGGGAGGCCGAGCGGGAGATGGACGAGCTCTATCTCACCACGCAGCGCGCCTTTCCCTCCGACCACACATTGCGGCTGTCCACCATGATGGCGCTGTCGGCGCTCAAGCGCCGGACGGGGCGTCTGCAGGAAGCGCTCGCCCTGTCCGGGGAGGCCTATGAGATGCTGCGGACGAAGTTGGGGGGCGACACCCAGGAGACGACGCGTGCCGCGGCCAACCACGCGGTGTCGCTGCGGGCGGTCGGCGATCACGACGGCGCCCTGTCCCTGTCGCGGGAGGCCCGCGACCGCTATCGCGCCCTGTACGGCACCGACCACCCCCTCTACGCCGCCACGTCGGTCAACCACGCCGTCACGCTGCGCCTCCTCGGTCGGTTGGAGGAGGCTCGGACGGTCGATGAGGAGGCGCTGGCGGTGAACACCGACCGTCTCGGCGAGGAGCACCCGTGGACCCTCGCGAACGCGGTCAACCTCGCCAGCGACCTGTTCGCGGCGGGCAACGCGGCGGCGGCGTTGGACCTGGACACGGCGTCTCTGGAACGCGCGCAGCGGATTCTGGGGGAAGACCACCCGCTGACCCTGGCCGTGCGACGCAATCGGGTGCTGGATCGCATGGCCGTGGAGGACACCGCTCTTGCCGAGGAGCGGGCCGACGTGGTCGAGCGCTACCGGGCGATGTTCGGCCCGGCGCATCCCGCCACGCGGTCGGCGGAGGAGAACGTACGTGCCAACTGCGACCTCTTCCTGCCCCTGCTCTGAGTCGTCCGGAGCCGGGGAGGCCGCGGGGCTCGCTCAGTCCACGCCGTCGAATTCTCCGCGTCGGAGACCGGAGAGGAATGCCTGCCAGGTTCCGGCGTCGATACCGATCACCGTTCCACGCGGGTCGGTCGAGTCACGGACCAGGACGGTGGACCCGGAGGGCCGGGTGACTTCCAGGCAGCCCTCGCCCTGGTTGCTGTAGCTGGACTTCCACCAGGCACGGACGGGCGGCCGATGCCCCGGCCGTCCCGGCCCCGACGCGCACGCACTCTCTCCTCTCCCGGCCCCTTCGCTTACCACCGCTGAATCGGTGCTCATTTGTACCTCACGACCATGATTCGGTGGCCAGACCCCGGTACGGGTAGACGCGAACGGTACACAAGTCTTCTCATGACAAATATCCCGACATGCCGCAACGGGGGTTATATCCCCGTTGTACCGGATTCCATGTAGACCAGATGCGGACATTTGTCTTACGTCGCCCGGATTCGACGCGCACCTTTGGTTTCCCCGCCTCCGCTACGCGGGAGGGACATGACGGCACGACGGAAATCGATGGTGCTACGGCGAGAAAGGCGGGATCGATGGCGGAGATCGTTCGGTTCGACGACGGGCACGGTGCCACGGTGCAGATCGAGACGGCGGAGAGCTCCCCCGTGATGCGCGATGTCGCCGGCGGTGATGTCTTCCGCGCGGCGGAGCAGCGCTTCGACGTCGTGGTCGACAAGGTCCGCGACATCTCCGAGCGCATCTCGCGGCGGCTGTCGACCCTGGACGCCAGCCCCAACGAGGTCAGCGTCGAACTGGGCATCAGTGTCAACGGCTCGGCCGACGTCTTCATCGCCAAGGCCGCGAGTGAGGGCAGCCTCAAGGTCAAGATGACCTGGTGGCGGGGGCGCAGACCGGTCGACGATGGCGACGACGACGCCGCGGACGCCCCCGAGTGACCGCCGCTGAGCCCGGGCGGCCCGGCCCTTCCGGCCGCGCCGCCCCGCGGTCTCAGCGCTTGGTGTACATCGCCTCGACGGACGCGGCGTTGCGGTCGAGGATGCGGGCGCGGCGCAGCTTCAGGGTCGGGGTGAGGGTCTCGTCCTCCACGGTGAAGCGCTCCGCCAGGATCGTGAACGCGCGGATCGACTCGGCCCGGGAGACCGTCGCGTTGGCGGCGTCGATGGCGCGCTGGACATGGGCGCGCAGTCCGGCGTCGTCGGCGAGGTCGGCGACGGTCGTCGCGACCGGGTGGCCGTTCTCCGCCTTCCAGGCGCCGAACTCCTCCGGGTCGATCGTGATCAGCGCGGTGACGAAGGAGCGCCCGTCGCCGACCAGCATGCACTGGTCGACGAGCGGGTCGGAGCCGACCTGCTCCTCCAGCGGCCCCGGGGCGACGTTCTTGCCGCCCGCGGTCACCAGGATCTCCTTCTTCCGCCCGCTGATCCGGACGAAGCCGTCGGCGTCGATCTCCGCGAGGTCGCCGGTGGCGAACCAGCCGTCCACGAACGCCTTCTCGGTGTCCTGCGGCCGGTTCCAGTAGCGGTCGAAGACGTGCCCGCCCTTGATCAGCAGCTCGCCGTCGTCGGCGGTGCGCACCTCGACCCCGGGCACGGGGATGCCGATGGTGCCGGGGCGCACCTTGCCCGGGACGTTGACGAGCACCGCCGAGGTGGTCTCGGTGAGGCCGTATCCCTCGAACACATCCAGGCCGATGCCGCGGTAGAAGTGCAGCAGCCGCACGTCCAGCGCGCCGCCGCCGGAGATCACGCGGCGGCAGCGCCCGCCGAGCGCGTCCATCAGCTTGCGGTAGACCAGGGGCTCGAAGAACCGGTGCCGGAGCCGCAGGCCGAGCCCCGGGCCCCCGTTGAACAGCGACCGGCTGTAGGCGACCGCCGTGTCGGTGGCCGCGTCGAAGATCCGGCGCTTGAGACCGGTCGTCTGCTTGCGGGCGGAGGCGTGGATCTTCTCGAAGACGTAGGGAACGGCGAGCAGGAACGTGGGGCGGAACGTCTGCAGGTCGTCGATGAGCGCGCCGACGCTGCCGGTATGGCCGAGCCGGACCCCGGCGTGGATCACGGCGACCTCCACCATGCGCCCGAAGACGTGCGCGAGCGGCAGGAAGAGCAGCGTCGAGGGCGGCGAGCCGTCCTTGCCGGGTTCGAAGAGGACGGACAGCGCGTGCAGGACGCTGTCGACCTCGGCCAGGAAGTTCGCGTGGGTGAGCACGCAGCCCTTGGGGCTGCCCGTGGTACCCGAGGTGTAGACGATCGTGGCGGGGTCGGCGGCGTCGACGCCCGCCCGGCGCTCCTTGATCACGGAGTCGTCGAGTTCGCGCCCGACCTCGACGAGGGTGGCCACGGCGCCGGAGTCGAAGGTCCAGACGTAGCGGAGGTCGGGCAGGGTATCGCGGATGCCCTCGACCGTGGTGGTGTGCGGGTCGTCGTCGACGACGCAGGCCACCGCACCCGAGTCGGCCAGGATCATCCGGATCTGCTCAGCGGACGAGGACGGGTAGATCGGGACGGAGACGGCCCCGGCGGCCCAGATCGCGAAGTCGAGGAGCGTCCACTCGTACCGGTTGCCCGACAGCAGTCCCACCCGGTCGCCGGGCTTGATGCCCGCGGCGACGAGCCCCTTGGCGATGGCGACGACGTCGGCCCGGACCTCCGACGCGGTGGCGTCCTGCCAGCCGCCACCGGCCTGGTGGCTGAGCATGATCCCGTCCGGGTGGCGTTCGGCGCGGTCGAACAGAAGATCGGCCAGGCCGCCCTGGGTGGGGACCTCGGCCGGCGCGGTCACGGAGATGTCGGTCACTCTTCCGGTTTACCGAACAAACGTAACAAATCGCCACATATCACGTACTCATCTCACATGATCTTCGCCATAGCCGAGGGGCGGACGGCCGTGGCCCGGGTCACGCTCCCGGCGCCTCACCGGCCCTGGTAGAGCTTCTCCACCTCGCGGTCGTAGCGCTTGAGGATGCGGGCGCGGCGCAGCTTCAGGGTCGGAGTGAGGGTCTCCTCCTCCACGGTGAACTGCTCACCGAGGATGGTGAAGGCGCGGATCGACTCGGCGCGCGACACCGCCTCGTTGCCGGAGTCGATGGCCGACTGCACGGCGGCGCGCAGGTCCGCGTCGTCGGCGAGGTCGGCGACGGTGGCCCCGGCGGGGTGCCCCTTCTCCGCCTTCCACGCGTCGAACTCCTCGGGGTCCAGGGTTACCAGCGCGCTGACGAAGGGCCGGTCATCGCCGATCACCATGCACTGGGCGACCAGCGCGTGCGCGCGGACGCTCTCCTCCATCGGGGCGGGTGCGACGTTCTTGCCGCCCGCCGTCACCAGGATCTCCTTCTTGCGCCCGCTGACCCGCAGGAAGCCGTCGGCGTCGAACTCGCCGAGGTCGCCGGTGGCGAACCAGCCGTCCACGAACGCCTTCGCGGTGTCCTCCGGCCGGTTCCAGTAGCGGCCGAACACCTGCTCGCCCTTGACCATGATCTCGCCGTCGTCGGCGAGCTTGACGGAGACACCGGGCAGCGGGCCGCCGATGGTGCCCGGGCGGATACGGCCGGGAAGGTTGGCGATGACGGCCGCGGTGGTCTCGGTGAGCCCGTAGCCCTCGATCACCTCCAGGCCGATGCCCCGGTAGAAGTGGAGCAGCCGCACGTCCAGCGCGCCGCCGCCCGACAGGACGCGGGCGCACCGCCCGCCCAGCGCGTCCATCAGCTTGCGGTACACGAGCGGTTCGAAGAGGCGGTGCCGCAACCGCAGGCCCAGCCCCGGGCCGCCGCGGTCCAGGGACTCGCTGTAGGCCACGGCGGTGTCGGTGGCGGCGTCGAAGATCCGGCGCTTGAGACCGGTCGTCTGCTTGCGGGCGGAGGCGTGGATCTTCTCGAAGACGTAGGGAACGGCGAGCAGGAAGGTCGGCCGGTACGTCCGCAGGTCGTCGATGAGCGCGCTGACGCTGGTCGAGTGGCCGAGCCGGACGCCGGCCCGCACGGCACAGGTCTGCACCATGCGCCCGAAGACGTGGGCGAGCGGCAGGAAGAGCAGGGTCGAGGGCGGGGTGTCCTCGGTGGCGGTCTCGAACAGCTCGGGCAGGCCCGCCACGATGTTGTCGACCTCGGAAAAGAAGTTCGCGTGGGTGAGCACGCAGCCCTTGGGGCTGCCCGTGGTGCCCGAGGTGTAGACGATGGTGGCCGGGTCCCGCGGGTCGACAACCGCGCGGCGCTTGGCGATGGCGTCGTCGGACACCTCGGTGCCGTCCGTGGCGAGCGCGTCGACGGCGCCCGCGTCGATGGTCCACAGGTGCCGCAGGTCCGCGAGGCCGTCGCGCACACCGTCGATCATCGCGGTGTGCGACGCGTTGTCGACGAAGCAGGCGACCGCACCGGAGTCAGCGAGGATCATCCGGGACTGCTCGGCCGAGGCGGACGGGTAGATCGGGACGGTGATCGCGCCGACGGTCCAGATCGCGAAGTCGATCAGCATCCACTCGTACCGGTTGCCCGACAGCAGCCCCACCCGGTCGCCCGGCTCGACCCCGGCGGCGACGAGCCCTTTGGCCAGGGCGGTCACCTCGGCGGCGGTCTCGGCCGCGGTGAAGTCCCGCCATTCGCCGTCGACCTGCCGACTGAGCATCACACGGTCCGGCGACCGCTCGGCGCGGTCGAACAGGATCTCGGCCAGGCCGCCCTCGGTGGGGAGCTCGGCCAGCGCTGGGGCAGAGGTGTGGGTCACCGCTCCGGTCTATCGGATGCTGGTAACGAATGTGAAAATGGAACAACCGGATACCGCATGATCTATGCCATAGTCGGCGCTGCCCTCGTGGCCGCGGCCGCGGCTGTGACCACCGCGGTTGCGTCCGCGACGCCGCGGGTGGCGGGGCGCCGCGCATGCCATCGTTCCCCCCGGCCATCTCATCGGGGGGAACGATGACGCTCAGGGGCCGCCGTCAGTCACACGCGGGTGCCACCGGATCGTTGGTGCCGGTGTAGACGAACCCGTCACTGATCCAGTTGCCGGTGTCGAGGCGGTTCCACAGGTCGGTCGTGCCCCACACGCCGTCGACGTCGCCGCCGCGTGCCGTGCACTCGATCCGCACGAGCGCTCCGTCGGCGACGGTGTCGACGATGTCGTGGTCCAGGCCGGGGCCGGTGCGCAGGTTCACCCGGCTGTACTCGCCGCTGTCAACCGTGCCGGTGGGCAGGCTGTTGTCGCTGCCGCCGTAGTTGGTCAGCCGCTCCCCGCGGTCCACCCGGACGTTGCCGCGCGTGGCATAGCCCTGGTAGGGGCGCGACACGGTGTGGAAGGTCCAGCCGCCGATCGTCATGTTGTCGACGCTGATGTGCGAGTCGCCGCGCAGCAGGGACAGGTGCACGTGCGCGCCGCTGGAGCTGCCGCCGCAGGGCAGCTCGTTGCCGATGAGCCCGAGGTAGGTGCCCGTCTGCACCGGCGATCCGTTGGACAGGTTGGTCAGCCGCCGCATGTGGTAGTAGGTCGTGCTGTAGCCGTTCTCGTGCATGACCTTGACCAGGGCGCTTCCGCCGCGGACGCAGCTCTTGTAGACGCGGCCCGGCCCGGCGGAGAGGACCTGGCCGTTGCCGCCGTTGAAGTCGATCGAGCTGTAGGGGCGGCTGCTGCCGCTGTTGCCGTGCGGGCCGCCGCCCATCCACCAGGCCACGCCCTCCTGCCACGGCAGGCCGAGGCCGGTGTCGGCGAGGGGAGCGTCCTGCGCCGCCTCGTGGTTCTTCGCGAAGAGTTCCTTCTCCTCGTCGCTGACCACGTCGTCCGGGGCCGCGTCGGCGAGGTCGACGAAGCCGTCGGTTCCGTCCAGCTCCACGCGCCAGCCCTGCGGGCCGTGCTCGGCGACGAACAGAGCGGTCTCGGGGGCGGCGTGCGCCGTGGACGGCGCGGGGATGGTCGTCGTACCGAACGCCCACGCGTCGTCCTCGGTGGTAATGGGCTCGACGAGCGGTTCGGCCAGCGACCGGGTCGAGAACTGCTCGCGGGCGGTGTCGCCGCGTTGTTCGAGCATGGTGGCGCGGACGGCGTCGGCGAGGTCGTCCGACGTCGACTCGGCTGAGGCGGTGGCGGGACCGAAACCGAGGAGCAGGCCGGTGCCGAGCACGACGCTCGCGGCGGCGGCGAGCACGCGTCTGGGGGATGTGTGCGTTGGCATTCGTCCTCCACGGACGTACACGAGGGGGTGGGGGATCATCGGACGGATCCGGGCACGCCGCGGGAGCCGGGGTGGGGGGATCGCGGGCTGGGAGGGGATGTGGGGGTGGGCCCGGGCGGAGCCGGAGGCGTCCGTGGGGTCGACGGAACACCGGCTCCCCGGTAAAGGTCAAGGTCAGAGCGTTGCGACGGGCTTCACTGGGGAGATCGGCGGGGCTAACTGTGAATCCGGCCGCCACTGGGGTGGAGGGTGCCGTGCGGGCGGAAGCGGGAGCGCATAGGGGGCGGGGGGCGCGGTAGAGGCTAGGGGTAAATCCCTCTCAACACCGGACAAAATCGCTCATTAATTGATATTTCACAGAGTGGCCACCATGGTGCACACTGTTGGCCGAAACGCCCCGTCCTCCCCTTCCCCCCACCCATGGAGCCATGGAGGTCACGATGGCCAGCGGGACCCTGCGGCGTCGCACCGATACCGGTACCGGACCAGTCCAGGTCCTGTTACGGACCGGCCCTTTCCACGAGGCATTGCGCGCGGCGATCGACGACAGCGGGCTCACCCTGGGGAGCCTGCGCAACCGCCTGGCGCAACGGGGCATCCGGGTCAGCCTCACCAGCCTCAGCTACTGGCAGCAGGGGCGCAGTCGCCCGGAACGCCCCACGTCGATCCGCGCCGTCCAGGCGATCGAGGTCATCCTGGGCCTGCCCCGCCACTCCCTCGTCGCCCTGCTGGGGCCGCCGCGGCCGCGCGGACGCTGGGCCACCGGTCGGCGCTCCACCCCGCGCGGGTATGAGGGGTTCCTGGAACCGGCCGACGCCCTCGCCCAGACCGTGGAGAGCGTCATCGGCCCCTCCGACCGCAAGCTGCGCCTGTTCTGGCAGGAGGACATCGCCTGGGTGGCCGCTGACCGGGCGATCCGGCGGGTGCGCAGCCGACTGGTGGTGCGGGCGCTGGAGGACGACGCCGACCGGCACATGATGGTCTACTGCGGCGAGCCGGGCGCCGACGCCGCCGACATCACGCCCCTGGCGGTGGAGAACTGCCGCCTGGGGCGGGTCCGCCGCCATCGCAGCTCCGCCGTGCTCGCCGTGGAGCTGCTCTTCGACCGCCGCCTGCGCACCGGCGAGACCTACCTGCTGGAGTACGCCGTCAACGTCGGGCACTCGCCGCGCAGCCACGACTACCGCCGCGCGTTCCGCTATCCGGCCGAGACCTACATCCTCGGCGTCCGCTTCGACGCGTCCGCCCTGCCGGTCCGCTGCCACCGCCTCGTCCAGGCGCCCGAGGAGCCCCCGTCGCGCGCCGAGGAGGACCTGATCCTCAGCTCGGCCCACTCCGTGCACCTCGCCGAGCACGACATCCAGCCGGGGGTCCTGGGAATCGGATGGGAGTGGGACTGACCGAACTCCCACGAGCCCCCACTCCTCCGTTGATCTCGGGGATATTGGGGTAAAAATCGCCACTGAAACCCCAATATTTCCGAGATCGACGGAGGGGAGGGGCTGGGGACATCACGCGGGGAAAGCTAGCCCGGCAGGGCGACCTGCACCATGACGGCCGTGCCCTCGGCGGTGACCTCGCCGTTGTGGCGGATCTCGGCGGAGACGAAGACCTTGCGGCGCTCGGTCCCGGTGACGCGGGCGGTGATCTCCAGCGGGACGTTGAGCGGGGTGGGGTTGCGGTAGTTGACGTCGAGGTTAGCGGTCAGGCCGGGCATGCCCGCGGCGGCGGAGGCCGAGCCGAGGGCCTGGTCGAGCATGGCGGCGATCCAGCCCCCGTGGACCAGCCCGGGCGGCCCCTGGTAGACGCCGCTGAGGGTGACCTCGGCGCGCAGGCCCTCCTCCGTCAGTTCCAGCCGCATCGGCGGGGCGGCCGGGTTGGTCGGCCCCTCGACGACGTTGGTGAGGGTGCCGAAGCCGACCGGCCCCTCGAAGTCCGAGCGGTGCACGAGGGCGCCGATGGGGCGGCGCTCTCCGTCGATGCGCTTGACCGCCTCGGCGACCAGATCCCGCGCCGCGGCGAGGTCGGCGCCGTCGGCCTCAGTGTGGGCGACGGTGTCGATCAGCGTCCGGACCTGGTCGACCAGGTCGGTCAGCTCGGTGGGGAGGTCGTCTTCGGCGACGACCGTGAACCCGAGGCTGCGCGGGTCGGGAAGTTCGGACACCGGCTGCGCTTCGACGGTCATGGCTCCCTCGTCGCTTCGTTCATCGTCTGCGTCGGCGGCGGCGGCGCGGCGCACGACATGGTTGAAATCGGACCGACCACCGAAACCGAATGCTACTCGGTAATAGATCACGCGCGCGCATCCGGGGAGAAGGACCGGGGGCGCATCCACCGCCGCAAGCCAGAACTCACCGGCCTGACCGGTTATTTGGTGATACTCACCACCGCACCCCCACCGCTGCCGCTCCGTAGGCGGACGCTTCCACCGCGTCCACGTCGGGGATCCGAGCACGCGCCTGCCGCCGTGCCGGCGTACGGCACGGCGGCAGGCGACGACAGTCGTTCCGCGGTCGACCCCGGCCGCGCGAGGAGCGCCGCGGCACCGACGGTCGGATGGAGCGGCCGCTCCGTGAACCGCCAGCGCGGGAGGTGCTGTCCCGTCGCAGCCGACCCGCTCGATGGCGACCCGGTCGGCCCACATCCCACCGGGTGTGCCGACGATCGACGCGCTGCCCTGGCCATGGCGGTGACCGGTCAGCGGGTCACATGGGAACGGACCGTCGTTCCAGCGGTCGGCCGGACACCGACCCGCACGCCCGGTCCTTCACGGCTGGGGAGTCGGCACGATGTCCTTGCTCATGTGCACGTGCGGGATGCCCGCGTCGAGGAACTCCGCCCCGTGGGCGTGGTAGCCGAGCCTCTCGTAGAACCCGAGGGCATGGGTCTGGGCATGCAGGTCGACTCCGGTCAGGCCGCGGTCCCGCGCCCGGTCCTCGATCGCGCGGACCAGGGCGACCCCGGTGCCCGTTCCCCGCATGCACGACAGCACGGCCAGTCGGCCGAGCATGCCCCGCTCCCCCTGGGTCACCAGGCGGCCGGTGCCCACAGGAACCTCGTCCAGCCGAGCCAGCAGATGGTCGGCGGTGAGGTCGTGGTCGTCCCACTCCTCGTCGATCGGGACCTGCTGCTCCGCGACGAACACCACCCCGCGGATGACGAAGACGGCGGCGCGGTCCTTCGCGCTCTCGGCGAGATCGATCTTGAGCATGGCCGGAAGAGTAGTGCATCGCGATCTCCGTCCGTCACCCCCAATTCCTAAGCTGACAGGCATGACCGACACGCCCGGCGAACGCGCGCGGTTCTGGCGCCATCCCGGCCTGCCCGGCATCGACCTCCTCAAGGCGCACTACGTCCGGCACTCCTTCAACCGGCACACCCACGACACCTACGCGATCGGCGTCATCGAGGACGGAATCGAGGAGTTCGCCTACCGGGGCGCCACCCACCGCGTCGGGCGCGGCGATCTGGTGGTGGTCGAGCCGGAGGAGGTCCACACCGGGCACGCGGGCACTCCCGAGGGCTGGCGCTACCGCATGCTCTATCCCGAGGTCGATGTCGTGGCCCAAGCCGCCCGCGATCTGGGGATGCCCGATGTCCCCGGGTTCGGCGCCTCCGGGACGGGCGATCCGGCCAGCGGCGGGTTGATGCGCACCGCCCACCGGGCGGCCGAGCACGGCGACCGGCTCAGTGCGTCGACGCTCATGCGCCAAGCCCTCCATCACCTCCTTTCCCGGCACGCCCGCGCGCGGCCCGCGGACCCCGGCCCGCAGGGTCCGGACCGCGCCGTGGCCGAGGCCCGCGACCTGCTCCACGCCCGCCTGGCCGACCCGCCGAGCCTGGACGAGCTGGCCGCCGCCGTGGACGTCTCCCCCTTCGCGCTGCTGCGCGCCTTCCGGGCCGCCCACGGGCTCCCGCCGCACGCCTACCTCAACAACCTCCGCGTCCTGCGCGCCCGCCGCCTGCTCGCCGCCGGTATGCGCCCGGCGGCGGTGGCCGGAGAACTCGGCTTCGCCGACCAACCCCACCTGACCCGGCACTTCAAGCGCCAGTTGGGGGTGACGCCGGGCTCGTTCCGCCAGGGCGTCCTGGCGGCCCGGGGCGCCGGTACCACCGCCCCCGGCAGCTGACGCCAGCGCGCGCAAGAACGTTCAAGACCGGGCGTTCCCGCGGTGGTTAGCGTCGGGCGACGTGAAACCATCCTTCCTCTCCCCCTCCCCTCCGGTGCGCGACGCGCTGGGGATCGGCGTGGCCGTCGGCGTCTCGGGGCTGGCGTTCGGGACCGCGGCGGTGGCCTCCGGCCTCTCGGTCGCCCAAGCGTGCGCGCTGAGTGTCCTGACCTTCTCCGGTGCGTCGCAGTTCGCGTTGATCGGCGTCGTCGCCGGTGGCGGCAACCTCATCGCGGGGACCGCCGGGGCGCTGCTGCTCGGCACCCGCAACACCCTGTACGGGCTGCGCATGGCCGACCTGCTCGGCGTGCGCGGCGTCCGGCGCGCGGTCGCGGCGCAGGGGGTGATCGACGAGACGGCCGCGATGACCTTGGCGCAGCCCGACCGGGCCGCCGCGCGCACCGCCTTCTCCTGGACCTTCGCCACGCTGTTCGTGGCGTGGAACCTCACCACCCTCATCGGGGCGCTGGCCACCGAGCGGGTCGGCGACACCGCCGCGTTCGGCCTCGACGCGGTCGGTCCCGCGATCTTCCTGGCGCTGCTGTGGCCCCGCCTGCGCGAGGGCCGACGGGAGCGGCTGGTGGCCCTCCTCGGGGCCGCGATCGCCCTGGCCACGGCTCCCTTCGCGCCCTCGGGAGTGCCGGTGCTGCTCGCCGCCGTCGCCGCACTGATCGGGCTGCTGCCGCCGCGGGGCTCGACCACGCGCGGCGCGACAGCCGACGACGACACGGGCACCGGTGACGCCGGGGCGGGTGCGTCGGACACCCCCGCATGGGAAGGAGTGCGCTGATGACGGTGTGGATCGCGATCCTCGCGACGTCCGCGGGGTGCTACCTGCTCAAGTTCGCCGGACTGGCGGCGCCCCGGCGGCTCCTGGACCACCCGGTGGTCCGCAGGTTCGCCGTCACGGTCCCGATCGCGCTGCTCGCGGCGCTGATCGCCATCCAGTCCGCCGACAACGCCGACGGTCCGGGTCTGGCACTGGACGCCGCCCGGTTGAGCGGACTGGGCGCGGCCGTCGTCGCCCTGGTACTCCGCGCCCCCTTCCTCGTCGTCGTGATCGCCGCCGCCGCGACCACCGCCGGGCTGCGCGCCCTGGGGATCTCCTGACCGAGGGGAGGTGACGAACCGCTCCCCCGCGGGCAGGAATGGAGGTGATCGCCTCGGGGGACCCGCGAACGCTACGGCGCGCCGACGTCGGCCGTCGGTCACGGGGCGATCGCTCCACCCCCTAAGCGGACCTTGCGATGATGGAAGGACCCCATCTGTGAGCACGACCCCTCTCCGCACCGCGGCCGAAGAAGTCGTCGATGTCCTCGCGGGCGCCGGGATCCGGCGCTGCTACACCGTCCCAGGAGAGAGCTTCCTGGAGCTGACCGACGCCATCGAGCAGCGCGGGAACATGGAACTCGTCTCCACCCGGCACGAGAGCGGCGCCTCCTTCATGGCGGAGGCGGAGGCCAAGCTCATCGGGCTGCCCGCCGTCGCGGCGGCCACCCGCGGGCCGGGAGCGTCCAACCTCGCGGTGGGGGTGCACACGGCACGGCAGGACTCGACCCCGATGATCGTCTTCCTCGGCCAGGTGGAGACCGACCACCTGGGCCGGGAGGCGTTCCAGGAGGTGGACCTGACGGCCTTCTACGCTCCGATCACCAAGTGGACCACCACGGTGACCCGCGCCGACCGGCTGCCCGAGGTGACCGCGCGGGCCATCCGCGTGGCCACCAGCGGCCGCCCCGGGCCGGTGGCGATCGCCGTCCCCGGCGACCTGTTCGGACAGCGCATCGCGCCGCCGACCGCCCTTCCCGGCGGCATCCCGCCACGCCCGCCCCTCGGCGACGACGAGCGCGACCGGCTGGTGCCCTGGCTCGCGGGAGCGCAGCGGCCGGTGATCATCGCCGGGGGCGGGGCGCGCGGCGCACGCGAGGCGCTGGTCCGGGTCGCCGAACGGTTCCATGCCGGGGTCTACGCCGCGTGGCGGCGGCAGGACGTCTTCCCCAACGACCACCCGCTGTACCTGGGCCACCTCGGGCTGGGCTGCGACGACGCGGTCCTGGCGCCGCTCCGGGAGGTCGACGCCGTGCTGGTGGTGGGTTCCCGGCTCAGCGAGGTCACCACCCAGGGCTACCGGTTCCCGGCCCCCACCGCCCAGGGTGTGGAGTCCCCGGTCGCCCAGATCGACATCGACCCGGGCCAGATCGGCGTGGTCACCGGCGTGTGGCTGGGCGTGGTGGCCGAGGCGCGGCGGGCGCTGGAGTCGCTGGCCGACGCGCCGGTGACAGCCCCCTACCGGGACTTCGCCCCGGCCCACGCGGCGTGGCTGAAGACCGCGACCCCGCCCGCTGGCATCGCCGACCACCCCGGCGGACTGCTGCACCCGTGGGCGGTGGTGGAGGGCATGCGCCGGGTCCTCCCGGACGACAGCGTCATCTGCAACGACGCCGGGAACTTCGCCGCGTTCCTGCACCGGGGGTGGTGCTACCGGCATCCGCGCACGCAGCTCGCCCCGACGAGCGGGGCGATGGGCTACGCGGTCCCGGCGGCCGTCGCGGCCAAGCTCGTCGAACCGCACCGCACCGTCGTCGCCGTGGCCGGTGACGGCGGCACGCTGATGACCGGGCAGGAGCTGGAGACGGCCGCCCGCCTGGGGCTGCCGATCATCGTGGTGGTGTTCCAGAACGGGATGTACGGCACGATCGCCATGCACCAGGCACGCGACCTGGGACGGACGGCGGGGATCAGCATCAGCGGCCCGCTGGACCTGGCCGGCTACGCCCGCGGGCTGGGCGCGCGTGCCGCCACCGTCTCCTCCCCCGACGAGCTGGACAAGGCCCTGACCGCGGCCCTGGACGCCGACGCTCCCACGCTGATCGACGCCCGCACCGACCCGGACATCATCAGCCCGGGCGCGACCATGTCCGGGCTCCTCGCCGACCAGTAGCCGCCCGGGGGCAGCCCCGGGCCGAGCCCAGTTGGGCCCGGCCCGGTCAGTCCCGGTACACGGCGGCCGCCTCGCGCAGGGCGCGGACCGTGGCACGGATCGCGGGCCGACGGGCGGCGTCGGCCCGCCAGACGACATAGACCTGGCGGACCAGGGCCGGTTGCACCGGGACCACGCGCACGCCCTCGGGGACGGGGTCGCGTCCGAGGCGGGGCATCATGGCCGCGCCGAGGCCGACGGCGATCATGGCGAACTTGGTCTGATGCTCCTCGACACTGTGCGCGATGTCGGGTTCCACGTCGCGGGCGCGCAGGGTCTGGTGCAGCCAGTCGTCGCAGATGGATCCCTTGGTCCAGCTGATCCACGGCTCGCCGAGCACTTCGTCGAGGTCCACCAGGTCGCGGTGGGCCAGCGGATGGTCGGCCGGCAGCGCGATGTCGGCGATGTCCTCCATCAGTGGCGCCCGCTGCAGGCCCGCGGGCAGCGGAACCGGGGCACCGTCCCAGTCCACCACGATGGACAGGTCGGCGTCCCCGCGCGCCACCGCGGGCACGCTCTCGTCCGGTTCCAGCTCGTCGAGTTTCACGCGCAGCCCCGGGTGGGTCTCGCGCAGGGCGACGAGCGCCGGTGGGACCAGGTCGCGCGCCGCCGTCGCGATCGACGCCAGCCGCAGGTGGCCGAGCACCGTGTCGCGGTGCGCCTCCAGGTCGGCCTCTGCTTGGCGGACCAGCGACAGGATGTGTCCGGTGTGGTCGACCAGGAGCTCGGCGGCCTCGGTCAGCCGTACGCCCCGGCCGTCACGCTGCACGAGGGGCTGGCCGACCTCCCGCTCCAGCTTGCTCAGCTGCTGGGAGACGGCCGAGTTGGTGACCCGCAGGGCCTCGGCGGCCGCGGTGAGCGACCCGTTCACCGCGATGGCGTGCAGAACACGCATACGATCGACACTCAACATGTAAGCGATACTAAGACTGTTCTTAAGAAGATTGAAGTAGACCTAACGAAAGAGTGAACGGTACAAACGTCGCATGACGTCCACCGCCGACCGCGGGGCGGCTCCCTCCGGTGCCGTTCCGCCCCTCGGGTCCACCTCTCCCCCGCGCTCCCCTCTCGCCCTGCTCTCCGGCTGGAAGCCGAAGTTCCTGCTCCTCGCTCTGGTGTGGGGGATGAGCTTCCTGTTCATCAAGATCGGCACGGAGGCCCTCGAACCGCTGCAGATCACGCTCGGCCGGATGGCGACCGGCGCGCTCCCGCTCGCCGCCGTCGTGCTGCTGCGCCGGGGACGCCTCCCCCGATCGCCACGGATCTGGCTGCACCTGTCGGTGGCGGCCTTCCTGCTCAACGTGCTGCCGTTCACGCTCTTCGGCTACGCGGAACAGCTGATCCCCTCGGCGCTCGCCGGGATCTGCAACGCCGCCACTCCGCTGTTCGCCGTGGGGTTCTCGCTACTCCTGCTCTCCGACGAGCGGCCGACCCGCGCGCGGCTGGTCGGGCTGGTCATCGGGTTCACCGGTGTGCTGGTGGTGTTCGGTGTGTGGACGGGGTTCGCCGGGGCCGGGAACACCGGCGCGTTCCTCGCCGTAGGCGCCGCCGTCTGCTACGGCGTCGGCACGCCCTACCTGCGCCGATTCCTCACCGGCACCGGACACACCAACGTGGAGCTCGCGACGGCGCAGCTGCTCGCCGGGACGGCGCAACTGCTGATCATCACCCCGCTGGCCACCGACATGCCACCAGAGTTGCCGCTGCGGGTGATCCTGGCGGTGACAGCGCTCGGCGCGCTCGGCACCGGCCTGGCCTACGTCCTGCAGTACGCGATCATCGGCGCGGCCGGGGCGACGATCGCCTCCACCGTCACCTACGTCGCGCCCATCGTCGCCGTCGTCGCCGGTGTGGTGATCCTCGGCGAGTCGCTGGTCTGGAACGAACCCGTCGGAGCGGCGATCATCATCCTCGGCGCCGCACTGTCCCACGGGTCCCTGCGGCCGCGCCGCCCCCGAACGGACGGCGCGCCGACTCCGCCCTCATGAACAGGGCAGGTCCCGCTAGTCCTCGCGGAGCTGTTCGACGGCCTTGGCGAGGTCGTCCGGGTAGGGGCTCTCGAACTCCATGAGGCGGCCCTGGGTCGGGTGGTCGAAGCCCAGGCGCACCGCGTGCAGCCACTGCCGGCGCACGTTGAGCCGGTCGGCGAGGGTGGGGTCGGCGCCGTAGAGGTAGTCGCCGACGCAGGGGTGGCGCATGGCCGCCATGTGCACGCGGATCTGGTGCGTGCGGCCGGTTTCGAGCTTGATCTCCAGGAGGCTGGCCGCGCGGAACGCCTCGAGGGTGTCGTAGTGGGTGACGGACGGACGGCCGCCCGCCACCACCGCGAACCGGCCGTCGCCGGAGGGGTGGCGGTCGATCGGGGCGTCGATGGTGCCGCGCAGCGGGTCCGGGTGGCCCTGGACCAGCGTGTGGTACCGCTTGTCGACGGTCCGCTCCTTGAAGGCGCGCTTGAGCACGCTGTAGGCGGCCTCGCTCTTGGCCAGCACCATCAGGCCGGTGGTGTTGGCGTCGAGCCGGTGCACGATGCCCTGCCGCTCGGCGGCGCCGCTGGTGGTCAGCTGGACGCCCGACGCGAGGAGCCCTTCGAGCACCGTCGGTCCGGTCCATCCCACCGTGGGGTGGGCCACGACGCCGATCGGCTTGTCGACGACGATGATGTCGCTGTCCTCGTAGACGATGCCGAGCCCCGGCACCGGCTCGGGGCGCGGGACGGGCGCGGTGGGCGGGGGCGGGAGGGTGACGTCCAGCCAGGATCCGGCCTGCACGCGGTCGGACTTGCCCGCCGCTCCTCCGTTCACGAGCACGTTGCCGTCGACGATCAGTTCGGCGGCACGTGTACGGGACAGTCCGAACATGCGGGCGATGGCCGCGTCGAGGCGGTCGCCCTCCAGCCCGTCCGGTACGGGCATACTGCGCTGGTCACTCACGTCCGGTCTCCCTCGTCCGCGCCGTTGTCGCGTGCGCGGTGCTGCTCGCTGGCGTCAGTGTCTGCCGCCTCCGTCTCATCCGCCGCGGGGCCCTCCGGCGCGGTGGGGGTGGCGGCGGACTCGTCCTGGCCGTTCCCCTCTCCGGTCCCGTTGTCCCCAGTATCGGCCTCGGCGTCGGACTCCCGGGTTCCGTCGATGTTGATGCCCCGGAAGGCCAGGACGACCGCGAGGACGCCGCCGACCACGATGCAGGAGTCCGCGAGGTTGAACACCGGCCAGTTCGGGAGCTGGATCCAGTCGACGACCTCGCCGTACAGCGGGCCGGGGGGCCGGAAGAACCGGTCGTAGAGGTTACCTGTCGCGCCGCCCAGGATCAGGCCGAGCGCGATGGCCCACCCCGTGCTGCGCAGATTGCGCCCCACGCGCACGATGTAGATCGCCACAACGCTGGCGATCAGGGTGAACAGCCAGGTCATGCCGGTTCCGATGGAGAACGCGGCGCCGGAGTTGAAGACGAGGGTCAGCCGCAGCAGCTCCCCGACGACCGACACGGTCTCTCCGGGCAGGAGCTGCGCGAGCACGATCTCCTTGCTGGCGAAGTCGGCCACGAACGCGACGACCGCCAGGGTCAGCAAAAGAACGAACCGCCGCGGCTTGTTCGCGGCGGGTCCGTTCACCGTCCGATGTTTGTCCCCGGAGGGCTCGATGTCACTCAGCGACGCTCCTCGCGCTGTTTGCACTGCACGCACAATGTGGCCCGCGGAAACGCCTGCAGCCGGGCCTTGCCGATGGCCTTGCCGCACGACTCGCAGGCCCCGTAGGTCCCCGCGTCCATCCGCTTGACCGCCCGCTCATTCTGGGCAAGCAGGTCACGAGTATTGTAAGCCAGCGCCAGGTCGTGCTCGCGCTGGTAGGCCTTGGCACCGGTGTCCGTCGGGTCGTCACCGGCCCCGTCGACGGAGTCGGCGAGCCGCTCCGCCAGCTTGGACTCGGTATCCGCGATCTCCTCCCGCAGCTGCGCCATCTCGTCTTCCAGCTCTTGGCGCACGGCGGTGAGCTCCGCCTCGGTCCATGGGCTCTCCCCCTCGCGGACGGGAAGCCCGGAGGCCTCGGTCACGCCCATGTTCCCCTCACGTTCTGCCCCACGGAGCCCCTGCGCGGCCCCGGCCGTCCTCGCCGTGGTCTTCGACACCATCCGGCTCCTGTTTGCGCACGACCGCCCACACGCGTGCGACGGTCCCCGATATCCCCCTATCGACCTGCGAGAACATCACGGTTACCCCGCGTCCGTCCACGCAATGCCGGGTAGCTTAAACGCCCACCGAAGGGCGATTCAACCGACACGACGCAACAGGCACACGGTGGTTCTTTCCCTCATGTGTTCCCACGTTCCGGGGTTCCGATTCGCCGGGGCTCCGGGCGCCCGCGCCGTCGACCGGTCGCACACCGGCCCGCGCGGCGCTCAATCGGCGACGGCGAACCCGCCGTAGTCCTCCGCGAGCCGCGCCAGGTGCGGCTCGTCGAACGTGGCCGGACCGCCGTGCGGGCCGGTGTGCACCTCGATCACCCAGTCGGCGTCCTCGGCGTCGTCCTCACCGGCCAGCATGTCGCGGTGCACGGCGCACGGCTCGTAGCCCTGCCCGCTCAGCTGCTCGGCCAGCTCCTCGGCGTCCTCGCGGTCGGGCAGCGTGACCAGTACCGTGCCCGTGCCCTTCGCCTCACCCATGTCGCATCCGCCCTTCGCGTGTCGCTCGTCTCGGCCGGACCGGCGGCGCGTCGCCGTCCCGGCAGGCCAGTATGCCCGTCCCCGCACCGCGGCTTCGCCGCCACCGCCCCTTCGCGTACGGAGCCGCGCGGATATCCGGAGCGGAAAACGGCGGGAGGCGGCGTGCGGGTTCGGCTATCCTCGAGACAGCAAGGCGTGGATGGGGACGAGTACCGTCGGAAACAGCCCTCAAGCGACCCGGGGATGGTGGGAGCCCGGGGGTATGCCCGTCGGGAAGATCACCCCGGAGCCGCCGGAAGAACGGCCGGAGCCGCGATGCGACGCGCGCCCGGCCCAGTAGACCCGGCCGCGGCAGGAATGAAGTGGGGCGCCCTTCGTGCGGAGGCGTCGCCCAAGGAGGGTGGTACCGCGGGGCCGCCGAGCCTCGTCCCTCCATCAGGTGAACGCTCCTGATGGAAAGGGCACGAGGTGTCTCACGAACAACCCGCCGCCGCCCGGCCGTTCCCGGCGCTCCCGGCCCAGGTCGATCTGCCCAAGGTCGAGCACGAGGTGCTGCGGCGCTGGTCGGAGCAGAAGGTCTTCGAGCGCTCCCTGGAGCGGACGCGCGGCGGCCCGAGCTGGGTCTTCTACGAAGGGCCCCCGACCGGCAACGGACAGCCCGGCGTGCACCACGTCGAGGCCCGCGCGTTCAAGGACGTCTTCCCGCGCTTCAAGACGATGAAGGGCTTCCACGTCGACCGCAAGGCCGGGTGGGACTGCCACGGCCTGCCGGTCGAGGTCGCCGTCGAGAAGGCGCTCGGCCTCAGCGGCAAGAAGGACATCGAGGAGTTCGGTGTCGCCGAGTTCAACGCCCACTGCCGCGAGCACGTGCTCAGCAACGTCAAGGACTTCCGCGCCATGACGGAGCGGATGGGCTACTGGGTCGACCTGGACCAGGCCTACCGCACCATGGACGCCGAGTACGTGCAGTCGGTGTGGTGGGCGCTGAAGACCATCTGGGACAAGGGGCTGCTGGTCCGCGACTACCGGATCAGCCCCTACTGCCCGCGCTGCGGGACCACGCTCTCCGACCACGAGCTGGCCCAGGGGTATGAGACCATCACCGACCCCTCGGTGTTCGTGCGCTTCCCGGTGACCTCCGGGCCGCTGGCCAGTCCCGACCACCCCACCTCGATGCTGGTGTGGACCACGACGCCGTGGACCCTGGTCTCCAACACGGCCGTGGCCGTGCACCCCGACGTGTCCTACGTCGTGGCCACCGACGGCAACGAGCGCCTGCTGCTGGCCGAGCCGCTGGTCGAGAAGGTCCTGGGCGAGGGCTGGAAGCTCACCGGCGAGCGCTTCGAGGGCACCGAGATGGAGCGCTGGACCTACCAGCGCCCCTTCGAGCTGGTCGACTTCGCCGAGCCCGCGCACTTCATCGTCCTGGGCGACTACGTCACCGTGGAGGACGGCACCGGTCTGGTCCACCAGGCCCCCGCCTTCGGCGCCGACGACATGGCGGTCTGCCGCGCCTACGGGCTGCCGGTGGTCAACCCCGTGCGCGGCGACGGCACGTTCGAGGCGGACCTGGACCTGGTCGGCGGACAGTTCTTCAAGACGGCCGACCCCGCGCTCGTCGCCGACCTGGCCGACCGCGGGCTGCTCTTCCGCAACGAGCCCTACGAGCACAGCTACCCGCACTGCTGGCGCTGCCACACCCCGCTGCTCTACTACGCGCTGCCGTCCTGGTACATCAAGACCACCGCGGTCAAGGACGAGCTGCTCGCGCAGAACGCCCAGACCACCTGGTTCCCGGAGAACGTCAAGGAGGGCCGGTTCGGCGAGTGGCTGCGCGGCAACATCGACTGGGCGCTCTCGCGCAGCCGGTACTGGGGCACGCCGCTGCCGGTGTGGGAGTGCGACTCCGGGCACTTCACCGTCGTCGGCTCGCTGGCCGAGCTCGGTGAGGTGGCCGGACAGGACCTCAGCGCGCTCGACCCGCACCGCCCCTACGTCGACGACGTGGTGGTCGACTGCCACGAGTGCGGCGCGCGGGCACGGCGCGTCCCCGAGGTCATCGACGCCTGGTTCGACTCCGGCTCCATGCCGTTCGCGCAGTGGGGCGCCCCGCACCACAACGCGGAGACCTTCGAGGCCAACTTCCCGGCCCAGTACATCGCCGAGGCCATCGACCAGACACGCGGCTGGTTCTACTCGCTCATGGCCGTGAGCACCCTCGTCTTCGGGCACTCCTCCTACGAGAACGTGGTCTGCCTGGGCCACATCCTCGCCGAGGACGGCCGCAAGATGAGCAAGCACCTGGGCAACGTCCTGGAGCCCATCCCGGTGATGGATCGGCACGGCGCCGACGCGCTGCGCTGGTTCATGCTGGCCAGCGGCTCGCCGTGGGCGGCGCGCCGGGTCGGCCACGCGGCTCTGGAGGAGATCGTCCGCAAGGTCCTGCTGACCTACTACAACACCGTCTCCTTCTTCACGCTGTACGCCAATGCCGGGGAGACCTGGAGCCACGAGCGGCTGGCCGACGCTCCGGCCCCGGCCGACCGCCCGCTGCTGGACCGGTGGCTGCTCTCCGAGCTCAACCGGCTGGTCGCCGATGTCGACGAGGCGCTGGAGAACTTCGACACCACGGGTGCCGGGCGGCGGCTCACCGCGTTCGTCGACGACCTGTCCAACTGGTACGTGCGCCGCTCCCGCCGCCGCTTCTGGGCGGGCGCGAGCACCCCGGAGGGCGCGTCGGCCTTCGCCACGCTCTATGAGGCGCTGGAGACGCTGACGCAGCTGATGGCCCCGATGGTGCCCTTCATCACCGACCACGTGTGGGCGGCGCTGCGGCGGCCGGAGTCCCCGGAGTCGGTGCACCTGACCACCTGGCCCGAGGTGCGCCGCGAGCTGATCGACACCGAGCTGTCGGAGCGGATGGCGCTCACCCGCCGCCTGGTGGAGCTGGGCCGTGCCGCGCGCGTCGACTCCGCGGTGCGGACGCGCCAGCCGCTGTCGCGGGTCCTGGTCGGCGCACAGGGCTTCGAGGCGCTGCCGGAGCAGCTGCGGACGCAGATCGCCGAGGAGCTGAACGTGGTGCGGCTCGACCCGCTGTCGGCGGTCGGCGGCGACCTGGTGGACTACACGGTCAAGCCGAACTTCCGGGCGCTGGGCAAGCGGTTCGCCAAGCGCACACCGGTGGTCGCGAAGGCGATCCAGGCGGCCGACGCCCGGAGCCTGGTCGAGGCGGTGCGCTCGACCGGCTGGGCGCACGTCGAGGTCGAGGGCGAGCAGGTGGAGGTCAACGCCGACGAGGTGCTGATCACCGAGCAGCCCCGCGAGGGCTGGGCGGTGGCCGCGGAGAACGGCGAGACCGTGGCCCTGGACCTGGAGCTGACCCCGGAGCTGCAGCGCGCGGGCCTGGCCCGCGAGGTCATCCGCCTCATCCAGGACGGACGCAAGTCCAGCGGCCTGGACATCTCCGACCGCATCGAGCTGTTCTGGTCGGCCAGCGACGAGAGCGCGGCACAGGCCGTGGCCGAGCACGGCGAGACCATCTCCGGTGAGGTCCTGGCCCGCTCCCTGAGCGAGGGCAAGCCCGCGGGCGAGGCCCACGAGGTGTCCTCGGAGGAGCTGGGCGTCACCTTCTGGCTCCGCAAGGCGGAGTAGCCGAGGGGCCAGGGAACAGGGGAAAGGCCGGGAGCGCGTGAGCGCTCCCGGCCTTTCGCGGGATGGGCCAGCGTCGGCGGCCCGCACCGCCGGTCAGCCCCCTGGTGGGGCGGCAAAGGCGGCAGCGACGAGGAGGCGGGGGTGGAGCGCCCCTGTCGTCCCACGGGTCGGGCCTCGACGGCGGCACCGAGGGCGTAGGGGCCGGGGCGCCCCTGTCGGCTCGCGGGCGGGACGGGGTGGGGTGGGGCCGGGCGGAGGGAAAGCGCCATCCGCCCTGCCCTTCCGTTGATCTCGGCGATATCGACCGAATACTCACCGGCATTCGGTCGATATCGCCGAGATCAACGGAGACAGGGGTTAGCGTGGTGGTGAAACGCCAGTAGCGGGCGGGCCGGAATGCCGCGTTTCCGCTGGACGTGAGAGTGCTTCCGCCATACGGGAGCCCCGAGCCCCCTCCGCCGATGATCATGGCAATTCTTCGGGCAAACCGGACAGAACCGGGACCGTTCCCATAATCATCGCCAGAAGGGATTCCGGACAGTGCCTAACCCGGCTTGCGGGCCCCGGCTGCACCCGCCAGGAGAGGAGCGGCCCCCGCCACTCGGCGCCGCCCCCGTTGCGGGCCGGGCAGCTTCCAGCGGCGCAGGCCCCCGACGTCGGCCCGGCCCCGCCGCACCCCTTAGAGGACCGGCGCCCCAGCCCCCTCCGACCTCGCTGCCGCTTTCCACCCAAGAACACCGGATAAGGACGACCGCCGACAAGGCCGCCCAGCAGACCCTTTCGGGCTAGCTGCCGCCGTCGCCCGGGCGCTTCAGCACGGTGGTGGCCTCCGGGTCTTCATCCTCGGCGTCATCGGTCGGGGTGTCCGAGGTGGTCTCCGCCTCTGCCTGGTCAGGCTCGTCCGATGTCTCCGCAGACGACTCGGCGTCAGGGGGCTCCGGGGGCTCGTCGGCGTGTTCCGCGTCCGTGGTGGTAGCGGCGTCGGTTTCTGTGTCCGTTGCGGCGGCCGTATCCGATGCTGTCGCCTCGTCGTCCCCGGACTCATCGCTTTCGGCGGCCGGGTCCGCCGCGGTGGTTTCCGCCGCGGGCGTGGTCGGGGTTTCATCGACGGTGTCGTCGGACTGTTCCGGCGCGGGCGTGCTCTCGGCTTCCGGCGGTTGCTGCTCGGGGTCCGGGTCCGCGGCGTCGTCGGCGGCCTCGGGTTCGTCGCCGGTGTCGCTGTCCGGGGCGGTCGCCTTCTCGGCTTCGTCGGTGGCGTCCGGTTCGTCGGTGGCGTCCGGCGCTACCGGTTCGGCGTCGGGTTCCTCGGGGTCCGCGGACGCGGACTGCGAGGGCTCCGGTTCTCCGGGTTCCGGCTCAGCGGGCTCACTCTCTGCCGGGTCGCCCTGCTGCAGGCGCTGGACGAAGGCGCCGAAGGAGGTGTCCTCGCCGTCGTCGGCCTCGTGGGCGTCCGGCTGGTCCGGCGCCTCCTGCTCGGCCTGTTCGGTTTCGGAGCTGGTCGCGGTGTCGGTCGCGGGTTCCGGCTCGTCGGCCGAAGTCTCTGTCTCCACCTCGGCCACGGCTGCGGGAGCGTCGTTCTCGGCGCTCTCGTCGGTGCTGCCGGTGGCCGTGGTCTCCGCGTGCTCGTCCTCCGCCGCGTCCTCGGGCACGGTGGGGGACTCCGCGGACGGGTCAGACTCGGGGGTCTCCGCCGCGGCGGGCTCCGCTGCTTCGGGGTGCTGGGAGTTTCCTTCGGAGGGGATCACGTAGCGGAAGGACACCGCCGGGTCGGGTGCCTCCGCTTCGTTCTCTGCTGTGGCCGCGGGCTCCGGCTCCGCCGACGCGGGTGGAGGCGCGGCCGGGGGCGGGCTCGCGGCCGCGGCTCCCGGCCACATGCGCGTGCCCTCGGATGCGGGGGCCCGCACCGGCGTCGGGGCCGGTGCGGGATCCGCTGGTGTGGTCATCGCCGGTGAGGCTGTGGCCGGTGCCGTCGCGACCGGGGGGCCAGTCGCGGCGGGGACGGACGCCTTCCCCAAACCGTCCGTCCGCGCGGCCTGTGCAGCAGGGGTCACTCGCTCCCTGAGTTCGTTCCATCCGGGGAGGCCAAAGTACCTGCGGAGGCGGATCGTCTCGATCAGCAGGAGAACGGCGCCGAGGCCGCCCATCCCGAGAGCGATGTAGACCAGCGTCGTCTCTGCGAGTACCACGGCCACCGCGATGACGACCAGAGCCGCCACAAGGGTGACGAGGCTGAGGATGAACACGGGAAGAGAGCGCCTTTACTCACGGATTGGCGTTGTGTTGTGTGCTGGGATCGAGGTCCCGCGCGTCAGCGACGCTCGTGCGGGGCCTCACCCGGGTGGAAACCCCCGTGCTGGGCCGGCTCGGGCTGAGCGAAGGGGTTGCCCGTGGGGGCACCACTGCCCGGAGCGGCCGGCATCGCCGGGGTTCCGCCGGTGGGCGCCATCGTCTGGAAGCCGCCGGTGGTGTTGGGGTTGGCCGCGTTGTGCTCGGCGCCCTCGGCGAGCTCGCGCAGCTGGCGCTCGAAGTAGTCCTTCAGGCGGCTGCGGTACTCGCGCTCGAAGTCCTTGAGCTCGCTGACCTTGTGCTCCAGCTCCTCACGCTGCTGCACGAGCGAGCCCATGACCTGGCGGTGGCGCTCCTGGGCGTCGCGGTCGAGGTTCTCAGAGCGGGCGCGGGCCTCGTTGACGATCTGCTCGGCCTGGCGGCGGGCCTTGCCGAGGATGTCGTCGGCCTCGTGGCGCGCACGGCCGAGGGTCTCGTCGGCCTCGCGGCGGGCGTCGGAGATGGCCTGGTCGGCGGTCTGCTGGGCGAGAGCGAGGACCCGCGCGGCGGTGTCCATGTTCTCCTCGGCGCCCGGGAGGCCCATGTTGGCGGCCATGGCCGGCATCGCCTGCTCGACCTGCGGCGCCGGAGCAGGGGCGGGGGCCGGGGCGGGCTCCGGCTGCTGCGGCTCGGGGGGGAGCTGCTCCTGCGGCGCCTGCTGGAAGTCCTGCATCCCTGCGTTGGGCACCTTGCCCCGCAGGCACTCCGCGAGCTTGCCGCGGAGCTCTTCGTTCTCCTGGATCAACCGGTCGAGCTCGGACTCGACCTCGTCGAGGAAGGCGTCGACCTCTTCCTCGTCGTACCCCGGTCGTAGCCGGGTGGTACTGAACTGCTTATTGCGTACATCCGCGGGTGTCAGCGGCATGCTCGTCTCCTTGGCGCGCTTGGACTCTATCCGTAGGGACGCTACCTGATCGTGACCTTACGGCAATCCAGTTCATGACCAAGACCACATAGCGGAACCGGAGCTTACCCATCCGGCATCCGTGACCTTCCTAGATGAACTGGATCGAAGCCACGACCTGGATGAGGATCACCACGAAGAGGAAGAGGACAGTGAAGCTCAGGTCCAGCGCCACGCTCCCCAGACGCACGGGTCTGATGAACCGGCGCAGGAACCTCAGCGGTGGATCGGTGATCGTATACGTCGTCTCCGCCAGTACCAACACGAACCCGCTGGGTCGCCAGGATCTGGCGAACGACTGTACGAGTTCGAAGACGAGCCGGCCAATCAACACCAGCATGAACAGCTGCAGGATGATGATGAGGACGGTCTGGACGATGCTCACGGTCGGACTCCGACCCACTCTCTGGACGTCTGCGGTGCTCTAGCTCTGATTGAAGAACCCTCGCTCAGCGATCCGTGCCTTGTCTTCAGCGGTCACCTCAACATTAGCCGGGGACAACAGGAACACCTTGTTGGTCACCCGCTCGATACTGCCATGCAGCCCGAAGATCAGCCCCGCCGCGAAGTCAACCAGCCGCTTCGCGTCGCTGTCGACCATCTCGGTGAGGTTCATGATCACCGGTATGCCTTCTCGGAAATGCTCTCCGATAGTACGCGCTTCGTTGTACGTCCGCGGATGGAGTGTGGTGATTCGCGCCAGGTCCGCAGTTGACGGCACCACATGGGTCGCGGTGCGACGTTCTCCCGCTGACATGGCGTAGTCGTCCGGGTCCATCACGGAGTCGGAGCGAGGGTCGCCGTCGTGGGCGTCCAGCTCGCGGTCGCGACGGTCATCGACCCCGTCGTCGAAATCGTCGAAGTCATCATATTCATCCGCATAGCGGTGATCGTAGCGGTCGTCCTCCACGAGGCCGAGGTAGACCGCCATCTTGCGCATCGCGCCGGCCATCTCTTGTCCTCCGTCGTCCCTGTGGTGCTGCACCGCAGATGACTTTTGCCTATTAGCCCAGGTCCGCCCGGGTGGGCGAACTCGACAGATGGGCGCCAAGGTCCATGTGGGGACATTACCCCACGATCGGGCCACGATCACCGAGCAACGCCGTGCCTACCCGCAGGTGTGTCGCACCGTGCTCGATGGCTGTCTCCAGGTCGCCGCTCATCCCGGCCGAGATCACCCTGGCCTGAGGGTAACGATCCCGGATGTCGGAGGCGACCTGGAAGAGGCGGGCGAACGCCGTGCCGGGGTCGCCCTGGCGGGGAGCGACGGCCATGACGCCGCCCACGGTCAGCCCCTCCTCGGCGTCGATGGCCTCGGCGACCGACAGGGCGTCGCGCGGGTCCACTCCTCCGCGCGGGCCCAGCTCGCCCACGGCCGACTCCGGGTCCAGGTTGATCTGGACCAGGCAGGTCAGCTGCCGCCCCTCGGCACGGGCACGCGAGCCGAGCGCGCGGGCGAGCCGGTCGCGGTCGACCGAGTGGACGACGTCGGCGTAGCGCGCCACCGAACGCGCCTTGTTGGTCTGCAGCTGGCCGACGAAGTGCCAGGTGAGATCCAGATCATCGCAGTCGGCGGCCTTCGGCGCGGCCTCTTGGTCGCGGTTCTCGCCGACGTCGGTGACGCCGAGTCCGGCCAGGATGCGCACATCGGACGCCGGATAGGTCTTGGTCACAGCGATGATGGTCACATCTTCGGGGTCCCGCCCGGCTTTCTCACAGGCGGTCGCCACCCGTTCGCGCAGGGCCAGGAGGTGTGACCGAATCTGGTCTCTCCGGCCGCCGTCCGCGGTGTCCGGGTGTCCGCTCATCTCGCCTCCCTCCAGATGAAACCGCCGAACCGGCCGGTCGGAGCGTCGCGCCGGTGCGAGAACAGCTCGGGGCTCTCCAGGGTGCAGCGCTCGTCCACCGTGATGTGGCCGATTCCGGCCGCCCGCAGCTGCGCGGCGACCGCGGCACGCAGGTCCACGCCGCTGGTCCCCTGGCGGGTGCGACTGGCCCCCTCCGGAGAGCGCCGCGCCACCTCCTCCTGCATCTCCGGCGGCACCTCGTAGCACTGCCCGCAGATCGACGGGCCGAGCGCGACCGTGATGCGGGCGGGCCGTGCCCCCTGGGCGACCATTTCGGCCGCCATCGCCGGGGCCACACCGGTGGCGGTGCCCATCCGCCCGGAATGGGCGGCGCCGATGACACCGGCCTCGCTGTCGGCGGCGAGGATCGGGAGGCAGTCGGCGGCCAGGGTCGCCAGCACCAGGCCGGGCCGCGTCGTCACGACGCCGTCGACCTTCCCGACGTCGCCGGGGGCGTCCGCCACAGCGACCTCGGCGCTGTGCACCTGGTTCATCCAGACCACGCGGTCGGGGTCGAAGCCGAGCCGGGCGGCGGCGATGCGGCGGTTCTCGGCGACGGCCTCGCGGTCGTCGGAGACCCCCGTGCCCAGGTTGAGCGTGTCGAACGGCGCGGCGCTGACCCCTCCGTCGTACCGCTGGGTGAAACCGGCGGAGACGCCCGGTCCCATCTCGATCTTGGCACTCATCTTCGGGCTGTTCCTCACAGACGAGAGAAGGAGGGAGAACGTGCAAAAGGGTACCGGCGGCGGGAAGCCCCGCCGCCGGTACCCGTACGTATCGTTACCTGTCGTGACCGCCGATTCCTCGGTGATCGCGGACCGTTATTTGAGGAAGTCCGGGACATCCAGGTCGTCCGGGTCGTCGAAGATGACCCGGCGCCGCGGCGTGGGAAGCTCCCCGCCGCGCGAGTACGACCCCTCGGTCCCGGTCCCCCGGACGTAGCCGCTGTCATTGACCGCGCGGATATTGCGGGCCCGCTGCTGCTGCTCGTTCCGGTCGGCGTCGTCGTCCTCCGGCTCCGCGGGCTCGGGCTCGGGCGGCTCCTCGGCGCGGACGGGCTCCGGCTCGGGCTCCGGTTCCGGGGCCGCGACGGGGGCGGGGGCGGCGGTCTCCGGACGGGGCCGCTCCTCGCGGACGGGCTCGGGCTCCGGCTCGGGGGCGGGCTCCGGACGGGGCTCGGCCGCAGCTGGGGGGACCTGGGCTCTCGGTGGAGCCGGGTCGGCTGGCGGATCGGAGCGCGGGGTGGCCGCCGTGGCGCTGGCCCGCGGCGGGTTGAGCGCCTCGCTGCGCGGTTCGTCGAATCCGGCCGCTATGACGGTGACCCGGACCTCGTCGCCCAGCGCGTCGTCGATGACCGCGCCGAAGATGATGTTGGCCTCGGGGGCCGCGGAGTTGGCGACGAGCTGGGCCGCCTCGTTGATCTCGAAGAGGCCGAGGTCGGATCCGCCCTGGATGGAGAGCAGCACGCCGTGCGCACCATCGATGCTGGCCTCCAGCAGTGGGGAGGAGATCGCCATCTCGGCCGCGGCCACGGCGCGGTCGTCGCCCCGGGCCGAGCCGATCCCCATGAGGGCCGAGCCCGCGCCGGACATCACCGACTTCACGTCGGCGAAGTCGAGGTTGATCAGGCCGGGCGTGGTGATGAGGTCGGTGATGCCCTGGACACCGGAGAGCAGCACCTGGTCGGCGGCCTTGAACGCGTCCAGCACACTGACCTGGCGGTCGGAGATGGACAGCAGCCGGTCGTTGGGGATCACGATGAGGGTGTCGACCTCTTCGCGCAGCATCGCTATCCCGGACTCGGCCTGGGTGGCACGGCGCTTGCCCTCGAACCCGAAGGGGCGGGTGACGACGCCTATGGTCAGAGCGCCCAGCGAGCGGGCGATGTCGGCCACGACGGGCGCGCCCCCGGTTCCGGTGCCGCCGCCTTCGCCGGCGGTCACGAAGACCATGTCGGCCCCCTTGAGGACCTCCTCGATCTCCTCTCGGTGGTCCTCGGCCGCCTTGCGCCCCACATCGGGGTTGGCGCCCGCGCCCAGACCGCGGGTGAGTTCGCGGCCGACGTCGAGTTTGACGTCGGCATCGCTCATGAGCAGCGCCTGAGCGTCGGTGTTGATGGCGATGAACTCGACGCCCTTGAGTCCCTCTTCGATCATCCGGTTGACGGCATTGACGCCGCCGCCGCCGATTCCGACGACTTTGATGACCGCGAGGTAATTCTGCGGTGCTGCCACGACGAGGGGCCTTTCCGCTCGCATCCGCCGACCGCACCGTTCCCTCCGCTGCGGGGGTCTTCCATGCTCCCCGCAGGTTGGGCCGGGCGGTCGGTCGTCCGGTTCTACAGTCTTTCTTCCGGGAGCCCGTGGACCGGTCGGCAACCGGCCGGGATCCCGCGGGGTCGGGGGCCGGTGAAACCGGTGGATCGGCTTCGTCCGAACCCCATTCGCCCTAACACTTCACGTCCATACTTATGTCAACCAAAGGTAGTGGTTCCCGACAGTAGGCCGCGGCCTTCCGAGGGGCAACTAACCACGAGTTCAGCCTAACGGCGTGTCGCATGATGAGGCGATGCGCAGACCCGGCGCGTCGCGTCTGGAATGTCCGATGACGTGTTCTTCTCCGACCGGTTCCGGACGCACGTACGGACCCTTATTTCACAACGGCCACATCGGGCGCGCTGACGTCGTAGCTGCGGTCGGCGTTGGACGGGTGCTCGCGCAGCAGTATGGCGAGCACTTCGCCCTTCTCCTTGGTGCGCTCGTCGTCCCCCCACGTGACCGTCGCGCCGTCGTCGAGTTTCAGGACCAGTGTCTTCGGGTCTTCCGCCGCGATGGTGCGGACCTTGGAGAGGACGCCGTCGGGCAGCTTCTCGGTGATCGCGGCCGCCGCCGCGATTCCAGAGTTGTCCTTGACCTCGCCTCTGATTCTGACCAGCGGGAATGCGTCGGGTCGGGACTCGACGTCGGCGATGCGCACGCCCTCGTGGTCGACCAGCCGGTAGCCGTCGCCCACCTTGAGGGCCAGCCGGGGGGTGCGCTCGGTGACCTCGACCCGCAGGGTGGACGGCCACCCGCGGGTCACCTCGACCGACTCCACCAGGCGCAACTTGGCGGCCCGGTCGGCGGCGGCCCCGGTGTCGACCCGGGCCAGGGGGGTACCCGTGGGCACGTCCAGGGCTTGGACGACCGCCTGGTCGGAGACCCGGTCGACCCCGGTCACCCGGATGTCGCGCACCACGAGCAGCCGCGATCCGAGCAAGACCCAGAGCACCACGGCCAGCAGGGCGACGATGAGGAGGGTGACGAAGGCGACCTTCCACGGATCGGACGATCTGGGGCTGTCCGGTCGGTCCGGTCTACCCGGTCTCCCCGGCTTCCCAGGCCCGCCGGACCCCACCGGCCCCGCGGGCCTCCCCGGGCCCCCGGAGCTCCGGGGTCTCCCGGTCGTCCCCGCCGCTTCCGCCTTACGACGCTCCACTGTCCACCGCTCCCCTCCCAGCCGTGGTCCTCCGGCGCGTCCGGGCTACTCCGCCGCGTCTCCTGTGCCCGCCGTGTCCGCCAACGCCGCCACGATCTCCGGCCCCAGCTCGGTGACGTCGCCGGCCCCCATGGTCAGCACGATGTCGCCCGGCCGGGCCAGGAAGGCGGCCGTGGAGACGGCCTCGGCCCGGTCCGGACGGTAGTGCACCCGGTCGTGGCCGATGCCGCCGGTGATCAGCTGGGCGTCGACGCCGGGCTCGGGCTCCTCGCGCGCCGCGTAGATGCCCAGCACGACGACCTCGTCGGCCATGGTGAGGGCTTCGGCGAACTCCTGCGCGAAGATCCGCGTGCGGCTGTAGAGGTGCGGCTGGAAGACCGCGACCACGCGGCCGGGGCCCGCCGCCTCCGCGGTCTCGCGGGAGGCGAGCGCCGCGCGGGCGGCCTCCAGGTCGGCGGCGATCTCGGTGGGGTGGTGCGCGTAGCTGTCGTAGACCGCCGCGCCCCGTGCCTCGCCCTTGGGCTCGAAGCGCCGGGCGGCGCCGGTGAAGGACGCGAGTCCCTCGACGGCGACCTCCGGGTCGTGGCCGAGCTCGTCGGCGACGGCGACCGCGGCCGCGGCGTTGAGGACGTTGTGCCGCCCCGGAGCGGAGATGGTGCACTCCAGCGGGTCGGCATCGGCCGGGGTGAGGGTGAAGGCGGTGGCGAAGCCGCGCGCGGAGATCTCCGAGACGCGGTAGTCGGCCTCGGGGGTTTCGCCGTAGGTGCGGACCCGCTTGCCGCGCTCGCGGGCGACCTCGGCGACCTTGCGCGCGCCGGGGTCGTCGATTCCGATGACGAGGGTGGAGCCCACGCGGTCGACGAAGGCGGCGAAGTTGTCGTGGATCTCGTCCAGGCCGCCGTAGTTGTCGAGGTGGTCGGCCTCGACGTTGGTGACCACGGCGATCTCGGGCGACAGCATGAGGAACGAGCCGTCGCTCTCGTCGGCCTCGGCGACGATGATGTCGCCGGCCCCGGCGTCGGCGCCCAGGCCGGTGGTGACGAGCTTGCCGCCGATCACGTAGCCGGGGTCGGCGCCCAGCTCCTGGAGCACGACGGTGAGCATCGAACTCGTGGTGGTCTTGCCGTGCGTCCCGGAGACGGCCACCCCTCTGCGGTCGAGGAGCAGCGCGCCCAGGGCCGCGGCGCGCGGCAGCACCCGCACTCCGCGCTCGCGCGCCCGGAGCAGCTCGGGGTTGTCATCGCGGACGGCGGAGGAGACGACGAGGGTGTCGGCGTCGCCCAGCTGGTCGGCCGCGTGGCCGACGTGCACGCGGGCGCCGAGCTCCTCGAGTTCGCGCAGCAGCGGGCTGTCCTTGGCGTCGCTGCCCGACACCTCGACGCCGCGCTGCAGCAGGATGCGCGCGATCCCGGACATCCCGACGCCGCCCATGCCGAGGAAGTGGACGCGGCCCAGGTCGCTGACGGGGACGGGCTCGGTCGGGGAGACCAGGCTCATTGCGCGTCCTTTCCGTCGTCGACGTAGCCGTTCTCGTCCTCGAAGTCGTCGTCGATCGGCGTCTCAGGGACGGACCCGCCCCGGGCGATCGCCATGACCTCGCGGGCCAGTGCCTCGTCGGCGTCGCGGCGGCCCATCTTGGCGGCGGCCTCCGACATGGAGACGATCCGGTCGGTGTCGGTCAGCAGCGGGATCAGGTTCTGCTGGATCCACTGCGGGGTGAGGTCGGCGTTGGGGACCATGAGGCCTCCCCCGGCCTCCACGATCGGCTCGGCGTTGAGACGCTGCTCGCCGTTGCCGATCGGCAGCGGGACGAACGTGGCGGGCAGGCCCACGGCGGTGAGTTCGGCGCAGGTCATGGCGCCGGACCGGCACATGGCCATGTCGGCGGCGGCGTAGGCCATGTCCATGCGGTCGACGTAGGGCACGGCGACGTACGGGACGCCGTCGCGCGTGAGGTCCTTGGGCTCCTCGGCGTTCTTCGGGCCGACGACGTGCAGGACCTGGACGCCCGCGGCGCTGAAGGCCCCGGCGCAGTCGAAGGCGGCCTGGTTGACGGCCTGGGCGCCCTGGGAGCCGCCGAAGATGAGCAGCGTGGGCAGGTCGGGGCGGAGCCCGAAGAAGGCCCGCGCCTTGTCGCCCATGCTCAGGCGGTCGAGCCGGGAGATCTGCTCGCGCAGCGGGATGCCGATGTAGCGCCCGTTGCGGATCTCGGTGTGCGGGTGGCCGGTGTAGACGTGCGGGGTCATCCGCGCGCCGAGACGGTTGGCGAGCCCGGGCAGCGGGTTGGCCTCGTGGATGACAATCGGGATCCGGCGCCGGCGGGCGGCCAGGTAGCCGGGGGTGGCGACATAGCCGCCGAAACCGACCAGCACCTCGGCCTGGATGCGGTCGAGGTGCTCGCACGCGGCGCTGACCGCGCCGGCGAGCTTGCCCGGGACCGACAGCAGCTTGGGGGTGAGCTTGCGGGGCAGGGGCACGGCCGGGATCTCACCCAGCTCATAACCCCGCAGTGGCACAAGGCGGGTCTCCAGTCCCCGCTCGGTTCCCAGACACACGATCTGGGCGTTCGGGTCGATACGCCGCAGCGCATCGGCCAGGGAGAGCGCGGGCTCGATATGCCCGGCCGTTCCACCTCCGGCGAGGGCTACCCTCATCGTCGCCGATTCCTCCTCGCTTGAACCTGCGTCGGACGCGATCCGTTCTTCGCCTGCGCCGCGCTCCCGGTTTTTCTCCCGGTCCCGGCATTGTCCAGGCCAAGCCAGCTTAGAGCCCTTTGCGCCCGACTCGGACCGCGAGCGGCCAGGGCCCTGCGGGCGGCGGGCTCGTTCTTCGCGAGCGCGAGCAGCACCCCCAGCGCCAGCATGGTCGGGATCAGCGACGATCCCCCAGCGGAGACCAGGGGAAGCGGAATGCCCGTAATGGGCATGAGGCCGATGACCGTTCCGATGTTGACCATTGCCTGGACCACGATCCAGCCGGTCAGCGACGTGGCGGCCAGCCGCGCGAACGGCTCCTTCGCCCGAGAGGCGACGCGTAGACCAGCGTAGCCCAGGACACCGAACAGTCCGACGACGAGAAGCGTCCCGATCAGCCCGAGCTCCTCGCCGATGATCGCGAAGATGAAGTCGCTCTCGGGGTGCGGCAGCACCCCCCACTTCTCGAAGCTGCCGCCGATGCCGCGGCCGAACACCCCACCGCTCCCGAGGGCGTACAGCCCGTGCAGCAGCTGGAAACCGGTCCCCGTGGGATCGGCCTCGGGGTTGAGGAACGAGGTCAGACGGCCCTTGCGGAACGGCTCGACGGCGATCATGATCGCGCCCAGCGCGGCCACCAGCCCGATCATGCCGCAGATCAGCCGCGTGGGCGCGCCCACCACCCACAGCAGCGAGAGGAAGATGGTGAGCAGGACAAAGGAGGTGCCCAGGTCGGTTCCGATGAGAACCAGGAGTACCAGCACGCCACATCCGGGCAGCAGCGGCATCAGCAGCTGACGCCAGTCGACCAGCTGCTTCAGCTCCTCCTTGCGGGCCAGGACATTGGCGCCCCACAGCGCGAACGCGAGCTTGGCGGGCTCCGAGGCCTGGATCGTCACTCCGCCGACCTCCAGCCACCGCATGGCTCCGGCGCCGTACTCCTCGCCTTTGAACATGGTGATGATCAGCAGCGCGACCGAGATGATCATCGCCGGGTAGCCGATGACCCGCAGCACCTTCGTCGGCAGCTGGGAGGCCACCACCAGCAGCGGCAGCCCGATCGCGGCGGCCACAACCTGCTTGCGGAACAGGGAGAGCGCCGAACCGGTCTCGGTGTAGGAGTCGACCATCGACGACGACCACACCATGACCAGACCGAGCATGATCAGCAGCGCGCTGCTGCCGAAGATGAGGTAGTAGGAGGTCAGCGGCCGGTTCACCACCTGCGGAAGCTCCCGCACCCGCGCCAGTCCCCGCCCGATGGCGCCGTTCCCCCGCCGGTCCGCCCCACCGGCGGAGGAAACCGATGTCGACACCGCCATACGTCACCTCCGCCTTCGCCCCTCTACCACCCGGCGTCGACCAAGTCTGGCGGCTGCACGCCCCTAGCCGTAGGACATTTCGCGCGTGTTGGGCGGTTTTCCAGTCCGCCCCACGGTGGTTCCCGCCACACCCGCCGGAGATCACCGCCATTGTCTCGACCACCCCGACAGAATCGGGGCGCGCACCGTGATCACCGCGGTGGCGGCGGTGGGGTGTCGGGGCTGCCGGGTCGGCCCGGTCCGCTCCTCCGGTGCTCTGAGGCGAAAAGCAGCGCCGAAGGCCCGCACCGAGGGCGCCGCGCCGTCCTACACGTCGAGGCCCTGTACGACCTCGGTGAAGGCGTCGCCGCGGGCGTTGTAGTCGGTGTACATGTCCATGGACGCCGCCGCGGGGGCCAGCAGCACGGTGTCGCCCTCTCGGGCGAGCTCCGAGGCGGACTTGACCACCTCGGCCATGGCGCTGCGGCCGTCGGTGTCGGCGATGTCGACGACCGGGACGTCCGGGGCGTGGGTTTCCAGGGCGGCACGGAGGCGGGCGCGGTCCTGGCCGATCAGTACGGCGCCGCGGAGGCGAGGGGCGGCGGAGCGGACGAGGGCATCGACGTCGGCGCCCTTGAGGAGGCCGCCCGCCACCCACACGACGGACGCGTACGAGGCGAGGGACGCCGCGGCCGCGTGGGGGTTGGTGGCCTTGGAGTCGTCGACGTAGTCGACGCCCCCGACGGTGGCCACGTGCGCGATGCGGTGGGGCTCCGGCGCGAAGGCCGCGAGTCCGGCGCGCACCGCCCCGGGGGCCACGCCCACGGACCGGGCCAGTGCGGCGGCGGCCAGGGCGTTGGCGACGTTGTGCGGGACCGCCGGGACGACATCGCCCAGCGTGGCGAGCTCCTCGGCGCTGTGCAGCGGGTCGTCGACGAAGGCCCGGTCCACCAGCAGGTCCTCGACCACGCCCAGTTCGCCGGGGCGCGGGGTGTCCAGGGCGAAGCCGATCAGGGGGGTCGTCGCGTCGCCCGCCTGGGCCAGGCGCAGGGACCACTCGTCGGCGGTGTTGGCCACCCGGATCGTGCCGGGCGCGTGGATGCGCCCCTTGGCCTCGGCGTAGGGCTCCAGGCCGCCGTGCCAGTCGAGGTGGTCGGGGGCCACGTTGAGGACGACGGCGGCGTGCGGGCGCAGCGAGGACGACCAGTGCAGCTGGAAGCTGGACAGCTCGACGGCGAGGATGCCGGGGTAGGCGCCCTTCTCGTCGGGCAGGGCGGCCTCGATGACCGGGGTGCCGACGTTGCCGACCGCGATGGCGTCACGGCCGCCGGCGCGCAGCATCGCCTCCAGCATCCGCACCGTGGTGGTCTTGCCGTTGGTGCCGGTCACCGCCAGCCAGATCTGGTCGGCGGGCTTGAGCCGCCAGGCCAGTTCGACGTCGCCGATGACCTCGATGCCCGCCTCGGCGGCGGCCACCAGCAGCGGGGAGTCGGGCCGCCAGCCGGGCGAGGTGACCACGAGGTCGGTCCCCGGCGGCGGGACATCGGCGGCGCCGAGCTCCACCTCGGCGCCCTCCACCCGCAGGTCGGCGGCCACGCGCCGGGTGGCGTCGTCGTCGCGGCCGTCGACGACGGTCACCCGCGCGCCGTGGGCGAGCAGGACACGGGCCACCGGCGGCCCGGACACCCCCAGCCCGGCCACGCACACGGCGCGGCCGCTGAGCCGGGTCGGGAAGGAGGTGGTCTCGCTCACGGTATGAGTCTCGCTCACGCTTATCTCGGCATCCATTCCAGGTAGAACAGGCCGATGCCGACGCCGACGAACAGGCCCTGGATGATCCAGAACCGGATCACGATGGTGGTCTCGGCCCAGCCCTTGAGTTCGAAGTGGTGCTGAAGCGGTGCCATGCGGAACACCCGTTTTCCGGTGAGCCGGAACGAGGTGATCTGGATCATCACCGACAGGGTGATGAGCACGAACAGGCCGCCGATGATGAGCAGCAGCAGCTGGGTGCGGGTGGTGATCGCCAGGCCGACGATGAGGCCGCCCAGCGCCAGCGAGCCGGTGTCGCCCATGAAGATCTTGGCGGGCGGCGCGTTGTACCAGAGGAACCCGATGCAGCCGCCGAGCACCGCCGCCGCGACGACCGCGAGGTCGAGGGGGTCGCGCACCGGGTAGCAGCTCGGTTCGAGCGCCTGGGTGCAGCTCTGCCGCAGCTGCCAGTTGCCGATGATGACATAGGCGACCAGGGAGAGGATCGTGGCGCCGGTGGCCAGTCCGTCGAGTCCGTCGGTCAGGTTCACCGCGTTGGAGAAGCCGACGATGAGGAACAGCGCCCAGATCACGAACACGCCGATCATCAGCGGCGGCCCGAAGTCGCGCAGGAAGGAGAGCTGCGGGGATGCGGGGGTGTAGCCGTAGCCGTTGGGGAACTGGGTGACGCCCACGGCGAAGCCGACGCCCACGACGGTCTGGCCGAGCATCTTCGCGCCGCTGCGCAGACCCAGACTTCGGCGTTTGTAGATCTTGATGAAGTCGTCGAGGAAGCCGACGGCACCCATACCGACGAAGAGGAACATCACCAGCAGACCAGACACCGTCGGCCGGGTCATCAGCGCCAGGTGGGAGCCGAAATAGCCGATGACCGCGCCGAGGATGATGACGATGCCGCCCATGGTGGGCGTGCCCTGCTTGGTCTTGTGCCCCTCGGGTCCGTCGTCGCGGACCTCCTGGCCGAACTTGAACCGGAACAGAATCCGGATCACCATCGGCATGAGCGCCATTGAGAAGATGAGAGAGAGCGCCGAGGCGAGCAGGATGCCGGTCACTTGGCGTCCTCCCCGGACTTGAGCAGTTCGGCGACCCGTTCCAGCCCGGCCACGCGCGATCCCTTCAGCATGACGACGTCTCTTGCCCGCAGGCGCTCACGCAGCGCCGCGGCCGCGGCCGGGGCATCGGGGACCTGCACGATCTCCCCCCGCCACCCTGGCACGCTCCGCGCTCCATCGGCGATGGGCGCGGCCTCACTTCCGACGATGACAAGCCCGGCGACCCCGGTCTCGGCCGCGCGTCGGCCGATGGCCTCGTGCTCGGCGCGGTGCCGTTCCTCGCCGAGTTCGGCCATCTGCCCCAGCACGGCGAGGGACCGCCGGTGCTCCCCGAGCGTCCGGAGCGTCCGCAGCGCGGCCGACATGGACTCAGGGTTGGCGTTGTAGGCGTCGTTGACGACCGTGATGCCGTCGTCCAGCTCGTCGATCTCCATCCGCCACCGGCTGACCGGGCCGGCCTGGCCCAGCGCGGCGGCGATGGCGTCGATGTCCATGCCGGCCTCCGCCGCGACGGCGGCGACGGCCAGCGCGTTGTGCACCTGGTGCGTGCCGACGAGCGCGAGGCGCACCCGCGCGCCGCGGCCACCGATCTCCAGGGTAAAGGCCGCCCGCCCGGAGCCGTCGAGCTCGACGCCCGTGGCGCGCACGTCGGCGTCGGCGCCGGTGCCGTAGGAGACCACGCGCGCCTTGGTGCGCGACGCCATCCCGATCACCGCGTCGTCGTCGGCGTTGAGCACGGCGACCCCGCCGTCGGCCGCGGTGGGAAGCGCTTCGACCAGCTCGCCCTTGGCCCGGGCGATGGCCTCTCTGCTGCCGAACTCGCCGACGTGGGCGCTGCCCACGTTGAGCACCACGCCGATGCGGGGCGGCGCCAGGGAGCACAGGTAGGAGATGTGCCCGGTGCCGCGCGCCCCGACCTCCAGGACCATGAACCGGGTCGCGGCGTCGGCGCGCAGCACGGTCAGGGGGTGGCCGATCTCATTGTTGAACGAGCCCTGCGTCGCGACCGTGGCCCCGTGGTGCTCCAGCACCTGGGCGAGCAGGTCCTTGGTCGTGGTCTTGCCGGACGAGCCCGTGACACCGATGACGTCGGTCCCGGGCAGCTCGTCGGCGACGCCCCGTGCCAGCCGCCCCAAGGCGGCCTGGACGCCCTCGTCACCGCCGTCGACCAGCAGGTGCGGGACATCCACCGGGCGGGACGCCAGGACCGCCACCGCGCCCGCCTCGACGGCGGCGCCGGCGAAGTCGTGGCCGTCGACGTGTTCGCCGGTGAACGCGACGAACAGCGAGCCCGGCCGGGCCTGCCGCGAGTCGATCACGACCGGGCCGTTGACGATCTCCGCTGCGCGCGCCGATCCGCTTAACCGGGATTGGGTGATCTCAGCGATCCGATCGAGCGTCAGCGCGATCAAAACCACTCCTCATGTCGGGGCCCGGTCCTCCGCGCCTGGGGCGCTCCGGCAGGCAGACGGCGCGAATGCGGGGAAGCGCGGTACTCGTCCACTTGGGAGCGGCGTCAGCACGCCACGGAGCCGGGCTGCGATTGCCGGACCTAACCTTAGAACATGTTGGGCCGCGGGGGTTGCGCCCAGGCCGGATCACGACCGATCCGTGATCACCTGTCCATGTCTTCGCCCTCACGACCGTATCGCCCGTCATGCGGGGTCCGTCGCGCACCGTCCCGTCGTGTACGGAGAGGGGCGCGTGGGCGCGGCTGAGCGCCCCGCCCAACGGCACGGTGCGTCGGCTCGGCGCGATGGGCGCTCAGCCGCGCCCCGGCGGCGCAGGGCGTCGCGGAGCACCTCCCGGTCGTCGAAGGGCAGCACCTGACCTGCGACGTACTGGCCGCGCTCGTGGCCCTTGCCCGCGATGACGATGACATCGCCCGGTGCCGCGCGCCGGACCGCCGTCTCAATGGCGGAGGCGCGGTCGGGTTCGACCGTGATCCGGGCGCGCTGGTCCTCGGGGACCTTGACGACGCCCTCCAGCATGCTCTGCACAATCGTGATGGGATCTTCACTGCGCGGGTTGTCGTCGGTGAAGATGACGGCGTCGGCGAGCCGGGCGGCGGCCTCCCCCATGAGGGGGCGTTTGGCGCGGTCGCGGTCGCCCCCGCACCCCACGACCATGGTGAGGCGGCCCTCGGTGATGTCGCGCAGCGAGCCGAGCACGGCCTCGATGGCTCCGGGCTTGTGGGAGTAGTCGACCAGCGCGGTGAAGTCCTGCCCCTCGTCGACGGGTTCCATGCGCCCGGGCACGCCCCCCGCGGCGGCGACGCCCTCGACCGCGGTGTGCATCGGGATCCCGGCCTCGATGAGGCCGACGATGGCGGCCATGGCGTTGGAGACGTTGAACGGGCCGGGCAGGCGGACCGAGGCGTCGGCCTCCATCCCGCCGGGTCCGACGAGCCGGAAGGTGCTACCGCCGGAGGAGAGCCGCACGTCGACCGCGCGCCAGTCGGCCTCGGGGTCGCCCGCGGAGGAGAACGTGGTGACCGGGATGGCGCCGCGCGCGTTCACCATGTCGACGAGCGCCCGGCCGAACTTGTCGTCGCGGTTGACCACGGCCACCTTGCAGTACTCCGGCGTGAACAGCCGGGCCTTGGTGTCGAAGTAGTCGCGCAGGTCGGCGTGGAAGTCCAGGTGGTCCTGGGAGAGGTTGGTGAAGACGGCGACGTCGTAGTCGGTGCCGCCGACGCGGCCCATGGCCAGGGCGTGGCTGGAGACCTCCATCGCGGCGGCGGATACGCCGTTCTCGCGCATGACGGCGAACAGGCCGTGCAGGTCGGTGGCCTCGGGGGTGGTCAGTGAGGAGTCGACGCGCTCGTCTCCGACGCGCATCTCGACGGTGCCGACGAGGCCCGTGTGGCGCCCGGCGCTGCGCAGCCCGGACTCGACCAGGTAGGTGACGGTGGTCTTCCCGCTGGTGCCGGTGGTTCCGATCAGCAGCAGCTCCTCGGCGGCGTTCCCGTACACCCAGGACGCCACCTCGCCGAGGCGGGCGCGCGGGTCGGCGACGGACAGGACGGGCAGCCCGGTCTGCGCGGCGCGCTCCACACCGGAGGGATCGGTGAGGATCGCCACCGCGCCGGACGCCGCGGCCTGCGCGGCGAAGTCCGCCCCGTGCCGGCTCAGGCCGGGCAGCGCGGCGTAGACGTCGCCGGGTCGCACGCTGCGCGAGTCGTGGGTGATCCCGGTGACCGTCGTCTCGGTCACATCAGACGGCGCAGGGCCGGGGGGACTGGCGAGCGCGTCCGGCCCCAGCAGGCGGACGAGGTCGGACAGCGGGCGGAGATGGTTTCGTTCAGGTCGCATTACCGGTGGCACGTCGTGAGGTTATCGGCTGTGATCACAAGGGGGATAATCCGAGAATGGCACACGCCGGGCCCGTGGGCGGGCGGCGCCGCGCGGCGTGGCGGCGGCGGGACCCGAGCCGCCGCCCCCGCGCGAGGGGTTACTCGTCCTCCATGAGCCGGATGTTGGGCGCTTCGGTGCCGGTCGGCTCGATCTTGAGGGACTTCAGCGCGAAGGACATGACGTCGGTGAAGACCGGTGCGGCGGCCTTTCCGGCGTAGTACTCCTTCTTGGGGTTGTGCAGCACCACCTGGACGATGAGCTGCGGGTCGTCGGCGGGGGCGAAGCCGACGAACGAGGAGGTGTGGCCGCCGCCCTTGTAGGTGCCGGTCTCCGGGTCGACCCGGTTGGCGGTGCCCGTCTTCCCGGCCACCCGGTAGCCGGGGACCTGGGCCGTGGCCGCGGTGCCCTCGTCGGTGGTGACCGCCTCCAGCATGAGCTTGAGCTCATCGGCCGTGGCCTTGCTGACGATGCGCTCCTTCTTGTGCTCGGGGGCCGGGGTGAACTCGCCCTTCTTGTCCACGGTCCCGGCGAGCAGGTGCGGCTCGACGCGCACGCCGTCGTTGGCGACGGTGGCGTACACGCTCGCCATCTGCATGGCGTTGACCGACAGGCCCTGGCCGAACGAGATCGACGGCAGCTGGGTCCCCCACCAGTCCTTGGGGTCGGTGAGGATGCCGGCGTTCTCGCCGGGCAGGTCCAGCCCGGTGGGCTGGCCGAACCCGAACTTGCGGAGGTAGTCGTACATCCTCTGCTTGCCCAGCTGCTCGCCCACCTGGATGGTGCCGACGTTGCTGGACTTGGCGAGGATTCCGCTGAGCGTCATCCGCTCGGTGTCGTGGAAGTGGTCGTCCTTGAAGGTGCGGTCGTAGCGCTGGATGGAGTAGGGCACGGTGTAGACCGTGTCGGGCGTGGTGAGCCCCTCCTCCAGCGCCCCGGCCACGGTGATGACCTTGTTGGTGCTGCCGGGCTCGAACGCCTCGGCCACGGCGCCGTTCAGCCGCTCCTCGGCGGTCGAGGAGTTGATGTCCCTCGGGGAGTAGGTGGGGTAGTCGGCCATCGCCACGATCTCCCCGTTGGGGCGCATCACGATCACGCTGCCGCCGCCGGCGTCCAGCTCGTCGGAGCGCGCGGCCAGGGCCTGCTCGGCGTGCCACTGGACGTCCTGGTCGAGGGTGAGCCGCGCGTCCTTGCCGGGAACGGGGTCCTTGGCCAGGCCGCCCCCCATGGGGATCTGGGTGCCGGAGGCGGAGATGTCGACCTGCTGCTTGCCGGCCTCGCCGGCGAGCGTGGTGTCCAGCACGGCTTCCAGGCCCTCAGCTCCCTGGCCCGCGGCGTTGGTGAAGCCGATCACATCGGCGGCACCGGTCTCGTCGGGGTAGACGCGCTTGTAGTCGACCAGGGCACCCAGGCCCTGGAAGCCGCGCTCGGCCAGGTCCTTCCACTCCTTGGGCGCGACGTTCTTCTTGATCACCTGGTAGCGGCTGGGTGTGGCGTTGACCTTGGCGGCGACCCGGTCGGTGTCCAGGCCGAAGCGCTCGGAGAGCTCGCGGATGAGCTTGTCGCGCTCGTCGTCGCGGATCTCGGTGGGGTCGACGAAGACGAGGCGGGACTCCACCGACATCGCGAAGGACTTGCCGTTGATGTCGGTGATGGCGCCACGCGTGGTCGGGATGTCGATGGTGGTGCGCCGCTGCTCGGCGGCGGCCGCGGCATACCCGTCGGCGTCGATGCCCTGGATCTGGACCAGCCGTCCGGCGAACACCAGCATGATGCCGACCATCATGACCAGCGACACCTTGATCCGCCGCCGCGGGTTGACGAGGCGGAACCGGCGGCGCGGGGGTGCGCCGGGGCCGGTGGGGCCGCCCCCTCTTCGAGGCCCTGCGGAGGCGCTGGTTCGGGTCGGGCGGGGGCGGGGCGGGGCCTGGCGGCTCGGGCGCCGCGGAGGCTGCCCGGTGCCGGAGGAGCGGGGGCGCGCCTGCCGACCGTCCTTGGGGGCGGGACCACGGCCGGGCCTCCCCGACGGAGAGGGGCGGCGGGGATCGCGGGACCGCCCGTCACGCGATGGACTCAACCGTGGCTCCTAGCGGTCGGTCTTCTCCTCCCGGCGCCCGCGCGTCGCCCGGTCACGGTGTACCCGCTTCGGGATCGCCGTCGATCGTCCCCGTACGCAGATCGATGAACAGCGGCGCGTCGCCGGGCTCCATACCCATTGCCTCGGCCTCCGATGCGATGCGGTCGGGGGCCTCCAGCGCGACGACCTGTTCCTGCAGGGCCTCCTGCTGGTGGGAGAGGTTGCGGTAGTCCTGCTCCAGGCGGGTGATGGCGAAGGCGTCCTCGATCAACACGGTGCGCAGTGCGAGCAGGCTGATCATCGCGCCGCCGAGCAGTCCGAGCACGAGCAGCACGAAGGGCATGCGCGGCGCGCGCGGGACCGGCTGGCGCCGGGGCGCGGGGCGCGTTTGGCGGCGGGCCGGACGGCGCGGTGCGCGTGGTGCCGGAGCCGCGGGTGCGTTCGGGCGCGCGCCTGCGATCGGGGTGCCGGTGGCCGGGCGGGAGCGCGCTTGGCCCGCGGCCGTCGCTCGGTCGTGGTGCTCATGAGAGTGGTCCGCCTCCCCGATCAGTTCCGTGGTGCTCTGACCCGTTCGGCGGCCCGGAGCCGGGCCGATGCCGCACGGGGGTTGCGTTCGTTCTCCTGGTCGGAGGGCTGTTCGGACCCTCGGGTGAGGAGCCGCAGTTCGGGCTGGGCTTCGGGGAGGGGAACGGGCAGGTCGGGCGGGGTGGTGTCGGTGGCGAGCGCGGTCAGGGCGCGCTTGGTGAGGCGGTCTTCCAGGGAGTGGTACGACAGCACGGCGATGCGCCCGCCGATGGCCAGCCGGCCGATGGCGGCCGGCAGCGTGCGCTCCAGGATGGTCAGCTCGGCGTTGACCTCGATGCGCAGCGCCTGGAAGGTGCGCTTGGCGGGGTTGCCGCCGGTGCGCCGGGTGGCGGCGGGAATGGCCTCGCGCACGAGGTCGGCCAGCAGGCGGGTGGAGTCGATGCGCTGCTTGGCGCGCTCGCGCACGATCGTCTGGGCGATACGCGCGGCGAAGCGCTCCTCGCCGTAGTCGCGCAGGATGCGGGTGAGCTCGGCGGCGGAGTAGGTGTTGACGACGTCGGCGGCGGTGAGGTCCTGGGTGCGGTCCATCCGCATGTCGAGCGACGCCTCGTAGGAGTAGGCGAAGCCGCGCTCGGCCTCGTCCAGCTGGGGCGAGGACACGCCCAGGTCCAGCAGGATGGCCTGGACGTCGGTGATGCCGAGGTCGTCGAGGACGCGGGGGATGTCGTCGTACTCCGCGTGGGCGAAGTCGACGCGGTCGGCGAACGGGGCGAGGCGCCGGCGGCTGCGCTGCAGTGCGGTGGTGTCGCGGTCGATACCGACCAGCCGCAGCTCGGGGTGGGCGGTGAGCATCGCTTCGGCGTGGCCGCCGAGGCCCAGCGTCCCGTCGACGAAGACCGCCCCCGGGCGCGTCAGCGCCGGGGAGAGCAGCTCGACGATCCGGTCGAGCATGACCGGAATGTGCGCCGCCTCGGTGCCTCCCGATGCGTCTCCCACCGTGTCCCCCATGAGCACAGTGCCCCCCTAGTTATCGTTTTCGATTCGCTCGCGGTCGTTCCCCCCGGACCCGCGGCCGCCCGGCCCGGCCTCCAGACGCGTCCCGACGTCGGCCCACCTGGCACCGGGGAAGCTGTGTCAGCTGGTACCTGGTCGCGTCTGAAGGCCCTGGATCCGGACAGGACACTTGACGGTGGTGGCTTCGCGCTCCGCCGCGGCCGATGGCCGAAGCCGTCGCCGCGGCGCCGCCAAGTCACTCACACCCCCGGCAACACCTCCTCCGACAGATCCGCGAATGCCTGCTCCTGTTCGGCCTCGTAATCGGCCCAGGCGCGCGCGTCCCAGATCTCCAGGCGCGTGTTGGCTCCGATGACGACACAGTCGCGGTCCAAGCTCGCGTAGCCCCGGAGCGTGGGCGGAATGGTGATCCGTCCCTGTTTGTCCGGGATCTCGTCGGACGCGCTGGCGAAAAAGACACGGCTGTAGTCGCGAACCGCCTTGGCGGTGACCGGAGCCGACCGGAGGGCCTCGGTGATGCGCTGGAACTCCTCCATCGGAAAGACGTAGAGGCAGCGCTCCTGGCCCTTCGTGATCACCAGTCCCCCCGACAGTTCGTCGCGGTACTTCGCCGGAAGGAACAGTCGCCCCTTCTCGTCGAGGCGTGGCGAGTGGCTACCGAGAAACACCGGCACCACCTCCCCAGCCCTGTGAGAGCAGTCTCCTGCCCCACGATGCTCCACTGTACTCCACTCTCCCCCACGGTCAACAGAATCACCCGCCGGTACGCGGGCGTTTCCCCGATAAATCCGCAGTTCAGGAGGGTGGAGGGGAGTGGAGCGGGCGCGGCGTGCCGTGGGTTGTCCCACCGTCCGGACACCCGGGGGCCGTCGAACCGCTGATCCGTTCTGCTGTGCATTCCGCCGCTTTGCCATTAGCCTCGGGGGACGTCAGTGTGGGGACCGGGGAGGGTGAGAGGTGTCGCTCGACGCGCGATACGACACGAACGGGTTCGACGGACGCCCCTCCCACACCGGTGGGGTCCTCGTGGTCGCCGACCGGATCCGCGAGGCGGTCGAGACGGTCATCGAGGGCAAGCCCGAGGTCGTGCGGATGGCCCTGACCGTGCTTCTGGCCGAAGGCCACCTGCTCATCGAAGACATCCCGGGCGTCGGCAAGACGATGCTGGCCAAGGCGCTCGGGCGGGCCGTGGACTGCTCGGTGCAGCGCGTCCAGTTCACCCCCGACCTCCTGCCCAGCGACATCACCGGCGTCAGCGTCTACCACCAGGAGCGCCAGGAGTTCGAGTTCAACCCGGGGCCGGTGTTCGCCAACATCGTGCTCGGCGACGAGATCAACCGCGCCTCCCCCAAGACCCAGTCGGCGCTGCTGGAGTGCATGGAGGAGATGCAGGTCAGCGTCGACGGCGAGACGCGGTCGCTGGAGCGGCCGTTCATGGTCATCGCCACCCAGAACCCGACCGACATGGAGGGTACCTATCCCCTGCCCGAGGCGCAGCGGGACCGCTTCATGGCGCGCATCGCGGTGGGCTACCCCACCCCGCAGGCCGAGCTGGACATGATCGACACCCACGGGGCGCTCTCCCCGCTGGACGGCCTCGCCCCGGTGGCCGACACCGCCGAGATCCGGGCCATGGTCGCCCACGTGCAGACCATCCACGTCGCCCCGGGCATCCGCCGCTACGCGGTCGACCTGGTCGCGGCCACCCGCACCGCCCCGGAGCTGCGGCTCGGCGCCTCGCCGCGGGCCACCCTGCACCTCGTCCGGGCGGCCCGCGCCTACGCGGCCCTGGAGGGGCGCGCCTACGTCGTCCCCGACGACATCCAGGCGCTGGCCGTGCCGGTGCTCGCCCACCGGCTCCTGCTCTCCCCCGAGGCCCACATGGAGCGCCGCACCACCGAGCACATTGTCTCCGACCTCGTCGCCCGGATGCCGATCCCCGGGCCCAGATAGCACCCGGTGTCCCCCAGCAGATCGCTCCGGTCCGGCGGCACACCGCCGGGCCGGAGGCGTTCGCGCACCGGCGGCACGTGCGGGCCCCGGCAAACCCCCATCAACAGGACGGATGCGCTCCGGCCCACCGCCCCGCGGGCCAGCGGACCGGCGCATCCGGGCCAGGGCGGCGCACCGGACGGGGGAAGATGGCACCTATGAGCATCCCGGAGGCGATCGAACCCGACCCGCTGCCGCCGTCCCGACCGGCCGGGAGATGAGGCCCGTGCGCGCCTTCACCACCCGTGGCCTGTCCCTCCTGTGCGCCGGTGCGGCCCTGCTGGCCGGCGGGCTGGCGATCGGCCAGCGCGACGTCGTCGGACTCGGCGTGCTGGTGTTCGCGGTGCCCCTGCTGTCGCTGGCGGCACTGGCCGGTTCTCCGCGCAGGCTCGCCCACAGCCGCACCTTGCAGCCCGAGCGGGTGACGGCCGGCAACGACGCCCGCGTCCTCATCCAGGTGCACAACGCCTCCCCGAAGCGCGCCGTCGCCGGCGTGCTCGCCGAGGACACGCTGCCCAACCTCCCCCACGACGCGCCGCGGTTCGACGTCGGCTACCTGCGGCCGGGGGCCACCCGCGACCTTTCCTACCGCGTCCGGCCGCCCGTGCGCGGCGGTTACCCGATCGGCCCGCTGCGGCTGACGATCGACGACCCCCTGGGCTGCGTGCGGATGCGCCGCACCCTGGGGACGCACGTGCCCCTGCTGGTGACACCGCCGGTGGTGGCCCTGCCCCGGATGTGGCCGATGGGCGGGGCCGCCGACTCTGGGGAGAGCAGCAGCCGGTTCGTGACCGGCGTCGGCGAGGACGATCAGGTGCCCCGCGCCTACCGCCACGGTGACGACCTGCGCCGGGTCCACTGGCGCAGCACCGCGCGGGTCGGCAAGCTCATGGTGCGCCGCGAGGAGCACCGGCTCGGCGACCACAGCGCGGTCCTGCTCGACATGCGGCAGGGCGCGCACGCCGGCGACGGGGAGGACTCCTCGCTGGAGACGGCGGTCAGCGCCGCGGCGTCGATCGGGTTGCACCTCATCGGCCGCAGCCAGGACGTGCGCCTGCTCACCGACGAACGGGAGGTCCCCGGCGGACGCCGGGAGACGGTGCTGGACGCGCTCGCCCTGACGCCCGCGTCCCCGGCCGTCCGACTGGGTCGCGGCGTCGACCTGGTCGCCGGATCCCCGGTGGCGGGCACCGGCCTGTGCGTCGCGATCCTGGGTGCCCTCACCGACGGCGACCTCGCCGCCCTCGCCCGGTTGGGCTCCGCCCACAGCCACCGCCGCGTCGCCGTCCTGTGCGCCGCGGCGGCCTGGCCCTCCCCCGCTACTCTCGACACGGCGAGCGACGCACTCGCCCGCACGGGATGGCTCGTCTACCGGATCGACACCGTGGAGGACCTGCTCGACCAGGGCGCTCCCGTCCACGAGGGGGCCGGACACGCGTGGGGAGGTGCGGGGCGGTGAGAACCGGCATCTGGGGCGCGTGCTTCCTCGTCCTGGCGTGGACGGCCACCGTTCTGGCCACCCTCCCCGCCCTCACGCCCCTCATCTCGGGCCGTCAGTGGTGGTCGGCGATCGTGCTCACCGTGGCGGCGGTCGCCCTGACCGGGGTGGTCCTCCGGGTCGTCCGCCTGCCCGAGGTCATCCTGCCCCTCGCGCAAGCCGCCGCGGGGGTCGTCACCCTGACCGCGCTCTTCGCCCCGGAGCGGGCCGTGGGCGGGCTGATCCCGACCCCGCAGACGGTCGGGTCGCTGCTCGTTCTCATCACCGAGGGGCGCGCCGAGATCGACGCCAGCCCCGCGCCGGTCGCGGCGATCCCGGGGGTGGTCCTGGTCGTCGCGCTGGGTATGGGGCTGCTGGCGCTCGTCGCCGACTTCATCGTGGTCACCGTGCGTGCACCGGCGCTCGTCGGCCTTCCCCTCGCCGGGATGCTGTTCCTCGTCCTGTCCGTGAACGACCAGGGCATCGGCTGGTGGGCGTTTGCCCTTGCGGCGGCCGGCTACCTGGGACTGCTCACGGTCGACGGCTGGATCCGGGGCGCGCTCCGGGGGATCCGGCCGCCCCCGGGCACCGACTCCGCCCCTCCCCTGCTCGGAACCCTGCGCCGTGCCGCGACGGCCGGGGGCGTCGCGGCGGTCGCCATCGTCCTCGCCCTGCTGACGCCGCTCGCCGTGCCCGGCCTCGCCGACAACGCGCTGTTCCGGATGGCCCAGGGCGGGGTGATCGGCGACGATGCCGTGACGACCACCCACCCGCTGGTCAGCCTGCGCACCCAGCTGGCCGCCGACAGCCAGACGCCTGTCCTGACCTACCGCACCGACGACCCCGCGCCGGACTATCTGCGGACCTACGTTCTGGACGTCTTCGACGGTGAGAACTGGACGATGTCCACGCTGCGTGCCGGGCGCGACAACCGCGTCGGCGACGACCGGCTGCCGTTGCCCCCGGGCACCCCCGCTCTCACCGGCGATCCCGTCACCACCGAGGTCTCCGTGGCGGGCGACGCCCGGAACGTCGACTTCCTGCCGATGCCCTACCCGGCGCTCTCGGTGGACGTCCCGGGCGAATGGTTCGCCGATCCCGCCACCCAGATGGTGTTCAGCACCGGCGGGCGGACGCGGTCCCTGGGCTACCAGGTCGAGAGCCTCCGGTCCCGTCCGAGCGCCGCGGAGCTGGCTGACGGCGGCCGGGGCACCGCGGGGGTCGACTCCCAGTACCTGTCGGTCCCGGAGGGCGTCGATTCCCGGGTGGCGGGGCTGGCCCGGTCGATCGTCCGCGGAGCGGACACACCGCACGAGCGGGCGGTGGTCCTCCAGGACTGGTTCACCCGGGAGGGCGGGTTCACCTACGACCTCCGGCCGCCGCCCATGCCCCCGGGGGCCGACCCGCTGAGCCACTTCCTGTTCGCCAGCCGCGTCGGCTACTGCGAGCAGTTCGCCGGCTCCATGGCGCTGATGGCCCGCCAGGTCGGTATCCCCGCCCGGGTGGCCACCGGTTACACCGCCGGAACGGAGGTCGCCGACGGCCGGTGGAAGGTCGCGCAATCGGACGCCCACGCCTGGCCGGAACTGTACTTCGAGGGGCAGGGGTGGCTGCGGTTCGAACCGACACCGTCATCCGGTGCCGGGCAGGGGACGGCCTCGGTGCCCTCGTACGCGGAGCCCGCGCAGGAGCGCGCGACCGCACCCGACACCCGCGCGCCGCGGCCGGACGCCGACGCTCCCGACGAGGGCGCGGAACAGCCCGAAGGCGACGCACCGGAGGACGGCGGCGCCGCGGCTCCGGCGCCCGGTTCCGGGGCGGACAGCGCGGGTGGCGCGATCGACGCCGAGTCGCTGCGGCGGACTCTGCTGGCCGCCGCCGTCGGCCTGCTGGTGCTGCTCACGCCCGCGCTGACCACCGCGGCCATCCGGCACGTCCGCCAGACGAGCGCCACCACCGCGTCGGCGCGGGCCCGGGCGGCCTGGTTGGGGCTGCGCGACGAAGCGGCGGACCTGCGGGTGCCCTGGAGCCCTGCGGAGAGCCCGCGGTCCATCGCGCGGCGGCTGACGGCGGACTACGAGTTGTTCGGGTCGGCGCGCGAGGCGCTGTGGCGAATCGCGCTGTCCGAGGAGAGCGCGCGGTACGCCCCGCACCCCGTGGTCCCGCTGTCGCTGCCCGCCGATGTGCACACGGTGCGCCGCGCCCTGCGGGCCCGTCTCGGTGTCCTCGCCCTGATCCGCGCCATCCTGCTGCCCCGCTCGCTGCTCCGCCTGCCGGGCGTCCTCCGGCGCGCGGTACGGGTGCGCACCGGCTGAACACCGGACCCACGGACGGCGCTGGGGCAGGCCGTCCCGAGGCGGGCCGCGGCCACGCGTCGTACGGTCGCGCGAATGCGAACGCGCCCGTTGTGAACCAACGGGCGCGTTCGCCTACACGTAACCCTCAGCGGAGAGGCGTTGGTACCGCACTGACGTCAGTGGTCGCCTTCCTGGCGGCGGCGCCAGCGCTCCTCGAAACGGTCCATCATCCCGCGCCGCTCCGGGCGTGGCTGCTTACCCTCGGCGGGCGCCGCGGCCCCCTCGGCACCCCCGGCCACCCGACGCCATCCCGACAGGCCCCACAGGGTGCAGGACAGCATGATGAGGAATCCGACGGCGCTGATCGCCGGCTGCTTGAAAATCACACCGGCCATGAGGAGTGAGACGCCCAGGACGAAGCCGATGGACGCCTTGATGATCCACCGCTTGTAGTGCACCGCAGGGTTGGTCTGCCGAACGGTGTTGGCGAACTTCGGATCCTCGGCATAGAGCGCCTGCTCGATCTGGTCGAGCATACGCTGCTCGTGTTCAGAGAGCGGCACGGCGCCTCCCAATGACAGTCCCCGATCGGGGTAACGGGTACTGAACAACAATCTGATGGTCAGTGATATGCCCAGAATACGGTGCCTTAGCGCCCGCTGAAAAGAAAAGATGCGCGTGTAGCTGACCCACGATGGTCACTCTACCCCTACTGTCCATAGGAGACACCGGTCCAGAGTCCCCGCTTCCACCCCTGCATCCAGGGCATCGTTGTCCCTTATCCCACGGCCAACGATTGACCGGACCGAAAAGTGTCCTTCTCAGGCGTCGTCCTCGTCACGCCGCGCGAGGGCGGCCGGTTTGATCGCGCCGGGACCGAACCTGCGCGTGACCCGGTCCATGGCCTGCTCCGCCTCCCGCCATCCGGTCTCCGGCTCGTCGAAGGCGAGTTGGCGGTGCACCTCTTCGGCGCCGCCCAGCCCTTCCACGCGCACGCCCACCAGGCGCAGCCGGACCCGCTCCAGCCCCGAGGCGGCGTACAGCTCCCGGGCGACGGTGTTGATCTCCCGGGCGACGTCCGTGGGCTCGGCCAGGGTGCGCGACCGCGTGATCGTGCTGAAGTCGGCGCGGCGCAGCTTCACGACGACCACGCGTCCCATCTGGCCGCTGGCGCGCAGCCGCCGTGCCACGGCCTCGGACTGCCGCAGCAGCTCGCGGTTGATCACGCCGGGGTCGTCGACGTCGCGGTCGAAGGTCTCCTCGGTGCCGATGCTCTTGTCCGGGGAGCCGGGCACCACCCGGCGCTCGTCGCGGCCCCGGGCGAGTTCGCTGAGCCGCCCGCCCACGGCCTGCCCCAGCTCGCGGCGGAGCGTGTCGGGGGCGACGCGCGCGACGTCGCCGACAGTGCGCAGGCCCAGCCGGACGAGGTGCTGCTCGGTCTTCTCGCCCACGCCCCACAGCGCGCCCACCGGCATCGGGTCCAGGAAGGCGGTCACGCGGTCGGTCGGCACCAGCAGCAGGCCGTCCGGCTTGCAGCGGGTGGAGGCGAGCTTGGCCACGAACTTGGTCGCGGCGACGCCCACCGAGCACGTGAGGCGCTGTTCCTCGCGGACGCGGGCGCGGATGAGCTCGGCGATGCGCACCGGGCCGCCCAGCCGCCGCCGTGCCCCGGCGACGTCGAGGAACGCCTCGTCCAGCGAGACCGGCTCGACCTCGGGGGTGATGGCGCGGAAGATGTCCATGACCGCCTCGGAGGCCTCCCGGTAGGCGGCGCCGTCGGGTGGGAAGACGATGGCGTCGGGGCACAGCCGCAGGGCGCGCACCATGGGCATGGCCGAGTGCACGCCGTAGGTGCGGGCGATGTAGTCGGCTGAGGCGACCACGCCCCGGGGGCCGGTCCCGCCGACGATGATGGGCCGGCCGCGGGTCTCGGGGTGGCGCAGCCGCTCGACACTGGCGAAGAACGCGTCCATGTCGAGGTGGAGGATGGTGCAGTCGGCGTCCGCGACGGTGCCGTCGGGCACCAGCGGCTCGATGCCGTCCGCGCCGACCATGCCGCGCAGTGCGGCCCCGCGTTCCAGCTGACGTCGGCTCATATAACCAGTGTGCCGGATGCCGGGTTCCAAACCGTCGATTCCCGACGATGATCTGTCCTGGTCACGCCGGTTTTCGGCGAGGCAGGGCGGACAGGGCCGACGCGGACGGATCGCCCCGTGTCGCCGCCGTGCCTGTCCGGCGATCAGGCGGGCTTGCGCGCCAGGACGTGCAGCTGGGTGGCGATGCCCGAGAGCTCGGGGTGCACCGCGGCGTCCTTCTCCAGCTCCAGCAGCTCCCGCCCGGCGTGCGGGTCGGCCTCGTAGACGCGCCCCGGCAGCAGGTCGGCGAAGACCCGCACGCCCCTGACCTCGGGGGCGGTGAGTCCGCACTCGTCGATGAGCGCGAGCAGGCGGTCGCTGGTGAAGCGACGCGGCATGGGGTCGCCCTCGCCCCAGCGGCCCTCCGGGTCGCTCAGCAGCCGGTGGGCGTCGGCGACGTGCCCGGCCAGGGCGCGGTGCAGGGCCCCCGCCACCGCGTTGGTGGCCATCAGGCTGACGGCTCCGCCGGGCCGGGTGATCCCCACGACGTCACTCAGGGCGGCGCGCGGGTCGTCCACGTACTCCAGGACGTTGTGCACGAGCACGAGGTGGGCGTGCTCGGCCGGAAGCAGCTCGGCGAGGTCGTGGGTCTCGCCCTGCATCGCGTGGACGCGCACCCCGGCCTCGGCCGCGCGGCGCTCCAGCGCGGCCAGGGAGTCGGGGTTGGGCTCCACGACGGTGACGTGGTGGCCGAGCTCGGCGAGCGGAACGGCGGCACCTCCGGTGCCGCCGCCCGCGTCGACGATGTGCAGCGGGGCGTCGGCCGCCGGACCGAGTCCGGCCAGCAGGTTGCGCAGGGCGTCCCACACAACGGCGATCCGCGCCGTGCCCGCGGCCCGGTGCGGGCCGGAGGAGGTCGCGCAGTCCATGGTCATGCCACCGGCCTTCTCGGTCACCCTCGTCCCCGTTCTTCCCCGTTGCCCCGCTGGGCGGCGGTGCCCCAGCGGGCGTGTGCGTTGTCCGCGGCGGCCGTGGGGCCGCTACAGCGCGAGCGACGCCTTGTTCTCCATCAGCCGGGAGAGCAGGCCGTTGATGAAGGCCGGCGACTCCTCAGCGGACAGTTCCTTGGCCACCGCGACCGCCTCGGCGATCGCCACCCCGTCGGGGATGTCGTCGGCCCACAGCAGCTCGTAGGCGCCCATCCGGAGGATGTTGCGGTCGACCACCGGCATGCGCTCCAGCGTCCAGCCGATGGCGTACTCCTGGAGCAGTTCGTCGATGCGGGCGCGCCGCTCGTCGACCGCCGCCGCGAGCTGCTCGGTGAACTCGTTGATCGGAGGCTCCGGCTGTGCGCGTCGCCGCTCCAGGACCTTCGCCACGGGGGTCTCCCGCAGCTCGGACTCGTAAAGCACCTCGATCGCGCGCCTGCGGGCCTTGCGCCGTGCGCCACTCACTGCGTTCCCTGCTTACTGTTGTCCGGCCGCTTCGGGTGGGCGGTCATTACTTGACGCGCCCGAGGTAGTCGCCGGAGCGGGTGTCGACCTTGACGCGCTCACCCGTGGTGATGAACAGCGGCACCTGGATGACGGCGCCGGTCTCCAGCGTGGCGGGCTTGGTGCCGCCGGTGGAGCGGTCGCCCTGGATGCCGGGGTCGGTCTGCGAGATCTCCATCTCGACGGCGGCGGGAAGCTCGATGTAGAGCGGGTTGCCCTCGTTGTTCGCCACCGTGACCATCGCGCTCTCCAGGAGGAAGTTCGCGTTGTCGCCGACGACCTCGTTGGGGACGTTGAGCTGGTCATAGGTCTCGGTGTCCATGAACACGAACGAGTCGCCGTCGTTGTAGAGGTACTGCATCTCGCGGCGGTCGACGTTGGCGATCTCGACCTTCGCCCCAGCGTTGAAGGTCTTGTCGACCACCTTGCCGGAGACGACGTTCTTGAGCTTGGTGCGGACGAACGCGCCGCCCTTGCCCGGCTTTACGTGCTGGAACTCCACGACGTTCCAGAGTTCTCCGCCGTCGAGCCGCAGCGTCGTGCCGTTCTTGAGGTCGTTCGTCGTGGCCACTTCTGTCGTCTCTCCATGGGTTGGGCACGGTCGTTGGGTGGGTCCCCTGGATCACCACCGGCGGTGCGGGCGGTGGCTCTCCTGTCCGGCCAGTCTAGTGGCTGTGTGAGGTGCGGGGGTTCAGGCGCCGACCGCCCTGTAGGCGGCGTCGAGCAGGTCGTCGCTGGGGCCGGAGAGGATCGCGGGTGTGCCGATCCCGTCCAGGACGACGAAGCGCAGGGTGGCACCGCGGGCCTTCTTGTCGACGCGCATGGCCTCCCGCAGCTCTCTCCAGGCCTCCATGGAGTACCCGGTGGGCAGTCCGACGGAGGTGAGGATGGAGCGGTGGCGCCGCACGGCGGCGTCGTCGATCCGGCCGTCGAGGCGGGCGAGTTCCGCGGCGAAGACCATGCCGATCGCGACGGCGTAGCCGTGCCGGAAGGTGTAGTTCTCCGCGCGTTCGATGGCGTGGCCGAGGGTGTGCCCGTAGTTGAGGATCTCCCGGCGCCCGCTTTCCCTCAGGTCGGCGGAGACCACCTCGGCCTTGACAGCGATGGCGCGTTCGATGAGCTCGCGGGTGTGCCGACCTTCGGGGCGGGTGGCGCCGTCCGGGTCGTCCTCGATCAGGTCGAGGATGACCGGGTCGGCGATGAACCCGGCCTTGATGACCTCGGCGAGGCCGCCGACGTAGTCGGCGGTGGGCAGCGTGGGCAGCGTGGCCAGGTCGCACAGCACCCCGGCCGGGGGGTGGAAGGCCCCGACGAGGTTCTTGCCCTCGGGGGTGTTGATGCCGGTCTTGCCGCCGACGGCGGCGTCCACCATCCCGAGCAGGGTGGTGGGCACCAGGACGCAGCGCACGCCGCGCAGCCAGGTGGCGGCGACGAACCCGGCGAGGTCGGTGGTGGCGCCGCCGCCCACGCCGACGATGGCGTCAGAGCGGGTGAACCCGGCCTGCCCGAGCCGCGACCACAGGTCGGCGGCGGTGGCGACGTCCTTGGCGGCCTCGCCCTCGGGCACGGTCAGGGCGTGCACGGTGTACCCGGCGGAGCGCAGCGCACCCAGGACGGGGCGGGCGACCTCGCCCAGCGCCTCGGGGTGGACGACGGCTACCTGTTCGGCCTTCTCGCCCACGAGGCCGGGAAGCTCGCCGAAGACCCCGCTGCCCACGACGACGTCGTAGGGGGCGGAGGATCCGCCGACCGCGATGCGGGTGGCGCTCATCGGGCGTTCTCCTGCCGCTCGTCCTGCCCGGGAAGGGACGCGACGATGGTGTCGACGATCTCCTCCGGGTGGTATCCGCTGGTGGGGACCGTGGTCGTGGCCAGTCCCCGGTAGACCGGCAGCCGCTCCTCCAGCAGCTTCTTGAGCTTGGTGCGGGGGTTGCCGACCAGCAGCGGGCGGGCCGTGTCCATGCCCACGCGCTTGGCGGCGTCGGCGAACTCGACCTCCAGGTAGACCACGTGGTGCCCCGACAGGTCGTCGCGGGTCGCCGGGTCGAGAACGGCGCCTCCGCCGAGCGCGACGACGCCCGGGTGGGCGGCCAGCGCCTCGGCGACGACCTCGCGCTCCAGCGCGCGGAAGGCGGGTTCGCCGTCCTCCACGAAGATGTCGCTCACGGGCTTGCCCGCGCGCGCCGCGATCTCGACGTCGGTGTCCATCAGCTCCACGCCCAGCCGCTCGGCCAGGGCCCGGCCCACAGTGGACTTCCCCGAGCCGGGAGAGCCGATGAGGACCGCGATCGGTGTGCTCATCCGTCCCTTGTTCCTCGTCGTTCCTCGTCCGCGTCCTGTCGCCCCGCGCCGGCCCACGGCCGGCGGAGGTGTTCGCGCCGTGGTCTAGCCGTCGGCGTCCAGCGTCTCCAGATAGGAGCGCGCGTTGCGGGCGGTCTCGGCCACCGAGTCGCCGCCGAACTTCTCCACGACGGCTTCGGCCAGGACGAGCGCGACCATCGCCTCGGCGACGACACCGGCGGCCGGAACCGCCGTGACGTCGCTGCGCTGGTGGTGGGCCAGGGCGGGCTCGCCGGTCGTCACGTCGATGGTGTCCAGCGGACGCGGGACGGTCGCGATGGGCTTCATCGCGGCGCGGACCCGCAGCGGTTCGCCGGTGGACATGCCGCCCTCGACGCCTCCGGCGCGGTTGGTGCGGCGGCGGACGCCCACAGCGCTTTCGCCGGGCTCGATCTCGTCGTGCGCGGCCGATCCGCGGCGTGCGGCGGTGCGGAACCCGTCACCGACCTCGACGCCCTTGATGGCCTGGATGCCCATGAGGGCGCCGGACAGGCGCGCGTCCAGGCGGCGGTCCCAGTGGACGTGGCTGCCCAGGCCGGGCGGGAGGCCGTAGGCGAGCACCTCGACGACGCCGCCGAGGGTGTCGCCGGACTTCTTGGTGTCGTCGACCTCGGCCACCATCCGCTCGCTGGTCTCGGCGTCGAAGCAGCGCAGCGGGTCGGCGTCGACGGCTTCCAGGTCGGCGGGACCGGGCAGGGCAGCGTCCTCGGGCACGGCGACCGGACCCATGGACACGACGTGGCTGAGGATCTCCACGCCGAGCGTCTGGCGGCAGAAGGCGCGGGCGACCTCGCCGATGGCGACGCGGGCGGCGGTCTCACGGGCGCTGGCGCGCTCCAGGATGGGGCGGGCTTCCTCATGGCCGTACTTCTGCATGCCCACGAGGTCGGCGTGGCCGGGCCGGGGCCGGGTCAGCGGCTCGTTGCGGGCCAGCCCCTCCAGCGTCTCGGCGGGGACCGGGTCGGGGACATGACCTGCTCCCACTTGGGCCACTCGGTGTTGCCCACCTCGACGGCGACCGGCCCACCCTGGGTGCGGCCGTGCCGGATCCCCCGATGACGGAGACCTGGTCCTGCTCGAACTTCATCCGGGCACCCGGCCGTACCCGGCGCGACGGCGGCGCAGTGCGGCGGCGATGTCGTCGGAGGTGACGGACACACCGGCCGGAAGGCCTTCCAAGATCGCGACGAGTGCCGGTCCGTGGATTCCCCTGCGGTCAGCCAGCGCAACATGCTCCGATCTTTTCATGGTCCGCGGGTCCGCCGCACACCAGGGCGTGCTGTCCCGCCGCGGGTGGTGGTCAGATGATCAGCGGAAGCGGGTCTCCGACGAGGACGACGGCCAGGGCACCGACGATCATGAACGGGCCGAAGGGAAGCTGGGTCTTGCGGGTGGCGCGGCCGAGGGCCATGAGCGTCAGCCCGACGACGGACGACAGCAGGAAGGCGAGGAAGGCCCCGCGATCACGCTGGACAGGCCCTGCCACCCCAGGAAGAGGCCGAGCATGCCGGACAGCTTGACGTCGCCCCAGCCCATTCCGGCGGGGTAGATGAACCAGAGCAGGCCGTAGAAGGCGGCCAGCCCGACCATCCCGACCAGCGCCCCGCTCACCCCTCCGGCCACGCCCCCGAGGTTCGACAGGCCCGTCAGGGAGTCGGCCGTGGCGGCGTCGGCCGCTCCGAGGCGGTCGGCGGGCCCGCCGACGTACGCGGCGGCCAGCGCCCCGCCCAAGACGAGCGGCAGGGCGACGGGGTAGGAGCGCAGCACGAGCACATCGGGCAGCCGGTGGACGCGGATGTCGATGACTGAGAGCACGGCACCGAGCGCGCCGAAGACGAGCAGGGCGGCCAGCGCCGCCCAGCTGTGCCCGGTGATGCCGAGCCCCAGCCCGGCCGTGGCTCCGATCCCCGCGAAGACCGCGGCGGTGGCCCAGACGGTGGCCGTGGAGGTCGTGACCGTGGCCCGGCACGAGGGACAGCGCCCGTGCCGGAGGAAGCCGGCCGACCGGGGTACCGGAAGCCACCGGAGGAAGGGGATCTCGGCACCGCAGTGCGGGCAGGTGGGAGGCGGCGGCCCGGAGTCGTCGTCTGGTTCGGGCTCATGCCGCACGAACAGCGGCACCACCCGCCCCGTCGCCCATCCGACCGCGACCCCGACCAGGCCGAGGGCGACCGCGAGCACGACGGCGAGCACGACATCGGGGGATGGAGGCATGAACGGGAACCTATCCGATGCCACCGATGGGGTGGTTTCGATGATCTCGGGGATATCGACCGAATAATTGCCGACATTCGGTCGATATCCCCGAGATCATCGGACGCCCGGCCTGGTCAGTCCGCGTCGCCGCGGCGCGCGCGGACCACGGCGCTCAGTTCGACGCCGCCGGGCAGGAGCGGGGCGAGTTCGGCGGCGAGGCGGTCGGCCACGCGGCGGATCGAGTCGTCGTCGCGGCGGTCGAGCTCCAGGCGGACACCGATGTCGGCGCGTTCGGAGCTGTGGATGCGTACACGCTCGATGCCGAACTCCGTGTGCGTGATGCGGTAGATCATCGCGAGGACCTGGGGGTCCTCCTGGGGTTCGGGCACGGTCCCGCGTTCGGCGAGGATCGTGAGGAACCGGCCCTGGACCGCGTAGGTGATCGGGCCCGCGACGTCGACGACGAGGGCGTCGGCTCCCTCGTCGATCGCGGACTTGCAGGCCTCGACGGCGGTGACCGGGACGGGGCGGGCGTCCTCCCGCCAGCGGCGCACGGCGTCGACCGAGGTGAAGGCGAGGACGCCCCTGCGGCCGTCCTTGCCGATCATGAGGGGGACGGCGACGTCACTCTGCTTGTCGCGTTCGAGGCCGTCCTCGCCTTCCTCGACCTCGGTGGGTACGGCGACCACGGGGACCAGCACCCGGGAGGGGCCGAGTGCGGCCAGCACCTGGCGGTCCCCGATGGCGCCGCGGGAGTAGGCCTCCAACCGCTCGGTTACCTGTGGATCGGCTGAGCCGTCATCGTCGCGAAATCTCTGTGCGCCGGTGAGGGTGGGTCGTTGGGTCACGACTGGTGACTCTAGACGATTTCAACAGGTTGAGAGGGGCAGAGCGGGTTTAATCCCCCAGCGGGGAGGCCGATCTCACCTGCGGGTGCGCTCGCGCAACCCATCCTCCAGTACGCCCATGATCTCGCCGAGGCGCTCGACCTGTTCGGAGGTGAGCCGGTCGAACAGGCACTCGCGCACCCGAGCGACGTGTCCGGGGGCGGCCTCCGACAGCGCCTTCTCACCGTGCTCGGTGAGGACGGCCCACGAGCCGCGACGGTCCTGGGAGCAGCTTTCGCGACGCACGTAGCCGTCGCGCTCCAGGCGTGCGATCTGGTGGGACAGGCGGCTCTTGGAGACGATCACGCTGTCGGCGAGGTGGCGCATGCGCACGCGCTGCCCCTCCGCCTCCGACAGGCTCACGAGAATGCCGTACTCGACGAGCGTCAGTCCGTCGCGCTGGCGCAGGTCGCGGTCGAGCTCCTGGTTCATCAGGGAGTTCGTTCGCAGGAAGCTGCGCCAGATCCGCTGCTGATCGTCATCGAGCCAGTCGACCGGGTCCATGGCCGTCATCGTAGTCCGGCCTCCGTTGCCCGCGGGATCCCCTGCCATGTCATTCCTTACCAGCAAGACTCCTCCTCGGAATCAAAAACGTGTCAACGTGGTAACTGATTGTTATCATGCAATCTCGTCATCTTTCGGGGGGAATCATGACCGAATTCGACCTCAAGCCCGGGACCTGGAAGATTGACCCAACACATTCACAAATCGGTTTCTCCGTCCGACACATGATGATCAGTCGCGTGCGCGGACGTATGGAGAAGTTCAGCTCCAGCCTGGCAGTCGACGACGATCCCCTCGCCTCATCGGTCAGCGCCACGATCGACGCGACCAGCATCGATACCGACAACGGGGAACGCGATGCCCACATCCGTTCAGCGGACTTCTTCGACGTCGCGGCCTTCCCCGAATGGACCTTCACCTCGACCGGCGTCCGCCAGGACGGTGCGGCCTTCCTCCTCGACGGCGACCTGACCATCAAAGGGGTGACCCGTCCGGTCGAGCTGAGGATGGAGTTCAACGGCACGAGCACAGACGACTTCGGCTTCACCCGGGCACGTTTCCACGCCGAGACCGAGCTCAGTCGCAGGACATTCGGCGTGGACATCGAGATGCCGATGGACGGCGGCGGGATGGTCGTGGGAGATCGGGTCGCGGTGGAGATCGATGCCGAGTTTATTTATGAACCCGATTGATGGCCGCTTGATGACTGACCGGAAATAGGCACTGCTCCGCAGGGCGGGTGGGCGGCAGCCACCCGGGCCCCAGCTTTCACGACGCTCCGTCGTATAATCCGTCCGATCCCGCAAGGGCCGATGATCACGGAGAGGAACCGACCACCGTTGCCTGCGACACCGTTCACCCCCGAGGTCGTCCATGCCGTCACCAAGCACATGAACGACGACCACGCCGAGGACACCCTGCTCATCTGCCGAGCCCTGGGCGGCCGCCCCTCGGCCACCGCGGCCCGGATGACCGGCCTCGACGGATACGGCGGCGACTACGTCGCCATCGTGGACGGAGCCGAGGTCGAGGTACGCATCCCGTGGTCCCGTCCGCTCACCGAACGCGCCGAGATCCGCCAGGAGGTCGTCCGCATGTACCAGGACGCCTGCGAGATCCTCGGGGTCCCGCCGCACGCGGGGGCGTGACAGCCTTCCCTCACGTCGCTCACTTCCGTCACTGGTCCGGCGTTTCGGTCATGCGCGCTGAAGCCGCACATAGCGCCTCAAGCGTCGGGCTTGAGGCACTGACCTAATCTGGAGGGCACCCCCTCGTCCAGTGGTCCAGCACCGGAAAGACGCCCCTTCAACGATGGTCACTCCTGATCAGCCGGATCCGGCGGCACCCACGCAGCGGATCGACCCGACGCCGGCCCAGTCGACGACGCGGCTCGACACCGGGCGTGGGCCGACGCGGTGGGTCACCCGGGTTCTGCGCCCCGGGGGCGGGTCTTCCGAGAACGCCGGATCCTCGGACCCGACGCGGACCCTGGAGCCGCGCACCCGCGTGCTGCGCGGCGCTCGCGGCGGGGCGTCCACGGGCGCTCGGACGTCCACCGCCAGAGCCGCCGATGCGACGGCCGCGTTCCGGGGCACCGCCGCGCGGCCTGATGCCTGGTGGCGACGCGTCTTCGGCCCGCTCCTGGAATGGTTCGCCCGGCTGATCGGGCGGATGGTGGTCGGCCCGGCGAGCGAGCTGGACTACGCCATCCCGGCCGAGCTCCGCCGCGCCTACAACGTGCGGGGACACATCGGGGCCGGGGGCGAGGCCATCGTCTACCTGGCCGAACCGGTTGACCAGCGCACGCCTCCGGAGGGCGCAACGGCGTCCGACAACGCCAACGACCGGGGGAACACCGACGGCGCCGGGGACGGCCGCCGGGTCGCGCTCAAGGTCTACCGCCCCGGACACGACATCAACCGGGAGCTGCTCGACCGCCTCCGTGCCCGGGGCGCCGCCGATCCGCACACCCCCGCCATCCACGGCTACGGGTACGCGCGCAGCTCGTGGGGCGAGGAGCTGGCGTGGGAGGCCCAGGAGTACTTCGCCAAGGGCTCGCTGCGGTCCGTTCTGGACGAGGCCCCGCTTTCCGAGGAGCGGGCGCGGGCCATCGTGTCGGCCGTCGCCGACTGCCTGCACCACTGGCAGGACTCGCTGCAGCACAACCACACCGACGTGAAACCCGAGAACCTGCTGGTCCGCGACCTCGACCCGCCCGTGTTCGCGCTCACCGACTTCGGCGGCGCGGTCCGCGCCACGATGAGCCGCGTGTACGGCGGGCTCGCCATCACCGAGGACTATGCCGCACCCGAGGTCGTCGAGGGGCGGCGCGAGGCCCCGGCCGCGTGGTGGTCGCTGGGGATCATGGTGCACGAGCTGATGACCGGCCGCCGCCCCGAGCGCGGTGAGAGCTGGCTGACCGCGCGCACCACCGACATCGACGTCTCCGGCATCCCCGACGAGCGCTGGCGGCTGCTGGCGCGCGGTCTGCTCGCCCCGATCCCGTCGGCGCGCTGGGGGCACGACGAGGTCCGCGCGTGGCTCTCCGGTGAGCGCCCGACGATCGTCGCCGCCCGCCGCCACGCCCCGCTCGTCTTCGCCGACGTCTCCCACGACGACCCGCCGAGCCTCGCCTTCGACCTGCTCGACCGCTGCGACAAGGGCGAGGTCTGGCTCCGCACCCATTGGCCCAGCCTGCGCACCTGGCTGGACCGCGAAGTCAACGACTACACCTTCGACCGCGCCTACCTCACCCAGCTCGACGCCCACCCCGAGCTCGTCCACCTGGCGATCAGCGCGCTGGCCGCGCACTACGTGCCCGGCATGCCGCCCCGCTACCGGGGTCACGAGATCAGCGCCGAGGGCGTGCTCGGGCTGGCCGCCGGAGAGCGGAGCCGCCACGCGCTGCTGCGCGACGCCATCGAGCAGGGCGCGCTCGACCTCGCGGCCCGGCACTGGTGCGGGCACCCCGCCTGCCGGGCCGATGGCGCCCGGCGGTGTGCGCTGCTGGAACGCGTCCAGCACGAGGTCCCGCTGATCATGGAGCAGGTCGCGACGGCCACCGACCGGCTCCACGAGAGCGGGGTCTCCGGTATCACCGGCCTCGCCGAGCACGAGTGGGACGCGGCGTGGGCGACCGCGGCCGAACTCGTCCTCGACCCCGAAGCTCCGGCCCGGCACCGTCGGCTGCTCCGCGACCAGTCCTGGCACCCCTCCCGGCGCAGCGACGCCCCGCACGCCCCGTGGTGGCGCGAGCAGCGGCGCACCGGCCTGCGCGGCCGGGCCGACGAGGTCACCACGAACGCCGCGCTGGTCACCGCCTCCCTGCTCCTGCCCGCCGCGACGGCGGCGGGTACCGCGCAGCGCGAGCTCGAACGCGCCAACACCCGCGCGCGCTGGCGCGGCCGGTGGCAGAGCACCACGGACGCGGTCGGCGGCGGCTGGGCGCGGGTGCGTGAGCGGCTGTCCACCATCCGCTCCAAGGGCACCGCCGGCGGCCCGACGTCCCCCACGCCCGTCCCCTACGGTCGGCAGCCTGGCGCCGGGGCCGATGTCCCACGCTCCCAGGAGCAGCGGCGGGCCGACCGCGCGATGAAGCAGATCCTGCGGGCGATGAGCGCCGGGAAGTGCCGCCGCTTCGCCTACCCGGCGGCGCTGCTCGGGATCCTCGACACGCTCGGCCGCGTGCTGCGCGGACCGGAGGGGTTCTTCCCCACGACCGAGACCGTGCGCTCGCTGTACGAGCCGCTCGTCGCGTTCGGCGCCGACGAGGGCCCGAACACCCAGCCCGTCGTCGCCCTGGCGAAGTACGTTGTCGGGCTGCTGCCCGGCGGGGTCGCCGAGCAGTGGTGGCTGCCGGCCGCCCTCGGTGTGGTGCTGGTGCTCCTCGGCCGCGCCGCGGCGAACGGCCGACGCAAGGCCCGCACCCAGCTGGGCGCCTTCCGGCTGGCCGTCGTCGGGTCGGTGTTCATGCTCCTCGTGCTGCTCTCCACCGGCTTCGTCATGCTCGGCGCCGGAGTCCTGATCCCGCTGGACGCCCTGCTGGCCGGATAGCCGTAGGAGGCCGTGCGTCGACGACCACCGCTCCCGTCCTGGCGCAGGTCGCCCCTTCCGCATCGGAATGTAAGAGATTCTCGCCGATCGCCCGCGTCGCGCGGCGTGCGCCTATATGATCGCCCGGTAGCTGGATCAAAACGAGTAGATGAGTGACGGTGTCCGGTGGGCGACGCGATCGAACTGGCGGCAGGCGAGTACCGCGCGATCATCGGCCGCAACGGAGCCACATTGCAACGGCTCACCTGGTGCGGCGGTGACCTGATCTGGGGCGGCGAATCCGATTCCCCAGGCGCGGGGGGCGAGGCCTTTCAGGGGCGGCTGATGGCTCCCTGGCCGAACCGGGTCGAGAAGGGCCGGTACACCTTCGAGGGAACCGAGTACCAGCTGGAGATCACCGAGCCCGAGGGCGGTACCGCGATCCACGGGCTGGTGCACTCCCGGTCCTGGACGCCGCACGACACCACCTCGACCCACGTGCGCCTCACCTACGCCCTCGACGGCGAACCGGGGTACCCGTTCCCGCTGGAGTTGGCGGTCGACTACCGGCTCCACCCGGCCTCCGGATTGAGCGTGCTGGCCACCGCGCACAATGTCGGGTCGACGGCAGCCCCGTACGGCTTCGGGGCGCACCCGTACCTCACGGTCGGGATGCCGCTGGACGAGGCGACGCTGCACCTGCCTGCTCGGCTCCGGCTGCCCGTGGACGACCGGTTGCTGCCCACAGGGCCACCGCAGAACGTCGCGGGTACGGAGTACGACTTCCGCACGCCGCGCCGCATCGGGGAGACGGTGTTCGACACGGCCTTCACCGGCCTGCGCCCCGGCGCCGAGCGATGGTCCTGGACGGTGCTGTCCGGGCCGGACCACGGTGTGGGCCTGTGGGCCGACTCGTCCTGTGGCTGGCTGCAGGTGTACAGCGCCGACGGTCTTCCCGGCGCCGCGCACCGGGGAGCGCTCGCCGTCGAGCCCATGACCTGCCCGCCCAACGCCTTGGCGAGCGGCCAGTGTCTGCGGGTGCTGGGCCCGGGAGAGCACAGCGACGCGCGCTTCGGCATCCGCATGATGTCATCGGCGCTGGGCTAGAGCGGCTCGGGTACGAGGGGCCCGGGCGCGAGATGGTGTGCGGGCCGAAGCCGCGGTGGTTGGGGGCTGGGGGAAGCGGCTTCGGCGCGGTCAGTGTGCGTCTGTTCGTCTGTTCGTCCGTTGAGGGGCGGACCGGCTAGTCCGGTCCGACGGTTATGCCGTCGGTACCACCCGGCCCGAGATCGAGGATCTTGCGCATTCGCTCCAGGTCCTCGGCCGTGTCGATGTCATCGGGGCTGGCCACGTCGTCGCAGTCCACGGGGGTCACCAGGTGGGAGTAGGCGCGCAGGAACGGCCGGGCGCCCACGTCGCCCTCCGCCAGTGCGTGCACGCTCGGCCAGTGCTCCCGGCCCAGCAGAACGGGGTTGCGCAGGTTGCCTCCGTACGTCGCGACGACCGCCCGGGAGCCCTCCGCGTACGCCTCGCGCAGCCGTCGTACCGCGGCGGAGGTCACCAGGGGCTGGTCCACGAGGGCCACCACAACGGCGTCCACCTCGGTCGGCATCGCGTCGAGACCCGTGCGCAGCGACGATCCCATGCCGCTGGGCCACTTCGGGTTGTGCACCTCGGTCGCGCCGTCGACCTCGGCCTTCGCAGCTCCTGTCACGACATAGACCGGCACGCACCCTCCCTCTCGCAGGATCCGCGCACCCCGATCGACGAGCCGCTCGCCCGCGAGCTCAACGAGGGCCTTGGGCCCGCCGAGCCGGGTCCCCTCCCCCGCCGCGAGCAGCAGTCCGGCGACCGGTGTGCCGTCACCGCCTGTCTTGCGTGTCGTCATGACGCGATGATGTCACGCTCAGGAGGGTTCGCACCCCTGTCTGCGATATCGCTCCGGGTGCACGAAGGGCCCGAAACCCCACCCGAAGGAAGGATTCGCAGCCAGCGGTGTCCAGGTGGTCGGACTGCTTGGCCGGATCCGGCCGCAGCGGTGCTCTACCGACGGCTTCGGGCCAGGTCACCGCGTGTGAGTCCCCGCTGTCACCTCGGTAGGGACGCTCGGCGCCGGTGACGCCATCGGCTCGATGTGGATACGCCCGGTGGTCGAACTGAGGGGGCGGCCGCTGCCGCCCCACCGGGCCTGGATGAGCTCGGCGGCGATCGAGACCGCGGTCTCCTCGGGCGTGCGGGCGCCGAGGTCGAGGCCGATCGGTGAGTGCAGGCGGGCCAGCTCCTCCTCGCCCACGCCCTCCTCGCGCAGCCGGGCCATCCGGTCGTCGTGCGTGCGGCGGCTGCCCATCGCCCCGATGTATCCGGCACGGGTGCGCAGGGCGACCTTCAACAGGGGCACGTCGAACTTGGGGTCGTGGGTCAGCACGCAGATGGCGGTCCGCTCGTCGATCTGGTCCTCGATCTCGGCGAGGAAGACGTGCGGCCACTGCACCACCACCTCGTCGGCCTTGGGGAAGCGCTTGGCGGTGGCGAACACCGGGCGGGCGTCGCACACCGTCACGCGGTAGCCGAGGTGGGCGCCGATGTCGGCGACAGCGGCGGCGAAGTCGATGGCGCCGAACACCAGCATGCGCGGGGCGGGGGCGAAGGACTGCACGAACACCTCCAGCTCGTCGCCGCGCCGCTGGCCGCCGGCGCCGTAGCGCAGGATGCCGGTGCTGCCCTGGGCGAGCATGCCGCGGGCGTCGTCGTCGACGGCCGCGTCCAGCCGCTCCTTGCCCAGGGTTCCCTCGCTGTGGTCGGGCCAGATGACCCGCCGCTGCCCGAGCCGTCCGGGGCCGGAGACGATGGTGGCGACCGCCACCGGCTGGTGCTCGTCGATAGCGCCGATGACCGCGCCCAGCTGCGGGTAGAGCGTCCGGTTCACCGGCTCCACGAGGACGTGCAGGGTCCCGCCGCAGGTCAGCCCGACGCTGAACGCGTCGTCGTCACTGACGCCGTAGCTCTCGCGGGCGGGGGTACCGGTGGCGATGACCTGCTGCGCCAGCTCGTAGACCGCGCCTTCCACGCATCCCCCGGACACGCTTCCGATGACCTCGCCCGTGGCCCCGACGGCCATGGCCGCGCCCGCTTCTCGCGGGGAGCTCCGGTAGGTGTCGATGACCGTCGCGAGCGCGAAGGTCTCACCTGAGGAGTACAGCTCCCCAACGGCCGAGCGGATGTCACGCACGTTCCAACTCCTTCTCCGGCTCCAGCCGCGACGGCGGTGACCCGACGCGCCCCGCGGGTCCTCCCGTGGCCCCTTGGTCCTGTGGCCCTGTGTACATGTCTGGACTGCCAGGCTATGTGGTCGGGAGCACATTCGCAGAGATCGTGATCCTCCAAAGATCTCCACGGTCCCTCGTATCCGGGCACAGACAGCGCTGGCGCCTCGCGCGTCGCGGTGGCGGTCAGGGACGGCGACAGGAAAAGGGCGGGCGGCCGTGGCACGGCCGCCCGCCCTTTCTTCTTCACCGCGGGAGTCGGTGGAAGTCGCGAATGCGATCACTGGACGATGAGCGAGATCACCGCCAGGACCAGAACCGTCAGCCACAACAACGCGGCGGCCCGACTGATTCCGGCGCCGCGGTGCGGGGGTCGGGGCCGGGTGGGCGTCGTGTTCCGGGTGAGGGTGCCCATACTCCTATGACGCCGCGTGACGCGAGGGAGTTCAACTGGTCTTCTCGGCTCCTGGGGCGCGGCACCCTCAGCGGTCGCGGCGTGTGGCACGTGCCACCCGGCGCCGTGACCGGCGCGCCCGGACGGCGCCGGTCAGCGCTCCGGCTCCTCGGCCTCTCCGCGCTCGTGCAGCAGGGCGCGGAACTGGGCGAGGTTGGTCTGCGCCAGCTCGCCGTCGTTGCTCTGGATGCCCATCACCGCCAGCGTCGACCCGTCCGCCAGGTCGATGGAGGGCCACGGCTCCCCCACCGGCATGCGGATGTCGATGATCTCCGGCCACTCCAGGACGTGCGTGCGGATGCCGTTGACGACGGTCACCCGGTTCTCGGCCGCGGTCAGCCGCGGCCGGGCGAGGAGGTGCAGGGCCGCAACGCCGACCAGGCCCATCATCACCAGGCCGACCCGGTCCTGCAGGCGCCAGTCCGCGGGGAGGACAGCGGCCAGGATCACCATCGTGGCCAGCGTCACAACGGCGAGCCCGTAGGCGACGATGCGGATGTTGCGCGGGCGCCATGTCACCGGAAGCGCCCGTGTCTGACCATCGACCGGCTCACTCAACGGTCCCTCTTCTCTCACGTCCACCGGCCCCAACGTTGTCCCCTTCTCCCCTCTCGGCTTACCCCGTGGGGCGGGTTTCGCTCGCGCGCAGCCCGCGCAGGACGACGGCGCTGTCCAGCGCCGCCTGCGCGGCCTCCCACCCCTTGTCCTCCCGGCTGCCCGGGAGACCGGCGCGGTCGCGCGCCTGCTCCTGGGTATCACAGGTCAGCACGCCGTTGGCCACGGGGGTCGCCTCGCGCAGCGCCACGTCGGTGAGCCCCTGGGTGACCGAGAGGCAGACGTAGTCGAAGTGCGGTGTTCCGCCGCGGACGACCGCGCCGAGGGCGACGACGGCGTCGTGCGTGCGGGCGAGCTCCTGGGCGACGACCGGGATCTCGATGGACCCGGCCACCTTGACGACGGTCGGGGTGTCGGCCCCGGCCTGCTTCGCGGCGTCCATGGCGCGCCGCACCATCGGCTCGACGACCTCGGCGTTCCACCGGGTGGCGACGATGCCGAGAGTGAGACCGGCCGCGTCGATGGTCGCTTCGTCGGGACGTCCCGTTCCGCTCATGGGTGATGGTCCTCGTCGTGAATGTGGGTCGGCAGTGTCGGTTGGTTGTGGTGGTCGGCTCTGGCTACGGACCGGTGTCCGACGCCAGGACCGCTCAGTTGGCGGCGGCGATGCCGGGCAGGTCGTGGCCCATGCGGTCGCGCTTGGCCTGCAGGTAGCGGAGGTTGGCCGGGGTGACGGCCGTGGGCAGGGTGACCCGCTCGGTGACGGTGATGCCGTTGTCGACGAGGCCGTCGATCTTCTCGGGGTTGTTGCTGATCAGCCGGACCGAGGAGACGCCGAGGTCGGTCAGGATCCGTGCTCCCGCGCCGAACTCGCGGGCGTCGGAGGGCAGGCCGAGCTTCAGGTTGGCGTCGACGGTGTCGGCTCCGGAGTCCTGCAGGCGGTAGGCCTGGAGCTTGCGCAGCAGGCCGATGCCGCGGCCTTCGTGTCCGCGCAGGTAGACGAGGACGCCGCGGCCCGCGTCGGCGATCCGTTCCATGGCGGCCTCCAGCTGGGGGCCGCAGTCGCAGCGCAGCGAGCCGAAGCCGTCGCCGGTGAGGCATTCGGAGTGCAGCCGGGCCAGCACGTCGGTGCCGTCGCCGAGGTCGCCGTAGACGAGGGCAACGTGCTCGGCGCCGTCGGCCAGGCCGCGGTAGCCGATGGCGCGCCATTCGCCGTGGCGGTTGGGGATGCGGGTCTCGACAACACGGTCGACGAGCGGGGTGGGCCACGCCGGGGGCTCCTCGACGGAAGTGTCGGCCTCGAGGTGGGCGGCGAGCTGCTCGATGGAGACGAGCTTGAGGCCGTGGTCGTCGGCGAACTCGCGCAGCCGGGGCAGCCGGGCCATGGTGCCGTCGTCGTTGACGACCTCGGCGATGACACCGGCGGGCCGCAGTCCGGCGAGGCGGGCGAGGTCGACGGCGGCCTCGGTGTGTCCGCGGCGGACGAGCACGCCGCCGGAGCGGGCGCGCAGCGGGAAGATGTGGCCGGGTCGGACAAGGTCCCCGGCGGTGCTGCGCGCGTCGGCGAGCAGCCGGAGGGTGTGCGCGCGGTCGGCCGCGGAGATTCCGGTGGTCACTCCGGCACGCGCGTCCACCGAGACGGTGTAGGCGGTGCGCATGCTCTCCTGGTTGACCTTGACCATGAGCGGCAGGTCGAGGCGGTCCGCGTCGTCGCCGGTGATCGGGGCGCAGACGACGCCGGAGGTGTAGCGGATCATGAACGCGAGCAGTTCGGGGGTGGCGGCCTCGGCGGCGAAGATGAGGTCGCCTTCGTTCTCACGGTCCTCGTCGTCCACGACGATGACGGGGCGTCCGGCCGCGATGTCGGCGATCGCCTCGGTGATGTCGTCGAGGCGGATGGGGGCGTCGACCGGCTCGGTCGGCTCGATCCGCTCCTGGATGGCACTCGTCATCGTGGCTCCTTGAACTTGACCTGCTCGGCCTGCGTGGACTGCGCGAACCGCGCTGCTGTGGGAAGGTTCGGGACGGGTACTCATGCGCCCACCGCCGTCGTCCTGGATGGGGCGGTCGCGGCGAGGTCGGCCCGCTGACGGATCCGGTACTGGCGGCTCCAGTCGCGGATTCCCAGCGCGGCCAGGATGAAGAAGACGCCGTAGACGAGGCCGGTGACCCACAGGCCCGACAGCAGGGCGAGGGGGACGCCGACCAGGTCGACGATGATCCACACGAACCAGAAGTCGATCAGCGCGCGGCTCTGGGCGAAGGTCGCGATGGCGCTGCCGACGAAGATGAAGGCGTCCGGCCAGGGGGCCCAGGACAGGCCGGTGGCCTCGAACATCAGCGCCACGGCGATGGTTCCGCCGATGAGGGCGCCGAGGAGCAGCCCGCGCTCGTGGCCGGTGGCCGGGCGCACCCGGAGTTCGGCGCCGCCGCGGGTCTGTCGCGCCCAGCGGGTCCACCCGTAGAGGACCAGGCCGATGAACATGACCTGCTTGAGGGCGTTACCGGTGAGGTGGGCGTCGATGGAGACCGCGAAGAGGAGCACGGCACCGGTGAGCTGCACGGGCCAGGTCCACATTGACCGGCGGATGGCCAGGGCGACCGTGGCCAGGGCGGCGATGTTGCCGATGAGGTCGGCCCAGCGGACGTGCTCGCCGAAGAGGGTGAAGCCGGCGTAGGCCCACTGCAGCCACCACACGCCGGTGGAGACGTCGCCCATCAGGCGCCGCTCCTCTCGTCCGCGCCCGCTGTGGGACGTGCCGCCGTGCCGGTGAATCCGACCAGGCGCTCGACGTACTTGGCGACGATGTCGACTTCGAGGTTGACCGGGTCGCCGACGCCCTTGCGGCCGAGGGTGGTGAGGTCGAGCGTGGTGGGGATCAGGCTGATGGTGAAGGAGCCGGGCTCGACGGAGACGACGGTGAGGCTGACGCCGTCGACGGTGATGGAGCCCTTCTCGACGACGTAGCGGGCCAGGTCGTCGGGGAGGGAGATGCGCACGGTCTCCCAGCGTGAGCCGGGGACGCGCTCAAGAATCCGCCCGGTGCCGTCCACGTGGCCCTGCACGATGTGCCCGCCGAGCCGGTCGGAGACCTTGGCGGCACGTTCGAGGTTGACGGGTGATCCGGGGCGCAGCGCGCCGAGGCTGGAGCGGTCCAGCGTCTCCTTCATGACGTCGGCGGTGAACGTGCCGTCGGCGTTGTCGGTAACAGTCAGGCAGACGCCGTTGACCGAGATGGAGTCGCCGTGCCGTGCGTCGGAGGTGACGTCCGGGCCGCGTACCGCGAGCCGGACGGCCGCACCGTCGGCGCCGTCGGGCGTGATCGCCGCGACCTCGCCCAGTTCCTCGACGATTCCCGTGAACATGTCCGAGCCATCCCCTTCACCTGGTCAGGCTCCGGGGATGAACGTGAGCGGGGAAAACCGCTCCGGGACCGGGGGGACAGATACGCCGCGCCGCTTCGGCGGAGCGGTCCTCTGCCCGTCCGATCCCACGCGTACTGCCTCCCATCCGGACTTTCACCGTCGGTACCGGAATTTCACCGGTTCAACCGGCCGATGGATTCGGCCGGGTCGCGGACTGTCACCGCCGGTTCGGACTTTCACCGACCCCGGAGCACGCGTTGGACAACGTCTTGAGGAACAAGTGTGCCATGACGGCGTATTCCTGTCGCGCACGAGCCCCCCGGAAAACGTGTACGGCCCCGTGGCGCGCGTCACGCGCGCCACGGGGCCGTGTGCCGGGGTGTGGGGCCATGCCCGGCCCGCCGGAACAGCTCGGAGAGCGGGGCGATGGGACCGGCGGCGGGGGCTAGATCGCCGCCTTGACCGCCTGGGCGCGCAGGGCGTCGACGGCCGCGGCGGGGTCGTCGGCGCCGTAGACGGCCGAACCGGCCACGAAGACGTCGGCGCCCGCGGCGGCGGCGCGCTCGATCGTCTCGGCGCTGACGCCGCCGTCGACCTGCAGCCAGACCTGGGCGCCGCTGCTGTCGATGAGCTTGCGGGCCCGTTCGATCTTCGGCAGCACGAGGTCGATGAACTTCTGCCCGCCGAATCCGGGTTCGACCGTCATCAGGAGCATCATGTCCACCTCGGGGAGGAGGTCGGCGTAGGACTCCAGTGCGGTCGCCGGGTTCAGGGCCAGACCGGCGCGGGCGCCTTGGCGGCGGATCTCGCGCAGGGTCCGGACCGGTGCGCTCGCGGCCTCGGCGTGGATGGTGACGCTGCCGGCCCCCACCTCGGCGTAGGCGGGCGCCCAGCGGTCGGGGTCCTCGATCATCAGATGGCAGTCCAGCGGCAGGGCCGCGGCCTTGCGGAGGGATTCGACGATCGGCAGGCCGAGGGTCAGGTTGGGGACGAAATGGTTGTCCATAACGTCGACGTGCAGCCAGTCGGCCGAATGCGCGACCGCCGCGGCCTCATCGGCGAGATGGGCGAAGTCGGCGGAGAGGATGCTGGGTGAGATCTGGATTGCCACGGCACCGAGTCTAGTCAGGGGGCCGTTTCGACCTGCGCGCCCGGGGCGGGGCCGGACGCGCACGCGGCGGTGTCGGCGGCGCTCAGTTCTTCCGCAGCAGCGCCAGGAACATCGCGTCGGTGCCGTGGCGGTGCGGCCAGAACTGCACGTAGTCGCCTGCCGCGACGTCGGGGACCTCGTCGAGGAAGTCGGCGGCGCGCAGCACCGTCACGTCGGAGCGGTCGGCGAGCACGTCCTCGATGACGCTCCGGGTCTCGGACAGGTGCGGGGAACAGGTGACGTAGGCCACGACACCGCCGGACCGCGTCGCGTCGAGGGCGCGGGCGAGCAGGTCACGCTGGAGAGGCGCCAGTTCGTCGGCCGTGTGCGGGGTGCGCCGCCAGCGCGACTCCGGGCGTCGGCGCAGCGCGCCCATACCGGTGCAGGGGACGTCGACAAGGACGCGGTCGAAGGCCCCGTCGCGCCAGGCAGGGCGGGTGGAGTCGGCCACGACCACGCGTCCGGCGTCGCGCACGGAGCGCTGGACGGCCTGGGCGACGAGTCCGGCGCGGGCGGGCTGCACCTCGACGGCGAGCAGGCGGGCGTCGCGCTGCCCGGCGAGCCCGGCGAGCAGTCCGGCCTTGCCGCCGGGACCGGCGCACATGTCGAGCCAGCGGGCGTCGGCGCCCTCGACGGAGACGCGGGTGAGCGCGAGCGCGACCAGCTGGCTGGCCTCGTCCTGCACAGCGGCGCGGCGCTGGCGCACCTCGCGCAGCAGGGCAGGATCGCCTTCGGGCAGGTAGGCGGCGAAGGGCGAGTAGCGGGCCTCGGTGGCACCGCCTTCGATGAGGTCGGCGACGCTGGCGCGGCCGGGTTTGGCGACCAGCGTCACGCGGGGGCGCTCGTTGTGGGCCGCGAGCAGCTGCTCGGTCTCGGTCAGGTCGCTGCTCTTCGGGTCCTCGCCGAGGGCGGCGGCCAGGGCGTTCACCATCCAGCGGGGGTGGCTGTGCACGACGGCGAGGTGGCCCACGGCATCGGCGTCGCGGTCGGGCGCGACGACAGCCAGCCACGCGTCGAGGTCGCGGGCGCTGACCTTGCGCAGCACGGCATTGACAAAGCGGGCACGGTGGTGGCCGACGACCCGTCTGGCGATATTGACGGTCGCGCTGACGGCGGCGTGCGGGGGGATGTTGGTGGACAGCTGCTGGTGCGCGCCGAGGCGGAGCAGCGGCAGGGCCTCTTTGTCGACGGACTTGAGCGACCGGTCGATGCAGGCGTCGAGGATCGCGTCGTAGGTGCCCTGGAGGCGCAGCGTGCCGTAGGTGAGCTCGGTGGCGAGCGCGGCGTCCCGTCCGGTGATATTGCGTTCGCGGAGGAGGGTGGGAAGGAGGAGGTTCGCGTAGGCGTCGCGTTCCTCGACCGCGCGCAGGACGTCGTAGGCGGTGCGTCGGGCGGGATCCCGAGGCGCGGGCGGGGTCGCCGGGTTCTTCTTCCCGCCGCTCTGGCCACCGCCGCCCTTGGGGCGGCGGGACGGGCGGTACGGGGAACGGGAACGGTCGGTCACCTTGGGATCAGCCTTACGCCTGGGAATCGCCGGGAGAAACGGGAGAAAGTCGGATGGCCCGCCTCGGCGCGTCCGCTGAGGACACCGATCGGGCCACCTATCGAGGATACGGCAGCTCAGCCGCCGAGGTGGTCGTCCTCGCCGGGGCGCACGCCGCGCGCCCAGTCGACGGCCGCCATCAGGCGCTTGCCCTGCGGCTGGACCTCGCCGAGTTCGACGGGGTGGGTGGCGGTGCCGACGAGTACCCGCTTCTTCTCCGCGGAGAGTCGGCCCGGTGCCAGCGGCTCGGCGTCGGGGACGGGCAGAACGGGGCCGAGCTTGATCCGGGTGCCGCGGAACGTCGACCACGCGCCGGGGGCCGGTGTGCAGGCGCGAATGAGCCGGTCGACGCGCATCGCCGGGGCACCGAAGTCGACCTCGGCGTCGGCCGGCGTGAGCTTGGGGGCGTACGAGACGCCGTCGTGCCCCTGCGGACGGGCCTCGAGCTCGCCGGACTCGATGCCGTTCAGGGTCCGCAGCAGCAGTTCGGCGCCGGACTGGGAGAGCCGCGTGAGGAGTTCGCCACTGGTGTCGCGCGCGCCGATGGGCTCGGTCAGCATCCCGTAGACGGGTCCGGCGTCGAGGTCCCGCTCGATCTCGAAGGTCGCGGCCCCGGTGACGTCGTCGCCGTGCAGGATGGCGTGCTGGACGGGGGCGGCGCCGCGCCAGGACGGCAGCAGCGAGAAGTGCAGGTTGACCCAGCCGTGCCGAGGGATCTCCAGGGCCGGCTGGCGCAGCAGCGCACCGTAGGCGACCACAGGGCAGCAGTCGGGCGCGATGGCGCGCAGTCGGTCCAGGAACTCGGGGTCACCGGCCTTCGCGGGCTTGAGCACCTCCAGCCCAGCCTCGGCCGCGACCTCGGCGACCGGGCTCGCACTCACCTTGCGGCCCCGCCCGGACACGGCGTCCGGCCGGGTCACCACGGCCGCAACCTCGTGCTCCGACTCCAGCAGCAACTTGAGTGAGGGCACCGCGACCTCGGGTGTTCCAGCGAAGACCAACTTCATCAAATCTCCTTGCGTGAAAACCCCTGCCTTAAGGCAGGGGAGGAAACGCATCCCTCAGCCCTGCGGCGCTCCGCGCCGCAGTATCACTTGGGAACGCTGGTAGGTGGTGGCCGGAGCGGGTGAGGCCCCGACCACCGTCGCCCTCACGGGCGAAGCTCCCCGGCCCCAGGGGGCTCGGGGGTGACGCCACCGAGCACAGGTGAATGCCCGGTGATCTCCCCTCGACCATGTTCCGCGCCGGGTGCCTTACGGCGTCCGTGCCCCGTTTCGTCCCTGATCCCGGGGTTGTCTGCTGACACGGATTCCAGAGCCCGGAGCTGGGGAAGCACCCCGGGGTGGGTCGTCTCGCCTACGCGGAACGTAGCCAACCAGAGGTCACCTCCTACTCGATCGTTGGCTCGGTCTGGTAACGGCAGGCCATCAGCCGGTAGGGCTGGAGGCCCCCTAGTTGACGAGGAGGATCCCGTTACCGATATCTCGTTCCTCAGCCACTGGCCAGCCGGTGGCTCGGATCCTTGTCTACCAGCTTCTCTCCCCCAGACTTCGGCATCCACAGCTCCACTCGCCGGATCCCTTCCTGTGGGTGCCCTCTGGTACACCTGACGGTGATGAATCCGCAGCCCGACCCCGACGAGGGGGTTCTCTTCGACGTTCCCCGCGCTGGGGTCACGGCCGCGTCGAAGGAGACGACGAAACAGAAGCGGCCGAAGAAGCGCAGGCCCGCCGAAGACCTGCCGGTCGCCCGTGTCGTCGTCGACACCCCGCTGCCGCACCTCGACCGCCTCTTCGACTACCAGGTGCCCGACACCATGGCGGAGGCGGCTGTTCCGGGGTGCAGGGTCCGGGTGCCCTTCAATGGCCAGCTCCTCGCGGGGTTCCTGATGGAGCGGGCAGCGGAGTCGGAGTTCCAGGGACGGCTGGCCTACCTGCACGACGTCGTGTCCAGCGAGGCGGTCCTCACACCCGAGATCGCCGACCTCGCTCGCGCGGTCGCCGACCGCTATGCGGGCACGCTCAACGATGTGCTCCGCCTCGCCATCCCGCCCCGGCACGCCCGTGTGGAGAAGGAGAAGGCCGCGAAGAAGGCCGAATCCGAGGGAGAGGAAGAGGAAGCCGCGCCAGACTCGATCGCAGAGCCCGCGGAGAGCGCGGAGACGTCGCGCCCTCCGGAACCCGGCCCGTGGGCGGACTACCCCGCCGGGCCGTCCTTCCTTGAGGCGGTCCATGACGGAGGCGCGCCGCGTGCTGTGTGGTCGGCGCTGCCCGGTTCCCAGCGGGCCGACGCGATCGCGGTGGCGACCGCAACCGCCCTGGCGGCACAGCGCGGAGCGGTGATCGTGGTCCCCGATGGCCGCGATGTCACGTTGGTGGACACCGCGCTCACCGAATGTCTGGGTGCCGGTCGCCACGCCGCCCTTACGGCCGACCTCGGCCCCGCCGAGCGCTACCGACGATGGCTGTCGGTGCTGCGCGGCGAGGTCCGCGCTGTGGTGGGCACACGCGCCGCGATGTTCGCGCCGGTCCGCGACCTCGGGCTGGTGGTCCTCTGGGACGACGGCGACGACGTGCACTGCGATCCGCACGCCCCCTACCCGCACGCGCGCACGGTGCTGTCGATACGGGCACACCGCGCCGGAGCCGCCGCGCTCATCGGCGGGTTCACCCGCACGACCGAGGCCACCCAGCTGATCGAGTCGGGGTGGGCGCACCCGCTCACCGCCGACCGCGAGACACTGCGCCGCCGCGCCCCGCGCGTGCGTGCGGCGGGCGACGACAGCGAGCTGGCCCGTGACGAGGCGGCCCGTTCGGCCCGACTGCCCAGTCTCGCCCTGCGCATCGCCCGCGAGGCCGCCCAGAGTGGGCCGGTGCTCATCCAGGTGCCGCGGCGCGGCTACGTCACCTCATTGGCCTGCGCGTCCTGCCGGGCTCCGGCCCGCTGCGACACCTGCCAGGGTCCGCTGGCGCTGCGCAGCGCGCACGCCATGCCGTACTGCCGCTGGTGCGGACGGATCAGCGGCGAGTGGAGGTGCACGGGGTGCGGGCATGGCCGGATCCGGGCCAACGTCGTGGGCGCCCGCCGCACCGCCGAGGAGCTGGGCCGGGCGTTCCCCTCTCTCACGGTTCGCACGTCGGGGCGCGACGAAGTCCTCACCGAGGTCGGCGACCGCCCCGCCCTGATCGTGTCCACCCCCGGCGCCGAGCCGGTGGCCGCCGGAGGCTACGCCGCCGCTCTGCTCCTCGACGGATGGGCGCTCCTCGGCCGCGCCGACCTGCGGGCCAGCGAGGAGGCGCTGCGGCGCTGGTGCAACGCCGCCGCCCTGGTGCGTCCGGCTGACGCGGGCGGCCAGGTGGTGGTGCTCGCGGAGGCGGGACTCCCGGCCACCCAGGCGCTCATCCGCTGGGATCCGGGCTGGTTCGCCTCCCGCGAGCTCGCCGAACGCCGGGAACTGGGTTTCCCGCCGGCGGTCGCCATGGCGTCGGTGACCGGCGAGGCCGCTCATGTCCACGAACTCCTCAACGGCATCAGCCTGCCGGAATCCGCCGAGCTCCTCGGCCCGGTGCCCATTACCACCGGCCCCGAGGCCGACCGCCCGGAGGGCGAACGCGTCGAACGCGCCCTTCTCCGCGTTCCCCGCAGCGCCACCCTCACCCTGACAGCGGCGCTGAAGGCTGCCGCATCGGCACGCAGCGCCCGCAAGGACGATCACCTCGCCCAGATCCGCGTGGACCCACTGCACGTGGTGTGAGGTCGCTCGCACCTGCCCCGAATGGCGGAAAAACGTTCGCGCGCGCACGAGTCCGCCGATAAGTTCGAAAACTTCCCATTTTCCGGGGAGTGCCCGGCGTGGGCAGCCGCGCCATGGACCTGTGTCAGGTGAACGGGAACATCATGAAGCACTCCAGTCCCGAGTTCGCAGCGCTCGCCGAGCGGGGGACCATCCTCCGCTGCCAGGTGGGATCCGGCGTACACGGCATCACGGTCGCCAGCCAGGATGACCGCGACGAGATGGGCATCTGTGTCGAACCGCCGGAGTACGTGATCGGACTGCGCGAGTTCGAGCAGTACATCTACCGCAGCCAACCGGAGGGAGTCCGCTCCGGCCCCGGCGACCTGGACCTGACGGTCTATTCGCTGCGCAAGTGGCTCCGGCTCGCCCTGTCCGGGAACCCCACGGTGCTGCTTCCGCTGTTTGTCCCGGAGTCGGAGATCGTCGAGGTCACCGAGCTGGGGCGAGAGCTGCGGGCCAATTCCGGGCGCATTCTCTCCCGGCAGGCCGGGCACCGCTTCCTCGGCTACCTGCGCGCCCAGCGCGACAGCATGCTCGGGCGGCGCGGCGGTCGGCACACGAACCGCCCCGAGCTCATCGAAGTGCACGGATTCGACGTCAAGTTCGCCTACCACATGGTGCGGCTCGGTGTTCAGGGCGTGGAGATGCTGGAGACCGGACGGATCACCCTGCCGATGCCGGACCCGTGGGCCACCTGGCTGCGCGAGGTGCGGCGCGGCGAGCACTCGATGGACGAGACGCTGGAGGCGGCAGGCGAGCTGGAAGCCCAGCTGGAAAAGCTCACTGCGACCTCGCACCTGCCAGAGCACCCCGACGCGGCATGGGCCGACGCCTGGCTGGTCGACGCCTACCAGCGCAGCTGGAGCGGCTGACCGATTTCCCGCCTCACACCGCGTCGGCCTGATGCGCCGGGTGGGCGCGGTAGAGGTCGCGGAGCAGGGCGATCTCGGCGCCGTGGTGGATGACTTCGCGGTTGATGTGCAGGGCGAGGGCGGCGAAGGGGAAGTCCGCCCACTGGGGTGGTTCTGCCATGCCGACCGGTGCGGCCAGGGCGTCGGCGTCGAGGGCGTGGACGCCCTCGCACCAACGGGTGTAGGCGCGCTGGAGACGGTCCAGTGCCTCCTCGGCGGTGGCCGGCCAGAGGGCGTCGCGGATCGTCATGGTGCCCGGACCGAAGTGGTGGTCGACGCGGAGCTCGAAGATGCCGACGACGATGTGGCCGAGCCGCCAGGCGATCGTGGTCACCGGCGGGGGCACGGGTTCCGGCCACTCCCAGTCGGCGACGAATGTGCCGTCGGGGCGTGGACGCACGGACCAGCAGTGGTCTACGGGTTCCCAGAAGTACTCGTCGTCGTCGAGCCCGCTCAGCCGCGGCCACAGTGAGGTGTCCCAGTAGAACTCGAGCTGGGCGAGGATCTCCCCGGTCCAGTTCAGTGTCATGGTGTCCCCCTCTCCCCTGGTCGGCCGCATCCGGCGAGAGCCGGGTGCGGCGTGCCGGGCTCGGCTCGAGTCCCGGCGCCCCTCGGCACGCCCCTACCGCCGTTACCGGCGTCCGACACCCGCCCGGATGCCGGTGCCCCGCGCCGCGACGGCCTCGTCCGGGTAGGGCCACCAGGCAAGGTCGGCGAGGCCGGGATCCAGCAGCGTGAACGGGCTGAAGACGGACTCGGCGCGTTGCCGGCGGTGCGGATCGTCGGTGGGGGCGTGGTGGTCGGTTGTCTCACCTCCCACGGTGATGTCCGTGTGCCCGGGCGGGCCGGGCGGCAGTGCGATCGCTACGCATCCCCCAGGGCACATGGCGCCGTGGAGGGCGCGGACGAGGTCGGAGGTCGGCACGTCGCCGCACTGCGGCGCGTCGGTGTCCACCAGGAAAAACGCCACGGGCTCGCCGAAGTCGACGAACCCGCGCAGTTCGAGGAGGGAGATGAGGGAGACCGGGTCCGGCCGGTGCATCGAGGCGACGGAGACGGTCTCTTCCCCGGCCGACGCGCACCCTCGCATCGGCAGCGTGGATCCGGTCTCGATGTAGACGACCCGGGCGTCCGGCGCGTGTCCGTGCACGGCGCGGCCGATGCCCTCGTCGAGGGGGACCCGGGAGCCGATGTCGACGAACTGCCGGATTCCGGCGTCGACCGCGAGGTACCCGGCGGCGCGCCGCAGGAAGGCGCGTTTGGCCCGGGTGACCTCGGGCGGCTCGGACGGCACGGGCGATGCCGCGGGCGCTCCGGGTTTCGCGGGTTCCGCCGCCTCCGCTCCTCCACGTTCCCCACGGCGCAGCCGGTGTTCGTCAATGTGGATGACGCGCGGCGGAGGCACATCGATTTCCGGTGGCCCCTCGACGATGTGCAGTGCCCGCCGCTCGTCAGTCACGATCGCGCTCTCCGAACCTTCGGCCGGTGCCTGGGCGCGCGGAACGGAGATCGCGGATCGTGTCCTTGGGTCCCCCGGGCTCCGTCGCCCTTTCGTTAGCGCCCGATGTTACCTCGTGTGAGCTATCTCATTCACCCGTCGAAAGTCCACCATGGGCGTCCTCGTTCTGCCCTGGACCAAGGACACTCGGCGGGTTTCACCGCAGCGGGCGCGGGTCGGGCAGCGGGGCGATACGGCCGTTGTCGTCGCGGTACTCCCAGCGCGGACCGTGGGCGGCGAGGCGCGCGACGGCTCCGATCAGCCGGTCGACGTGCTCCTCGGTGGTGCCCAGGCCGATGCTCGCGCGCACCGCCTGCTCGTGCTCCTCCGGCAGCAGGTGCCGGGTGAGCAGGTGGGCGCAGAACAGCCCGTCCCGCACACCGATGCCGTACTCGGCCGACAGGGCCGCCGCCACCAGGTCGCTGGCCAGCCCGTCGATCACGAAGGACACGATGCCGACGCGCGGGTGGTCGGTGTCCCACAGGGCCAGGTCCCGCACACCGGGGATCGCCGCCAGGCCGGTCCGCAGCCGATCGAGCAGCGCCTGCTCACGCGCGTGCAGCTCGTCCTGCCCGGCCTCCGTCAGGGTGTCGCAGGCCGCGGCGAGCGTCACCGCGCCCAGCACGTTGGGGCTGCCCGCCTCGTGGCGCGCGGGGAGGTCGTTCCACCGCACATCGTCCTCGGTGACATTGCCGGTGGCGCCGCCGCCCGCCAGGTAGGGGGTGGCGGCCTGCAGCCAGTCGGTGCGCCCCGCCAGAACACCCGCGCCGAACGGGGCGTAGAGCTTGTGCCCGGAGAAGGCGACGTAGTCGGCGCCCGTCGCCGAGAGGCCGAACGACTGGTGCGGGATGAGCTGGGCGGCGTCGACCACGATGCGCGCCCCGGCACTGTGCGCGACGGCGGTCAGCCGCTCGATCGGCCAGATCTCGCCGGTGACGTTGGAGGCACCGGTCACGCAGAGCAGACGCGGCCCCTCGGGCGCGGAGCGCAGTGCCTCGCGTGCCGCCTCGACCGCCGCGTCGGGGCTCTGCGGCAGTGGGAGGCGGATGACCTTGCCCGCCCTGCTCCCCCGGTGCTGCCAGGGCAGCAGGCTCGCGTGGTGCTCGGCGGCGAAGACGACGACGGTGCAGTCCTTCGGGACCGAGCGCGCCAGCAGGTTCAGCGCGTCGGTGGTGCCGCGGACGAACACCACGGCGTCGTTGTGGCGCGCGCCGACGAACCGGGCCACCGAGCGGCGCGCCTGCTCGTAGGCGTTGGTGCTGACCTGGGAGTGGAATCCCGCGCCCCGGTGCACGCTGGCGTAGTAGGGCAGGGACGCGTCCAGCACCTCGCGCACCGCCGCCAGGCACGGGGCACTGGCGGCGTAGTCGAAGTTCGCGTAGGTGACGCGTTCGCCGGTGACGAGCGGGATGCGGACGTCGGCGCCCACGATCGAGGTGTCGACCGCGGTGGCGCGGGAGGCGGCGGGCGTGGTGCGCGCACCAGAGGCCGGGGCGGGGGCGGCCGTGGGGCGGGTGGACGGGGTTGCGGCGACAGCGGTCATCGTGGCTCCTCCAAGGGCCGTCAGGGACCCCCGGGAGCACCACACAGCGCGTCGTCCTACAGCGCTGCCGTGGTACGAACCTGGTGGGGTCCGCGCTTGCCTGACACGGTTACGGGATGCGGTCGTGTCTCGACCTGGTCTTCACCCGGGGCACCCCACCGCGGAAGGAGGGTTGCCGGCCAGCAAGCCGGGGCTTGACGCTGGCGCTCATGACCTGGGTGGCACTATAGCGCACGGCCGGATGCCCCCGAACCGCCCCCACCCCCATGTCCGTCTCCGTCCCGGCGACGGCCGTCTCACCTGCGGGCCCGTTTGCCGTCGACCGATGCCGCGCCGTTCTCCCGCCACTCTCCCGCCCCCGGACGGTGGCGAGCGTTGACAACGCGGCACACTCATCGGAGATACTGAGGGCGACTGCCCTCCCGCTGTGGACGTCGGGTCTGCCCCGGCCGTCCTGTCAGGCGAGAGACTCCAGCACCGCCGGAGTTTCGCCTGCCCACCGGAGGGAGTTCCACCGTGCACGAACGCGATCGGCTGCAGCGCCTCCTCGACGATCCGCAGATCGTCCTCGTATCGGGCTACGCCCGCCTTCCCGACACTGTGGCGAGCCACTCCCAGTACGAGCGGCTCGGTGTCGTCCTCGCCGTGCACCTCGCCGATGGCCGGATCGTCGCCGCCGACACCACGCTCCTCACCGACCTCGCCAAGGAGTTCTTCCGCGCCCTGGTCGAGGGCCTGTCGGTCACCGACGACATCGCCGAGATCGCCGAACGCGTCCAGAGCCGCTACGCCGGACAGTCCGGGGCCGCGCTGACCACGGCGCTGCGCCGCTGCCTGGAGACCTACCACCAGCTCCGCGAGTCCCGAGCTTCAGCGCCGCAGCAGGAAGGGATGTAGCCAGCAGTGGACACACCCAACCCACAGTCCGCCCCGTCGGCCCAACCACTGGCCGGGGTCAGGATCGCCGATCTCTCCCGGGTCCTGGCCGGGCCGTACGCGACGATGCTCCTGGCCGACATGGGAGCCGAGGTCATCAAGGTCGAACACCCCGGCCGCGGCGACGATACCCGCTCCTGGGGGCCGCCCTGGGCGGGCGGCGAGGCCGCCTACTACCTCTCGGTCAACCGGGGCAAGCGCAGCCTCGCCGTCGATCTGAAGGACGAGGAGGGGCTGGCCGCCGTCCAGGACCTCTGCGCCCGCGCCGACGTGGTGATCCAGAACTTCCGCCCCGGAGTGATCGAGCGCCTCGGGCTGGACTACGCCACCATCGCGGCCCGCAACCCGGGCGTCGTCTACTGCTCGATCACCGGCTTCGGCCCCGAGCACGAGCCGGAGGGGCGTCCCGGCTTCGATCTCATCGTGCAGGCGGAGAGCGGCCTGATGGCGGCCACCGGCGAGCCCGATGGGCCGCCCAGCAAGGTGGGTGTGGCCATGACCGACGTGCTCACCGGCCTGAACGCGGCGGTGGCGATCCTCGGCGCGCTGCTGCGCGCACGCACGACCGGCGCCGGCGAGCACATCAGCGTCTCGCTCATCAACGCGGCACTGTCCAGCCTGGTCAACCTCACCCAGCAGGCCCTGGTGACCGGGGCGGACCCGCCGCGCTACGGCAACGCCCACTCCACGATCGTGCCCTACCAGGCGTTTCCCACCGCCGACGCCGACATCGTGATCGCCGCCGGGAACGACGCGCTGTACCGCAAGCTGTGCGCCGTGCTGAACCGCCCCGACCTGGCCGACGACCCCCGCTACGCGACCAACCCCGACCGGGTCGCGCACCGCGCGGAGCTGGTCGGCGAGATCAGCGCGACCCTGCGCGTTCGCCCCTCGGAGGAGTGGGTGAAGCTGCTGCTGGCCGCCGGGGTTCCGGTCGGCAAGGTGCGCGGGGTGCTGGACGCGATCCGCAGCGCCGAGGCGGCCGGGGACGACGCCGTGCTGGGCGTCGAGCACCCGGTGGCCGGGCCGATGGAGCAGATCCGCGCCGGTTTCCGGCTGGAGTCGGCGCCCGGGACCGCCGCGACCGACGGGCCCGCCCTCCCGCCCCCGCTGCTCGGCCAGCACTCCGCTGAGGTCCTGCGCGAGCTGGGGCTGCCCGAGGAGCGCGTCGAGGCCATGATCGAACGCGGCGCCGCGTACCAGCACACCAGCACTGCCACCGACACCGACACCGACACCGACACCGGAAAGGACGTCCCCAGATGAGCGAGCAGCGCAAGGCCGCACCGCCCGACCCGCACGACTTCTTGGCGGTGGACGACTCGCTGTCCGACGAGGAGCGCGACATCCGCGACACCGTCCGCGACTTCGCGGCCCGGGAACTGCGCCCGCACGTGGCCGACTGGTTCGAGGCCGGGACCATCCCCGACCCCCGTTCGTTGGCCAAGGCGTTCGGTGACCTCGGGGTGTTCGGGATGCACCTGGAGGGCTACGGGTGCGCGGGCGCGAGCGCCGTCGAGTACGGGCTGGCCTGCCGGGAACTGGAGGCGGTCGACTCGGGGCTGCGCAGCTTCGTGTCGGTGCAGGGGTCGCTGGCGATGACCGCGATCCACAAGTTCGGTTCGGAGGAGCAGAAGAACCACTGGCTGCCGCGCATGGCGGCGGGCGAGGCGATCGGCTGCTTCGGGCTGACCGAGCCCGACTCCGGCAGCGACCCGGGCTCGATGCGCACGCGCGCCCGCCGCGACGGGTCGGACTGGGTGCTGGACGGCACCAAGATGTGGATCACCAACGGCTCGATCGCCGACGTCGCGATCGTGTGGGCCGCGACCGACGAGGGCATTCGCGGTTTCGCCGTGCCCACCGACACGCCCGGCTTCAGCGCCAATCTCGTCCACAAGAAGCTGTCGCTGCGCGCCTCGATCACCTCGGAGCTGGTACTGGACGGTGTGCGGCTGCCGGGCGACGCGCTGCTGCCCGGATCGACGGGGCTCGGGGCTCCCCTCTCCTGCCTGAACGAGGCGCGCTACGGCATCGTGTGGGGGGCCGCCGGTGCGGCGCGCGCCTGCTACGAGGCCGCGCTGGAGTACGCGACGACCCGCGAACAGTTCGGTCGGCCCATCGGCGGTTTCCAGCTCACCCAGCGCAAGCTCGCCGACATGCTCGTCGACGTCAACCAGGCCGGGCTCACCGCGATGCAGATCGGGCGGCTCAAGGACCAGGGCCGGTGCCACCGCAACCACGTGAGCTTCGGGAAGTTCGCCTGCGTGGCGGCCGCCCAGCGCGTGGCCAGCACGGCGCGCTCGATCCACGGGGCCAACGGCATCACCCTGGAGTACCCGGTGCTGCGGCACATGCTCAACCTGGAAACGGTCGCCACCTACGAGGGGACCGAGGAGATCCACGCTCTCAGCCTGGGACAAGCGGTGACCGGCATCTCGGCGTTTCGCTGACGGGCGGCGGTCGCTGCGCTCGGCGTACCCAGCACAATAGTGGGGAGCCGAATTAGGGAGATGTCGATGGGGAACGACACGAGTCACTTCCGAATGACGAAGCTGCGGCGCACCGCCAACGCCGTCATCGGAGGCTTCATCAAGTACGGGGTCAGCCCGTCGGACATGCAGCTGCTCACGACGCGCGGCCGCACGTCCGGTTTCCTGCGGACGACGCCGGTGAGTCTGGTGGAGAACGAGCTGGGCCGGTTCCTCGTCGCTCCGTACGGAGAGGTGGACTGGGTGCGCAACATCCGCAAGGACGGATACGCCACCCTGCGCCACGGCGGCTGGATCGAACTGATCAGCGTCGTCGACGTCGACCCGGAGCGTGCGGCTCCGGTGCTCCGGGAGTACCTGCAGCACCCCCGCGTGGCCATTGTCGGCCCGTACTTCAAGGCGGCACCCGACTCCCCCCTCGAATGGTTCGCCGACGAGGCACAAGCGCACCCGGTCTTCGAGATCGTACGCAGCACCACCGTCCGGATCTGAGCCGCCCGAAAAGGGCTCGTGCCGAACAGGTCGGGCGCTCCCGTGGTCACGGGGGCGCCCTTTTCTGTGCGCTCAGCGCCCGGGGAGCGGCCCCGGAGCGGTGTCCGGGATCCCGACGTGCATGCGAGTACATCGAAAGCAGCACATGATCTCGGCTCCGCGCAGGACGCCCCGAACCCGGGTTGCCCACCACCCTGAGACCGGTATCAGCGCCAATGGGCGCAGCAGACGGTTCGATCGACGAGGGGGATGGGCGCACATCATGGAATCGACCCGGACACAGACCGCGGAAGCATCTCCCGCACCGCCGGGCACACGCTTGCCGCTCCTGGATGTCCTGCGCGGCGCGGCGATCATCGGCACGCTCGGAACCAACGTGTGGATCTTCGCGTCGCTGGGCTCCGAGGCCGCCCTTCTCAGCGGGGGCGGTGAGTTCGGGACGCTCGGTGACGCGCTCAGCGACCCGTCGCCGGGCACGGTGGTCTCCGGAGTGTTCCGCTGGCTCGCCAACGGCAAGTTCCTGACCATGCTGACGGTCCTGTTCGGCGTCGGGCTGGCCATCCAGTTCCGCTCGGCCGCCAAACGAGGATCCCGCTGGCCGGGCACCTACAAGTGGCGGGCGCTGTTCCTCTTCGCCGAAGGGCTGGTCCACTTCACGCTGGTCTTCGCCTACGACGTGCTCATGGGCTACGCGGTCACGTCCCTGGTGGTGGCCTGGCTCCTGTCCCGCTCCGAACGCGCCCGGAGTATCGCCCTGTGGACGGGCGCCGTTGTGCACGTGCTGGCCATGTCGCTGGCGACCGCAGCGCTGGTCTACGCGACCAGCGCGTTCGACGGCCCCGACACCGGATCGGCCGAGGCCCCGTCCGTCGATCCGGACGCGGTCCGCCTCTTCGCCGAGGGCAGCTACCTGGAGCAGGTGTCGTGGCGGCTGGACAACTTCTTCGGGGTCCTGCGCCTGGAGCCGGTCATCACCTTCACGATGATGGTGTTCCTCTTCCTGCTCGGCGTGCGGCTCTTCCGCGCCGGGGCGTTCGGCGACGACGCGACCGGGAGGCGCCTCCGCGTCCGGCTCATGGCCTGGGGCCTGGGCATCGGGGTGCCGTTCAACGTCGTCACCGCCCTGAGCGGCCCCGAGTTCTTCCTGATCGACCGCTACCTGGCGGCCCCCGTCGTGGGCGTCGGCCTCCTCGGCCTCATCGGCTGGCTCCTCGACCACGTGCGCGGAACCGGCCCCGTGGTCACCGGGCTGTCGTCACTCGGACGGACCTCGCTCAGTGGCTACGTCCTGCAGAACCTGCTCGCGATGCTGGCCTGCTACGGCATCGGCCTGGGCCTGGCCGCCAAACTCTCCGGATCCGGCCCCTGGTGGGTCATCGGCCTGTGGGCGGCGATCTCCCTCATCCTGATGACCGGCTCCACCCTCTGGCTCCGCCGCTTCGACCACGGCCCCTTCGAAGCCCTCCAGAAGTGGACCCTGTCCAAGATCCCCGACCGGCACCCGACGATCTCCGCCTGATCCTGTCCGCGCCCGGAAAAGCCCAGGGCCTGACTCCCTAAGGGAGCCAGGCCCACGCGTGTCAGGGCACCATCATGGCCGACCGAATGCGCGACGACTCAGTCGAAGAGCTCCTCGACCTTGCGGACCGTGGCCGCTCGCCGAACCCACTGGCTGAGCACATCAAGATCGGCGCACTCCCGAATACGCTTCTGCTGTTCAGCGTTGACCTTGAGTCCACGGGCCTCGAGAAAGACGATGATCGCCTCGGCCTCGCCCTCGGCCTTGCCTTCGATCTTGCCCTCGGCGATGTGCTTGCGGGCGAAGTCCGTCTGCCACTCGTAGGTTCCGGTCGCCATCAGGGCCTCCCAGGTCTTCTATGCCGCTGAGCTGAGCTTGGACACGATGTAGTCATTTTGACGTCCTCCCGGCTTTCAAGGGACCGGGATTCCATCCCGACCCAGGCGCGAGTCGGGATGGCGGTTCCTGCTTCACAGACCGCCCGACGGCGAGGTCTCCACAGGCTGACACGGCAAGCCCTGCCGCGTTGACGTTCTTCGCCGCGTTCACATCAGCGTTCTCCGTGTGCCCGCACGACTTGCACCGGAACACCGCTTGGCTCTCACGGTTTCCCGGTTCGACGTGCCCGCATCCATGGCAGGTCTGCGACGTGTAGGCGGGATCGACTTCGACGATCGTTGTTCCGGTCCGGCGTGCGGCGTTGGCCAACGCCACCTCAAAGGCGTGCCACCCCTTTGCGAGGATGGTCCGATTCAAACCGGCCTTAGCACGCACGCCGCGCCCGGGAGCGCTGACGGTTCCCTTCACGGAGCGGACCATCCCGGAGGTGTTCAGCGCTTCCAGCACCACGACCGCATTCTTGGCGCACAGCGGTTTCGCCGTCTGGGCTTGGAAGTCCGCGCGCCGGTCGCGCACCCTCCCGGTGAGCCGGGACAGCTGCGCCCGGGTCCTGGCACGGCTCGCGCTGCCCATGCGCTGCCGGGACAACCGCTGCCGCAGCCGACGTTCCCGCTCCGCTTCCTTCGAGGTCTGGAACTGCCGGTCGAACAGGTCGCCGTCGCTGGTGGCAACCGCCACGGTCACGCCCCGGTCGATGCCGACCGACGTCGTCGGCGCCGCGTGCACCTCGGGGGCGGCGGTCCCGTCCTCGCACAGCAGGGACACGATCCAGTGACCGCTCTCACACCGGACTGTGGCGGAGCGGACAGCGCCCCTAGGGGCGCGCGACCAGCGGAACCGCACCCAGCCCAGCTTCGGCAGCTTGAGGCGCCCCCACCTGCGTCCAAGGCGTTCCATCTGGATGTTCTTGCCGTCAGGGAACCGGAAGGACGGCTTCCAACGGTGCTTGGTCCGCCAGTGGACCTTGAATGTGCCATGCCTCGCGCACGCGGCGTCCAGGTCTTTCAGCGTCTGTTGAAGAGTCTGGGCCGGGACGGTCTTGAGCCACTCCTCTTCGGTCGTGGCTTCCTTGAGCTGTCCGCACTGGTAGGCGTATCCGGGGAACGGGTTGGACTGTCCGCGCTCCCAACGCTTCACCGCCTGCCTACGCTGGTCGAGGGCGGTGTTCCACACCGCGCGGCAGATATCACCGTAGGTTCGGCACTGCTCGTCCTGCTCTGGGGTGAGCGTGAGACGGTACCGGTAGCCGGTCAGCATAGCGGGGGAACACCCCCTCTCAGTCCAGGCCAGCACTCTAGCGGGCGGGTACGACATTGCTCCGGGAGGCGATTCACCGCCGCACTAACGGGACGGGGCTCCCTAACCGAGGAATAGCGGAACACTACTGAAGGTGACCGACAGTTTCCAAAGAATCAACGAGAATCCGTCTACCTGTGCTTTAGTCCCTAGTTTTGGGCACGTCCGGAAATGGCTGAGGCCCGCCTCCCTCGAAAGGGAGGCGGGCCTCAGTCGTGTGTCGTTGCGCCGACGATCGAGCGGCTGTTAGGCGCCCACGGCGGACTTGAGGGCCTCGGCGCGGGTGGGCTGCTCCCACGTGAACTCGGGGATCTCCCGGCCGAAGTGGCCGTAGGCCGCGGTGTTGGAGTAGATCGGGCGGAGCAGGTTGAGGTCGCGGACGATGGCGGCGGGGCGGAGGTCGAAGACCTCCTGGACGGCCTTCTCGATGACGTCCGGGGCGACCTGCTCGGTGCCGAAGGTCTCGATGAACACGCCGACCGGGTGGGCCTTGCCGATCGCGTAGGCGACCTGGACCTCGGCGCGGTCGGCGAGGCCGGCCGCGACGATGTTCTTGGCGACCCAGCGGGTGGCGTAGGCGGCGGAGCGGTCGACCTTGGACGGGTCCTTGCCGGAGAAGGCGCCGCCGCCGTGGCGGGCGTAGCCGCCGTAGGTGTCGACGATGATCTTGCGGCCGGTCAGGCCGGCGTCGCCCATCGGGCCGCCGATCTCGAAGCGGCCGGTCGGGTTGACGAGCAGACGGTAGTCGTCGGCCTCCAGACCGTAGTCAGCGACGACCGGAGCGATGACGTGCTCCTTGATGTCCGGGGTGAGCAGCTCACCCAGGTCGATGTCGGGGGCGTGCTGACTGGAGACGACGACGGTGTCCAGGCGGACCGGGGTCTGGCCGTCGTACTCGACCGTGACCTGCGTCTTGCCGTCGGGGCGGAGGTAGGGGACGGTGCCGTCGTGGCGAACCGCCGAGAGGCGCTGGGAGAGCGCGTGCGCCAACTTGATCGGCAGCGGCATCAGCTCGGGGGTCTCACGGTTGGCGTAGCCGAACATCAGACCCTGGTCGCCCGCGCCCTGACGGTCGAGCGCGTCGTCCTCGTTCTCCACGCGGGCTTCGTAGGCGGTGTCGACGCCCTGCGCGATGTCCGGCGACTGAGCGTCGATGGAGACGCTGACGCCGCAGGAGGCCCCGTCGAAGCCCTTCGCGGAGGAGTCGTAGCCGATGTCGAGGATCTTCTTGCGGACGATCTCGGGGATGTCGACGTAGGTCTTGGTGGTGACCTCACCGGCGATGTGCACCTGTCCGGTGGTGATCAGCGTCTCGACGGCGACCCGGCTCCTGGGGTCGTCGACGAGCATCGCGTCGAGGATCGCGTCACTGATCTGGTCGGCCATCTTGTCGGGGTGGCCTTCGGTGACCGACTCGGAGGTGAAAAGACGACGGGACACGTTAAGTGACTCCTTGCAGCGGCTGCTGGCTGACAGTTGTCGGATCGGCACGGCATTCGCCGAGGCGGTGGGGGTCCCCGGTGATAACCGACCGAATCGCTTGGTTTATTGGCTTCACTGTAGTGGGGCTTCCACCACCGTGGTGCGAGCGAGGGATGTGGGCGAGCCGCGTCGGCCGCCCCAAGGACGGCCCGTGCCGAGGCACGACTTGCGGAACGCCACGTCCAACGTCTCTGACCGCAGTGTGACGCACAGGGCACCGGAAAATCCAGACTTACCGGCATACCGGGTTTGATCTGGGATTTTCCGTGCCGCACAGCGAAACGAGGTTGCTGCCCACGCAACACTACCGCTGGGTATCCCCGCGAGGGCGGGGGGTCAGACGGTCGGCGACGAGATCCCAGACACGGTCGGCCAGGGCCTCCTTGGGACCGTGCGGGATCTCGGTGGCCGAGCCGTCCGCGCCCAGCACGACGGCCTGGTTGTCCGCGGTCCCGAACGCCTTGCCGCCACCCACCTGGTTAACGACGAGGAGGTCACAGCCCTTGCGGGCGAGCTTCTGGCGTCCGTGCTCCAGCACGCGGTCGGTTTCGGCGGCGAAGCCGACGATGAGCTGCCCGGGATGGGCGCGGTCGCGGGTGAGCCCGGCGAGGATGTCGGGGTTCTCCACCAGCTCGATCGGGGCGGGGCCGGAGCCGGCCTGCTTCTTGATCTTGCCGGGGGCGCGCTCGGCGGGCCGGAAGTCGGCGACGGCGGCGGCCATCACCACGACGTCGGCCTTGTCGCTCTCGGCCAGCACGGCCTCCTGCAGCTCCACGGCGGAGCGCACCCGGCGTACGTCCGCCCCCGCCGGGTCGGGCAGGGTGACGTTGGCCGAGAGAAGTGTCACGTCGGCGCCCCGGGCCACCGCGGTGGCCGCCAGGGCGTAGCCCTGGCGGCCCGACGAGCGGTTGCCGAGGTAGCGGACCGGGTCGATGTCCTCGCGCGTGCCGCCGGCCGTGATGAGGACGCGCCGCCCGGCGAGGTCGGCTTCGAGGCCGCCGCGTGCCAGGACCCGCCGTCCGGCGGCGAACAGGTCCGCGGGGTCCGGCAGCCGCCCCCGGCCGGTGTCGGCCCCGGTGAGCCGCCCCACCGCGGGATCGAGCACGATGGCGCCGCGCGCGCGAAGCGTCGCGACGTTGGCCTGGGTCGCCGGGTGCTCCCACATCTCGGTGTGCATCGCCGGGGCGAACACCACCGGACATCGCGCGGTGAGTAGCGTGTTGGTCAGGAGGTCGTCGGCGAGGCCGTGGGCGGCCTTGGCCAGCAGGTCGGCGGTGGCCGGGGCGACGAACACGAGGTCGGCGCGCTGCCCGATGCGGACGTGCGGCACCTCGTGCACCGCGTCCCAGACACCGGTGGCGACGGGTCGGCCGGACAGCGCCGCCCAGGTGGGCTCTCCGACGAACCGCAGCGCGTCGGCGGTCGGGACGACCTGGACGCTGTGCCCGGACTCGGTGAACAGGCGCAGCAGCTCGCACACCTTGTAGGCGGCGATTCCGGCGCCGACCCCCAGGACGACCTCAGGTGAGTTTTCGGTAGTCACGGCAGGACTCTAGCCAGGCGGGCCCGCGCGGCGGCGGGCCGCCCCTTAGGAACCCTCGTAGGGCTCAGCGGTGAGCAGCCCGGCCTTGACCTCGCGCAGCGCGATGGACAGGGCCTTCTCCTGGACCTGGGTCTCGACCAGCGGGCCGACGTACTCCAGCAGGCCCTCGCCCAGCTGGGCGTAGTAGGCGTTGATCTGGCGGGCGCGCTTGGACGCCATGGTGACCAGGCTGTACTTGCTGTCGACGCACTCCAGGAGCTCGTCGATGGGCGGGTTGGTGATGCCTTCGGCGACGGCCTCGGTGCCAGCCACGTGGGTCCCCTCTGGACAGTCGGCGGCCCCATACGGGACCTGCGGGTTGGTGTTCGATTGCAGACTAGTCGACGCGGGTGCGCCGGTTATCACATCTGCGGTGCGAGGATCAACGCTAGCAGTTCATCGCGTACATCCTCGACGGACGTGTTGGTGAGGGTGCGGTCGAACTCCTTCTCCGCCGCGAGTTCGACGCGAGCGGTGTCCAGTCGGCGCTGGACCACCTCCGCTGACTCGGTGCCCCGGCCGGTCAGCCGGCGCACCAGCTCCTCCCAGGACGGCGGGGCCAGGAAGACGTGGAACGCCCCGGGCATGTTCTCGCGCACCTGGCGGGCGCCCTGCAGGTCGATCTCCAGCAGTACCGGCACTCCGGCGCGCAGACGCTCCTCGACCGGGGCGCGGGGGGTGCCGTAGCGGTTGCCCGCGAACTCGGCCCACTCCAGCAGGCCGCCCTCGGCGATCATCCGGTCGAACTCGGCGTCGGTGACGAAGTGGTACTCGACACCGTCGGTCTCCCGCGGCCGCGGCGGACGCGTGGTCACCGAGACCGACAGCCACACTTCGGGGTGCCGCTCCCGGATCTCCCGCACGACCGTGCTCTTGCCCACGCCGGAGGGGCCGGACAGCACGGTGAGACGTTTCGCCGGGCCGCTCTGGTCGGCGCCGATGGCGGATTCCGTAGGCACGTGAAGATCAAACTCTCGATGTCGCGGGTCGCTGGCGCGTGGCGGGCCGGGCGGGCGCCGCACGGTCGCGACGGCGTGCGGATGCGTCCGCGACGTGATGCGCCGCAGGTCGGGATCGACGTGACGTCGACGCGAGGCGGCGGTCCGGTGCGCGGACTGTGGATGATTGGTCTTTTATACCACTGTGCCGCGGCGCGGCTGACGGAGTTGCCCCGGATCCTCCAGGGCTCCTCCGCCGGCACCGCACCGCGGCACAGGGGCGTCCGCTTCACGAAGGCCGACCGCCGTCGGCGGCCGACCGCTACAGCGTCAGGTCCGGCACGCGGGCTCGCGTCCGAGCACCGGACCTCCGCGCGATTCCCACCGACAGTGGGGAACCGCACACACGCCGATCGCTACTCGGTCTTTTCGCCGAATTCCTTCTCCAGGGACGAGCGCTGGTTGGCGCCCAGCCCCCGGACGCGACGGGACTCGGCGATGTTGAGCCGCTCCATGATCTGCTTGGCGCGGACCTTGCCGACGCCGGGGAGCGACTCGAGCAGAGCAGAGACCTTCATCTTGCCGATGACGTCATCGGTCTGGCCGTCGGCGAGAACCTCGGAGAGGCTGATGCCGCCGTGCTTCAGCTTGCTCTTGACTTCCGCGCGCTCTTTTCTGGCCTTTGCGGCTTTTTCCAGAGCCGCGGCGCGCTGTTCGGGTGTGAGGGGAGGAAGGGCCACGCCGGGTCACCTCGGTTTTCTCTCGTTTGTAGAGGGCGGACGCCTGCGCAAGTTAGTAGGTTCCGACCCTGTTCGGCAACGCAAAGTGGCCTTTCAAGCGGCTTTTCCTCAAACTAACTACCTTCTGTGACCATCCGACTGCGCACAGGTGCGAAACTTGCCGCTTTTCGCCCCCTCGCGAGAGATAACCGTTTCGGTTTCCCGCCCCGCGAAAGCGAGTGCCGCAGGTCACAAGCTTCCGCGAGCGACCGCGTTTCGGACATGCCGGATTTGTCGCCGAACGTGACCGGATCCGGCCACTTTCGGGACCGACCTCCTCGATCGCCCGAGCCAACCCGGACACCCGGTGGGGGCGCCTCAGGCCGACGGGGTCGACTGCGCACGGCGCAGCGCCGCCGCGATCGACGCCGCCGCGGCACCGGGATCGGCCGCGCGGGTGATGGGCCGCCCGATGACGAGCAGGTCGGCTCCGGCCTCGATCGCCTCCTCCGGCGTCGCCACCCGGGCCTGGTCGCCTCTCTCCGCGCCCGACGGGCGCACCCCCGGCGTGATCAGCGTGATGTCGGGACCCACTTCTGCGCGCAGCGAGGCGACCTCCCATGGCGAGCAGACCAGCGCCCGCGCCCCCGACTCCACGGCCAGTACCGCGAGCCGCCGGGCGGCCTCGGAGGCCGGGCCGCGCAGCCCGATCTCGTCCAACGCCTTCTCGTCCAGCGATGTGAGGACCGTCACCGCCGCGATCTGGGTCTGCGGGGCCGCCTCCACCGCCGCCTTGACCATGTCCCGGCCACCGGCCGCGTGCACGGTCAGGATCGACGGCTTGAAGCGGGCCATGTTGCGCGCCGCCCCGCCCACGGTGGCCGGGATGTCGTGCAGCTTCAGGTCGAGGAAGACGTCGACCTTGTTGGCCCCGCGGACGGTGGTGATCACCTCGGGGCCATAGCGCAGGTACAGCTCCAGCCCCACCTTGACCGTGCTGACGTGCGGCGCCACCGCCGACGCCCACCGGGCTGCTGTCTCGATCTCGGGTGCGTCGATGGCGACGGCGATTGGCGCGGCCACGATCGTTCTCCTTACGTGTCGCAGTGCGAGCGAATGCGGATGTGCGGGTTGTAGGCGGAGCGGAACAGCGAACAGCGAACACTGCGGGGGCAGCGGCTCCGCCGTCGGTATGGACAGACACAGGCACAGGCACTGTCACTGACACACTGCCACCTGCGATTCCCCGGTTTGCCGGGTTCATGCGTGCGACAGCGATGATGCTTGTACGGCGCCCAGACGGCGCTAGCCGCCCGAACCTGGTGGGATGACCCACCGAGCCTGGTTCGGTCCCGTGAGGCCGCAGGGGCCGTTTCAGAGCGTTGCGGACGTGTTTCCCAGAGCAGCCCCCATCGGTCGGTGCGCGGTCCCTATAAGGTCGGCGATCCGCGTCACCCCCCGGTCGTCCAGCGTCTCCTCCAGTTCGCGCAGGATACGCACACACGCCGAGGGGTCGGCGAAGTTGATCGTCCCCACGGCCACCGCCGAGGCCCCGGCCGCCAGGAACTCCAGTACGTCGGCGCCGGTGCGCACCCCGCCCATGCCGATGATCGGCACGTGCGGCAGCGCGGCGTGCACCTCGTAGACGCAGCCCACGGCGATCGGGCGGATGGCCGGACCGGACAACCCGCCCATCCCCCCGGCGACCGCCGGGCGCAGGGTACGCGGGTCGATGGTCATCCCGCGTACCGAATTGACCATCGACAGGCCGTCGCCGCGCGCCTCGACGCACGCTGTGGCCAACCCGACCAGGTCGGGCACGTCCGGTGCGAGCTTGGCGAAGACCGGGACGTCGGAGCGCGTGTGCGAGCGCACCGCGCTCACCACCCGCGCCGCCTCCTCGGGGTCGTCGGCGAAATGCCGCCCCTGTCCCGCCGGGTTCGGGCACGACAGGTTGATCTCGATCACATCGACCCCCGGCGCGTCGGAGATCCGCCGCGCCAGCTCCCCGTACTCGCCGGCACTGCCCCCGGCGACGGAGACCACGGCCCGCCCGCCGCGCGAGATCAGCCACGGCAGGTCGCGCTGGAGCAGCACGTCGACTCCGGGCCCCTGCAGCCCGGTGGCGCTCAGCATGCCGCTGGGCGTCTCGGCGACGCGCGGCGCCGGGCGGCCCGCGCGCGGCTCCAGCATCACCGACTTGGTCGTCACCGCGCCGATCCGCGCGATGTCGAAGTACTGCGCCAGTTCCCGCCCGCTGCCCGCGCAGCCGGCCGCCGTCATGACGGGGTTCTCCAGCTCCACGTTGCTCAGCCGGGTCCGCAGGTCAGGGCTCATCCCCGGGGCGCCTTTCGTGTCCTGAGGGGGTGCGGGGGTGCGGTGCCGCCCCCGCCTGGGAGAGGGCGGGAGGGGCGTGCGGACGTCCCGCCGCCGGGGCCGCGGCCGCTCACCCGGCTTCCCGATCGGTGACGTCGCTGTCGTGGTGGGCCTTCCAGCCCGGCGCGCCCAGCGCGTCGAACGGGATCGTGCCCACGTCGTCGAAGCGCACGCGCTCGCCGCGGAACACCGGCCCGTCCATGCAGGTGCGCACCATCCGGGTGATGCCGTCCTCCCCCACGACCGGGATCACGCAGGTCATGCACAGCCCGGTCCCGCACGCCATCGTCTCCTCCACGGCGACCTGCACCGGGATGCCGTGGGCCGAGGCCACGGCGGTGACCTCGCGCAGCATCGGCATCGGGCCGCAGGAGTAGACGACATCGGACCGCGCGTCCTCGATCACCCGCCCGAGGGCGTCGGTGACCGCGCCGTGCACACCGAAGGAGCCGTCGTCGGTGGTGAAGGTCGCGGTCTCGGCGACCCGGCGGGCGGTGATGGCGCTGAACACCCGGTCGGCCGAGGCCGCGCCGAGCACGAAGTCCACCCGGCACCCCCGGCGGCGCAGGGAGAGCGCCAGCGGGAACAGCGGGGCCGCGCCGGAGCCGCCCCCGGCCAGCACGCAGTTGACCGGGTCGCGCGGCAGCGGGAAGGGGCGCCCCAGCGGCCCGACGATGTCGAGCAGGTCGCGCGAGCGCCGCTCGGACAGCCACGCCGTGCCCTGGCCGCGCACCGAGAACAGGAACTCCACGGTGCCGCCGTAGTCGGGCTTGACGTCGTGGATGGCGAACGGACGGCGCAGCAGCGTGCTGGACTGCTCCCCGCCGACGGCGACCGAGACGAACTGTCCGGCGCGGAAGCGCTCGGCGATGCCCGGTGCCACCACGGTGATCGCGTAGTAGGCGTCCACCCGGCGCACGGTCAGCACCGGGCAGCGGATCTGGACCGGCCCCTGCTCGTTCATCGGGCCCTCCCGCCCACGCGCGGCCGCCCCGCTGTCCTCGCCGGGGTGGGGGCTAGGGCTAGGGGCGCCGGTATCCCAGCCCGTCGTCCACGGGACGGGGGTACTCCCCCGCTCGCAGCGATCTCCTCACGTCCGGTCACCGGCGCGCCCCTCGCTCCCTACGTGCTCAGTCGGTGGACCCGCGCAGGGACGCGGCGTGCTCCTGGAGGGAGCGCACACCGATGTCACCGCGCACCAGGGCTTCGATCCCCTGCACGGCCGCGGCCAGCCCCTGCACCGTCGTCACGCTCGGCACGCCGCGCAGGACCGCGGCGGTGCGGATCTCGTAGCCGTCGAGACGCGGCCCGGACTGGCCCGCCCCGCCGAACGGCGTGTTGACGATGAGGTCCACGTCTCCATCGTGGATGAGTTGCACGATAGTGGGTTCGTTGTCGGCTCCGGGGCCTTCGCTGTGTTTCCGAACCACGCGGGCCTCGACCCCGTTGCGTCGAAGGACCCACGCGGTGCCCTCGGTGGCCAGGATCTCGAAGCCGAGGTCGGCCAGCCGCTTCACCGGGAAGATCATCGAGCGCTTGTCCCGGTTGGCGACCGAAACGAACACCGAACCCGAGGTCGGCAGCGACCCGAAAGCGGCCTGCGAGGACTTGGCGTAGGCCGCGCCGAAGGCGGCGTCCAGGCCCATGACCTCGCCGGTGGAGCGCATCTCCGGGCCGAGGACGGTGTCGACGCCCTCGCCCTTCTTGTCGATGAAGCGGTTGAAGGGCAGCACCGCCTCCTTGACCGAGACCGGCGCGTCCATCGGCAGGGTGCCGCCGTCGCCCTCGGCCGGGAGCAGCCCCTCGGCGCGCAGCTCGGCGATGGTGGCGCCGAGCATCACCCGAGAGGCGGCCTTGGCCAGCGGCACCGCAGTCGCCTTGGAGACGAACGGCACCGTGCGCGAGGCGCGCGGGTTGGCCTCCAGCACGTAGAGCACGCCCGAGGCGAGCGCGAACTGGATGTTGATCAGGCCGCGCACGCCGGTGCCCCGGGCGATCGCCTCGGTGGAGTAGCGGATCCGCTCGTAGTCCTCGTTGCCGAGGGTCACGGCGGGCAGCGCGCACGCCGAGTCGCCGGAGTGGATCCCGGCCTCCTCGATGTGCTCCATGACGCCGCCGAGGTAGAGGTCGGTGCCGTCGTAGATCGCGTCCACGTCGATCTCGATGGCGTCGTCGAGGAAGCGGTCGATCAGCACCGGGTATTCCGGGCTGACCTCGGCGTTGCGCTGGATGTAGTCGCGCAGCATGTCCTCGCCGTAGACGATCTCCATGCCGCGTCCGCCCAGCACGTAGGAGGGCCGGACCATGACCGGGTAGCCGATCTCGGCGGCGACCTCGCGCGCCTCCTCGAACGAGGTGGCGGTGCCGTGCTTGGGGGCGGGCAGCCCGGCGTCGGTCAGCACCTTGCCGAACTCGCCGCGGTCCTCGGCCAGGTCGATGGCCTCGGGGCTGGTGCCGACGATCGGCACCCCGGCCTCCTTGAGATCGCGGGCGAGCCCGAGCGGGGTCTGCCCGCCCAGCTGCACGATCACCCCGGCGACCGGGCCGGTGAGCTGCTCGGCCCGGACGACCTCCAGCACGTCCTCCAGGGTCAGCGGCTCGAAGTAGAGCCGGTCGCTGGTGTCGTAGTCGGTGGAGACGGTCTCGGGGTTGCAGTTGACCATGACGGTCTCGTAGCCGGCCCCCGACAGCGCGAAGGAGGCGTGCACGCAGCTGTAGTCGAACTCGACGCCCTGGCCGATGCGGTTGGGTCCGGAGCCCAGGATGATCACCTTGGGCCGGGTGCCCTCGGGGACCTCGGTCTCCTCGTCGTAGCTGGAGTACAGGTAGGGCGTCCGGGCGGCGAACTCGGCCGCGCAGGTGTCCACGGTCAGGTAGACGGGGTGAACGCCCATGGCGTAGCGCAGCTCCCGGACGACCTCCTCGGACTTGCCGGTGATCTCGCCGACCTGCGCGTCGGAGAAGCCCAGCCGCTTGGCCGTGCGCAGCGACTCCGCGTCGAGCTTGGGCGCCGCGGCGATCGTGCGGGCGGTCTCCTCCAGCAGCATGAGCTGGTCGACGAACCACGGGTCGATCCGGGTGGCGGCGTGCACGTCGGCGACGCTCGCCCCGGCGCGCAGCGCCTGCTGCACCAGGCGCAGCCGCTGCTCTCCGGGGACGGCGGCGGCCCGCAGCAGGGCCTCCTTGCCGCGGACGTCGCCCACGCCGGGCTCTCCGGCCCAGGTCAGGCCGACGCCCTTCTTCTCCACCGAGCGCATGGCCTTCTGCAGCGCCTCGGGGAAGGACCGGCCGATGGCCATGGCCTCGCCCACCGACTTCATGGTGGTGGTCAGCGACGTGTCGGCGCCGGGGAACTTCTCGAAGGCGAACCGCGGCACCTTGACGACGACGTAGTCGAGGGCCGGCTCGAAGCTGGCCGGGGTCTCGCGGGTGATGTCGTTGGGGATCTCGTCGAGCGTGTAGCCGACGGCCAGCTTCGCGGCGATCTTGGCGATCGGGAAGCCGGTGGCCTTGGAGGCCAGCGCGGAGGACCGGGAGACGCGCGGGTTCATCTCGATGACGATCATCCGGCCGGTCTCCGGGTGGATGGCGAACTGGATGTTGCAGCCGCCGGTGTCCACGCCGACCTCGCGGATGACCGCGAGGCCGATGTCGCGCATGTGCTGGTACTCGCGGTCGGTCAGGGTCATGGCCGGGGCGACGGTGATGGAGTCGCCGGTGTGCACGCCCATCGGGTCGAGGTTCTCGATGGAGCAGACGACGACCACGTTGTCGTTGGCGTCGCGCATCAGCTCCAGCTCGTACTCCTTCCAGCCGAGGATGGACTCCTCCAGGAGCACCTCGCTGGTCGGCGACAGGTTGAGCCCCTGCCCGGCGATGCGGCGCAGGTCGGCCTCGTCGTGGGCGAAGCCGGAGCCGGCGCCGCCCATGGTGAACGACGGCCGGACGACGACCGGGTAGTCGAGCTCCTCGGCGGCGTCCAGGCACTCCTGCAGGGTGTGGCAGATGCGGGAGCGGGCGGACTCGCCGCCGATGCGCTCGACGATGCCCTTGAAGGTCTCGCGGTCCTCCCCCGAGCGGATGGCCTCGATGTTGGCGCCGATCAGCTCGACGCTGTACTTGGCGAGCACACCCGACTCGTGCAGGGCGACGGCGGCGTTGAGGGCGGTCTGCCCGCCCAGGGTGGGCAGCAGGGCGTCGGGGCGCTCCTTGGCGATGATCTTCTCGACCATCTCCGGGGTGATCGGCTCGACGTAGGTGGCGTCGGCGATCTCCGGGTCGGTCATGATCGTGGCCGGGTTGGAGTTGACCAGGATGACGCGCAGGCCCTCGGCCTTGAGCACGCGGCAGGCCTGGGTACCGGAGTAGTCGAACTCCGCGGCCTGCCCGATCACGATCGGCCCGGAGCCGATCACGAGAATAGATGACAGATCACTACGGCGCGGCATGGTTTCCTCTAGGACTGGGCGGGCTGGACGGTGTCGGCGGAGTCAGCGGACTGCGCCGCCATGAGGTCGCAGAACGCGTCGAACAGTTCGGCGGCGTCGTGCGGGCCCGCGGCGGCTTCGGGGTGGTACTGGACGCTGAACGCGGGTCGGTCCAGCAGCCGCAGTCCCTCCACCACGTCGTCGTTGAGGCCGAAGTAGCTGACCTCGGCGCGGCCGTAGGGGGTGTCGAACGCCCCGTCGGTGGGCGCGTCGACGGCGAAGCCGTGGTTCTGGCTGGTGATGTACACCCGGCCGCTGTGCACGTCGCGCACGGGCTGGTTGACGCCGCGGTGGCCGAACCGCAGCTTGTAGGTGCCCAACCCCAGCGCGCGGCCCAGGATCTGGTTGCCGAAGCAGATGCCGAAGAGCGGCTTGCCGGCGTCCAGCACGCCGCGCATGGTGGCGACGGGGCCGTCGGCGGTCGCGGGGTCGCCGGGGCCGTTGGAGAAGAAGACGCCGTCGGTGTCCAGCGCGAGGATCTCCTCGGCGGTGGCGGTGGCGGGCAGCACCGTGACCTCGCAGCCGCGCTCGGCCAGCCGCTGCGGGGTCATGGCCTTGATGCCGAGGTCCACGGCGGCGACCCGGTAGCGGGTGGACACGCCCTCGGGCGGGGCGACGGTGTAGGGCTCGGTGGTGGTGACCTCGCCCATGAGGTCGGCCCCGGCCATGCGTGGGCTGGCGGTCACCCGCTCCAGCAGCGCCTCGGGGTCGGTCTCGGTGGTGCTGACGGCCGCGCGCATGGCGCCGCGGTCGCGCAGGTGGCGGGTGAGCGCGCGGGTGCCGGGCATGGCGATCCCGACGACGCCCTGGCGGCGCAGCTCCTCGTCCAGGGTGCGCTGGGCGCGCCAGTTGGACGGGATGCGGGCGGGCTCGCGCACGACGTACCCGGCGACCCAGATCCGGCCGGACTCGGGGTCGTCGTCGTTGACCCCGGTGTTGCCGATGTGCGGGGCGGTCATGGCCACGATCTGGCGGTGGTACGACGGGTCGGTGAGCGTCTCCTGGTAGCCGGTCATGCCGGTGTTGAACACGATCTCGCCGAACGTCTCACCCTGGGCGCCGAACGAGCGGCCGTGGAAGACCCGGCCGTCTTCGAGCACCAGGATCGCGGGCACGTCGGTGGTGGTCGTCTCTGCAGTCACTGAATCTTCCCATCGAGGACCGTCGGAACGCCGCGGAGGAACGTCGCGGCCACATTCCCGGGCAGGGTCATCCCCCGGTAGGGGGTGTTGCTGCTCTTGGAGACCATGATGGCCCCGTTGACCTGCCGCTCGGCGGCCGGGTCGTAGAGCGTGATGTTGGCCGGTTCGCCGACCGCGATCGGGCGGCCCTGGCCGCCGATCCGGCTGATGCGGGCCGGGGTGGCCGACATGCGCTCGGCGACGCCGGCCCAGTCGAGCAGGCCGGTGTCGACCATGGCGTGCTGGACGACCGGCAGGGCGGTCTCCAGGCCCACCATGCCCATCGCGGCGTTGGCCCATTCGGTCTCCTTGGCCTCGACCGGGTGCGGCGCGTGGTCGGTGGCCACACAGTCGATCGTGCCGTCGGCGAGGGCGGCGCGCAGGGCGTGCACGTCCTCGGCGGTGCGCAGCGGCGGGTTGACCTTGTAGATGGGGTCGTAGCTCTCGGCGAGCTCGTCGGTCAGCAGCAGGTGGTGCGGGGTGACCTCGGCGGTGACGTCGCAGCCGCGGGCCTTGGCCTCGCGGATGATCTGCACCGAGCCCTTGGTGGAGACGTGGCAGACATGCAGCCGCGACCCGACGTGCTCGGCGAGCAGGCAGTCGCGGGCGATGATGGCCTCCTCGGCCACGGCCGGCCACCCGGCCAGGCCGAGCCGGTCGGAGACGACGCCCTCGTTCATCTGGGCGCCCTCGGTCAGCCGCGGCTCCTGGGCGTGCTGGGCGACGACGCCGTCGAAGGCCTTGACGTATTCGAGGGCGCGGCGCATCAGCAGCGGGTCGGCGACGCACAGGCCGTCGTCGGAGAAGACGCGCACCTGGGCCGGGGAGTCGGCCATGGCGCCGAGCTCGGCCAGGCGCGTGCCGCCCAGACCGTGGGTGACGGCCCCGACGGGCTGGACGTCGCAGTACCCGGCCTCGCGGCCGAGCCGCCAGACCTGTTCGACGACGCCGGCGGTGTCGGCGACCGGGTCGGTGTTGGCCATGGCGTGCACGGCGGTGTAGCCGCCCATGGCGGCGGCCCGGGAGCCGCTGGCCACGGTCTCGGCGTCCTCGCGTCCGGGCTCGCGCAGGTGAGTGTGGAGGTCGACCAGGCCGGGCAGGGCGATCAGGCCGTCGGCCTCGACGACCGCGGCGCCCTCGGCGTCCAGTCCGGCGCCGATGGCGGCGACGGCGCCGTCGCGCAGCAGGATGTCCGTCGGCTCTCCGCCCAGGACGCGGACCCCGCGCAGCAGGTGGTTCACGCTCATCTCGTCTCTGTTTCCGTCTGTTGGGTCAGGTGCCGACATCTCAGGCGCCGATCGCGGATTCGGAGCCGCCGAGCAGCAGGTAGAGCACGGCCATGCGGATGCTCAGGCCGTTGGCGACCTGCTCGGTGACGGTGCACCGCGGGGAGTCGGCGACCTCGGCGGAGATCTCCATGCCGCGGACCATCGGGCCGGGGTGCATGACGATGGCCTCGTCGTGCATCTTGGCGAAGCGCTCCCCGTCCAGGCCGTAGCGGCGGCTGTACTCGCGCGGGGTCGGGAAGTAGGCGCCCTGCATGCGCTCGGCCTGCACGCGCAGCATCATCACGACGTCGCTCTTGGCCAGCGTCTCGTCGAGGTCGTAGGAGACGGCGCAGGGCCAGGTGTGCACGGAGACCGGCACCAGCGTGGGCGGGGCCACCAGGGTGACCTCGGCGCCCAGGGTGTGCAGGAGCAGCACGTTGGAGCGGGCGACCCTGCTGTGCCGCACGTCGCCGACGATGGCGACGCGCAGGCCGTCGAGGCGGCCCATGCGCTCGCGCATGGTGTAGACGTCCAGCAGCGCCTGGGTGGGGTGCTCGTGGGTGCCGTCGCCGGCGTTGACGACGGAGCCGTCGACCCAGCCGGAGAGCCGGTGGGCGGCGCCGGAGGCGGAGTGCCGGATGACGACGCCGTCAGCGCCCATGGCCTGCAGGGTGAGCGCCGTGTCCTTGAGGCTCTCGCCCTTGGCGACGCTGGAGCCCTTGGCCGAGAAGTTGATGACGTCGGCGGACAGCCGCTTGGCGGCGAGCTCGAAGGAGGTGCGGGTGCGGGTGGAGTCCTCGTAGAAGAGGTTGACCACAGTGCGCCCGCGCAGGGTCGGGAACTTCTTGACCGAGCGCGCCCCGGCCTGGGCGAGTTCCCGGGCGGTGTCCAGGATGAGGGTGGCCTCGTCGCGGCTGAGGTCCCCCGCGGAGAGCAGGTGTCGCATCAGTTGTCGTCCTCCGCTCCGGGACGGGGCTTGGCGGGGCCGAGCACGACGGCGTCGCGGCCGTCGAGTTCGTCGAGCAGGACCGTGACGTTCTCGCGGAGCGAGGTCGGCAGGTTCTTGCCGACGTAGTCGGCGCGGATCGGCAGCTCGCGGTGGCCGCGGTCGACGAGGGTGGCGAGCTGGACGGCGCGCGGGCGGCCCAGGTCGTTGAGGGCGTCGAGGGCGGCGCGGACGGTGCGTCCGGAGAACAGGACGTCGTCGACGAGGACGACGACGCGGCCGTCGATGCCTTCGGCCGGAATGTCGGTGCGGCCGAGCGCCCGCGCGGGTGCCAGTCGGAGGTCGTCGCGGTACATGGTGATGTCCAGCGACCCCCAGGGGACGGCGCGGTCCTCGACGCGCTCGATGCGCTGTGCGAGTCGTCCGGCGAGCGGGACGCCCCGGGTGGGAATTCCCAGTAGGGTGACGTCTTCTCCGCCCTTGGTGCGTTCGAGGACCTCGTGGGCGATACGGGTGAGCGCCCGCTGGATCTCGGGTCCTTCGAGAACGGTCTTGGAGTCGCCGTGGTCGGCGGTTTTCGGCGGATCTGCGGTATGCGCAGTACGCGCGTCACCTTCTGTGCGCTTTTGAGCACACAAAGTAGTGACCCCCTTCCCTGCCTCACTGAACAGGACGTTAAAGGATGTCGATCGACCCCACGCTACCAGCGCCGCCTCCCGTGCCCTGATCACGGGCAAGAGCAAACATGGCAAAAATATGACACTGATCACATAACAACCTCTTGACTATGCAGTCGGCCGCCACATTCCGGGCCTGCCGCACCCCCTTGTGTTCACCCCCTGAAAACACGGAATCCCCTACACCTGCGGGCTTTTCGCCTCTTGACCGAGGCGCCGCACGACCCTGTTGATCCCGGTATGAGAGAGCCCTCACTTACACACGGTTTGGCCACTGATTAGTCGCGTTTCCACCCAACGGCTTGACCTGGCGCGCGGACCGCCCTACCGTCACTGTCCGTAACCAATCTGGGTGGGGGACGCTCCGTGCCACCCGACGCACGAGTACGGTGTGGCCCGTTGCACGGAGTGGTGGCCCCCGCGGAAGGCAGCGCACAACGCGGCGTTCCGCCGGACGGGCCGTGGCCGGGGAACGCCCGATCCACCACCCACGCCAGCCACCTTCACGGCCGGGGAGCGACGAAGAAGATGCCATCCGAATACGCGAAGTCCCTCGGCGCGCGACTGCGCGCCATCCGCACCCAGCAAGGGCTGTCCCTGCACGGGGTGGAGGAGAAGTCCCACGGGCGCTGGAAGGCCGTCGTGGTGGGCTCCTACGAGCGCGGCGACCGCGCCGTCACCGTGCAGAAGCTCGCCGAGCTCGCCGACTTCTACGGCGTGCCGATGTCCGAACTGCTGCCCGGCGGTGCCGCGCCCACGCCGCTCGGCCCCACGCCGAAGCTCGTCATCGACCTGGAGCGCATGCAGCAGCTGCCCCAGGAGAAGGCGGGGCCGCTCGCCCGCTACGTCGCCACCATCCAGAGCCAGCGCGGCGACTACAACGGCCGCGTGCTCTCGATCCGCCAGGAGGACCTGCGGTCGCTGGCCGTCATCTACGACCGTTCGCCCGGCGACCTGACCGAGGAACTCATCAACTGGGGCGTTCTCGACCCGGAAGCGCGCCGCGCGGTCGACGCCTTCTAGACAACCCAGAACCGGACCGGTTCCTTCGTCAACGCCCCCCTGCCCCAGGGGCTCCCTGCACGCGTCACCGACGGCCGCGCACCTCGTTCGAGGTGCGCGGCCGTTGCCGTACGCGCGGTGCGCGCAGCGGCGAGACGCGAAGGGAGTCAGGAGACAAAAAACGCGCCCGGGCACAAGAAGAGCGGCCGGGCACAGGGGCTTCCCCTCCCCCGCCCGGCCGCTCTCCCCGTGCCCGAACGCCAGGGGGGACGGCGGTCGGGCACGAGTCCGAGGAGGCACTCGGCGCTTTCTGGTTTCGAACAGAGGTTCGAACGGGCTCCAGTTAATCGCACCCGCCCCACCCCGTCAAGAAGCACCAGGTCCCCGGGCGTGTCGCCACCTCGCCGCCCGCTTCGTTGATCTCGGAGATATTGGGGTCTCACGGGCGATTTTGACCCCAATATCTCCGAGATCAACGAAGTATCGCCGCGGGAGCCGGGAGCTGGGCAGGGCATAGGGTGGCGCTGTGCAGACCGACACCGAGCTGTGGGAACTGGCCGCTCCCGCCTTCGTCCACGCGCTGCCCGCGCTGATGGAGATCTACGCGGCTGCCATGGACCCGCCACAGGACCAGCTCGGTGGGCGCAAGGTCATCATGGAGCAGCACTCCCGCAACCCAGGGTTCCAGTCGGTCACCGCCGTCGACGCATCGGGCGGCGCCGTCGGCTTCGCCTACGGGTTCCACGGCCAGCGCGGCCAGTGGTGGCACGATGTCGTCACCCAGGCGCTGCGCGCCCGCGACCCCTCCGCCGAGCGGCGCTGGTTCCGCGACTCCTTCGAGATCGCCGAGGTCCACGTGCACCCCGACCACCAGGGGCGGGGGATCGGGCGGCGGCTGCTGTACCGACTGACGGCGGCACGCGCCGAGCGCACCGCCGTCCTGTCGACCCACAGCGGCCCCACGGTCGCCCGGGGCCTCTACACGTCCTGCGGCTTCGTCGATGTGCTGACGGACTTCCGGTTCCCCGGCAGTCCGCACCAGCCCTTCGCGATCATGGCCGCGCGTCTCCCCCTGCGGGAACGCGGTGCGGCGCGATCTCGCGGTAGATCTCGCGTGTGGCGGTGGACTGGTTGAAGGTGATGAAGTGGATGCCCGGGGCGCCCTCGTTCAGCAGGCGCTCGCACAGCCGCTGCGCCTGCTCGATCCCCAGGCGGCGCACGGCCTCCTTGTCGTCGCCCACCTTCTCGAACTCCTCGGCCAGGTGGCGCGGGAACGGCGCGCCCGACAGCTGCTCGGAGCGCTCGATCGTGGAGAGCTTCACCACCGGCATGATCTCGGGGATGATCGGAACGTCACAGCCCTTGGCCGCCACCCGGTCGCGCAACCGCAGGTAGTCGTCGGCCTCGAAGAACATCTGGGTGACCGCGTAGTCGGCCCCGGCCTCGCACTTGCGGACGAAGTACTTCACGTCGGACTCGATGTCAGGCGAGCGCGGGTGCTTGTAGGGGAAGGCGGCGACGCCCACGCTGAAGTCGCCGGTCTCCTTGAGCAGCCGGACCAGTTCGTCGGCGTACATCAGGCCCTCGGGGTGCTTGACCCACTCGCCCAGCGGATCGCCGGGCGGGTCCCCGCGCAGCGCCAGCATGTTGCTGACGCCCGCGTCGGCGAAGCGGCCGATGAGGTGACGAAGCTCGCGCACCGAGTGGTCCACGGCGGTCATGTGGGCCACCGGGAGCAGCGTGGTGTCGGTGGCCACGCGCTCGGTGATCTCGACCGTACGGTCGCGGGTGCCTCCGCCGGCGCCGTAGGTCACGGAAATGAAGGACGGGGCCAGGGCCTCGAGCTCGCGGATGACCCGCCAGAGTTTGCGCTGGCCTTCGGGGTTTTTCGGGGGGAAGAACTCGAACGAGAAGGTCGGTTCGCCGGCGTTGAGCAGGTCGCGGATGTCGCGCGGGCGCGGAGTAGGGCGCGGCGCTGTACCGGAGCGTGTCATTGTGCCAAGCATGTGATCCACCTTAGGCCACACTCCTGGTGGGATGAGGGGGCAGCCCTTGGTACTGCGGTGGAGGAGCCGTTGTGGACAGCGGATAACCTGCCCTCATGACCTCCACTTCTTCGTCTCCCGTCTCCTTCGTGCGCGCGGCCGTGGACGCCGAGATCGCGTCCTTCACCGAGCGCCGCCGCGCCCAGCTGCTGGAGATCGGCGCCGAGCTGGCGCCCGTGATGGAGGCCCTGGAGGCGATGCTGGCGGGCGGCAAGCGGCTGCGCCCCGCCTTCTGCTACTGGGGCTGGCGCGGCGCCGGCGGCGCCGAGGTCCCGGGCATCTACACGGCCGCGGCGTCGCTGGAGTTCCTCCAGGCCTGCGCCCTGATCCACGACGACGTCATCGACAACAGCGACACCCGCCGGGGCCTGCCGGCCACGCACAAGCGCCTGGAGGCGCTGCACCGGCGCTCCGGCTGGAGCGGCGGCGCCCAGGGGTTCGGGCAGGGCTCCGCGATCCTGATCGGCGACCTGTGCCTGGCGTGGAGCGATGAGATGTTCCAGGGCAGCGAGCTGCCGCTGGAGGCGCTGCGGGCGGGGCGCCGGCCGTTCGACGAGATGCGCACCGAGGTGATGGCCGGGCAGTACCTCGACATGCTGGAGCAGGTGCGCGGCTCGGAGAGCGTCGAGGCGTCGCTGCGCGTCATGCACTACAAGGCCGCCAAGTACACGATCGAGCGCCCGCTGCACATGGGCGCCGCCCTGGCCGGACGCTCCGCGGAGCTCGCCGGGGTCTACAGCGACTACGGGATCGCGCTGGGCATCGCCTTCCAGCTGCGCGACGACGTGCTGGGCGTGTTCGGCGACCCGGAGGAGACCGGTAAGCCCGCAGGCGACGACCTGCGCGAGGGCAAGCGCACCCTGCTGGTCGCCGAGACCCTCGAACGCGCGACCCCGGCCGACGCCGCCGAGTTCCGCCGCCACCTGGGCGACCCCCACCTGACGCCCGAGACGGTGGAGTGGATGCGCGCCCTGGCCACGGAGTGCGGCGCGCTGGAGGCCTGCGAGCGGCGCATCGACGGCTACGTGGCGCAGGCGACGGAGGCCCTGGAGAGCCCCGAGGTCGACGACGCGGCCCGCCCGGCCCTGGCCGACCTGATCGTCGCGGCCACCGCCCGCAAGCACTGACGGGCACCCCCGCCCGACCGCTGCCACGGCACCGCCACGCCCCCGCTCTCCCGGCGGGGAGCATGACGCCTCCCCACCTGAGGGATGAGGCCGGTTCCTCCCCGTGACGGATCGACTGGGGAGGCAAAGCCTGTTTGAGTCGGATCAGAGCCCGATCGCGGCATGACAACGGCGGCACCGCCGATCGGGCCCCTCAGGTCGGCCAGTCGCAGCACACGGGGATGAAAGAGCGATGTCGGCGATGGGCGGTATCCGCGGGTGAGGTGAGGACGGCACCTCATCCGCGGACACCGCCCTTCGCGCGTGACGCTCCGATCGGCGCGCCGCGGGTGCGCCGGAACGGGCATCAGGTGAGAATAGGGAGCCATGGGTGACGATCAGGCAATAACGCACACCATCGGCATCACCGGCGCGACCGGAGGCCTGGGCGGCCGGGTGGCCGCCCGCCTGGCCCGACGGGGGATCCCCCAGCGACTCATCGTCCGCGACCTCAACCGCGCACCGGAGCTGCCCGGCGCCAGCGCGGCCATGGCGCCCTACGAGGACATGCCCGCCTTCGAGCGCGCGGTGAAGGGGGCCGACACCCTGTTCCTGGTCTCGGCCACCGAGTCCGCCGACCGCGTGGACCAGCACATCAGCGCGGTCGACGCCGCCGTCGCCGCGGGTGTGACCAGGATCGTCTACCTGTCCTTCCTGTCCGCGGCCCCGGCGTCGACCTTCACCTTCGCCCGCGACCACTTCTACACCGAGGCCCACATCCGCTCCACCGGCGTGGCCCACACCTTCCTGCGCCCCAGCTTCTACCTCGATGTGCTGCCGCACTGGGCGGACGACTCGGGCGTCATCCGCGGCCCCGCCGGGCAGGGACGGGTCGCGTGGGTCTCCCGCGACGACATCGCCGACGTCGCCGTCGCCGTCCTCACCGAGGGCGCGGCCCACGACGGCGCGAGCTACGACGTCACCGGTCCCGAGGCGGTGACCATGGGCGAGACCGTGGAGCGCCTCTCGACGCTGACCGGCAAGACCGTGCGCTACGTGCCCGAGACCTGGGAGGAAGCCCTGGCCTCGCGCCGTCCCACGGGCGCCCCCGAGTGGGAGGTCGAGGGGTGGGCCAGCTCGTACGCCGCGATCGCCAGCGGAGAGATGGACGTCGTCTCCGCGACCGTCCCGCACCTCACCGGCCACCCCGCCCAGTCCATCGAGGGCTTCCTGCGCACCCATCCCAGCGCGCTCAACCACGTCTACGCCTGAGACGAAGGTCGGGCACCCGGCTCACGCCGGGCCGAGGGCCGGGGCCAGCGGCGCCCGCGAAGCGTGCGGCTCAGCTAATCGCGGCGAGCCGCCGCTTGAAGGCGGCAGCGGCGGCGTGGGGGTCGTCGGCCCGGGTGATGGCGCGGACGACGACCACACGGGTCGCGCCGGCTTCGAGGACCTGATCGAGGTTGTCCAGGTCGATGCCGCCGATGGCGAACCAGGGGCGCTGCGGCCGCAGGCCGGCGGTCTCCTGGACGAGCGACAGGCCCGCGGCGGGGCGGCCGGGTTTGGTGGGGGTGGACCAGGTCGGGCCGACGCAGAAGTAGTCGACCCCCGCTTCGGTGGCCGAGGCCGTGGCCATGGGCAGGTTGTTGTTGGAGCGGCCGATCAGCGGGCCCTCGCCGAGGATGGCGCGGGCGTAGGGCACCGGAAGGTCGTTCTGGCCGAGGTGGAGGACGTCGGCGCGGGCGGCGTGGGCGATGTCGGCGCGGTCGTTCACGGCGAGCAGCGCGCCGTGGCGTTCGCAGGCGTCGCGCATGACCTCCAGTGCGGCCAGCTCCTCGCGGGCCTCCAGGGTCTTGTCGCGCAGCTGGACGATGTCGACCCCGCCGGACAGCGCCGCGTCGAGGAAGGCGGCGAGGTCGCCCTGCTCGGTGCGGGCGTCGGTGCACAGGTAGAGGCGGGCCGTGGACAGGCGTTCTCGCGGGCTCTCAGTCACCCGGCCAGGGTAGTGCGCCGGCGGTCGGTGCCGGTCCGAGGGGCGCGCCGCGCACCCGCAGCTGCACCGCGGCGCGCCCGGGGTGTCCGGCCGCGCCGCGGTGGAGTGTTCGAACGCGCTGGGTCCCGCGCGGGGGCGGCCCCGGGGTGGTTGGTCCCAGGACCCGCTCGGCTAGAAGGCCATGGCCTGGGCGCGGCGGCGCACCTCGGTGCCGCGGTTGGCGGCCAGTGCCTCGATGGGTGCCCCGGGAAGGGTGTCGTCCGGGGTGAACATCCAGTTCAGCGCCTCGTGGTCGGTGAAGCCGGCGTCAGCGAGCAGGGTGAGTGTCCCCGGTAGGCCCTTGACGATGTCGCCGCCCGCGATGAAGGCGGCGGGAATCGCGACCTCACCGCCCTTCCGGATGCCCAGGAGCTTGTGGTCGCCGATGAACTGCTTGACGCGGTTCGGGCTGACGTTGAGCGCCTGAGCGGCTTCCTTCAGGGTCATCCATTCGCCGACGAGGGCTTCGATGTCGTGGTCGTTCTGTGTCACGCAGCCAATCTCCCACAGTTTCGCCGGGCGCAAACCAGCCCCTCGACCCGTATCGCTCATGGCGTAGCGGCCCGCGTCGGCGGCCCCTCGGCCGTGCCGGAGGAAACGCCCTAAGATGGGCGGTGAAGACGTGAGATTCCCCGCGGGAGCCGGGTGGGACCCGGCTGAGAGGGAGGCTGTGAGCTTCCGACCGCATGAACCTGATCCGGGTCATACCGGCGAAGGGAGTGGAGGCATGACCGTGCGCGGTCACCCCTGGTCCACCTCTGATGTCGTCGTCGTGGGTGACGGCCTGATCGGCCTGGTCACGGCGTGGCGGGCCGCCCAGCGCGGCCTGCGGACGACCATCGTGGGGCGTTCGCGCCCCTTCCCCGCCTCGGGCGTCGCGGCGGGCATGCTCACCCCGGCCACCGAGGCCATGTTCGGCGAGGAGCCGCTGATGCGGTTCGGCGCCCTGTCCCGCGACCGCTACCCCGCCTTCGTCGCCGAGCTGGAGGACGAGAGCGGGCAGCCGACGGCCTACCGGGCGTCGGGCACGCTGCAGATCGCGTTCGACACCGACGACCTCGCCAAGCTCACCGAGCTCGGCGAACTGCAGACCCGGCTCGGGCTGAAGTCCGAGCGGCTCACCGGCCGCGAGTGCCGCCGCCTGGAGCCGATGCTGGCCCCGGCGGTGCGCGGCGGCATCCACGTGGCCGACGACCACTCCGTGGACCCGCGCGCGCTGATGGCGGCCCTGCGTACCGCCGCTGAGCGGCGCGGCGCGCGCGTCGTGGCCGACCGCGTCAGGGCGGTGCTGGTGTCTGCCGACCGCGCCCGCGGCGTCGTGCTGGAGTCCGGCGAGGAGGTGAGCGCCGATCAGGTCGTGCTGGCCGCCGGGACGCACACGCCCGACATCGGCGGGCTGCCCGAGGGCGTGGTCCCCGCCCTCCGCCCGGTCAAGGGCCAGCTGCTGCGGCTGCGGATGCCGCCGGGCGAGCCGCCCATCGTCTCCCGCACCGTGCGCGGCCTGGTCAAGGGCTCCCCCGTCTACCTCGTGCCGCGCGCCGACGGGGAGGTCGTCCTGGGCGCGACGCAGGAGGAGATGGGCGACGACACCCGGCTCACCGCCGGTGGGGTGTGGGAGCTGCTGCGCGACGGCCATGAGCTGGTGCCGGGCATCAGCGAGCTGGAGATCGCCGAGACCTGCGTGGGGCTGCGCCCGGCCGCCCCCGACAACGAACCCCTGCTCGGCCCGACCCGCCTGCCCGGTCTGCACCTGGCCGCCGGGCACTTCCGCCACGGCGTCCTGTTCACCCCCGCCACCGGCGACGCCATGGCCGAGGCACTGACCACCGGAGAGCTGCCGGACTACGCGCGCCGCTTCGCCGCGACGCGCCTGTCCTGAAACGCGCTCCCGTCCCGCGCGGGACGTGCGGATCGCGCGGCCCCCGGGCACCCCGGAGCAGAGAATTCCGCTGAAGACGTCGAACGGCGTCGAACATCGAAGGAGATCACACGTGAACGTGATCATCAACGGCGAGCCCCGCGACCTGGCCCCGCGCAGCACGGTGGCCGACGTCGTCCGCTCCCTGACCGCGGCGCGGGAGGGGATCGCGGTGGCGGTCAACGACGAGGTCGTGCCCAAGGCCACCTGGTCGGCGACCTTCGTCACCGAGGACGACCGCGTGGACGTGCTCACCGCTGTGCAGGGAGGCTGACCCATGACGTCCGGAACCCCGACGACCCCGTGTACCCCCGCCCCGACCGCGGAGGGCGGCGCCGATCCCACTGGCACCACCGGTCCCACGCGTCCCAGCACCGACCCCGCAGCCACCGACGATCCCCTGGTCATCGCCGGGGAGACGTTCGGTTCCCGCCTCATCGCCGGTACCGGCGGCGCGCCGTCGCTGAAGGTTCTCCAGGAAGCGCTGATCGCCTCCGGAACCGAGCTGACGACCGTCGCGATGCGCAAGGTCGCCCCCGGTGCCGAGGGGTCGGTGTGGGACATCCTGCGGAGCAACGGCATCCGCCCGCTGCCCAACACCGCCGGCTGTTACACGGCGATGGACGCGCTGCGCACCGCCCGGATGGCCCGCGAGGCGCTGGGGACGAACTGGATCAAGCTGGAGGTCGTGGCCGACGAGCGCACCCTGCTGCCCGACCCCGTGGAGCTGCTGGACGCGGCCGAGCGGCTGGTCGACGACGGGTTCGTGGTGCTGCCCTACACCAACGACGATCCGGTGCTCGCGCGGCGGCTGGAGGGGCTGGGCTGCGCCGCCGTGATGCCGCTGGGCGCCCCGATCGGCTCGGGGCTGGGCATCCGCAACCCGCACAACATCGAGCTGATCGTGGAGCAGGCGCAGGTGCCGGTGGTGATCGACGCCGGGATCGGCACCGCCAGTGAGGCGGCGCTCGCCATGGAGCTGGGGTGCGACGCCGTCATGCTCGCGACGGCCGTCACCCGTGCCCAGGACCCGGTACGGATGGCCGCGGCGATGCGCGACGCCATCAGGGCCGGGCGCGCCGCCCGGCTGGCCGGTCGGATCCCGGTGCGCCGCTACGCCCAGGCCTCGTCCCCGGCCGTGGACTGACGCCGCGTCGCCGCCCCGGCCCGTCCGACCCGGGCGGGCCGGGGCGATTGCGCCCTCTGTGCCCGTTTCCCACCCCTGTGGGCTATTACGATGTCACGACGCTCTATGGAAGCGTCGCCTGCCCCGCCCGGATCACCCGTAAACTCACCTTCGTGGACATGACGACTGCGGACCCGCTTGTAGGCGCGACACTCGACCGTCGCTACTTCGTCGAGTCGCGTATCGCGGGCGGTGGCATGGCCACCGTCTACATCGCACATGACCAGCGCCTCGACCGGCGCGTGGCCCTCAAGGTCATGCACCCGTCCCTCGCCCAGGACCCCCAGTTCGTGCGCCGGTTCATCAACGAGGCGCACTCGGTGGCGAAACTCTCCCACCCCAACGTCGTGCAGGTCTTCGACCAGGGCACCGACCAGGGCCACGTGTTCCTGGCGATGGAGTACGTCCCCGGCCGCACGCTGCGCGACCTCCTGGAGGAGCGCGGCAGGCTCGGCCCGGACCAGGCGCTGCAGGTGATGTCCCAGGTGCTGGGCGCGCTGGGAGCGGCGCACCGGGCCGGGCTCGTGCACCGCGACATCAAGCCGGAGAACGTCCTGCTGACCGCCGACGGCCGCGCCAAGGTCGCCGACTTCGGGCTGGCCCGCGCCGTGGAGTCCGCCCACCAGGGGATGACGAAGACCGGCACCCTCATGGGCACCGCCGCCTACATCGCCCCCGAGCAGATCGAGCGCGGGACCTCCGACACCCGCACCGACGTCTACGCGGCCGGGATCATGCTCTACGAGCTGCTCACCGGCTCCCAGCCGCACACCGGCGAGAGCCCCATCGCCGTCGCCTACCAGCACGTCAACTCCGATGTGCCGCGCCCGTCGACCGTCGTCGCCGGTATCCCCCCGGAGATCGACACGCTGGTCACCAAGGCCACCGAGCGCGACCCGCGCTACCGCCCGGGCGACGCCGGCCAGTACCTCTCCGCCGTGATGGCGGTGCACAACGGCGGCGCCCCCGCGTTCGCCGAGACCTCGGTGATCGACACCACTCGGCCGCCCGCCGACGGACCGGCACAGCAGAACGGTGCCGCCCCGGTGGCCGGCGGCAACGACACCGTCCAGGTGGACCTCGGCTCGGGCGGCTACGGCGGCTATGACGGCTACGGCGATGACGACGACCGTCCCGGGCCGGACTGGAAGAAGTACCTCCTGGTCGCCACCGCCGCCGTGCTCGCGTTGGTGCTGTTCGGTGCCGGGTGGTGGGTGCTGGACGGGCGCTATGAGACCGTCCCGAACGTCGTCGGCAAGGACCAGAACGCGGCCACGACCGACCTGCGGGCCCTCGGCCTGAAGGTCGAGGTCTCCGACACCCCGGTGTACAGCAACAAGGCCGCCGAGGGCGAGGTGGCCGAGACCGACCCCGACGTGGGCGCCAACGTCCTGCCCGAGGAGACCGTCACCGTGTCCCTGTCCAAGGGGCCGCGGACCGTCGAGATGCCCTCGGTCGTCGGCGACACCGAGGCCAACGCCACGAAGGCGCTGGAGGACGCCGGATTCGACGACGTCGAGGTGGAGCAGAAGGACTCCTACGACCAGGCGCCCGGCACCGTGCTGGCCGTCGACCCGAAGGAGGGGGCGGACGCCGACCGCGAGGAGACCGTCACGCTGACCGTCAGCAAGGGCTTCGACGTGCCCAAGGTCGTGGGCCTGGTGGAGGACGCCGCCCGCAGCGAGCTCGACGGCAAGGGCCTCGAGGTGGAGGTCAAGACCGAGCCCAGCGACGACGTCCCCAAGGGCGAGGTGATGAAGCAGTCGCCGGAGGCGGGGACGACCGCCGGGGCGGGCGACACCGTCACCATCACCGTCTCCTCCGGCAAGGAGCAGATCAAGATCCCCGACGTCCGCGGGATGAAGGTGGGCAAGGCCAAGAAGAAGCTGGAGAAGCGCGGCTTCAAGGTCAAGGTCACCCGCATCCTGGGCGCCAACCGCGTCGACTCCTTCACGCCCAGCGGCAAGGCGGAGAAGGGCACCGAGATCGAGCTGATCACCAGCCCCTTCGCCCCCCGGAAACCGCAAGGCGGCGACGATGACGACGACTGAGGCGCGGTCCGCCACACGGCCGGCGCGCTCGTCGCCCTCACCGGTGGTCGTGCGGGTGGCCCGACCGGAGCCGCCGCATGGCCGGTGACCCGATCCGGGTGATGGTCGTCGACGACCACCCGATGTGGCGGGACGCGGTCGCCCGCGACCTCTCCGAGGCGGGGCTGGAGGTCGTCGCCACCGCAGGCGACGGTGCCACGGCGGTCCGGGTGGTTCCGGCCACCCGCCCCACCGTGGCCGTGGTCGACCTGCAGCTCCCCGACATATCGGGCGTCGAGGTCACGCGACAGCTGCTGGACGCCGGGGACCCGCCCCGCGTGCTGATCCTGTCGGCCAGCGGCGAGCACGCCGACGTGCTGGAGGCGGTAAAGGCCGGGGCCACCGGCTACCTGGTGAAGTCGGCGCGCCGCGAGGAGCTCATCGCCGCGGTCCGCCACGTCCACGCGGGCGAGGCCGTGTTCACCCCCGGGCTGGCCGGGCTGGTCCTCGGCGAGTACCGGCGGCTCGCCACGGCGCCGCGACCGGAGGCCGACTCCGACGCGCCCCGGCTCACGCCCCGCGAGACCGAGGTGCTGCGCCTCGTCGCCAAGGGGCTCGGCTACAAGCAGATCGCGGCCCGGCTGTCCGTCTCCCACCGCACCGTGCAGAACCACGTGCAGAACACCCTGAACAAGCTGCAGCTGCACAACCGCGTCGAGCTGGTCCGCTACGCGATCGACAAGGGGCTGGACGACACCTAGCGCCGGCGCGGTACCGCGCCGCACCCCGCCCTCGGGTCGGTTCGCCGAACCGACCCGGTGACAACGTCGTCGCTAGGCGAGGTCGGCCCAGCCCTTGGAGCGCTCCACGGCGACGCGCCAGCGACGGTAGCCCGCCTCGTCACGCGCCCCCGGATCGAACCGGCGGTCGAGCTGCCAGGTGTGCTTGAGTTCGTCGGTGGAATTCCACACACCCGTCCCCAGTCCCGCCAGGAAGGCGGCGCCCAGGGCGGTGGTCTCCTGCACCTGCGGCCGGGCCACGGGCGCGCCGAGCTGGTCGGCCTGGATCTGGCAGAGCAGGTTGTTGCCCGAGGCACCGCCGTCCACGCGCAGTTCGGGCAGCTGGGTACCGGAGGCGCGGGCCATGGCCTCCACGACGTCGCGGACCTCGAAGGCGATGGCGTCCAGGGTGGCCCGCGCGATGTGCGCGCGGCCGGTGCCGCGGGTGATACCGAAGATCGAACCGCGCGCGTGGGGGTCCCAGTCCGGCGCGCCCATGCCCGTCAGTGCCGGGACGAACACCACGCCGCCGGAGTCGCTGACGGTCCGCGCCAGCGCCTCGGTCTGCCGGGCGGTGTCGATCATCCCCAGGCCGTCGCGCAGCCACTGCACGGCCGCACCGGTCACGAAGATCGACCCCTCCAGCGCGTAGTCGAGCTTCCCGTCGGGGTGCTGCCACAGCACCGTGCTGAGCAGGCCGTGCTCCGGGGCGATCGCCTGCTGCCCGGTGTTGACGAGGATGAACGACCCGGTGCCGTAGGTGCACTTGGAGTGGCCGGGGTCGTAGCAGTTCTGCCCGAACATGGCGGCCTGTTGGTCGCCGGCGATCCCGGCGATGGGCAGCCGCAGGCCGAGGAACTCGTCGGGCACCGACTCGCCCACGACGCCGTAGGAGGGGACGACCTCGGGGAGGGCCGACATGGGCACGCCGAACAGGTCGCACATCTCCTCCGACCAGCGGCCGGCCCGGATGTCGTAGAGGAGCGTGCGCGAGGCGTTGGAGGCGTCCGTGCAGTGCCGCGCCCCGCCGGTCAGCCGGGCGATGATGTAGGAGTCGACGGTGCCGATGGCGGTCTCACCGGACTCCACACCGCTCCAGGCGCGCGGATCGTTGCGCTTCATCCAGGTCAGCTTGGTGCCGGTGAAGTAGGGGTCCAGCCGCAGCCCGGTGATATCGGTGACGCGTCCCTCATGCCCGGCGTCGCGCAGCTCGGTGCAGATCCCGGCGGTGCGGCGGTCCTGCCACACGATCGCGCGGCGCGGCGAGCTGCCGCGCTTGCGGTTCCACAGGACGGCGGTCTCGCGCTGGTTGGTGATGCCGATGCAGGTCGGCGCCTCGGGGGTGGCATCGAGCGCGCTCTGGCAGGCCGATAGGGTCGCCTGCCAGATCTCCTCGGGGACGTGCTCGACCCATCCGGTCTCCGGGAAATGCTGGGCGAACTCCTGGTACCCGCGGGCCAGGACGGTGCCGTCTACACCGACCACGAGGGCGGTGACACCGGTCGTTCCGGCGTCGATGGTGAGCACGGACATTCGGGTGGCCTCCATCAGTTCTGGCAACTATGGTCTAGACCATATGGATAACGCGGACCGACCTTACCGTCCCCGCCACATCGTCACCCAGGGGGCTTACCCGGAGGTGACAATTTTCCAACCCCGAACCGGTCGCCACCCGTGACGTCGGTCACACCCAGCGCATCAGGCTGACGGAGGTGGTCCCTACGGTCAAGAGTCCAAAGAGACCGGAGACGCCGGTCTCTATCGTTCGTAACCTACAACCGAATCCGAGAGCGAGGAGTACACCCATGCGAGTCGGGGTTCTGACCGGCGGTGGCGACTGCCCGGGACTGAACGCGGTGATCCGCGCGGTGGTACGCAAGGGCATCAAGCACTACGGATACGAGTTCGTGGGCTTCCGCGACGGCTGGCGCGGGCCCCTCGAAGGCGATGTCATGACGCTGGACCGGGCGGCCGTGCGGGGCATCCTGCCGCGCGGCGGAACGATCCTCGGATCCTCGCGCACCAACCTGATGAAGGTCGAGAACGGCGTGGAGCGGGTCAAGGACAACCTCGCCGGGCTCGGGGTGGACGCGCTGATCGCGATCGGCGGCGAGGACACCCTCGGCATCGCCCGCCAGCTGCACGACCAGGACGTCAACGTCGTCGGCGTGCCCAAGACCATCGACAACGACCTCAACGCCACCGACTACACGTTCGGCTTCGACACGGCTGTGAACATCGCCATGGAGGCGATCGACCGCCTGCACACCACCGCCGAGTCCCACCACCGCGCGCTGGTCGTCGAGGTCATGGGCCGCCACGCGGGCTGGATCGCGCTGCACTCGGGCATGGCCGCCGGGGCCAACGTGATCCTGATCCCCGAGCGCCCCTTCGCCATCGACGACGTCATCGCCTACGTCGAGAGCCGGTTCAAGACCGACTACGCGCCGATCATCGTCGTCGCCGAGGGCGCGCACCCCCAGGACGGCGACATGGAACTCAGCACCGGGGAGCTCGACGCCTTCGGCCACGTCCGCCTGGGCGGCATCGGCCAGCGGCTCGCCGCCGAGATCGAGAAGCGCACCGGCAAGGAGGCCCGCTCGGTCGTCCTGGGCCATGTGCAGCGGGGCGGCACCCCCTCCTCCTTCGACCGCGTGCTCGCCACCCGCCTCGGTGTCCACGCGATCGACGCCGTCCACGACAAGGACTACGGCAAGATGGTCGCCCTGCAGGCCACCGACATCGTGCGCGTGGGCCTGGCCGCGGCCACCGAGGAGCTCAAGACCGTGCCCGTGGAGCGCTACGCCGAGGCCGAGGTCTTCTTCGGATAGCACGCGGACAGCGGACCGACCCCGCCCGGCACCGGGGGCGGGGTCTTCAACGTGCGGGGAACCTCCGGTGCCGACCGACGCGCAGGCGCGGTCGCGGGCACGCGCGACCGCGCCAGTCCCCCACACTCGGCCGCACCGCGCCGTACCGACCGGTCGCCGGAATGTTCGATACTGGAATAGGCGGCCCCATGCGCGAGGCCCCCGATTCCACCACTCGACCACCCGCTGTTCCACACACCTTGGAGACCACGTCATGGCCGTTACGTCCGACTCCGCCGCGATCGACGCGCGAGAAGTCGTGGACGCCACGGGCCCGACCCCGTCCGGGTCGGGAGTCGGCGAGCTGTGCGTGCTGATGAAGCTCGGCGAGATCGTGCTCAAGGGCAGCAACCGGAAGCTCTTCGAGCGCCGGCTGCACAACAACATCCGCTCGGCCGCGCGGGGGCTCGGCGAGCTGAAGGTGACCCAGCGGGGGGCCGGCGTGATCATCATCCGCATGCCCGGCGCCGCCGACGCCCAGGTCCACGAGCTGGCCGAGCGCATGAGCAACGTCATGGGGATCGTCTGGGTGCACCTGGTGCGCCGCGTCGCCAAGGACCTCGACACCGTGGTCGACCTCGCCGTGCGCTCCATGGCCGACCGCACCGGCTCGTTCGCGGTCAAGGCGCGGCGCCGCGACAAGCGCTTCCCGATGACCTCCTCCGAGCTGGCCGGGTACGTCGGCGCCAAGGTCAAGGAGGCCCACGGGCTCCCGGTCAACCTCAAGCGCCCCGACAACACCGTCAACATCGAGGTCGACCGGGACGAGGTGTTCGTCTACACCGACGGCATCCCCGGCCAGGGCGGCCTGCCGGCGGGCATGAGCGGGCGCGGCCTGGTGCTGATGTCCGGGGGCATCGACTCCCCCGTCGCGGCGCACCGGATGATGCGCCGCGGCCTGAAGGTCGACTTCCTGCACTTCTCCGGCATGCCGTTCACCGGCCCGGAGTCCATCTACAAGGCCTACAGCCTGGTGCGCCAGCTCGACCGGTTCCAGGTCGGCTCGCGGCTGTTCGTCGTGCCCTTCGGCAAGGCCCAGCAGCAGCTCAAGACCTCGGGAATCGAGCGGCTGCAGATCGTGGCGCAGCGTCGGCTGATGCTCAAGACGGCCGAGGCGCTCGCCGACAACCTGGGCGCCGAGGCCCTCATCACCGGCGACGCGCTCGGCCAGGTCGCCAGCCAGACAATGACCAACATCACCGCGCTCGACGACGCCGTGGACCTGCCGATCCTGCGCCCGCTGATCGGCATGGACAAGACCGAGATCATGGACCAGGCGCGCCGCATCGGCACGCTGAGCATCTCCGAGCTGCCGGACGAGGACTGCTGCACGCTCCTCACCCCGCGCCAGGTCGAGACCGCCGCGAAGGTCGCCGACCTGCGCCAGATCGAGAAGCGCCTGGACGCCGAGGAGCTGGCCGAGCACCTGGTGACGACCGCCCAGCTGCACCGGCCGAGCTTCCTCGGCGAGGAGATGGCCAAGCTGTAGCCCCGCCGTCCAACGCTCGGCGTTCGACGTCCCTTCCTGTCTCCGTTGATCTCGGGGATATCGGGGTAAAAACCGCCGCTGAAACCCCGATATCGCCAAGATCAACGGAGGTGGGGGCGGCCAGCCTGGACCGCGGAGACGGGGAGAAAGAGCAAAGAGCGAGGACCCGCGCGACAGCGTCGCCGCGGGCCCTCGCGCGCTCCGTTCAGACGCCGACCGTCTGCGCCGCCCGTTCCGGTTCCGGGGCGGTGGCCAGGGTGCGGCCGAGCAGCTTCGACATGCTCGACACGGCGTCGGCCAGCTCCTGGATGTCGTCGCCGACCAGGGCCTGCGGGCCGTCGCACAGCGCGGTCTCGGGCGTCGGGTGGACGTCGACGATGACACCGTCGGCACCGACCCCGATCGCCGCGCGCGACAGCGGCAGCACCAGGTCGCGCTTGCCGCCGGAGTGCGACGGGTCGACGATCACCGGCAGGTGGGAGAGGTTCTGGGCCACGGGCACGGCCGCGATGTCCAGGGTGTTGCGGGTGGCCTTCTCGAAGGTGCGGATGCCGCGCTCGCACAGCACGATGTCGAGGTTGCCGCGCTGGGCGATGTACTCGGCGGCCATCAGCCACTCCTCGATGGTCGCGCTCATACCCCGCTTGAGCAGCACCGGCTTGCCCGCATCACCGGCGGCCTGCAGCAGGGCGAAGTTCTGCATGTTGCGGGTGCCGATCTGCAGCATGTCGGCGTAGGACGCCACCAGTTCCACGTCACCGGCGTCGACGACCTCGGTGACGATCGGCAGGCCGGTCTGGTCGCGCACGTCGGCGAGGATCTTCAGCCCGGCCTCGCCGAGCCCCTGGAAGGCGTAGGGGGAGGTGCGCGGCTTGTAGGCGCCGCCGCGCAGCAGCGCCGCACCGGCCGCCTTGGCCATGAGCGCCGCCTCCAGGGTCTGGTCGGGCGTCTCGACGGCGCACGGGCCCGCGATGAGCGTCATGTGCTCACCGCCGATCGGCACCCCGCGCACGTTCACGACCGAACGGCTGTCGTGGTTCTCTCGGCTGACCAGCTTGTAGGGCGCGGAAATCCGCAACACGTCGCTCACTCCCGGCATCGCGCGAAGGTCAAGGGTCTCGAACTGCCGAACGTCGCCGACCAGGCCGATGATCGTGCGGCTGACACCGCGGGTCACATACGCCTCACCGCCCGCGGCGGTGACGAGGTCGACGAGGTGTTCGATATGGGCGGGAGTGGCGTCCGGAGCCATCACGATGACCATTGGCCTTGTTCCTTTGGCGGTTCGGGGGTCCTGCTTTGGGCGTGTTCGGCGGTGCGGATGCGACAGCGGACATACAAAAAAGCCCCGGGCCGTCCGGCCCGGGGCTTTGCGAAGTCGTCCTGTCAGCGCAGCGCTAAGAGGGCGACCGTCCTACCCGAGGGCCGGTAGCCATAAAAGCGCCAAAACTTCCGCTGCATGCCAGTGACTATAGCGCACGCCCGTGACCTTGGACGCCGGGAGGGGTTCACTCCACGCGTGTCATCCGGGTTTGGGAGGATGGCGGGGACGGTACGTGAAGGAGATCGATTGTCGGAGAGTCGCCTGCCACCCGGCCAATACGTGCCCGGCCCACGCGAGGCCCTGCACTATGGCCCGGTGCCGCGCTTTCGCCCGCAGCGCTGGGATCTCCGGGTGTATGGAGCCACCGACTCGCTGGGCGAGTACCGGTGGTCCTGGTCGGAGTTTGACGAGCTGCCGCGGGTCGACGCCGTTTCCGACTTCCATTGCGTGACCAGATTCACGATTCCCGGCGTCCGCTGGCGCGGGGTCCGCGCGTCGCACATGGTCGAGCTGGCCCCGCCGCACCCGACGGTCACCCACGTCATGGTGTGGGCGGAGTACGGCTACAGCGCCAACCTGCGCATGGACGACTTCCTCGCGCCCGACGTGCTCCTGGCGACCCACCGCGACGGCGTCCGCCTGACCCCGGAGCACGGCTTCCCGGTGCGCCTGGTGGTGCCGCACCTGTACGGGTGGAAGAGCGTGAAGTGGGTGCGCGCGATCGAGTACATGACCCGCGACCGCCGCGGCTTCTGGGAGGAGCGCGGCTACCACAACCTCGCCGACCCGTGGTCCGAGCAGCGCTACTCCTACCAGGAGAAGCCCGGCCAGGGGCCACCGCTGCTGTGAACGTCCGCCTGCCCGCGCCCCGGCGCGCGGAGACGGCGTGAACCTTTTCGCCCGCCGCCGCTACGTACGTCAGGTGAACGGCGATCACGACCTTCTGACACGAGTGGGGCACGGTGACGAGGCGGCCCTACGTGCGCTGTATCAGCGGCACGCGACGGCGCTGCTGCGGCTCCTGCGTCGGCTGACCTCCGATGCCGGGACCGCCGAGGACATCCTTCAGGAGACCTGGCTGGCGGTGTGGCAGTCGGCGTCGAGCTACCGGGGTGCGTCGTCGGTGCGCGGGTGGCTGATGGGCGTCGCGCGCCGCCAGGCGCACAACCGGCTGCGCCGCGTCGAGCCGGTGACCGTCGATGTCGACACCGCACCCGAGCCCGCCGACGTGCGCGCCGACGTCGAAGCGGCGGCGCTGTCGGCGGCCGGGCACTCGGAGATCATGGCGGCGATCGCCGCGCTGCCCGAACAGCACCGGGAGGTGGTCACGTTGGCGCTGGTGGACGAGCTTCCCTACCGGGACATCGCCGAGGTCCTGGGCATCCCGGTCGGCACGGTGAAGAGCCGGATGTCGGGCGCGCGTGCGCGGTTGGCACGAGCACTGGCGAAGGGGCCGGTGAGCTGAATGACGCACCTGGATGACGAACTGATCGCACGGGCGGGCGGTACGGAGGGCGCCGACGCCCTGCCCGCAGCGGCGCGCGCCCACCTGGACGGGTGCGCGGCGTGCCGGGAACAGGTGGCGGGAACGGCGCGGCTGGCGTCGGTGCTCCGTGACGCCGATGCGGAGGCAGTCGGCGAGACCACCGCCCCGTCGTTCGACGTGCTGATCGCCCCCGCGCTACGCGAGGGTGCAGTCGACTCGCCACCGATGGGGGCAGCGGCCCCCGCTCCAGCAGCTCTCCCCCGCCGCGCCGCCAAGCCCGCGATGACGGCTTCCTGGCGGTTGACGGCAGCGCTGGTGCTCCGGCAGGCGCGACTGCTCCCGGGGCTGCTGTGGCCGCTCACGGCGGTCGGGTTCGCGTTGCTACTCGGGGTGGTGTGGCGTGCGCCCGACCCCCTGGTCGGCGCCCTGCTGTTCGGCCGGGGTGACGCTGCTGGTGACGCTGGGCGCGCTCGCGGTCTGCGAACCCCGGCGGGACCCGCGCGGCGAGCTGTTGTACGCGATGCCGGTGCCGCCGGTAGTGGTGTGGCTGGCCCGGCTGACGTTCGTCGTCGGAATCGACCTGCTGGTGGCTATGACGGCGTCGCTGCTGGCCAGCACCGTACTGGCCGCTCCGGTGGGGCCGCTGGAGATGATCGGCTCCTGGCTCGGCGCGGCACTGCTCGGCGCGGCACTCGCCGTGTTCGGGTCGGTGTGGCGCTCCCCCATGGTCGGCGCAGGATTCGGCCTGAGCGCGTGGGCTGTAGGCGTGCTGGGGCTGGGAGTGGTCCCACTACCGATAAGCGCGGATGCCTCAGCGGCCGTGGTGACGGTGTGGTCGACCAACCCAGCAACACTCGGAGCCGCCGCCGCACTGCTCACCGCATCCACCTGGCTCGTCACCCGCCCCGACCGCACCCTGCCGGAAGACTGACATGAGCCCCATCCCCGCACGCACGGGGCGCAGGAGGTCCCAGTCCCCCTGTCGATGGACGCCCTGGGTCCATCCCCGCACGCGCGGGGAGCAGGCCTCGGTGAGCAGCGGGTTTACCGTAGCAGGGGCGCCGGATATGCAACTTCTTGGAATTCGGACACGGAAACAAAAACCATGCTAATCGTGGCAGCTACCCCCTCTGATTCTTCTCCCATGAGTCTCCTTTTCATGCGGTCCGCGAGGCACGGTGGCGGTGGCGTTCGTCGGAGCGCTGCGGTAGCTTTCCTGCCTGCCCGGGCGATTCCTACCACCTACGCGGCTCCGGTGGTGACTGCGCCGGGCTGCGATCGAGCTGCGGGGTGGAGCGACAGCCATTGCCCCACGGCATGCGGCGGTCTCCGGCGGATGGATGGCGACGAGAGGTATCCAGGCAGCGTCTGTGGCACCCCTGTGGGCGTCGGCGCTTTACGAGGGGCGCATGGCGTTGCGCGGCAAGGCCATGTGGTTCGCTGTGCTGCCATTCGCGCTGATCTCCCTACTCCTGCTGCTACGTCCGGTGACGGCGGTGGTCCCAGCCCAGGAGAAGGCGGGGAAGATCGTTCTGATGTTGGTGTTCCTCGTCCCGGTCGGGGTCGGAGTGGCGATGGCCGATCGGTTTCGGCGTACCCGGGGCAGCGGGATCGAGGAGTTGCTGGCGTCCACGCCGCTGGCCGGACCCAGGCGGCTGCTCGGGGTGCTGTTCGGGGGTGCTGCCGTCGCCTCCGCACCCGGGTTGGTGATCTCTCTGGGATCGGGCGTGTACATCGCGATCGCCGACGGCGCCCCGTCCGCGCCGCTGTGGTCGGTGGTGGCCTTTGCCGTGTTGCTGCTCCCGGCCTGTCTCTGGTCGGGGGCCCTGACTGCGACGCTGGGTCTGGTCTTGCCCGTCCCCGTCGTCCGGGTGCTGGTAGCCCCTTTGTGGCTCTGGTTCAACTGGTGGAATTACACCCTGCGCTGGGTGCCGACCCCGACCGGGACCGTCCTCACACCGATCGGCGAGTACCCGGGCGCGGCCTGGTTCGGGGTGGACACGACGTGGGCGGGCTATGGCCAGGTCGCCCTGCTCAGCCCACCCACCGGACCAGTGCCGGCACTGGTCAACCTGGCGTGCGTGCTGGGCGCCGTCGCCCTGTTCGTGTGGGCCGCGCGGCTGATCATCGACTGGAAGGGGTAGTTCCGCCGTGGACGTCACCGTCACCGACCTGACCAAGTCCTTCCGCCGGCAACGGGTGCTGGACGGGGTGAACCTGGACTTCGGCGGCGGCATGCTCGGGCTACTGGGACCCAACGGCGCGGGGAAGACCACGCTGATGCGCCTGCTCACCAGCGTGCTGCGCGCCGACTCGGGGACGATCTCGATCGGTAGGCACGACCTGGGCACGCGTGCCGGACGGGCGGCGGTCAAGCGGATGTTGGGCTATCTGCCACAGCACCTGGAGCTGTATCCGGATCTGACCGCTCGCGAGTTCCTCGATTACATGGGCCTGCTCAAGGGCGTCGACAGTCGGCGGGAGCGCCGCCGCCAGGCCGATGAACTGCTGGAGCGGATGGAACTGACGCTGGTGGCGCGGCGGCGGCTAGGCGCGCTGTCCGGCGGAATGCGCCGCCGGGTCGGGATAGCCCAGGCGCTGATGGGTGACCCTCGGCTGATCGTGGTGGATGAACCGACAGCGGGGCTCGACCCCGAGGAGCGGATGCGCTTCCGTGTGCTGCTGGCGGGGCTCGGCGAGCAGCGCACGGTGGTGCTCTCCACGCACATCCTCGACGACGTGGCGCAGACGTGCCCGGAGGTAGCGGTGCTGGCCGCGGGGCAGGTGGTCTATCGGGGCACGACGAGCGGGCTCACCCGCGCGGGCGAGGGCCGGACGTTTCGCCTGCGCACAGCGGGGCCACAGCCGGTCGACACGGGGCTGAGCGTCGTCAGCGCGGTGGCGACGGGGGACGGAGTGGACTACCGGATTGTGGCCGAGGAGCCCCCGGCCGGTGCGGAGAAGGTCGCACCGACCCTGGAGGACGGCTACACGGCACTGATGCGCGATGCTCGCGCTGGCTTCGCGGGTTCGGCGGCTGATCTCGATGCTCAGGTATGACCTGACTCACTCTCCCGTGGGGAGGTGAACCCCTCACGCGCCGCCCCGCTACGTACTCGGTGACATGCCCACCCATGGATCCGAGGAGTCGCCGATGAGCGCAACCCGCACCGAACCCCGTCCCCGAGCGCGCGGGGTCTCCCGCGACGATCCTTCCTTGTTCACGGTGGTCGGTACCGAGCTGGCCCGGCAACGGGGCGGCTTCTCGCTCTGGTTCACGCTGCTCCTCCCGGCCGCCCTGGTACTGCCGCTGGGCGTCATCGCGGCGTTCTCGCCCGAGGGGCAGAACGGGGATGTGTGGAAGATCTGGCTCAATGTCGTGCTGATGTTCTGGGGCATTCTCGCGCCGATGGCCGCCGCACTGTACGCCGCCGTCTCCGTACGCCAGGACGACGACGCCCGCCGTCTGCTCTACAGCTACGCCTTCCCGCGCCACCGCCTCTTCCTCGGCAAGTTCGTCGCGCTCGCGCTCGTCTGGCTCGGCTCGGCCCTGATCCTCACCGCACTGCTGAGCGCTCTGGCCGTCGCGCTGGGCCAGGTCGGCGACATCGGCACCGTCGCAGCCGGGGTCCTGCTCTCCTGGCTGGCGGGGCTCGGATCGCTCGCGCTGTGCCTGCTGGTCGCACACATGTGGGGCTTTGCCACGACCATCTGCGTCGGTGTCGCGGGGATGATGTTCGGCGCTCTGCTGGCGGACAAATCCGTGTGGTGGGCCATCCCACTGGCCTGGCCCATGCGCGTGGTCGTTCCGCTGGCCGAGGTCTTCGCAAGCGGCGTCCCCCTGCCGCCCGAGCACCCGCTGATGGACACCGGTGTCATCCCGATCGCCATCGCCCTGTCGGCCGCGCTGTCCGTTGTGCTGCTCGCCATCGGCAGCCGCTATGTCAATCGCAAGGAGCTTTGAGAATGCACTCGACGCCGAACGCGAACCCCAGCGCGGCCGCCTACGCACCCGCGAACGCGAACACACGCGGCGACGCCCTCCGGATCAGCGGCCTGACCAAGACCCTCGGCGGCCACCGCGCGCTCAACGGGGTCAACCTGCGTGTCGGGGCGGGGGAGGTCTACGGACTCCTCGGCCCGAACGGGGCGGGCAAGACGACCCTGATGAAGATCATCTCCGGCCTGCTACGCGCCGACGGCGGCCAGGTGGAACTGCTGGGGCGCCCGTTCGACCGGTCCTCCCTGCGCTCCGTCGGTTCCCTGGTCGAAGGGCCGGGCCTGTGGCCGCGCCTCAACGCCGAGGAGCACCTGCGACTGCACGCGCGCCTGCGCGGCGTTCCGGAGGAGACCGGCCCGGAGCTGCTGCGCACCGTCGGCATGGAGGAGGTCTCCCGGCGGCGGGTGTCCGCATTCTCGCTGGGCATGCGCTGGCGGCTGGGTATCGCGATCGCCCTCCTCGCCCGTCCGCGGCTGCTCGTCCTGGACGAGCCGACCAACGGTCTCGACCCGGTGGGCATGCGCGACATGCGTGAACTGCTCCGCCGACTGGCGGGTGAGGGCGTCACCGTGTTCGTGTCCAGCCACCAGCTCGACCAGGTCTCCCGCATCTGCGACCGGGTGGGCGTCATCGCCGAGGGCTCGACCCGCTACGAAGGCGCCCTGGACGGCCTTGCTCTCGACGGCGACCTGGAGGAAGGATTCTTCGCCCTGCTCTCCCGTACATCGGCGGTCGTCCGGTAGACAGCTGGAGTCGACCCATCGCCAGGCTGCCTTCGGCACCGGTGACAGATGGCACATCGCGTCGATCTCGTCCGCCAGTTCATCCCGGTGCGAGGGCCCTTCGGCGGAGTAAAGAAACTCCGTCCTCGTCGCTTCACAGATATAGAACGCACCGGTTTCGATGTGCCCTGCCCAAGAGGTCATCGCTCCCGGGGTACGGAACAAGTACCGCAGAGCCGAGGTGTCCAGCAGGTACGTGATCACTCGAACGCCGCCCTGCACGCCCGCTTCATGGCGGCATGGGCGGCGGCCTGCTCGAACTCCCCGCGAGCTCCCCGCTCCGCGAGCTTCTTGGCTGCCTCAGGCCGTTTCACGCGATCTACATAATCTCTGAGCGCCGCGTTGACGGTCTCCTTCTTCGTTGTGGTTCCCATGATCCGCATCGCCTCGGCCAAGGCTTCTTCGGCAAGATCAATCTGAGTGGGCGCCACTGCTCCTCCTAGCAGCTATATATGCCATGTATCCAAGAAGCACATGCCACCAACATCCATCTCGACAGGCGCTTTCAAGTATTCAGTGCTGGGCGGGACAGGGTCAGGACGCCGCGCCCCCGGTAGATGACCGCCCCCTAATTTCTCCCAGGGGGGCCACTGGAGTGCCGAGGGCGCAATCGGTCGCGCCCGGGGCTCACCCGGGCGGCACGAATGTGTGCATTCAGCGATCGGATTTGCGGTGAGCTGGGATACCGGGGGTGCGATGCGGTAAATCCACCGGTCGAACTTCGAAGGAAACTACGCAAATAATTCCAAGAGTTTTTACGGAGTCTGCACATAATCTGGAATCGCCCAATTTCCCGATAGCGAGAAGCGCCGCCCGGTCTGCGCCCGGAAGGTGCGCGAGAAGTGGTAGCGGCTCATCCGGACGTGCCGGGCCACCTCGTCCAGCGTGAGCGTGCCCTCCCGATAGTGCGCCCTGATGTAGGCGACGGCCCGGTTCACCGCCTCGCTCTGCCCGCCGCGGACCGGCCGGACCGCCGACTCCGGCCGGTCCGCGGCGCCGTTTCCGCTTTCCGGGCGCACCGGCCGACCCTCTCCCCCGAGCCGCTCGGCCACCCACAGCAGCTTCCCCACCAGCTCGCCGACCCCGTGACCGAGCTTGGGACCGGTGAGCTCCAGGTCGGCCCCGGCACGGCAGTCCGTTCCCATCGGGGGGCAGCGGGCGGCGCCCGATGTCCCACACCACGGGCTCGGCTCCCTCGCGCTCCACCGCCTGGGTGGCCGCAGACAGCAGCGCCCGGGTGTGCGAGGGGTCCGCGGTACTCCCCCCGACCAGGACGACGCGCATGTCCCCCCGGACGTCCCCCTCCGCGGTCGGCGTCAGGCCCCCGTCGTGCCCTCCGTCATCTCGTCCTCTCCTCCACTGACGCGGCCAGAACCGCCACGGCCAGCGGCGCGGAGGATCCGCCGAGCCGCACGACGCCGCTCACGATCCCCATCCCGCCGCTGCGCAGCACGGCCCATCCCTCGGGCCCGGCCCGGTCGAGCACCAGCGGCTCGTTCGAGGGCCGTCCGGCCTTGCGAACGCACTCCATGGCCGACCACACGCGGGTGGCGGCGCGGTGCGGGTCCTCCCCCAGCTCGGCGCCGATCAGCTGGGCCAGGCCGAACCCGGCCCCGCCGAGCATCCCCCGCCACTGGTCGGCGGTGCGCGCCGCGACTTCCTGCAGGTCGCAGGCGACCCGGCCGCGGCCCGCGACCGCGAGTGTGTGCCGCTCACCATGGGCGAAGGACACGTGCTCGCCCTCGTCCCCGTCTCCGGCGCTGACGAGGTGCGGCCGACCGTCCGGGCGGTGCTCCACCCGCGCCTCCCGCCCCAGTGCCCGTCGCAGTGCCGCCCGGGACCGCGCGTCCCGCTCCCCACCGTCCGCCAGTCCCGCGACGACCTCGCGGCCCAGCAGCTCGCCGACGCGGCGCTCCAGGTAGGGCGCGAACAGGTCCGCCCCCCACTCCGAAGACGCGGGCAGCGGCGCCAGCACCCGCAGGACCAGCCCCTCCCACACCTCGCACACCGTTCCGGCGGTGTCACGCACGCACAGGTCGTAGGTGAGGCGCTCGGCGTCGGAGGCGCGCTCGACCGCGAGGATCTCCACGCCGCCATCGGGCGGCGGTCCGGTGCGGATGCGGGCGACCGCCTCGGGCAGCACCCGCCGGTGCGGGATGCAGGCCTGGGCCGCGTGGATGAAGGCGTCGCGGGCACCGAAGTCGCCGAGCAGCAGCCGCTGGGGCAGGTACTCGCCGAACCACCGGTGGGCGGGCCGGGTCGCCACCGCGGCCGTACACGTCCAGGCGTGCAGGTGGCGGTAGGACGCCACGCGGCGAAACGACGGACCGTGGAAGAGCAGGCGGTCATACAGCTCGGCCGGTGCCTCGTCCGCCCCGGTGGGGGCGTCCGCCTGTCCCCGCGCGGCCGCGAGCCCAGCGTCGGCGGCCAGCCGCTCCGCCTCGGGCAGGTCGAAGCGGCCGACCGCGCGGAAGTGGTCAGCTTCGAAGCCGGTCTCGTCGCTGCGTATCACCACGTCGACGCGGTCGTCGCCGCGCACCAGGGCGGCGATCCTGATCCGGCGCTCGCCGCCGTCGGGCACGGTGATGGGGCGGGCCAGGTCGATATCGGTGAAGCCGTCGGGAATGCGGCCGACGAGCGCCGCCGCGGCCTGGGCCATCGCCTCCAGGCCGACGACGGCGGGCAGGAGCGGCAGCCCTTCCAGTGCGTGTTCGGCCAGGTAGCCGTCGGTGGGCCCGGACAGGACGGCCTCGGTGACGAGCTCGATCCCGGGGTAGTGCACCGGCGTGCGCTCCACGAAGCGGAGGATCGGCAGGTCGGGGCGGTCCATCGGGAGCGTCGGCGGGTCCCCCAGCCGCCCGGAGGCGACCACGGACGTGCCCCCGGTGCCCTCGTCGAGGAGTCGGCGCAGCAGCGCCACCCCGTCGTCGGGCGCGATGGGCGCGATGCCCATGCGGGCCAGGGCGCCGACGATGTCGAGGCGCTCCCCCATCCCCGCGCCCGACCACACCGACCACTCGACGGTGAGGCAGCGGCATCCGGGCAGGCGGCGTGCGGCGTCCTCGACGTCGAGGCGGAGCCATTCGTTGGCGAGCGCGTAGTCGGCCTCGCCCCGCATGCCGGTGCGCGCGATGACCGAGCCAAAGGCGACCACCGCGCGCAGCCGCGCGGGGTCGACGGCGTCCAGAAGGTGGGACAGGCCGGTGGTCTTGGGTCCCAGGGTGGCCGCCAGCTCGTCGGGGCCGAGGTCGGCGAGCAGGCGGGGGTGGTTGGCCCCGGCCGAGTGCAGGATCGCGGTGACCGGGCCGAGCGCCGCTCGGGCCTCCTTGACGGCGGTGGTGACGGCCGCCGGGTCGGTGACATCGGCGCGGACGTAGTGCGCGGTGATCCCGGCGTCGCGCATCCGCCGCAGGTTTCCGGCCAGCTCCGTGTCGTCCTCGGGGCGCGCGCGGCCCATGACGGCCACCCGGGCGCCGGTCCGCTGGGCCAGCCCCAGCACGCTCTCGGCCCCGATGCCCTTGCCGCCGCCGGTGGCGAGCAGCACGTCGTCCGGCCCGAGGCGGACCGGGCCTCGGTCCCCACCGGGGTGGTCGCCGACTGCGCCGATATCTGCCTCGGCGATCCGCGCACCGGCCCGGTCGTCCGCCTCCGCCGCACCGGCGGCGCCCGTCTCCTGGGCTCCACCGCAAACGGCACCACGGCCGCGGCGGTCGCGTGTCTCCGGCCCCCTCCCGGCGAGGCGCAGGCGGGGCACCTGGCGCGTGCCGTCGTCGGCGCGGCGGACCTCCGCGAATCCGTCGCCGGTCTCCGCTTCGCGGCGGAGTTCGTCGGCGCTCCACGTCGCGGCCCCGGTGCTCAGGTCGATGACGCGGATGGGCAGGCCGGGGCGTTCCAGTGCGAGGGTCCGGGTGATGCCCGCGGCACCGCCGCGGTGCAGGACGGCGAGCCTGGCCACGGCCGGGTCGAGCGCGCGCCGCAGCGCCTCCAGCAGTTCCTTGGCGCACTGGGGGTCGCGGTCGGCGGCCACGTGGATGGCGAGGGCGGCGTCGCCGGTGCCGCCCGTGAACGCCGCGTCGGCCTCGGTCCGGGCGGATGCGCCAGGCTCGCCGACGGTGACCAGCTCCCACCGGTGGGGCGTGGGGGCGCCGGTCCGGGTTCGGTGGACCCAGGCGGCCTCGAAGGGCCGCAGCCACCCTGCCACGCCCGGCGGCGGGCCCTCGGCGCCCGTTCCGTCGTCGGGTTCGGCCTCGGCGAGGACGGCGGCCAGCTCGGCGACGGTGGCGGTGGCGAACTCGGTGACGGCGACGGGCGGGCGGACCCCGAGTTCGGCGGCGGCGTCGGCCGCGAGCTGGCCCACGGTGATGGAGTTGAGGTTGAGGTCGGTGAGCATGCCGTCCTGGGGTCCCACCGCCTCCACCGGGAGTTCGGAGCTCTGGGCGATCAGCCGCCGCACCACCTGGAGGGGGTCGCCGTCGGCGGCGCCGGGGTCGGCGGCCGGTGCCGACCGCGGTTCCGGGGCCGCCCCGTCCTCGGCCGCCGCCGACGGCGTGGAGGCGCGCGTCGCGGGCGCCGCGTCGTCATCCAGGTCAGCCGTGGGGGCGCTCTCACACGGGTTGGCCAGGAACGCGGGGCGGCGCAGCGGGTCGCTTCCGGCCGCCCGGTACCGTCCCTCGGCGAGCCGGTCCGCGCGCAGCGGAGCGCCGAGCACGTAGGCCATGCCCAGTGCGGCGAGCACCCCGCTGAGGGACTCCGCGCCCGCGTCGGTGGCGACGGCGGGCGGCCGCCCGGGTCCGGTGGCCAAATCCGCGAGGATCCTTCCCGGTCCGACCTCGATGAGCAGGTCGAGGTCGGCGCTGGCGGCGGTGAGCGCGGCGTCGAAGCGCACTGGCGACCACAGCTGGTCGACCAGGAGCGGACGCAGGTCGTCGGCGGCCTCGTGCGGTCGGCCCGTCACCGTGGAGACGACCTGCGGACCGCAGTGCAGCGGACCGAGCCGGTCCAGTGCCGCCCGCAGGGCCGGGGCCGCATCAGCCATCAGCGGCGAGTGGAAGGCGTGCGAGACGGGCAGCCGGACGGTCCGGACACCCTGGCGCCGCCCCCGGTCCAGCAGCCCCTCGACGGCCTCGGCCGGGCCCGACACCACCACGTGCTCGGGGCCGTTGTACCCGGCCACGGCCAGGTCCAGATCGTCGATGAGCGCGGTGGTCCGCGCGAGTGGCGCCATGACGGCCGCCATCGCGCCGGGGCGCCCGGAACAGCGGCTCATCGCCCGGCCCCGGGTGCGGGCCAGCTCGACCATGTCGCGTGCGCCGAGCGCCCCCGCCCAGTGCAGGGCGGTCAGTTCGCCGAGGCTGTGGCCGACGGCGACGCGCGCCGTGATGCCGACCTCGTGCAGAACGTGGGCCGCGGCGGCGGAGCAGGCGGCGACGGCGGGCTGGGCGATGGCGGTGTCGACGGGCGCGCCGGGGGCGGGCGCGCCGGGGGCGGACGCGTCCGGCAGGTCCCGGACGGCCGCGGCGACGGCGTCGAACAGGCCGGCCGTTGTGGGGAACCGGCGGGCCAGCGCACCGCCGTCGCGGTAGGCGGGTGCCGCCTGGCCGGGAAAGAGGAAGCCGACCCGCGGAGCGCCGTCGGGTTCGCCGACCAGGAACCCGGCGGCGGGGTCGAGGGCGCGGCGGTCCGGGCCGGTTCGTTCATCCGCCAGGGCGCCGGCCAGCGCGGCGCTGCGTTCGGCGAACTCGGCGGGGGTGGCGGCGAGCACGGCGGCGCGGGCCGCCGGGTCGGCGGGCAGGTCGCGCGCGGTGTCGATGGCCAGGTCGCGCAGCCCGCCGAAGCTCTGGTGCGGGGCGTGCTCGGCCAGCTGCCGCGCACGGGCGGCGAGCCCGGCGCCGTCGGCGGCGCCCAGCAGGATCAGCTCGGTGTCCTGCGGGGTGCGGCCGAGCAGGCGCTCGCGTGTGGTGAGCCGTGCCCGGGAACGGTCGCGCACCGCGCCCAGGGTCAGGTGGGCGTTGATCCCGCCGAACCCCATGGCGCTGACCGAGGCGCGGCGGGGTGCGTCGTCGGGCCACGGCTCGGGTTCGCGTAGGACGCGCAGCGGGGTGCCGGGGACGGTGAGCTCGTCGTGCGGGCGCTCGCACCCGGTGGTCGGGGGCAGCACGCCCCGGTCCAGGGCAAGGACGGCCTTGAGCAGCCCGGCCGCCCCGGCGGCGGCCTTGGTGTGGCCGATGTTGGCCTTGACGGTACCGAGTGCGGCCGGGCGGCCGCGCTGGCCGGACTCGCGGTTGACCCCGGCGAGGGCGCGCAGTTCGGTGGCATCCCCGACCGCGGTTCCGGTGCCGTGCCCCTCGAACAGCTCGACCTCGTGGGGCCCGTATCCGGCCTGTTCATAGGCGCGGAGCAGGGCCAGGCGCTGGCCGGTCTCCTCGGGCCGGGTGATCCCGCCGCGCCCGTCGGAGGAGCGTCCCCAGCCGTGCAGCAGCGCGTAGATCCGCGCGCCCCAGGCCACGGCGTCCGACTCGCGGGCCAGCACGGCGAAGCCGCAGCCCTCCCCGGGCCAGAACCCCTGGGAGCGCTGGTCGTAGACGCGCATCCGGTCCGTGGCAAGGGCGCCGGTCTTGGCGAAGCCCACCAGCTCGAAGGGGTCGATGCTCAGGTCGACGCCGCCCGCCAGCACGGCGTCCAGCTGGCCCGCGCACAGGGCGTCGGCGGCATTGGCGACGGCCAGCAGTGAGGACGCGCAGGCACCGTCCACCGTGTAACCGCCGCCGTGCAGGTCGAACGTGCCGCAGATACGCCCGGCGATGGTGTTGGACAGGCCCCCGGCCAGGGACTCCTCCCCCATCGGCGGGAAGGGCGCCTTGTAGTCGGCCTCCAGGCGGGCCAGCAGGTCGCGCCGGTCGGCGTCGGACATCCCGGCGCGGGCCAGCGCGTGGCCGACCGTGCGCCGGACATAGGGCCAGCGCAGCCGCATCACCCCGGACCGGGAGAACTCCCCGGTCAGGGTGTTGCCGACGAGCACGCCGATGCGGTCGCGGCTGAGCGGGCGCAGGTGGTCGAGCGCGGCGTCCTCGATGGCCTTGCCTGCGACGTCGAGGGCGAGCCAGTGGGTGAGGTCGGTGGACCGGTAGGTGGGTCCGGCCACCCGGTAGCCGACGCGGTCGAACTCGTAGTCCTCCAGCAGTGCGGCGTGCGTGGAGTAGACGGCGTCCGGGACGGCGGGGTCGGCGGCGTAGTAGTCGGCGAGCCGGAGCCGCTCGTCGGGGATCCGGCGAAACATCCGGCGCTGGCTGAGCACCGCGTCCCAGAGCCGACCGGGATCGTCGGCTCCGGGGTAGCGGCAGGCCAGTCCGATGATGGCGATGGGTTCGTGCATGAGTTCACCTTTCTGGCCGGGTCTCTGGCCGAACCGGCGGCGCCGGGGCGCCGTCCGCTGCGCGGTCCCGCTCCCGCCAGGCCGTCGCCCACGTCAGGGCGCCGCGCAGCAGGCAGGTCGCGATGAGGCAGTAGAAGATCCCGTAGACGACGTGCATACCGGTCAGCAGGCCGTAGAGACCGGCCGCGGTGAGGGCGAAGACGACCTGGTCGCGGGGGCGGACCGGGGTCGTGCCCGGGTCGGTGATCATGTAGTTGGTGAACAGCGGGAACACCACCCCGGTCATCGGCGCCAGCGCCGCCAGCGGGTCGGTGTCGGTCACCAGTGCGCGGATCACCGCCTGGGCCGCGAACCCTCCCATCCAGGCCAGCACGATCGGCCACTTGCCGGTGAGCTGGATGTTGAGGAGCAGGCCCGAGGCCAGGATCGCCAGCGGAATGATCCAGTTGAGTGCTCCGCTGACGCCGGAGGTGCACTGGTAGGGGATCGCGATGCCCACCCAGGGGAAGAGGGTGAGGGTGGCGGCGATGCCGAGGTTGGACGGGTTCATGAAGTGCCGGAACCGGCCGCGCAGCGGGGCGCGGAAGAGGTGCTTGGCACCGCCGGCCACGACCGCGGCGAAGACGAACGGCCACAGCTGGTCGCCCGGGTAGATCAGCATGGCGATGGCCAGCCCGGAGATGTGCGCCGGGAGTAGGAAGACGACGCATCGGCGCACGCCCCCGAGGAACTCCGGTCGGCGCCCGGCCGACCAGGCGGACAGGGCCTCCAGGAGAAGCTCGACGGCATACGACGTGAGCAGCGCGACGACCGGTGCCGCCCAGGCCGTCTCGATGCCGAGCCAGATGTGGCCGATCACCGTGAACGCGGAGATGGAGATCGCGAAGCGGGTGAGCGCCGCGACCCGGAGGTCCTTGGGCGCCCGTTGTGGGGCCTGTGCCGCGGCCTCCCGGCCGGAGCCGGGACCCGGCGGGACGGGTGAGGTAGGCGGCGGCTCCGGCCTGCCGGGCCACGGGTGAGTTGCGCCCGTCGACGCCCACGACCACGCGCGCCGCCACGGTGCGCTCGCCCTCCGGGGCGCGCAGGACCGCACCGGTCATCCGGCCCTGCGTCGTGCGCAGGAGGACCAGGGGATGGCCGCCGCGCCAGGTGGCGCCGAGCGGGCGCGCGCGGTCGAGGAGCAGGGGGTCCAGGCGCACGCGACGCAGCGCCAGGACATAGGGCGTGACTACCATGTCGGCCTCGGTGACGCAGCCGGCGGTGTCGGTGCGGAACCGCCGCATCGGAGGTGCCCGGACGCGGCGAGCGCGTCGGCCACGCCGAGCGGTCCGAACGCCTCCCATTCGCCGAAGACGTGGGTGGACAGGGTGGGGCCGAGGGTGGAGCGCCGGTCGACGAGGAGGACCCGGTGCCCGAGGTTCGCCAGCAGGATGGCGGTGGCGGCGCCCGCGACGCGGGCGCCGACGATCAGGCAGTCGTAGCAGCGCTCCAGCGACATGATCCCCGACTTCCCTGTTTGGTGTGATTTTTCATGCCATACTCCCTGCATTTTCACAAGCATCGAATCCGGGCACTCGGCATTTATTGCGCCTCGCCGCTCCGCAATATTCCGCACCCGCGACCAGGCGGCGGCCTGCACAATCAGGGTAGATCCAAGCAGGGAAGGTGATCATGAAATACTTCGAATTCCTGCACACCGTTTCGTTCGAGGAGACGAATGCGCTGGGAAATGTTTATTTCTCGCACTTTCTGCGGTGGCAGGGCCGCTGCCGCGAACAATTCCTCTGGGAACATGTGCCGACGCTGGTCGCCGCGCTCGACGACGGCGCCGCCATGGTCACCACGCGGTGCTCGTGCGAGTACCTGGCGGAGCTGGCGGCGTTCGACCGGGTCGCGGTCCGGATGCGGGCCGGAGAGGTCACGCAGAACCGGCTCACCCTGCTGTTCGACTACGTGCGGCTGGAGCCGGACGGTGCGGAGCGGACGGCGGCCAAGGGAGAGCAGCAGCTGGCGTGGATGCGGTGGGAGGACGGCCGCCTGGTTCCGGACCGCGTCCCCGGTGAGCTGCTGAGTGCGATCGACACCGTGGCCGGAGACGCGGGCGCGTGGAGACGCTGAGGGCACGCACGGGGGAGGGGCGGCCCTCCCCCGTTGATCTCGGCGAAGTGCACCAAATTCCAGCCTTGGTTCCAATGGGTTGTTGCAGCAGACACTAGAAACCACCCACGCAGTGCCCGCCTGAACCGCGCCCACATCACGCTGGTGGCCGTCCTGGTCGCAGCGGTGACCGTTGACGCGATGAAGCCGGTCACGCTCGGCTTCGTGGCGCCGGGGATGACCGCCGAGTACGGGCTGCGGTCACCGCTCAACCCCGAAGGCGGGCTTCCCGTGGCCCTGCTCCCGCTCAGCGGACTGATCGGAACCGTGGTCGGATCGCTGCTTTGGGGCTCGATGGCCGACCGGATCGGCCGACGCTCGGCCATTCTCCTGGCGGGCGTGCTGTTCGTGAGCACGGCCGGGTGCGGGGCCATGCCCTCGTTCGCGTGGAACCTGGTGATGTGCGCGCTCATGGGGGTGGCGGCCGGAGGCATGCTGCCCATCACCTTCTCCCTGCTGGCCGAGACCATCCCGGCGCGTCATCGGGGGTGGGTGATGGTGCTCATCGGCGGTACTCCGGCGCTCGCCTACGCGCTCACCGGCTGGCTGGCGGCCGAGCTCATCCCGGAGTACTCCTGGCGGGTGCTGTGGCTGGTCGGGGCGCCCACCGGGGCCCTGCTCATCCTGCTCAACCGCTGGCTCCCGGAGTCGCCCCGGTTCCTGCTGCTGCACGGACGCGTCCGCGAGGCCACCGCCATCATGGCGATGTACGGGGCCACGGCGCGGCCTGCCGACGCCGCGCGACAGGACGCGATGATCGGCGCGGACTGGGCGAGTGGCCATGGCCCCCTGTTCCGCTTCCCCTTCGCCGGTTTCAGCGCAGCCGTTGTGATCTTCGGAATCGGTATCGGGCTGGTGACCTACGGGTTCCAGCTGTGGATCCCGACCAACCTGCGCGTTCTCGGCCTCGAGGCGCGAACCACCGACCAGGCACTGCGCGACTCGCGGCGGCCCTGGTCTTCTTCCACTACTGGCCAGCCTCACGGGCCTCCTTCATACCTCCGCAAGGGCCTGGCGGGCGGCAGGGGCGACTTCTTCGGCGAAGAGGGTGAGCTGGCGTTCGTGATCGTCGCTGGGCCAGTAGATGAAGGCGTTCATGCCGAAGTCGCTGACCAGTTCGGCCAGTTGGTCGATCCACTGCTGGACGGACCCCTGGAATGGGGTGCTCGACTCAGTGCCGATCACGCCGTTGAGGTTGTAGACCTTGCGTATCTGGGCCGGGTCGCGGCCCGCCTCCTGCGCGGCGGTGTCGATCCGGATGACGGCCTCGCTGAGGCGGTCGAGCGGGAGGAAGCCGAGCGAGGGCATCCAGCCGTCGGCCTTCGCACCGGTCAGGCGCAGAGTGCGGGGTCCGTACGCACCGAGCCATATCCCCAGCCCGGGGCCTGCGGGCGGCCCGGGGTGCAGACCCGCCAGCCGGTAGTGGACGCCTTCAAAGCGAACCGCCCGCTCCTCACTCCACACCGCGCGGACAACGTCGATCGCCTCATCCAGGGCATCGACGGCTTCCTTTGGGCTACGGCGAGGGCCGCCCATGGCGGCGATCGCGTCCCAGATCGCCCCCGAGCCAAGGCCGAGCTGGATCCTCCCACCGGAGAGACGATGCAGGCTGGCAGCCGACTTGGCCAGGACAGCGGGGGGACGCAGAGGCAGGTTAGCCACGGTGGGCACGAGCGTGATGCGCTCGGTGGCAGCCGCGAGATAGCTGATCAGGGTCCAGGTGTCGTAGAAGGCGCGCTGGTAGGGGTGATCCTGCACGCTGATCAGGTCCAGCCCGGCAGCATCCATCCGCCGGGCCAGCCGCACGGGGAACTGGGGGTCGGACCAGGTGGGATCGACATTCGCACCGAGCAGTACGGGCAAGGACATGGCTCTCTCACTCCACGAAGACCAAGGCGTGGGCTCTCTCCACACTCCGCCATACGCATGAGACACGAGGAACAGCCCTAAGTAGGTGCCGAATCACCGGTGATTACCTCGGTCAGACCAGAAAAACACTGACTCTAGGGAGGGCCTGGGAGGGAGCCGTGCCGTCGAGCCCGCCCCTCGCCTCGGACTCGACGGCACGGTGGGGGGTGGCTCAGCCGTCCGTCTTCGGGTCGGGGGTCTGCAGCGCCCAGTCGAGAAGGGCCTGCTTGCGGAGCTGAGTGGAGAGTTCACAGATGTCGGGGGTCTCGATGTGGGAGACGACGCCGACGGAGCGGTAGTACTCGGGCGGGTCGAAGCGGCGGTCGGCGGTGTAGTTGACCGGGTCGAGGTAGTGCGGGCCGGTGTACGAGAGCCGCCAGGTCATGAAGTACTCAAGGTCGAGCGTGAGGAAGAGGTTGTAGTCCGCCAGCCGCTCGGCCGGGGTTCGGGGACGCCCGCCGTCGGGAGTCGGGATAGCCTTGCCCATTGGGTCCTCCACCTGTTGCGTCAGGTTGTGGATCAAGGCCCTGGTTGGTGTTCGCCCACCGGCCAGGGCCGCTGTCGTTGGCACCGGAGGTGCCGTGTGAACAGACTGACTCAACCCGACTCACGCCGCCAGAGACTCAACAGATATGGGGATTTATTTTCAAACCGGTTGACGCCGGTTAAGTGACGGTTCAATCATGTTGAACATGGCTGACAGGTCACGTCCACAGTGGGTCAGGATCGGTCGGGAACTACGGCGACTTCGGCTTCAAGCTGGTCTGACGCAAGACGAGCTTGCCAAGCGCCTGAACATGTCCTACGGGACAATCAGTGGGATCGAGCGCGGCGTGCGAGGTACCACTCGCGAAGTTTTGGCCCAGATAGACCATCTGCTTTCAACAGGCGGATCCCTCCAGCGGATGTGGGAGGCCCTAAACTCTTATAACGGACTCCCTGAGTGGTTTCGGGGTGTTGCAGAACTTGAGCGAGAATCATCCGAAATAAGGGAATATCACCCACTACTGATCCCAGGACCACTTCAAACAGAAGCATACATACGCACCATTCTTCGCATTGGCAGCCCCGCCCTCACAGACGAAGAGATAGAAGAACAGGTCAGAGGACGGCTAGACAGGCAGGCCATCCTCACTTCAGAACGTCCACCCATCCTCATCGTCGTCCTTGACGAAACTGTGTTACGCCGCCCCTTCGGGGGGCGTGAGACGATGGGCCGCCAGCTGGAGCATCTGCTGATGGTGGGTGAACGACCACGGGTGACGATTCAGGTGGTACCGATTGCAACTCACCTGCACCCCGGTCTAGATGGAGCATTCCACCTGTTCACCGTTCCCCACAGGGGACAGGTCTTGTACACAGAGACTCGAAACGCCGGTAATCCTGTCGAAGATCCGGATGCCATAGCGGACTATACGCGTGTGTTCGGCGAACTACGCGGAGCCGCGCTCCCTGAGGCGACATCACGTGATCTCATCGCCAGCGCCATTGGAGAACTCCCATGATGAGTAATAAGTGGAACAAGTCCAGCTACAGCACAGGAGGTGCCGCCAACTGCGTTGAAGCACGGCTGGACTGGCACAAATCGAGCTACAGCAACGAGACGGGTGGAGACTGCGTCGAGATCGCGGAGGCGTGGAACAAGTCGAGCTACAGCAACTCCAAGGGCGGCAACTGCGTCGAGGTCGCGGAAACCCCCCACTCCATCCTCATCCGTGACACGCAGAACAGACCCCTCGGCCACCTCGCGTTCCCCGGGCAAGAGTGGGCAGCGCTCCTCGCCAATGCCAAGGCCGAACGCCTGTAACTTCCACTCCCCCATCCTCCGTACAAGCACACCAGGGCGGGCGCCACACGGCCCCCGCCCTTCGTTTGCCCACTTCAGCGGCTTCTAGAAGTACTTGTCGTACAGGTCGTGCGACGGCCAGCTCTTGACGCTCCTGATCGCGTCCCACATCGAGCTGTCGATGTCGTAGTAGCTCTTCCCCGACTTGTCATCACGCTGGTTGAACAACGCCACCCATGAGATCCCGTTGTACTGCCGCACCATGTAGGCGAACGTTCCGCCCACGCTGCCGTCGTGCCACGTGTTCATCCCGCTGCCACCGCTGACCGGCCGCACCAGCCAGCCCATGCCGTAGTAGTAACCCTTGCTGTTGATCCCGGTCTCGGGCTCGGCGAAGGTCCGCTTGACCGAGGCGGTGTTCAGCACCTTGGTCGAGTCGAACAGCGACGCGAAGCGGACCATGTCGACGGCGGAGGACAGCCATCCCCCGGTCGCCTCGAAGTTCTCGAGCCGGAACCCGCCGTACGGCAGGGGGACCTTCTTCCCCGAGTCGTCCATCACTGTGGTGCTGGTGTACTGGGAGAAGTAGGGCACCTCGGTGGGCGCGCGGTGTTCGGCGAGGGTCCGGCCCTGCCGCATCCGGGTGATGCCCATCGGGTTGAGCACGTTCTTCTTCACGAACGTCTCGAAGGGCTGCCCGGAGACCTTCTCGACGATCTTGCCCAGCAGCATGTAGCCGTAGTTGCAGTAGGCGTACTTCGTGCCGGGGTCGTGGTCCAGTGGTTTGCCCGCGCCGTAGCGGATGATCTGGTCGATGCCCACCGGCAGCCCGACACCCAGCTGCTTCGCGGTCGCGAAGTTCTCGAACGTGGCGTCGCCCGAGATGTCCCGGTCCCACCCGGCCAGGTGCTGGAGCAGCCGCCGCACCGTGATCTCCGAGACCCGGGGGTCGACCTTCTCTCCCTCCGGCGGGTTCAGCTCCAGCAGTTCGGTCACGGGGGTGCTGAGCTTGAGCCTGCCCTGCTGCACGAGCAGGTTCACCGCGGTGGCGGTGATCGACTTCGACAGGCTCGCGATGCGGAAGAGTGCCGTGGGGCCGAAGCGCAGCTTCTCGTCGTCGGTCCACGCGTAGGACCGGCCGAAGACGAGCCGCCCCTTGTAACTCACCGCGAGCTGGCCCGCCGAGATGTTCCGGTCCTGCATGAACGTCTTCATGGTGCCGTCGAAGACGCGCAGCGACTTGACGTACTGTCCGCCCTGGTGCCAGGTGCGGGTCGCCGCCGATGCCGGTGACGCTGCCAGCGTCCCGCCGAGCGCCGCCCCGACACCGGCCGCACCCGCGAGCTTGCCGAATCCGCGCCGGCTGACCTCGTGCTCTGCCATTCGTTGTCCAACCATTCGTCGTGAGGGTGGTTCCGGACACCCATCTCTCCGGAACCGACATCTCCGACGACCCGGTTGTGCCGCTGGTTCCGCAGGTCACGCTGTTTCGGCTGTGCCCGAAGTGGTTGCCCTGAGGTGAACAAACACCACGCTCGGTAGAGAACGTTGCGTTTCCTCAGAGCGCCGCGTAGCGTCGTGATAGAGAACGCCGCGTTTCCTAGTTGGCTCGGACGTCCCTTCCACCGCGCCCCGCGCGCTACGGAGAGGAGGAAGACCGCGTGCCCCGACACGACGTGCACCGCGACACCGGCTCGGCCGCCCTCCCCCGCATCGGCCTGATCCTCCCAGGACTGATGCTGGCCATGCTGCTCGGCGCGCTGGACCACACGATCATGGCTCCGGCGCTTCCCTTCGTCGCCGGTGACCTGGGCGGACTGGACCAGATGCCGGCCGTTGTCACCGCCTACCTCGTCGCCGCGACCGTCGTCATGCCGCTCTACGGCAAACTCGGCGACCGGTTCGGCCGCAGGCCGGTCATGCAGGCCGCCATCCTGATCTTCGTCGCCGGTGCCGTGCTGTCCGGGCTCGCGCCCTCGATGCCCGCCCTCATCGCCGCCCGCGCGATCCAGGGCGCGGGCGGCGGTGGGCTGATGATCGGAGCGCAGGCGATCATCGGCGAGATCGTCAGCCCGCGTGAACGCGGGCGCTACCTGGCCCTGATCGGGTCGGCCTACATCATCGCGGCGGTCGCGGGGCCGGTCATCGGCGGCTTCGTCGTCGACCACCTCACCTGGCGGTGGATCTTCACCATCCACCCGGTCCTCGGCCTTGTCGCGCTCATCGCCATCACGCTGACCCTCCGCCTGCCCCGGCCCACCGCCCGCCCACCCATCGACTACGCCGGGGCGCTCACCCTGGCCACGGCCGTCATCGCGCTGGTCCTGCTCACCGACATCGTCGGGCGGGGCGGCGACAGCGCCAGCCCCGTTGCCATCCCGGCACTGATCGGGCTGACCCTCACCGGACTCGTCGCGTGGCTGGTCACGGCCCGTCGGGCAACCGACCCGATCATCCCGCTGCGGCTCTTCCGCGACCCCGCGTTCGCGATCCCGGGAGCGATCAGCTTCCTCATCGGGTTCGCGATGTTCGGGACCATCAGCTACACGCCCGCCTTCCTGCAGATCGCCCTCGGGTCGAGCGCGACCCGGGCCGGGCTGCTCCTCACCGTCCTCATGGCAGGCGTGATCGCCACGACGGTGGTCTCCGGGCGTCTCATCACCCGCACCGGGCGCTACAAGGTGTTCCCGATCGTGGGCACCGCCATGGCAGCCGCCGGGCTGGGCCTCTTCGCGACCGTGGACTCCGGCAGCGGCACGGCGACGGTCACGGCCGCGTTGATCCTCCTGGGGCTGGGGATCGGCCTGGTCATGCAGGTCATGGTGCTGGCCGTGCAGAACAGCGTCGAGCACCGCCACCTCGGCGCCGCCACCTCCACCGTGACGTTCCTACGGCAGATCGGCAGTTCGGTCGGCGTCGCGGCGATCGGCGCGCTGATCACGCTCCGCTTCACCGAGCGCCTTCCCACTGGCGCCGGAACCGTTCTGGATGGCAACGGCGGCGCGGGCTCCCTCACCCCGCAGGCCATCGCCGACCTCCCCGGGCCGGTGCGCGACGCGGTCGCCCAGGCCTTCGGGGACGCCGTGCCGCCGGTCTTCGGGCTCACCGCCCCACTGCTCCTCCTCGCGTTCGTCCTCGCCCTCGCGCTCCCCGCCCGTCCCCTGCGCACGACCGCCCACATCGAGACCGCCCCCTCCCCTCGGGGAAGGATCACTAAGGAGGCACCCCGCATGACCGACCGAGGACCAGCCCAGCGGTTCGCGGCACCGATCGACGCCTTCGGGCGCGACGACCTCGACCGCGCCGGAGGCAAGGGCGCCAACCTGGGCGAACTCGTCCGCAACGGATTCCTGGTGCCCGGCGGGTTCATCGTCACCACCGACGCCTACACCGCGGCCGTCGAGCGCACCGACCTGGCCGAGCGGATCGCCGAGCACGTGGCGGGGCTGCGCGCTACCGACGCGGGCGGCGACACGGCCCCGGCCACCGACGGCGCGGCGCTCCGCGCGGCCTTCGACGCCGCCGCCGTGCCCGATGACATCCGCGCGGCGATCGCCGACGCCTACGCCGAGCTGGGCGGCGGGCCGGTCGCGGTGCGCTCCAGCGCGACCGCCGAGGACCTGCCCGGTGCCGCGTTCGCCGGGCAGCAGGACACCTACCTCAACATCATCGGTGAACGGGCGGTCATCGACGCGGTCGCCCGCTGCTGGGCGTCGCTGTGGACCGACCGGGCCATCGCCTACCGCCGCCACCGGGGCATCGACTCCGGCGAGGTGAGCATCGCCGTGGTCGTGCAGAGCATGGTGGAGGCCGAGAGCGCGGGGGTGATGTTCAGCGCGAACCCGGTCACCGGCGACCGCGGCGAAGTCGTGATCGACGCGAGCAGCGGGCTCGGCGAGGCGGTCGTCTCCGGGCTGGTCACCCCCGACCACTACGTGCTGGACACCAGCGGCAAGCTCAAGGAGTGGCGGGGCGGACGGCGCGAGGTTGTCATCCACGGCACGGCCGACGGGGGCGTCACCCACGGTTCGGAGCCGGCGCCGCCGCCCGACAAACCCCAGCTGCCCGCTCCGGTGCTACGCGAGCTGGCCTCCCTCGGCACTCGTGTCGCCGCGCACTTCGGCCGCCCCCAGGACATGGAGTGGGCCTATGCCGATGGCGAGGTCCGCCTGCTCCAAGCACGCCCGATGACGGCCGTCCCCCCGCCGCCGGTCCGGCTGAACCCCGTCCAGCGCAGGATCGGCTCGATGGTGATGGACTACGCGACCCAGCGGCCCTACCCGCTCGACATGACGACGTGGCTGGCCCACGGTCCGGTGAAGATGGTCGCCGTCATGATGGCCAGCGTCGGCATCCGCGCGGATCTGCCGAAGAGCTTCCCCGAGGAGGACGGCGTCGTCACCCGGTACATTCCGCCGATGCCCCGCCCGACACTGAAGGTGCTGGCCGCCCCGTTCAGCATCGCCGCGCGGGCCCGGCGCCACGACCCGGCCCGTTGGACGAACGACGCCCGCTTCCTCGCGTTCGAGCGCGGGATCGACGAGCTGAACGACCGCGACCTGGAGGCGCTTACCTGGGCGGAGCTGCTTCGCGTGCCGCGCACGGCGATGGACCTGCTCGGCGAGGTCACCGACCTGCGCGTCGACTATCTTCCGGCGGCCCTCGTGGCCCTGCTTCGCCTGCGCCTGGCTCTGGCCCGGCTCGGTCTCACCACCCTCATGGCCGATCTGCTCATCGCGCCCACGCGCACGACCGACTGCAACCGGGCGCTGGAGGCACTGGCCGAGCAGGTGCGCCGGTCCCCCCGGTTGTACGCGGACTTCGCCCGGCTCGACCCGGACGAACTCGCGGAACTGGTCGCCGGAACGACGGCACCCGCGACGGAGTACGAACACACCGAGGCACCGGACGACCCGGACCTCGCGCGGTTCCGTGCCGACTTCCGCGCGTTCCTGGCGGAGTACGGGCACCGGGAGACGGCCAGCCCCATCCTCATCTCGCCGCCCACGTGGATCGAGTCTCCTGCGACCGTCCTCGGCCTGATCAGGATGCTCCTCGACCAGGACACCGCCGGCGCCGCCCCCGGCGACCGCTCCCGGGCGGCCGAGGAGCGGCTGCTGGCCCACCCGCGTCTGCGTCGGGCGGGTCGGCGGGCGCGGATGATGCGCCGGGTGGAGGCGGCGCGCGTCGGCATGGCGCTCCGCGAGGACACCCACTTCTACTTCACCCGGTCGATGCCGCCCCTCCGGCGCTCACTGATGGAGATGGGGCGGCGGCTGCGCGACGCCGGTGTCCTGCGCACGCCCGGCGACGTGTTCCACCTGCGCTTCGAGGAGCTGGAGAGCATCGCCGACGTGCCCGGACTGCCCCCGGAGCAGGCCGAGGCGCTGCGCGCCACCGCGCTGCGGCGCGCGGCCAAGCGTGACGAGCTGGCCGGAGTCCGGCTGATCGATCCCACCGCGATCTTCCCGCGCCCGCCCGAGGGCGGCGACGCGCTGGTCTCCGGAACGCCGGCGAGTGGGGGCCGGGCCACCGGTCCGGCGCGGGTGATCCGCGACCCGGCCGAGTTCGGTGAGCTGCGCCGCGGCGACATCCTCGTCTGCCCCTACACCAACCCCGCGTGGACGCCGCTGTTCCAGCGGGCGGCCGCCGTCGTGGTCGACAGCGGCGGCGCCGGGTCCCACGCGGCGATCGTCGCGCGCGAGTACGGCATCCCGGCGGTCATGGGCACGGGGGTGGCGACCACCGAGTTGACCAGCGGGCGGATCGTCACGGTCGACGGTGATGTCGGCGAGGTGAGTGCGGCCCAGGACGCCCCGGGTGCGACCGCTGTCCCCGCGGCGAAGGGCGGGACCGAAGGTGGGCCTTCCTAGAATCGGCGGGTGGCAGGTGGTCACCTGCCACCCGCCGACGCCCGCACGCCGTCAGCCGAGTCATCCGGTCATCGGCGACCGAACTCAGCCGCGCAGAGAAACAGAGAAAGGGTCATGTCCGCCGTGTCGAACGACGCCGCCACCGGAACCCCGGAGGAGCCGGTGATGGACCACCGCAAGCTGCCGCGCAGACGCGGGGCGGCCCTGAACGCGGCCATCCTCCGGGCCGCGCTCGACGAGCTGACGGAGGTCGGATACGCGCGGTTCACGATGGAGGGGGTCGCCGAACGCGCCCAGGCGAGCAAGGCCTCGCTGTACCGCCGGTGGCCCGGCCGGGCCGAGCTGGTCCTGGACGCCGCCCACCATGCCCTGTCGACCTACGCCACCCCGCCGAACACGGGAAGCCTGCGGGGGGACTTCGTCACCGTCCTCACCGAGACCTCCCGCGTGCTCGCGGGGCCGATGGGCGAGGCGTTGCGTGGCCTGCTCGGCGACATGCTGGCCTCGCCGGGCCGGATGGCCGAGGTGCGCGAGTACTCCGGCGGTCGGACCATGCGGATGATGTACGACGTCGTGTCCCAGGCCGTCGATCGCGACGAGGTCGACCCCGCCGCGCTCACCGAGCGCCGGTTGGAGGCCGGTCTGGCGTTGCTGCGCTACCACTTCCTCTTCAATGGTGCGCCGATCCCCGACGAGGTGGTCACCGGAATCGTCGACGATGTCATGATGCCCCTCTTCCCGCCGCCACCGGGGAAATAGCGACAAACGGCGACACACACCCGAAATCATGATCGCTCTGCGGGCCCGGATCCCGCCATTCATGGCATAAGCGGGGGTGGTAATTCAATGTTCCACCGACCGGGCGGCGCCGACCGCGACCACGGCATTTTCTCCGTGAAACTCAACGTCGTTGACTTCGGAAATACCACGCTCTAATCTCGGTGCGGATCAGACACCCACCGCACCGCCCGGAGCAGGCATGGACCAGCACCCCACCGGCCCGAGAACAGCGCTGCCACCCGCGCGTTCTCCCAACCCGGCCATCGCCGCGACCGCCGGAGCCGTACTGGTGACCGGCGCATTCCTGTTTCGCACCGGATGGGACCTGCCCATTTCCGCGATTGCCACCATCGACCCCGTCCAGCACCGGATCTTTCTGACCGTGTGGGGCCTCGGGGTCGCCCTCCTCGCATTCGGCCTACTCCGGCGCGCCATTCCCACGGTTCCGTCGATTTCCCGCGGGTGGCATGCCGCCTATATCGGCGTGCTGATCGGCGCGGCCCTGGGGTCGCTGCCGTGGAGCAGCACCGGCTCCGTATTCCTCTACCAGGTCTGGTGGACCGTTCCGCTGATCGCCGGGCTGCTCGAGCTTCAGGGCAGCGGGTTCATCGCGGCACGCGCATCTCGACTTCGGTCCCCTCCCCCGGAGCGGTGAAGATCGCGGTCTCCCCGCCGAGGTCGCGGATGCGGCCCTGGATGGACTGGGCGATGCCGAGACGGCCGTCGGAGGCGGCCTCGGCGATTCGGCTCTCGTCCATGCCGGGACCGTCGTCGCGGACCGTCACGGTGACGGTGTCCTCCTCGTCCTCGACCAGCAGCCAGACCCGCGTCTCCGCGGGGCAGTGCCGCTCGACGTTGGCCAGGGCCGCCTGGACGGCGGCGTCGACCTCGTCCACCGCGTGCTGTGCCAGCGGCACTGGTAGCGCCGGCGCGGAGACGGTGACACGCGCGCAGGCCAGGACGCCGAGCCGGGCGCTGAGGTCGGCCCGGCCCTCCTCCGCGTCCGCGGCCGACACGTCCGCCGCCGCGTCCACCGGGGTCCGTTCGGCCTGCGCCTGCACGCCGATCAGGGCGCGGAGCTTGGCCTCCTGCTCGCCCGCGAGCCGCCCGAGGTCGGCCGCCTCACCGCCCAGCTCCGTGCCGCGCCGCTGGACGATGGCCAGCACCTGCAGCACGGAATCGTGGATGGACCGGGCGAGCCGCTCGCGCTCCCGCGTCCGCGCCTCCAGCTCCACGGCAGCGGCGAAGCGCCGTTCCGCCGCCTGCGCGATGTGGGTCATGTAGCCGACGGCGAACCCGGCGAGGATGAGCAGCACCATTCCGCGCGGTGTCGCCGCCGTGATGTCGAGCCCGAGCTTGACCCGGACGGTGATGTCGACGATGCCGTAGCCCACCGGGATGATGAGCGCCCAGCGCCGCCCGCCGATCACAGCGGCGGCCAAGGCGGCGCCACCGAACCACGTCGCGGTGAGTGGGGGCGCCATGCGGAGGTAGCCGGGCGAGGCGGCGAACATGGTGGCGGCCTGGCAGGCGAAGGTGACGGCGAGGTCGACGAGCACCAGGCGCCAGTGCCGGTGCTGATCGACGGCGTAGGCGTATCCGGCCACGGCCGTCCAGGCGACCATCGTCGCGAACACCGTCCACGCCAGCCACGGGCGCGCCAGCAGCGCGTGGTGCTGCACGATGAGTACCAGAGCGTAGAGGAGGGACGCGATGCGGAAGGCGCTGATGGCACGCCAGATCGGCGCCTCGTAGCCCATGGCCGGGGTCGTGCGCCCGGACGTCGGGAAGGTCGACGGGGAGGGCAGCGAGGGCAGGGAGCGGGGGATCCTCGGCGGCCGGAAGGTCACGGCGTCAGACTACGGCTCCGTCGTCCGGTCCGTTTCCACCGGAGGGGCGGTCGCTCATCCGGACGACGAGGACGACGAATCCCGCGATGAAGGCGGCGACGGCGCAGAAGGCGAGCCACCCCGGGAGCCGGATGCCCAGGAGCATCGATCCGAGCAGCAGCAGCGGGCCGCCGAACAGACCGCCCCAGGACAGGCGGCTGGTCAGGTCGCCTCGGGGAAAGGGCGGCGGGGGCGGTGGCACGTAGTGGTCGGTGGGGTCGGAGTCGTCGCCGCGCCCGTAACGGCGTCCCGCGCCGCCCCCGTCGCTGTCGACGCCCTCGGCCACGGGGCCGTCGCCGATACCGGAGGGGTCGCCGTCGCCGCTCGGCCGGTCGGCCGTGTCGTCGGGGCGGTCGGCCGGTTCGCGGACGCTGAGGTTCTCCGCGTCGGGCCAGTGGATGTCGCCGGCCGGGGGGCCGCCGCTCTCGTAGAAGCGCGCCACCAGGTCGGCCCAGACGTCCGCGTCGTCGGCGTCCGAGGAGGACGGCGAAGAAGCGGGGGAGGCGGTGGAATCGGCGGCCCCTGGGTCAGAGCGCGCGCTCTCGCTCGATGACGCCGGAGTATCGGTCTCGGGGTCGTCCGCGGTCTCCGCACCGGGCGTATCCGGCGCGCGGGGCTGCGCTCCCGCGGCTTCGGCCGCCGTCTCGGCCGCGCCGCCGCCGAGCGCGCGCTCCCCCAGCTCCGGGAGCTCACGGCGGAGGATCGCGGCGGCCGCCTCGCGCTCCTCGGCGTCGACGTACAGGTGGTCGGTGGGCGGGTCCTCGACGGCGATGGCCGCGGTCGCCTGCACCTCGTCGTCGAGCGGCAGGGCGTAGGCGGCGATGCCGGAGCGACGCAACGCGTCGAGCATGCGGTCGGCCGTGGCCGGAGGCAGCAGGATCAGCGGAACGTAGGTGTCCGCGAGCAGGCCGTTCCCCCGGCGTTGCGTCATCGGTCCATTCCTTCCCCGCTTCCGCCGTGTTCGCGCACGAACGCGAGGCTTCCCTCGAAGATGGTCTCGGCGTCGTTGTCCAGGGTCGCGACGTGGTAGCTGTTTTCCAACGCGTGCACGGTCAGTTGAGCGTTCACCGCCTCACTCGTGAGGATACGCAGACTCTTCGGTCCAACGACATGGTCTTCGTGACTCCGGTAGACGAGAACCGGCGCGGTGAGCCTGGACATGCCGCGGCGGGTGGCGCGCCACAGCTTCGGCAGGGTCGCGGCGGCGGCCGTGGGGATGTCGTCGTAGCCGATCTCCACGGCGCCGGGCTTCTTGATGTCGGAGGCGATGCCCGGGGTCGTGGGGATGAGCCGCTTGATGTAGGGCGCGACGAACAGCTTCCAGTCCTCCAGGGCGAGGGAGGGGTTGACCACGACCACACCGCTTACCTTGTCCGGGTGGAGCTCGGCGAGCCGGAGCGCCAGGCAGCCGCCCATGGACATCCCCATGACGAAGACCCGCGTGCACTCGGCGTGCAGCTTGACCAGCGCCTCCTCGACCACGCCAAGCCAGTCGTCGCTAGTCGTCGTCGCCATGTCCTGCCAGGTCGTCCCGTGTCCGGGCAGGCGGGGCACGTCCACCGTCAGCCCTGCGCCGGCGAGGTACTCCCCCCAGGGCCGCATCGCCTGCGGCGTCCCGGTGAACCCGTGGCACAACAGCACGCCGACACCCCCGCCACCGCGGTGGTACGGTTCGGCGCCGGGCAGTAGTGACATGGGATCTCCTTGACTTCCTCGTCTCGGCCGTGCGGCGGATCAGGTATCAGGTCTATGAAACTAACCCAGGGGCCGGGCGCCCGGAACCCCGCCGCCCCGGTAGGAGCGGTCCTGCCACGTGAGATGGTTGCATAGCGGGATGGATCGGGACGTTTCTCTCCTACTTGTGGGTAACTTACTCCGACATTGGTAGTCGGTCCCAAGCGATGCGAAGATAACGTCGATTGTTCGTGAATGCGGGAAGGCGAACGTGGCGAAGCAGGTCGGACGCTCCCCGCGGGTGCGGGGGTGAAACTCGGTGTTCTACTGGATTGTCAAGGCGGTCCTGGGTCCGGTGCTGGCGGTGCTGTGGCAACCGCGCGCCGAAGGGGTGGAGCACGTGCCCAGGTACGGCCCTGCGGTCCTGGTCGGCAACCACCTGTCCTTCTCCGACCACTTCTTCGGCCCGCTGCCGCTGCCGCGCAAGATCACCTTCCTGGCGAAGGCCGAGTACTTCACCGGCACCGGCCCGAAGGGCCTCATCAGCCGCCTCTTCTTCAGCGGCGTGGGGCAGATCCCGATCGACCGGTCCGGCGGCAAGGCCAGTGAGGCCGCGCTGCGCACCGGCCTGAAGGTGCTCAAGCAGGGCCATCTGCTCGGCATCTACCCCGAGGGCACCCGCTCCCCCGACGGCAAGCTGTACCGCGGACGCACCGGCGTGGCCCGGATCGTGCTGGAGTCCAAGGCGCCGGTCATCCCCATGGCGATGATCAATGTCGACAAGATCATGCCGCCCGGCCGCACCATCCCGAAGCTGGGTATCCGCCCCAAGGTGAAGTTCGGCAAGCCCCTGGACTTCTCCCGCTACTACGGCATGGAGAAGGACCCGCGGGTGCTGCGGGCCGTCACCGACGAGATCATGTACGCGCTCATGGAGCTTTCCGGCCAGGAGTACGTCGACCGCTACGCGCAGTCGGTCAAGACCGAGCTGGAGGCCGCCGCCAAGGAGGAGCGCAAGGAGCAGCACGCCACCGAGCGCGAGCGGAAGAAGGCCGAACGCGCCGAACGCCGCGCCCAGCGCAAGGCCGAGCGTGCCGAGCGCAAGGCGGCCAAGAAGGCCGAGAAGGAGAAGAAGGCCAAGGCGCAGGCCGAGGCGCAGGAGTCCGCACGCGAGTCGTCGACGCCGAAGGCGGTCAAGCCGGACACCCCGGGCACTGCCGCCTAGACCGCATCGCGTCCCAGCGGGCGGCCGTCCGGGCGGAGCCGTTCCGATCCGTCCGAGGACATAGCTCCGAGCCCCCGGTGGCCGGGTTCGAACCTGGCCACCGGGGGCTCGATGTATCCCGATCCGACCGTCACCCGGCCGCGCGGCCGGGTAGGTAGGAGCCATGACGCTCCGGGTCCTCAGTTACAACGTGCGGGCGTTGCGTGACGACGCGAAGGCGGTCGGGCGGGCCATCGCGGCCTGTGAACCCGATGTCGTCTGCCTGCAGGAGGCGCCCCGGCTCCTGGGCTGGCGATGGCGGCGACGGGCCCTGGCCCGCGGGTGTGGTCTGGTCGCGGCGGTGAACCGGCGCGCGGGCGGACTCGCGATTCTCATCCGACCGGCGGTCCGCGTGCTGCATGCCGAGCACCGGCTGCTGCGCCGCTATCCCCGACTGCACCGCCGGGCGCTGTCGCTGGCCGTGCTCGACGTGGGTGGACGCCTCGTGGTCGTCGGCTGCACGCACCTGGATCTCGACGACCACGCGCGCAGCAGACACGCACAGGAGGTCCTGGCGCACCTTACCGCCACGGCCGCACGCCACTGCGCCCCCGCGGTCCTGGCCGGGGACATCAACTGCACACCGGACGGTCCGGCGTGGCGGCTGCTGGCGAGCGAGCTGTGCGACACCGGGGCGGAGGCTCCGCGCGGGGAAAAGCTGACGTTCCCGGCACGACAGCCGCGGGCACGTATCGACGGCGTCTTCGTCTCCCGAGAGCTGACCGTCTGCGGAACCGGAGTGCCGGTCGATCTGGTGCCGCCCGCCGATCTAGCCGCGGCCAGCGACCACCGCCCCGTCCTCGCGGAGATCGAGACACCATGAGCCCAAGGTCTGCTGTGCGGCCTTGTCGGCGCTCATCCCGTCCGGTGTTCTGTGGTGAAAAGCGGCACCGAGGCCGGAGGGGGTCGGGCGCGCCGGTCCTCTGACGGGTGGAGCGGATCCGGGGGCCAGCGGCGTCGGCCCGCACCGCCGGTCACCTCCCGGGGGGAAGGCGGCACCGACCGCCAGGTGGGGCGGGCGGCCCAGGGCGGGAAAGCGCTCTCTGTGTGCCCGTTATGTCCACGCCTCCGTTGATCTCGGGGATATCGACCGAATAATCGCCGACATTCGGTCGATATCCCCGAGATCAACGGATCCACCCCGCACAGACCATGGCAAGCCGGGCATACCCGGCGCCCCACCCGCCGTCGGTGCCGCCCCGCCCAACCAGGAAGGCGCCCGGCGGTGGGGGCCGCCACAGCGCGCCGAACCAGGCTGCACCCGCCGGAGGACCGGCGCGCCCGACCCCCTCCGGCCTCGGTGCCGCTTTTCACCACAGAACACCGGACGGGATGAGCGCCGACAAGGCCGCCCAGCAGACCCCCCGTCCCGCCCGGTGGTCGCTGGAGCTGTCGGAACAACCGGCAGCAAACCGGGGGCTACCTCCGCGCGAGGTCGGCGGCGCCGACGATGCCCGCCTGGGGGCCGAGTTCGGCGGTGCGGATATCGGCGAGGCGGCGGGTGGCGCGGCCTGTCACGTGCTTCTTGAACGATGCTCGCGCCGGTTCGAGGAGGATGTCCCCGGCCTCGGATACCCCGCCGCCGACGACGAAGCACTCAGGGTCAAGGATGGCGGCCAGGTCAGCCAGGCCGAGGCCGACCCACTCGCCCACGGCGCGGAAGCACTCCAGCGCGCCCTCGTCGCCTTCCAGGGCCGCCTGGGTGATCTCGGGTCCCCGGATCCGGGAGATGTCGCCCTCGGCCAGTTTGAGGAGGTAGGCGGCGCGCACGGGATCGGTTGTGGCGAGGTCCTGGGCCTCGGCGACCAGGGCGCGTCCGCTGGCGTACTGCTCCCAGCAGCCGTTGTTGCCGCAGCCGCAGCGGCGACCGTGGCGGACCATCCGGTAGTGGCCGACTTCGGCGGCGACGCCGTAGCGGCCGCGCTGGAGCCGGCCGTCCATGACGATGCCCCCGCCGACCCCGGTTCCCAGGGTCACCAGGACGACGTGGTCGCTCCCGCGCCCGGCACCGAAGCGGGCCTCGGCCCAGGCGGCGGCGTTGGCGTCGTTCTCGACGACGACCGGCAGGTCGATCCGCCGCCGGATCCGCTCCGTGATGGGGTCGTCGGACAGTCCCAGGTTGGCGGCGAGGACGATCCTGGCGCGGTCCTCGTCGACGAATCCGGCGATGCCCACGCCCACGGCCGCGATGTCGTGACCGGTGTGCCGTTCGCGCAGCTCCACGACGACCCGCCCGATGACGTCGGCGAGTGCCTCACTGTCGTTCGTCGGGGTCGGGTAGCGCACGACGTCGCCGAGGATCCGCCCATCGGGGTCGACCATTCCGGCGGCGACCTTGGTACCGCCGATGTCCACACCGATCGTCAACCGCATGGACGGCTCCTTTTCCGGTCATTCACGTGTCGAGGGAGGGCACGCGCACCGCGGCCCGTCGCTCCGCGTGCGCTGGCACCACAATCTCACACTGGTATGGACCATTTGGTTACGTCGTCGTCTCGGTGGGACGGGGCCGCTCACGCTCCTCGCTCGCCGGGAGCTCCGGCCCGCCGTCCGCCGCGGAGGGCTCGCCGTTCTTCTGCGCGCCGCTGTCCGCCGCGGCCTCGGCGCTCTCCTGGTCGTCGCTCTCGCGCTCGGGGCGCTCCTGCTCCTGGCGCTCGCGATCGGCACGCTGCTTCTCCAGCGACTTCTCGACCACGTCCCAGGTCTCGCCCAGCGCGCCGAACAGCGCGGCCCCGGCCTTGCCGAGGTGCCCGACAACCTCCGGTGCCGCGGTGCGCACGATCCCGGCCAGCCGGTCGAGCGGCTCCTCCTCCGGCGGCTGCTCCAGCCGGATGGCCTCCCCCCATACGTCGTCCTTGGGCGGCGGCGGGGAGGTCACGCTCGACACCCCGCGGCGCACGCCCGCGATGATGAGTTTGCGCTGCAGGGCGTCCACCAGTCGCAGCGCGTCATCGATGATGTCCTGTGAACCCGTGTCACGGTTCGGCTCAGCCATGGTCGTCCAGCCCCTGTTTCTCCTGTCGTGAACGCCACGTTATCCGCGCCGGTCGGACGATGGCCCTTCCCGCCGGATAAACCGGGGTAAACCCGGAGGCGGTTCAGGGACTCCCGTGACCCCGGGCCGGTTCCGGGATCCTCCGTTCCGCGCCACTGCGCCCGATTCCCCCCATCTATGGCCGAATCGGCGGTCGACGCTGTTGCGGGAGCAAGATCAACGCTAGGGTCAAGATCCTGCGCGCCGGGCGGAGCGGCGAGTGAGCCGCGCGGCGGGCATCGCCGCAGGGTATGGGACCGTTTTCATCAACATAACGTCTCTTTCGGATACCGAACGAGAACGCGTTCTACCGGCTAGTAGCTTAAGTTGTTACCGTCGTCACGTCCCCTAACAGGCCTTGTACGTCCAGGAGCGATAACGTGCGCGAATACAGCCGTCCTGTGAAGGTCGAGATCTCGTCGCAGGCGCGGATGCCAGATACGGTCTTCGCCCGCGCCACCAATGAGCCCGCCTCCGTCGCGCTCCGAGTCCAGGAAGCTGGCCAGTGGCGGGACGTGACCTGCCAGGAGTTCCGCGACGACGTCGCGGCCATCGCCAAAGCACTCATCGCCGCCGGCATCGAGCACGGCGACCGCGTCGGCCTGATGTCGCGGACGCGCTACGAGTGGACCAGCATCGACTACGCCGTCTGGTCAGTCGGCGCCGTGACCGTCCCGATCTACGAGACCTCCTCGGCAGAGCAGGTCGAGTGGATCCTCGGCGACTCCGGCGCCAAAGCCGTCTTCGTCGAGACCGAGGACCACGCCGAGCGGGTCAAGTCCGTGCAGACGAACCTCGCGGAGCTCGCCCACACGTGGAAGATCGACGACGGCGGTCTGGCCGACCTCATCGCGTCGGGCTCCGAGGTGGAGGACGACGTCCTCGAACAGCGGCGCACCGCCGGCGACGTCGACGAGCTCGCCACGCTCATCTACACCTCGGGCACCACCGGGCGCCCCAAGGGCTGCGAGCTGACCCACCGCAACCTGCTCTTCACCATCATGAACGTGATCGAGGGGCCGCTGGAGGAGGTCTTCACCCTGGAGGGGCGCTCGACCCTGCTCTTCCTCCCCCTGGCCCACTCCTTCGCGCGGATCATCCAGATCGGCTGCATCGAGTCCAAGACCATCCTCGGCCACTTCCCGACCACCGGCCCCGAACTCATCGACCAGCTCGGTGTCTTCAAGCCGACCTTCCTGCTGGCCGTGCCGCGGGTCTTCGAGAAGGTGTTCAACAAGGCCGAGCAGAAGGCCACCGCCGAGGGCAAGGGCAAGGTCTTCGGTGCCGCGGCGGCCACCGCCATCGACTACAGCAAGGCGCTCGACTCCGGCCGCGTTCCCATGGGCCTGAAGATCAAGCACGCCCTGTTCGGCAAGCTCGTCTACGGCAAGATCCTGGCCCGCCTGGGCGGGCAGGCGCAGTACGCGGTCTCCGGCGGCTCCGCGCTGGGCGACCGCCTCGGCCACTTCTTCCGCGGGGTGGGTCTGACGATCATCGAGGGCTACGGGCTGACCGAGACCTCCGCCCCCACCGCGGTGAACACGCCGAGCAAGAACAAGATCGGCACGGTCGGCCCGCCGTTCCCCGGCGTCACCATCAAGATCGACGACGACGGCGAGGTGCTGTGCAAGGGCGACCACGTCATGCGCGGCTACTGGAACAACGAGAAGGCCACCGCCGACGCGTTCGGCAAGGAAGGCTTCTACCGCACCGGCGACCTGGGCGCGCTGGATGACGACGGCTACCTCAGCATCACCGGGCGGAAGAAGGAGATCATCGTGACGGCCGGCGGCAAGAACGTCGCCCCGGCGGTGATCGAGGACCGCATCCGCGGCCACGCCATCGTCAGCCAGTGCCTGGTGATCGGGGACAACCGCAACTTCGTCTCCGCGCTGGTCACCATCGACCCCGAGGCCTTCGAGTTCTGGAAGCAGCAGAACGACCGCACCGGCGAGGTCGCGGACCTGATCGACGACCCCGCCCTGGTCGCCGCGGTACAGGAGGCCGTGGACGACGCCAACCAGGCGGTGTCGCGCGCGGAGTCGGTGCGCAGGTTCAAGATCCTGCCCGAGGACTTCTCCGAGGAAGGCGGCCAGATGACGGCGTCGCTGAAGGTGAAGCGGCACGTCGTCACCAAGCAGTACGAGAACGAGATCGAGGAGCTCTACACGAGCTCCTGACCTTTCACCACCGACGTCACCGCCTCTCCGTTGATCTCGGAGATATTGGGGGAAAAATCGCCGCCGGAACCCCAGTATCTCCGAGATCAACGGAGAGGCGAGGAGGAAAGCGGCAGGGCCGCCCCTGAAACGCCCACCGCCCGCCCGGCGACCTGGTCGCCGGGCGGGCGGTCTCGTGTCCGGCGCCTGGTCGGGCCGCGCCGGAGCGGGGATCAGGGCCGCACGGCGGCGGTGAAGTTGTTCCGGTAGTAGCTGTTGAGGGTGACCTCGGCGACCGGCTTGGACGGGTTGGAGGCGTGCACCATCTTGCCGTTGCCGACGTACATGCCGACGTGGCCGGGGCCGCTGTAGAAGAAGATCAGGTCGCCCGGCTGCATGTTGTCCCAGGAGACCCGGGTTCCGGCGTTGACCTGGTCGTAGGTGGTCCGGGGGAGGCTCACCCCGGCCTGTCTCCATGCGGCCTGGACCAGGCTGGAGCAGTCCCACACGTCGGGGCCGTTGGCGCCCAGGCTGTAGGAGTCGCCGATCTGGCCGTAGATGAAGTTCAGGGCGGTCCGAGCGTTGCCGGAGGCCGAGCCGTTGTAGGAGCCGCCCCCGCCACCGGAGGAACCGGACGAGGAGGAGGATCCGCCGCCGTTGCCCGACCCGCCGTTGACACCGGCGGTGGCCTGGGCGCGCTCCTCCGCGCTCAGATCGTCAAGAATGTCCTGCTGCTTGTCGATCTTCTTCTCGGCCTTGCTCTTGGAGTCCTTGGCTTCCTTGAGCTTCTTCTTGGCCTTCTTCTCGGTGGACTCCGCCTCGGACTCCAGGTCGTCGAGCTTGTCCCGCTGCTTGACGTACTTGTCGAGGCTCGCCTTCTGGCTCTTGGAGAGGTAGCCGAGGTCCGCCGCCTGCTGCAGGGCGTCCTCGGGGCCGTCAGCGCCCATCAGGTACGCGGGCGACCCGTAGTCGACCCCGGTGTAGGCCGAGGTCGCCAGCTTGCGCACGTCGCTCTGTAGATCGTCGAGCTTGTCCTCCGCGTTGTCGCGCTTGGACTCCAGGTCGTCGAGCTTCTTCTTCGCGGCGTCGTGGCTCTCTTTGGCCTGGTTGTACTTGTCGGCGAGCTCTGAGTACTCCTTTTCGAGCTTCTCGATCTTGTCCTTGACCTCGTCCGCGGTGGGGTCGGCGAAGGCGACACCGGAGGAGGTCAGCAGGGCGCCGGCGGCGATGAAGCCGACCACCGCGAGGTGACGGCGATACGAGCGACGTTCTTGGAGTTCATCCACGCTGGGGGCACACCTTTCTCCAGACCGCCCACCGGTACGTCCACAGGGGTTCGGGCAGGGGGAGCCCGTCAGGGCCCGGCGGTACGCCGGTCACTGATTCACCCGGGGCTCTCTCCGGCGGCGCGTCGGGATCTCGCGCCGGGCCGGGGCCCTTCCGGTCTCCGCGCCTCGAGGGTCAGGAGGTGTGTTGTGCGCGGAGTGGGGCGGAAGCCGGTCGCCGCCATCCGGATGATGGCGTGGTCTACGACCTCACTCGGCGAGGACACTAGTGCATCAACGACCCCATCTCAACCGATTCGTTACCAATGAGGCCGGTTTGCGGTTAGGCCGTTATGTCCGATACGTAGCCGCCGATACCGCAGGGAAGCACAAAAGCCCTGGTCCTCGCGTGTACGAGGACCAGGGCAAAAGGTTGCTCGGCGGCCGGTAGAACGTGACGATGCACACCGGCACCCGTGGGCGATCGGCGGGCCGAAGGCGACAGGCGCCGGAGGGGGCGCCGTTCGGTGAGCCCGGTCGGTGCTACGGGCGCACGCCGTACATGAACTGGCCGTCCCAGTACCCGGCCAGCGGCACGACCTCGACGTTCTTCCCGGTACGCGGGGCGTGGATCATCTTGCCGCCGCCGACGTACAGACCGTCGTGGCCGAGGTCGCTGAAGAAGAGGATGTCGCCCGGCTGCAGCTGGTCGCGGGAGACCCGCTGCCCCGCCTCGGCCTGGCCGTAGGTGGTGCGCGGCAGGCTGACGCCACCGTTGCCCCAGGAGCGCATGACGAGGCCGGAGCAGTCGTAGCTGTTCGGGCCGGCGGAGCCGTAGACGTAGGGCTTGCCGAGCTGCGCGTAGGCGAAGTCGAGCGCCGCGCGGGCGTTGCCGCTGGCACTTCCGGTGTAGCTGCCGCCGGAGGCCGACGAGCCCTCCGGCGCGGAGTCCTCGGCGTCGGGGAACTGGGCGAGGAGGTCCTTCTGCTTCTGGATCTTCTCCTCGACCTCGTCCTTCTTCTCCTTGGCCTCCTTCTTCGCCTTCTTCGCCTTGGACAGGGCGTCGTCGGCCTCGTCCTTCAGCTTGAAGAGGCGCTCGGAGGAGTCGCCGAACTCGTCGAGCTTGGCCTTCTGCGTCTTGGAGAGGTAGTCGATGTCATCGCTCTGCTCGAGGAGTTCCTCGGGACTCTCGGCGGCGAGGATGGTCGTGGTGGCGTCCAGGTCGTTGGACTTGTAGGCCGCGCTGGCGAAGTCGGCGACCTCGTCGCGCAGCTCGTTGTACTTGTCCTCTTCGTCGCCGACCTGCTCCTTGAGCTCGTCGGCCTTCTTCTTGGCCGCCTTGTAGTCGGAGTTCGCCTGGTTGTAATCCTGGACGACCTTGTCGGCCTCCTTGTTGAGTTCGTCGAGATTCTTCTCGACGTCCTCCTTGGAGGGCTCGGGGTCGGCGTAGGCGACCCCAGTGGGCGCGATCAGGCCACCGGCGACAACGACGCCGAGGCCGGTCGCGATCCGGCGCGCCGTCGGCCGACCACCATCTTTGTTCGCCATGGCGGTCTCTGCTCCTTTGGTTCAAGTCCGCGTACGGGGACGGGGGGCTGAGGGTCGGCGTCCGCCTGCGGCGCCGCCGGGCCCGGGGATCGGGGACCCCGGTCAGCATGCGTCGCCTACACGGGACGGACACGGCAGCGCGACCGCTCTCCCCGAGGTCGGGAGCCTCCCGCGACGAGGCTGGGGGAAGCCTGGGCCGAGCCGGCCCGGGACCGTTCCAGATACAGCTCTGGCCTTATAGCGGGAAGCCGGTCAAGCTCCGGGTAGAACCTAGCGGACCTCGGGTCTCACCTCAACCACAACAACGAGGGAGTAACGGCCCGCGCCGTGATCCCACCAACATCACCCCTGCACAGGCCCGCATCCCCCAGCCGATAACAAGCCCGTCTCGGGCCATCGCCAACGGCGGCGAAGCGCCGCATATCGCCGCACTGTGTCTTAGGACTCCAGGCGCCGCAGGAGGACGGCGGAGGCCACCGTCCGCGCTCCCTCGCGCCGGACCGCGGCGATGATCTCCTTGTCGGAGGTCACCACGGCCAGGGGCCGCCCGGCGGGCTCGGCCCGGACCAGCCGGATGATGAGCTCGTCGGCGGTCTCCCCCGGTTCGCTGAACAGCAGCCGCACCCGCCGCGTCGCCGAGAGGGCGGGCGGGGCGTCGACGTCGGCGCCGTCGAACACGCAGGTGATCTCCGCCTTGGTCCGCGTCGCCAGCCCCTCCAGGGACGCGAGCAGGCGGCTGCGCTGGTCGGCCAGCGGCAGCGTGCCGTACCCCGTCTTGGTCACGTTGTAGCCGTCGACGAGGAGGTGGATGCGGGGCAGCGTGAGCAGCTGGTCGATCAGGCCGGGGTCGTCGTCGGGCAGCCCCTGGCCGGGCACGCCGATGCTCCGCTCGTGCCGCTCCCCCGCGACCAGGTCGCCCGGGCTCTCGATGGAGGTGGGCAGCGCGAGCTCCCGGCGCAGCCCGTGGGAGGCGTCCAGCAGCACGTCCAGCAGCACGCGCAGCCGGGCCTCGTCCGCGCTGCGCCCGGCGCGGGCGGCGCGGCGGGCGTTCTCCACCTGTCCTTCGGCCGCGGCGAGGCGGTTGCGCAACCGGCGGTTCTCCGCTTCCACGGCATTGACCTGGTTGGTCGTCGTGGAACTGAGTTCCGCCGCCTCCGCGATCGCCTGCTCGGCCCCTGCCACCGCCTCCTTCGCGCGCTGGCGCTCCGCGTGGATCTTGCGGCGCAGGTCGGCGATGGTGCTGCGCTGCTCGCGCAGCCGCGCGCGCAGCCGGGCGAGCTCCTCGCGCTGCTCGGCCCGGCCCTCCTCCAGTTGGCGCCGCAGGTCCGCGATGGTCTCGGCCGCCTCGTCGGCCTCCTTGGCCGTCTCCTGGCGCTCCAGCTCCCCGTGGATGCGCTCGACGATCTCCGACCAGCCCTCCGGGCGGATCAGGTAGGCGGCCGCCGCCACGGCGACCGGGTCGGCGGCCGGGGGGACGACACCCTGGCGCAGCCCCTCGGCGAGCTCCGGCCAGACCTGCTCCACCCGCGCGGCGACCTGCGACCGGAAGTCGTCGTCGCTCTCCAGCTGGGCGGCAATCTGCGGCCCGGCCAGGCGCGCGCGGCGGCGCGGCTCGAACTTCGCCACGCGGCGCAGCGCCGGAGGCAGCTGGGACATTCTCAGGCCGCCGAGGACATCGGAGCCGTACTCGATGACCCGTGAACGGACGCTCTCCGGCAGCGGCCGACGCAGGGACTCCCCCGCGGGCCGCTCGCCCGGTTCGCCGCCGTTGTCCGGGGCGGTATCGGGACTCATGCGCGCTCCGTGCCGTTTCCCGCCACGCGTCCCGCCTCGCCCGCGGGGCGGTCCACGACCTCCACCGAGTCCACGGCATTGCACCAGCGGCAGCGCACCTGCTCGATGGTCTCGGCGAGCACCTCGCGCTCCTCGACGTCGTAGGCGCCGGAGAGATCGAAGTGCAGGTAGTCGCGCGAGCGCACGCTGCGCGTCACGTCGAACCGGGTCAGGTTGCCGCACTGGGCGCACCGCCAGCGCTGAGTATCGGACGGGACAGAAATACTCAAGGCCTCTTCCTCCTTTTGCTACTCACGGCACGACCCTAGATCCTTGTGCACAAGGAAACCGCCCGGTAACACGGCGACCTCCAGCACCGCCCCGGCGACGTTCCCCCACCCGTGGCCCGCACCATCTTTCCACGTAGTGAAGGTCATGATCTTGACGGATCCGCATCGATCCAGGAGCGGACCGGACACAATCGGTCACTTGGGGAGGAATCAGCACCCACGATCCGTCACCCCCGGCGCTTAGGCTGACCGCGTGGCAGACCAGCGGCTTTCCCTACCCGGCGCACACGTCCAAGGCACCATCGACGACGTGGGCACCCTCCTCGCGCACACGACCTTCGTGATCGTCGACCTGGAGACCACCGGCTCCCGCTCCGACGGCGCCGGAATCACCGAGATCGGCGCCGTGAAGGTGCGCGGCGGCGAGGTGCTCGGCGAGTTCGCCACCCTGGTCAACCCCCGCATGCCGATCCCGCCGCACATCACCCTGCTGACCGGTATCACCCAGGCCATGGTCGCCACCGCCCCGGACCTGGACGCGGCACTGCCCGCCTTCCTCGAATTCGCCGCACTGGACGGCGACGCCACCGCGCTCGTCGCGCACAACGCCCCGTTCGACGTCGGGTTCCTCAAGGCCGCGTGCGGCGCCCAGGGCCACGACTGGCCCCATCCGACCGTCGTCGACACCCTGCCCCTCGCCCGCCGACTGGTCACCCGCGACGAGGTGCGCAACCACAAGCTCGGTACGCTCGCCGGGTTCTTCGGCGCCGCCGAGCAGCCGACGCACCGCGCCCTCGACGACGCCCGCGCCACCGTCGGCGTCCTCCACGGGCTCCTGGAGCGCCTCGGCTCCCACGAGATCGACACCCTGGAGGAGCTGCGGCACTTCCGCACCCCGCGCACCAGCGCCCAGCGGCGCAAGCGCCACCTCGCCGACGACGTCCCCGAGGCACCGGGCGTGTACGTCTTCACCGACGCCAAGGGCGACACGCTCTACGTCGGCAAGAGCTCGAACCTGCGGCGGCGCGTCCGCTCCTACTTCACCGCCGCCGAGACGCGCGGGCGCATCCGGGAGATGATCTCCCTCGTCGAAGGGGTCACCCCCATCGTCTGCGCGACCTCGCTGGAGGCGGAGGTCCGCGAGCTCCGGCTCATCGCCGAACGCAAGCCGCCCTACAACCGCCGCTCCCGCAACCCCGGGCGGGCCGCCTGGCTCAAGCTGACGCGGGAGTCCTACCCGCGGCTGTCGGTCGTGCGGGCGGTCCGCGACGACGACGCGCCCTACATCGGTCCCTTCCGCTCCTCCCGCGAGGCCGAGCTGGCCCGCGAGGCGCTGCACCACGCCATCCCCCTGCGGCAGTGCACCCACCGCTTCTCCCCGTCCCGGCCGATCAGCGCCTGCGTGCTGGCCCAGCTGGGACGCTGCGGTGCGCCGTGCGACGGGAGCGAATCCCCGCAGGAGTACGCCGCGCACGCCGCCGCTGCGGCGACCGCCATGACCGACGACGCCACGCCCGTCGTCGAGGCCCTGAGCGGGCACATCGCCCGCCTCGCCACTGATCTCCGCTACGAGGAGGCCGCGCTGTTCCGCGACCGGCGGGCCGCGTTCGTGGCGGGGGCGGCGCGCAGCCAGCGCCTCGCCGCCCTGGCCGCCATACCCCAGCTGGTGGCCGCGCAGCCGACGGGAACGGCGTGGGAGGTGCACGTTGTCAGGTACGGGCGGCTCGCCGGAAGCGGCATGATGCGGCGCGGGGCCGACCCGCACGCCTTCGTCGAGGCGCTCGTCGCCACCGCCGAGACCGTGTTCCCCGGCCCCGGCCCGAGCCCGCGGGCGACCCCCGGCGAGATGGAGTGCGTGCTGCGCTGGCTCGGCTCACCCGGCATCCGGCTGATCGACGCGGCCTCCCCCTGGACATGCCCGGTCAATGGTGCCGAAAAGCACCATGAGCTGACAGACTGGCAGCGCGACAGCGCCTACGACTGAGCGCGCCGCAGCGGCACGCCAGTTCCGCCGTCTCCTCCGTTGATGTCGGGGATATCGACCGAATGTCGGCGATTATTCGGTCGATATCCCCGAGATCAACGGACTGCGCGGGGCGGGGGCCGATATCGCGCGGACAGGCTCACGGGCAGCGTGAAGGAGACCGATGGCAGGCATCCCGCTCAGCGACGACTACCGGGTCCGCCGCGTCCCCGCCGTCACCTACCTGCTGATCGCCGCCAATGTCAGCGTCTACCTGCTCTCCCCGATGTCGATGCTCGCGTTCTGGTACGGCGACTCGCTCATGGCCCGGCTCTGCCCGATCGACATCTACGTCGCGCAGTGGGGGGCGATCCCGGTCGAGCTGCTCAGCGGGCAGCAGCTCCCCTACTCCGGCGAGTGCTCCGGCGCCGACTACACCAAGATCCCCTGGGTCTCCGCGTTCACCGCGATGTTCCTGCACGGGGACGCCATCCACCTGCTGAGCAACATGGTGTACCTGTTCGTGTTCGGCCCGGTCGTGGAAGACCGCCTCGGCCGCCTGCGGTACCTGGGCCTGTACACGGTCACCGGGCTCATCGCGACCTACGCCTACGCGCTGGGGACGCCGGACGCCGACATGCCGCTCGTGGGCGCGTCGGGGGCGGTCTCCGGGGTTCTGGGCGCCTACCTGCTGGTGCAGCGCCGCAGCCGGATCATCTTCCTGGCCCTGTTCGTCCTTCCGATACGGCTCCCCGGGTGGGTGCTCGTCGGCACCTACTTCGTGATTCAGTATTTTCTCTACGTCAGCGTCTCGCTGTTCCCCGGCGCCGATGGCGGCAATGTGGCGTACGCCGCGCACGTCTACGGCTTCATCGGCGGGGTGATCGGCGGGCTGCTGATCCACCGCATACGCTGGCGTTCCGGCACGCGCCTGTCAGACGTGTACTGATCGGACGTGTACCGGGCACAGCCGGCGGCCGTGCCACAGACCTGCCAGGAGGAGAACGCAGTGATCACCGCGATCGTCATGATCAAGGCCGACGTGGACCGCATCCCGGAGGTTGCCGAGGCGATCGCCGAGATCGACGGTGTCAGCGAGGTGTACTCCGTGACCGGCGGCATCGACCTGATCGCCATCGTCCGCGTTCGCAAGCACGAGGAACTCGCCGAGGTCATCCCCGGCCGGGTGAACAAGATCCCCGGCGTCAGCTCCTCCGACACGCACATCGCGTTTCACGCCTACTCCCAGCACGACCTGGAGTCCGCGTTCTCGCTGGGGCTGTGAGGACCGCCCCGGCGAGCCGATCGGCGCACATGACGGCGGCCCCGCGATCACCGGGTGATCGCGGGGCCGCCGTCGTCGCTGGGAGCCGGTGCGCCTACACGCCCTTGGCGTAGGCCTGGCTGACCTCGACCCACCGGTCGAGCAGCGTCGCCGCCGCACCGCTGTCGATCGCCTCGGCCGCCCAGTCGCAGCCGGACCGCAGCGCGTCCACCAGCGACCCGCTGAGGCCGTCGACGGCCGTGATCGCCGCGGCGGCGTTGAGCACCACGGCGTCGCGGACCGGGCCGTGGCGGCCGGCGATCGTCTCGCGCACCACGCGCGTGTTGAACTCCACGTCGCCGCCGCGCAGCGCGTCGGGCTCCGCGCGCAGGATGCCGAGGTCCGTCGGGTCCAGGGTCTCCCGGTGCACCTCGCCGTCGCGGACCGCCCACACGCCCGAGGTGGTCGTGGTGGTCAGCTCGTCGAGGCCGTCGTCGCCGCGGAAGACCAGCGCGCTCGCCCCGCGACGGGCGAACACCCCGGCCACGGTCGCGCACATGCTCTCGTCGAAGACGCCGATCGCCCCGGCCGCGGGGCGGGCCGGGTTGGTCAGCGGGCCGAGGAAGTTGAACACCGTGGGGACCGCGAGCTCGCGGCGGGGCTTGGCGGCGTACCGCAGCGAGGGGTGGAACAGCGGGGCGAAGCAGAAGGTGATCCCGGCCTCGTCGGCCACCCGCACGGTGGCCTCGGGCGGGAGGTCGATCACCACGCCGAGCCGCTCCAGCACATCGGCGGTACCGCACGACGAGGACGCCGCGCGGTTGCCGTGCTTGACCACCTTCGCCCCCGCCGCGGCGGCGACGATGGCCGCCATCGTGGAGACGTTGACGGTGTGCGCCCGGTCGCCGCCCGTGCCGACGATGTCCACGGTGCGGCCCGGGACCGAGATCTGCACGGCGTTGTCCAGCATGCCGCCCGCCAGGCCGGTGACCTCCTCCACGGTGGCGCCCTTGGCGCGCAGCGCGATGGCGAATCCGGCGATCTGGGCGTCGGTCGCCGACCCCGCCATGATCTCGTTCATGGCCCACTCCGTCTCCTCGGCGGAGAGGGAGTCGCCCTCCAGCAGAGCGGTGATCAGGTCGGACCAGGTTCGCTCACGTGTACGCACGGGGGCGTCCTCCAGGTTCTGGGTCAGTGGGGTGCGGACATCGGTCGGCCGCGCGAACGCGGCCGGGGGGATGGGATCGGCTGTTCAGCGCAGCCATCGCCATCGTGCGATGTCGGCCCCGTGGTGCGAAGCACCGTTGAAGAACCGGAGTGAGAGGCCGCCGTTCGAGTCGTCGGCGGCGACGGAGTGCACCATCGAAGCGGCTTTCCGTGCGTGGACCAGCGGGTCTGACGACCGGGCCGCCCGTGAGACGGGCGCCGGTGTGCCGGGGTCCGACGCTGGACCCCGGGGGTCGGTGACCAAGCCTACCTAGCGGGCCGCGAGGCGGGCGGCGCGCGCCCGCATCAGCTCGGCCAGCGATTCCGCCAGCGCCACCGGGTCGATCGGGTGGCTGACGGCCTTGTCGGCGCGCGACCACGCCGCCAGCCACCCGTCGTCGCGGCGGCCGATCAGCAGCAGCACCGGCGGGGACTGGTAGATCTCGTCCTTGATCTGGCGGCACAGCCCCATGCCGCCGACCGGGGCGGCCTCGCCGTCGAGGATCGCGACATCGATGCCGCTGTCCTCCAGGTGCTTGAGGGCGACAGGGGACGTGGCGCACTCGATGATCTCGACCTTGGGGACATCGGCGGCCGGACGGCGGCCGATGGCCAGTCGGACCTGCTCGCGCGCGCTGGCATCGCTGCTGTAGACCAGGATCCGCATCTTCGGGCCGTGCTCCGCGGTGTCGCGGGTGTCGTTCGCCATGCTCAACCGTCCCTTTGAACCGTGTGGAGGATTACGCCACCACTGCCGAGCCTATGTTCCTTGAGACCTTCGACACGACAGGATGCCACCCGCGCCACCCCGCGAGCCATGCCCAGGACCCGTCCGCGCGACGTCCCGATATCGATTCGATACCTTCTTTCCACCGCCACCCGGTCGTGAACGCGCAGTTCAGCGCCGTGAATCCCGCTCGCTACGGGGCAACCGGCACCCGGCTGAGGCCCTCACCACCCCCGTCGCCGCACGCCGCGTCCGGTAACAGGAAGGTCGCGGAACGGCGACGTCCCCCGTCACAGGCCGGTACCGTGATCGGCGCCGATCACACGGGTTACGGGGGGTCGTGCACCACCTCGCGCGAGATGCCGTAATAATGCTGACGTGGCGACAGCAACCGCGAACCAAACAACAGGACCGACACCAGTGCATGGTGCGGCTAAGCGACCTGACCTGGTGAGCGTTGGCACCATCGTGTGGTTGGCCAACGAGCTCATGTTCTTCGCAGCGCTGTTCGCGATGTACTTCACCATCCGATCGGTGATCAAGGGCAACCCCGACCTCGGGGACTGGCCGGCCGTTCATCTGAACGTCGGCTACGCCCTCGTCTTCACCATCATTCTGGTGGCCTCCAGCTTCACCGCACAGGCCGGCGTCTGGGCCGCCGAACGCGGTGACGTCCGGAAGCTCCGTATGTGGTTCTTCATCTCGTTCCTCATGGGCCTGGTCTTCGTACTCGGCCAGGCGAACGAGTACCGAGAGCTCGTCCACGAGGGACTGACCCTGCAGTCCAGCGCCTACGGCTCGATGTTCTACCTCACCACGGGTTTCCACGGTCTCCACGTGATCGGTGGGCTGATCGCGTTCCTGCTCATGCTGGGACGCACGTACGCCGCGAAGCGCTTCACCCACCAGCAGGCCACGAGCGCGATCGTTGTGTCTTACTACTGGCACTTCGTCGACGTGGTCTGGGTCGCTTTGTTCGCAACCATCTACTTCATTCAGTAACCCGAATCGGGGAAACCGTGAAATGGATTACCGCGCGGCGACGGCATCCCCTTGCGGGGTATGTCGTCGTCATACTCGCGCTTGGCCTCTTCGGTCTGGGCTACGCCTTTGTGGCGCCCACCGGGACTGACACGGCCCAGGCGCAGACCCTTGCCGCCGACAAGGCTGACAGCGGTCAGCCTGACGCCGAACGGGGCAAGGAGATCTTCAACAAGAGCTGTGCGAGCTGCCACGGCCTGACCGGTGGCGGCAGCGGCAACGCACCGGACATCACCGATGCCGGTGCGGCCGCGGTCGACTTCCAGGTGAGCACCGGGCGCATGCCGTCCATGAACCCGGACGCGCAGATGCCCCGGAAGCCCCAGGCCCTCACCGACGCGGAGCTGCGGGACCTCATCGCCTACTACAAGGCCGAGATCGGCGACGGCCCGCAGATCCCGACGGATGTCCCGGGCAGCGCTCCGCAGCGCTCCGACTTCTCCGACGAGAAGGCCTACGAGGCGGCCAAGGAGGAGTACGAGCAGGCCTACGAGAAGTACATCTCGGGGGGCGACGACACCGAAGCGGGCATGAAGCTGTACCTGACCAACTGTGCGCACTGCCACAGCTGGTCCGGGGGCGGCGGCGCGCTCACCGGCGGCAAGTACGCGCCCGAGATCCACGACGCCTCGCCGCGTCAGATCTATGAGGCCATGCTCACCGGGCCCGGGCAGATGCCCGTGTTCAACGACACGACCGTTATGCCGACCGAGAAGCAGGACCTGATCGCCTACGTGAAGAACCTGCAGGCCGAGCCGAACGCGGGCGGCATCTTCGACCTCGACCGCGTCGGCCAGGTCGCCGAAGGCTTCATCGGCTGGACCGTCGGTCTCACCCTGATCGTCGCCTGCGCGATCTGGATCACCGCGAAGCAGCGAGCCCATGACTGATAACAACACCAACTCCGAGAACGAAGCGGGTGCCGACGACCGGGTCATCGGCACCCCTTCGGACGCCTCCAGCGACTCGATCGTCGCCGGTCCGGCGGACCCGCACCGCGAGCACGCCGGGCCCTATCCCGCCGAGGAGACGCACAAGCACTCCGAGGAGGAGCAGCGCAGGGGCGAGAAGGTCGCCTCGCTGTGGTTCGTCATCGCGTTCCTCGCCGGCATCGGCTTCCTCGTGGCCTACTTCGCCTGGCCGCCCAACGCCGCGGGCGAGCCGGCCATCGCCGACCCGCAGATCGGCCAGTACTCGAACATGGCCCTGGGCGGCACGCTCGCCCTCGCCCTGTTCGCCATCGGCGCCGGTATGACGGTGTGGGCGCGCCGCGTGATGCCGCACTACGAGGTGTCCTCGCCCTACGACGAGCTGCCCTCCGCCCCGGAGGAGAAGAAGTCGTTCGGCGAGTTCTTCATGAAGAGCGCCGACGAGAGCGGGTTCCTCAAGCGCCCCCTGATGCGCCGCACCCTGCTGCTGGCGATGGCGCCGCTGGGACTCGCCCCGATCGTCATGCTGCGCGACACCGGGCCGCTCCCCGGCGACAAGCTGCACAAGACCCTGTGGGAAAAGGGCATGCACATGGTCGTCGAGGGCACCGACCGCAAGATCAAGGTCGCGGACCTCAACGTGGCCGGCGGCATGATCACGGCGCTGCCCTACGTCGAGCACAGCGAGGAGCACCCGCACGGGATCAGCCTCAACGACAAGGCCAAGGCCGTCGTCCTGCTCATCAAGATGCCGGAGGACGCCTGGGGCCCCGACATGTCGGACAAGCAGCTCAACTGGACGCAGGACGGGATCATCGCGTACTCCAAGATCTGCACGCACGTCGGCTGCCCGGCGGCGCTGTACGAACAGGGGACGCACCGCATCCTGTGCCCGTGCCACCAGTCGACGTTCGACGCCGCCAACGGCGCCAAGGTCGTTTTCGGCCCCGCCCACCGGCCCCTGCCGCAGCTGCCGCTTACCGTGGACAGCGAGGGCTACCTGGTGGCGGACGGAGACTTCCCCGAGGCCGTCGGCCCGACGTTCTGGGACGCGGAGAAGGAGGCATAGTCGATGAGCACGACCCCAGAGGCGCCCAAGGCGCTGCGGAACATCGGCAACTTCATCGATGACCGCTTCCACCTGTCGAAGACCGGCGAGAAGAACCTGCGCAAGGTCTTCCCGAACCACTGGTCCTTCATGCTGGGCGAGATCGCCCTGTACTCGTTCATCATCCTGCTCATCACCGGTGTCTTCCTGACGTTCTGGTTCAAGCCGAGCATGGCGGAGGTCATCTACGACGGCTCCTACGAGCGCCTCAACGGCGTTCAGATGAGCGAGGCCTACGCGTCCACGCTGTACATCGACTTCGATGTGCGCGGCGGGTTCCTGGTCCGGCAGATCCACCACTGGGCGGCGCTGATCTTCGTCGCCTCGCTGGTGATCCACATGCTGCGGGTGTTCTTCACCGGCGCGTTCCGCAAGCCGCGCGAGATCAACTGGCTGATCGGTGTGGCGATCTTCGTCCTGGCGATGCTCGAGGGCCTCTTCGGCTACTCGCTCCCGGACGACCTGCCCTCGGGCATGGGTGTCCGCATCCTGCAGGGCGTGATCATGGCGCTGCCGCTGGTCGGCAGCTACGTCAGCATGTTCCTCTTCGGCGGGGAGTTCCCCGGCGAGGAGATCATCACGCGGCTGTACATGCTGCACATCCTGCTGATCCCGGGGATCCTGCTGGCGCTGATCGTGGCGCACTTCATGATCCTCTGGCACCAGAAGCACACGCAGTACCCCGGCACGGGGCGGTCGGAGAAGAAGGTCGTCGGTACGCCGATGTTCCCCGGGTTCGCCGTCAAGGCGGGCGGGTTCTTCTTCTTCGTCTTCGCCATCATGGTCGCGCTCAGCGCGTTCGTGCAGGTCAACCCGATCCACCTGTTCGGCCCCTTCACGCCGACGTCCATCACCTCCGGGCTGCAGCCCGACTGGTACATGGGCTTCATGGAGGGCTCGCTGCGGATCTTCCCGAACTGGTTCGACTTCAACATCTTCGGGTACGCGGTCCCGATCGGCGTGCTGGTCCCGGGCTTGGTGATTCCGGGTCTGATCTTCGGCGGCCTGGCGGTGTGGCCGTTCGCCGAGCAGTGGATCACCGGCGACAAGCGCCACCACAACATGGCCGACCGCCCGCGCAACGCGCCGGTCCGCACCGGCGTGGGCGTCGCCGGGATCGTCTTCTACGGCCTGCTGTGGCTCGCCGGTTCGAACGACATCCTCTCGGAGACGTTCTCGATCAGCCTGTACGCGACGACCTGGTTCTTCCGGATCTTCGTCATCCTCGGGCCGATCATCGGGTTCATCGCGACCAAGCGCATCTGCCTGGGCCTGCAGCGCCAGGACCGGGAGACGCTGGAGCACGGCTACGAGAGCGGCACCATCCAGCAGCTGCCCAGCGGTGAGTTCATCGAGGTCCACAAGGAGTCCTCGGAGGAGACCGTGCACGTGCTGCAGAGCAAGGCCCCGGTCGAGCGCATCGACGTCGAGGCCGTGGACGAGCACGGAGTCGAGGCCCCGGAGGCCCGCGGCGCCAAGGGCCGGATGCGCTCCGCCCTCGCCCGCTGGTACACGAAGGACAACATCTCCTTCGAGGGCGTCGAACCGCACAGCGGCCACCACCTCCACCACGGCGCGCACGCAGCCGAGGAAGAGGCCAAGGCCGGATCGTCCTCCTGAGCCTGAGCCGCACGCTCACGGGCGAAACAGCAGGCCCGGCCTCCCGTATCGGGAGGCCGGGCCTTCGTCGTTCTGTGGGCCGCCTGGATGCCTGCGGGACGGGAGAGGGACCGGGGGTCTGCTGGGCGGCCCTGTCCGATTCCACGTTTCCGGTGTCTTTCGGTGACAAGCCGCACCGAGGCCGGAGGGGGCCGGTCGCCCAGCAGGCCCGGACCCCACTCCCCCTTTCAGCCCGCACACGACTGAGGGCCGCTCGGAGCACGAGTGTGCTCTGAACGGCCCTCAGGTGCGCTGTGCGGCCTTAGGCGGCGCCGCCGTGCACGTTGCCCGGGGTGCCCTTGCCGTCGGTGGTGTCGGCCTTGCCGGTGGCGCTGTTGTCCAGCCACTCGTCCCAGGAGCGCTGCCAGAAGCCCCAGCCGTTGTCGACCGCGAGTTCCCGGTCGGTGCCGTTGACCTGCAGGATGTCGCCCATGAGCGAGTTCTCGTAGTACCACTTGGCGCCGGCCACGCTCATGTTCGGGCAGCCGTGGCTCAGGTTGGCCTCGCCGAGCTGGCCGTTCCAGGGGGCCGCGTGGGTGAACTCGCCGCTGTCGGAGAACCGGACGGCGTAGTCGACGTCCAGCTTGTAGCCCTCGGGGCTGTCGACCGGGACGCCGACCGTGGAGGAGTCCATGACCAGCCGGTCGTACTTCTCCATCACCACGTGGGTGCCGCTGGTCGTGGTGTACTTCTCCGTGGTGGCCTTGCCCATGCTGATCGGGAAGGTCTTGATCTTCTTCCCGTCGCGCTCGACCGTCATCGTGTAGTCGTCGTTCTCGATGGTGCTGACCTGCTTGCGACCCACCGTGAAGTCGAGGCGGTAGTTCTTCACCCCGTAGGCGCCCTCGGACGCCTCGGTGCCGGCCAGGTGCATGTCGACGCTGACCTTCTGGTTCGGCTTCCAGTAGTCCTTGGGGCGGAACACCGCCTCCTTATCGCCGAACCAGTTCCAGGCGCCCTCGACCGGCTCGTCGGAGGTGACCTCGATGGAGTTCTCGACCTGCTCCTTGTTCTCCACGGGCAGGTCGAAGTTGACGACGATCGGCATCCCCACACCGACCTCCTGGCCGCTGCTGGGGAAGTTGGACTTGAGCTCCAGCCGCTTGCCCGGCGTGGCCTCCAGCGTGGAGAACTCGCTGACGACCTCGGTCTCCTCGCCGGACTTGTCCTCGGCGACGGCGGTCACGGTGACATTGGAGCCCGGGATGAGATTCCAGTCACTGACCCACTCGGTCTTGTCCTTGTTGAGGGTGCCGGTGACCTTGTCGACCTCGGCCTGGCCCTCGTCGCCGCCGTCGGTGCTCTCCCCGTCGGCCGGGTTCTGGGCGTCGGCCTCATTTCCCCCCGACTGCTCCACCTGCACGTCGGTGATGGTCCCGCCATCGGCGGTCACCGTCACCGGGAGGTTCGGGCGCACCTTGGTGGCGCCGTCCTCGGGACTGATCTCGACCTTGACCTCGCCCCCGCTGGCCTCGGCGCCCGTGGTGTTGGTGTCGGTGCCACCAGAGCCCGTGCATGCGGTGGTGAGGGCAAGGGTCAGACCGGCCATTCCGGCGCCGAGCCGACGGTATGCCGTCGGTACTGTGCTGCCCTTCACGCGAGCGACCTCCTGCGTCCTGCTCTACCTGCGGAACCCGTCCTCCCCTTGGACGCCGTGGTGAGCTGGAAAGTTCCACATCGTTGACAACAGCGGCCAAAAGGGGGGAGATACCGAAGATCAGGTACGGGCCGCCCCAAAAGAATACCCCCGGCCGGTCGGTGGACTCATCGGAACCCACCGACCTGCCGGGGATCAGGGCGCGGTCGTCCCACCGGGGCGAACCCGGTGGGGTGACGCTCAGTGCTGGAACTCTCCGCGGTAGTACTCGAAGACCCAGCCGATGGAGGTCAGGATGATGGCGAACACGCCGATGAAGACCATCCACCAGCCGATCGCCACGCCCACCGCGGTGAAGGAGACCGACATGGCCACGAACAGCGGCCACCAGCTGTGCGGGCTGAAGAACCCGTACTCGCCGGCGTTCTCGGCGATCTCACCGTCGAGGCGCTCCTCCGGGGGCAGCCCGTGGAAGCTCTCGCTGCGCCGGGCGGCCTGCCACAGCCAGAAGCCGATCATCCAGCCGAACCCGATCGCGACGACCAGGGCGACCGTGCCGGTCCACTCGATCTGTCCCTCAGCCACCCAGGCCCAGTAGGCGTAGAGCGCCGCGCACAGGCCGAAGAAGGTGGAGACGCCCATGAACAGGTAAGCCTGCATCTTCATGATGAACGCACCCTCTTACTTCGTGGTCGCCGGTTCCGGGTGCGCACCCGGAGCGGCAGCGTGCGGATGGTGGAGGTCGAACGCGGGGCGCTCGGACCGGATCCGCGGCAGCGACGTGAAGTTGTGCCGCGGCGGCGGGCAGGAGGTGGCCCACTCCAGCGAGCAGCCGTACTCCCACGGGTCGTCGACCTCGACCGTCTTCGGGTTCTTGTGGGTGATCCACATGTTCCAGAAGAAGATCAGGGTCGAGGCGCCCAGGACGAACGAGCTGACCGAGGAGATCTGGTTCAGCGCGGTGAAGCCGTCACTGGGCAGGTAGTCGGCGTAGCGGCGGGGGAAGCCCTCGGCGCCCAGCCAGTGCTGCACCAGGAAGGTGCCGTGGAAGCCGAAGAACAGCACCCAGAAGTGCGCCTTGCCGAGCCGCTCGTTCAGCATCTTCCCGGTGAACTTCGGCCACCAGAAGTAGAAGCCGGCGAACATCGCGAAGACCACGGTTCCGAAGACCACGTAGTGGAAGTGGGCCACGACGAAGTAGCTGTCGGTGACGTGGAAGTCGATCGGCGGCGAGGCCAGGAGCACACCGGTGAGACCGCCGAAGAGGAACGTCACCAGGAAGCCGATGACGAACAGCATCGGGGTGGCCATGACGATCTGGCCGCGCCACATGGTGCCGATCCAGTTGAAGAACTTCACACCGGTCGGGACCGCGATCAGGAAGGTCATGAACGAGAAGAACGGGAGCAGCACCGCGCCGGTCGGGAACATGTGGTGCGCCCAGACCGTGACGGACAGACCCGCGATGGCGATGGTCGCGCCGACGAGGCTCTTGTAGCCGAAGATCGGCTTGCGGCTGAACACCGGCAGGATCTCGGTCGCGATACCGAAGAACGGCAGCGCGATGATGTACACCTCGGGGTGGCCGAAGAACCAGAACAGGTGCTGCCAGAGGATGGCGCCGCCGTGCTCGGGGTCGAACACGTGGGTGCCGACCATGCGGTCGGCGCCCAGCGCGACCAGGGCCGCGGTCAGGACCGGGAACGCGATCAGCACGAGCACGCTGGTCAGCATGGCGTTCCAGGAGAAGATCGACATCCGGAACATCGTCATGCCGGGCGCGCGCATGCACAGGCCGGTGGTGATGAAGTTGACCGCCGAGAGGATGGTGCCCAGACCGCTGACGGCCAGGCCCAGGATCCACAGGTCGCCGCCGAGGCCCGGCGAGCGGACCGCGTCGGAGAGCGGGGTGTAGGCGAACCAGCCGAAGCTCGCCGCACCGCCCGGGGTGAGGAACCCGCCGACGACGATGAGGCCGCCGAACAGGAACAGGTAGTACCCGAAGATGTTCATCCTCGGGAACGCCACGTCGGGGGCGCCGATCTGCAGCGGCATGATGATGTTGGTGAACCCGACGAACAGCGGGGTCGCGAACAGCAGCAGCATGATCGTGCCATGCATGGTGAAGAGCTGGTTGAACTCTTCCTTCGTCACGACCTGCAGGCCCGGCAGGAACAGCTCGGCGCGGATGATCAGCGCCAGGATTCCGCCGAACAGGAAGAACGCGAACGAAGTGATCAGGTACATGTACCCGATCGTCTTGTGGTCGGTCGACGTCATCCAGCTGACGATCATCGACCCCTTGCGTGTGGGCCGGGGTCCGGCCGCGACACTCGTCTCGGTTGCCGTCGTCATTACTGGCCCGCCTCCTCGGCCGCGGCGTCGGCCGTGTCCTGCTCGTCAGCGCCGTGGGCCGTCTCGGCCTTGTCGGCGTTCTCGGCCTGCTCGGCCTTGTCGCCGTCCGTCGCCGTCTCGGCCTTCTCGTCGCGAGCCTCGGCGCCGTTCTCAGCGCCCTTCGCGGTGGCGTCGGCCCCCTTGTCGGCGGCCTTCTCCGCGAGCTGCTCGGACGACGCCTCGGCGGCCTGCTTCTGCTCGGCCGCCCACTTCTGGTAGTCCTCGGGCTCCATGACCTCGAGGTTGAAGAGCATGCCCGCGTGCTCGACACCGCACAGCTCGGCGCAGCGGCCGGCGTAGGTGCCCGCGGTGCCGTCCTTGACCTTGACCTGGAACTCGTTGTCCCGGTTCGGGATGACGTCCATCTTGAAGGCGAACGCGGGGATCCAGAAGGAGTGGATGACGTCGGGCGAGGTGAGGTCGAAGTGCACGACCGCGCCCTCGGGAAGCCGCAGGGTGGGGACCTCCTGCGGGGTACCGACGACCGCGAACTCGGTGGTCGGCTGGGCCTTGGGGTCGTCGGCGGCTTCCTCGGCCTCGGCCTTGGACTGGTCGAGGTAGTTGAACTGCCAACTCCACTGGAAGCCGACGACCTCGACGTTGACGTCGGCCTTCTCGTCGGTCTCCAGCAGGTAGGCCTGGTCGCGCGCGGTGAAGTAGAAGAGGACCGCGATAACGACGATCGGCAGAACGGTGTAGAGCGCCTCGATGGGCATGTTGTAGCGCACCTGCGGCGGCAGCTGCTCGGAGCGCTTGCGGTGGAAGATGATCGACCAGATGATCAGCCCCCACACGAGAATGCCGACCGCGAACGCCGCCACCCACGAGCCCTGCCAGAGCGCGAGAACGGTCTCTGCCTGCTCGGTGATCGGCTCCGGCACACCCAAACGAGTGAACTCGTTCGACGCGCAGCCGGTCGCGGCAATACCCAACGCGGCGAGCGCGGCGCCACGTGGTGCCCATCGGCGCAACGCGGAGCGCCGATTCCTATGGCGGGTCGGACTCACGGATTGCCTTCCCAGCGGTGAATGCCCGCGCGACGTGCGCGGGCGTAGTTATATCCGAAGCTTGTCAACGGGCAACATTATCGCGAATCGCCTGGTGATCCGCTCGTGGGCGAACCCTGCCAGCGTGTTGCTGCACACCCTTGCGGTGGGGCGGTGCGGGACACCGTCCGGCCGCGTGGGCGCGGTGCGCCGGGCCGGGTCACCAGCGGTTCGCGTCCATCGCCCTGCCCGGCATTCCTGGGCTGCTCAGGACACCGTCCGGGTGTCCGAAAGACCGCCCAGGAGAGCGGGCTAAGGCGAGGGTATCGCTGCATTTACGACACCCTTAACCGGGTGCCGTTTAACGCTCCGCATGGGTCAAGATTGGGATACGAACCCGCTACGCGAGGAGAACATCGGTGTCGGACCGCCCCTTGGTCACCGTCGAAGCGACCGGCCGCAAATGCCCGATCCCGATCATCATGCTCGCGGGCCGTATCCGCGAGGTGCCGATCGGTACTGTCATCGCTGTCACAGCCGATGATCCGGCCGCTAAGACGGACATCCCGGCGTGGTGCCGGTTGAAGATGCACGAGTTCGTGGCCGAAGTCCCATTGGAGCGAGGGAGCGCCTTCCACATCCGGCGGATGTACTGAGGCGGCCCCGAACCTCGGGCGCACCACAAAGCAGGGCCGCGCGGCCGGATTCCGGCTGCGCGGCCCTGCTTACGCCAGAGGACTAGCGGGCGTAGTACTCGACGACGAGCTGCTCGTCGAAGGGAACCGGGGCCTGCTCGCGCTTCGGGCGGTCGACGACCGCGATGCGCAGGTCCTTGTGGCTCACCGCGAGGAAGCCGGCGATCTTGTCGTCGGCGTGGATCCCCTCGGCGGCCTCGACGAACGGCACCATGTTGCGGGACTTCTCCCGAACGCCGATCACCTGGCCCGGCTTGAGCTGGTACGACGGGATGTCGACCTTCTTGCCGTCCACGGTGATGTGGCCGTGGTTGATGTACTGCCGCGCGGCGTAGATCGACGACGCGAAGCCGGCCCGCAGCACGACCGTCATGAGACGGAGCTCCAGCTCGGTGACCATTTCCTCACCGGTACGGCCCGGGCGCTTCTTGGCGTTCTCGTAGACGCGCAGAAGCTGCTTCTCCGACAGGTCGTAGTACCAGCGCATCTTCTGCTTCTCGGCCTGGCGGACCGCGAAGTCGCTGGTGTTGCGACGAACGCGGCGACCGTGCTCACCCGGGGGGTACGGCCGCTTCTCGAAGTAGCTGACCGCCTTACGGGTCAGCGGGGTGCCCGCGCGCCGGGACAACCGCACCTTAGGTCCGGTGTAGCGCATTGAGGTCCTCCGTTATTTGAGTCACTTGAAAAAACGGGAATCCTAGGTAAGGCTTGCCTAAGTCTAGGAGGTGTCATGCGACAGCCCAGCCCGTCCGCGATCGAACGGGTCCGTTCCCTCGCCGCCACGGCGACCCCCACCACGGCGGTGTTGGCAAACAATCCCGACACGCGTTTCAGCGTGCGCGGGGCGGTAGACCATGCCGGTCGCGCGGTGCTGTGGGCCGAGAACGGCCACCCGCTGCACGAGGCGTTGCGGGCGTCTCAGCACGACCGCGCCGATCTCACGATCGGCGTCGGACTCTCCGCGCTGCGGCACGTGGGTCGCACACCTACTGTACGCGCTCGGCTGTGGTGCGACGGCCACGTTTCGATCGTCCCCGCAGGCGAGCGCCGCGACGCCGCCCTCGCGGTGTGGGACGGATGTCCCGACGAGGAGCTACTCGCCGCAGTGGACCATGATCCCATGCCGGACGCGCCGCTCCTCGCCCGAGTGGAGCCGGCGACGGTGATGTACCACACCTACGACGCCGCGGGGCTCATCGACGGCGCGTCCTACATGGCCATGCGCCCCGATCCGATCACCGGCGCGGCCGAGCGGATCCTGCGCCACGTCAACGACTGCCACCGCGACGAGCTGAGCGCCTCGCTGCGGCACCTGCCCGAGGCTCCGGACGGAGCGGCCTGGCTCTGGGAGCTGGACGCCCAAGGCGTGACGCTGTGGGTCAACCCCGTGCACGGCGGCCACCCGGCGCTGATCCGGGTGCCGTGGAGCAGCCGGGTCACGCGGCCCTGCCAGTTGGAGCGCGCGCTGTTCGACCTCATGTCGCGGCACGGGAGCGCGGCGCACCCCTGATACGAGAAGCGCCTCCGCGGCGCAGGGGCAGCGCGGAGGCGACCGGTTCTCGTCAGGCCGTTTCGGCCTTCGCCGCGCGTCAGACGGCCTTGCCCACGAAGGGCTTCACCTCGGCGGCGCTGTCCTCGCCGTAGCTGGCGGCGATCCGCTCCACCAGGGTCTCCCCGGTCAGCTTGTACTCCTGCGGGCCGCTGACCTCCAGCGAGTGCACCGCGGTGGCGTTACCGATCTGGGCGGCGCGCTCCAGCGACAGCTCCCAGGACACACCGGCGAGGAAGCCCGCGCGGAAGGCGTCGCCGACGCCCGTCGGGTCGGCCTTCTCGTTCACCGCGGCGGCGGGGATGTGCAGCGGCGGCTCGCCCTTGCGGTCGATCACCACGCCCTTGGCGCCGAGCGTGGTGACGCGGGTGCCGACGAGGTCGAGGATCTCCTCGTCGCTCCAGCCGGTCTTCTGCTCGGCGAGCGCCTTCTCGTACTCGTTGGTGAACAGGTAGGTGGCGCCCTGGATGAGGCGGCGGACCTCCGGGCCCTCCATGCGGGCCAGCTGCTGGGAGGGGTCGGCGGCGAACGCGAGGCCGCGGGCGCGGCACTCGTCGCTGTGCCGCAGCATCGCCTCGGGGTCGTTGGCGCCGATCAGCACGAGGTCCAGGCCGCCGTCGCGGTCGCTGAGCGGCTTCAGCTCGATGTTGCGGGCGTCGGCCATGGCGCCGGCGTAGAACGACGCGATCTGGTTGTGGTCGCGGTCCGTGGTGCAGACGAACCGCGCGGTGTGCCGCAGGTCGGAGATGTGCACCCCGGAGGTGTCCACACCGTGCCGCTCCAGCCACGACCGGTACTCCTCGAAGTCGGCGCCCGCCGCGCCCACCAGGACGGGGCGCAGGCCCAGGCGCCCCATGCCGAAGCAGATGTTGGGCGCGACGCCGCCGCGGCGTACTTCCAGCTCGTCGACCAGGAACGACAGCGACACCTGTTCCAGTTGGTCGGCGATCAGCTGCTCGGCGAAGCGTCCCTCGAAGGTCATCAGGTGGTCGGTGGCGATGGATCCGGTAACCGCGATGCGCACTGCGGAGGGCTCCTTGGGTCGGGAGATCGGGACCTAGCAAGAGTACCCATCAGTGCCGCGGGCATTGAAGGCCCTATGTCCGGTGGAATCGGTGAATATGTGGGTATATGAAAAAGCCCGCACGGTTTTCCCGCGCGGGCCAGGTCCGACGTCACCGCTCCCACCTGCGGCCGGAGCGGCGTCCCCGGGGGCTAGTTGAAGGAGTCGCCGCAGGCGCAGGACCCGGTGGCGTTCGGGTTGTCGATGGTGAAGCCCTGCTTCTCGATGGTGTCGACGAAGTCGATGGTGGCGCCCATGAGGTAGGGAGCGCTCATGCGGTCGGTGACGACCTCCACACCACCGAACTCGGCCACCACATCGCCGTCGAGTTCACGCTCGTCGAAGAACAGCTGGTAGCGCAGCCCCGAGCAGCCCCCCGGCTGAACAGCGACACGCAGCCGCAGGTCATCGCGGCCTTCCTGCTCCAGGAGGCCCTTGACCTTGCCCGACGCCTCGTCCGTCAGGATGATCCCCTGCGCGGTGGCCTCGCTCTGAACCGTCATATCTACTAGCTCCTCCAAAAGGCGTGGCGGCCGCCACTGCGACCTGAGTACTCCTCGACGTCTCAACACCGAGGCTGCGTTGTGCATTCCAGCCCGTGGCGGGGACACGCACTGCTCACTGCTCGCTGGTCCGTCCGCCCGAAGGACGCCGTGTCCCGGTGCCGTCCATCGCCGGCCGCCGCTCCCCCGCGTAGGGGGCGCGACGCTGTCCTGGGACCGGCTCACCGGAGCGCCCCGGACGCACGCACCATAGTGCTGCACACCCAGGTTAGGTCGTTCGGTCGGTGTCCGCCATTCCCGGGGAGCGGCGGTGGCCGGTCCCACGGAGAGCCGCGCTGCGCTGGGTCGGCGGCGGGTGACCGGAGGGCGGCGGCGCGTCAGCGCCGCCAGCGGCGGGCGACGTCGGCGGCCAGACGGCGCAGCTCCGCGGCGGAGCGGGTCAGCGCGGCCTCGGTCGACCCCGCCGACTCCACCAGGGAGTAGGTCGCGGTGATCCCGGCCGCGGCGGCCTCTTCGCGGCCCACGCTCACCACGCCCGCGGTGACGACGCACGGAACGGCGTGCGCGGCGGCCGCCCGGGCCACGCCGTGGGGAAGTTTGCCGCGCAGCGACTGGGAGTCGAAGGACCCCTCCCCCGTGATGACAAGGTCGGCCGCTGCGACCTGCGCTGAGAGGTCCACGGCGGCCAGGACGCGGGCCACCCCCGATTCGACGGTGCCGCCGAGCAGCAGCAGCGCGTAGCCGAGCCCGCCCGCGGCACCGGCGCCGGGCGTGTGCCGCGGGTCGTCCGAGGATCCGGGGGCGGCGGCCGTGGCGTCGGCGAACGCGGTGAGGGCGCGGTCCAGGCGCTGCACCTGGGTGTCGTCGGCGCCCTTCTGCGGGCCGAAGACGGCGCTCGCGCCGTGCCGGCCGAGCAGCGGGTTGTCGACGTCGGTGGCGGCGATCAGCCGGATCCCTCGGTGGCGCGGCGCGCCGGCGCGAGGTCGATCGGGCCGGACAGCTCGGCGAGTGCCTCGCCCCGGCGGACAGCGCGCGGCCGGGCGCGGCGCCCAGGGCGGCGAGCATTCCGGCTCCGGCGTCGTTGGTGGCGCTGCCGCCGAGGCCGACGACGACGGTGCGGGCGCCCGCGTCGACGGCGTGGGCGATCAGCTCTCCGACTCCGCGGCTGGTGGTGCGTCCGGGGTCGCGCTGTTCGGGGGCGACGAGGTGGAGGCCGCAGGCCTGGGCGCTCTCGATGTAGGCGGTATCGCCGTCGAGGAGGTAGTCGGCGGGCACGGGCGTGCCCAGGGGGCCGGTGACGTCCAGGCGGACGGTCTTCCCGCCGAGCGCGGTGTGCAGGACCTCGACGAAGCCGGGTCCGCCGTCGGAGAGCGGGACGAGTTCGGTCGCTGCCTCGGGATCGACGTCGTGCCAGCCGTCGGCGACGGCCCGGGCGGCCTCGATCGCGGTGAGGGTCCCGGCGAATTTGTCTGGGGCTATAACGATGCGCACCGGACCAGTGTGCCCGGAGTCACCCGTTCAGGACCAGACCTGACGTAAGATTTTATCCACTTTGCGATATTTAGATTTCACGAAGCGAAATTCGCTCGCGCGAATCCACCGTCACAGGCCAGGCGCGCCATAGACCGGGAACCAGCGCGACTTGTCCTTCTCCACCGCGATGTCGTTGCCGACGGTCGCCTCGATCTGCAGCTCCAGCGCGTTGTCCCGGCGCTGTCCCCCGGCCGGCGCGAAGGGGTAGAAGGTGCCGCGCTTGTAGAGGTAGACGAGCGCGACCTTGCGCCCCTTGTCGTCGGCGAAGGTCACCAGCGAGCAGAGCAGCGAGGGGCCGAACCCGGCGCTCTCCAGCGAGGAGTTGACCGCGTGGATGTCGGTGACGAGCCCGCTGATGTCGCTCGACTCCGAGGCGTCGGAGCGCAGCACCAGCCACGTGTAGCCGTAGTTGTCGGTAATCGGCTCCACCGCGGGGCCGCTGTCCGCGTTGAGCAGGTCGGTGACGTCGCGCTCCAGGCTCGCGAAGGCCTGGCCTTCGGCGGCGCGGAACGCCACCGAACCGGTGCCGGTGGGCTGGAACCCGGCGGCGGCCCGCAGTGTGACGGCCGCCGACGGCAGCCCGAAGAGCTGGTCAAGGTCGGGTTGGACCGGCTTGGAACGGCCCAGCAGGGCCCTCAGGAAGCTCACGGTTGCGATCCCTCACTCATCGGTCTCACACATTGGTTCACCGATCCTCCCGGATCGATCGGGGCGGGCGCGGGCCCCCTACGCTCCCTGCCCCAGCTGCCGCGAGATGTCCGCGAGCTGGGCCAGGCGCTTGTCTACGGGCGGGTGGGTGGCGATGAGCTGGCTCATGCTGAACCCGCTCTTGGAGAACGCCGGGGTGAAGAAGAACGCGTTGAACGGCTCGACCTGGCGCAGGTCCCGGCTCGGGATGCGGGCCATGTCCCCGGTGATCTTGGTGAGCGCGCTGCCCAGCGACGAGGGGCGCCCGGTCAGGTAGGCGGCGGCGCGGTCGGCCGACAGCTCCCGGTAGCGGGAGAGCACCCGGGTCAGCAGGAAGCTCAGCGCCCACACGATGGCGCTGACCAGCACGACGCCCAGGGCGATCAGCGCCGGGGCCGGGCCGCCGTTGTTGCTGCGGCCCCCGCCGAACGCCGCGAAGCGCAGCCCCATCTGGGTGAGGAACCCGGCGACGATGCCGAGGAACCCCGCGATGGTCATGACCATGACGTCGCGGTGCGCCACGTGGGACAGCTCGTGGGCGAGGACCGCCTCCAGCTCCACCGGTTCCAGACGGCGCAGGATGCCGGTGGTGACGCACACGACGGCGTTCTTCTCGTTGTGGCCGGTGGCGAAGGCGTTGGGCACGTCGGACTCGGCGATCGCGACCTTGGGCTTGGGCATGTCGGCCATCGCACACAGCCGGTCGACGACGGTGTGCAGCTCCGGCGCCTGCTGCGGGGTGACCTCGCGGGCGCCCATGGAGTACATCGCGATCTTGTCCGAGGAGACGTATTGGACGACCGCGAATCCGCCGATCACCAGCACCACCAGGTACCACGGCATGCCGATGAGGATGAGCACAATGATGAACGCCACATACACGATGCCCAACAGGGACATCGTCAGGACCATACGGGTCGTCAGCCCGCGGTCGGGGATGAACTTGGAGCCTGCCACGGGGACGCGCCTTTCGCCGGATCTACCTCACACAGGTCACATCTGAATCGGGGGATGTTTCGCAGTCTAATCCGGACAGGTTGGAATTCCGTGAGAGCAACAGAGGAGTCCGGTTGTCGGGCCGCGTCCTGGAGCCAGGGACGACCGGTGATGAGACGCGACGGAAAAGCCGATGGCCGTCGTACCCCCGGGGGTACGACGGCCATCAGAACAGCGAGAGCCGGGAGTGGCCGGAGCCCGCGAATGGGGACTCAGCGCACGTCGGGGATGAGCCCCTCATCGCCGAGCATGGCGCGGACCTCGTCCATGGTCGAGTCAGCGGGCGGCAGGATGAACTGCGACGGCTCCAGCGCGGCGTCCGCAAGCGGCTTGCCGTCCGTGCGCACCCGCTCGAGCAGGTCGTGCAGGGCCCGGCGGAAGGCGTCCTCGTCGCCGGACTCGATCGCCGACTCGATCGTGCGGTCGAAGTCGTTGAGCAGGTCGAGGTCCGCCTCGGACAGGTCGAGCTGGCCCTCGCCCATAATGCGGACGATCATGCACCCTCCCCTTGGCCCTGGCGGGTGGAGTTGCCGCCCTCGATCTGCTGCGGGGCGGCCTGGCCGCCACCCGGCTCCAGCTCGCGCTTCATCCGCTCCAGCTCGGCCTCGACGCCGGTGGTGCTGGACAGACGGTCGAGCTCGGACTGGATGTCGTCCTTCGCCGTACCGGTGACGTCGTCCAGGGCACCGGACTCCAGCAGCTCGTCAACGGCACCTGCGCGGGCCTGCATCTCGGCCGTCTTGTCCTCGGCACGCTGGACCGCCATGCCGACGTCGCCCATCTCCTCGGAGATGCCGGAGAACGCCTCGCTGATCTGCGTCTGCGCCTGGGCGGCGGTGTAGGTGGCCTTGATCGTCTCCTTCTTCGTACGGAAGGAGTCCACCTTGGCCTGCAGACGCTGCGCGGCCAGGGTGAGCTTCTGCTCTTCCCCCTGCAGCGCCTCGTGCTGCTGCTTGAGGCCGTCGATCTGGGAGGTCAGGCCGGAGCGGCGGCTGAGGGCCTCGCGCGCCAGGTCTTCACGCCCCTGCTGGAGGGCCGCGCGGCTCTGGGTCTCCAGCTTTCCGGACTGCTGCTCAAGCTGCTGGATCTGCAGTTCGACCCGTTTGCGGGAGGTAGCTACATCGGCCACTCCGCGCCGGACCTTCTGCAGTAGTTCCAGCTGCTTCTGATACGAGTAATCGAGGGTTTCACGTGGGTCCTCGACGGAGTCCAGGGCCTTGTTGGCCTTGGACTTGAAAACCATTGAAAGTCGCTGAAACACGCTCATCGGCGTGGCCGTCCCCTTCTCGGTCCGTAAACATCGGCTGTTCCCGGCGGGCGCTGCATTCAACCCTACGCGGTATCGCGTGCGGTCGCCATGAAGCCCGGACCGGCTACCCTGAGGGATGTGTTCCGACGTCGCTCCGCATCTTCCGCATCCACAGAGCCGGCCATGACCGGCTCCGCCAGTACTGAGGCTACTGAGGCCCCCCAACCTAAGGGATACACGCCCAAAAAGGGCGCCCCGACCCCTAAGCGCAGGGAATCCGCGAGGGAGCTGCACCGTCCCCTCGGTGCACCGCAGAGCCGCAAGGAGGCGTACCGGCAGTACAAGGAGCGCCGCGCCCGCGAAGGCCAGCGCGCTGCCCAGCGCGCCGGAGCGCCCAAGGGCGAGGAGCGCTACTTCCGAGCCCAGGACTACGGCCGGGTGCGCGCCTACGCCCGGGACTTCGTCGACGCCCGGCGCAGCATCAGCGAGTTCTTCATGTACTTCTGTCTGCTGATCATCGCGCTGCTGTTCCTGCCGTCCGTGGAGTTCCAGATCGCGGTCACCTACATCATCTGGCCGGTGATGATGGTCAGCATCGTGGCCGAGGGCATCTACGTCAGCAACCGGATCAAGAAGAACGTCCGCGAGCTGTTCCCCAACGAGACGGAGGGCGTACGCGGCGTCGGCTGGTACGCGGCCATGCGCCAGCTGCAGATCCGCCGCCTGCGCCTACCGAAGCCGCAGGTCAAGCCGGGCGACCCGGTCACGCCGCGCCGCAGCTGACGACCACCGTCCCCGAAACCCGTGAGCGGCGGGGATACGGAAGGAGACAGGGCAGGTCCGCGGGACTAGTGTGCCGGGCATGGAATTCCGTCATCTTGGCAGTAGCGGACTCATCGTCAGCGAGATCTCGTACGGGAACTGGATCACGCACGGCTCCCAGGTGGAGGAAGACGCCGCCGTCGGGTGCGTCCAAGCGGCGCTGGACGAGGGCATCACCACCTTCGACACCGCCGACGTCTACGCCCAGGGCCGCGCCGAGGAGGTGCTGGGCCGCGCGCTGAAGGGCGTGCGCCGCGACGGCGTGGAGATCTTCTCCAAGGTGTTCTGGCCCATGGGGCCGGGCAAGAACGACCGGGGCCTGTCGCGCAAGCACATCATGCGCGCGGCCGAGGACTCCCTGCGTCGACTGGGCACCGACTACCTGGATCTCTACCAGGCGCACCGGTTCGACTACGCGACGCCGCTGGAGGAGACGCTCCGCGCGTTCGACGATCTGGTCCGCCAGGGCAAGGTCTGCTACATCGGCGTCTCCGAGTGGCGCGCCGAGGAGATCGAGCGGGCGCTGAAGCTCGCCGACGAGATGGGCCTGGACCGGATCGTCTCCAACCAGCCGCAGTACAACATGCTGTGGCGGGTGATCGAGCCCGAGGTCGTCCCGGCGTGCGAGCGCGGCGGCGTGGGCCAGATCGTCTGGTCGCCGATCGCCCAGGGCCTGCTGACCGGCAAGTACCTCCCGGGCCAGGCGCCTCCGGCCGGCTCCCGCGCCACCGACGACAAGGGCGGCGGAGCGGACTTCCTGGCCGCCCGCGGCCTCGACGACCAGGAGCTCCTGCGCCGCATCCAGGACCTCCGCCCCCTCGCCGAGGAGGTCGGCCTGAGCCTGGCCCAACTGGCCGTGGCCTGGGTCCTGCAGAACCCCAACGTCTCCTCGGCCATCATCGGCGCCTCGCGCCCGCAGCAGGTCCGCGAGAACGCCGCGGCCTCCGGCGTCAAGTTGGACGCGGACATGATGCGCCGCATCGACGACATCCTCGGCGACCGCGTCGAACGCGACCCGGCCCACACCGTCAGCCCGGAGAAGCGCCCCTAGCTATCGGGGCGTGGGAGCGTAGCCGCGGCCGCCGTGTTCTTCACGACGGCCGCCGTTTCGGACGTCCGCGCCCCCGTCGGCAGTCGGAGGGGCACGGACGTCGGCGTGACGGCGGTCGGCTAGTCGGCTTCCTCCAGGCTCATGGTGTAGACGGCGTGCTCGTCCTCCAGGAGGGTGACCTGTTCGGCGCCGGACTCGGCGAGTTCCTGCCAGTTCTCGCCGAGCCAGCTCTCCGCGTCGCCGCGGGAGGTGAAGAGTTCGCTGGGCAGCTCGTCGTCGTCCAGGGGTTTGCCGTTGCCCGCCTCGTAGCGCCAGCTCCACGCCATGGTGTTCCGCCTCTCTCACAGCCACCGTCGGTCGTGCCGAGCCTAACGGCAGAGGGTGGACGTGATGCGGTTAACTATCGGGCGTGCGAATCCGACTTTCCGGCACCTCCGGTTCTGCCGGCTGGCCGGCCCCCAACTGCCGATGCGCGTCGTGCAACCGCGCTGTCGAGAATCGGCGGCAGCCCGTGCGCATCACGGTCGATGACGTGTTCACCCTTCGCGATCCGGGTGTGGGCACGGCGACCCCGCCGCCCCCTGGGTACTCCGTCACCGACACGCCCTACGGCACGCGGGTGGAGGGGCCCGACGGCGGCCGGCTGCTGTACGCGGCCACCAAGGCTCCGGCCGATCCGCCCGACGACGACCGCGCGCCGGGCGCGCACGAGGTCGACGTGGCGATCGTGGATGTCGTCGCGTCCCCGCAGACCATCGGGGCACTGCGTCGCGCCGGGATCGTCGGTGTCACCACGGCGGTACTCGCGGTCGGCGGGGACCACCGGGTCCACTCCCCCGCCGAGTTCGAACGCCGCGCCCGGCTGTGGTCGGCCTCGTCGCCCTCCGATGGGCAAGAGCTGCACTGTCCTCCGGCCTCCTGGCCGACCGCGCGTATCCGCGGACCGCACCGGGTCCTCATCACCGGGGGCGCCCGTTCCGGCAAGTCCACCGAGGCTGAGCTGCGGCTGCTCGGCGAACCCGAGGTCACCTACCTCGCCACCGGCCCGGTGGCGGAGGGCGATGACGGCTGGGCACGCCGTGTCGACCTGCATCAGCGGCGCCGCCCGTGGTGGTGGAATACCGAGGAGACACTGGAGGCCGCCGCGGTCCTGGAGCGAGCGACGGGGTCGGTGCTCTTCGACTGCGTGGGCACCTGGCTGGCCGGGATGATGGAGCGTTGCGGCATGTGGCAGGAGACTCCTCCGCCCGAGGCCGAGTCCGTTCTGGACGAGCGGATCGGCGAGCTCGTCGCCGCGTGGCGGCGCTGCTCCGCCCGCATTGTCGCGGTGACCAACGAGGTCGGATCGGGGGTCGTCCCGGCCACGGTCAGCGGCGGCCTCTTCCGCGACCGGCTCGGCCGTCTCAACCAGCGCCTCGCCGCCGAGTCGGAGCAGGTCGCCCTCGTCACCGTCGGCCGGGTCATGGAGCTGCCGTGACCGCGGGGACCCGGCCCCTCGCCGATGCCGTGGACGGCGCGCGGATGGCGCTCGGGACGCTCACTGTCATTCCCGTGCGGGTGGAGCGGGTCGATCGCGCGGTGGCGGGGTGGGCGATGGCGCTGGCCCCCCTCGCCGGGGTGGTGATCGCGGCCGTCGCCGCGGGGGTGCTCGTCCTCGCGGGCGCGGCCGGGCTGTCCCCGCTGCTGAGCGCTGCGCTGGCAGTGGGCGTGCTGGCACTGCTCACCCGGGGGCTGCACCTGGACGGGCTGGCGGATCTCGCCGACGGACTCGGCAGTGCTCGGCCCGCCGACGGCGCGCTGGACATCATGAAGCGCTCCGACATCGGACCCTTCGGCGTGATCACGCTGGTGCTGGTGCTGGTGATCCAGGTGCTGGCGCTGGGGCGGCTCGCCGAGGCCGCGCCGGCGGCGGGTGCGGCCGGGCTGCTCACGGCGGTGGCCGCCGGGCGGCTGGCGATCACCTGGGCCTGCACGCCCCGCGTCCCGGCGGCCCGCCCCGAAGGGCTGGGGGCGATGGTCGCGGGGACGGTCCCGTGGTGGGCGGCGGCACTGGGCACTGCGGTCGTGCCCCTGCTCGCCTTGCTGGGGTGGTCCGAGGGCGGCGCGTTCGTGCTGGGGTGCGTGCTGGCGGTGCCGGTCGGCCTCGCTGTCGCCCTCGGGCTGCTGGGCCACGCGCGGCGCCGCCTGGGCGGGATCACCGGAGACGTCCTCGGCGCGCTGTCGGAGACGGCGACCACGGCCGCGCTCCTCGTCGCGGTCATCGCGCTGTGAGCCAGGGAGAACGTCGGGGCTTGCCGGCGTTCGCGGTGGTGACGTCGGGTGTGCCGCCCCGAACCCGGGTTCTGTCGCCATCATCACATTTCTTCACACCGCGGCCGCGGTCCCGCCTCCGGTCGGCCGACGCTGCCGAACGCCTCTTCCCGCATCGGGCACCCCGTACGAGGGGCGGCGCCCGCGTCGACGCCCGGCCGCCGCAGCGCCGGTCACAGGGGAGAACGCGGAGCCCCCGGAACCGCGCGGCCGCGGCCGGTGGGCGCGACACACCGCCCGGATCCGGGGGAAAGAACCGTCGATCTTCGCGGTCCGCGCAACTCCGCCGCTGATTGACCCCGTGCATCGGCATACCGGGTGCGGCGTGCCCGGCGGCGTGCCATAAGGACTAGCATCGACTCCGTGAGCACGTCGCTGTCAGTCATAACGGAATCCCCCTGTTCGCTCGACGCCGACGCTGTAGTCGTCGGTTACCACTCCGGCCCCGAGGGTCCGGAGCTCGCGTCGGGCGCTCACGCCGTCGATGCCGCCTTCCCCGGCGGCCTCGCCACGACCCTGTCGCTGCTGGGAGCGAGCGGCAAGCCCGAGGAGGTGCACACCTTCCCCTCCCAGGGAGCCGTCAAGGCCCCGGTCGTGATAGCGGTCGGACTGGGCGACGCCCCCTCCGACGGAGCAGCGATCGACCTCGATCTTCTCTCCCGCGCCGCCGGTGCCGCACTGCGCGAGCGCAAGAAGCGGGTCCGCGTCGGCGTGGCCCTGCCCGCCGATACCGCTGAGCAGGCCGGTGCGGTCGCGACTGGCGCGCTGCTCGGCGGCTACTCCTTCACCCGGTACCGCACCGGTGAGGAGGACGCCCCGGCGCCGCTGGAGCTGTCGGTGATCAGCTCCGCCGAGGGCGCGGCCGAGGCCGCCGCCCGCGCCGAGGTCCTCGCCGCGTCGACCAACCTCGCCCGTGACCTCGTCAACACCGCGCCCGCCGACCTCGTCCCCGAGGACCTGGCCGGTGCCGCTGAGGAGGTCGCCCGGGAGACCGGGCTCAAGATCGAGACACTCGACGAGCACGCGCTCGCCGATGGCGGCTACGGCGGCCTGGTCGGTGTCGGCCAGGGGTCGAGCAACCCGCCGCGACTGGTGCGTCTCTCGTACAGCCACCCCGAGGCCGACACGACCCTCGCCTTCGTCGGCAAGGGCATCACCTTCGACACCGGTGGCCTGTCGCTCAAGCCCGCCTCCGCCATGGACTGGATGAAGTCCGACATGGGCGGCGCCGCCGCGGTGCTGGCGGCGATGCGAAGCATCGCCCTGCTCAAGCCGACCGTCAACGTCGTCGGCTACCTGGCGATCGCCGAGAACATGGTGGGCGGGAACGCCCAGCGCCCGTCCGACGTGATCTCGATCTACGGGGGCACGACGGTGGAGGTGCTCAACACCGACGCCGAGGGGCGCCTGGTGATGGCCGACGCGCTGGTCCGCGCGCACGAGGACGAGCCCGACCTGATCGTCGACGTCGCCACCCTGACCGGCGCGCAGCTCGTCGCGCTCGGCACCCGGCTGTTCGGCGTGATGGCCAACGACGACGCCGTCCGCGAGGACGTCGTCGCCGCGGCGACGGCGGCCGGTGAGGCGGCGTGGCCGATGCCGCTCCCCGACCACCTGCGCAAGGGCCTGGACTCCTCGGTCGCCGACATCGCCAACGTGGCGAGTGAGCGCTGGGGCGGCATGCTCACCGCGGGCATCTTCCTCAAGGAGTTCATCGCCGACGGCCAGCGGTGGGCCCACATCGACATCGCCGGCCCGTCCTTCAACCAGGGCGCGCCCTTCGGGTACACACCCAAGGGCGGCACCGGTTCGGCGACGCGCACCCTGGTGCGGATCGCCGAGACATTCGCCACCGACAAGAACTGAATAGCTTGGTCCCCGCTACCGCGGGGATGATCCGGCGCGCGGCCGGATGGGACACGCGTCCGGCCGCGTTGTTATGTCAGAACAACGTGCTCCCCGCTACCGCGGGGATGGTCCCACGTTCATCGATACCTGCAACAAGGAGTGTCCTTCCCGTGAGTGAGAGCGGCGGCACCTTCGACCTCGTCGTCCTGGGCGGCGGCAGCGGCGGCTACGCGGCGGCGCTGCGCGCGGCCGAGCTCGACCTGAGCGTCCTCCTGATCGAGAAAGACAAGCTCGGCGGTACCTGCCTGCACAAGGGCTGCATCCCCACCAAGGCGCTGCTGCACTCCGCCGAGGTCGCGGACTCCGCCAAGGAGAGCGAGACCTTCGGGGTCAAGGCCACCTTCGACGGCATCGACATGGATGCCGTCCACAAGTACAAGGACAAGGTGATCGGCGGCCTGCACAAGGGCCTGTCCGGCCTGATCAAGGCCCGCAAGATCACCGTCGTGGAGGGTGAGGGCAAGCTCACCGGGGCCGACGAGGTCACGGTCGACGGCACGGTCTACAAGGGCCGCAACATCCTCCTCGCCACCGGTTCGCAGCCCAAGACGCTCGGCCTGGACATCGACGGCAAGAAGGTCATCACCAGCGACGACGCCCTGAAGCTCGACCGCGTGCCCAAGTCGGTGGTCGTCCTGGGCGGCGGCGTCATCGGTGTCGAGTTCGCCAGCGTGTACCGCTCGTTCGGTGCCGAGGTGACCATCGTCGAGGCCCTGCCGCACCTGGTCCCGGTCGAGGAGGAGTCCAGCTCCAAGCTGCTGGAGCGGGCCTTCCGCAAGCGCGGCATCTCCTACGAGCTGGGCACCCCCTTCGAGAGCGTGAAGACCACCGACGCCGGCGTCGACGTCACGCTCAAGGGCGGCAAGACGGTCGAGGCCGAGATGCTGCTCGTCGCCATCGGCCGCGGCCCGGTCTCCGAGGGCCTGGGCTACGAGGAGGTCGGCGTCCAGCTGGAGCGCGGCTTCGTCAAGGTCGACGAGAACCTGCACACCGGTGTCGGCAACATCTACGCGGTGGGCGACCTCATCCCGACCCTGCAGCTCGCCCACGTCGGCTTCGCCGAGGGCATCTTCGTGGCCGAGAGCATCGCCGGGCTCAACCCGCCGGCCATCGACTACGACGGCGTGCCGCGGGTCACCTACTGTGAGCCCGAGGTCGCCTCGGTCGGCCTCACCTCAGCGGCCGCCAAGGAGCGCGGCCACGACATCGTCGAGATGAACTACAACCTCGGCGGCAACGGCAAGAGCCAGATCCTGCAGACGCAGGGTGCGATCAAGGTCATCGCCGAGAAGGACGGGCCGGTCCTGGGCGTGCACATGGTGGGCAGCCGCGTCGGCGAGCTCATCGCCGAGGGGCAGCTCATCTACAACTGGGAAGCGCTGCCCTCCGAGGTCGCGCAGCTCATCCACCCGCACCCGAGCCAGTCGGAGGCGCTCGGCGAGGCGCACCTCGCTCTCGCCGGAAAGCCGCTCCACGTCCACGACTGACGCGGCGACGGGGTGGGCCGACCACGGCCCACCCCGTTTCTCGCGTGTTGAAGCACGTCACTTCCAAGAGGAACCCATGCCGACTTCCGTAACAGTGCCCGAGCTGGGCGAAAGCGTCACCGAGGCCACCGTCACGCAGTGGCTCAAGAAGGAGGGCGAGACGGTCGAGGCCGACGAGCCGCTCCTTGAGGTGTCGACCGACAAGGTCGACACCGAGATCCCGTCGCCCGCGTCGGGTGTGCTGACCAAGATCCTCGTCGCCGAGGACGAGACCATCGACATCGGCGCGGAGATCGCGATCATCGGCAAGGCCGGTGACGTTCCGGCCGAGGAGGCTGCGCCCGCGGCCAAGGAGGCGCAGCCCGAGCCGACTCCCGAGCCCGCGCCCGCGCCGGAGCCCGAACCGGCTCCGGCCCCCGCCGCCGCTCCGGCTCCCGCGGCTCCCGCCCGGCTCCGGCGGAGCCGGCCGCGCCGCGCGCCAGCCGCGAGGAGGCCACGCCGCCGGTGGACGTGGAGACCATCAGCGGCACCGGCCAGGCGTCGGGCACCGACGCGGTCACCGAGGCCTACGTGACGCCGCTGGTGCGCAAGCTCGCCACCGAACACGGCGTCGACCTGAGCCAGGTGCAGGGCACCGGCGTCGGCGGTCGCATCCGCAAGCAGGACGTCCAGGAGGCGGCCCGCAGACTGAAGGAGGCCCCGGCCGCGCCCGCCGCCGCTCCGGCTCCGACCGCCGCCGCGCCCAAGCGCACGGTCCAGGTCGACACGGCGCTGCGCGGTCGCACCGAGCAGATGTCGCGCCTGCGCCAGGGCATCGCCGAGCAGATGGCCGAGTCGCTGCGCATCTCCGCCGAGATCACGGAGGTCGTCGAGGTCGATGTCACCAACATCGCCCGGCTGCGCGGCCAGGCCGCCGAGCAGTTCGCGGCGCGCGAGGGCGTGGAGCTGGACTTCTTCCCGTTCTTCGCGCTGGCCGCCGTCGAGGCGCTGAAGTCGCACCCGAAGCTCAACGCGGTCATCGACACCTCGACCTACGAGGTCACCTACCACGCGATCGAGAACCTCGGCATCTCCGTCGACACCGAGGGGGGTCTGCTCGCTCCGGTGATCAAGGACGCCGGCGACCTCAACCTCGGCGGGCTCGCCCGCAAGATCGCCGACCTCAGCGAGCGGGCGCACACCGGTCTGCTCAACCCGGACGAGCTCAGCGGCGGTACGTTCACGCTGGCCGACACCGGGAACTCCGGTGCGCTGTTCAACACCCCGATCATCAACCAGCCGCAGGTGGCCATCCTCGGCACCGGTGCCGTCGTCAAGCGGCCGGTCGTCGTGGACGACCCGGAGCTGGGCGAGGTCATCGCCGTGCGCTCGATGGTCTACTTCGCGCTGACGCACGACCACCGTCTGATCGACACGGGCGACGCCGGCCGGTTCCTGCAGGACGTCAAGGAGCGCCTGGAAGAGGGCGCCTTCGAGGCGGAGCTGGGCCTGGCCTAGGGACGCCGTCTGCTCCCGGTCCCGTCCGGCGGAGCGCGGACAGCGCGCTCGGCGGGGCGGGGACCGGGGCGTGTGCGCGGTGGCACGCGACCGAGGGCGAATACAGTGGGGCGGTACCCGGTTGGGTACCGCCCCACCTTTTACCCCACCATTCACCATCCCCCTGGTGATCCCCATCACCAAAGGTCTGCGGGCTCAGGATCGACCGCGGCTCGCGAGCACCCCGGCCGGTTTCACTCCCCGTTCGTTGCAGGGAGTTCCTTGCCCTGTACCCAAAGTAAGGCCCTGGGCGGTCGCGCGCAGCCGTTCTGCGGAACTGGGCAATGATTTTTCGTCGTGCCGGGTACGAACAGTTGCATGCGAATCGCGATCACGGGGGCATCTGGGCTGGTCGGGACGGCTTTACGTCGTTCCCTGGCCGTCGACGGGCATTCGGTGGTGCGGCTGGTCCGCCACACGTCGGCGTCGCCACCCGGGCATGAAGAGGCGCACTGGGATCCGGTCGGCGGCGAGGTCGACACCGACGCGCTCCGCGCCGTCGACGCCGTGGTGCACCTGGCCGGTGCGCCGCTGGGCCCGACCCGCTGGACACCCGAGTACAAGCAGCTGATCTACGACAGCCGGGTCAACGGCACCCGCGCGCTGTGTACGGCGCTGGCGGAGATGGACCAGCCACCGCCCCGGCTGCTGTCCGCGTCGGCCGTCGGATACTACGGGGAGACCGGCCCGGAGGTCGTCGATGAGGACGCGCCGCACGGTGACGGCTTCCTCGCCGAAGTCGCCAGTGCCTGGGAGGCCGCGGCCACCGCGGCGGAGGAGAGCGGGATCTCGGTCGCCTATCTGCGCAGCGGCGTCGTGCTGTCCAGCGAGGGCGGACTGCTGGGCAAGGTGCTCCCGCTGTTCCGCATGGGGCTGGGCGGGCGCCTGGGCGACGGGCGGCAGTACATGAGCTGGATTTCCATCGCCGACGAGGTGGGCGCGATCCGGTTCCTGCTGGAGCACCCCGAGATCACCGGACCGGTCAACCTGTGCGCGCCCGAGCCGATCAGCAACGCCGAGTACACCGCCGCCCTGGGCCGTGCCCTGCACCGCCCGGCGTTCCTGGCGGTTCCGGCCGTCGCGATGCGGTCGGTCCTGGGCGAGTTCGCCGACGAGACCGCACTGATCGACCAGCGCGTACGCCCCCGCCGCCTACTGGAGGCCGACTACGCCTTCCGCCACCCGGAGCTGGAGGGAGCGCTGTCCGACATCCTCTAGTGGCACCAGGTCGCGGTCGCAGCACGCGGGGGCATGGGGCCAGCACACGCGGGCGAACCGGCCGAGCCCGGCGCGTCGAACATTCCGCCACGCCGCGTTATTCCGTTCTGGAATGCCCGAAACAGTGGCCAGGACGTGCCCTATCCGACATCGCCCGCACCACCCGGCGGGACATAAGGTGGGATGTATGAGTGAGCTCGTCTTCGCCTGGCTCGGTGATGACCCGGTCCCCTTTCAGGAGGGCTGGGACCTGCAGAAGCGGATCCACGAGAGCCGGGTGGCCGACCGGATCGGCGACACCGTCCTGATGCTGGAGCACGAGCCGGTGTACACCGCCGGAAAGCGCACCGGCAAGTGGGACCGTCCGCTGACCGACCCCGGAGCCCCCGTCTTCGACATCGACCGCGGCGGCAAGATCACCTGGCACGGTCCCGGCCAGCTCACCGTGTACCCCATCGTGAAGCTCAAGGACCCCATCGACGTCATCGCCTACGTGCGCATGCTGGAGGACGCGATCATCCGCACCATCGCGGAGTTCGGCCTCACCGGTAAGCGCGTGGAGGGACGCACGGGGGTGTGGCTCGACGCCGACCCTGAGCGCGGCCTCGCCGAGCGCAAGATCGCGGCCATCGGGTGCCGGATCGCGCGCGGCGTGGGGATGCACGGATTCGCCCTGAACTGCGATAATGACCTGTCCTGGTTTGACCGCATCGTGCCGTGCGGGATTTCCGACGCCGGAGTCACGTCGATCTCCCGCGAGCTGGGGCGCGATGTACGCGTGGCCGACGTGCTGGCGATCACCGAGCGACACTTGGCCGAAGTTCTCGATGCTCCTACCTACAGCCGCCACGACGGTGTCCCCGAGCCCGCCGCGCACGAGCCTGTTCCTGAGGCCGTGCCCGAGCCCGCCGCCACCGTCTGACCCTGTATGAGCATCACGACGACCTCCCCAGCGTGGATGAGGAAAGGAAGGGCCCGCGTTGACCATCGCTCCTGAGGGCCGCAAGCTGCTGCGCATCGAGGCGCGCAACAGCGAGACCCCCATTGAGAAGAAGCCGCCGTGGATCAAGATCAAGGCGAAGATGGGGCCGGAGTACTCCGAGCTGCACTCGCTGGTGAAGCGCGAGGGTCTGCACACGGTCTGCCAGGAGGCGGGCTGCCCCAACATCTATGAGTGCTGGGAGGACCGCGAGGCCACCTTCCTCATCGGCGGCGACCAGTGCACGCGCCGCTGCGACTTCTGCCAGATCGCCACCGGCAAGCCGAGCGCCCTGGACCGCCGCGAGCCGCTGAAGGTCGCCGAGTCGGTCCGCACGATGGAGCTGAAGTACGCCACGGTCACCGGTGTCGCCCGGGACGACCTCGACGACGGCGGCGCGTGGCTGTACGCGGAGACGGTCCGCAAGATCCACGAGCTCAACCCCGGCACCGGTGTCGAGCTGCTGATCCCGGACTTCAACGCCGACCCCGACCAGCTGGCCGAGGTGTTCGGGTCGCGTCCGGAGGTGCTCGCGCACAACATCGAGACGGTGCCGCGGATCTTCAAGCGCATCCGCCCCGGCTTCCGGTACGAGCGCTCCCTGGACGTCATCACCCAGGCGCGCGCCGACGGGCTGGTCACCAAGTCCAACCTGATCCTGGGCATGGGCGAGGAGCGGGAGGAGATCTCCCAGGCCATGCGCGACCTCCACGAGGCCGGGTGCGACCTGCTGACCATCACCCAGTACCTGCGCCCGTCCAAGCTGCACCACCCCATCGACCGGTGGGTGAAGCCGCAGGAGTTCGTGGATCTGGCGACCGAGGCCGAGGAGATCGGCTTCGCCGGTGTCATGTCCGGGCCGCTGGTGCGCTCCTCCTACCGCGCGGGCCGGCTGTACAAGCAGGCCATCGAGAAGCGCGAGCGGGAGGCCGAGGCCGCGTCCGGCACCGCCGTGCACGCCTAGGAAGCGCGGGCAGGGCGGGCCTCGGTGCGGTGCCGGGAACATCGGACACCGTGTTGGGAGCCGCCCACCTCGACCCCGACAATCCGGACAACGTAATCAAGCTGAGACGGCGGCCCTTGGCCGCCGTTTCACGTTAGCTCCCCCACGAGACATATCCTGGACGTCATGGCGAACAAGCCCAAGGACAACAACTCATCCCAGGCCACCGGTGCCAAGGGCAAGGGCGGCGCGGAGCAGCGGCCCGGCAGGTTCAAGCAGATCGGCATGGTCGCCAAGGTCGTGCACCAGCAGAGCCCGAAGAGCATCCCCATCGCCGCTGGGATCTTCGTCGCGGTGCTCGCGATCTCCGTGATCGGCGGTTTCCTCACGGGGGCCTGGCTGTACTGGATCACCCTGGGCATTCCCATCGGCTTCCTCGCCGGATTCATCTTCTTCACCCGCTCCGCGCAGCGCGTCCAGTACCAGATGCTGGACGGACGCCTCGGCGCCGGCATGGCGGTGCTGGACAACATGCGCGGCGACTGGACGGTCGAGCCGGGTGTCGCCGCCAACCGGCAGATGGACGTCGTGCACCGGGCGGTGGGCCGCCCGGGCGTCGTGCTCGTGGGCGAGGGCGACCCGGCGCGGCTGCGCGGCCTCATCGCCGGGGAGAAGAAGCGCGTGGCGCGGGTGGCGGCCACCACCCCGATCTACGACCTGCAGGTCGGTAACGGCGCGGACCAGGTCCCGGTCTCCAAGCTCCAGCGTCACGTCATGAAGCTTCCCCGTAACCTCGACAAGTCCGAGGTCGCCGAGCTCCGCTACCGGCTTCGCGCGCTTCCCGCCGGCATCCAGATGCCGAAGGGGCCGATGCCCAAGGGCATGCGGATGCCGAAGGGGCCCAAGGCCCAAGGCTGATCGCCAGACCCAGATAATAGGGGGCGCCGATCCGACTGGATCGGCGCCCCCTTCTCGTCTTCCACATTCTCTGTGACGCTTACCTGGCACCTGTGTTACGCGGCACGTCGTGTTACACGGCGGTCGATCATCGACCAAGCGGCGGCAAGCGGTCCGCCATGCGGCGGGCAGGATGTCCCCTGCCGGGTCCCGCCGCCCCGCCGGTACGGTCAGTACCGCCGACTCACGGTTCCCGCGGCCCGGTCGTGCAGGCCCCGCAGGTCACGGTCGTAGATGACGGCGGGGACCACCAGGCACAGCAGCACGGTGCGCAGCGCCATGGCGGCCGGCCAGGGTAGTGGCCGCTCCCCCGTCGCGGCGACGCCCACGCCCACGATGCGCTTGCCGACGGTCGTGCCGATGAGGGTCAGCAGCACGATGTTGTAGAGGGCGAAGATGAGCAGGGCCAGACCCGAGACACTGTTGGCGGCCTGCGGGTCGGCCGGGGACACCCCGGTGGCCATGGACGCCACACCCAGGCACAGAACCCAGTCCAGAAACACCCCCAGCAACCGCCGCCCCACGCCGGGGACGGAGCCCGGCCCTTCCTCCGGCATGCCCAGCCGGTTGCCTCGGTAGCGGAACTCAACGTCCCCCGTGCCGCCCATGTTTCCCATGGTGACAACGTTATCGGCGGCCGCACCCCGGTCGCGTCCGGCCTCGGAGGGCACGTTTGGGCGCCCGCGCGCCGGCTCGGATCGGCGTACCGTTATCGAGGCGTATGCCGTGTACACACGCATGTGCGCCTTGGGCAGGGAAAACGACGGACCCCGTAACATGCAGGAAACAGTGGAGACATGGCGAGGAAACCGCCTACTCCTAGCGTCAGAGGCGTAGCCGGGAGGCGGCGAGGTTCGAACATGCCCGCGATGGTGCGGAAGTTCTCACCACGCGGCCTCTTACACCTGCACGGAGGTACGTTTTGTTCAGCAGCGCCGAAGAGCTTCTGGCCTTCACCCGGACCGAGGACATCAAGTTCCTCGACATCCGGTTCACGGACCTGTTCGGGTCCACGCACCACTTCACGCTCCCGATCGAGAACATCGACGCGGGCACCTTCGAAGAGGGCCTGATGTTCGATGGCTCCTCTATCCGGGGCTTCCAGGCCATTCACGAATCGGACATGCTGCTCCTCCCGGACTTCAGCACCGCCGTCGTGGACACTTTCCGTCAGCACAAGACGCTGAACCTGACGTTCTTCGTGCACGACCCCTTCACCCGCGAGTCCTACAGCCGCGACCCGCGCAACGTCGCCCGCAAGGCCGAGGCGTACCTCAAGGGCACCGGCATCGCCGACACCGTGTTCTTCGGCCCGGAGGCCGAGTTCTACATCTTCGACGACGTGCGCTTCGAGACCCGTGAGAACGCGAGCTTCTACTACATCGACTCGATCGAGGGCGCCTGGAACACCGGCACCGAGAACGGGACCTCCAACCTCGGCTACCGCCCGCGCTACAAGGGCGGCTACTTCCCGGTCGAGCCGGTCGACCACTACAGCGACCTGCGGTCGACCATGGTGCGCAACCTGATCGACGCCGGTGTGAACGTGGAGATCCAGCACCACGAGGTCGGCACCGCCGGCCAGGCGGAGATCGACTTCCGCTTCGACACCATGCTCAAGTCCGCCGACACGGTGCAGCTGTACAAGTACATCGTGAAGAACACGGCGTACCAGCAGGGCAAGTCGGTCACCTTCATGCCCAAGCCCGTCTTCGGCGACAACGGCTCGGGCATGCACTGCCACCAGAGCCTGTGGAAGAACGGCGAGCCGCTGTTCTTCGACGAGACCGGCTACGCGCAGCTGTCCGACATGGCGCGCTACTACATCGGCGGCCTGCTCAAGCACGCTCCCGCGCTGCTGGCCCTGACCAACCCGACGGTGAACTCCTACCACCGCCTGGTGCCGGGCTTCGAGGCCCCGGTCAACCTGGTCTACTCGCAGCGCAACCGCTCCGCCTGCATCCGCATCCCGCTGACCGGCTCCAACCCCAAGGCCAAGCGCCTGGAGTTCCGCGTCCCGGATCCGTCGGCCAACCCCTACCTCGCGTTCTCCGCGATGCTCATGGCGGGCATCGACGGCATCAAGAACAAGGTCGAGCCGCCGGAGCCGGTCGACAAGGACCTCTACGAGCTCCCGCCCGCGGAGGCCGACGCCATCAACAAGGTCCCCGACTCCCTCTACTCGGCCCTGGAGGCCCTGGAGTCCGACCACGAGTTCCTCCTCGAGGGCGGCGTGTTCACTCCGGACCTCATCGAGACCTACGTGGACTACAAGCGCACCGAGGAGATCGACTCCCTCCGCCTGCGCCCGCACCCGCGTGAGTTCGAGCTGTACTACGACATCTAAGAACACGATGCGCCGACCTGCGGTGCGACCGTAGTGAAGGCCTCTGAGGGCCGCTGATTCCGCTCTGTTAACGGGATCAGCGGCCCTTTCCGTTTTTCTCCTGAAGCTCAGAACATGTTCTGAATCGACGGTGATCCATGAGCACTAGCTCGCCGGACACCGTCACCTTCTCCGACCTGTCCCGAAATCCACGCAGCGTGGCTGAGCGCGCCACCAGCCTCGGCCGCGTCCGCGTCACCCACCGTGACGCACCTGACTTCTATCTGATCGCCGCAGACCGCGAAGATCTTCGGGACCTGACACTCACCACGGCATCCCGGATCTTCCTCTCCATGGCAAAGCAGGATCCCGGCACTCACTCGCTGCATCTGGCCGTACGCGACGTCTTCCCGTGGGTCCGCCACCTGGAAGAGGACGAGGTGCATGAGTTCTCCGACGAACTCGTCGCCGCATTGTCCGACGCAGCCGAACTGGACACGGATATGAGTGTTCAGGAGGTCATTGCGGGATGGCGAGCGACCGCTCGGATCAAGGCGGATCCAGCACAGTACAAACGCGCTCTTGAGCCGACGTACGGAGACTTCGGAGCGGTGGACGTCACCGAATGAGCCGAGAGGCCATCGACCGACCCTCACGATCGGTCGATGGCCTCTCGGCTCATTCGGTTCGATGCCTGCGGCACCTGAGCGCAGGTCAGCGGTGTCGAACCAGGGGCCGTGGGATCCGTCCGCTCATCGGGTCGTCGCCGTTTCGGCGTAGAAGCCGAGGAGCTCGTTCCAGCCGTGGGTGTAGCCCTCCACCACGCCGGGGAACGCGGAGCGTACTCGGTCCCAGCCGCTGTGCTCGACGGTCACCCGTGTCCCCTCTTCGGTCGGCTCGAAGTTCACCTCGACCTCGGTGGACTCGTCGTCTTCCCAGCTCCGCTGGCGCCAGGTGAAGACCAGCCGCTTACCGGGCTCCCATGCCAGGACCCGGCCGATTTCGAACCCCTCACCGCTCTCCTTGTCGTGCACCTCGATGAAGCGGCCACCGGCCTCGGGTTCGAAACGCAGTTCCAGGGCGCGCTCGGGGTCGTTCCAGTAGGGCGTGCCGCGCTTCCACCAGCTGCCGATGTCGCTGGTGAATACGGTGAAGGCGGTCTCCGGATCGCAGGCCACCTCGGTGGAGGCTGTGGCGGTCGTACTCATGATGTTCCCCTCTCAGTGTCGCGCTCGGCGTGCTCCTTGAAGGCGCCGAGCTGATCGGCCCAGAAGGCCTGCACCTGATCCAGCCAGGCCTGCAGGCCCGTGAACGGTTCTTGGCGCAACCGGTAGACCCGGACGCGGGCGTCGTCCTTGGTGGGGTGCTCGACGACCAAGCCGCTGCGACGCAGCATCCGCAGGTGCCGACTGATCGCCGGGGCACTCGCGTCGAAGGCGGCCGCCAGTTCACCGGCCCGCCGCGGCCGGTCGCGCAGCAGCTCCACGATGCGCCGCCGAGTGGGATCGGCCAGTGCGGTCAGCGTCGCATCGACATCATTAACCATAAGGTTAATAATTAACCCATGCGGCAAGGATCGTCAAGTGGTGACGTCGGGATGACGGGGTCCTGTGACGTGCGGAAGGCGACGGCTGCTACGCCTGCGGCCGGATGCCCACGCGTGGTCGGGATTAGAGTGGCGCCATGCTGGAGAAACTGGCCGACGACGCGCGGGCGATGGCCGTCACGGCCGCTCCGCGGGCGTTCCTCGGCATTACCGGACCGCCGGGAGCAGGAAAGTCGGCGCTGGCGCGGTATCTGGTCGAGGAGGTCCGCCGGGACCTGGGCGCGGACAGTGCCGCCTACCTGCCGATGGACGGCTTCCACCTGTCCAACGCGCAGTTGGACCGGATCGGCCGTCGCCATCGTAAGGGCGCCCCCGACACGTTCGACGTGCGCGGGTATCTGGCGCTGCTGCGGCGGCTGCACACGGATGAGTCCCCCGTCTACGCGCCCGGCTTCGACCGAGCTCTGGAGGAGCCCGTCGCCGCTCGGCACGTGGTCGAGTCGAGTGTCCGGCTGGTCGTGACCGAGGGCAACTACCTCGCCGACGACGCCCCTCTCTGGCGCGACGTGCGCCCTCTGCTCACCGAGCTGTGGTACATGGAGGCCGACGATGAGACGCGGGAGGCGCGGCTCGTCGACCGCCAGATGGCCGGAGGGCACGGTCCGGACGAGGCTCACGCCTGGGTGGAGCGGAGCGACCGGGCGAACGGGGAAATGGTGAAACCGACCCGCGCGAACTGCACCCGCGTCGTGCGGATCGGGGACTGCGAGCGGCTGCGCTGAGACGACAGCGCCGCTGGCCCCCGCATCGACCGCCTCCGACCGGCCGCGGGTCGTGGTCTCTAGGAAAGCGGACCGGTTGTGGAGGGGGTACGCCCGCCCCGCAACCGGCCCGCCCGAGGGTCAGTGGCTCTCGTGGTCCATGTCCTCGTGGGACCCCGAGTCCGTCGAGTCCGTGCCCTGCATCGGGTCCTCGATGGTGGCCGCGGTCTCGATGTCGCCCGACTCCTTGAAGCTCAGGGTGAGCGTGACCGTGTCACCCGCTTCGAGGTTCGCGACCCCCTTGGGCTCCATGAGCATCAGGTGCAGGCCGCCGCTCTCGAACTTGACGGTGTCACCGGCGGGGACGGAGACAGTGTCCTGCTGCTCCATCTTCATCTGGCCGTCGTTGTTCACGGTGTCGTGCATCTGCACCTCCTTCGCGGCGTCCGTGGTCACGCCGGTCAGGACATCGTCGGCACCGCCGGTGTTCTCGATGGTCAGGTACCCGGCGGTGACGTCCGGGTTGGACGGGACGCGGACGGTGGCGTCCGTGACCGTGATGGACGGCTCGGAGGAGCCGCCGTCGGCCGCGGAGGTCTCCTCGGCGGCACCGCCGGCCTCCGGGCCGCCGCAGGCGCTCAGCGCGCCGAAGGCGAGCAGGGCGGCCGGCAGCAGGAGGCTGTGCTTCAACGTGGCGGTCATTGGGCGTCGTCTTCTTTCAGCAGCAGTTTCAGGTCGTCGGCGATGGCGTCGGGTTCGGTCCCGTAGTTCCACATGAGTTCGGACTCGCCCTCGGGAGAGAACACCAGGGTCTGGCTGCCGTGCCCGACCTGGTAGTCGCCCTCGCGGTCCTCGGGGCGCTCGACGGAGATCCCGAGGTCGCTCGCGGCCTTGTCGGTGTCGTCGATCGACCCGGTCAGACCGGTGAAGTCCGGGTTGAAGCTGCTCAACCACATGTCGAGCAGCTTGGGGTCGTCCCGATCGGGGTCGGCGGTGACGAAGACCACCTTGAACCGCTCCCGCTGGTCCGCGTCCAGTTTGTCGACGGCCTGGGCCATGTCGGCCATGGTCGTGGGGCAGATGTCCGGGCAGTTGGTGAACCCGAAGAAGACGGCGGTGGTGACGCCCTCCGAGTCCGCCTTGAGGTCGTAGTCCTCGCCCTTGTTGTCGGTGAAGGTGATGGACGGCAGGGTGAACGCGCCGTCGATCTCGGTGCCGGTGTAGGGCGAGTCGTCACCCGGCTGGCTTCCCGGCCCGGAACAGGCGGTCAGTGCCGCCAGCAGGGCCAGACCGCCAGCGAGCGGCATGGTGATACGCATAGTCGATTTCCTCAGCACGATGGGCTCCGCCCCGCGGTCTGGCGCGGGGCGGAGCCGTATGACAAGTTCGGTTGCTCGCTGGTTCAGGCGGCCAAGGCCGGGGGCGCGCGTCCGACGACGACATGACGCAGCACGCGCGGCCGCAGCAGCACCACGGGGCTGTGCCCGTACAGGCGCGGAGGCCGGGCGGCGCGGTAGGGACCGCTTCCCAGCAGTGGCGACAGCAGGGTGGCCCGGAGCCACCGCAGCACGACCCAGAGCGCCTCCTCGCCGGAGGCCAGCCACCACCCGGTGACCAGGGCGGCCCACACGTGGGCGATGGCCATGACGAAGCCACCGCCGTCACCGTTGAGGAGTCCGCCGCCACACATGGGCCCGAGCGACCGCGCGAACGAGTCGGGCGTGAGTGCGGTCGTGGGTGTGATCGCCGCTGCCGTGCCGGGTGCCGCGTAGTGGAAGGTCAGGTGGAGCAGGACCTGCGCGCCGAGCAGCCCGCCGATGATGGCGCCGGCCGAACACTGCCGCCCGGCGAAGGGCGCGAAGAGCAGCGCGCACCCCGCGACGGCGCCGCCGAGCACCAGGGGGCCGGGCAGGGTCCCGCCCGCACAGACATGCCCGACCATCGCCATGCCGACACAGACGGCCGCGAAGAGGGCCGCCCTGAGGGCACGGAACGAGAGCTGCGGGTATGTCATGGCGGGAGACATCATCTCAGCACTTCGGAGCGACCGCGATCGGGGTCCGCACAACGCCCGCCCTCGTGTTGACCTCGGGAAAGTGCGCGGAATTCCCGCGACTCCCTGGCGCACTTCGCCGAGATCAGCAGTGGTGGGACGGTGGGAGGGACGGAACGGTCAGTCGAGGCGGAGGACGTAGCGCAGGACGGCCCGTACTTGGCCGAAGTCCAGCGGACGCTCCTCCAGCAGGGCCTCCATGCACAGGCCGTCGGCGACCGCGACGGCCGCGCGGATGGCCACCGGGTCGTCGGTGTAGGCCGCAGCCACCTCGGTCATGAGGTCGATCCATTTGCGCGCGATGGGGCGGAGCACCGGGCGGCGGACCGCCAGCAGGGTGAGTTCGTACTCGGCGAGGCTGCGTGCCCGCCCCGCCGCGTCCGCGCAGTCGGTCACCATGCAGGCCAGTCCGTCGAGCGGGTCCTCTCCGGCCTCGACGAGTTCGCGTAGGCGGTGCACGTAGCTGTCCGCGGCCTCGGTCAGCGCCGCGACGAGCAGGTCGTCCAGGGTCGCGAAGTAGTAGAGCGCCGAGCTCGCGGGGACCTCCGCCTCACGGGCCACCGCGCGGTGCGTGACACCGGCCACGCCGTCGCGCTCCACCACGCGGAGCGTGGCCGCGATGATCTCCGAACGGCGGCGCTCACCGCGCGCCCGCCGCCCGTCGGTCTTCTCCGCTACCTCGCCGCTCATCGCCCCGTCCCTTTCTCCGTCTATTTCCCGTGTATTCCGCTCAATGCGCGCCGCCCATCTCCAGCGCCAGGACACCCACGATGACCAGGCCGATCCCGGCCACCTGGACCCAGGTCAGGTTCTCACCTAGGAACAGCGCCCCGATGATCGCGATGAGGGCCACACCGAGCGCGGACCACACTCCGTAGGCGACGCCGATGTTCATGCCCTGCTTGAGCACCTGGGCGAGCAACCAGAACGCGGTCCCGTACCCGGCCAGCGTCACCAGCGAGGGCACCAGCTTGGTGAATCCGTCGGAGAGACGGAGCGAGATCGTTCCGGTGACCTCGGCGGCGATCGCGCCGAACAGCAGCAGCCACGGCATGGCAGAACTCCCTTAATTATCAGCACGCGCGGGCTCTGTGACGACCCTCGCGTCGTTCCCGCCACCCACGCGCACACGACGAGCGGGCGCGGGTGGAGACGTGATCGGAGAAGTAGTTGTACATCAGTTCAACAACATCATCCTAGATGGTAATCCCGACTGCGCCGCTCCAGTTCCGGCGGGCTACGGTAGGCAGCGTGGCGACTCGCGACGGATTCTCAATGACCGCTGGGGCACTGGCCCGGCGGGGGTTCGGCGACGGTGCGCGCGCGGCGCGCCTGATGGCGGAGGCCGGGCTCGACCCCGGCGACCACGCCCAGGTCATCGCCGCGCTCAGCGCGGCGGCCGACCCCGACCAGGCCCTGCTCGGGCTCACCCGGCTGGTCGAGAGCGACCCGGAACCCGACGAGCTGCGCGCCGCGCTCGACGACGACCCGGATCTGCGTGCCCGGCTGATCGGCGTTCTCGGGGCGAGCACGGCGCTCACCGACCACCTGGTGCGCCACCCCGGCGACTGGCGGGAACTGCGGGGGGCCGATGCCGCGCGCACGCCCACCCCCGAGGAGCTGCGCGCCGGTCTTCTGCACACCGTCGGCGCCGACCCGAACGCCGCGGCCCCGATCGCCTCGACCCCGGCCGACGACGCCGACGGCGCCGAGCACGCGCTGCGCGTCGCCTACCGCCGCCGCGTGCTGCGGCTGGCCGGGCGCGACCTCACCGGCGCGATCAACCTGGAGACCGCCTCGGCCGAGCTCGCCGATCTCGCCGCCGCGACCCTGGACGCCGCGCTGGCCGTCGCCCGCGCGCAGTCGCCCCAGGACGCCGAGCTGTGCCGCCTCGCGGTCATCGGCATGGGCAAGTGCGGCGGCCGGGAACTCAACTACGTCAGCGACGTGGACGTCGTCTTCGTGGCCGAGCCCGCCGAGGGGGTCGAGGACGAGCAGGCCGCGATCCGCGCCGCCACCCGGCTGGCCTCCGCCATGATGCGCATTCCGGGGGCCACCGACGCCGAGGGCACCCTGTGGGAGGTCGACGCCGCGCTGCGCCCCGAGGGCAAGAACGGGCCGCTGGTCCGCCAGTTGTCGGGCCACATCGCCTACTACGAGCGCTGGGCCAAGACGTGGGAGTTCCAGGCGCTGCTGAAGGCCCGGCCCATCGCCGGAGACGCCGCCCTCGGGCGGGCGTACAGCGAGGCGATCGCCCCGATGGTGTGGCGCGCGGCGAGCCGCCCCAACTTCGTCGACGACGTGCAGGCCATGCGCCGCCGCGTCATCGCGCACATCCCGGCCGCCGAATCCGACCGGGAGATCAAGCTGGGTCCGGGCGGGCTGCGCGACATCGAGTTCTCCGTGCAGCTGCTGCAGCTGGTGCACGGGCGGACGGATCCCGCCCTGCGCTCCGGCAACACGCTCGCCGCGCTGGACGCGCTGTCAGCGGGCGGCTACGTCGGTCGGGAGGACACGGCCGGGCTCGCCGACGCCTACCGCTTCCTGCGCCAGGTGGAGCACATGCTCCAGCTGCACCGGCTGCGCCGCACCCACCTGCTGCCCTCGCCCGACGCCCCGGACGGCACGGAGCAGCTGCGGCGGCTGGGCCGCTCCCTCGGCTACGCCGCCAATCCGGTCACCGAACTGACCGCCGCGTGGCGGCGGGTCGCCAGCGAGGTCCGGCGCCTGCACGAGAAGCTCTTCTACCGGCCGCTGCTGCACGCGGTGGCGCGCCTCCCCGGAACCGAGGCGCGGCTGACGCTGAGCCAGGCCGGGGAACGGCTGGAAGCGCTGGGCTTCGCCGACCCCGAGGGCGCCCTGCGCCACCTGGAGGCGCTGACGGCCGGCGTCTCGCGCCGCGCCGCTATCCAGCGCACCCTGCTGCCGGTGATGCTGGGCTGGTTCGCCGACTCCCCCGCTCCCGACGCCGGGCTTCTGGGGTTCCGCCAGGTCAGCGACGCCCTCGGAGCCACCCCGTGGTACCTGCGGCTGCTGCGGGACGACGTTCGGGTGGCGGAGCGCATGGCGTGGCTGCTGGGCACCAGCAGATACGTCACCGACCTCCTGCTGCGCGCCCCCGAGGCGGTGGCGATCCTCGCCGACGACGCCGATCTGGCCCGGCGCCCCACGGCGGCGCTCACCGCCGAGGCCTACTCGGCGCTGCGTCGGCACGACACGGCGGAGAAGGCCGTGGCGGCGGTGCGCGCGCTGCGCCGCCGCGAGCTGCTCCGCACCGCGGCGGCCGACCTGCTGGAGGTGTCGGGGATCGACGCGGTCGGCGAGGCGCTGACCGCGATCGCGACGGTGACCATCGACGCGGCCCTGCGCGCCGCCTGGACCAAGGTGGCCGCGGATCTCGGCGAGGAGCCGTGCACGCGGCTGTGCGTGGTCGCGATGGGGCGCTTCGGCGGCAACGAGCTCAGCTATGCGAGCGACGCCGACGTGATGTACGTCCACGACCCGCTGCCCGGAGCCGACCCGTCCAAGGCCACGCGCCAGGCCAACCTGATCGTCCATGAGCTGCGCCGACTGCTGGAGATGCAGTCCGACGACCCGCCGCTGGTGCTCGACGCCGACCTGCGGCCCGAGGGCAAGAGCGGCCCGCTGGTGCGCACCTTCGACTCCTACGCCGCCTACTACCGGCGGTGGTCCTCGACCTGGGAGAGCCAGGCACTGCTGCGCGCCGCCACGATCGCCGGGGACGAGGAGCTGGGCCGCCGCTTCACCGAACTGATCGACGTGATCCGGTACCCCGAGGGCGGCGTGTCCGACAAGGCCGTCCTGGAGATCCGCCGCCTCAAGGCCCGGATGGAGGCCGAACGCCTGCCACGCGGAGCCGACCCCACCCTCCACACCAAGCTGGGCCGCGGCGGCCTGTCGGACGTCGAGTGGGTGGCCCAGCTCATCCAGCTGCGCCACGCCCACGAAATGCCCGAGCTGCGCACGACCAGCACACTCGAAGCCCTGGACGCGGCCGTGGCCCACGGCCTCCTCACCGCGGAGGACGGAGCCACCCTCGACGTCGCCTGGCGCCTGGCCGCCCGCGTCCGCGGCGCCATCATGCTCGTCCGAGGCCGCGGCGGCGACTCCATCCCCACGTCGGTCCGCGACCTTGCCGCCCTGGCCGGCGCCCTGGGCTACCGCGACGACGAATCCGAGGAGGAGGAAGGCCCTTCGAGCCGCCTCCTCCAGGACTACCGCCAGGCCACCCGCCGCGCCCGCGCGGTGATGGAGCGCGTCTTCTACGACGAACTCTAAATTCGGATCTATTCAGCTATCACATATCGCCGAACCCAGACCAGCAGATGGCCGAAGGCGGACAAGCCACAGACAATTCAAAACGCCCCCAAGGGAACGACGCTGGTCAGAGTCTTTTTTCGAGCACGGAGAAAGATGATCATCAATCCAGATACTTGACCATGAAAAATAGTCCAAGATAGCCTCTCTCGGGTTTTCCAACCCGAGGAGGTTAATTGAGGACGCTGATGATCACGTCATTTGGAACTGCGATAGCGATGGCGGCGATCGCAGGAGCGAACCCAGCAAACGCCGAGACGCCAACACCTCCCATCGACATAGTTGATATTTCACGGGATGATTCATCCGTCACTCTCAGATGGAAGGATGTCCCAAACGCCACAGAGTACGTGGCATTCGAGGAAATCTTCAAAGGAGACATCTCCGAAAAGGAGTTGAATCCTGCTTACCGCGGAAAAGAGACGCGGCTGGAGATTGGCGAGATGGAACCGGGAGAAGTAACACGTGTGCGGCTCGTCGCCATCGATGAGCGGGAGGAAGTCCTCGCCCGCTCGATCATCAGGAGCACAACCGCCCACGCGAACGCTGCCGACGACGGAGTCACGTGGATCGCCGACTCTTCTGGCATGACCGCCCGGATCCGAGTTCCGCCGCCCCCGACGGGGCAGGCAACCAGAGGACACGCGCTGGATGAAGGCGACATATCCACACTCAACGGCCAAGCAACGGTTGACAGCGACGTCGTCACTGTCGTCGATGGCGACTACACAGGAGAGGAAACCGAGCGATACGAGGTCGCGGCCGCACCCGAGTCAACCCACACGATGCGGAGCACAAAAACCGGAAACGATGGTGAGACCGAGCCCGGCCACAGGTGGAGTATCGAAGTATCCCCCCTCGGAGAGAATACGACCGGAAGGCTGGAGGACGAACGACGACTTTCAGAGCGAGCTGTTTCGTATGGCACGTACTACAAGAAGATCACCTGGGATGCATTCATCCCGGACAAGTATGTTCCCGGCCCCGCCGTGTGCACTGAGACTCTTCCGAACGCCTGGACGAAGTACTATAAGGGCGACGGACGAGGGATGGGTATTCCCGGAGATCCTCGGGCCGAAACCAGTAGAATCAGACTGAACGCCGGCGCAACATTTAATTCACCTCGCTTCACGTGGGAAAAGGAAACGGGGTGGCGCTTCGTCGGCTGGGACGAGCCGACGACGAACGGCTATACATGGTTGGGAATCTCCAGCCTACACGAAAAGCAGGATGACGGATCAATGAAGATGGTTGATCGGGCGCGTGCTTCATTGGACGACGTCACCTATAGCAATGAGAACTTCACGAGCACGAGCGTGACGTCGCGCATCACATCGAAGGCGTCGGATCCCCTCTGCCACGTATTCAAAATATTCGATGCTCCGGCTGTCGACATCGACATTACGGCCACGCTCAGCACCGACGGCACCCATCGCCTGTCCGGAACCCACGACATGGCTCCAAGCCACCAAAGTTGGATCAAGACTGCGACCGGCCCGCTCACGGGTGAGACAATCGCTGATCCACCCGACTTCAATGAGTACTCCGATGCTTGGCAAAACCCTGTCGAGAAGTGCGTCTACCGCTTCGGGAACGTCGGACTGGAGCACCTCGCGCTGCCACCAATCGCGCTCTCACCGCCCACCCATCCCTTCAATGAGGATTGCACCTCGAAGTAGGTAGGGAATGCATCCTTCTCCCACTCCCCCGACTACGGTGATCACGCAGATCCTCGCAGGTGGAGGTATCCACGCGGTAGTGGTACTGCTCCTTCTATCTCCTGCCGACGATGTTCCCCTGCTCCAGATGGCCGCAGTATTTCTCCTGCTCTACACCGTGTTCCTGCTTATCGTCTCGGCTCCGGCTGCCGTTCGGGTGATCGTCACCCGCCGCCAGCCGCCCGAGGGAGATCGCGTCCTCGACACTCTTGTGTTCGTCGGCGGAGGTCTCCCGTACGCCCTTTTCTACGCAGGGCTCGCTCCGTGGTCACCCGGCATGGCGCTTCCCGGGTTACTCATCGGCGGGTTGGTCCACCTCGGATGCGTGAAGCTGGCCATGGCGTCGAAGCGGCGGTCGCTGATCGCGGTTCCCGCCCTGCTGCTTCCCGTCATCGTGTTCTTCGCGCGTCTGGCATCGGAATCCCCCGTTTTGCTCTAGCTGCTCTCCTAGGGTCCGCCGCGCTCAAGCTCGTGGGCGCGGCGGACCCTCATCGGTGGATCTGGGCCAGACCACACGTCGTCACCGACAGTACGGCGATGGAGGCGCGGTCGGCGTCATTCACTCTCCTCATGACGGGGTCATTAAGAACCCCTGCCTCCGACATGGATGGCCAGGGTGCCGTTCGCCGGGAGGGTGGCGGTGAGCTGGCCGTCGGTCACGGTGATGGTGGTCGTCGACGTGCACGTGGCAGGGCCGTTGGCGACGTCGCAGTAGGTGCCGTCGGGCAGGTTCGTGGGTGAGGTCAGGTGCCAGACGGTATCGGTGGCGTTGAAGGCGGCGAAGCCGCGGTTGCCACGGTCGAAGGCGAGGCGGGAGTCGCCGTCGGTGGTGCGGGGTACGGCCGGGGCGGGGCCGACGGCTGTGGGGAAGGTCGGCATCGCGTTGAGGTTGCGGTGTTCGCAGAACCAGCGGGCGTTGTCGCAGTCCGTGGGTGCGGTGAGGGCTCCGGCGGGGTTGCCGGCCTCCGGTCCGGTGCTGGGCGGGCCTTCGGCCCGTTGCGTGTAGGAGTAGCTGGACATCACCTTGGGGGTGCCGTACGGCTGCGCGAGCATGAACGTCTGGGCGAGGTCGTGCCGGTCGCCCATGCCCTGGTAGCTGATCGAGACGTCGTCGCGCTGGGTGTCGTGGTTGTCGACGAAGACCACGGCCTCGTCGGCGGCCACGGCCATGTCCTGGTCGAGCGCGTCCAGTAGGCCGTTCAGGCGGCCGTCGCGGACTGCGGTGCCGACCGTGGCATGGAAGCGGAAGTCGGTGACGTCACCCACGTGGGTATAGCCCCACGGCTTGATCGAGTCGGGGCCGCCGCCCTCCTTGACCTCCTGGTAGAGGTAGGGCTTGCCGCCGTAGCCGGGAACGTCGTGGAGTCCGGCTGAGATCGCTTCGAGGTCGGCGGCGGGGACGTGCTTGGCGGCGTCGATCCGGAAGCCGGCGACGCCGAGGTCGATCAGGCCGTTGAGGTAGTCGGTGATATTCGCGCGCACGTTCGGCCGGGAGGTCTTGAGGTCGCGCAGGGCGAGCAGCTCGCAGTTCCAGACCTCGTCGGGGTCGTTCCAGTCGGCGATGTCGTGGCGGCAGTCGTTGAAGTCGCGGCTCGCGTAGGGGACGGCGGGGTAGGTGTAGGCGTCGCCCTGCCACGAGCTGCCCGCGCTTCCGCTGCCGCGGCCCGGGCCCGTGGTGTGGTTGACGATCGCGTCGACGTAGACCTGCACACCGCTGTCGCGGCAGGTCCGTACCATCGCGGCGAAGTCGGCGGCGGTGCCGCGCCGGGTGTTGCTGATCTTGTAGGAGACCGCCTGGTAGTCCTGCCACCAGGGGTACTCGGCACCTTCGGCGCTGGGCAGGACCACGTGCTCCTGGGGCGGGGACACCTGGACCGCGCCATAGCCGTTCGGGCCGAGGACGTCCGCGCATTCCCGGGCGACGGACTCCCATCGCCACTGGAAGAGGTGGACGATGACCGACCCCTGGGCCTGGGGTGCGGTGGTCGTGGAGGATGCGGGGAGTGTGGGGGTGCGGGCGGGGGTGGTCGCGGGCGCCGCTCCGGCGGCGGAGGAGGTGAGAGCCAGCAGCAGGCCGGCACCGAGGATGGTCGAGGTGGTCGCCGCACTGAGTCTGCGTCGTCGCGGTTTCATCGCGCCTCCTAGGCGGATGGAGCGTGTGGGGGATGCGCCGTGAAACCCGCGAAAGAACACGCAAGATGTTTCACGGTGCCGCGAACATAGCAAGCACGCCGATCCCTGTGAAGACCGGATTCCGCGCGCGTGACAGGGAGGAAAAATGGCGCTTGAGGATTGAACGACCTGGGGGATGTCGACGCTGCGCAACACTCGACCACGGTCCGCACATCGGAATCGACCTGCGGAGATACTGATTCGGTTCGTGGGGACGATCGCGCAAGATCATGACGGGAAGTGCAACGGTTTTTCGACATGACGAGGGCCGGGCCCCGCGAGGGAGGGCCCGGCCCCGGTTCTCCTGCGCATCCGTGCGCGTGATCCCTACCAGAAGACGGCGACGCCCACGTTGAGGATTGCCAGCACGCCGGCGGCCAGCGCGAGCTTGGTGGCGGGCTTGCGGAGGTTGATGGTGGCGATGATGGCGACCGCGAACGCGACGACGAGCTTGACTCCCACCTTGATGTGGTCGAGCCCCCCGCCGTCCATCTCGGCGATCCCGACCAGCAGCAGGCCGGTGAGCAGCTGGAGCAGCGTGCTGTGCAGAATCACCTTGGGCGACTTCTCGTTGCCGGTGATGAGCTGCATGAGAAAGCCGCCGATGATGCCGGCCATGCCCAGGAGGTGCAGGAAAACAAGCGCGGAGTAAACGATGTCCATGGCGGCAAGCCTACTACGCCGCGTAGTACATACGCGCTGGTTTTACGACATGATGACATAACACTTCGGCAGCCTCGGCTCAGACGTGGCGGGCCGACTTTCGAATTCGCCGCCGCCACAGTACGAGCACCACCCCCAGGCCGATGACAGCACCCAGGCCTGCCCCGACCAGACTCGACCACGGCGGCCAATACTCCCTGACGGCCGCGACCAACCAGTGGTCCAGCTGCCCCTGGGCGTTCGACTGCTCTGGCCGCTCTGGCTGACCCGACTGGTCCTGCCGCTCCTCCGGTGGCACCAGATTGGCATCGGTCCCGCAGGCCACCAGAGGTCCCCCCTGCTCCAGTTGGACGCAGGCCGTAGTGCCGACATACCGTGTGCCCTGCTCCAAATCGCCCAGCCGCACACGCGTGGTGCGCTCGATCTCCTCCCCGGGGTCGAGCGAGGCCTCCCACGCGATGGCACTGTCCCAGGTGGTGGCCTGCTCCCCCGCGTCGATGACCTCCATCTCCGGCATCAGACTCTGGAACAGCAGGATCCGCTCGAACCGCTCGCCCCCATCGTTGCGCACGGTGATCACGTACTGCGACTCATCTCCGGGACCCATCCAGTGCAGGGCGTCGCGCACACCAACGGACAGGGGCGGGAGCCGCGGGTGGTCCACCTCGCCCTGCTCCGTCTCTTGGTCCTGCTCCGGGTTCTCCGGCTCGTGAGCCGGTTCTTCCCGACCGCCCTGCCCCTGCTGTTCCACCCCGTCCTGAGGCTCCAGTCTCCCGGCCACCGCCGGAAGAGCGAGGAGTCCACCAAGGGCCGCGACGCCCGCCATACCGACGACAGACCGCGCCACCGCGCGACCCGCCCCGCGACGGGCGGAACCTCCACGCACGACCATCGACCCTCCAGCCGGTCATGTGACCCTCCCCCGCGGAGAATCCCCTGGTTATGACAACTATCCGCATCAGCGTCAACACTGAGCGCGACACGCCATCGTTGCTCCGAATCGTCTGACCGACTGACCGCGCTCTCGGCGTCCATCCCCGCCGCTCCCGTCCGTGGCTCGGGTCCCGCCACGACGACCGCGCGCGTCTTAGTCCCATGCCACGCGCGAATCCGCGATCTTAGCCGCTACGCCCCACGTCACGGCCGTGAATAAGGCATCCGCCCCATGTGCGCCCCGGGGTCTTAGCCCGAATCTGAGGATCACGCGGAACGGGCCGCACCAGCGTTCCCGAACCGCCGCGACCACCCAGGGGACGGACCAAGGAGTACGGACACATGACACACCCCGACATCGTCAGAGAGATCGCCCGAGAGCGGATGGCCGACGAGGAGCGCGCCCGGCGCCATCGTTCGGCCGCCGAGCAGGTGGCACACGACCACCGCACCGCGCCCGCCGCACCGCGCGCCTCGTTCGCGGCCCGGCTGGTCGCGTGGCTCGGGCACGTGGGCGCCGCCGAGACTTGGCAGCGGCACATGGCGACGGACCCCCGGCGGTAGGCGGTGCCGCGACGCACACCCGTGGTCCCCCGCAGGGCACGTGAGCCGCACGCCACGGTCGCCGACGGCATCTCGCCCGCTCCGGGCATACTCGGGGACATGGCACCCATCGGCACCAGCCCCGTTTTCGTCGGCCGCCACACCGAGCTGCGCGCCCTGCTCGACCACGCCCACCGCGCGCGGACCGAGGCATCCGCGGCGATGCTCATCGGAGGAGACGCCGGTGTCGGCAAGTCCCGGCTGGTCAGAGAGTTCGCCGCTCAGGTCGGCCAGGGCCGCTTGGTGTCCGGGGGCTGCCTCGAACTGGGTGTGGACGGCCTGCCGTACGCCCCCTTCGTGGCGGTACTCCGCCACCTGCTGCGCGACCTGGGCCGCGCGCCCTTCGACGCGCTCGCGCTCGACGGAGAGCACGAGCTGGCCCGCCTTCTCCCCGAGCTCGGCCACGCCCCCGCCGAGCGACGCGAGGCCCGCGGCATCCTCTTCGAGCAGGTGCTGCGGCTCCTGACTTCCGTATCCCGATCCGATGGCCTGACCATCGTCATCGAGGACCTGCACTGGGCCGACAACGCCACCCGCGACCTGCTGGTCTTCCTGCTGCGCAACTTCTACTCGCCCGGCCTCCAGGTCGTGGCCACTTACCGTGCCGACGACCTCCACCGCACGCACCCCCTACGGCGACTGCTTCCTGAGCTGGAGCGGCTGCGCAGCGTCACCCGGATGGAGCTGGGTCCGCTCGACCGCGAGGAAGTGGCCGAGCAGGCCGCTGCCATCCGCGGCAGCGCCCTGCCGCCCGACGAGGCCACCGCCCTCTACGAGCGGACCGGCGGCAACCCGCTGTTCGTCGAGTCGCTGACCGACTGCTCCACCATCCTCAGCGACCACGTCCCGGAGACCACCCGCGAGCTGCTGCTCGCTTCCCTGTACAAGCTGGACGACCAAGCGCGGTTCGTCGTCCGCGTCGCCTCGGTCGGCGCGGTCAGCGGCGGCCAGATCGAACACGAACTGCTGGCCCACGTCGCCGACCTGCCCGAGAGCGAGCTCGACGCGGCACTCCACGCGGTCGTCGACACCAACGTGCTCCGGGTCGAGGGCACCGGCTACCGGTTCCGGCACGCACTGCTGCGCGAGGCCGTCCACTCCGAGCTGCTGCCCGGCCAGCACTCCCGCCTCCACCTGCGCTTCGCCGAAGCCCTCGACGCACTGCCCGGCGTCATCCCCGCCGACCGGCTCGCCACCGAGCAGGCGCACCACTTCTACGCCGCCAGCGACCTGCCGCGCGCGTTGAGCGCAGCCTGGTCGGCGGCGCGGCACGCGAGCGATGCGCTGGCCTACGCCGAGGAACTGCTCTTGCTGGAACGCGTTCTGGAGTTGTGGGACCGGGTCCCGGACGCCGAGGAGCGGGTCATGGGCAACCACCGCTCGGACGTCGCCAGCCTCGCGGCGGCCGCCGCGGTCCAGGGCGGCCAGAGCTACCGGGCGCGCGAGTTGTGCGACATGGGGTTGGCCGAGCTCTCTGAGGACGCCCAGGAGGACGCCCAGGACGATGAGACCCGCGCCCGCCGCGGCGTGCTGATGCGCCGCCGTGGCCAGGCCGGGATCCAGCTCGCCGACCCGACCGGCGTCGCCGACCTGGTCGAGGCGCTCAACGTGTACCCGCCGCACGCGCGCGGCTACGGGTACCTGCTCTCCCTGCTGGCGCGCGAGGTCCTGCTGCGCCAATCCGTGCCGCTGCCCGCCGCCAGCGGTGTGCGGGGGACGTCGGAGGAATCCCACGGGTCGTCGACGGCCATCACCCTGGCCACGCGGGCCATCCGCCACTCCGAGGGCATGGGCGACCACGAGGACGACCAGTGCGCTCTGGCCGACGCGCGCATCACGCTGGGCACAGCCCTGCTCGTCCAGGGGGAGTTCACGGAGGGGCGGGCCGCTGTCGAGGAGGGCATCGCGCTCGCCCGTCGCATGCACGACCCGTCGCTGGAGGCCCGCGGCCTGATCAACCTCTCCCACTACCTGCGCGAGATCGGGGGCCACGACGAGGCGCTGGGGCTGCTGGAGCGCTCCCTGGAGCAGATCCGCGAGACCGGCCTGATGAGCCTCCATGGCACCTACACCGCGATCAACATCGTCGAGACCCACCTGGAGCTGGGCAACCTGGAGGCCGCTCGGGAGATGGCCCGAACCAGCCTGTCCTGGTCGCCCACTCCGTTGCACCGCATCTGCCTGTCGACAGCCATGGCGCGGGTCGCCCTGCTCCAGGGTGATCTGGATGCGGCGCGCGCCGCCGCGGCGAACCTCGACGCGCGAGGGGAGCTCACCACCGAGCGGCTGCACACAGTGCAGGTCTCGGTTGCTACCGAGCTGGGCTTGGACCTCGCCGCGAACGACCTCACCGCCGCACTGGACCTGGCGCTCTCCACGCTGCGCGGTGTCAGGCTCGATCGGTCCCCCGGCTACAGCTGGATGCTGCTGGACCTGGTGGCCGAGGCCGTGCGCCAGGCATCGGCCGACGGCGCGGAGCAGCAGCCGCCGCTCGCCGCCGAGGTGCGGGGGCTGGTGGAGGAGTGGGCCGCCGACCTCACGCGGTTCGGGCCGGTGCAGGAGGCATACCGGCGCTCCTGCGTCGCGCGGCTGGCCGAGGCCGGCCAGCTGGCGCCAGACAAGGTACTGACAGCCTGGCGGGAGGCCGTGGACGGCTGGGCGGCCACGCCGCTGCGGCTGGAACTCAGCGGAGCACGCCTGCACGCGACCGAAGCCGCCGTCGCCGCGAACGACCGCAGCGACGTCGACGCCTGGGTACGGGCCGCCGCCGCGACCGCCAAGGAGTGCGGCGCCGCCATCCTGGAGAACCGGGCCGCCGACCTCGCCCGGCGTCTCGGCATCTCGTTGGACGCATCCGCCGGGACCGCGCCGCCCGCTCCCCCGGCGGGGCTGACGCCGCGCGAGACGGAGGTGCTGCGCCTGCTCGGGCGCGGCTATACCAACGCCGAGATCGCCCGGGAACTGTTCATCGCCGCCAAGACGGCGAGCGTGCACGTCTCCAACATCCTGGCCAAGCTGGACCTGCCGAACCGGGGAGCCGCCGGGGCGCGGGCGCGCGACCTCGGCCTCATCGACCACTGAGCCCTCCCGCGCAGTCCCGCCGACTCCTCCGTTGATCTCGGCGATATCGACCGAATAATCGGCGACATTCGGTCGATATCGCCGAGATCAACGGAGAGAACGGTGGCTCAGCCCGTCACGGGGTCCAGCGGTTGGTGATCGGGACCCGGCGGTCGCGGCTGAGGTTGCGCGAGCTGATCTTGGGGCCCGGCGGGTACTGGCGCCGCTTGTACTCGGCCCGGTCGACCAGCCGGATCACCTTCTTGACCAGCTCGGGGTCGAATCCGGCGATGGTGAGCTCCAGGTACCCCTTGTCGGTGCCGATGTAGGCGTCGAGAAGTGAGTCGAGCAGCTCGTAGTCGGGCAGGGAGTCGGTGTCGAGCTGTCCGGGGCGCAGCTCCGCGCTCGGTGCCTTGGTGATGGAGTTCTCCGGGATCGGCGCGATCTCTCCCGCCCGCTCGGCCTCGGCGTTGCGCCAGCGCGCCAGATCCCAGACCACCGTCTTCCAGCAGTCCTTGATCGGCGCGTAGCCGCCCACGGAGTCGCCGTAGAGCGTGGAGTAACCGGTGGCCAGCTCGCTCTTGTTGCCAGTGGCCAGGACCAGGTGGCCCTCCTGGTTGGACAGGGACATCACCACGGTGCCGCGCACCCGCGCCTGCAGGTTCTCGGCGGCCAGCCCGTCGAGTGTGACCGCCTCGTCGAACGCCGCCACGATCGACTCGACGGGGATCGTGCGCCCGTGCATGCCCTGCCGCTTGACCAGTTCCTCGGCGTCGGCCACCGAGTGCTCGCTGGAGTACTTGCTGGGCATCAGCACGCAGTGCACGTTCTCGGCGCCCACGGCGTCCGCGGCGATGGTCGCCGTCAGCGCGGAGTCGATGCCGCCGGACAGCGCGACCATGGTCGTGTCGAAGCCGTTCTTGGCGACGTAGTCGCGCAGGCCGGTGACGAGCGCGTGGTAGACCTCGCCGATGTCGTTCGTGGGGTCCGGGCGCGGGGTCAGCACCGGCTCCATCGGTTCGTACGGCGCGACCGGGCGGCTGGAGATGGTGTGCCGGACGATGCGGATGCCGTCTATCGGGCTGGACGGGGGCGACACCTGGGTCGCCTCGGGCAGTCGCAGGTCGGTGACGAGCAGCGCGTCCTCGAACTGCGGTGCGCGCGCCACCAGTTCGCCGTCGGAGTCCACGATCAGCGAGTCGCCCTCGAAGATCAGCTCGTCCTCGGCGCCGCTCATGTTGACATAAGCGATGGACGCGCCGATCTCGCGGGCCCGCTGCTGGCACAGTTCGAGCCGGACGTTGTCCTTGTCCCGCTCGTAGGGCGAGCCGTTGAGGGTGATGAGCATGCTGGCCTGCGCCTCGCGCACGGCCTTGACCGGGCCGCCCTCCTGCCACAGGTCCTCGCAGATCGCGAACGCGATGTCCACGCCGTGCAGCCGCACGACCGGCAGGGTGTCGCCCTGGACGAAGTTGCGGAACTCGTCGAACACCCCGTAGTTGGGCAGGTGGTACTTGGCCGAGGTGAGCTGCACCCGGCCGTGGTGGAGTAGCGCCGAGGAGTTCTGCGGCGCGCCCGCGGGCTGGCCGAAGCGCGCGCCCAGCCCCTCGCGCCGGTTCAGGAACCCGACCATGACCGGGAGGTCGCCCAGGCCCTCGGCGGCGAGCCGCTCGGCGAGGTCGTGGGTCGCCTTCACGGAGGCGGAGACGAACGAGTTCCGCAGCGCGAGGTCCTCGACCGGGTAACCGGTGATGATCATCTCGGGGAACACCACGAGATGGGCGCCTGCCTCGGCGGACCGGCGCGCGTAGTCGACAACGAGCCGACAGTTACCTTCCAGGTCACCAACTGTGGGGTTGACCTGCGCCATTGCAATCCTCAACTGTGCCACACCTTGAGACTACGGCGTCCGCCACCGGGCCGTGCACCCCCGCACCTCGCCGAGCTGTGATAATGCGTACACGGGCGTGATCTCCGCACAGGTCGCACGTGGGAACTGCGTTAATGTGCCGGAAACCTCGGCAAGGCAGACTGGATCACACAGGTGTCTCTTGGTCCCGACCGTCCCGGAGGCGCGGCGCGGAGGCTCAGGGACGCCGTCGAAGCGAACACGAGGAAGGTGAGCCGTGAATCGACAGCAGGAGTTCGTGCTCCGGACTTTGGAGGAGCGCGATATCCGGTTCGTCCGGCTGTGGTTCACCGATGTGCTCGGGTACCTCAAGTCGGTCGCGGTCGCGCCCGCGGAGCTGGAGGCCGCGTTCAGCGAGGGCATCGGGTTCGACGGCTCGGCCATCGAGGGCTTCGCCCGGGTCTATGAGGCCGACATGCTGGCCCAGCCCGACCCGTCGACCTTCCAGGTGCTGCCGTGGCGGAACGAGCCGCACGGCACCGCCCGCATGTACTGCGACATCCTGATGCCGGACGGCAGTCCCAGCTACGCCGACCCGCGCCACGTCCTCAAGCGCCAGCTCAGCAAGGCCTCCGACCTCGGGTTCACCTTCTACACGCATCCCGAGATCGAGTTCTACCTGCTGAAGGGGAAGCCGGAGCCGGGCGAGTTCCCCGAGCCCAACGACTCCGGCGGGTACTTCGACCACACGCCGCACAACAGCGCGCACGACTTCCGGCGCAACGCCATCAACATGCTGGAGGCCATGGGCATCTCGGTGGAGTTCAGCCACCACGAGGGCGGCCCGGGCCAGCAGGAGATCGACCTGCGCTACGCCGACGCGCTCACCACCGCCGACAACATCATGACCTTCCGCCTGGTCATGAAGGAGGTGGCGATGGAGCAGGGCGTCTACGCCACCTTCATGCCCAAGCCGTTCACCGAGTTCCCGGGCTCGGGCATGCACACCCACATGTCGCTGTTCGAGGGCGACCGCAACGCCTTCCACGAGCCGGGCGCCGAATACCAGATGTCGAAGGTCGGCCGCGGCTTCACCGCCGGGCTGCTGCGGCACGCGGCTGAGATCACCGCGGTGTGCAACCAGTGGGTCAACTCCTACAAGCGGCTGTGGGACAACGCGGCGGCGTCGGCGGGCGCCGGCGGCGAGGCTCCGGCCTACGTCTGCTGGGGCCACAACAACCGCTCGGCGCTGGTCCGGGTGCCGATGTACAAGCCGACCAAGAGCAACTCCAGCCGGATCGAGTTCCGCTCGGTGGACACCGCGTGCAACCCGTACCTGGCCTACGCGGTGATCCTCGCCGCCGGGCTGAAGGGGATCGAGGAGGGCTACGAGCTGCCTCCCGGCGCTGAGGACGACGTGTGGGCGCTGACCGACGCCGAGCGGCGCGCGCTGGGCATCGCGCCGCTGCCGCAGAGCCTCGACGAGGCCATCCGCGCGATGGAGACGAGCGAGCTGGTGGCCGAGACGCTCGGCGAGCACGTGTTCGACTTCTTCCTGCGCAACAAGAAGGCGGAGTGGGAGTCCTACCGGCGCCAGGTCACCCCCTACGAGCTGCAGCGGTACCTGCCGACGCTGTGATGCCCGCGCGGGTGGCGCCGCCACGGGGCGGTGTCACCCGCTCGTGTCGCGTGCGGTGTCACCCATCGCCGTCGAGGATCTTCTCCCGTACGGCGTAGACGGCCGCCTCGGTGCGCGAGTGCAGCTGGAGCTTCTCCAGGATGTTGCGCACGTGGTTCTTCACGGTGTGCTCGGAGATGAAGAGCTCGTCGGCGATCTCCTTGTTGTTCAGGCAGCGGGCGACCAGGCGCAGTACCTCAGTCTCGCGATCCGTGAGCTCCGGGGCCGGAAGGCCGCGGGAGCGCCCGCCGTCCTTCTTCGCCAGGGCGGTGAACTCACCGATGAGCTTGGTGGCCATCGACGGGTTGATGAACGACTGGCCGTCGGCGACGGCGCGCACCGCGTCGGGCAGCTCATCGATGGAGATCTCCTTGAGCAGGTAGCCCGTAGCCCCGGCTTTCAGAGCGTCGAAGAGGTCGTTCTCCTCGTCGCTCATCGTCAGCATGACGATCTTTGCGTCCGGAACACTGCTCTTGATGCCGGTGCAGGCCTCGATGCCGTTGCCGTGGGGCATCCACACGTCCATGAGCACGACGTCGGGCAGTAGGTCGGCCGCCTGGCGCACGGCCTGTTCCCCGTCCCCGGACTCGCCGATGACGTCGATGTCGGGCTCTTCCGATAAAACGGACACGAGCCCGCGCCGGAAGAATGCGTGATCATCGACGACGAGGACTTTAATCGGGGCGCCTGTGACCCGTGTGTCCACGGTCAACGTCGGTTCTGGGGTGGGGGGATGCCCACTCACAACGGTTTTCCTTCCTGGCGCGTTGTGGCCGGATATCGGTCGGCACGCGTTCCGCTCGCTTGGAACCCGCGTGATGCGCACCGCCGCACAGATACTTCGGATGCCGCGGATGTGCATCGAGAGGCCGTTGCTTCCTCTACTTTATTCCATACAAGGTCCGAGCCACAGCCCCCGAACCACGGCGTGTAGGGGATTTGCGCGCCTCGTGCACGCGTACGTCGGAGCCACATCGACACATAACATAGCGATCGCACGGCACCCCGGAGACGATTTCGGGGTATTCAACCGATTTGGCTTTTATTTCGTTATACCGCTGCCGGAATTCAGGTCATTCCCGCGTCCCGCGCACGCACCGCTGCGGCGTTCCGATTCGAGACACCGAGTTTGGCCAACACATCCGAGACATGCACGCTCACGGTCTTGATAGAGATCATCAGTTCATTGGCGATCTCCCGATTGGTGCACCCGCGAGTGATCATGGCCAATACCTCGGTCTCGCGCGGGGTGAGTGCGGCAATGGGATCTTCACCGCCACCGGATTGGTCCCTGCCCGGGGAGGAAGGCGAACTCGCCCCCTCGTCTGCACTGCCGGGAGGCGGCACAGCCAACCCCGACTCCTCCGCGACGCGGACGACCTCCCGGAGCAGCGCCCCGGCCGAGCACTCCTCGGCCAGCGCCCGCGCTTCGGTCAGGCTCTGTTCGGCGGTCTCCCGGTCTCCCAGCTCCACCGCGCACTCGGCGAAGCCAGTCAGCGAGCGGATGAGTTCGATCCGCGAGCTGAAGCGGCGTGCGCCCGCAACCGCTGCGCGCCAGTACCCGTACTCCTCCTCCGGCTCATCCGCCAGCAACGCGCGAGACATCGGCAGTGTCACCTTCTCAATCGGCCGGTGCACACGATCGCCGTGTCGTTCGATCATCCCGATGAATCGCCGAAGCCCGGCAGCGACCTCCTCAGCGGGCTCCTCGTACGCGGGATCGCGCTGTACTTCCCGCCGTAGCCGCGCCACAACCGCCGCGATCGGGACCAGCACATGTGAGAGCCAGATCCAGCGCCTCATCCACGGGCGCTCCTCGTGGAGGAGGTCCAGCACCCGTTCAACGGCCCGATCCAGCTGCCCTGTAGCGAGCGCCAGATCCACCTGCAGAACGCGCATCCCAAGGAACTGAGCGGGAGCCGAAGTGTGTTCTGGTAGCACCCGGTAGAACTCGTCGACGGCTTCGCGCGCTGCGGACAGCGATCCCTGCAAGAGATGGATCTCCGCTGATGAGGTGAGCATGCGGGCCCGGCCCAGCGGATTCTCCGCCCCTGAAACACTCTGTAGTACCGCTCGGGCGTCCTCCAGCCGTCCGAGCAGGATCAGGCCGTCGGCGACGCCGACGACGAACAGTGCCCCTTGCGCTCGCAGCAAACCGAGCTGGCGGGCCCGCTCCAGTCCTGCGCGCCAGGTCTGCACCGCGTCCCCGAACCGCCCACTGTACTTGAGGAGCGCTCCGAGGTTCACCACGGCGCGGAACTCCACGAGCGGCCGCTCGATCTCGCGGGCGATCCGTGCGGCCTCCTCGAGCAAGCCGCGCCCCTGCGCCCCCGAGGTCCGGTCATGGCCGATGACGGTGCCGAGTGTGATGAGCGCGTCCGCCTCACTACGTCGGTCACCCACCGTGCGGGCGAGGTCGAGAGCGCGGCGCGCGCCACGTGCCGCGTCGTCGTCATGGCCGCGCATCATCAGGGTCGACGCCATCGCCGCCAAGACCTTGGCCCGTCCCCGGTGTTTGTCGGGCATCACACGCAACGCCCACCCCAGGTCCTCCAAGGCGCCGTCTCCGGCCATCTCCCTGCGCGCCTCCCCGCGGGCGTGCAGCAGGTCGGCCAGGAGAACACGGTCCTCTTCGGGAAGATGGTCGTAGCCGGAGAAATCGGCGGTAGGAAACGAGGGCAACCACTGGTCCAGAGCCTCGCTCGCGTACTCGATGGCGCGCAAGGGGCGTCCGAGTGCGCGGGCGATGAGCGAAGCGCGCCACAGCACCCGGGCGTGGGGTGTGCTGATCCGTTCGGCAGCGTCCGGGACCTGCTCCCACAGCTCCAGCACGCGTTCCACCATGTCCAGGGCCTCCGGGTGGGCGAGGGCTCCGCGTGCGTGCCGCGCCACCCGCCAGGCCGCCTCCAGTGCCCGGGGCAGGTCATGGGCGGCGTAGGCGTGGTGGGCCAGCCGGGCGGCCGCCGCACGCGGGGCAAGGCCGGGAACACCGGCCTCCAGCGCGTCGGCGAAGCGGCGGTGCAGTCGGACACGCTCGCCTGGGAGCAGGTCTTCCTGCACGGCTTCGGCCAGGAGAGCGTGCCGGAAAACGTAGTGGTCGCCGCTGGTACGCAGCACGTTGGCGTCGATCGCGGCGCGCAACGCGACGTCGAGCTCGTCGGCGGGCAGGTCGGTGACGGTGGCCAGCAGCTCGTGGCTGACCCGATCGCCACCGAGTGCGACGGACTTCAGCACCGAGCGCGCGGTGTCGTCGAGCGGTCGCAACGCGCCCAGCAGGAGTTCGCGCGGGCCCTCGGGAACGGGGGCGGTGGCGAGGTCGCGGTACTCCATGAAGGATTCGACGAACAGCGGGTTGCCGCCGCTGCGTTCGTAGATGAGGTCCACGTCGCGCGCGGGCAGGTCCTCACCGCGAATCCCGGCGGCCTGCCGGGCGACCTCCTCCCGGCCTAGCGGTGCCAGGTCGAGCCGCCCCACCGAGGGCAGTCGCTCCAGCTCGGGCAGCAGACGGCGCAGCGGGTGGCTGCGATGCAGGTCGTCGGTCCGAAAGCTGATGAGCAGCTGCACGCGAGCGGTGAGCAGATTACGCAGCAGGAACACCAGCAGATCGCGGGTGGAGGTGTCGGCCCAGTGCAGGTCTTCCACGATGACGGTGAGCCCGTCAGGCTCGGCGGCGGCCTCGAAGAAGGTCAGGACCTCTTCGAACATCCGGGCGCGGCCTTCATCCGCCGACTCGGGTACCGGTCCGAGTTCGGGGAGGAGCCGCGCCATCTCCCGTGGCCGCTGTTCGGGCGTCAGGTCGGTCCCTCGGGCGAGCAGCCGGAGCACGGTGACGAACGGAGCGAACGGCAGCCCTTCGACGCCCAATTCCAGGCAGCCGCCGGTGACCACCCGGCCCATGGCCGCGCGATCTGCGTACTCACGCAGCAGCCGCGACTTGCCCACCCCGGCCTCGCCGGTGATCAGCACCGCTGTCGACGCCTCGCGGCGTGCCGCGTCCGCGTCGTCGAGCAGTTCCTTCAGCTCGGCCTCGCGGCCGACGAACACGGGGCTGGGGTCACGGCGTTCCATGGCGCCCAGTATGTCGCTTCCGCCCACCCGCCGCTCCCGTCGACCACACCCGCAACGCCCACACCGCAGGCGTTCCGGGCGCCGCCCGCGGAGCGCACGCGGGCCTGTGCGGGGTACCCCGCCGCATCGGTCCTCAGGCGGCCGGGCCGACGTTTCGGTCGCGTGGTTCGGCGGTGACAGGACGGAAGGCTGCCGTAGGCGTGTCGTCCTCGGGATCCTCGTCGTCCTTGCGCTGCCGCTTGGCGTCGCGCAGCATCCGCCGCTGCTCCGCGTCGGTCCGCGCCTCCTCTTGGCGTTGCCGGGCCAATTCCGCGGCGTGGTCCGGGTGCAACATGGGGCCTCCCGATGTCGTTCCTGCCGAGGCCGAATGGCCTCGGCAGTCACCACATTCGGGCTAAGGCCCCTGGCGCCGGTATCGGACAAGCACCCGAGATTCCCTGCTCAAAGGGATAGGTAAGGGAGCGAACGCATCCCTAGGGAACGCCCGGGACGGGCCCCCGCGCCGTCCCGGGCGGGTCTCAGGCGCCGATCCGGTCGGCGGCGTCCTGCTGGTAGATGCCCTTGCACACGGTGTCCACCAGCTGCTCGGCGCACCGTTCCGGGGAAATATCGGTGGCGTTGCGCGCGTAGCTCAGCGCGCCCCCGACCAGCAGGTACAGGACCGTGGTGGGCTCCAGCCCGGGGTGCAGCTCGCCCCGCTCGATGCCCCGCTCGATGGTCTGGAACACGGCCTCGTGCCGAGGGGCCACCACCTGCTGCTTGATCCGCTTCCCGATCTCGGGGTGGGTATCGCTCATCATCAGCGTGCTGATGACGCGCTGCAGCGGGCTGTCCATCTCGTCGCAGATCTGCGCCACGATCTTCACCAGGTCGTCGCGCGCGCTGCCGACACCGAGTTCGGGCAGCGGGGGGCGCAGCGTGGCCACGGCGTCGGTGAACAGCTCCACCTTGCCGGGCCAGCGGCGGTAGATGGTGGCCTTGCCGACCCCGGCGCGGGCGGCGATCGCCTCCATCGAGATTCCGGCGACGTCCTTGCGTTCGGCCAGCAACTTCAGGGCCGCGGAGAGGATGGCGTCGTCGGCCTTGAGGCTGCGGGGGCGACCGCGGGGCGGGCAGGCTGTCGGGTCCATGATCTTCTCACTCGCTCGATCCGGCGCGGATCCGTTCAGGGGACCGGTCGGAGCTCCGGGGGTCCAGGTCCTCCTCACTCTGCCCGATCGAGGAGGGCGCCGCTTCGCGGCCCCCGTGCGCGCCGCCGTCGGCGCGCCCGACGCGCCGGGGCAACCAGATCGCCACGATGACCAGGCACACCAGCCCGATGGACATGGAGCACAGGGCCGCCAGGTGCATGCCGGACAGGAACGCGTCCTTCGCCGGGGCGATCAGGGCCTGGCCCTCCGCGCCGAGGCGTCCGACCAGACCCATCGTGCCCTCGATCGACTCGCCCGCCGTGTGCCGTGCCTCC